>NZ_FOSG01000046.1 GCF_900114215.1 Streptomyces mangrovi | reverse complement strand
CTCCAGCTCGCCGTAGGTCACCGACCGCTCCCCGCACACCAGCGCGGACGCACCCGGCTCACCCCCCACGGCCACAACGGGCACGGAACCGGCCGCGAGACGGTCCGTTCCCGCGGTGGCGACCAGATGTGCGTGTTCGGCGGGAGACAGCAGGTCCACCCGGTGGACGGGGATGTCCGGGTCGGCCGTGACGGCGGCCAGCACCCGTCCCACGTGTTCGGCCAGCCGGGTGGCGGTGGCGGCGTCGAAGAGGTCGGCCGCGTACTCGACGTTGAGTGCGAACCGGTCGGGATAGAGGAGGAAGGTGGTGGTCAGGTCGAACTTGGCCGACGCCCACGGCAGGTCGAAGCCGGTCGCCTCCAGGCCCTCGATGTCCGGCCCCGACGTGGGGCTCTCCTGGACGTCGACCATCACCTGGAACAGGGGGTTGCGGGACAGGTCGCGCTCGGGCCGCAGCCGTTCCACCAGCTTCTCGAAGGGCACGTCCTGGTGGTCGAAGGCGCCCAGCACGGTCGCGCGGACCCTTGCGAGCAGTTCGGTGAAGGTGGGAGAGCCGGACAGGTCGCCGCGCAGGACGACGGTGTTGACGAAGAAGCCGACCAGCCGTTCCAGCTCCGTCCGGCCCCGGCCGGCGACGGGGGTGCCCACCGGCACGTCGTCCTGTCCGGACCAGCGGGCCAGCACCGTCTGCACCGCGGTCAGGAGCACCATGAAGCGCGTCGCCCCCTGCTCGCGGGCGAAGGCGTCCAGCCGGGAGGCCAGTTCGGCGGGCAGTCCCACCTCGACCGAGCCGCCCCGGCCCGACCAGGCCGCGGGACGGGGACGGTCGGTGGGCAGCCGCAGCACCGGGAGGTCCCGCAGTTCCTCCTCCCAGTAGTCCAGCCGGTCCTCCAGCGTCCCGTCCCCGGCCCGGTCGCGCTGCCACACCGCGAAGTCGCCGTACTGCACGGGCGGTTCGGGTAGTGCCGGGGCCCGGCCCGCCAGACGCGCCCGGTAGCAGGCCGCCAGTTCCCCGGTGAAGACGTCCTTGGACCAGCCGTCGGTGGCCACGTGGTGGAAGGCGAGGACGGCGACGTGGTCGCGCGGTCCCAGCTCCCACACCCCGGCGCGCAGCATCGGCGGGCGGTCCAGGTCGAAGCGGCGGGTGGCGAGCGCGTGGGCCTGCTCCCGCACCGCTTCCAGCCGGGCCGCCTCGTCCTCGCCCCCGGGGGCCTGCCGCCACTCCAGCGGTACGCCCATCGGGTCGCAGACCTGCTGTGCGGGACGGCCGTCCACCTCGACCAGCGCAGTGCGCAGCACCTCGTGCCGAGCCGTCATGTCGTCCAGCGCGGCCTGCCAGGCGTCGCGGTCCAGGCCGCCGCGCAGGCGCCAGGAGAACCACAGGACGTACTCGTCGCCCGCCTCGGAGGTGCGGTCCAGGAACCACAGCCGCTCCTGGGCGAAGGACATCGGCAGCGGGCCGGAGCGGTCCACGGGGGTGACGGCGGTCCCGGCGGCCCGCCGCGCGGCGGCCACCGCCGGGCCGAACTCCCGGATGCGGGGGTTCTCGAACAGGGTGCGCAGCTCGATGTCGCGGCCCAGGCGTTCGGCGACGCGGGAGACCGCCATCGTGGCGAGCAGTGAGTGGCCGCCCAGGTCGAAGAAGCCGTCGTCGATGCCGACGCGTTCGACGCCGAGGACGTCCGCCCAGACGGACGCGATGATCCGCTCGCTCTCGTCGCGGGGCGCGGTGTGGGCCACACGGCCGGTGGCACGGTCGGGGCGGGCGTCGGGCAGCGCGGCCCGGTCGAGCTTGCCCGAGGCGTTGACGGGGAGCGCGTCGAGGAGCACGACGTCGGAGGGCACCGCGTAGTGCGGCAGCCGCTCGGCGCACCAGGCCCGCAGCGCGGCCGGCTCGACGGGTCCGCCCGTGCCGTCGGTGCCGCCCGTGCCGTCGGGTCCGTCGGGTCCGGTCACGACGTAACCGATCAGGGTCTGACCGGTGCCGGTGTCGGGCCGCACGGCGGCGGCGGCCACCCGGGGGCACTCGCGCAGGACCGCCTCGACCTCGCCGAGTTCGACGCGGAAGCCGCGGATCTTGACCTGGTCGTCGCTCCGGCCGAGGAACTCCAGGTCCCCGGACGGCAGCCACCGGACGATGTCGCCGGTGCGGTAGAGCCGGCCGCCGCCGGAGGCGAAGGGATCGGGCACGAACCGCTCCGCGGTCAGCGCCGGCCGTCCCAGATAGCCGCGCGCAAGCTCCGGCCCGCCGACGAGCAGTTCGCCGGGGACGCCGACGTCGACGGGCCGGTCGTGCGCGTCCACCACGTACACCCGGCGCGAGCCCAGCGGGCGGCCGATCGGCACCCGGCCCTCCACCGGTCCGGTGACCTCGTAGGTGGTGGAGGTGACGGTCGTCTCGGTCGGCCCGTAGGCGTTGCACACCCGCACATGGGGGGCCTCGGCCCGCCAGGCGGCCAGCGCGCCGGCCGGTACGGACTCCCCGCCCAGGATCAGCAGCCGCAGGCCGGCCAGTCTCGCGGCGGCGCGGCGGTCGAGGGAGAACGCCAGCTCGTTCCAGTAGGTGGGCGGGAGGTTCACGACGGTGACGCCGTGCCGCTCGACCACCTCGGGCACCTGGGTCGGCAGCCAGGGCTCGTCGGGGCGGACGATCACCTGTGCGCCGCACGTCAGGGCGGGCAGGACCTGGTCCAGGGAGGCGTCGAAGGAGAAGGAGGCGAAGGCCAGCACCCGGTCCTCGGCGGTGATGCCGTAACGGTCGCGGGCGGCGGCGACATGGGCGGCCAGGGCGTGGTGCTCCACACCGACCGCCTTGGGCCGGCCGGTGGAACCGGAGGTGAAGATGGTGTAGGCCAGGTCGTGCGGATCCGGGGTGCGGCGCGGGCCGTCGGGATCAAAGCCGGCGGTGTCGGCCCGTACCACGGCCGCGTCCAGCCCGGCGGCCGTCCCCGCGGTCGCCGCGTCCGCCACGACACAGCCCACCCCCGCCTCGGCCACCATGAACCGCAGCCGCTCGACCGGCAGATCGGGATCGAGGGGGAC
>NZ_FOSG01000034.1 GCF_900114215.1 Streptomyces mangrovi | reverse complement strand
CCGGTCCGGTCGGTGGTGGCGGTGACGGGGGCGGACTTGGCCGACTCGCCCGCGCCGTTGACGGCGCTGACGCGGAACTCGTAGGAGGTGGCGGCCGCCAGTCCGGTGACGGTCGCCGAGGTGCCCTGCACCGACAGCGCCTTGGTCCCGTCCTGGTAGACGGTGTAGCCGGTGGCGCCGTCGACGGCGTTCCAGTTCAGGGTGACCGAGGAGGAGGTGGTCGCGCCGACGGCCGGTGTGGCGGGTGCGGCCGGGGGCTGGGGGTCGGGGTCGGGTTCGCCCGGGTCGCCGCCGGGGCCGGCGAGGGAGACGTCGTCCACGTGGTAGGCGCTCTGGCCGTACCAGCCGTGGGTGTGGACGGTGACCGAGGTGGTGTCCGGGCCGGTGGTGAAGGAGGTGCGCAGTTGCTGCCAGCCGGAGCCGCCCGGGGTCCAGGTGGAGACGTCGGTGGTGCCGGTGCCGGATGCGCCGAGGTAGACGTACGAGCCCTGCACCCAGGCGCTCAGCTCGTACTGGGAGTCCGGCTGCACGGCCACGGTCTGGGTGCACTTGGCGTTGTCGCTGCCGGCGGGTGTGGCCTTCAGCGCCGCCGTGCCGCCGTGGACGGGGGAGGAGACGGCCGTGCCGCTGCCGGCGGAGCAGGTCCAGCCGCTCAGGCCGGACTCGAAGCCGCCGTTTTGCACCAGGTTCGGCTCGGCGGCGTAGGCGTCGCGGCCGTCGAGAGTGGTGGCGCCGCCGACGAGGAGAGCGACGCATGTCGCGAAGGCGACTCCCGCGCGGATGCGGAGGGATCTCGTTCTGCTGGTCTGTGCGGAGGGACGGTCCATGGCTGTCTCCGTATGTCGGGGACTGTGGCGGGAGAGCGTGTTCTGGGTGGCACGGCGACACTGCACCCCAGGAAAAATGGTCCAGACCAATAGGGTTGTCAAGAGTTCCGGCGTCGACCGCGTGCCCGGCGCACGTAGGGGGGGTGGGGTAGTGGGAGCGCGCGAGCCCGTCCGCGCGCCGGTCGTACATCCGCCCGCCCTTACGGAAGGCAACTCTGTGTAGCTAAATGAACTCGAAGAGTGTTCATTCCTTTCGAAGGAGGGCTCATGCGCAACCAGCACACCGTACGTACCACCGTTACCGCGGCCATGACGGCCGCCGTCCTGGCGGTGAGCACGGGAGCGGCCTTCGCGAGCAGTTTCCGGGGCTGGTCCGGTGCGCACTACACCGGCACCAGCTCGGAGGTCACCAGATGTGGCTGCAGCAATCTCAGCCTCGGCCACCGCGGGTCCTACAGGTTCGACCACACGGGCCAGGACGCGAGCATGTTCAACACCCGCAACTGTCAAGGGAGTCCGCACTACACCTTCCGGGGCGACGCATCGAGCCCCGCGCCCGTTGGCTGGCGGAGCATCTACATCCACTGCTGATCCCGGCGCACTCTGACGGGAGCACCACGGGACCGTCCTCGGCGTACATCCCATGGCGATGCACGCGGGGGACGGTCCCCGCCGGAAGCGAGTCAAGTCGTCCCTCCTGCGGTCGGCCATGCCCGCGCCCCACGGCCAGGACGGGGCAGCCGCCGCTCCTGCACCTACCTCCAGCTCGCCGAGGCCGGGCTGGTACCGGCTGCGCGCCCACGCCCGCGGTCGCGACGCCGCCTTCAAGGATGTACGGGAGGACCCGGCCGAGAACCACCTGCTGCTGTGCCGGCCGGCCGAGCAGACTCCCATCCGCATGATCCACGCCACAGACCGCTGCGACCGGTGACTGCGCAACTCCGCCGCACGCCGCCCTGTCGGCTCCCACACCGCTCCCGCCCCTGGCGTGCCGGACGCCGAGCAGGTCCGTCAGCAGATACTGAGCGACAACCTCCGACGGCATGGCGCCCACCGGGCCTCGACGCTCGGACACCGTCTTTCACCAGTGCCCGAGGTGGCCCTGGGTGCCGACGCCCTGACAGCGCTGCCGCGTCAAACGGGGGCACTCCGCGTCCTTGCCTGCGCCGACGCCACTGCAGGTGGCGTTCGGGGGCTTGCGCCCCGGCCGGTCGGCGTGCACAGGCCGGTGCATCCGCCCCGTGCTCCGGTGCGCGGGTGGCCCGGTCTTGGCACGCATCCGAAGTGAGGGGAGATTTGATCCGGCAAGTCGACCAGACTGCCACCCCCTCTCTGACCAGGAGGACTTCATGCTGCTCACGCGTTCCTGCACGACTGCGGCCGTGGCCGCCGTCCTGTTCGCCGCCGCCGGAACCGCAACGGCGGCCCCCACCGCCAGCCGGTTCGACGACGGCAGCTTCGAGTACCCCGCGGTTGCGGCGAACAGCTTCCAGAGCTTCGCAGCCGGCGCCTCCATGGGGCCGTGGAAGGTCACCTCCGGTGCGGCGGACCTGATCGGCGCCGGATTCTGGCAGGCCGCCGAAGGCGACCAGTCCCTCGACCTCAACGCAACCGTCCCGGCGACCGTGGCACAGACATTCACCACCACCCCGGGCAAGACCTACACCGTCACCTACTCCCTCGCCGGCAACCCCGACGGCGCGTCACCGCTGAAGACCGGCAGGGCGCTCGTCGACGGGCAGAACTTCCAGGACTTCTCCTTCGACACCGCCGGCAAGACCCGGTCCAACATGGGTTATGTGACTCGGCAGTTCACCTTCGTCGCCAACAACCCGACCACTACCCTCGCCTTCGCCAGCACCACTCCCAACAGCGCCCACGGCCCCGTCATCGACGACGTCAGGGTCCACACCTGCTGTTCCGACTCCTGCTGCCGCTGACCACCCTTCCGGCCCGCTCGCGAGGCCGGTGGCTGTCCATGCCGTTCGCACGCGGTTCCCCGGAGCGACGCGCCGGGGAACCGCGCTGCGCGGGGACCTCTCCGCCCGTCAGAAAGCAACCCGATCTGTTCCGGTCGTCCCGCTTCCGCCACGTGCCGTGATGGTGGCGTGAACATGCTGTGCCGACTATGGATGGACCGTGTGGATTGTGAGCATGCCATTCGTGAAGATCGAGATCCGGCCGTATGCCAATGATGACTGGGCCACGGTCGCGCGGATTCACGATGCCGCGCGTCTTGACGAGTTGTGCGACTCCGCTGGTGTCGAGGCATTTTTGACGCCCGCGCGGACAGCTCAAGAGGAGGGGCTGTTCGACGGCCGGTTGTGGGTGGGGTGGCGGAGGCCGACGGGACAGTAGCCGGTTTCGTCGCATGCCGCCGCCGGACCGAGGGGCGAGGTCACGGTACTCGACGGCAATCCAGCCGCCCAGGCGCTCTACACCGGCGAGGGGTTCACCGCGACCGGCCACATCATGCACCGCGACACCGTGACGGCGCCCACCAGCGGCGCTGGCTGGAAGCCTTCGCACGGTCCAACCCTGCCGACCGGCCGGGGCCGCGGGCACGGTGTACTGGCGAAGAGGCAGTGTTCCGGCCGTACGCTGTTCGGTTTCCCTCTGTACGAGCACTGATCAGAGCCCCGGGGCACCAAAGAGTGGCTCGTTCCACCGGTGGCCGGAGGCTCTGGGCTGTAGCTGCCTTCGGACCTACGATGAGCGGCATGTCGCCTGATGCCTCCCCGTCCTCCGTATGGCCGGTCCTGCACTACGACGACACGAGGGCGGCGCTGCGCTTCCTGGTCGACGTGCTGGGCTTCACGGAGGTGATCGCCGCGCCGGACGAGTACGGCGGGATCGGGCACGCCGAGCTGCGCTGGCCCGGCGGTGGTGCGCTGGTGTTCGGATCGACCCGGCACACAGACAGCGTGCACGGGCGGATGCGGGCGGGCACCAGCGCGGTCTACGTGGTGAGCGACGACGTAGACGCAGTACACCAGCGGGTGGTCGGTGCCGGCGGCGAGGTTCTCGAAGCGCCGCATGAGACCCGGTTCGGATCGGGCGCCGTGGCGTACGTGTGCACGGTGCAGGACCCGGAGGGCAATCTGTGGACCTTCGGCACCTACCGCGGCCCTTCACCGGAGTAGGCAAACCGGCCGGACAAGGGGTGGCCCAGGGGCATAACGGGCACCGTCGGCCGCGATGTCTTCGCGCGGGTGCCCAGGGGCAGGCGGCGGTGGGGGCGAGCCGCCGACAGCCGATCACGTGTTCCCGGGCATATCACGACCGTCCCTTCCCGGGGGCGGGGCGCCAGCAGCGGGCTGTCAGCCCGCTGGGCGCGCCGGTCACACTCCGCAGGTAGCGCCGCAGGTCCGCGGCTGTGCCGAACGCGGGCGGGGCCGCGCTGTCCCTCCGGGTGGCGTCCAGGAACTCCTCCAGCAGTGCGATGTCCGACTCCCGGCTGCGGACGGTGTGCACCAACGCCCGCCGCAGCGGATGCTCACTGTGTCCCGCGCGCACCTCGGCCAGCGAATCGGCGCACCACTGCGCCAGCCGCGCCTCACGGCCGGCGAGGCGGCCCTCGTCGGCGATGTCGTCGGTCGTGTGCCAGTGGGCGACGAGCGCGCGGACATGCGGCCGAACCTCGGCGGGCAGCGACTCCGTGGCCGTCCAGAGCAGCCCGGACAACCGCTGTCCCACCTCCTCGCACCGAGCGTACGATTCGCACAGCTCCGGTGTGGTGATGCCGGCTTCCTCGTATGCGGACACCCCTACCTCCCCTGTCTGAACGGATCCCGTCGGTCTCTCCCTGTGGCCGGGCGGGACCCAGCGTCCCCAACACTGCTCTCAACGAGTCATCCGGCGACAAGGCACTGCCCCCGCCCCGCCCCACCAGAAGCCGCGCCGCACCGGACACCCGCGAGGCCGTCTTCCACGACCTCGCGGCCATCGCCCCGCCTGTGCGGCACCGGCAACTGGTCGTGACGACCACGACCCTGCAGCAGTTGACCGTGCACGGGCCTGACCGGCCGGTGTGGCGGGTGACCGGGCACGGCCAGGAACGCCGACCGCTGGACAGGCTGCCGACGCCCCGCTGAACCGGCTGGCCCGCTCCTCCAGGCCCCCTGGACGTCATCTTCGCCCGCAGGGCGGGGACATCGTCGGCGAGGGGACCGCGAGATGCTGGCCGCGATCATCTTCGTGGCCACTTCGGGCCGCACCTGGAACCAGTTGCCGCCGAGGTTCGGCCTGTCCAGGGCGACGGCCTCCCGACGGTCCCGATCAGGTAGGCAATGGGCCGGCCGTGGCTGAGCAGGAGGCCGGTCAGCAAGGCAGCGCCCCCTGGTTGAGGTCGACCGCCCACAGCGCGTCGGTGGATATCGCGAGGATGTCGCCGGTCAGTTCCAACAGCTCGGACTCGTCGTTCTGGACCCTGCGGGACAGCGACCGTCCGCCGTCCGCGTTGATCACCACTGTGTGGTGGTGTGTCTTGCCGATGTCCATTCCGGCCCGGATCTCGGGCACGCTCACCTCCGCCGGCTCGTCGTACATCAACCCAGTAGACGACCTCGCCGACGTTGCCCTGTGCAGCGATCGAGTCGCGTCTCCCAATTGGCGGTCGAGTCGTCGCGGGGCTCCGGGCGGCCGGCCCGCACTCAACGTCTACAGCGGCCCGTTCCACTGACGAACCGGCCGTCCCGTGCCACATGGCTTGTGGGTCGGACGGCGGTAGAGGACGCCTAGCGTGACGGCAACACCGGCCGCGGTGTTCGCGACGGCCGCCACGGGCCCGGCTCGCGCGTGCTTGACGTTTTGACGGGTACGGCACCGAGGCCCTGTGGCGCCTGACCAGCTTCCGATCCGCGGTGGGGCGCCGGCGCACGGGCGCACGCCGTGCGCCGGCGCCCCGGCACGCGCGCCTCGCCCGGCTGAGCACGCCGATGAGAGGTCGGCCGGTCCGCGAGGCGGTCGCCAAAGGTGCAGACCCTGGGGAGCGGACCGGCTCGGCCTGTCGATCACCAGCCCGTGAGTGTCCTCGAACGCCGAGATCGACGTGGAACGTTGATTGCTCTGTGCAGCTGGTCGGCACGCGACGTGGTGCTTCGTCCTCTGGTTGGCGAAAGTTACGGGCGATACCGCGCAACTTCTTCCTAAGGCTGGCGTACGCTGCTAGCTTCTCGGCGAAAGCCCGTCAGGGTTCGCTCGCTGGGCGGTGTCTCAACGCGCAGCGACCGACGTTGAGGAGTGCCCGTGCGGCGGATGACGGCTCGGCCGGCCAATACTCACCAGGCACACCTGCTGCGTCTGCTGCGGGACGGTGGGCGCAGCTCACGGGCCGAATTGGGGGAACGCATCCAGCTCTCCCGCTCCAAACTGGCTGTTGAGATCGACCGGCTGCTGGAGACGGGCCTCGTGGCCACCGATGGGTTCGCCGCTTCCCGAGGGGGCCGGCGATCCCACAGCGTGCGGCTCGCGCCAGGTCTGCGCTTCCTGGGCGTGGACATCGGCGCAACCTCCATCGACGTGGCCGTCACCAACGGCGAGCTTGAGGTGCTGGGCCACCTCAACGACTCCACGGACGTCAAGGACGGCCCCGTCGCGGTGTTCGAGCAGGTGCTCGCGATGGCGGAGAAGCTCAAGGAGTCCGGGCTGGCGGAAGGCTTCGACGGGGTCGGGATCGGCGTTCCCGGTCCGGTGCGCTTCCCCGAGGGTGTGCCCGTGGCGCCCCCCATCATGCCGGGCTGGGACGGGTTTCCCGTGCGTGAAGCTCTGAGCCAGGAGTTCGGGTGCTCGGTCATGGTCGACAACGACGTCAACCTCATGGGCCTCGGTGAGCAGCACGCAGGCGTCGCCCGCTCCGTCGCCGACTTCCTCTGCGTCAAGATCGGAACGGGGATCGGCTGCGGCATCATCGTCGGCGGCCAGGTGTACCGGGGCGTCACCGGGTGCGCCGGAGACATCGGCCACATCCAGGTGGACCCGCAGGGGCGGCTGTGCGCGTGCGGAAACCGCGGATGCCTGGAAGCACACTTCAGCGGTGCCGCGCTGGCCAGGGACGCCGAAGAGGCCGCACACAGCGGTCGTTCGGCGCACCTGGCCGTACGACTGGAGGCGTCCGGGCGACTCACCTCCGCCGATCTCGCGGCCGCCGCGGCCGCGGGTGACCCGGTCGCACTGGACATGGCCCGCACGGGCGGGGAACGGGTCGGGCAGGTGATCGCCGGGCTCGTCAGCTTCTTCAACCCCGGCATGGTCGTCATCGGTGGCGGTGTGACGGGACTGGGCCACACGCTTCTCGCAAGCGTGCGTTCCCAGGTCTATCGCCGCTCCCTTCCGCTGGCGACGGGGAACCTTCCCATCGTCCTGGGTGAACTGGGCGGCATGGCCGGGGTCATCGGTGCCACGCGGCTCATCAGCGACCATCTGTTCTCGCCCGCCTGACCTCCGCGACTCGACTCTCCCACCCGTCCTCAGTCCCAGCCCCAGTCCCCGGCGGCAGGCGCCCGGGCGGGGGCGGCATGTCCTTTCCGTTGGGATTCCTCGTGGTGCCTATGTCTGTTTCCTCTCACCGGGCCGGTGACACGGCCCGATCACCTCTGCTCACGATGTCGGACATCATCAAGGTCTTCCCCGGG
The DNA here is from genome assembly GCF_900114215.1 of Streptomyces mangrovi. Lineage (GTDB taxonomy): Bacteria > Actinomycetota > Actinomycetes > Streptomycetales > Streptomycetaceae > Streptomyces > Streptomyces barkulensis. The sequence continues at coordinate 27,087 of NZ_FOSG01000034.1, read as the reverse complement.
GTGCGAGCCCTGGACGGTGTCACTCTTCAGGTGGAGGCGGGCGAAGTGCACTGCCTGCTGGGGCAGAACGGAGCGGGCAAGTCCACCCTGATCAAGGTGCTCGCCGGCGCTCACCGGCCCGACTCGGGCACGGTCACCTGGCGCGGCGAGGAGGTCGTGCTGAGATCTCCCATCGCCGCGATGCGGCTCGGTATCGCCACGATCTACCAGGAGTTGGACCTGGTGGAGGGGTTGTCCGTCGCCGAGAACGTCTTCCTGGGCCATGAGCGGACGGCCGCCGGGTTTGTGATCCGCGGCCGTGACACCCGCGTCGCGGCGGCGGAGCTGCTGCGGCGGCTCGGGCATGAGGAGATCGATGCGAGCCGGGCCGTGGGGGAGTTGTCGGCCGCGCAGCGGCAGATCGTCTCGATGGCCCGGGCGCTCTCCCACGACGTGCGGCTCATCGTCATGGACGAGCCCTCTGCGGCGCTCGACCCCGACGAGACGGAGAACCTTTTCCGCATCGTCCGCGAACTGACGGCCGACGGAGTGGCGGTGGTCTACATCTCACACCGTCTTGAGGAGATCCGGCGCATCGGGGACCGGGTCACGGTCCTCAAGAACGGTCGGTCCGTCGCCGGGGGGTTTGCGGTGGAGGAGACCTCGGACAGGGAGATCATCGCCCTGATGACCGGGCGCGAGATCGAGCACGTTTTCCCCGGCCGGCCCGCACCTCGGGAGAGTGCGCCGGCCGTCCTGCGGACGCGTGGCCTGGCCCGGGAGGGGGAGTTCGCGCCGCTCGACCTCGAACTGCGGGCGGGTGAGATCGTCGGCCTCGCCGGCCTGGTCGGTTCCGGCCGCTCGGAGATCCTGGAAACCATCTACGGGGCGCGTCGCCCCAGCGCCGGGGAGGTGAGCGTCGACGGCCGGCGGCTGCGTCCCGGCAGCGTACGCTCGGCCGTGGCGGCGGGACTGGGCCTGGCTCCCGAGGAACGCAAGGCTCAGGGGCTTTTCCAGCTTGAATCCGTCACCCGCAACGTGTCGGTCTCCACCCTCTCGCGCTTCGCGCGGCTGGGCTGGTTGGACCGGCGTGGCGAGCGCGTCGCGACGAAGGCCGTCACCCGGGAGCTGTCCCTGCGTCCCGACGACCCGGATGTGCTCATACGCACGCTTTCGGGCGGCAACCAGCAGAAGGCGGTCCTCGCACGCTGGCTGCTGCGGGACTGCCGCGTCCTCCTGCTCGACGAGCCGACCCGGGGCGTCGACGTGGGAGCGCGTGCGGAACTTTACGGCGTGATCAGGCGGCTCGCCGACGCGGGTCTGGCCGTTCTCCTCGTCTCCAGCGAGCTTCCCGAGGTCCTCGGCCTCGCCGATCGTGTCCTGGTGCTGCGCGAGGGCCGGGTGGTCGACGCCGCACCGGCCCTGGACCTCGACGAAGACCGCATTCTCGACCTGTTGATGGCAGGCCATGCCGACACCACGTCTCCTGGAACGGAGCCTTCGTGACACAGCAGCCAGTCTCCTCTCCGCGGCGGGCGGCGCCCCAGCCGGCCAGTCGTGGCAAGCGTCCTCTCCGCGGTGGGCCCGCGGGCGGCAGGCCGCCGGGCCCGCTGGCTCGTCTCGGCCGGCAGGCGGACGTCCGCAACCTCTCCCTGCTGGGCGTGCTGGCGATCCTCGTCGCCGTCGGCGGGGTCACCGAGCCCGACACCTTCCTGGCGGGCTCGAACCTGCAACTGGTGCTGACGCAGGCGTCGATCATCGGAGTGGTGACCGTCGGCATGACGTTCGTCATCACCGGCGGTGGCATCGATCTCTCGGTGGGCGCGATCGTCGCCCTGGCCTCGGTCTGGGCGACCACCGTCGCGACACAGGAGTACGGTTTCACCGGAATCCTGTTCACCGCTGTTGTCGTCGGTGTCGGATGCGGCCTGGTCAACGGCATCCTCGTCGCGTACGGCGGCATGGTTCCCTTCATCGCCACGCTGGCGATGCTCGCCTCCGCACGCGGGCTGGCCCTGCAGATCACCGACGGCCGCACCCAGATCGTCACGGTGGACGCCGTCCTGGACCTGGGCACCCCCGACGCCTATGTGCTCGGCATACCTCCCCTGGTGCTCGTCTTCGGTGCGGTGACCGCGCTAGGCTGGCTGCTCCTGAACCGCACGACCTTCGGCCGCCGCACGCTCGCGGTCGGCGGGAACGCCGAGGCCGCCCGGCTGGCCGGGATCGACATCCGCCGCCAGCGTCTCTACCTGTACGTGCTCTCGGGTCTGTGCTGCGGTATCGCGGCCTTCCTTTTGATCATATTGTCAGGTTCAGGACAGAACACCAATGGCAACCTGTACGAACTCGACGCCATCGCGGCCGTGATCATCGGTGGCACCCTGCTGACCGGCGGGCGCGGCACGATCGTCGGTTCCGTGCTGGGCGTACTGATCTTCACCACGATCACCAACATCTTCGCGCTCAACAACCTGCAGAGCGACGTCCAGCAGATCGCCAAGGGCGCGATCATCGTCGCCGCCGTCCTCGTCCAACACCGCACGCTCCGCCGCACCGGCGGAGCCTGACCAGGCACCCGCTCCTGGTCCTCTCCCCTCCCCGCACGACACCTGAGAAGGGCTGACTCAACATGCCTGAAAAAAACCTCACCAGCCGCAGAAGAGTGCTGTTCGGCGCGGCGATCGGTGCCGGCGCCCTCGTCACCGGCTGCACGAGCAACGCCTCCTCCAGCGATGAGTCCGCTGCCGCGGCACCGGAGACCGCGGACAAGCCCGGCAAGCCGGTCACCATCGGGTTCGCCGGCCCGCAGGCCGACCACGGATGGCTGAACGCCATCAACGAGAACGCCACCCGGCGGGCCGAGCAGTACGAGGACGTGACGCTGGAAATCACCGAGGGGTCCAACGACACGGCGACGCAGATCGGCCAGATCACGACACTGATCAACAAGAAGGTCGACGTGCTCGTGATCTTGCCGGCCGACGGCAAGGCGCTCACCCAGACCGGCCTTGAGGCGATGCGTGCGGGCATCCCCGTCGTCAATCTGGACCGGATATTCGACTCCCCCCAGGCCTACCGGTGCTGGATCGGCGGAGACAACTACGGAATGGGCCTCAACGCGGGCCGGTACATCGGCGAGCGGCTGAAGGACGTCGCGGACGCCAAGGTCGTCGAACTCGCCGGACTCGACACCCTGGAGCTCACCAAGCAGCGCACCCGGGGTTTCGACGACGCGCTCAGCAACTATCCGAACATCACCAAGGTCGCCCGCCAGGCAGCCGAGTTCACCGTCGAGTCCGGCCAGGCCAAGATGGCCCAACTACTGCAGGCTCAAAAGGATTTCGACGCTCTGTGGAACCACGATGACGACCAGGGCGTGGGCGCGCTGCGGGCCATCGAGCAAGCCGGCCGGGACGAGTTCGTGATGGTCGGCGGCGCAGGCTCGAAGTCGGCCATGGAAGCGATCCAGTCCGACGACAGCGTACTCAAGGCCACCGTGCTCTACCCGCCGACCATGGCGGCCTCCGCGATCGACCTCGCCCGCGCCCTCGGGCAGGGCAAGGGCGTCAGCGGCCTGGCCGAGCTGGAGATCCCCTCATCCCTGACGCTCTACTCGGCGATCGTCACCAAGGACAACGTGGAGGACTACCTGCCCACCGGCTTCATCTGAGCCTTCCCCCCACCCGGCCAACCAGGAGTACATCTGATGAAACACAGTGATCGCAGAGAGTACGGCGAGCCCACGCCGGACCTGGGCATCGGCATGGTCGGCTACGCGTTCATGGGCGTCGCCCACTCGCAGGCGTGGCGAACGGTGAGGCACGCGTTCCCGCTCCCACTGCGTCCCCGGCTCGCGATGATCTCGGGCCGTGACGAAGCGGCGGTCGGAGCGGCGGCCCGGCAGCAAGGCTGGGCAGCCGCCGTGACCGACTGGCGTGCCGTCGTGGACAGTGACGACGTCGACCTGGTCGACATCTGCACACCGGGAGACAGCCACGCCGAGATCGCCATCGCGGCGCTGGAGGCGGGTAAACATGTGCTGTGTGAGAAGCCGTTGGCGAACTCCGTGCCGGAGGCGGAGGCCATGGTGGAGGCCGCGCGGGCGGCTAGCCGGCGTGGCCAGGTGGCGATGGTGGGCTTCAACTACCGTCGGGTACCGGCCATCGTCCAAGCCCGCCGCCTGATCGCCGGGGGCCGCCTCGGAGCGCTGCGCCATATCCGGGTCACTTACCTCCAGGACTGGCTCGTCGACCCTGAGTTCCCGCTGACCTGGCGCCTCTCGCGCGAGAAGGCCGGTTCCGGCGCGCTGGGCGACTTGGGCGCGCACGCGGTGGATCTGGCCCAGTACCTGTCCGCGGAGCCGTTGGCCGGTGTGTCGGCCCTCACCGAGACGTTCGTCTCCGAGCGGCCCCTGGTTGCCGCGATGCTCACGGGGAACGACGGGCCGCGGGCCAGGGGACCGGTGACCGTGGACGACGCGGCCCTGTTCACCGGTCGGCTCGCCTCGGGCGCCCTCGCGAGCTTCGAGGTGTCCCGGGTGGCGGCGGGCCGCAAGAACGCGCTGTGCGTGGAGATCAACGGCGAGCTGGGATCGCTGGCCTTCGACCTCGAACGCCTCAACGAACTGTCATTCCACGACCACACTGAGCCGGCCACGACGGCCGGTTTCCGGCGCGTCCTGGTCACCGAACCCGAGCACCCGTACTTGGAGGCGTGGTGGCCCCCCGGCCACGCGCTGGGCTACGAGCACACTTTCACCCACCAGGCCCACGATCTCGTGCAGGCGATCGCCACCGGCACCGACCCCGCACCGTCGTTCACCGAAGGACTGCAGGTCCAGCGGGTGCTGGCCGCAGTTGAGGAGAGCGCGGCGAAGAACGCGAGCTACACCCCCGTACCCGTCTGACGGCAAGGAGACACGCGACAATGCCACGTCCCTTCACCTTGTTCACCGGCCAGTGGGCCGACCTCCCCCTGGAAGAGGTCTGCGGCCTTGCCCGGGACTTCGGCTACGACGGACTCGAACTCGCCTGCTGGGGAGACCACTTCGAGGTCGACCGGGCATTGGAGGACCAGGACTACGTCCGGGGCCGCAGGGAGCTCCTCGCGCGCTACGGACTGAGATGCTGGGCCATCTCCAACCACCTGGTCGGCCAGGCCGTGTGCGACCGGCTCATCGACGAACGCCACCAGGCGATACTTCCGGGCCGCATCTGGGGCGACGGCGACCCCGAGGGCGTCAGACGCCGGGCCGCGGCCGAGATGGCCGACACGGCCAGGGCCGCCGCCGCTCTCGGCGTGGACACCGTCATCGGGTTCACCGGGTCCTCGATCTGGCACCTCGTGGCGATGTTCCCCCCTGTGCCGCCGGAAATGGTGGAGCGCGGATACGCCGACTTCGCCGAACGGTGGGGGCCGATCCTCGACGTCTTCGACACCGAAGGCGTGCGGTTCGCCCACGAGGTCCACCCCGGTGAGATCGCCTACGACTACTGGACGACGCACAGGGCGCTGGAGGCCGTGGACCACCGGCCCGCCTTCGGGCTCAACTTCGACCCGAGCCACTTCGTCTGGCAGGACCTCGACCCCGTCGGGTTCCTCTACGACTTCCGCGACCGGATCTACCATGTGGACTGCAAGGAGGCGCGTAAACGGCTGGACGGGCGCAACGGACGGCTCGGTTCCCACCTGCCCTGGGGCGACCCGCGCCGGGGCTGGGACTTCGTCTCGGCCGGGCACGGGGACGTTCCATGGGAGGACGTCTTCCGCATGCTGTCCTCCATCGGGTACGACGGTCCCGTCTCCGTTGAATGGGAGGACCCGGGGATGAGCCGCCTCCAAGGCGCTCCCGAAGCCCTGCGGGCGCTCAAACGCTTCGACTTCGAGCCCCCCACCGCCTCCTTCGACGCCGCCTTCGGTGGCGACCGCCGGTCCTGACAACACCGCCGCCCGCCGAAGCACGAGCCGGTGCCTCTCTCTCCTCCAGGGGCCCGGCGGCTTGTCTCCGGAGTCCTGCCGGCGACGTCGATGCGAACGCGCCCCACACGCGGACTGGTTCACCAGGGAGGCCCCGTCGATCTCACAGGAACGAGCCGGAGTTCGGCTCATTCGAGGCCGCGACTCGGTCGCCGCCACGGGGACTGTGAAACGTTGTCCGGCGGCGACCTCGGCCGGCGGAGCGGTGGTGCGCAGATGTACCAGCGTGAGCAGGGCCTGGTGGAAGCAGCGCAACCGGCGCCGGCGGGAGCGCGGTGCAACCCTTCGGGCGTAGATCAGCCAGGAAACGTGCTCGGCGATCTCATCGACGCTCCTGGCTCCCGACACGGCCGCGCAGGCACAGACGAGAAGGACCGCGGTCAGCCGGTACCAGCGGCCCCGTCTCGCACGCGGGTCGGGCACCAGGTCCAGGAAAGGTCGCAGGTCAGCGACTTGGCTGACATCCAGCGGCCCCAGCTTCACCAGCACCGGTGGGATGGGAGAAGATACAGCGGCAGGCATGGGCCACCTCATGATCGTTGAGCTTGGACACCCCAATGATCACGAAGCCCGTGCCTGCTCCGCTATGCACCCCAACCGGTCGTCGCCCGACCAACCGCACGACCCCGGAACTCGCCCAAGGGGACTGTAAAAAGTTCGGTGTAACTCCTGATCAAGGAAGATGCACCGATGACCAGTGAGAACGTGACCGAGGCCGAGACCGTCGAGTCGGGTGAGCCGCAGGCCAAGGCCGCGGAGGACCGGCTGATCGACGAGCTGGTGGGGCGGGCCCAGGCCGAGGGCCTGCAGCTGACCGGCGAGGGCGGGCTGCTGCAGCAGCTGACCAAGCGGCTGCTGGAGTCCGCCCTGGAGGGTGAGATCACCGACCACCTCGGCTATGACAAGCATGATCCGGCTGGGAAGAACGGCGGCAACTCACGCAACGGCACCCGCAGCAAGACCGTGCTGACCGATGTCGGCCCGGTGGAGATAGCCGTGCCCCGCGACCGGGAGGGCTCCTTCGAGCCGAAGATCGTCAAGAAGCGGCAGAAGCGCCTGACCGGCGTGGACGAGATGGTGATCTCCCTGTCCGCCAAGGGGCTGACCACCGGCAAGGGCCAGACCCGCTGGACCAGCCGTTGGAAGACCGTGCTGAACGCCTTTGATATCACCTTCGACGGCCGCCTGTCGGCGGCCCGCCAGTAACCTCAACCACCCTGGTTACACCGAACGTTTGACAGACCCGTGCGACACGGTCTTGGTCGTCGCCTCGGCTTCGAAGCAGGTCTGTTCGTCCTGGTCGATGCTCACGCTGAAGGAACCATGGGTACCGGAGGCGAGGCGGACCCACGCTGGGCGGTCCAGTTCCACGTAGCGATGGAACCGGGCGGCCATGCTCGTGACGACGGCGTCACCTGTGGGGTGGACGGAGAGCACTGCTTGGCGGGTTGCTTCAAGAAGGAGCATGCCAGGAGCGTGGTCGACAGGGTGGTCGAACAGGATCGGATGGCTCAGATCCACACGCAACCGCCAGACGTCGGAGTGGACGGTGGGGGCGAGGACGACGTCCTGGGGCAGGTGCCGCCCTACACTGGCGGGGAGGACTCCGGGGGTGGGGCGCAGTGCGCTTGCGCGGGCCGCGGCCGTGTCATGGCGTCCGGCGCGCAGCCGCCGATAGACATCGGGACTGTGGACGGAGAAGCGGGTCCGAGCGTGTCCGACGGTAGTTGTGTTCGTTGACGCGCACACGCTTACGCGCGCGGAGGAGAAGCCGGCGCGGCGGCGGGTGACCTCGCTGCACTCGACGGTGAGTGTCAGGTCCATCGTCCGGTCGCTTGCCCATAGGGCGTCATAGGCCACGCCGAAAGACAGATCGCTCCATACGAACTGATGGCCGAAGGGTACTCCGAAGGCCTCGTGGGAGAGCAGCGGCAGAGTCTGTCTCACGGTCTCCGCGAACAGTAAGGATTCGTAGTGCCCGCGGGGGCGGTAGAAACTGTGAGCGCGCGGCCATCGGGCCGTGACGGTGAAGGCATCGTCGGCGTGCGCGGACCACCCGGTCAGTAAGACCTCGGTGTGAGTGTGCTTGTGCACCATGTGCTGGGGCACCGCGGTGCCTGGTCTGTCGGCGAAGGTCGCGGACACTGGGACTCCTTACGCTGCGTTGGCCTACCGCGGGAGCGATGCGGATGGTAAGATTAAAAGAAAAATTATTTTTTGTCGATGTAGGCGAGGTGAGAAGTGTCTGACCTGAAGCAAGGCCGGGCCGCGCATACCCGCCAACGGCTACTCATGGCAGCGGCCGAACTGTTCGACGAACACGGCTACAGGGGGACCAACGTCGCCGACATCGCGAGGCGGGCAGGGCTGACGCTGGGAGCCTTGTACTTCCACTACGGCAACAAGCGGGGTGTGGCCGAGGCGGTGATGAACAGTCAGCCGCAGGCCATCGAACCGCTACTGCAGTCGGAGGGGGTGCAGCATGTCATCGACATAACCATGGTGTGGGCCCGCCGTCTGCAGCTCGATCCGCTTCTGCGGGCTGGGGTTCGGCTCGCGGTCGAACAGCGGAGTCACGACATGAGCGACCCCACCTCCTTCAACAACTGGGCCTCGATCATGGCCGGGTACCTGCAGGAGGCCCGGGACAACGGCGAGCTGCGCCCGGAGGTGGATCCGGCGGCTTTGGCCAGGTTCGTGGTCGGGGCCTGCACTGGTGTGCAGCTGTACTCCCAACTGGTCAGCTGCCGCGCCGACCTTATGGACCGCACCTGTGAGATGTGGCAGATCCTCCTTCCGGGAATCACCTCGGAGGAGGCCCATGCCCGCCTTGTCGTCGACCCCGCGCGTGGGTGCACCGAGTAGATGGCCGCCGGTTCCCACAGCACAGCAGAGAGCTGCCCGGGCAGAGCCGACCGGCGTATCGTCGTAACTGGTGCCACCGGCACGGTGGGCCGGCACGTGGCGGGGTTATTGGCGTCCGAGGTTTCCTGCCACGGAGTTTTCCTCACCCGGGATCCGGCCGGTGCGGCGCTCGCCGGACGTGTCATCCGGGCCGACTTCGAAGATATCGCCCGCCTGACCGAGGTCTTCGCGGGCGCTGACGCCGTATTAATCATCACCAACGACCCGCTGCGTCCGGACCATGACGCCAACATCGTCACCGCGGCCGTGGCCGCGGGCGTCGGTCACCTGGTCAAGCTCTCCGCGCTCGCCGTCGCCGATCTCCGGGCTCAAGACTTCATCACCTCGTGGCAGCGCGCAGCAGAGGACCGCATCCGGCAATGCGGCATCCCCTGGACGATCCTGCGTCCCCGTGCCTTCATGACCCACGCCCTGGCCTGGGCGCCCGACATTCGCCGGGATGCCACCGTGCGAGCGCTCCACCCCACCTCCCGCAACGCCTGCATCGCACCCTCCGACATCGCACAGGTCGCGCTGCGCGTCCTGCTCGAGGGCGGTCACCACGGCCGGACCTATGCGCTCACGGGTCCCCGGGCGATCTCGGTCCGCGACCAGGCGGCGCAGCTCGGCGAGGTCCTGGGGCGTCGACTGACATGCGCTGGACTGACGATCGCCCAGGCTCAGGAACGCTGGCGTCGCCGGTATCCCGAGGTGATGGTGCGGGCCTTGACGGCCAGTGCGGAACGCCAGCGCGCCGGTGCCAAGGAGGAGACGACTCCTGACGTCGGCGATCTTCTCGGGCGACCCGCTACGTCCTTCTCGTCGTGGGCGGAAGAACACGCCCACTTGTTCGGTCCTCGTGTGTGATTGGCGGGCTTTTCCGTGGTGAACGAACCTCTGCTGCAGGACAAGGTAGTCATGATCACCGGCGCTTCGAGCGGGATCGGAGCCGAGTCCGCACGCCTGTTCGCAGCCGAAGGCGCAGCCGTAGTGCTGACCGCGCGCCGCGCGGGGCACCTCGAGCGGCTCGGCGCCGAGATCCGAGCCGCCGGCGGGCGGGCGCTCGCGGCCCCTGGGGACGTCACCCGCCCCCAGGACATGCGCGACGTGGTCGAGAAGGCGGTCGACACCTTCGGGCGGCTCGACGCGGCCTTCAACAACGCTGGATGGACCTCCACCGGCACGGCCTTCCACGAGATCGGCGACGACGAGTACGACCGGATCATCGGGGTGAACCAGCGCGGTGTCTGGAACGCGATGCGCGCGCAGATCACCGCGATGCTGGCCGCTGGTACGGGCGGCGCCATCGTCAACACATCCAGCGTTGCAGGTGTGCGCGCCACCGGAGTCGCAGCCCCTTACATCGCAGCCAAGCACGCGGTCATAGGCCTGACCCGGGCCGCGGCCGACGAGTACGGCGCGTACGGCATCCGCGTCAACGCCCTCGTCGTGGGGAGTACGGGAACGGAGCTGATGCAGGAGGTGCTGGCCCGCACGCCCGATTTGTTCGGCCCTTTCGTCGAACGCGCGATCCAGCAGCGGCTCGCCGCGCCGCGGGAGGTGGCACAGGCCGCGGTATGGCTCTGCTCGGATCGCTCGTCCTTCATCACGGCAGCAGCGGTTCCCGTCGACGGGGGCTGGACCGCCCGTTGACCAGGTGCAGGGTGATCCGCTAGCCCTCGGTGTCCATGCGACCGCCAGGCATGGCCTGCTGCCATGCCGCGGCCAGGTGGCTCAGAGCCGCATGGCGCTCGGCGTCGGCATGAACAGCCCACACCTCCGTTCCCGCCAGCAGGCAGTGCACGAGAAAGCCAAGGGTTTTTCTCGAACAATTCACGGTGCTGCCGGGGCTGCTGCATGCCCGGTCCGCCAGTCTGGCCACATGACCGCGCCAGGTGTCGCGCCACGCGAAGTGCCCCGTCGGGTCGTCACGGCTGAGTCGGCTGCAGGCGAGTACCGTCAGATCATCGTCGATGAGCAGTGAGGCGAGCCGCAGAGTGAGGTTGGCCAGGCCCTGCAGGGGCTCTGTGTCTTCTCCCACCTCGGCTTCGACTGCCTCGGAGGTGCGCTTCACGCCGTCCAGGTACACCTCCTGGACGAGGGCTTGTTTCGTCGGGAAATGGAAGCTCACCGCTCCCAGTGTCACGTGCGCGCGTGCTGCCACGCGGACCAGGGCGGTCCCGTGGTACCCGGACCGTACTATCTCGCCGGCCGCGGCCTGCAGGACCCTCTCGCGGGTGCGCATCGCTCGTCTCTGCGTCACTTCAACCTCTTGTGATCCACCGCGGGTCGGTGCGGGAGCCGGTGTGGATCGTGGGTAATCGGGCTTGCTGACCGTTTCAGAGAAGGCCGGGTGCTGGCCGGCCTTCGGCTGTCGTGCGTAAGCGGGGGCATCGGAGGCCTGAGCTCTTCCCGGACGCATTGCGCGCCACCGGGCAGGTCGCATCGGCCAGGGATGTGCTGTCGGCGCGGATTGCGGACGGAGTCATCACGCCTCCCGAAGAGTTGCTACTTGAAACCATTCTGCCGTTGCCGATCCGGGAAGGGGGCGCGAGTCCGGCTTATTGGCTGAAAGATTTCGTTCGGCGCCGCTTGTCCGGCCGTCATCGCGGACGTCCGCACCCGAGGGGTCAAGGTGGTGAAAGAATGCGAAAAGGGCACTTCTGTGTCAAATGGGACCTTTTCCTGCCGGGAGTTCTCGGCGGGTCGAGTCGGTGCGTCCGGCACCCCGGTCGCGTCGGCGAGTGAGGTGCGGGTCGGCGTGTCGCCTTGCCCCGGGGTGGGTCGGTACTTTCGCCCCCTTGTCTTCTTGGTGCTGGCGACGCACCATAAAAATAATATTTTTGTAATGGGTTGGGCACGCACGGCTGCTGACGGGGGGCACCACCCATGGGCGCGCCGACTGCTTGGAAGAGCGTGTGGCGGCGTGGAGGTGCTCGACCGTACATCCCGGTGACCGCCGGTGCCGCAGGTACTACGTGTCCGATTCATCGGTGCCGACCGAGGTTCGCGATGCACCGGTCGCCGACGCCGACCTCCCGCGTTTCCCGCCCGAGGCCAGTGCGCCGCCCGCCGGACGAGCGAGTCGGGTTGCGCGGGCCCCGCCCGGAATGGGGCTTCGCCGAAGTCGGCTCCCGGCGCGACACCTCGATCGCCACGAAAGGCGCCGGTCGGCGCATCCTGCTGCACGCGGTCTACTTTCGGAGGGTTACTGATGAGTGCTGAGGCCATGCTCCCGCAGAAGCCTGCCGGGTGCCGAGCGGGCCAGGCGCCCGGGCGCAGCAGTGAGGGGCAGGCTCCGGAGTTACCGGGACCCCCGCTGTCCGAAGTGGAGAAAGTCCCGATCGCTCTGCTCCGCCCGGCCGACTCACCCCGCAAGCAGGGCACCGACAGTCGGCACGTGAGTCTCCTCGCCGAGTCGGACGCGGTTCTTCCACCGATCGTGGTCCACCGCGGCACGATGCGGATCATCGACGGAATGCACCGGCGTCAAGCGGCTGTGCTCAGAGGCGAGAGCCATGTGGCAGTGCGGTACTTCGAGGGGAGCGAGCAGGACGCCTTCGCGTTCGCCGTCAAGGTGAACACCACGCACGGTCTACCACTCTCCGCCGAAGAGAGGTCCGCGGCAGCCAAGCGTCTTCTCGGCTCGCACCCGCAGTGGTCCGACCGGGCGGTCGCGGCAGTGGCCGGTGTCTCCGCCAAGACGGTTCGCTCGCTCCGGCGGGACACCGCGTCGGCCAGCCCGGTGTCCCGGGTCGGTCGTGATGGCCGCGCACGTCCGGTCAGCACCGCCGACGGGCGACTGCGGGCGCGCGAGATGATGGAGAAGAACCCTCAAGCGTCATTGCGCACCGTGGCCAGGAAGGCCGGCGTGTCGCCATCGACTGTGCGCGACGTCCGCGAACGCCTGCGACGCGGGGAGCACGTCGTCCCGCAGAACCAACGGCCAAAGAGCGAAGACCGGATGGACGAGCTCTCCACGACGCTGCCCGCAAAGTCGGTGGAGCAGCCCGCGGTGACGGTGTGGAGCCTGACGAAGGACCCGTCCCTCCGCCTCACGGAAGACGGCCGCCGCTTGCTCCGCCTGCTGATAGCACACCGGCTCCCGGAGCAGCGCTGGGAGGAGCTCGTCGCGACCGTGCCCCCACATGCCGCAACCGCGGTATCGGAGGCGGCCCGGGGGTGCGCACACGCCTGGAACGCGTTTGCCGACCGGCTGTCGGCACATCATGGGGAATCTCCCCGTGAGAAGAAGGGGTGAGACACCACGGGTGTGCGACTGAGGACGAGCCGCAGTTGCACACCCGTGGCTGCCGGAAGTGCCGGTGAAACGCCCCGGCTCTTCCGGGCGGGGGACGAGCCGAGTACGCCGTGGGCGCAGGCGGCGGACAGGCTGTGGGTGGGGCCGGGAAGGGCCTGCGGACCCTACGGAAGCCGTCTGAAGGGCTCTTGTCACCGCTGTCACCGCCCTGCCCTCCGTTCCGTGGAGCCGCTTCCCGAGTGAGCGAGTGCGGCGGTCCGGCTGACCGGTATGACGGTGTCGCCCAAGACGGAAGAGCCGCACAGCAGGCGGCCTCGGCCGACCCAGGGCGATCGGTCCGAGTGGTCCCGTCCCAGGGGCCGCCGGCAGCACTTGGCGGTGCGTCGCCGGCTGCCGGGTGCCAGGCCGTGGGACACAGGCGTCCGGTGGACAGAACCACCTTTGAAAGATAGAAAAGCTGCGGCCGTCGCAATTTCCCGTGAGTTGCTGCCAGTCTGGGAACCCGAGAGTGGGCGAAGCCCTCGACGCCTTCCCTTGACGGCGTGATCAGAGCGTTGAATGATGAAAACGTTCCTCACGGAACGCTTTCTGATTGCAGCATGAAAAATATTCTGCGACGCTTTCCGTGAGTTCGGAAACATCGAATGACAGGCGCGAAGATTTCCGGGTGGTAAATCGGCTGACCGGCTGCGATATTTCGGTAGCCCGAACTATTCGACCGAACGTTGAAGAGCCTGGAGCCCAGGTTGAGAAAACTGGATTTCAGGATGGATCGAGTGTAGGGGATCGAGTGGAGATGACCGCAGTCGACACAGAGACAACCGCGGACGTGGCCGTCGTCGGAGCCGGCCCGGCCGGCCTGTACGCCGCCTACTGCGCAGGGTTCCGAGGGCTTTCCAGCGCGGTGGTCGACGCGCTGCCGGAACCAGGCGGCCAGATCGCGGCCCTGTACCCGGAGAAGAGGATCCACGACGTCTCCGGCCACGTGGCCGTGCGAGGTCGGCAACTGGTTGACAACCTGGTCGCCCAGGTCGCGCCGTTCGACCCGCACTACCTGCTCGGCCGGGTGGCGGTCTCCCTGAAGCCGGACGAGGGGGGAGGCTGGGCGGTCGGGCTGGAGAGCGGCGGGCGGGTGCGTGCCGGAGCCGTCGTGATCGCAGCCGGGCTGGGCCGTTCGGTCCCGCGCACTCTGCCCTGCCTGCAGCCCTACGTGGGACGCGGCGTGGCGCACCACGTGCCGCGCCTCGACGGGCACCGTGACCGCGACGTGGTGATCGTGGGCGGCGGCGACAGCGCCGTCGACTGGTCCATCGCTCTCGCGCCGATCGCCCGGTCCGTCACCGTCGTCCACCGGCGCTCGGCGTTCCGCGCGCACGAGCACAGCGTCAAGCAAATGTACGCGGCCGGTGTTCGCGTGCTGACCGATGCCCGGGTGACGGGCTGTTATGGCGCGAAGAACCTGGAAGAAGTGCGCGTCCAGACCGATGGGGAGGAATTGACGCTTCCGGTACAGGCTCTTGTCGCGGCTTTGGGGTTCATTACGAACCTGGGACCGATCGCCGCCTGGGGCCTTCAGATGGAGCATCACCGGATCGTGGTCGACAGGGCGATGCGGACGAACCTGCCACGGGTTTACGCGGTCGGCGACATCTGTACCTACGAGGACCGTGTCCCACTCATTTCGGTGGGCTTCGGCGAGGCGGCGACTGCGGCGAACCACGTGGCGGTAGAGCTGCGCCCCGGCTCCCGGCTCGCACCGGAGCACTCCACCGACCGCGACACCACCCTGCCGTCATGACCATGAACAAGCTGACCGTACTTCCGACGGAAACCGAAATCCTGCTGCCAGCGGGATGCCCCCTCACTGAAGTCGAGTACGAAACCCCGCAGCGGCTCATCCCGTTCGGATGCCGCTCCGGATCGTGCGGCGCGTGCGTCATCCAGGTGCTGGAAGGCTTCGGCTCCCTTGGCGAACCCGACGACGACGAACGCGACTTCCTAGAAGACCTCGGCCGGACCACCGGCGACCACCGTCTGGCCTGCCAGTGCCGGCTGCGGGGCGACGCCACCATCCGCGTCGCCGACGACATCTGAACCGCTCGTACCGAACACCCGAGAACACACGAGAAAGGCGACACCATGTTGAACCGTGTGAACAACGTCGGTTACGGGGACCGCACCCCGTTCCTCAACGCGGCCGCTTCGGCGAAGCTGCGCGCCGAGATCGACCGGCAGCTCGACCAGCAGGTCCTCGAGTGGTACGCCAATGTCCCCGAGGCCGCCCACCTGGAGGGCAAGAACGTCGACTCCGAGTACTACAAGCGGAACCTGATCGAGACCGCCTACCGCATCCGGATGCTGCGGGTAGCCGAGGCCAAGGCGCTGGTGGAGATCGCCAAGCGCAGCCCGGAGGCGGCACAGGTCTGGGCCAACTACGAGCAGGAGGAGATGCTCCACGACGAACTGTTCCTCGATGACCTGGAGAAGGTGGGCGTGTCGCGCGAGCAGTTCCTGGCGACCGAGCCCTACCTGTCGACCAAGCTGCTGACCGGCTACTTCTCCTACCTCCTGGACCACGAGGGCCCGCTCGGCGTAGTGGCGTACTCCTACCTGGTCGAGTACGTGAACGTCAAGCTGGAGCCCAGGAAGCTGGAGGCACTGAAGGGATCGGTCGGCGAGGACAACATCGGCGGCCAGATCAACCACTCGCACACCGACATCAACGACGACCACCCCGGCGAGGTGTGGGCGGCCGTCCGGCACCTGCTCCGGAACGAGGACGACATCGCCGCGTTCAAGCGGTACCTCCGCGAGCACCAGACGCTCCTGGCGCAGTACTTCGAGGAGCTCTACCTGGACACCATCGCCAAGGCCGACAAGCAGCCGGCCTGACCTTCGTCCTCGGCGGGGGCTCGGCGTGACTACGCCGCGCCCCCGCCCGCCGGTGAGGAGGCCGGATTGAGCATGGGAAAAGACAGAGGAGTGCTACTGCTCAGCCATGTCGGGTTCTCGTTCATGGAGGATCTCGTCGACACGGTCAGGTCCCGGGGACTGAAGACCTGCGTGCTCAGCTCGATGCCGGAGCCGAAGCACCAGGGATCCCGGCCCGGAACGTTGGCCGACCTCGCCGACGATGTCCGGGTGACCGCCGAGCACGTGCTGACTCCACGCGACGTCGAGGAGTACCTCGACCATCTGGAAGCCGCGGGCACGTCGGTATCGTGCTGCCTCACTGTCTGGGAGGGCTACCGGTACCTGATGGCGCTGGCCAATGCCCGCCTGGGGGTGCCGGACCTGGACGAGAAGCAGGTTCTGGAACTGCGCGACAAGCTGACGCTGCGAAACCGCCTCGCCGACGCCGGCCTCAGCCGTGGCCGGGCGTCCGCACTCACCCCCGAGAGGCTTGCCGAACGCCAACGCGAGGGTGGCCGCTACTTCGTGAAGCCAATCAGCGGAATCGCCTCGTTCGGAACGTTCCCTCTCAGCGCCGACACGACCTGGACTGACTTGGAACGCATCGCCGCCGAGGTGCGCTCCGACACGGTCTACGCCGGCGTCTTCACCACCGACCCGGGCCCCGGCGGCCCCGCGGGCCCCGGGCCGCGTCCGGAAACGGCCGCGGACAAGGGCGCGAAACCGCACGCGAGCACCGGGCACGACAGGGGCTTCGGAATGGAGTTCCTCGTCGAGGACTACGTGCCCGGTCGGGAGTTCAGTTTCGAGGTGATCGTCGTAGACGACGAACCTCATGTGGTGGCCGTGCACGAGAAATGCGAGGTCACGGAGGCAGCGGGTACCGTACTCGAGAACGCCTGCGTCAGCCCGCCCACGAGTCTGTCCCAGGAAGAGATCGCCGCCGGTATCCGCTGGGTGGCGAGGGTGCTGGACACCCTCGGCCTCGGCTGGGGCTGTTTCCATGTCGAGGCGCGGCACGCTCCGTCCGGCTGGGACCTGATCGAGGTCAACCCGCGCGTCGCCGGCAGCCTGATCTCACCCAGTGTGGCGGCGATGACCGGTGGTCCCAGCCTGCTCGACCTCTGGCTGGACTCCCTGCTCACCGCCCGCAGGCCGGCTGGATTCCTGAAAACGCTGAAGGGGCTGTCGTTCTCGGCGGACGGCACCACGCGGAGCGGGAACGCGACGTTCTTCCGCGTCTTCTTCGCCGCCCCCGGGACCATCCGTGAGGTGGGACTGAACGACGCTCTCCCGCTCCGGCCAGTGGTGGCGCAGATTCTCCTCAACCCCGGCGACACCGTGGAGACATCCTCACGCGAGGTGTTCCTCGGCCAGGTGCTCTGGAGCATGGACCGAGCCGACCAGGACGCGATCCTCCCCGGGCTGCTGCCCGCCTCCGAGCGCGCGATCGAGGTCCTGTACGAGACGGAGCGCGGATGACCGGGCCGATCCTCCTCATCGTCGACTACAACCTGAGCCGTATCGACGAGGTCCGCTACCTGCGGGACTACGCACGCGAACGCCACGGCGCGACGGTGGTCCTGATCCGCGCCGACCCCACCGAGGCCGACCGTTCCATCGCCGACGAGGTAGTCGATCTCGATCCACTGCGCGACGACTTCACCGAGATGGGCGAGAAACTGCTCGGCGGCATGCGCGAGCGGATCAGGGCGGGCATCGTCTTCTCCGACAACGCCGTGCGCAGCGGGGCCGAACTGCTCGAGCGACTCGGCCTCCCGGTCGACTCACCGCGGCTGGCCGAGGGGGCGTTCTCCAAGTACCGCTACCGGCTCGGCGAGGCGGACGTGGCCGACCTGCTGGCTGCGCAACGAATCATGGTGCCGGCCTTCGCCGAGGTCGCCTCGCTCGACCAACTGAGGGACTTCATGCGCGATCATCCCGAGGGCTTCATCGTCAAGCCCGTGGCGGAGGGCAACAACCGCGGCGTCGCGATGGTCCGCTCCGGTGACGACCTGACGTCGGTGTTCGCCGAGATGCTCCCTTACCTGGAAGACGGAGTCATCTGCGAGGAGATCATCCCGTACCGGCGCGAGTACTCCTTCGACGGGCTGGGTTCGCTGGCGTTCCTCACCGAGAAGATCAGCGCGCGCGGCCGGTATCCGGTCGAGGTCGCGCAGGTGCTGCCCGCCAGGGTGAACGCCCGCGAGCGCTCAACACTGGAGAGGGCGGGGAGGCAGGCGAACTGGCTGGTCGGCCAGTGCGACGGGCCGTTCCACAACGAGGTCAAGCTGAGCGACGACGGGCTGCGTGCCGCGGTCGTGGAGCCCAACAGGCGGCCGGCCGGGATGAAGATCTGGTCACTGGCCCGATGGGTCTACGGGATCGACCTGCACCACCGCTGGGTCGACACGGCCTTCGGCACGGCCTCCGAAGCGGAGCGACTGGTACCCGGCTGCTCGGCGTCGACGGTGATGCTCGGCGTCGGCAGCGACCGCTCGTTCTCCCCGGACGACGTCGGGGCTGATGCGGACCCGTTCGCGGACGCCGTCCGGGCCACCGCCGAACGCTTCGGCCTGGCCGAGGGGGAACTGACCGTCACGGAGTTCTCCTGGCTGTCGCCCGAGCGCCGCGACCTGCATGCCGTCGCCCGTGACAACGCGGACTTCGCGGCGCAGGGCTGCGTCGTTCTGCGTGGTGACCGCGCCGACATCCGCACCGTCGTCCACGCACTGCGCGAGGCCTGGCTGGACGCCCTGGACAGCGCTCTCGCCCTCCCCGCTCCCCTCAGGAAGGCCCGATGAAGATCCTCATCCTGCACCGCGTGCCCTACTTCAAGATCGAATACCATCGAGGGATCTCCCACGACCGGCATGAGGTCACCTACTTCGGAACCGACCGGGCGCTGGCCACCCTGCCGCCCGGCCTGCGCTGCGAGCGGGTGAGCCGCCCGGGCGTGCGCTCGGCCTTCGAGGAGGCCCGGGACTGGCTGGCGGAGCGGCCCCGTGACTTCGACCGTGTCATCTCGGTGTCGGAGTACGAGCTGCTCGATGCCGCCCGGCTGCGCGAGCACTTGGGCGTCCCGGGCGCGCTTGTGGACCAGGTCACCCTTGCCCGCGACAAGGTCCTGATGAAGCAGGCCGTCGGGGAAGCCGGCCTCCGGGTACCACGCTTCCTCCCGTTGCCGCGCTTCCTCGAACGGGACGGCCGGGCGCCCTGGTACGGCCGGACCGTGCTCAAACCGCATCGCGGCGCGTCCAGCGAGGACGTGCTCGTGTTCGACACCCCGCAACACGCCCACGCGGCGGTCACCGGGGGCCGCACCGGCGTTGCCCGGCTTGATGCCGGGAGCGGCCGGGGCGACTTCCAGGTCGAGGAGTTCGTCTCCGGGCCGATCAGGCACTTCGACGGCCTGGTGCAGGGGGGCGAGGTCCTGCTCCTCAGCGTGAGCGAGTACGTGGGTACCTGCCTGGAGTACGCGCAGGGCCGGCCGATGGGATCGTTCCAGGTCGGATTCTCCGAGGAGACGCGCGCCTGGGTGTCGCGCGCCCTGGCCGCCGTGCGGATCGAGGACGGCAGCTTCCACCTCGAGGCGATAGTCCATGAGGGTGAGCTGGTCTTCCTCGAGGTCGGCAACCGGGTCGGGGGAGCCGACGTGGTCGCCACCGTCGAGTTGGCCACCGGCGTCCACCTGCCGTCGTACGAGCTGCGAGCCCTGCTCGGCGAGCCCGTCGCCGGGGCACTCCCCGAGCCGCCCGCCGACCGCCGCCGGTACGGCTGGTTCGTCTACCCCGGCCACCACCTGGCCGGACGGGAGTTCCGGGGCCTCGACGGGGCCGTGGTGTTCCGTTCCAGCCCGTCCGTGGTCGCCTGGAACGAACTGCCGTGCGGCAGGCTGCTGCCGGACCATATCACCTACCAGGCCGGAGAGACGGTTCTCGCGGGGATCATCGCGACCGACACCCCCGAGGACACCCGGGACTGGATCGTCGACCTGTTCGGATCCCTCTCGGTCCGCACCCGCCCAGCCGTCCCCGCGACTCCGGAAGAGGTCCCGGCATGACCGCCCTGAATGATCTCGCGGACCGGTACGTGGATGAGCTGGCCGTGCTGGATCCCTGCCTGGCCGCTGCGATGGGCATCGCCGGGCAGGATGGGCGGCTGACCGACTTCGGACCGCAGGCGGCGCACGCGCGGGCGGAGCTGGCGCGTCGCACGCTGAAGGCGGTGGACGACACGCCGGTCGAGGGGGGAACGGAGCGAATCGCGGCGGCGGTGCTGCGGGAGCGGCTCGCCACGGAGGTGGCACTGGCTGACGCCGGCGCGCACGCAACGTTGCTGGAAACCATCGACGGGCCTGTCCAGCGGGTGCGGCAGGCGGTGGAAGTACTGAATCAGGGCGGTGACACCGAGTGGGACGTCTTACTGGCGCGGCTGCGGGCCGTCCCGGGGGCCCTGGCCGGGCTGCGGGAGAGCCTGGAGGCGGCGCGGCGCGGCGGCCGGGTCGCGCCGCGCCGCCAGGTGGTCCGCAACGCCCGGGAGTGCCGAAGCATGCGGCAATATCTGGCCGGGGTGCCCGCCGGGTGCGGCGACGGTGTTCTGCGAGACGCCATGGAGAAAGCTGCGGCGGACGCGAACGAGGCGTTGACGGGTTTCGCGGCGTATCTGTCGGAGGAGCTCGCGGCTGATGCGCCGGACCTGGACGCGCTGGGCCCGGATCGCTACCAGCTAGGGGTGCGGGAGTTCCTCGGCACTCGGCTGGATCTGGAGGCGACCTACGCGTGGGGCTGGGACGAACTGGCCCGGGTGCAGCGGGAGACAGCCGAGGCGGCGGCACAGATCGCCCCCGGCGAGCCGGTGCCGGCGGTGCTGGCGTCGCTCGACAGCGACCCGCGGTACCAGGTGACGGGCACGGCGGCGTTCCGCGACTGGATCCAGGGACTCGCCGACGGCGCCATCGCCGATCTGGACGGGACGCACTTCGAGATCCCCGGGCCGCTGCGGCGGATCGACTGCCGGATCAGCCACACCGACGGGCCCGCCTTGTACCTGGCGCCCAGTGAGGACCTGTCGCGGCCCGGGACGGTCTGGTGGACGCTGACCGACCCGGATGCGCCGATTCCGACGTGGACAGTACCGAGCACGATGTTCCACGAGGGCGTCCCGGGCCATCACCTGCAGCTGGGCGTGACGACCCTCAACACCGCCGCCCTCAACCGGTTCCAGCGGCTGTCGTGCGAGCTGCATCCGGGGCACTGCGAGGGGTGGGGCCTGTACGCCGAGCGTCTGATGGACGAGCTGGGCTACTTCGCCGACCCCGCGCACCGGCTGGGGATGCTGGTCGGGCAGCGGTGGCGTGCCGCGCGGGTCGTGCTGGACATCGGGCTGCACCTGCGTCTGCCGATCCCCGCGGGCACCGGGTTCCACGAGGGGCGGAAATGGACGCCGCGGCTGGGCCGCGAGTTCCTCACCGAGCGCTGCGGGCTGGGCCCGCCCGGGTTCGTCGAGTTCGAGATCGACCGGTATCTGGGGCGCCCCGGGCAGGCCATCGCCTACAAGCTGGGGGAGAAGGCGTGGCTGGAGGCGCGGGACGCGGCTCGTCGCCGGGATGGTGCCGCGTTCGACCTCAAGCAGTTCCACCGCCATGCCCTGGACCTGGGGCCGATGGGCCTGGACCTGCTGCGTGCCGAACTGACCCGCCAGGTCGGCGGGGGACCGGGCGGCTCGGCCGGGCGCTGTGGGGACGCGTCGGCGCCGGCCTCGGTGCGGGGGCGGCGGTAGGACCCGTCGGCCGGGGCCGCGGCTCCGGCCGACTCTCCCGGGACCGCCGTCTCCCGGGCGGGTGTGTGGAGGGTGCGGTGTTCGCGAGACCTGGAGGGGCCGGGGCTCCTACCGGGTCTTCTGCACGTGGGTGGTGTCGGCGTCGAGAGGGGTGCCGCCGGCGTCGGTCGGCGTGAATTCCGGTACCGGGGCGCCGTGCCGGTCGACGAGGGTGGAGTGGGTCTCGCCGGGTGTGAAGGCGTGGCGTTCCCCCCACTGGCGCAGGGTGAGGATGACGGGGAATAGGGCGCGGCCTGCGTCGGTGAGTACGTACTCCTGGCGGCGGCCCGACGGTGCGGTGCGCTGGGTGAGGAGTCCGTGAGCGGTGAGCTTGCGGAGGCGGTCGGTGAGGATGTTGCGAGCGATGCCGGTGCGTCGCTGGAACTCGGTGAACGATCGTGCTCCGTCCATCGCGTCGCGGATGAGGAGAAGGCTCCACCGGTCGCCGACGAGGTCGAGGCTGCGGGCGACGGGGCAGTCGGGGTCGGTCCAGCCGGTGTCCGGGGCGCGCCCGGTGCTGCGTGACATGCCACCTCCCATAGGTTGCGGACTGAAACCATCATGCCGTACCGTCGAATCAGTTGCAATTTGCCACTGATTGAGATTGGGGCGCAATGGACGTATGGCGACGGCTGCTGCTCGCAGTGGTGTGTGGTGTCGCTGTGGCGAGCATCTACGCCGCACAACCGGTTCTGGAGCCGATGGGGCGCGACCTCGGTGTGCCGGCAGAACTGGCGGGATGGATCGTCGCGACCGGACAGTTCGGCTACCTGGCAGGACTGGTGCTGCTGGTACCGCTCGGTGACGTGGTCGACAGGCGTCGGCTCATCGCCGTGCACCTGGCGATCACCGCAGGGGGAATGCTGCTGACGGCCTCGGCGTCGGCCGCGTGGGTGGCGCTCGCCGGACTCGCGACGGCCGGGGTGTTCGCGGTCGTGGTGCAGACCACGGTGGCCTACGCCGCGTCGGTCTCGGAGCCCGCCGAACGCGGACGGAACATCGGTGTCGTGACCTCGGGCGTCGTGGTCGGCATCCTGGGCGCGCGGGTCGTCACCGGCGCGCTCGCCGACGTGTGGGGCTGGCGGAGTGTCTATGCCGTGCTCGCAGCGTTGTCACTCGGGCTCGCGGCCCTCGTCCTCGCCGTACTGCCGCCAGAGGAGCGTCCCGGCCCGCCCGCGGAGTACCGGCAGGTCGTCGCCTCGCTCGGCGGGCTGTTCGGGCAGCGCCTCTTCCTGACGCGCGGGCTCATCGCGTTCTTCCTGTTCGCGTCCTTCGGAACCCTGTGGAGCGGACTGTCCCTGCCGCTGATGGACACACCGTGGCAACTCAGCGAGAGTCAGGTCGGACTGTTCGGCATCGCCGGTCTGGCCGGCGCGCTCGGCGCGGCACGTGCCGGGCGGTGGGCGGACGCAGGACGGGCGGTCCCGGTCACCGGTCTCGCGCTCGCACTGCTGGTCCTCTCATGGGCGGCGATCGCGCAGCTGCCGTGGTCGCTGTGGCTCCTCATCGCCGGCATCGTGGTCCTCGACTTCGCGGTCCAGGCCGTACACGTGAGCAACCAGCACCTGCTCACCACCGCGCATCCGGACCGCGTCAGCAGCGTCATCGGGGGCTACATGGTCTTCTACTCACTCGGCTCCGCTCTCGGCGCGGCCGCGACCACCGCCGTCTTCACTGCCGGCAGCTGGACCGGATCCAGTCTCCTCGGGGCCGGGTTCGCGGCCTGCGCGCTGGCCGTCTGGGCGGCTGACAGGCGATCGCACCGCGGCAACGCGAACCTCCGGTCCGAGAAAGCGAGGACGCATCGGGCGCGGGAGGGGGCGCGAGAGGTTGAACAAGCCGTGCCACCGGTGAACGACTCCAGGGTTCCCTGACCGCTCCTTGCCGTCGCCGAGGCCACTGCCCGCCAGGCGCACCGGGTGACCCAGACCCAGGGTGCACCCGCGGCCGCCGGTCCGCTCCGTGAAGTCAACCGTCCGGTCGGGCTTGAACGCCGGCTCCGCTGACCCTCGAACCCGAGCCCACTGATGGGTGAGGAGAGCTCGGCGGAGCCCCTCGGGAATGAGAGATTCTTTGCGGCCTGCCCGGACAGAGCTTCCTGTAGGCGGTACCAGGAAGAGCGGCAAGAGCCCCTGCGGAGGGGAAAGCCGAGGCGGGCCGGCAGGGGACCCGGTGTTTCTGCGCAAGCGCCGGTCGGTGATATCCGAGGGAATTAAGCCCGAGTCGGTCCGATGACCTCCCGGTCGCATCCCGGGTGACCTTCTTGACAGACAGAGTAAAAATAAAATAATTTACGAAGAGTCGGGGGGAGATTCCCGGCGAGAACGACTGTGGCGGCCACTGCCGCCTTCGCTTCGGCGATAAAAGCCTCTGCATCCACTTCATGGAGGAATAATCGTGTCTCTTTCGCGCCCCGAAAGCCTGGTCGGCTCCGAGGCCAAGGGTTTATCGGTGGGTTCGGTAGTCGCGGAGGGTGCTGCCGAACAGACGGGTCCCCCCCAGGTCTTCGATCCGTACGACTGGAGGTCTGTGCGTGCGCAGTTCCTGCTTTCGCCCGACCTCGCGCACCTGTCGAACTTCTATTTCGCCTCAAACCCGACCCCTGTCCGTGATGCGATCACGAGATACCGGCGGGCTTTCGACGAAAACCCGCACGACTTCCTCGACGACAACATGTTCCGCCGCGACGAGGACATGCTGTGGCGGAGTGTGTGTGCAGCCGCTGCCGAGTATGTGGGTGGACAGCCCAGCGAGATCGCCCTCACCAGCAGCACCACGATGGGGCTCGCTCTGTTCTACAACGGTCTGCGTCTGAAGCCGGGCCAAGAGATCCTGACCACTACGCACGAGTTCTATCCGCACTACGAGGCGATACGTCTTGCCACTGAGAAGTGGGGCGCGAGCATGCGCAAAATACCGCTCTACGAATCGTCGCTGAATTTCTCCGCGGACGAGGCCGTGGACCGGATATGCGCGGCTGTGCGCCCCAACACCCGGATCGTCGGTGTCCCCTGGGTCCAGTCCGGCACCGGTGTGCGGATACCGGTGGCCAAGATCGCAGCCGCCCTCACGGGCTTGAACCGCAACCGCGACGAAGAAGATCGCATCCTGCTGGTGGTGGACGGAGTCCACGGCTTCGGAGTGGTGGACGAGGACGTCGCGAAGATGGGCTGCGATTTCTTCTCGGCCGGCACGCACAAGTGGATCCTTGGCCCTCGTGGGACGGGAATCGCCTGGGCGAAGGCGGACAACTGGGCACTTGTCCAACCCACGATCCCCAGTCTCATGACCAAGGAGACAGCCGACGCCTGGCGGCAGGACCGCCGGCCCGTCGGCCCGACCGAAGCCGCGTGGGTCAGTCCGGGCGGATTCTTCGCGTACGAGCACCAGTGGGCCACGGTGGAAGCGTTCCGCTTCCACCGGCAGATCGGGCGTAAGCGGATCCAGGACCGGATCGCCGAGTTGAACAGCCAGATCAAGGAAGGTCTGGCTGCCATGGACCACGTCACCCTGCACACGCCGCTCGATCCCGAACTGTCCGCCGGGATCGTCTGTTTCGACGTCCGGGGCTACAAGCCGCAGGACGTGGCGCAGATCCTCCGTACCAACCGGGTCGTCGCCAACAGCACACCGTACGGGGTCCCGCACGTACGTCTGTCCGCCGGAATCGTCAACTTCCCGGAGGAGATCGAGATGGCACTGAGGGTCATACGGTCACTGGCTTGATGATCCACGAGTACTGTCGCAAGGTGCACGTGTGCCGGTCCGCCCCCCTGGACTCGTTGGCGGGGGGCGGACCGGCACTTCCACGGCCCCGTTCATCGCGGCTGGCCGGACCGGCCGCCCCAGGACACCAGCGGTGCGGCAAGCAGGCCACGGCCGATCAGAGTCCTTCGTAATGCCCTCACCGCACCGGGACCGGCATCCATACCGCGGTGCCTTCGGACGCGGCCATCGTGGGCGGCCGGGCCCACCGTCAACGCGAGGAAACAGCGAAGCGATGCCTCGCCGTCCCCCTGGCTGCCGTTTTCGCGGAATCCCGTCTGCAGGTTCTTAAGTTCTCTGCTCGAAAAATTCGCCCCCCTCGTTCCCCGATTCACTTTCGGCCTTGTGAATGGACCGGCCGGACCACCGTCCCCGGGCCGTTGCGAACACCCGGGAAACGAGCGGTCCGAAAAGTGTGGGGAGGGCCTGCAGGCCGTCGAGGCCTTGTAAACCTCCAGGCGAAACGAATGACGTCGAACGTGGGAAGAGGAACATCGATGGATATCATGACGGCTGTTCTGACCCGACGCAGCCAACATCAGCTCGTCGAACCCGCTCCCAACGATCAGGAGTTCGCGTACCTTCTGCGCGCGGCTGCTACAGCGCCCGACCACGGCAGGCTCCGGCCGTGGCGATGGATCCTGGTACGCGACGAAGGGCGCATCGCCCTGGGGCGCTGCTTCGCCGACGAGTGTGCGGGACCCGAGTTCCGACGGGGGCAGATGGAGGCCAAGACCCAAAGAGCGCCGCTTCTCGCCACACTGGTCTTCTCACCGGTGCTGAACGACACCGGTCGCGGCAGCCCTGTCCCCGAGTGGGAACAACTCGCCGCCACCAGTGCCATGGCCGGCTTCCTGATGCTGCTTCTGCACGCCCGTGGCTTCGGGAGCGTCTGGCGCACCGGCAGGTTCACCGAGTCCGAGCGGATCCGCCGTGTACTCGGCCTGCGTCCGGAGGAACGCCTGATGGGCTGGTTGTACATCGGCACCCCGCAGCGGCTCGGCTCATCGACGCGCCGGGTGACCGAGGACGTCACCGATCGGATCTCCGTATTCGCCCCCGAACCGCTGGCCTACCCCTCCGCGTCCGTACCTCGGATCAGGGCGGCCGCAAGTTCCGGAGCCGCGCAACGGGCCGGGGAACTGTAAAATGTTCGGCTCTGGCCCGTAGTCGGTGGTGACGCCGAGTAGCGGTCAGGACAGGAGGATGCGGTGTCGGAGGAGGTCGAATCCGGCGCGTCCGTGCATCTGTCTCATGATCCTCTTGGTGCGGGTGTTGGCACCTTCGGTGCGGCCGTTGTGGTAGGGCAGGCCGGATCTGACGGCCGAGCGGTTCGTGCCTGATCCCCTCGGTCTGCCTGGTGGCAGGCTCTACCGCACCGGCGACCTGGTGCGCCGACGGCCCGACGGGACGCTGGAATTCGTCGGACGCGCCGACGACCAGGTCAAGATCCGCGGCTTCCGCGT
>NZ_FOSG01000039.1 GCF_900114215.1 Streptomyces mangrovi | reverse complement strand
CATTTCGACAACGAGATCGACATGGCCGGTCTGGCGGCGACTCCGGGGATCGTCAAGGACGAGGTCAAGCCGCAGGTGCACACCTGGACCTTCCCGGACGGGAAGGCGATCATCGTGCTGTCCGAGGGGCGGCTGCTGAATCTGGGCAATGCCACCGGGCATCCGTCGTTCGTGATGTCGAATTCCTTCGCCAACCAGACGATCGCGCAGATCGAGTTGTTCACCAAGCCGGACGCCTATCCGGTGGGGGTGTATGTGCTGCCCAAGCATCTGGACGAGAAGGTCGCCCGGCTGCATCTGGAGGCGCTGGGGGCGAGGCTGACCGTGCTGCGCCCGGAGCAGGCCGCCTATATCGGCGTTCCCGTGGAGGGTCCGTACAAGCCCGACCACTACCGCTACTGACACCGATGACCGAGACGAGAGATCCCTGGCTGCCGCACCGGCTGCTGCTGGCCGAACGGGACGCCCTGCTGCCGCTGCTGCGCCGTACGGCCGGCGGCGAGTACGAGCGCCGCACCGCCTGCCCGGGCTGGACGGTGCGCGAGGTGCTCGCGCACTGTTCGGCGGCCCTCCTGCGCATTGTGGAGGGCCGGCTCGATGGCGCCTTCACACCCGAGGCGAACGCGGCCGACGTGTGGGAGCGCCGCGACTGGAGCGTCTCCCGGATCCTGGACGAACTGGAGGAGGGGTTCACCGAGGCGGGGAAGGTGATCGCCGCGTCCGACGGGGACCTGGACGTGATCGCGCTGGGGGAGTGGGTGCACGCCGGGGACGTCCGTGACGCCCTGGGCCGGCCGGGGGCCTACGAGGGGCCGGGGGCGGCCGAGGCGCTGGCCGTCCTCGCCGTCGCCAGCCGGGTCCGCTCCACTCCGCGGGTGGAGGCGGTTCTCGGCGGCGGGGGGCGCCTTTCGTTCCCGGAGACCCGCTCACCGGCCTCACCGGCCTCACCGGCCTCACCGGCCTCACCGGCGAGGAGGCTTTCCCTGGGCAACCTCGAGGACGGGCGGCCGCCGGCGCGTCTGGAGACGGATGTCCCGACCCTGATCCGCCTCTACTCCGGTCGTCCCGTGGTCGGCGCGCGGTATGTGCTGGACGGTGCCGTGGAGAGCGAGCTGGTCATCTACGGCTGAACACCGCGGGACGTGAACGCCGAGGACCGGCCGCCCCGTGACGGGGCGGCCGGTCATGCCGTCCGTACGACCTGGAAGGCCTCGGCGAGCCTCCCGGGAGGCAGTCCGCCCGCACGGGCGTGCTCCGCCAGCCATTCCCGGAGCAGTCCGGCCAGGTCCTCGAAGTGGGCCGTCTGCGAGGTGTGGATGCGCAACGCGTCGACCTTGCGGTCGAAGACGGCGGTGACGTCGATGAACTGGTTGGGGCTCGGACCGGTCATCAGCCAGGTCTCGGGGACGGTCCACGGCCGCAGCCCTTCGTGCTTGAGCAGGGAGGCGTGGGCGAAGGGATTGCGGGCCTCGGGGTAGATCGCGCGCAGGGCCGCCTCTCCGACGGCACGGTGGTCGGGGTGGAGATCGGCGACGCGCGCCCAGTTGATCTCGGGACTGGGGATGATGGCGCGCTGCGGCCTGACCTCGCGGATGACCCGGCACAGATCGCGGCGCAGTTCCACGCTCGGTTCCACCCTGCTGTCCGGGTAGCCGAGGAACCGGACGTCCTGCACCCCGCTGAGTTTGGCGGAGTGCGTCTGTTCGGCCCGGCGCAGATCCGCCATGACCTGCCGCGGCAGCTGCTCGTCGTATCCGCCCGCGTCGCCGTCGGTGACGATGCAGTAGGTCACCCGCGTGCCGCGGTCCATCCACTGCATGACGGTCCCGCTCACACAGAACTCGATGTCGTCGGGGTGTGCGGCCACGACCAGCAGGCTGTCGGGCGCGCCCCGGGAGGCCGTGCCGAAGGTGGAGTCGCTCATGCGGCCAGCCTGTTGCGCGCGAGGCGGGGACGACAAGAGGCGGCTCATGGCCGGTTTGCGCCATGACACTTTCGCGCCGGGCAAAGAATTGGTAGATTCAAATTATTGATTCCGTCTGGTGTGATGTGTTCGGAGGTGGCCGCCATGTGCAGGATCCTCGGCTCGTTCGCTGCAGGTGCGACAGTCCACGACCTGGCTGCCGTCGCCGGCCGCCAGCGGCACGGTGGGCCCGACGCCCACGGGATGAGAAGGGGGCCGGGGTGGTCGCTGGGCTGCAACCGGCTCGCCGTCACCGACCCGGCCGGCGGCGCCCAGCCCTACGAACTGAAGACGGCGCCGGGCGTCGTCGCCGTCTTCAACGGCGAGTTGTACAACCACCGCGAACTGCGCCGGCGTCTGCGGGAGCGGGGGCACGTCTTCCCCGACAACTGCGACGGCACCCTGCTGCCGGCCCTCTACGCCGAGTACGGCGCGGCCTTCGCCGGACTGCTCGAGGGCATGTTCGCCGTGGCCCTGGTGGATCTGCGCGGCCCTGAGCCCCGGCTCGTCCTCGCCACCGACGACCACGGCATGAAGACGCTCTACTACCACGCCGCCCCGGGCGGCGGTGTGTACTTCGCCTCCGAACTGTCCGCCCTGATCGCGTTCTCGCAGGTGCCCGCCGTGCAGCGGGAGGAGGCACTGGACGAGTACCTGACGACCCGTACCTGCCTGGGGCAGCAGTCCGCGCTGCGCGGCATCCGCACCCTGCCTCCCGGAGCCACCGCGGTGGCGGATCCGGGCACAGGCCTGCGCGTCCACCGCCGGCAGCCCCGCGGGGAGGAGCGCCCGGGCGCGGACCTGCTGGGCGTGCTGGGCCGCGAGGTGCGCGCGCTGGCCCGTGCCGACGTCCCGGTCTGCGCCGTCACCAGCGGAGGTCTGGACTCGGGCCTGGTGACCGCGCTGGCCGCGGAACACGCCCGGCAGGTGCGCGGGGAGCCCCTGCACACCTTCCACCTGACCTACAGGGGGCGCTGGCCGGGGGACGAGGACGGGTTCGCCCGGGCCGTCGCCCGCCGCAGCGGCACGGTCCACCACCAGATCGAGGTGGACCCCGGGGAGTTCGCCGAGCTGCTGCCGCGGACCGTGTGGCATCTGGGCCAGCCCAACGCCGACCCCATCACGCTCAGCACCTACGCGCTGTTCCGCGCCGTCCGCGCCGAGGGGTTCACCGTCGCCCTCACCGGTGACGGCGCCGACGAACTCTTCGCCGGGTACGACCGGATGCGCGCCGCACTGGCCGCACCGGCCGGTGCGGACTGGGTGAGCCCTTATGTCGCCTCGCTCGCCGCGGTCCCCCGCGCCCTGCGCGACTCGCTCTACACCTCCGACTACCGTGCCTTCCTCGCCGACCGGGGGCCGGCCGAGCAGCGGATCACCGAACAGCTGCGGTCGGCTGCCGGCAGCCGGCACACCACGCTGACGGACTTCGAGACGCTGCAGCGGCTGCCGGCCTACCATCTGCGCCGCGTCGACCACCTCAGCATGGCCTGGGCGGTGGAAGCGCGGATGCCGTACCTCCAGCCGGCCGTCTCCGCCCTGGCCCGACGGCTCCCCGTCCACCTGCGCACGGGGAAGCGGGCTCTGCTCGCGGCGGCCCGGGGGGTGCTGCCGGAGGCGGTGGTCCGCCGCCCCAAGCAGCCCTTCCACCTTCCCGTCGACGCGATGCTCGTCCGCGGCACGCCTCTCATGGCGCTGGCCCAGGAGATGCTGTCCTCCGGGAACCTGCGCCTCGACGGCCGGCTGTGCGCGCGGGGAGTGGACGGCCTGTTCGCCGCCCACCGGCGGCAGCCCTCCCCGGTGACCGCCGGCGCGCTGTGGGCCCTGCTGGTCCACGAACTGTGGAGCGAGGAGCTGCGCGCTCTGCGCGCGTCGGCGCCCCGTGTCCGGTCCCTGGCCGGACTGGCCGCATGACCTCGTACATCGCGATGGCCGAGGGGGCGCCGGGACCCACCCTGGTGCTCGACGCCGGCCGGCTCCCCGAGGACCGCGACCGCCTGAGCGCCGCCCTGGGACGGATACGCCTGTTCCTGGAGGACGCCGGGCACGGCCCGGTCCTGAAGTTCGCGCTGGTCCGTCCTTCCCCGCGGCCCGGGTACGACCTGGACTACCGCTTCGTCCAGGGACTGGCGCGGGATCCGCGGAAGTTCGCCTTCGACAGCGGCTGCGGCCACTCCCTGCTGGCCGCGGCCGCCGCCACCGGGACGGCGCGGGAACCCCTGCGGGTCCGGGTCCTCAACACCGGGGAGGAGATGGTCTGCGAGCGGGCCCGGGACGGCACCCACACCCTGCACCTCCTGCCGGGCGCGGAGCTTCCGCTGCCGCGGCTGCTGCCCACCGGGCGGGCCACCGACGCCCTGATCACCGGCGAGGGAGTGCTGCTCGGTTCCCTTGTGCGGTTCGGCAACCCCTATGTGTTCGTCGACGCGGCGGACCTGGGACTGCACGGCCCCCGGGCCCTGTTCGAGGCGGGCTCCGCCGCCCTGGCGCGGCTGGAGCGGCTGCGGGCCGCGGCGCGCGCCGTACTGGGACTGCCCGCGGGCGGCCTGCTGCCCAAGGTCGCGGTGGTGAGCGCCGGCCGGCCGGGGCGGCTGGCGGCCAGATCCCTCACCGAACCCGGGTGGCACCCCGCGTTCGCACTCACCGGACTCGCCTGCCTGGCGGCCGCCTCCGCCATCGCGGGAACGGTTCCGCACCGTCTGGCACGAGCCGCCGGATGCGGGACGGACTCCGTTCTCGTCGACACTCCGTCCGGCACCGTGCCGGTCGAACTGGAGACCTCCGTCACGGCCGGCGAGCACTCCGGGCGCCTCCGCCGGGTCGGCATCGGCGGCAGACGGGTCCGCGTGCTGCGGACGGACCTGCGGCTGCCGTGGCGCGTCCACGCCACTGCGTGAATCTGCCTTTCCTCTCTGCGGATATCCTCCCCGCCGTCTGTCAGGCTTTTCGAGGACATCTGGCCGACCGGGGAGAGCTGGACGGAATGAAATTCGATAACCTGCGTGTCGTCGTCACCGGCGCCTCCCGTGAATTCGGGCGTGCGCTCGCCATCGGTTTCGCGCATCTGGGCGCCGAGGTATTCGTCTCGGCCCGTACGGTGGAAGCGGCCGAGCGCACCCTGGCCGATGTCATGGGGTCGGCCCGCGAGCGCATTCACGCGTTCGGCTGCGACCTCAGCCGCCCGGCCGAGATCCGTGAGTTCGCCCGCCGGGTGGGCGAACACACCGGCCGGGTCGACCTGCTCGTCAACAATGGCGCGCGGTGGCTCGACGGCGTCGAACTCGAGGACGCCTCGGACGACCAGATCGTGGAGACCATCGAATCCACCGCGGGCGGAACCGTGCTGATGGTCAAGCACTTCCTGCCGCTGCTGCGCGCCTCCCAGCGGCCCGACATCGTCAACATGGTCGCGGTCCGGGGCCCGGACACGGCGGGCATGTCGACGGCCCACGACGCCTTCTACGCGGCGAAGAGCGCCCAGGCGGGATTCGCCGACATCCTCTCCCACCGGCTGCGGTCCTCGGGCGTCCGCGTCTTCTCGCTCTACCCGCCCGACTTCTCCACCTCCGACCCCCGGTCGGTGGAGTGGGAGGGGACAGGG
This sequence comes from Streptomyces mangrovi, assembly GCF_900114215.1. Taxonomy (GTDB): domain Bacteria; phylum Actinomycetota; class Actinomycetes; order Streptomycetales; family Streptomycetaceae; genus Streptomyces; species Streptomyces barkulensis. The sequence goes on along the minus strand of NZ_FOSG01000039.1, from coordinate 9,287 downwards.
GGAGACCCCGACGAGAAACTCACCACCCAGGCGCTTTTCGAGTGCATCGTCTACGCGGTCGAGCAGCCACGGGACTGCTTCATCCGCTCCTTCCACTTCGAGCCCCGCTGACCAGCGGGAAAGGAGGCCCGCCCGTGAGCAGCCGGCTCTGGATCACCGCGACCCCGCCCGCCTCCCACGGCGAGCTCCACATCGGGCACCTGGCCGGACCCTATGTCGCCGCCGACGTGCTCAGCCGCTACCTGCGTGCCGACGGCCGGTCCGTCCTCTTCGTCACCGGCACTTCCGACCACAACAGCTCCGTCGAACTGCGGGCCCTGCGGGACGGACGCAAGCCCCAGGAGGTCGCGGAGGGGTACCGCCAGGCCATATGCGCCGATCTGCGGCGCGCCGGAGTCGAGTTCGACCTGATCACCGATCCGCGATCCTCCGCCGGCTACCGCCAGTGGGTGCAGAACCTCTTCGCCCGGCTCCGCGCCGACGGTGTCATCGCCGCCCGGACCCGGCTGATGCCCTACTGCGAACCGTGTGAGCGCTGGCTGTACGGGGCCCACGCGACCGGTGGCTGCCCGCACTGCGGGCAGCCCTGCCGGGCAGGCGTCTGCCACGCCTGCGCCCGGCCGAACGACAGCGGCGAACTGCTCTCGCCGAACTGCTCCCTGTGCGGCACCGCGGCGGTGCTCCGCCGCTGCCGCCGCCTGTACCTGCCGCTGGAGCCCTTCCGCGACAGGCTCGCCGACCACTGGCGCAGCAGCGACCTTCCACCGCGGGTCGCCGCGCTGTGCGAGGGGCTGGCCGAGGACGGCCTGCCCGACGTGGCCGTGTGCCATCCGGCCGAGTGGGGGCTGCCGGTTCCCGGGGACGACTTCGAGGGCCACCGCATCGACGTCTGCTTCGAGGACATCGCGATGCACCTCTACGGCTGCTGGCCGGACCACCGGGCGGCGCCGGAGGAGACCGTCCACTTCTGCGGGGCCGGCCACGCCTTCTGCCAGGCGGTGCTGCTGCCCGTCCTCGTCCTCGCCCAGGGGGTGAAGCTGAGGCACTCGTTCCGCGTCAACGAGACCCTCCGCCTGGAGAAGGGGAAGGGCGAGACCGTCGGCAGGCGCCCGGCGCTCTGGGCACTGGACCTGCTCACGGAGTTCGGTTCCGACACCCTGCGCCGCCATGTGCTGCAGTGCCGGCCGACCGACGGGACCGCGCCGTTCCGGCACTCGGACCTGGAGCGCACGCGGCAGTGGCTGGACTCCACCTGGAACGACTGGCTGGGCAGGCTCTTCACCGCCGTCCGGGAGGAGTCCGAGGGACTGGTGCCGGACGCCGCCTCCGGCGGAGCGGGCTGGGACGTCCTGCACGAGCGACTGGTCCGCACGGCCGGGGAACTGCGCGAGGCGTACGACCCCCGGTCCTTCGACCCCCGCCGCGCCGTCGCGCTGCTGGACGAGGTCGTCCGCTCCGCCGACGACTTCGGCCACGCCAACGGGTACCGGTGGCACGGCCCCACCGGCCCGGACCGTAAGGCACCCGCGATCGTGGCCCAGTTGCGGGTGGCCGGGGCGCTGGCCGCCTGGGCTCGCCCGGTGATGCCGGAAGGGGCCGACCGGCTGGCGTCCGCACTGGGACTGCCGGCGGGCCGCGCCGTCGGTCCCGAAGCCCTCACCGCGCCCGCGGCAGGCACCCGGCTGTCGCCGCCGTCGGGCCCGGTCTTCGGCTTCTGAACCCTTACGTCTTCGACACCTTCCCATCGGGCTCCGGGGCTTCACGCCCCGGAGCCCTTCCGTCTGCCGGGCGCCGCCACGGCTCTGCGAGGGCGGCGCCCGGCCCGATCACCGAGGAGAACCACGTGTCCGTCACCACCGCACGACCGCTCCGCGTGGCCATGCTCAGTGTCCACACCTCACCGCTGCACCAGCCCGGCACCGGCGACGCGGGCGGGATGAACGTCTACATCGTCCAGCTCTCGCGGAGCCTGGCCGGACTCGGTGCCGAGATCGACGTCTTCACCCGGTGCCGGGGCGAGGACCTGCCGCCGAAGGTGTCGCTGGCCCCCGGCACGACCGTGCGCCATCTGCACGCCGGTCCGTGCCGGGCCGTGGCCAAGGAGGAGCTCCCCGGCACGCTGGAGGACTTCTCGCGGGCGCTGCTGCGCACCGCGGCCGGGGACGGCGGCCGTCCCTACGATCTGGTCCACTCCCACTACTGGCTGTCCGGGCAGGTGGGCCGGACCGTGACGCGGCGATGGGGAGTCCCGCTGGTGCACACCATGCACACGCTGGGCCGGGTGAAGAACGCCTCGCTCGCCGAGGGCGACAGCCCCGAGCCCCCGGAGCGGATCCTGGGCGAGCACCAGGTCGTCGACACCGCCGAACGCCTGGTCGCCAACACGGCCGACGAGGCGGCGGCGCTGCGGCGGCTGTACGGGGCGGCTCGGGAACGCACCGACGTCGTGCACCCCGGCGTCGACCTCCGCACCTTCCGCCCGGGCGGGGGCCGGCAGGCCGCCCGCCGACTCCTGGGGCTGCCGCGGGACGCCTTCGTGCCGCTGTTCGTGGGACGCATACAGCCTCTGAAGGGACCGGACGTGCTGGTCGAGGCCGTCGCCGAACTGGTCCGTCTGGACCCGGAACTCGGCAGGCGCCTGGTGGTCCCCGTGATCGGCGGTCTGAGCGGTTCGGGGCTGCGTGCCCCGGAACGGCTGGAACAACTGTGCGCCGCGTCGGGCGTGGCGGACGTGGTCCGCTTCGAACCCGCCGTACGGCAGGAGACGCTGGCGCACTGGTACCGCGCCGCCGACGTGCTGGTGGTGCCCTCGCGCAGTGAGTCGTTCGGTCTGGTGGCCCTGGAGGCCCAGGCCTGCGGGACCCCCGTGCTCGCCGCCGAGGTGGGCGGGCTGCCGGCCGCCGTGCGGGACCGGGTGACGGGCCTGCTGGTCCGGGGGCACCGCCCGCGGGACTACGCCCGGCAGCTGCTGACCCTGGCCAGGGCACCCGAACTGGCCAGGACCATGGGGCGGGCCGGAGTCCGGTACGCGTCGGGAATGGCCTGGGACCTGGCCGCGGCCCGCACGCTCGCCGTGTACGAGCGCGCGGCCGGGGCGGCGCGGTCCGGGTGGGCAGGGGCGGCGGCACGCCCCTGCCCGGGCGGGGACCTGTCCCTGGAGGTGCCAGGACCCCGCCGGCTCAAGGGAGAGAGCCGCACCCACGATTCTATCATAGATTTTACCGGGTCAAATATTGGTGCGAATGGAATCGCTGAGTAATTCAGCAGTGAAATTCGGTGATTCCGCTTTCCCGGGGCTTTGACAGGCTTGTGCCATGGCGTGTGTGCGACGCCGACATCCCTGGATCGGGAAGTCGTGAGGCGGGATTATTTAAGCGTCACCCCGAGGAACTCCCGGCGGCACGGGAGAGGGGGGACGAAAACCCCGTCCATCACCCTGGAGGAACCATGCCTTCGTACAGCGGAATTTCCTTCGCTCTGCGCCGCCTGGCCGTCGCCGCGGTGCTGTGCGCCTCCGTGGCCGGCGCCGCCGCGACGGCGGCCCTGTCCGAGCAGCCGGGCGGGTTCGGCGTGCTGGCCTCCACCACCGAGGTCGACTGGCCGCCGGTCTCCCCGAACGACGGCAACGTCGACTGGCCCCCGGCCCCGCCTCAGGACTGACGGCAGTCCGGGCATTCGCCCTTGAAGACCAGCTCGGTGCCCGTCATGTGCCAGCCGTGCAGGCCCTTGCGCGAAGGCGTGGGGGCCTGCACGGCCACGTTGGCCACCCGTCCGCAACGCGTGCACAGCGCGTGGTGGTGAGGTTCGGAAGCCATTTCGAAGACGGCCGGCAGTCCGGGGCGGTCGAATTTCGTCACCAGTCCGGTGTCGAGAAAATGCTTCAGCATCTCGTAGACCGCCTGGCTGGTCAGCGTCCCCAGCCTTTCCCGCGCGGTGGAGGTGATCTCCTCCACCTCCATGTGGCTGTTCTCCCGCAGCACCTTGAGGACTTCCAGCCGCGGCCCGGTGACCCGCAGGCCGACATCACGCAGCTGCTGCACCGCGGCCTCGCGCTGCTCCGGCAGTACCTCGCGCTTCATGTCCCCGCCAACCGCTCCCAGTCAACCGATCCGAGTCAACTGATCCGACCAAAAGTTTTCCACCATCGTACATCTTGGCCGGACAGGAGCGGTGTGCTAATCGAGCCAGCCCAGCCGGGTGGCCTTCACCCCGGCCTCGAAGCGGCTGCCCGCGCCCAGCTCCTGCATCACCTCGGACAGCAGGCGGCTGACGGTGCGCAGCGACACACCGAGGTTCCGCGCGATCTTCTCGTCCTTCATGCCGGTGGCCAGCATGCGAAGCGCCGCCCGCTGCTGCTCGGTCAGCCCGTCGCCGCCGCGCTCGGCGTTCTCCTCCTCGCCGAACGCCGACGAGGTGTGCCAGCAGTACTCGTAGACGGCCAGATAGGACCGCACCAGCGCAGGCCCCCTGGCCAGGATCGCGCCGGCGGTGTGGTCGTCGGGATTGGCCGGAAGAAGCGCGAACTGGTGGTCGCCGAGGATCATGTTCATGGGCACGACGGGGGAGAGGCGGACCTCGACGCCGGCCTCGACCTGGCGTCTGAAGAAGTCCGCCAGCGTCGGCACGGACGCGAACCGCTGGTTGTAGATCACCCGCACCCGCACCCCCTCGCCCAGCAGCCGCCTGTCCCGGCCCAGCGACCGGTCGAGGGTGCTGGTGTCGATGGCGCCGGGATGCATGGAGGCCACGGAGTCGTGTACGAGGTCCACGACGTCCTCGACGGCCTGCTGGATGCGCCGGTAGTCCGTGAGCACCTCGACCTCGACCTCGGAGTCGGTGACCGAACCGGCCCGCAGGAAACGGTCGGCCAGCGTCTCCAGCCTGGTGTGGGCCTCGTCGGCCTGCCGCAGACGCTCGCGCAGCAAGTCCCGCTCGTGCGCCATCACGCGCAGGAGCGCCACCTCGGGGGCGATCACCGTGACGGCGTCCTCGGTCTCCTCGTGCCGCCAGCCGGGGTTCGTCTCCAGACCGGTGGTGTGCAGCGAGGCGGTGGGAACGACCAGGCCGAGGCGCTCCAGCTCGTCCCGGTGACGGGCGGCCTCGTGCTCCTTGAGCCCCAACTCGGCGGCCACCGCGGTGAATCCCGCGGCCCCGCGCGCCCGCAACGCCTGGTAGAGGCGGAGAGCGGGGTCCTGTGAGCCACTACGTCCGCCGGAACCGGATCTGGACACGTTGCGGTGATCCCCCTCGTCTACCCGTACCGCGCTCCGATGTGACCGTGCACTCGTTCCGGGGTAGGTCCACCCTCGACCGTTCTGCGGCCCCGGTCACCTCATCATGCGTCGGCGCGGCAAATCAAGAGCACATGTTCGGTCACGGAGTCGATCCGGTGGGGGCGCCGGTCGGTGATATGCATTCCGGCTCTGCGTATGTCATGTGCCAGCTGTTCGGAGTCGATCAGCCATTTGCGGGTGGCCAGGGTCCGGAGATGGATATCGTGCCGCGTGGAGCACCGGCACCGGTAGGTGATCCGCTCGCGCATTCCGGCCGGGTCGAAGACCTGCCTGGCCACGACCGTCTCGGTCACCCCGTCGAAACGCGGCACCCGGAAGGCGAACGTGCGCCGGGGCCGCTCCTTCAGGCCCGTGAGCGCGTGGCTCGGATAGTCCAGGGCCAGCGCGCCTCCCCTGCCCAGGCAAGAGGCTATCTCGCGCAGCAGGGCGGGACGCGCTCGCGGGGAAACGGCCGTGATCATCGCTCCGGCCAGCACCACCAGCTGGTACCGGCCCTCCAGCCGCAGCCCGGCCAGGTCGGCGGGGAGCGTGGTCACCAGCCGGTCGGTGCGGGGGCCGATCCGCCGGGCCCACTGCCGCAGCCGCCGCAGGCTGTGGCGGTCCCGGTCCACCGCCGCCACGGCGAAACCGTGCCGGGCGAAGGGGACGGCCAGCCGCCCGGCGCCCGACCCCAGGTCGAGCACCGGGCCGCCGGTGGTGCGGGCCATGCCCAGGTAGCCGACGATGTCGGTGCTGTGCGGCCCCAGCAGGGCGTCGTGCAGCCAGACGTCCCCGGGTTCCTGGGCGGACACGTTCTCGAGGCCGGGCAGCCACAGAGCGCCGGAGCCGTCCTCGGCGGCCACGGACGGCAGGGAGCCGGCGTCATCGCACTCCGTCTTTGGGAGAGCGGCGCGCATGTCGTCGTCCGAGATGTCGAGCAGAGCCGACACGGCGGTGCTCCTCTGCGTGTCCATCGCCCCTCCAGGGTGCTCGGCTGTACCCCTGCCGTCCGGGGGCGGTGCCCGTGCCGCCGGGACCGCGCCTGGAAGGCATCCTGGCCCGCGGGCGGCGCCGGGAGCCAGCCGGAACCGCTGCGTGTCCATGCGATGGCGTGGATCTGCCACCACCCCGGGGCGGCGGGAGGCTTACAGGGGGCGCGCGTAGCGCATGCCGCCGAGGTCCTCTTCCGGGGGCCGGAAACCGTGCCGGCTCAGAAAGGGCAGAAGAGGGTCCTCCGGAGAGTGCAGGGAGATCAGCTGGCGACGGGCGCCCGCGCCGCGCTGCTGTTCACTCACGGTCTCCAGCAGTGCGCTGCCGATGCCCTCGCGGCGGCGGTCCGCGTTCACACACAGGCAGTACACCTCACCGGCTCCCGCCTCGGCGACGCCGCCGGCCGCCGCGCCCAGTACGCCGCCGCCGGGCTCCACCGCGACAAGCCACCCGAGCCAGCCCGGTCCGCTGCCGGGAGCGCCGATTTCCGTGCGAATGCGGGCCAGCGAGCAGTAGCGGCCGACCAGGCGCTCCACCTCGGCTTTTCCGAGTAGTGAGAGATAACCGTTCCGTAGTGAATCGGCCATCAACCTGGACACCGAGGGCGCCTCGGCCTCGACTGCCGGCCGTACTGCCACATGGCCCATGACGTTCATCCCTCCCGCGGGCGGAAGCGGCCCGACATCTGTCCACAATAGCCCTGTGGGCGGCGGGACAAAAAGCCCTCCCAGAATACCCAGGGGCTCTTTCCGGTCGATTTCCGAGGTTTTGAAAAGTTTCCCGCTTTGTGCTGTGAGAGGTCTACGAAAATACTTAGTAAATCAGTAGGGGAAATCTAGAGCGAGCAGCATGCGGCAATCAGGGGAATGACCGTCAGGGCCGATGCCAGGACCGTGAACGCGCCGCGCGCCGCGGGGCAGCGCGGCCGGTCGGTCGCGAGAATGCGGTTCATCCGCTGCACGGCCGACAGTCCGCCCAGGGCGAAGGCGCCCCTGGGAGCCTGTCCGGCAGCCGTCTCGTAGAGAGCCGTCGCGAGTTCCTGGCGTGTGCACCGCCGCAGCACGCGGTCGTCGGCGGCCATCTCCAGCAGCAGGGGCACCTGGTGGCGCAGGCCACTGCCGAGCGGGAGCCGGCGGTACACGGAGCCGAGAGCGCGCGCCGCGGTGAACAGCAGATGGTGCCGTCCGGCCAGATGCGCACGCTCGTGTTCGACCGCCGCCGACAACTCCCCTGCCCTCAGAGTGCGTACGGCTCCGGAACTCACCACGATCTCGGGAGACCTGCCCGGCAGGCAGTAGACGGCCGGGATGTCGTGGTCGAGGAGCGTCACGCCCAGCCGCGCCGATCTCCGGCCGACGATTCGCAGTATCCGCGCGTGCCGGGCGCGTGATCTGCGTGTGCACACGTACTCGCGGACCAGGGCCCCGCAGGGAGGTCCGGCCGCCGCGATCGCCGAAACCGCCGCGATCACCAGCAGATCACGGCCGGGCGGTATGCGTTCCGGCTCGGCCGCGCACGCGGCGAGGAGTTCCACCACGCCCTGCCCGCCCGCCCAGGACAGCAGCAGCTGGGCCAGGGCAAGCCCTCCCGAGAACGCCAGCGCGCCCGCCAGGGCCAGCCACGCGCCGACAGCGAGTCTCGGTGCGTGGTGGGCCCAGCGGGCGCGCGCGAGGAGCAGAGGGGCGATCACCCCGGTGCCCAGGAGGATTCCCATCGGGGGCAGCAGATGGTAGGTCACGGTCACAGGGGGGTGTCCCGTCCGGTGGAGCGCAGTGCCGCTCTGAGCGCATCGACCTCCTCGGACGACATGTGCTCGACGAAGCGCATCAGCGCGGTCCGGCGGTCCTCGGTGTGTCCCAGGGCCTCGCGCATCAGGCCGGCCGTGTACTCCTCGCGGCTGTGAAGCGGCTCGTACATCCAGGCACGCCCGGCCTTCTCCCGGCGGAGCATGCCCTTGCGGTGCAGGATGTCCGCGACGGTCATCACCGTCGTGTAGGCCACCGGCCGGGTCAGGTTGATGTCGTCCACGATCTCGCGAACGGTCGCCGCCCTGCGCCACCGCCAGAGCCGATCCATGATCTCGGCTTCCAATTCGCCTAGCCGGCGCACCCTTCCCCCTCCTGCGACCCGTGCGGCCGCGGTCGCGCCACATCGTACGTCCGTGCCACGGGTCACGACCGGACGAGCCGCGCGATCGCGCGGGACGCCTCGGTCACCTTCTCCCTCGCCCGGTCCCCGCCGTGCCCGATGGCCTCGGTGACGCAGCAGCTGAGGTGCTCGTCGAGGAGGGCGAGGGCGCACGACTGGAGGGCGGCGTTGGTCGCGGACACCTGGGTGAGCACGTCGATGCAGTAGGTGTCCTGCTCGACCATGCGCTGGAGTCCGCGTACCTGGCCCTCGATTCTGCGCAGGCGCCTGAGGATGTCGTCCTTGTGCTTCTCGTAACCGGTCATCGTCGCCTCGTCTCACGGGAATCCGGCGGTAAAGGGCGTGGGGGAGAAGAAGGGGGGCCGGGGCGGTGTGCCCCGGCCCCCGAAGGTGGTGCGGTTTGCGTGATCCTGGGACGCGGTCGTCAGCTCTGGGCGCGGAAGCGGCGCAGCCGGAGGCTGTTGCCGACCACGAAGACCGAGGAGAAGGCCATGGCGGCTCCCGCGATCATCGGGTTGAGCAGTCCGGCCGCGGCCAGCGGCAGGGCGGCGACGTTGTAGGCGAAGGCCCAGAAGAGGTTGGACTTGATGGTGGACAGGGTCTTGCGGGCGAGCCGGATGGCGTCGGCGGCGGCGCGCAGGTCGCCGCGGACCAGGGTCAGGTCGCCGGCCTCGATGGCGGCGTCGGTTCCGGTGCCCATGGCCAGGCCGAGGTCGGCCTGGGCGAGGGCGGCCGCGTCGTTGACGCCGTCGCCGACCATGGCCACGGAGCGGCCCTGGCTCTGGAGGCGCTTGACGGTGTCGACCTTGTCCTGGGGCATGACCTCGGCGATCACCTCGTCGATCCCGACCTCGCGGGCGACGGATTCGGCCACCG
>NZ_FOSG01000004.1 GCF_900114215.1 Streptomyces mangrovi | reverse complement strand
GGCACCACCGACGTCTCCACCTGGACCCCGGGCGGCTCCGGCTGGCAGCAACTGCGCACCTCCTTCACCACCGGCCCGGACACCACCTCGGTCACCGTCCACACCCACGGCTGGTACGGCCAGAGCGCCTACCACGTGGACGACGTCTCCCTCGCCGGCCCCGGCGGCGACCCGGGCGAACCCGACCCCGACCCCCAGCCCCCGGCCGCACCCGGCGCACCGGCCGTCGGCGCGACCACCTCCTCCTCGGTCACCCTGAACTGGAACGCCGTCGACGGCGCCACCGGCTACACCGTCTACCAGGACGGGACCAAGGCGCTGTCGGTGCAGGGCACCTCGGCGACCGTCACCGGACTGGCGGCCGCCACCTCCTACGAGTTCCGCGTCAGCGCCGTCAACGGCGCGGGCGAGTCGGCCAAGTCCGCCCCCGTCACCGCCACCACCGACCGGACCGGCGACGGCGGCGGCCCGGACACCGGTCTGCCACGCCACGCCCTCGTCGGCTACCTCCACGCCAGCTTCGCCAACGGCTCCGGCTACACGCGCATGGCCGACGTCCCCGACACCTGGGATGTCATCAACCTCGCCTTCGGCGAGCCCACCTCCACCACCTCCGGTGACATCCGCTTCGCGCTCTGCCCGCCGAGCGAGTGCCCGAACGTGGAGACGGAAGAGGAGTTCAAACAGGCGATCAAGGCCAAGCAGGCGGCGGGCAAGAAGGTCCAGATCTCCATCGGAGGCCAGAACGGCCAGGTCCGCCTCACCACCACGGCCGCACGCGACGCCTTCGTCCGCTCGGTCGGGGCGATCATCGACGAGTACGGCCTCGACGGCCTCGACATCGACTTCGAGGGACATTCCCTGTCCCTGGACGACGGCGACACCGACTTCGAGAACCCCAGGAGCCCGGTCATCGTCAACCTGATCTCGGCGCTGAGGACTCTCAAGGCCCGCTACGGTGAGGACTTCACCCTCACCATGGCTCCCGAGACCTTCTTCGTGCAACTGGGTCACCAGTACTACGGATCGGGGCGGTGGGGCGGTCAGGATCCGCGCGCCGGAGCGTACCTGCCGGTCATCCACGCCCTGCGCGACGACCTGACGCTGCTGCACGTCCAGAACTACAACTCCGGCCCGATCATGGGGCTGGACGGCCAGTACCACACCATGGGCAACGCCGACTTCCACATCGCGATGACCGACATGCTGCTGACGGGTTTCCCCGTCGCGGGCGACCCCGGCAAGGTCTTCCCTCCGCTGAAGCCCTCGCAGGTGGCGATCGGCCTGCCCGCGACCAGTCAGGCCGGTGGCGGACACACCAGTCCCGCCGAGGTCACCAAGGCCCTGGACTGCCTCACCAAGGGCACGGCCTGCGGCACCTACCGGACGCACGGCACCTGGCCCGACCTGCGCGGACTGATGACGTGGTCGATCAACTGGGACCGCTACGGCGGCTGGGAGTTCTCGCGGAACTTCGACGGCTACTTCGGACCGTGAGCGGCCGGGGTGCCCTCGGACTGAACCGCTGACTCGTACGGCGGCAGTGGTGCGTGGGCAGGTCGGCTGCCCGCAGCGTGCTGCGGGGCATCGGGTGGGGTGACTCGTGAGAACCGCTTGCCGGACGGCTCTCCCGGTGCCTGTTCCTCGTCCGATGCCCGTTCGCGGCCCGGCTCAAAACTCAAAAGAGGTGTGCCCCGGGCTGGGTCGGTTCCGGAAGTCGGCGTGCCGGCCGGGGTCCAGATGTAGGGCCCCCGGCATGGGCGGGCGTGGAGAGGACCATGAGCAGCGCGGTGACGGAAGGCCAGGACGGAACCGGCGACGGCCCGCCGGGCGAGGTGCCTGCGGCGGCGCCGACCTTCGCGGGACAAGGGCCGTGACGCGAGCCGTACCGTCGCTGTGGCCATGTTCTCCTCCTGCTGGTCGTGACCGGCTCCCCGCCGGTGCTGTGACTCCGTTCCCGCAACCACGTGGCGGGGACGGGCGAGAACGCGGTCTCCGACCTGGACGACGTGGCGGCCCGGAAGCGTCGCAACGTCCTTCCCGCCCGGCTGGTTCGTCGTCCTGCTCACCGGGCGGAGCCGCCGCCGGCCGGGAGGGGGCGGGTCGGTCTTCTGCCGTGTCGTCTCCGCCGGTTCAGTCGCGCAGAGCCCGGAACGCCCGGTCCACCAGGGGCGGCAGGTCTTCGGCGCCCTGGCTGTCCACCCACAGGGCGAGGGCGGTGTTCAGTGCGGCCAGCGCGGCCGCGGACAGGACGCGGATGCGCAGGGCGTCGGCCTCCGGCTGACGGGCGGCGAGGGCTTCTGCGAACAGCCGCTCGGTGGCGTACTGGTTCTCCCAGACGCGGGCGCGGAGGGCCGGTGTGGTCAGGATGAGCCGGGTGCGGACCAGGAGGGCGTCCTTGTCTCCGGCGTATACGGCTTCCAGCCCTTGGATCAGCGCTCGGTGCAGGGCCGTGAGCGCGTCCTCGTCCGGAGGGCGGCGTTCGATGAGCTGGATGATCATCGGATCGTAGTCGTCGGTCTCGACGACGGCTTCCTTGGTGGGGAAGTGCCGGAAGAAGGTCATGTGGGACACCCCGGCAGCGGCGGCGATCTCCTCGACTGTGGTGTTCTCGTACCCCTTGCTCAGGAAGAGCCTCAGTGCCTGTTCCTGAATGGTGCGGCGGACCTGGGCCTTCTTGCGGGCGCGCAGGCCCGTCGGCGGGTTGGGGGACGGTTTCACGGCTTTCGTGTCTCCCGTGGCCTGGTCGGGTGCTGGGGAACGGGCTCACCGAACGCGGCCGTTGCCGAGCACGCGGGTCAGCCACCGGTCCAGCGTAGCCGGGGAGGTGCCGGACCATGCCAGATGCCCGTCGGGTCGTACCAGTAGCGCGCGCTTCCCGCCGTCGGCGGGAATCAGTGCGGCGGTGTTCTCCTCCCCCAGGCGGTGCCGTGCGACAGCCGTGAGGTCCGTCCTCGCAGCGGGTGCGAGGAGGGCCCAGCGGGGTCCGAGTTCGGCGTGCAGGCGGGTTCGGCTGCCGTCTTCGCGGTCGCACTCCAGGTCGGGAACGCGGTCGCCGGGGCGCGGCCGGGGAGTCGCCAGGCTCGGGAGCGGTCCGGGCGCCAGGGGGCCGCGACGGTAGCCGACCTTCAACTGGGAGGATTTCTCCCAGATCAGTCGCTGAACGAGAGGCCGGTTCATCAGCGGAACGAAGAGGTGGTCGCGCACCGCCCGGGCCGGCCGGGTCCGGCCGACGACCAGACGGGTCATGGCACTGGTGGACTCCAGAACCTCCCGTGCGACGGGTCGTCGTTCGGCCTGGTAGGTGTCCAGCAGCGCGTCGTGGGCGCCGCCGGTGGCGACGAGGGCGAGTTTCCAGGCCAGGTTCTCGGCGTCGCCCAGACCGGTGTTCAGGCCCTGTCCCCCGAACGGGCTGTGGATGTGGGCGGCGTCTCCGCCGAGCAGGATCCGCCCGTGCCGGTAGGCGGACGCCAGGCGGCGGTGGATGCGGAACATGGAGGTCCACAGCACCTGCCGCACCGTTGCCTCGGTCAGGCCCGTCTCGCTCCTCAACACCTCGATCAGTGCGGTCGGCACGGCGTCGGCATCGAGATCGTCACCGGCTCCGGCGGGTGCCGGGGCCATCAGGCGCCACACGTCGGTGCCGGGCAGGGGAAAGACACCGATCATCCGATCGGCACGCAGCCACACCGACACCGTGTCCCGGGGCAACGGCAGGTCGGCCCGCACGTCCGCGAGCAGGAAGCGTTCGATGACCGCGACGCCGGGGAAATCGATCCCCGCCGCCTTGCGCACCCTGCTGTGTGCTCCGTCGCACCCCACCAGCCAGTCGGCGCGCGTCTGCCCGTCGGTGAGACGGACGGTCGCCCCCTCCCCGTCCTGGTCGGCGGCCAGCAGTTCCCGTCCCCACTCCACCTCGGCTCCCAGTGCGGCGAGCCGATGCCGGAGCCGGGCTTCCACCTCGGCCTGGGAGATCAGCAGGCCGGGCCTGGTCACCAGTCTGGTCCGCCCACCGACGTCCAGCCGGGCCAGGGGTTCCCCGTCGACATGGGTGACCACCCGCCGGATCGGCACCGAACGCTGCGGCAGGTCGTCCAGGGCCCCGAGGCGGTCCAGAACCTCCGATCCCCGAGGTTGCAGTCCCAGCGCCCGCGAGGTCGTCGCGGGGCCCGGCGCCTTGTCCACCACTCGGACCCGGATCCCGGCGGCCCGCAACCCGCACGCCAGGGCAAGCCCGGTGGGACCTGCCCCGGCGATCAAGACGGTCGACGTGCTCATCCCGGCCTCCAAGTGTTATTGACTAACATTTGTTAGAAGCTAACGCCATCGAGCCGTGAAGTCAACACCCTCACCTCGTGACTCCAGAGCTCTTTACCGGGTTCTTCCTGTGCCAGGGCAGTGGAGGGCCGCCGACTCCACCGACCGGGCAACCTCGGCATACATGTGGCCGGGCGAGGACGTTCTGGCCGGGATCGTCGAGGAGCCGGCCGGGGAGAAAGAGGACCCCGGGCGGCTCCTCTCAGCCGCCCCGCACAACTGGGGCGCGGGCCGGGCCGGACGAGGTGGAAGGCACCACCCACGCTGTCGGGCGTGGGCTCAAACGGACGGTGCGGTCGAGGCGGGTGCACACCGAGCCACAACAGCCTGCGACCACCCGACCTGTTCATCCGGATGGAGCAATATCCGAGCTGTAGAGCAGAGCGCGTAGCCCAGGAGGGTCATATTTCCCTTAGGGAGTTTTGTCATGAAGAGGTTAGGTATGGCGATGACGGGCTATATCGGCACCCATGAACAGGCCGTCCTGCGGAGTGGGGGGTCCTCACCAACGTCCCCCGAGGATCCCCAGGTCGGGGCCGGGACGGCATGGCGCACGATTCACCGGTACGGGCGGGTGGAGATCCTCGCCGAGCCTGCCGGCCGAGAGGCGGTACCGGCGCCGGAGGCACTCGATCCCGCGCACCCACCGCCCGACCTCAGCGAGACGGAGCGGCTCGGTCTCGCCGCGCTGCGTCTGCGGCAATCCGAGGAATACCGCGCGACCAAGAGCGCCCGCCCCAGGGACGGTGAGGACTGGGACATGCCCGGCTGCACCGCGGTGGCTCCCCGCCCGAACGATGCACGGACCGCTATGGGGGGTGAGCCGCTGAGTTCGTACTTGGAGGGCCGGGTCGGGGTCGGCATCATCATCGTGGAGGGCCCCGGCAGTGAGCTGAAGTTCTCCGACGAGGAACGCACCAAGATCCTTGCGGAAGTACAGGAAGGACTGGGGTGGCTCGCGCGGATCGCGCCGAGCGGGGACATCAGCTACAGCGCCGACATACAGTCCGTCACACTGGATGTGCAACCGGACCCTCTCGCCCGCGATCTGGAAGCACGCTGGCGTGATCCCGCCATGGCCGCGATCGGGCTCGGCGGGGTCCACGACTACGCGAGCTCCGTTCGCCGCTGGTTCAAGGCGAGGTGGGCGTACTGCGCCTTCTTCACCAAATACCCACTGTGGAATTTCGCGTACGCGTACCTCGGCGGCCCTCACCTCGTGATGGACTACGCCCTCGACAACTGGGGACCGGACAACATGGACCGGGTCTTCGCCCACGAGACCGGGCACATCTTCAACTGCCCTGACGAGTACGCCAAGAGCAACTGCACGTGCGGAGGACGCTGGGGCCGCTTCGACGCACCCAATGGCAACTGCGAGAGGTGCGCTCCCGGCCACGGTGTCCCCTGCCTGATGAAGAAGAACACCCCCAGTCTCTGCGACTGCACGAAAAGCCACATCGGATGGTCGGTGGAAACCCCGCTGTACGCCAGGCACAGCGGCAGGGTGCTCGACGTCAACGCCGCGTCCAGGAACAACGGGGCGTCGGTGGTCCAGTGGGACTGGTACAGCGGAGACAACCAGCGCTGGCGCCTGGACACGATGGGTGACGGATACGTCCGCGCGACAGCGAAGCACAGCGACAAGGTGCTCGACGTCAAGAACGACTCCGGGGACAACGACGCCGCTGTGATTCAGTGGAGCTGGCACGGCGGGGACAACCAGCGCTGGCGCCTGGACCCGACACCCGAAGGATCTTTCCGCCTGGTGGCCAAACACAGCGGCAAGGTGCTCGACATACAGGGCGGCTCCAAGGACAACGGGGCCTCAGCGGTCCAGCAGGACTGGCGAAACGACGACAGCCAGCGCTGGCGCATCGAGGGCAGCGGCCGGTAGGCCACGGCAGGAGGCGCCCGCACCATGGCCGGCGAACTGAGCGAAGTGCTCGTGATCGCGGAGAACGGCGGCCACGAGACCTTCCTCGAAGAACTGCGGGCCCGTGCCACGGTGATCCAGGCGCTGCCGCCCCGGCTGGCGCTGGTCGCGCTGCCCGCCGGAGCGGACGCGGCTCTCGGAGCAGGCCGCCCCGTACCGTCCAGTCTTCCCCGCCTACCCGGTGCCACATGGTATGGCGACGACCTGCCCGCCGACGTCCTCGGTCGGCTCACCGGACAGGAGCGGCTGTTCGTCGAGGCCTGGCGGCTGCGCCGCCGGAAAGCCAAGCAGCGACCCGGAGATCACCTGCCGTGGGACGTCCCCGGGCACCGACCGCCCGACCTGCCACCGGGCGCCACACCGTAGCCGGGCCCCAGGAGTGGCCGACGCTGCCCGTCCGGTCGGCCCCGCTGCGGGCCGACCGGCGGCACGGGCCTCGGCAATGCGCCGGGCGCCCAGCCGGCCGTATCGCACCAGCGGACCGGTGGACGCGCGTCCAGGAGGGAGCCGGGCGCCGGGCGGGTACCAGGGAGCACCGCAGCCGGTCTGTGGAATGGAGTCGTGTCTTGGCATCGGTGACGGCGGGGACCGTGCGAGGCGCCCCGCCGGCGTCTCCCCCGGGCGGGAGCCGATCGGGGATCGGTGCTGCCAGGGGCGGCAGGTCGGCGCGCCGGGGCCGGCGGTGGACAGCTGCACCTCCCAGCCGATCCGGTGGCCGCCGGCCTCTGCCAGGGCGTCGGTGCGGATCCCGCGCGCGACGGCGAGCGGTCACCCGGCGGCGGCCAGTCGGCGCCGGAGCTCCTCTTCCGAGACGTCTTCCACATGCGTCAGAAACACCCACATGTGACCCGAAGGATCCTTGAGGATGACGGTGCGGTCACCATGGAACATGTCTGTCGGCGGCTGGAGGATCTCGGCGCCGGCAGCCTCTGCGCGCTCCGCCAGGCTGTCGACGTCCGGCACAAAAACATGCAGGGTGACGGACGTGCCTCCACCGAGCGAGGCCGGCGCGGCGAAGGAGCCGGCCTCCGCCTCGTCCACGCTGGCGTCGCCCAGCATCAGCACCGACTGTCCGATGGTGATCTCGGCGTGCAGAATCCCGCCGTCCGGAGCGTCGACCCTGAAGTCCTCGCGGGCACCGAACGCCCGCCGGTAGAAGTCGATCGCCGCGGCAGCGTCATCGACCATGATGTGCGGGATCACGGCATAGCGGTAACGGCCGGGGATCTCGATGTGAGCTGTGCGCTCGGCCATGACGAACCTCCTTGAAAGGCACCGCCGGTCAGCTCCTGCGGCTCTGTAACGAAGCTAGAAGCTCAGGCATGGTTGAAGTCAAACGCAGATGCGCCCCTACAGGTGACTTCGTGCACAAGTTGCGCCAGTGGTTGTACGTGGGGTCGGGAGTCGGCCACACCGGGCGATGCGCCGGAGGAGGCTTCAGCCGAGGAGACCGGGGGCCGGCGACGGTGGCTCTTCCAGGGCCACCGCGTCGACCGTCGCGGGCTCGGCAGACGGGGTGGTGGGGATGGGGGGCCGCAGGCGTGGTACAGGCGGTTGCGGTGGTCACCGGCCCGGCCGACACCTCCAGGCGGATGGCGTGGGCCAGGCCGGCCAGGCCGGTGTCGTCGAGTTGGAGGCGCCACCGGTTGGCGGCGGGACGGAGGTGCGCTTCGACGGGGACGTCGTGGGCGCGCAGGCGCGCCGCGACCCGCGATGACCTGGAACCTCGCCCGGGCCACCGGCACACCTTCCTCGCACCTGAACGGTCGGGGCAGCACCTTCGAGACCAGGCCGCAGCCACGAGAGCCAACGAGGACTTCAGGAACGGGATATGGCCAGGTGGCAGCGGCAATCCTTGTGAGGGAACGAGTGCCGGCCCCAGATCGCTGGGGAGAGGTCTTCGGGGACGAGGTCGTCGCCGCCGCGATGATCGACCGCCTCGTCCATCACGCCGAAGTCATCTCTCCGAAGACAGACGGCTACCGCATGCGCGGACGCGACGCCCGACGGGTTCCCGCCACCCGCAGCGGGGAATGAACATCGACTGACAGCGTGTGGCCTACTTTTCGTCCGAGCCCTCGGACCGCGTATCGGCCGTTATCGACAGCACGTCACGGGAGACAGGGGTCTGCTCTATGCGCTCATTGGTTTCGGTCCCACCTGGAGACGCGGCGGCATGCAAGGACTTCGACGTCCGGGTGCTGGGGCCACTCGAGGTGAGGCACAGACAGCGGGTGGTGCAGTTACCCGCAGGCCGATTGCGTGTGCTCCTGTCGTGCCTGGTGATGTCGCCCAACGAGGTCGTCTCCAGCGACACGCTGATCGATCGAATATGGGCGGAGACCCCGGTGGAACGGGCGCGCGGCGCGCTGCACACCTGCGTGAGACGGCTGCGCCACCTACTCGGCCCCGACCTGGTGCAGACGAGACCCGGCGGGTACGCCCTGCGGGTGTCAGCCGAAAGCGTGGACCTGCTGCGGTTCCGGGATCTCGTCCGACGCTCGGAATCCGCCGGAGATGACTCCGGCGAGAGGCTGGTTCTGCTGCGCGAAGCTCTGGCGCTCCGCCGCGGCGACCCCTTCTCCGATGTCGCCTCCCCGTGGCTGGACCGCGGGGTAGTACCCCGGCTGAACGAGGAATGGTTGAGCGCTCTGATGTGCCGCATCGACCTCGAGATGGCGGCGGGTCGGCACTATGAGCTGATTCACGAGCTGCGCGAGCTGACGACGGCCCACCCGCTGCACGAGGCGAGCTGGCAGCGTCTGATCCTGGCCCTGCACCGGTGCGGTCGCCGCGCCGAGGCCCTGGAGGCGTACCAACAAGTCCTCGCGATCCTCCGGGACGAGTTGGCGCTCGATCCCAGCGACGAGCTGCGAGAACTGCACCGGTCCGTCCTCGACGGCGGCGCGACCCCCTCCCCTGCCGGCGGCGCGGGCGAGCTGGAGCCGGTCGTCGGCACGATCGTCCATTCCGCCGTCGAGCCACCCGCGCAGTCGCCGCCGATCCGCCCACAGCAGCTTCCGCCGGACATCCCCTGTTTCACCGGCCGCACCAGGGAGCTGGCCAGACTGGACGGCCTGCTGCCCGCCGAACGCGGTCAGTCCGCACAGACCACGGCGATCGCCGTGGTCGACGGGGCGGCGGGGGCCGGCAAGACCACCCTGGCGATCCACTGGGCACACCACGTGCGCGACCGGTTTCCCGACGGGCAGCTCTACGCCGATCTCCGCGGCTACGGCTCGGGCGCTCCGGTGGAGCCCACCGCTGTCCTGGAGATGTTCCTGCAAGCCCTGGGCGTCCCCGCGCAGCAGATCCCGTCGGAACTGGACGGCCGCTCCGCGCTGTTGCGCAGCACCCTGGCCGGCCGGCGGGTGCTCGTGCTGCTGGACAACGCGCACGACTCCGCGCAGGTGCGTCCGCTGCTGCCCGGCTCGCACTGCCTGGTCCTGGTCACCAGTCGCGGCCAGCTGCGCGGCTTGGCGGTGCGGCACGGCGCCTACCGCGTCGGCCTCAACCGGCTGTCTGTCGAGGAGTCGGTCACCTTGCTCGCCGGTGTCGTGGGCGAGGACCGGATCGCGGCCGAGCCGGACACCGCCGTGCGACTCGCCGGTCTGTGCGCTCATATGCCCCTGGCCCTGGCCCTGGCCGCCGAACGCATCCACCACCTGTCCGGCCCGGACAACCGGACGGGATCGGCGGCCGGGCACACCGCACCACTGCACGACCTCGTCGCTGAACTCGCCGTGGAGCGGGACCGGTTGGATGTGCTCAGTGTGGGCGACGACGAGACCTCGGCGGTTCGCGGTGTTTTCTCCTGGTCCTACGACGCGCTCGACACGGCCGCCGCCGGCGCGTTCCGCGTCCTCGGCCTGCACCCCGGACCCGACATCAGCATCGAGGCGGCGGCCGTGCTCATCGGCGTCGGCACGGAACAGACGCGGCGGCTGGTGGAGGGGCTGACGGGCCGGGGCCTGCTGGAGCGGGCGGGCCGGGACCGGTACCGCTACCGGTTCCACGACCTGATGCGCCTGTACGCGGCGGAGCGGGCCGAGGCGGAGGAGAGCGAGCGGACCAGGCTGGCGGCGCTGCATCGCGTCCTGTGCTGGTACCTGCACACCGCCGATGCGGCCGAGCGGATGCTCAACCCCGGCCACCAGCACCGTCCGCCCGACCCGTTCGAGGAGGGCTGTGAACCGCTTGCCTTCTCCTCGCACGAGGAGGCGCTGCGGTGGAGTGAGACAGAGCGCGCCAATCTGATGGCCGCTGTCCGGCTCGCCTTCGAGGTCGGTGAGTACACCATCGCCTGGCGGCTCCCGACCGTCCTGTGGGGCTTCTTCAACCTGCGTAAACATTGGGGCGACTGGATCGAAAGCCACAGAGTGGGCCTCGCCGCCGCCCGGGCACAGGGTGATCGCTGCGGCGAGGCCTCGGTGCTTACCGGCTTCGGGTTCGCCCGGTGGAACCAGCGGCGGTTCACCGAAGCGCTGGAGTGGCTCGAGAGCGCGCTCGTGCTGCGACGCGAGCTCGGGGACCGCTGGGGGGAGGGCATCGCGCTGACCGGCCTTGGCCGGGTTCGCGGGAACCTGGGCGAGCCCAGGCGTGCGTTGGAGCACCACGCGGAGGCTCTCGGCATCTTCGAGGAGATCGGAAACCACTGGGGGCAGGGTTTCGCCCTGGCCGGTCTCGGCCGCGTCTATCAGGACTTGAACGAGTCCGAGTGTGCCCGCGAACACCAGTCGAGGGCGGTCGGGGTCTTCCGGAGGATCGGGAACCGCTGGGGGGAGGGCATCGCGTTGCGGGACCTGTGCCTGACGTACGCCGCCCTCGGTCGGCACGAGGAGACCATCGCCTGGTGCCGGCGTGCCCTCGCCCGCTGCCACGAGCCAGGTGCCCGGTATGCCAAGACCCGCATCCTCAACGTGTTGAGCCACGCCCTGTGTGAGACGGGCCGGTCGGTGGAGGCGCGGCGGGTATGGGGCCGGACCACAGCCTTCTTCGAAGAGCTGGGGGACTCGAACGCTGCCAGAGCAGGCGATCTTCTCGGTGCGCCGACGGCCGACGCGGGCTGGTGACGGCGTCACTGGCATATCCCTGACGTTAACTGCGAGATTTCTGACAGCGGCCCTGTGCTCTACTGAGGTGGTCCACGAAGGGGGGCCGAGCCGCACGCCTCCAGGCACGGCAAGAGCCCTCTCTGCGGGGCGCCCGGTCACGCATCCCCCTCGGGCCCGAGGGACACGGGAGCGGGGGCACGTCCAACCACAGGTACACGGGAGAGTCCTTGATGCCCGAGGCCGTAACTCTCTGAAGCCGTCCGGAAGACACGGCGGTGAGAGTGGCGGCCACGGGCGGGGACGGACGGTGGCCGGGACAGCCGGCCTCCGCGGATTCCCGGCCCGTCGAACGAGGTGGCGCGCCCGGTCCGGATCTCGCGGACGAGGACCGCAGTGACAGCGGGACACGAATCCTTGCCATAGATGTCGGAGCACCCAAAAACGTCGATCGGAAGGGCCCATGGCGCATCTCGTCAGCCTGGAAGAGGCCGAGAAGCTGGACGTCGAGGAAGTACACGAACTCTACCGCACGTATATCAACAAGAGCCAGGTCCGGCTGATGACCTCCTTCGGCTTCGGCCGGGAGCTTGTCGACCATGCCGAGGGCTCTTACATCTACACGCGTGACGGCCGTAAGATTCTGGATTTCACCGGCGGAGTCGGCGTACTCAACCACGGGCACAACCATCCGCGCATTCTCGCAGCGCGTCGGCGCTTCCAGGAACAGCGGCGCATGGAGGTTCACAAGACCTACTTCTCGCCGTATCTCGCCGCCCTGGGCAATAATCTGGCAGCGGTCCTGCCCGGTGATCTGAACCGTTCGTTCCTGCCGAATTCCGGGGCGGAGGCGGTCGAGGGCGCGGTCAAACTGGCGTACAAGTACCACGGTGGCCGACGGAACCGGATCCTGCGGGCGGACAGCAGCTTCCACGGCAAACTCCTCGGCTCCGGCGGGCTCACCGGCGGGGCGCAGAACCATTTCGAGTTCCCCACCATTCCCGGCATCGGCACCTTCGAGTACGACGACATCGACTCGGTTCGGCGGGTTCTCGCGGAAAACAGGGACGCGCGGGGCCGCAGCGAGGTGTACGCACTCCTCATTGAGCCGTTCAGCGCGTCGACCATGCGCTGGTGCTCCGAGGAATTCCTGCGTGAACTCCGTGAATTGTGCACGGCCGAGGACATCGTGCTGATATTCGACGAGATCTACACCGGGTGGGGTAAGACCGGCAGCATGTTCTACTTCACCCGGTACGAGGGCCTCGTGCCCGACGTGGTGACGACCTCGAAGTCGTTCGGCGGCGGCAAGTCCTCCATTTCCGCCTACGTGGCGCGTGAGCCGGTCTTCCGCAAGGCGTACGACAACATGGGCGACGCGATGATGCAGAGCACGTCCACGACGTACTACGGCTTCGGCGAGGAGACCGCGACGGCCGTCGAGGCCGTCTGCGTGGCTGTCGAGGACGACTATCCGGGGCGGGCCCGCGCCCTGGAAGCGGTGCTGCGGCCAGGTCTTGAGCGCATCCGGAAGACCCATCCCGACCTGATCGCCGATGTGCGCGGCTCCGGCGCGCTCTACGGGGTGTTCCTCTCCGGCGGGCCCAAGGTGCTGGACCTCATCGGCAAGCTGCCGGCCGGAGACCTGGCCAAGGACCCGCTGATCCGCACGAAGATCATCACTGCGGCGGTCATCGACACGCTGTACCGCAAGCACGACGTCTACACCTACAACACCCTCAACGGTCGCAGTCCGCTGGTCGTGAGCCCGCCGCTGGTAGCGGGCCCCGAAGAGGCCGAACACTTCCTCGGCGCCCTGGAGGCCACCCTTGCCGAGGGCATGAACCGGCTGCTCGGCCGCTTCATACGGGAACGGGTGAGCTCGTGGTGACCGACGCGCCGCACGGGCTGCCGTCCCCGGGCCGGGCTGCTCTCCCGGGCCATGTCGCCGTCACCGGTGCCGCCGGCGTACTCGGCACACACCTGGTGAACCGCCTGCTGGCGGCGGACAGCCAGGTCCGCGCCTTCGATCTGGCACCGGTGCCCACGAGACCCGGGCTGAAGCCGTTCACCGGGGACATACGTGACGCGGACGCCCTGGCCGAAGCCTTCGAAGGCGCCGACGCCGTGGTGCACTGCGCCTCCGCGCTGCCCAGCTACCCCGTGGCGGACATCAGATCGATCGTCGTCGAAGGCACCACCACCGTGCTGGAAGCGGCCCGCGCCGCGGCCGTGCCCAGAGTGCTGCACATCTCCTCGACCGCCGTCTACGGACTGCCCCGGCTGGTACCCACACCCGAGGACCACGCGCTTGAGCCGGTGGATCCCTACAGCTCCGCGAAGGCGGAGGCGGAGAAGGTCGTCGAGCGGTTCCGGGCGGGAGGTATGTGCCTGCCGGTACTGCGGCCCAAGACCTTCCTGGGTCCCGGAAGAATGGGGCTGTTCGACATGCTCTTCCAATGGGCCGAGGAGGGCAGGAACTTTCCCGTGCTCGGCAAGGGCGATGTGCGCATCCAGATGCTGGGACTGGACGATCTCGTGGATGCGGTGCTGGAGGTGCTGCGCGCCCCGGACGAGGTGGCCTGCGACACGTACAACATCGGCGCCGCCGAATTCGGCACTCTGCGGGAGGACTTCCAGTGCGTGCTGGACGCCGCGGGGCACGGCAGGCATGTGGTGTCGATGCCCGGCGGACCCGCGGTGGCGGTGCTGCGCGGACTGGAACGGACGAAGCTGTCCCCCGTGTACGGCAGGCTGGTGTCCAAGCTGCTCGCCGACTCCTACGTCAGCGTCGACAAGGCCCGGGAGAAACTCGGCTTCCGCCCCCGGTTGTCCAACCAGGACGCCATCCTCCAGACGTACGACTGGTGGCGCACACAGCGTGCAACGGCGGCAGGCGTCCCGGCGGGCAAGGGCGGCGGACGGACCAGCCGGGACCCGTGGCGGCAGGGCGTGCTGGGACTCGCGAAGGTGTTCTTCTGATGGCCGCCACGGACGCACCGGGCGGCGACTCGTCCACACCCCCGGCCGAGGAGGACACCGGCCGGGACGCACCGGGACAGGCACCGGACGCACCGGAAGAGGCACCGGCCGCCCGCCGCTGGTGCTGGGGAACGCGACTGCTGGTGGCGAGCACGGCGGTCTGGACGGTCCTCCTCGCCCTCCACGTCCTACTCATCGGCCGCTGGTGGCCATGGCTGATCGTCGAGACCACCCCGCCGCTGACCGTGGTGGTGGTGCCTGTGCTGCTGCTCGTACTCGTTCCGTTCGCGACGCCGGTGCGCCGCCGGCTCTCCGCGGTCCTGGTGCTCCTGTTGCTGGCCGGGGCGTACGTGGCCGACTTCGGATGGACGGGCACCACCGCGGGCAGCTCCCGGGGCACGGAGGTCAAGGTCTTCGCCTGGTCCACGGACTACTGGCAGATGGCGTCCGACGACAAGGAGGCCTTCTACGCCTTTCTGCGCCGCCAGGATGCCGACGTGTATCTCCTCCATGAATACCTCAACTGGAACTACTCGAACAGGGACGAGCAGAAGAAGTGCACAAGTCCTGTCCGCATCGACGACTCGGCCCGGCTGCGTGCGGAGTTTCCCGGCTACCGGCTGCTCGTGCAGGGCGAGTTGCTCACTCTGTCCCGGTTGCCGGTCGTCGCAGCGCCCAATCAGCAGGTTCCCGCCACGGGTGATGACTGGTACTGGAAGGGGGCGAAGGCTCAGCGCACTGATATTCGAGTGGGCCGACGCACGGTCTCCTTCTACAACGTGCACCTGCCGATTCGCTTCCGGCCCTGCGACATCCGCTACGGGCTGGACCGTTTCTACCAGGCCGGTAGGGAACAAGGGGACTGGTGGATCAGGGAATACCGCAAACTGCGCGCGGATCTGGGCAGGAACCCCCACCCGGCCGTGGTGGCCGGCGACTTCAACGCGGCCTGGATGAATCTCTACTCACTCGGAGCCGGTACTCGGCCCCACAACCCGAGTGGCTCCCTGTTTCCCGCCCTCTCCTGGCCTGCCTGCGAGGGCTCCTGCTCACTACCCCGGTCGTGGCGCGCACTGCCCCAACTGTGGCGTTTCGACTGGCTTTTCACCACTGAGGACCTGGCGGTCTCCGGCTACCACCTCCGCGGCGGCGAGGCCCTCTCCGACCATTCGGCCCAAAAGATCCGCGTAGTCGTCCCGGACCAGGTCTTTTCGTGAATCGCGACACCAGGTCAGACACAGGAAGGGAAGCACCGTGCTGCAACCTGACACGTTCGACGTGACGGTGATGCTCGACTACTACAGCCCGTATGTCAGTGGTCTGACGGAGGCTGCGCGGCTGACCGCCGAGGGGCTCGCCGGCCGTGGCTGGAAGGTCGCGGTGGTCTGCGCCCAGCACGATCCCGCACTCGCCCGTCAGGAAGTCCTCAACGGTGTCCACGTCTTCAGGGCTCCGGTACTCGCCCGGATCAGCAGGGGCTTCATCAGCCCTCAACTTCCTTTACTGGCCAGGCGTCTGGCGGCACGCTCGGACATCGTCCACATGCATCTGCCCAACCCCGAGGCTGCCTTCGTCGCCGCGTTCAAGCGCAGCGCACGGCTGGTCGTGACCTACCACATCGACGTCTTCCTGCCCGACAGCCCCGTCAACCGCTTTGGGATGTGGGCCGTCGACCAGTCGTGCAAGGCGGCCGTACGGAAGGCGGACCTGGTCATCACGAACAGCGAGGACCAGGCACGTGGGTCCCGTATCTGGCCGACGATCAGGCGCCGCCGGCTGCTGCCCGTCTCCTCACCGTGCGTGGACCGCAACGGTGGCACGCCCCGGCTGCGCGACGGGGACGGGCTGCACATCGGCTTCATGGGCCGGATCACCGTGGACAAGGGCATCGAATACCTCATACGGGCCTTCCGCGCCATCGACGACCCCCGGGCACGACTGCTGATCGCGGGGGACTACGCGACCGTGGCGGGTGGCAGCAACATCGCGCAGCTCCGCCGGGAGGCCGGCGACGACCAGCGGATCCGCTTCACGGGCCTGCTGCGCGGTGACGCGGTACGGGACTTCTACGCCTCGATCGACGTCTTCGCACTGCCCTCGATATCGGAGTCCTTCGGCATCGTCCAGGTCGAGGCGATGATGGCCGGAATCCCGCCGGTGAGCACGGAACTGCCCGGTTCCCGCTACCCCATCGAGGCCACGGGCTTCGGGCGGCTGGTCCCGCCCAGGGACCCGGGGGCGTTGCGTGCGGCGCTCCTGGAGATGGCCGAACTGCCTGCCGAGGACCGCGGGGCGGGGCGCGAAGCAGCGACGAAGCTCTTCGGTGGGGAGGCGTTCCTCGACGCGCACGAAGAGGCGTTCCGGAAGCTCCTGAGCGGCAGTCGGCCGTGAAGCGGCTGGGCGGCGGAGACACCGTGGACGACCAGGGCGGCCCGGCCGCGGCCGCACCGCCCGGTCCTGGGGCGTCCGCACCCCCGGCAGCGTCGGCGACGGCTCCCTCGGAACCGGCCCGCGCGACGAGCGGCTCGCACGGCTCCCTCCGGGAGGGCACGTCACGCACCACTCCCCGGCCTTCCCGGCTGCCGGCGGCACTGGTGCTGCTGCGCCCTCGCCAGTGGGTGAAGAACGTCTTCGTCCTCATCATTCCGCTGGCCGTGGCCCCCGCGGCGCTCCTGCACCACATCGCGTGGGGACTCGCCACCTTCGCCACGTTCACGGCGGCCTCCGCCGCGGTCTACGTCCTCAACGACTGGCTCGACCGCAAGCAGGACCGGCTGCATCCGGTCAAACGCCATCGGCCGTTGGCCAGCGGGCAGATCGGCCCACTCGGCGCGCTGCTCCTGGGCGCGGGCTGTCTGACGACACTGGCAGCCTGTGGCGCACTGCTGCCGCCGGCAGTGCAGGCTGTCACCGCTGCATACGTGATGCTCAATCTGG
This sequence comes from Streptomyces mangrovi, assembly GCF_900114215.1. Taxonomy (GTDB): domain Bacteria; phylum Actinomycetota; class Actinomycetes; order Streptomycetales; family Streptomycetaceae; genus Streptomyces; species Streptomyces barkulensis. Next base: position 402,269 of record NZ_FOSG01000004.1, on the reverse strand, counting down.
CCTACTGCCTGGCGTTGAAGCACTTCCCGCTGGTCGACGTCAGCGTGATAGCAATCGGCTTCGCCCTTCGGGCGCTGGCGGGCTGCCTGGTGGTGTCGGCGCCTTTCAGCCCTCCTCTGATCATATCCGTGTACTGTGCCTGCCTGTTGATGGCGCTCGGCAAGCGACGCCACGAACTCGTCACCGCGGACATCCAGGAGCGGGCGGCTACGCAGCGGCCTGCTCTCACGGGGTACTCGGTCTCCTTGCTCGACCAGCTGATGGTCCTGCTGCTGGCGGTCACGCTGATCAGTTATGAACTGTTCGTCCTCTCCGCACCGCATCCACACGCTGCCGTGCTGGCCGTCGTCACCATGCCCCTCGCCATCTTCGCCCTGTGCCGCTATCTGCAATTGATAGCGCTGCACCGCGGCAGTGAAGAGCCGGGCCATGACGTACTCACGGACGCACCGTTCATGATCAACGGCATTCTGTGGCTGATCGTTCTGACCGTCAGCCGATTTCTGTGAGTACGACTTAGGAAAACACCGTCTCCGCCCCCACTGCCACAACCGCGCAGCCGATGCACGCCTCGAGTCCGTGCCTGCACGTATGCCCGAATCCTTCAGCGCGACCCGAGAACCGTATGGCGGATCGGCGCCTACAGGGCTGCAAAGAGAGGATGGTCCACTTGAGTCGCCTGAGCCCGGCCCCCGGCACCGCCCCACCACGCTCCCCGCTGCGGCGGGTGGTAGTGGTCTGTCACCAGTACCCGCCCTGGGCCCTGGGCGGTCTGGCGGAGTACGCGCAGCGGTTCGTCCAGTGCGTCCAACGGGAGCGCGACGACGTGTCACTGACGCTGTACACCCTGAACTGCCCGGCGAACCTCCCCCGCCGGGAGCGGCATGGCTCCGTGACGATCCGGCGGCCCTGGCTGCCGAGCCGGCTCAAGCGGCGCATCGTGGCACCGAAGAACCATCTGGCGCTCAGCGGCCGGGCCCTGTTCGCGCTCTCCCTGCTCGCCTTCAATCTGGCGACACTGCCCGCGCTCGTGCGAGCCCGCCGGTCGGGCACGGTGGTGGCCGTGCACGACTGGCAGAGTGCCCCGGCCGGAATCCTCGCGGCCACCGTGCTACGGCTGCCCGTGGTCTACCACGTTCACAACACCGAGATGACGATGGTCGAGCAGCCCGATATGACCGATCCCTTCCGGCTGATCGAAATCAACCAGCGGCTGCTCGCCAAAGTCGCGGCCCAAACCGTCGTGCCCACCCCGGAGCTGAGGCGACTGGTCGTCGCGCACGGCTGGCGGGCGGACCGCATCAGCGTCATCCCGCACGGCTGCGAGACCACCGACACCCCGGCCGGCCGGGACCCCGACGACGCGAAGCTCGCCCGCGAGCGGGAGCGAGCGCGAAGCGGGCTCCGCGCGGAACTCGGGCTTCCCCCCGACACCCCGTTGCTGGTCTTCGCCGGCCGGCTCAGCCCGGTCAAAGGCGTGCCCACGCTGCTCCACGCCCTGCCCGCAGTCGCCCGCCGCCATCCCGGAGTTCACTTGGTGATGCTCGGCGTCGGCCTCGCCGGCACGGACCAGGGCACGGCGGTGGACCGGCTGGTCACCGAGCTCGGCATCGGGGACCGGACGCACGTCTACCACCGTTATCTGCCCCAGGAGGACGTGCGACGCCACTATCTCGCCGCCGACGCCTGCGTCTTCCCCTCCCGCTATGAGCCGTTCGGGCTGGTCTCGGTCGAGGCGATGGCCCTGGCAGCCCCGGTGGTGCTCGGCTCCGGCTTCTCTGCGCTGATCTCCGACGGCGAGGACGACGGCGGTCCAGCGGCGCTGCGGATGAGCGGTGACACCCCCGACGAGCTGGCCGCCCTCATCTGCCGGCTGCTGGACGACCCCGCCGCGGCCGCACGGCTGGCCGCCCGTGGCCGGACCCACGCCCGCCGGAACTTCCGCTGGCCGGGCACCGTCACCCGCACTCTCGGCCTGTACGAGAGCCTGACGCGCCGGAAGTCCAGCCGTGGATGACACCGGCCGCCGCCGACGGCGCTGGCGGCCTCGCTGGCGGCTGCTGGCCGGCTGGGCGCTGGCCTGCGTCATCGCCGTCGGGCTCGTACTGACCCTCCGTGAACAGGACTGGTCGGCCACACGCCCCATGATGACCTCCCGGGCACTGCCCTTTCTGTTGATCTCCTGCGTGGTCAATGTGGCGGCCCTGCTGTGCGCCATGATGTCCTGGCGCGGCATCCTCGCCGATCTGGGACACGTCCTGCCTCGCCGCACCGCCGCCGGTGTCTACTTCGTCGGAATGAGCGCCAAGTACGCGCCAGGGGGGCTCTGGGTGGCTCTCACCCATGCGCGGCTCGCCCAGAGCGTCGGTGTCGGAACGCTGGTCACCGTCGCTGTCTCGCTGCTCAACATCCCGGTCGTGCTGCTGACCGGTATGGTCGTCGGCAGCCTGGCCGCGCCCCAGGTGTTCGGCGCCTGGAGCTGGCTGCTGCTGCTCCCGGCCGCGTCGCTGGCCTTCGTGCTGGCGCGGCCGTCGCTGGTGGGACGGGCCGCACAGGCGGCCGCCCGCCTGCTGCGCCGGAAACTGACCGCATCCGGCTCGGGACGGCAGATCCGCGCGGCCATCGGTTGGCAGCTTGCCTGCCGTCTGGTCTCCGGCCTCCATCTGTGGCTGCTCACGCTCCCCATGGGTGCGCCCATGGGGCGGTCTCTGGTGATCAGCGTCGGAGCGTTCGCGCTGGCCACGGGGATCAGCTCGGTCGTCGTGGTGCTGCCCGACGGCGCCCTGATCCGGGAGCTGGTCCTGATCGGAACACTCTCCCAGGTGCTGCCCGTCACCGCGGCCACAGCCGTGGCGGTGGCCAGCCGCGCCGTCTGCCTGGTGACGGATCTGCTGGTCAGTGGCGTGTGCGCGCTGGCCATGGCGTCCCGGCTCTGGCACCCCGAAAGCATCACAAGCGGTGTCACCGACCTTCCCCGCTCCGGGTGACGCCGGACGGTGGGCACATGCTCGCCGGCCGCTCTGGGCGCAGGTCCTGTGCGCCCCTCTGCCACTCGGTGTGTCGGCCGGGCCATGCTCGACGGGGCGCGTTCGCCGGAGAGCTTCGGTTGCCGACGGCCGTGCTCGGGGCGTGGGCGGGCGCGGGGCGGCGGTCTGCGCGGCGTCGACGGGCCTGCCGACGCCCCGGCGCGAGTGGGCGTCGTCGGCGTCCAGGCCGGACGGGAGACCAGGGCCGGGCGGGCGGGGGAAACCGCGGACTCCGGCGAGCGCCGGCCCACGCTGCCGCTGGTGCCGGATCCAGCGGTTCGTACCCCGCTCCGCAGGTCGGCCCCGGCCGTTGACGTCCGGGGTGAGGCCGGTTACGTTCGACTGGAACAGTAATTCTAGAGGGGTTGTTCCAGTCAGGAAGTCGCCCTGTGGCCGTCGAGCTCGCGCCCGAGCGGGACACCGGCGACCGCCGCGGCCGTGAGGAAGCGGGCCGTGCGGCCGGCCTGACCGGATCCGGCCCCGTAACCAGGAGTAGTGCAGCATGACCGAAGCACCCCCCACCGCCCTCGTGATCGCCGGCAGCAGCGGCATCGGCGCCGCCTCAGCACGTGAACTGGCCGCGCGCGGCCACCGGGTGGCGGTGCTGGCGCGCGGCGAAGGGGCGGACGAGCTGGCCGGGGAACTCGGCGGCCTCGCCATCCGCGGCGACTACACCGAAGCCGGGGTCGTCGAGGCGGCCGTCGGGCAGGTGGTCTCCGCCTGGGGCCGGCTGGACGTGCTGGTCAACAGCGCGGGCCACGGTCCCAAGGGGAAGGTCGAGGAACTGACCGACGAGGACTGGGCCACCGGGTTCGACCTGTACTTCTACAACGTGGTGCGGGCCTGCCGCGCCGCCCTGGCTCCGATGCGCGCACAGGGCGGCGGCAGCATCGTCAACATCTCCTCGGCCAGCCCCACCGAGCCCTCGCCCCGCTTCCCCACCTCCATGGTCGCCCGGGCCGCGATGACGACCTGGACGAAGCTGTGGGCGGACGAGGTCGCCGCGGACGGCATCCGGATCAACAACGTGCTCCCCGGGTACACCGTCGCCGACCCGGAAGCCGTACCGGCCGCGTACACCTCCGCGATCCCGCTGGGCAGGGCCGCCGCCCATCAGGAGGTCGCCCGAACGGTGGCCTTCGTCGCCTGCGACGCCACCTACACCACCGGGCAGAACCTGCGCGTCGACGGCGGACTCACCCGCGGCGTCTGACTCCCCCGCCCGCCGGACGGTTCAAGACCGCCCTACCGCTCCTCGGCCGCCCGGCGGGCGAAGTCGTCCACCAGGCCCTCCAGCGCCCGCGCCGCCAGATCGGCGTACTCGCCGAAGTCCAGCTCCAGGTGCACGTCGGAGTTCGCGTGGACGTAGAAGCCGTCGGTGAACGCCAGGCTCAGCACCGTGAGTTTGGTGGCCATGTCGGGGAAGCGTTCGGCGACTTCGGCGGGGATGGACCCGGTGAGCCGCTGAACGTCCACCTTGAACATCTCCTCCCGCATCCGCAGGTACGCCGCACGGACCTCGCTGTCCTCGCCCAGACCGCCGAGCTGCCTGCTCAACGCCCAGACCGCCGCGGCCTTGAGCAGGGCCTCCTCCTTCGTGTACTGCTCCGGGTCGGCGCCGGACAGGCCGGCGATGCCGCGCGAGAGTTTGCGGCGCAGCCCGTCGGGGCCGGAGTGGATCCGCATCCACACCTCGTAGCAGTGCTCGAGCAGGGCGACGAAGAGCTGCTCCTTGCTCTTGAAGTGCCAGTAGACCGAGCCGACGGGCAGGCCGGATTCCGTGCTGACGGCCGCCATGGTCGTGCCCTGGTAGCCGTGTTCCAGCGCCAGGTCCAGGGCCGCCCGCAGGATCTGCTCCCGGCTCCGGTCCGAGCGCGCCTGCCGCGTGCCCTTCGTGCCGTTGCCCTGCCGCGTGCCCCGCTTCATGCCCGCCACCCTGTCGCCGCCCGTCGTCCGTGCCCCGCGCTACACCAGCATCGTCATTCTAGAAGGGGGCTACCAACGAAGACGGGGCCGAAGTGGCGCGTTCCTCTCGACCACTTCGGCCCCGCACACGTCGTACACCGCCCCGCCGAGGCCGAAGCTCCGCCGCGCGTCACGCGGCGCGGGCGGCCTCCAGAACCCGGGCGAGAACGTCGTCGAGCTCCTGGGCCAGGCATTCGGCGGCGATCACATGGTCGGGTCGGAGGACGACCGCGCCGACCGGCCGCGCGTCGAACCAGGCCTGCAGGCCCGACTCGCCGCCGAGGTCGCCGACGACGGTGATGCCGGCCGTGGCCTGCTTGCGCGCCCAGGGCAGTTGCGCCTTCGGCACCACCTGCACGAGGCGGGCGCCGAGCCGGTCCAGCGCGGCACGCCTCGGGGCCGACAGGAACGCCGTCGGGTCGTTGTTCCAGGTGAGGATCCGCCAACCCTGTCCGGTCGCGTCGTCGAGCAGCATCTCCACGCCGTCGGCGTCGGTGGCCGTCGGCTGGGGGAAGATCGTGCCCGCCAGCCGGGGCACGTCGCGGTCGGGCAGCGACTTGGACACCGGCAGCGGGGTGTGCACCACCACACCCCGGTCGAACTTCGGCTGCGGCTTGAACGCCTGCCGCTTCTGGGCCTCCCGCTCCTCGGGGGTGCGGCCGGCGGCGATCCGGTCGCGCTCGGCGGCCTTCTGCGGATCGTGGTCGGTCATCTCCTTCGCCATCTGGAGGGAGACGGCCACCATCTGCGTGACGTGGCCCAGCCGTTCGGTCTCGTACGTGTCCAGCAGACCGTCGGCCGCGAGGCCCTTGACGACGGCGGCCAGCTTCCAGCCGAGGTTGAAGGCGTCGCGGATCCCCGAGTTCCAGCCCTGACCGCCGACGACGGGCATGACATGGGCGGCGTCACCGGCGAGGAAGATCCGCCCGTGACGGAACCGGCCCGCGACCCGGGCGTGGTGCCGGTAGACGCGGCGGCGGATGATGTCCAGCTCGGACGGGTCATGCACGTGCGGCGCCAGCAGGCCGAAGACGAACGCGTCGTCCTCGACGTCGGCCTCGCCCTCGTCCTCGAAGAGGGTGAACTCCCAGCGCCGGATGCCGTGGGGCAGTGCGATGGAGGCGTAGCTGCGGGCCGGGTCCCCGCCGAAGACGGCGTGGGGCGTGCCGATCGGGTCGTTGGCGACGTCGATCACGATGCCGTCGGTCGGCCGGGTCTCGCCCTCGAACGAGATGCCCAGGCGTTTGCGGGTGGGTGAGGACCCGCCCTCGGCGGCGACGACGTACCGCGCGCGCACCGTCTCGCCGTTCGCGAGGGTGGCGAGCACGCCGTCGGCGTCCTCGGACAGGTCCACGACCTCGGCGCCGAAGCGCACGGCGGCGTTGGGGAAGCGGTCGAGGCCGGCGAGCAGCACCCGGTCGACCAGCGGCTGCACGAAGCCGTTGCGGCGCGGCCAGCCGAACTCGCGCGTCGTCGGGTTCACTTCGGCCAGGATCATCCGGTCGCCATTGATCATGTAGATCTTCTGGTCGGGGATGGTGTGGGGGAGCACCTCGTCGACGAGGCCGGCGGTCTGCATCACGCGCAGTGCCTCGTCGTCGATGCCCACGGCCCGCGGGTAGTCGATGAGTTCGTGTTCCCGCTCGACGACGAGGACGTCGACGCCCTGCTGTCCGAGCAGGTTGGCCAGGGTCAGGCCGACCGGACCCGCCCCGACGACGAGAACGTCGCAGGCCTTGTTCATGAGGTGCTCCGTGTGGATCGTGCCGAGTCCAGCCCGGCGATGGTGTCGCCGAACGCGCGGTTCAGCAGGACGAGATCGATGCCGAGGCCCGTGTAGTCGACGAGGCCGTCGGCGAACAGGCCGGCCGCGTACTCCGGCCGGCCGGAGTAGATGCCCAGGGTGACGCCGTGCGCGCTCGTCACCTCCCGCAGGTGGGCGATCGCCTCGCGCACGGGGCCGTCCTCCCAGTCGCCGCGTCCGGGCAGGCCGTAGGAGACGGCCAGGTCGGCCGGCCCGATGTAGACCGAGTCCAGGCCCGGGGTCGAGACGATCTCCTCTGCCCGGTCGACTCCGGTCTTCGTCTCGATCTGGGCGACGGCGGACACCGCCCGGTTGCCCGCCTCGGTGTACGAGCCGCCGGGGTACAGCGCGGGTCGCGAGGGCCCCAGGCTGCGGTTCCCGGTCGGCGGGTACTTGGCCGCGGCGACCAGGGCCTCGGTCTGGGAGCGGGACTCGACGGTGGGCGCGACGATGCCGCGGGCCCCGCTGTCGAGAAGCCGCAGGATCGGCGCGGGGTCCAGCGAGCCCACCCGGGCGTACGCGTACGCGTTGTCCCTCGGGACCGAGCGCAGGATGCCGCAGGCCGCCTCGAGCCCCAGCTCGCCGTGCTGGAGGTCGAGGATCACGCCGTCGTACCCGGCGGCCGTCGCCCACTCCGTCATCGAGAACGACGGGACCGTCTGGTGGTACAGGACGGGGGTCCGCCCGCCGAGGGCTGCTCGTTTCACTGCGCCGACCCCTCCCGCCCGGCCACGCGCGCGGCGTGGGCCGCGGCCGCCCGGCCGCCGAAGACCGGCACGATCTCCCGGCGGGCGAACAGCCACCGGCCGTCGACCCTGCGGTAGCGCTCACGGAACTCGCCGACCGACGCGGGCAGTGTCTGCGGCTCGTTGGCGTCGCGGAAGGTCAGGTACTGCACTGTTCCCTCGACCTCCTCCCCGTCCCACACCAGGCGGACCCCGCCGATGAAGTGACGGCCGACGACGTCCGTCTGCCGGGCGCGCTTGGCCCCCCAGGCCTTCATGGCCTCACGGTCCATGTCGCCCATCGGGCCGACCGAGACGCCGTCCTCGGTGTACAGCTCCCAGGTGGTGTCCGCCCGGTTGTGGTCGAGGCGGTAGAGCATCTCCGCGATGAGCTGCTCGATCTCGACGCGGGTGGCCGCGTCGACGGGGCGGTAGTCACTCATGTTCAGCCTTTCGAATCCGCGGTCGCGACCACGCGACCCAGTCCGGTGATGGTGGCGACGCACTCGACGTCGGCGGGCCACGGCTCGATGTAGCCGATGGACCCGGACAGCAGCACTTCGCCGGCGCGCAGCGGCTCGCCCGTGCGGATCGCGGTCTCGGCCAGCCAGACGACCGCGTTGACCGGGTCCCCCAGCACGTTGCCGCCGACGCCCCGGGTGATCTCGGTGGTGCCACCGGTGATGACCATCTCGACCTCGGTCAGGTCGACCTCGCCGTAGGGGTGCCGCTCCTCGCCGAGGACGACTCCGCTGCAGCCGGCGTTGTCGGCGATGGTGTCGACGATCTGCCCGACCGAACCGTCGTAGCGGAAGTCGACGACCTCGAACGCGGGGGTCACATAGTCGATCGCCGCCTCCACGCTCTCGCGTGAGGCCTCCAGGACGTCGATCTTCAGCACGAACGCGACCTCGGCCTCGATGAGCAGGCGGTTGTACGCGGACAGCGGCAGGTGTGTGCCCGAGGCGTGCACCATGTCGTCGTGGACGATGCCGTAGTCGGGCTCGTCGATGCCCACGCGCTGCTGCACGAGTGGGTTGGTCAGGCCGACCTTGCGGCCCACCCGCTTCACACCCAGCTCGCGCTCACGGAGGGCGGCGAACTCGGCGGAGATCGCGTAGGCCGCTTCGAGATCGCGCTCGGGGAGCCGGGGGCTCACGTACGGCACGGTGTACACGCCGCGCTTGGCTTCGAACAGCTCGCGCGCGATCTGGGTGATGGTCTCCGGGGGGACGCTCACTGCGGTCCTTTCATCAGGCATGCTTCTCCAGGAAGGCGACCGCCGCGGCGTTGAACTGCGCGGCTCCCTCCCACTGCGGCCAGTGCGCGGCACCGCGGACCAGCAGGTACTCGCCGTCCGGGATCAGCCCGCACAGACGCTCGCCCTCGGCCTCGTCGCCGGTCGGCTCGTGGTCGGTCCACACCATCAGGGCCGGGACCGGGACCGCCGCGAAGTCCTCGTCCGTCACGCGGTTGCGCCACCGCCGCTCCGGCTCCCGCAGGGCGGACACGTGCGCCATGCTGAACCCGTCGCGGGCGTAGATCGCCCGGCGGACGCGTACGAGCTCGTCGGTGATGTTCTCCGGGTCGTGGATCACGACCTGCAGGCGCTTTTTCACGTTGTCGAAGGTCGGCTCGCTCACCGCCTTGGCGCTCACCGACTGCGTCCGGTCCAGCCGCGGCTCGCCGACCACCCGCCCGCCCGGTGCGGACAGGATCACCGTGCGCAGGCGGTCGGGGTGCTTCGGCGCGAACTTCAGCGCGAGCCAGCCGCCGAGCGACTCACCGGCGAGGTGCACGCGCTCCAGCGCCAGTGCGTCGAGCAGGGCGAGCAGGTGCTCGACGTAGTCGCGGATCTCCAGCGGATGGTCGGACAGCGAGGTGTACCCGTGGCCCGGGTAGTCGTAGCCGACCACCCGGAAACCGGCTTCCACGAACGCCCGGACGTTCTGCGTCCACGCCTCGATGTGGCCGCTGGTCCCGCTGGCGAGCACGACCGTCTGCGCGTCCGGAGTCGCTCCGGCGATGTCGAGGACCCGGGTGCGGTAGCCGCCCGCGTCCACGTACCGCAGCGAGTGCTCCAGGTCCGCGATCTCTTCCCACAGGGTCGCGAAGTGCGTCTTCACCGCCCGGCTCATGCGGTCACCGCCGCCTGGATCGCGAAGCCGGCGCCCCACTTCTCGACCGCCCAGTAGCGGTCGACGGCGAAGCGGTAGGAGCCGGCCGCCGACAGCGCGGCGTAGGCGGCGATCCAGCTGCGCATCTCGTGCGCGGCCGAGCCGCCCTCCGCCACGAACCAGCCGTTCTCCCAGCCGTCGACCGGGCCGAGGTCGCCGGATCGGAACACGTCGAGCACGAGCGTGTCCCACTCCTCGTTCAGCGGGTCGCTGGGCGCCCTGCCGTCGGCTATCGCCTGAATGCCCTTGACGATCATCTGCTCGCGCTCCCGCCGCTCCTCGGGCGAGGGCGCGTACGCGACCAGGCGCTCGTGCACGGTGCCGGGGGCTCCGTCCCAGCGCGGGATCGGCGGGTTGTGGGAGATGCCGCCCGAGGCGAGGAACAGCACCTCCTTGTCGAGGGCACGTGCGGCCCGGCCGAACGCCTCGCCCATCAGGCGCACTCGCCGCATGGGGGTGAGTGGCAGGCCGATCGCGTTCACGAACACCGGAACGATCGGCTGCGTGAAGTTCTTGCCGAAGACGAAGTCGAGCGGCTGGACCACGCCGTGGTCGACCGTCATCCGCTCGCTGCGGCCGATGTCGATGCCCTCGTCCAGCACTGCCGCGTGGAGGGCCCGGGCGGCGTCGCCGTCGACGGGGAGCGGCCCCGCGGTGGTGCCGTAGTCGCCGATGCCCTCGGCGACCGCACCGATAGCCCACGGGGTGATCAGCGAGTAGAGCTGGCCGTTGAAGTGGTCGGGCCCGAACACCACGACCAGGTCCGGGTCGTACCCGGCGACGAATTCCTTCACCTCGTCGATGGCGGCATTGATCTCGGCGAACGTCTCCCCGCCCGGGTCGACGTTGCCGAAGGACGGCGCGTGGGAGAGCGCTGCGACGGCCAGCGGCATGGAAGTGGTTCCTTTCTCGAAAGAGGTGGACGGCCGCTACGCGGACGTACCGGAGAGCGCGGGCTCGGGCCGGGCCTCGGCCGCGTCGGAGCGGCGCCGGCTCAGGTGGAGGGCGAGGATGCAGACGCCGGCGATGAGCATGGGCAGGGAGAAGACGGTGAAGGCCGCGGCCATCCCCCAGCCCGCGTCGAAGGCCGCGCCGCCGATGACCGGCGCCGCGATGCCGCCGAACCGGCCGACACCGATGACGACACCGAAACCGGTCGAGCGGGCCAGCGTCGGGTAGAGCGTCGGGACGATCGCGTAGAAGGCGGCGGTGCCCGAGCAGACGAAGAAGGAGGCCGCGAACAGGGTCCACCAGGCGGTGGGCATCCCCGATCCGGCGATGCCGAACAGCGACAGGGTGACGGTGGCCAGGACCAGGAAGACCGGGGCCAGGAGGCGGATGCCGATCCTGCCTCCCAGGTACCCGAAGAGCACGTTGCCGAGGATGCCGCCGATGCTGAAGGCGGTCACGAGCTGCGGGGCCAGCGCCGGGTTGTCGTTGGCCGAGGCCACACTGCTGGGCGCCCAGTTCGTCATGAAGTAGAAGCTGAGCATGTACGCGACGTATCCGACGATCATCAGCAGTGTGTAGAAGCCGGTGCGGCCGGTGAACACGGTGCGCAGCGAGCCCTTGACCTCGACGTTCGTCGAGTCGGGCGCGGGGAGCGCCGTGAGCGCGGGGCGGCGCATCTTCGCCAGGAGCGCGTTGAGCCGCCGCAGGGAGTCCGGGCGACGCCCTTCGGAGAGCCAGGCGAGCGATTCGGGGAGGAGGGCGTACGTGGCGACCGCGGCGATCGCGCTCAGCACGAACCCGATCCACCAGCCGAACTGCCAGCCACGCGTGTCGAGCATCGGGCCCACGATCATCGAGCCGAGCAGTCCGCCGATGTTGATCGCGGCGGCGTAGACGGCCATCACCAGCGCGTACACGCGCTTGCCCGTGTACTCGGAGAGGATGACGCCGACCACGGCGACCAGGGAGCCGACGCCGATGCCGGTGACGATGCGGCTCACGACCAAAGGCCAGGTCCCGGTCTCCGGCGTCGCGAACGGGCCGATGAACATGCCCACCGCGATCGTCACGGTGGAGATGACGCCCATGTTGCGTCTGCCGATGCGGTCGGCGAGCGGCGCGACGACGATCGAGCCCACGAGCATGCCGATCAGGGCGCCGGACATGACGAGTCCGAGCTCGGCCTTCGAGACCCCGAAGCCTTCCTCGATGTACGGGGCGGCGAACGACGTGAGCGAGACGTCGTAGCCGTCGAGCACGACCAGAGTGATCGCGATGACGATGGCGCGGACCTGCAGACCGCTCATCTTCTCCTGCGGGACATGGTCGGTGATCCTCATGCAAGTCTCCCTGTTTCGGGACAGAGCGGACCCATGCCATCGCAGCGGCCCGCAAGGAGGACATGGAGCGCGCACCGGGTCGCGCCCCATCGGCGAAACCTAGAAGTTACGTTCTAGAATCGCCATTACATTGACGAGCGCCTGCGGTCGGTGTCAAGAGTCGGCGTGCATTTGGTAGAACTGCAGTCCGAAGAGGGTGAGGGGGGCCGATGGCCACGCGGCGGAAGACGCACCGGGCGTCCGAGGTGTCGAAGCGGGCGATACTCGAGGCGGTGCTCTCGCGCGCGGTCGAGGCCGGGTACGAGGGGACGACCATGGCCGACGTCGCGCGCGTGTCCGGCCTGCCGATCGGATCCGTCTACTGGCACTTCCGGAACAAGGAGCAGCTCTTCGTCGAGTTGCTGGACTACTGCTTCGAGGTCTGGCGCAGGACCCATGAGTCCGTCGGCGACCTGCGCGAACTGCTGCGCCGCAGCATCAGCGACTCGGCAGCGGCGTCCCGCAGCCTCGCCGATCCGGCCGCCGCGTTCTGGAGCATCGGCCTCGTCTTCGCCTTCGAGCGGCGACTGGAGGACAACCTCGCCCGGCAGCGGTACCTCGCCATCCGCAAGGAGATGTTCCAGTTCATCGCGTCCCGGCTGCGCACCTCGTACGCGGGAGTGACGGACGACGTCGCGGCGGAGCTGGCGCACGACATGGCTGTCATGGGGCGGGCCCTCACCGACGGCTTCCGGGTGGCAGCGGCCGCCGGCGACGACACCGACTTCGCCCGGTACGCCGAGCTGGCGGCCGACGCGCTCGAGTCCCTGGTCTCCGCTCGTCTGCAGGAGCACACGGAAAGACCCTGACGCTTCGTGTCCGGCGCGGCGGTGCGCGGGCCGCACGTCTCCCCCGGGCGGAGGTCTCCACGAACCTCGGGAGCCGACCCGGACGGGCGCACATACGGCGCAGAACAAGGTCCCGTCCCCGGCAGCAGCCGGTCAGGGTGGGGGCCCTGTCCTGTCTTTCGTTCAGGGGCGCTCGGCGCTACGGCTTGCGGGCGACGAGGGCGTAGCAGTTGATCGCGTCGTCGGGCAGGTCCGCATCGCTGGCAGCGGTACCTGGCTGCCAGCGATGGGCAGGCACGATGCCGGGCTCGACCAGCTCCAGCCGGTCGCCCAGCAGGTGCTCGATCTCCTCGCGGCGGCGGAGGGTTCCGGTGGCGTTGACCCGTCCGCTGCGGGCGTAGACCTCAGCGACCTGCTCCATGAGCGCCGGGTCGTGGTCGGGGGTGGCGTGGCTGATGACCACGTGGCTGCCCGGTGCCAGGGCCTCGGTGAACCGTCCGACGATCCCCCGGGGGTCCTGGTGGTCGGGGATCAGGTGCAACAGGGCGCACAGGAACAGGCCGACCGGCCGGCCCAGGTCCAGGGTGCCCGTCAGTTCCCGAGAGGTCAGGACACTGTCCGGGGCGGTGGCGTCGGCATTCAGGTAGGCGGTGCGCCCCTCGGGGGCGCTGACCAGCAGCGCCGAGGTGTGGGCCAGCACGGTCGGGTCGTTGTCCACGTACAGCACCCGGGAGGCCGGGGCGATCTGCTGGGCGGTCTCGTGGAGGTTCGGGGAGTTCGGCGCCGGAATGCCGCACCCCAGGTCGAGGAACTGGCGGATGCCGACCTCCTGGGCGAGCCAGCGGGCGGAGGCGTGGATGAAGGCGCGGTTGGCCTGCACTGCCCGGCCCACGGTCGGCCAGAGTTCGACGATCTTCCGGGCGATCTCCTCATCCGGTAAATAGTGGTCCTTGCCCCCGCCCATGGCGTTGTAGACACGGGCGCTGGAGGCCGACCTTGCCGTGGGTGATTCCGCGGTGCCCCGCTGGTCGGCGTCAGTGTCGGCGTCAGTGCCGGCGAAGTCGGTCATACTGCTCGCTCCATCGCGGATCGGCTCCCCGCACCCGTGGGGAGCGACTACAGATCGCGGCAGTGTATCGAGCGGTCCTGTGCCGACGGAGCCGATCGCCAAAGCCGGGCAGGCGTCATGCCGGCCGCGGCCAGGGGCGCCTCGTGCTCGCTCGCCGGTGGTGCGGCGACGGTGAGATGCAGCGTGGGGAAGTGGATGAAGCCGGAGGGCCGCCGGAGCTCTACAGCGTCCAGGGCACGGGCGACATCCGCCCAGGAGCCGACATCCGGGCGGTAGCCGGTGGACCGGTTGCCGATCTCGCTCACGGCCCACCGGCCCGCCTCACGCACGAAGCCGATCTCGCCGGCACTCAGAACCATGTCTCCGTCGACACAGGCCACGTGTTTGCTTCGTCGCGGCGCCGGCCGAAGCACACCGGCTGTGCCGACCACGAAGGTGAGCGGCGCAGACGCCGACTCGGTGCGCGCCACGGGCCGGCGGGAGTGCGGAATCTCAGGAAGGGGAGGGCCCGAGCCGGTCAGCCAGCGCGGCGAGGGCCCGCGTGCCCACCAGATCCCCCGGCAGCAGCGGCACCTCCAGCAGGGGGACGTCCGGGACCCGCCGCCGCAGCCGGGCGAGGTGCTTGTCCTCCAGCCTCCGGCGGCGCTCCAGCAGCTCACCGGCGCCGGCCGGGGAACGGCGGTTGGCGACGAGCGCGGCCACGTCGACACCGAGGCCGGTCAGCTTCTCGTACACCTCCACGGTCTCGGCGATCGGGAGCGGTTCGGCGGTCAGTACGAGCACGAATCCGGTCCGCGCCGGGTCCGTCACCACCTCGCGCAGCCGGGAGAAGCGGTCGCGCCGGCGCAGCAGGACGCGGCGCAGCTCGGCGTCGCGGTCACTGTCCCCGCCACCGCCGAGACCGCGCACCGCGGCGCCGAACCGCTCGGACCGGTCGCGGTTGGCGAGCAGGGTCTCGGTCCAGGAGGTGAGCTGCTCGGGCAGCGCGAGCAGCCGCAGTGTGTGCCCGGACGGCGCGGTGTCGAAGACGACCAGGTCGTAGGCCTCCTCTGCGAGTTCCACCGCCTCGGCGATCCGCTCCAGCACCGCCGACTCGTGGGTGCCGGGCGCCTGCCGGGCCAGCTGGAGGTGCCGGGCGGCCGGTGCGTGCATCCGCTCGGGGAGCAGCCGCCGCATCGTCTCGGCGACCGCGGACAGGTGCTGCTCGACCGTGCGCTCCGGGTCGATCTCCAGCCCGTCGACGTGGCCGGCCACCCCGGCCCGGGGGACGAGGTCCCCCGGGCCGGCGAGACGTACGGGCTCGTCGCCCACGGGACGGCCCCAGAGGTGGCCGAGGTTGTGGGCGGGGTCGGTGGAGACCAGCAGCACGCGGGCGCCCGACCGGGCACGGCCGAGGGCGAGCGCCGCGGCGACGGACGTCTTGCCGACCCCGCCCTTGCCGCCGACGAAGACGACCCTGCGCGAGGTGATGAGGTCTAGCAGCACCCGATGTGCTCCAGTGGTGAGCGGTCCATGCCCATACGGCGGTGCCAGGCGTGGAAGTCCTCGTAGAGGGCGGGCATCAGCTCGGCGGTGTAGTACGCCGCCGGATCCGGTACGCCCAGTGCCTCCGCGAGGACCACCATCCGGAACAGGTCGTCCTCCTCGCGCCGGGCGCGGGCGAGGGTACGCCGGTAGGGACCGGCGTAGAACTCCTCCAGCCCGGCCCGCAGCGAGGCCCAGCGGGACGTCACTTCGTCAGTTCGCCCTTCTCCGTCACATCGGCGTCGAGAGCCTCCGGCGGCTCCCGGGACGCCCGCCGCATCGCGACGACCGCCTCGAAGGCGACCCACAGGGCGGCGACGATGATGACGAGGTCGATGATCAGCAGCAGCCAGTCCCCGGCTTCGTAGAAGTCGCCGAGCTGCACGACCGCGGCCCAGAACGACATGACGAACACGACCGCGAGCGGGATCAGCGCAGGCGCCGGATTGCGCCGCTTGCGGATCAGCATGACGGCGACGATGGACAGCGTCAGGGAGGCCAGCAGCTGGTTGCTGGTTCCGAACAGCGGCCAGATGCGCAGGCCGCCCTCGCCCCCGGCGCCCTGGCTGAAGGTGAGCCCCGCACCGACGGCGAGCGTGATGAGCGTGCCGGCGACATTGCCGATCCTCACCTTCGCGACCTCGCCGGCCTCCTGGACGACGAAGCGCAGCAGACGCACGCCGGTGTCCATGGTGGTGGCGGCGAACAGGATCGCCATGGTGGCCAGGACCGTCGAGCTCAGCGACACGGGCAGGCCCAGTCCGCTGTTGAGGATCGCGCCGCCGCCCTCGACGAACGCCGCGACGCCGCCCTGGCCGAAGGCGCTGTAGACGGCCTCCCAGTCGGCCAGGGTGCGGTAGCCCGCGACGGCGGCGATGATCGCGCCGAGCGCGAGCAGGCCCTCGCCGACCGCGCCGAAGTAGCCGACGAAACGGGCGTCGGTCTCCTTGTCCAGCTGTTTCGAGCTGGTACCGGAGGAGACCATGCCGTGGAAGCCGGAGATCGCGCCGCACGCGATGGTGACGAAGAGCAGCGGCACGAGACTCGGGGTGCCCGCGGGCACGGCGTCGTTGAAGGCCGGGGCGACGATCGTCGGAGCGCTCAGCAGTACCGAGGTGAACAGGATGCCGAGCCCGACGAAGAGCTGGACGCCGTTGATGTAGTCACGGGGCTGGAGCAGCACCCACACGGGCAGCAGGGAGGCTACGCCGGCGTAGACGAAGAGGGCGATGATCCAGAAGGTCGCCGGAGACATGCCCAGGATCGGGTCGGGCAGCTCCACCGGGACGGCGTCGCCGAGGAGGATCAGGCCGTAGAGCGCTCCGACGCCGATCACGGTGACCAGGCCGAGGCTCATCCTGTAGCGGTAGACCGCCTGGCCGACCAGCAGCGCCACCGCGACCGCGCCCCAGGCGGGGATCACCGCCGAGGGAGTGGAGATCAGCAGGTTCTTGATCACCACCGCGAAGGCCGCGACCACCATCAGGAGCAACAGGAAGATCACGACGAGGAAGAGGTTGGCGCCCCGGCCGCCTATGTAGCGGCCGGAGAGCGTACCGATCGAGCGGCCCTTGTTGCGTGCCGAGGCCCACAGGGCGCCCAGGTCGTGCATGCCCGCGAAGAAGACCGTGCCGAGGGTGACCCACAGGAACGCGGGCAGCCAGCCCCAGATGACGGCGACCGCGGGGCCGACGATGGGCGCCGCGCCCGCGACCGAGGTGAAGTGGTGTCCCCACAGCACGAACTTGTTGGTCGGGACATAGTCCACGCCGTCCTGCAGTTCGTGCGCGGGCGTCCGAAAGGACGCGTCGAGCTTGTAGACCCGGTTGCCCAGGAATCTCGAGTACAGGACATATCCGCCCGCGAACATCGCGAGGCCGATCAGGAGCAGGGGAAGTGCATTCATACGAGAGGCCCTCTGAGGTCTGGAATACGGGATGCCGGTCCGCACGAGACGTGCGCCCGGCAAGCAGACAGCAAAGACGGTGGAGCGTGGCCTTCCTCGGCCGGGGCAGGCCGGCGGCCGGAACGGGGGAACCGGCTACGTGCGCCCCTTTCGCACAGCTTGGCGGCGAGTCCGGACGTGGTGCGCCGCGCCCGGACGGCGGCTGTGCCGCGGCAGCCCTCGGTGAGCAGTTCGCCGAGACGAAGCCCGGTCCCGACCGCCTCGGGGGCGCTGCTTCCGCCGTGCACGCCGTGGCCGACGTCACCGCCGGCTCCGACATCAACGCCGGATGATCTACCGGCGTTGACCGAAAACGCTCTTTTCATAGTTCGTTCATGCTAAGCGACCGGTAAGGCGATGAGGAGCCCCTGAAGGCCGGTGACGGCCAGCACACCGGCAGGCGCCGCGATGCAGCGTCATCACAGGATCCTGGTCCTGGACCGCCCTTGCCGCCGGCCCTGGCCGCTTCGACGCAAACCTGCACGTCATCGGCCCGCCGGCCCTCCACGAAGCCTGCGCCGCACTCGCCCGTCGTTACGCCGCCGCAACCACCGGGCCCGACCGGCTGGACGCACCCGACGAGTGACGGGCCGGGACCTCACGCCTTCAAGCGCATCCCGTGGCGCCTTCCGGCATCACCTCGGCGACAGATCTTCACCGGGGCATCGAGGATGCTCCTGTGGGTGTCAAGCGGCTTCGGCGAGGTCGCTCTGAGCCGTTTACCGGCTGTCAGAGGTCAGGCCCGACCGCCGGTGCAAGCCGCCTTCCCGCACGGTTCCGTGTCTCCGCGAGCGCGGAGACACGGAACAGCTCCGTGGCGGAGGCCTTGAGCGGCTGGGCCTCAGGCAGGGTTGATCTTCCACATCTGGACGGTCGCGGAGGTGCCGCCCTGCCGGCGGGTGACGTTGACATGGACGTCGGCCGCGGCCAGGCCGCGGTGGGGGCCCAGCGCGTAGCCGGTGTCGTTCGCGGGGATGATGGTGTGGATGTAGGAGCGGCTGCTGGTCTCGCCGATCCACCAGGACTGCCGCGAGTCCGCGCCGGCACAGCGCCTGACCCACACGGCCCCCTCACCGCTGCGGTTCGGGTCCTTCTCGTTGGACAGGCAGAACTGCGGGGTGCGGCCGTACGGCTCGCTCGGGGAGATGCTGTAGCTTCCGTCCGTGCGGGGGGTGAGACGCCAGATGCTGCCGGCGCCGTTGTTGGCCATCGGGTCACGGTCCCAGATCTGGACGCGCTGGTTCTCGGCCACGGTCTGGTGATCGGTGGACAGATACCAGTTGCTGGCGTAGTTGCTGATGATCACATCCTGGCCCACCGGGAGTGCGGCGTGGGCCGGCGATACCGACAGCCCCGCGGTGGCCATGGCGGCCACCGCAACGGTCAGCAGAGTCCGAAGACGCCCTCGGAACAGCAAGATCTTCTCCATCCCTTCCATGATCGACATCGGCGGCTGCCCGGTGCAGCCGCCGCGGTGACCAGCCTGCCTCCGTCGTCGCAGCCCCGGTCAGAGCGCGGACGACCGCGCGAGGAGCACACGCGTGCCGCCCTCCGCGCATGGAGGCGCGCGTCCGGGACGACCAATCCCGCCGGTCGAGTGAAAACCGGCTTCCAAGCCCATCACCCCTCCCGCACCCGGATTCTCAGCGCCCGCCGAAGTGCACACCCGCCGCCTCGCCCGGGGCATGGTCGCTTCGGCGAGCAGAGCTTCCCACCGGGTGCCGCGGCCGCCGCCGTCGGCGTCGCTCCAGCGACGGAACCTTCCCCGCGCGGGCCGGGGCGGGTGAGGGGCCGGCCGGTTCCGGCCCCTCCCCCACCCCACCGGTGCCCTCCTCGGACATCTTCGGCGGCGGGGCGGGCAGACAGTTGTGGAACGCCTTCCACTGACGGGCCGCTTGCGGGCCCGGCACCGCCCGCGCGGTGATCTTGATGCCGGTCCTCCGGCGCGGGACCCGTCGCGGGCGCCGTCAGGCGACCGACCCCTCGTCCGACATCCCGATCACGCCCTGAGGAGAGACGTGGCATTCGCCCGGACCACCGCCGACTGGTGGCGCGACGCCGTCATCTACGAGGTGTACATCCGCAGCTTCGCCGACGGCGACGGCGACGGCATCGGCGACATCGCAGGAGTACGGCAGCGCCTCCCGTACCTCGCCGGACTCGGCGTCGACGCGCTGTGGCTGACCCCCTGGTACCCCTCCCCCATGGCCGACGGCGGCTACGACGTAGCGGACTACCGGGACATCGACCCGGTCTTCGGCACGCTGGAGGACGCGCGGGCGCTGGTGGAGGAGGCGCACGAGCACGGTCTGCGCTTCCTCATCGACATCGTGCCGAACCACACCTCGTCCGCGCACGCGTGGTTCCGCGAGGCGCTGTCCGGCGGGCCCGGTTCCCCCGCCAGGAAGCGTTACATCTTCCGGCCGGGACGCGGCCCCGGAGGCGAACTGCCGCCCAACGACTGGAGAAGCGTCTTCGGCGGCCCCGCCTGGACGCGGATCACCGAGCCCGACGGCTCCCCGGGCCCGTGGTACCTGCACCTGTTCGCCCCCGAGCAGCCGGATCTGAACTGGGACGACACCGAGGTGCGGGCCGAGTTCGAGTCGATCCTGCGCTTCTGGTTCGACCGCGGCGTCGACGGAGTGCGCATCGACGTGGCGCACGGCCTGGTGAAAGCGCCCGGTCTGCCCGACATCGGCTCCCTCGACGGCAAGCTCCTCGAAGGGGCGGGCGACTTGGACCATCCGCACTGGGACCGCGAGGAGGTGCACGAGATCTTCCAGGGCTGGCGGAACGTCGCCGACGCGTACGACGATCCCCGCGCGTTCGTCGCGGAGGCGTGGGCGGGCTTCCCCGAGCGGCTGGCCCGCTACGTCCGCCCCGACGAACTGCACACCGCGTTCAACTTCGACTACCTGATGGCGCCCTGGCGCGCCGACCACCTGCGCCGCATCGTCGACGAGTCCCTCACCGCGCTCGGCGCGGTCGGCGCACCGGCCACCTGGGTGCTGTCCAACCATGATGTCGCCCGGCATGTGTCCCGCTACGCCAGGCCGCAGCCGGACGGGCCGGTGCGCTCGCTTGCGGACCTGCGGGGGCCCGCGGACCTGCGGCTCGGCACCCGCCGGGCCAGGGCAGCCGCCCTGCTCACCCTCGCCCTGCCCGGCGGCGCGTACCTGTACCAGGGAGAGGAACTGGGCCTGTGGGAGGTCGAGGACCTTCCCGAGGGGCTGCTCCAGGACCCCACCTGGCAGCGCTCCGGGCACACCGACCGGGGGCGTGACGGCTGCCGTGTCCCGCTGCCGTGGAGCGGGGACGGCCCGCCGTTCGGATTCAGCTCCGGCGGCGCCGGGAGGCCGCCCTGGCTCCCGCAGCCCGACGTGTGGAAACCGCTGACGGCCGAGGCACAGGACCGCGATCCGTCGTCGATGCTGAACCTGTACCGGTCGGCGCTGGCCCTGCGCCGCAGCCACCCGGCACTCGGGGACGGCACGCTCACCTGGGACAGCGCCCCGGACGACCCGGTGCTGTCGTTCGTCCGCACCCCCGGGTTCCGGTGCGTGGCGAACCTCTCCGGCGATCCGGTGACGCTGCCCGCCCACCGCGAGGTGCTCCTGGCCAGCGAGGAGTTGGAAGGGGGCCGTCTGCCGGGCGACACGGCGGTGTGGCTGGCCCTGTGACCCCCGGACGAACTGCCCGCCTGGCCCGGCTCCTCCGCGGACGGCCCGCCACGCGGGAACGGCCAGGCCGACCCCGCCGGCCCGTGCCGGAAACGGCGAGTCGGCCGAACGGGTCGCCGAGGAGCACAAGGGCCGGGAGGAACGCGACGTGACCGGCGTCCCACTCGGGGCCGGGCCCGTGGCTGCTGTCCAGGCGGTCGGGCACCCCTGCCCCCTCGCGGTCGGTTCCTGTCCCCGATCCCCGAGTGGCGTTCAGCCAGTGGTGAGTTCGATGATGGCCAGGCGGCCGGCGTGGTGTACCGCCACGGTGCGCAGACCCGCGTGGGCGGCGAGTGCGGTAAGTTCACCGACACCGCGCTCCCGGCCGCCGAAGTAGGCGAGCATCCGCAGGTCCATCCCGGTATCGGGTGACACGCCGTCGGGGCCGGTCATCTCGATGACGAAGACACGGCCGTGCTCTCCCGCCGCCTCCCCGCAGCGCCGCAGGATGGCGCGAGCCGCATCGTCGTCCCAGTCATGGAGGATCGCGCACAGCAGGTAGCCTCCGGCGCCCGGTGGCAGGGTCTCGAAGAAGTCGCCGGGTACGGCATCGCCCCGGTCGGTCAGACCGGCCGCCGCCAGGGTTTCGCGGGCGGCCGCCGCGGTGTCGGGTTGGTCGAGGACGGTGCCCCGCAGTGCGGGGTACGCGCGCAGCAGGGCCGTGAGCAGCGTGCCGTTGCCGCCGCCGACGTCGACCACCCTGCCCAGCGATTCCCAGTCGTAGGCGGGAAGGATGTCCTCGGCCCAGGCGGCCACGTCGGTGCCCATCTGGGCGTCGTAGGAGGCGGTAAGCGCGGGGTTTTCCGCCAGGTCCTCCCAGAAGCGCTTGCCGAACTGCGCGGGGAAGGCGGCTTCGCCGGTGCGCACGCTGTGCGGCAGCCGGACGAACGCCAGATCGGCGCGGCCGAGGGCGCCATCGAGGTCCAGCACGCCACGGAGGCCGGACGGGTGGTCGCCGCGCAGTTCCCGGCCCCGTGCCGTCAGGGTGTAGCCGCCCGAGGAGTCCTGCCCGAGCACGCCCACAGAGACGAGGTGGCGCATCGTCCGGTCGAGCGCGTCGGTGTCGCTGTCCGTGGCGGCGGCCAGTTCCGGTGCCGTCCGCAGTCCCGCCGTGATGTGGTCGGCGAGCCGCAGGGTCGCCGCCACGCGTAACGCCATCGGCGTCACCAGGTCCGCCATCGCCCACAGCCCCGTCCCGGCCGAAGCGTCCTCTGCCATCAGGCCCTCCTTCGTTTCGGCACACGAAGGCACCACCCTGGTGGCCCCGGCAGCAGGCGGCAACCGGTTATCGGTCCGGTGCTCGCCGTACGGCCGCGCGCCTGGGACCGATGCCGGCGCGACAGGCTGTCGGAAGGAAGGAGCGCTGACCTCAGCGACGACAGAACGGTCCGTAGCCCGCTCCTTGCGAGTACTCGAACCGTGTCAGCGCCTCTCAGGGAGCCCCGGTGCCCTTGCGGGCGGCTTCCTCCTCGTGCCACCGCCGTTCCCGCAGCGCATGGAGCCGGTGGTCGTGCTCGAAGCCGGGGCCGAGCGGCCCTACCCGGTCGAACGCCTCCCCTGTGCGGGGGTCGTCGCGCCGGGCCAGCCCGTAGGCGGCCTCCAGCCGGATCAGCTGGTGCTCCTCGTCGAGCAGGGCCCACAGGGCGGCGGTGGCGACCGGGCTGTGGTCACTCGAGGCAGCCAGGGTCTCCGCCGCGACGCTCCGCACGGTGACGTGCGGGTCCCGGGTGGCCGCGACGAGCTCCCGGCTCATCCGGGACGTGAGGCCGGGCATCCCCCTGCAGACGGTGTGCACGGCGGCGCGTACCAGGGGGTCCGGGTCGTGCGCGAGGGTGAGCAGCGCGTCCTCCCCCTCGGAGATGAGGGGCACGCCTTCGGCGCACAGCAGATCGGGCACCTGCCGGCGTACCCGGGGGTCGCGATGGGCGGCATGGCGGAGCCCGACGGCCTCCATGTCCGGATGCTCGCAGTTGCCGAACGTGTCCAGCACCTCGGCGAGCACCTCGTCATCCGGCTCCTCCAGCGCCCAGGCGGCGCACAGTTCGCCTCTCCTCCTTCCGTAGGGGTGGACTTCGTCCAGGAGGGGGTCACAGCTCCACAGGACGCGGGCCGCGAACAGACGGTGGGCCGGATCGGGGTGGCGGCGGAGGGCGGCCAGGGCCGACCATGTCCTGTCGTCGGAGCGCCGGGCGAGGGCGAAGCGGGCGGCCGAGTAGTCCACATGGTTTTCGTCCGGCTGCCGCAGAGCACGGGCAACCAACTCCTCGGCGGGGGCCGGAACGCGGAAAGCCCTCTCCAGCGATGTCAGGACGGCGCCGTGCCCGGCACGGACGGTCAGGCCGCCGAGCGACACCTGGTCGACGTGGTTGTACTCGTCATCCTGGACCCGTACCGTCTCGGCCGGCCCCCGGGCTCCGGTTCTGCGCCGCAGTTCCTCCGCCACGCCGGTGTCGTACCAGTTCCTGGCCATGGTGAGGAGTCCTCCCCGGGCGGCCTCGGGAAGCCGTGACCGCGGCTCCGGGCCGAGCACCGCCCACAGGAGCGCCGGGGAGCCCAGTTCGACGGCCCGCAGCAGCGCGGTGGTGCCGTCCGGCAGCGGCCGGTCCGGATCCGCGCCGCCGTCCACGAGCGCCTCGGCCACGGACGCGTCGAACGTCGCCACCGCCGCGCACAGCACCGGCAGTCCCGTCTCGTCCACCGCGTTCGGATCCGCGCCCGCCGCCAGCAGGGCCCGTACCGCCTCGGCGTCCCCCGCACGAACCTCCGCGACGAGCCGGACATCCCGCTTCCCCGCTCCCATGCCCCTCCTCCTGAACGATCCCGCCCCGTACCCGGCTGCCCCTACGACCGCTCAGGGCTCAGGCGACCGCCACCGGGCGATTTCGCCTAAGCCCTGAGCGCCGGGGCGCGTGACATCGGCCGGCACAGTGAAACACCGGGACACGCCCGCGGTCTGCCGGTTTCCCGCCGGCCTGCCCGGCCACGGTGCACGTGGCCGGGCAGGCCGGTGACCGGCCGATCACCTATTCCAGTTGAGTACCGGCACTCAGGCGGCTGTCCCGATTCGCTCGTAGCGTCCGGCCCATGCACATAGACCATGCTGCTCCCGAGCCGGTGCGCCGCCGGGCGGGCATCACCGCGGTGGCCTCCTGCCTGCCGGAGCTCGAAGTGACCTCACGGCAGCTGCAGGAACGCCTCGCCACGGCCTCCGGGCTGTCCCTGCCGGCGCGCATGCTCGAACGGACCACCGGCATCGCCTCGCGCCGGGCGGCCGCGGAGGACGAGTACGCCTCGACGCTCGCGGTACGGGCGGCGCGTACGGCGCTGGGCCGGGCCGGACTCGCTCCGTACGACGTGGACCTGCTGGTGTTCGCCTCCGCCACGCGGGACGTGGCCGAACCGGCGACCGCGCACATCGTCCAGGCCGAGCTGGGTTCGCGGGCGCACGCGCTGGACGTGACGAACGCGTGCAACAGCTTCGTCAACGGCATCGACACGGCACGGGCGATGATCCTCGCCGGCCGTGCCCGCCGCGCCCTGGTCGTCACCGGGGAGACCCCCAGCCGTGCCGTGCGGCACGCCCCCTCCGACTCCGGCCAGCTCCGGGACGGCTTCGCGGGCTACACCTTCGGCGACGCGGGGGCCGCGGTCGTCCTGGAGGCCGTGGACCGGGGCGGCATCCTCGACGTGGACACCGAGACGCACTCCGAGCACTGGTCGGTCGGCGGCATCTTCGGCGGCGGTTCGCGCCACCCCCGCGGGGACGAGCACACCTACTTCCGCGGGGACGGCGGCGAGCTGCGCGAGGTCTTCGAGAAGGTCGGCACATCGGTGCTCGACCGGATGCGGCAGCGCACCTCACTGGCGTGGGAGGACTTCCGGCACATCCTGGTGCATCAGGTCACCGTGCCGTACCTGGAGCGGTTCGTGGAGCTCACCGGCGTCCCCCGGGACCGGCTCGTCGTCACGGTCCCCGAACTCGGCAACATGGCGAGCGCCACCCTCGGCGTGCAGCTCGACCGCGTCCACGAGCATCTGCGTCCTGGCGACCGGGTCCTGTTCGTGGGCCTGGGCGGCGGCGTCAGCATCATGACGATGGTCTGGGAGAAGGCATGAGCGTCCTGTGGGTGATCGTGCCCGCGCACCAGGAGGCCGCACGCATCGGCGCCACCCTGGAGGCGCTCGCGGCCCAGCGCGACCGCGACTTCACCCTCGTCGTCGTGGACAACGCCTCCACCGACAACACCGCGGCCCTCGCCCGCGACTTCGCCCGCCGGGCCCCCTTTCCGGTACACGTCATCGGCGAGCCGGAGAAGGGCGTGGGCTGCGCGGTGGACACCGGCTTCCGGTACGCGATCGGACACGGCGCCACGCTGCTGGCCCGCACCGACGCCGACTGCCTGCCGCGGCCCGGCTGGACGGCGGGCGCCCGCGGCGCCCTGCGGTGCGGCGCGGGCCTGGTGTGCGGACGCGTCGACGCACGCCGCGACGAGCACGGACCGCTGGGGCGGGCCGTCTTCCGTGTGCTGGTCCGCGTCGCCGCCCTCTTCGGCCGCGTCCGCCCGGCCCACCGCCGCCGCCACGGCTATCTCGCCCCCTACCGGATGCACGCGGGCAACAACATGGCCATCACCGCCGCGCTGTACGAGGCGGTCGGCGGGATGCCGCGCCGCCCCTCCCCCACCGACCGGCTCTTCCTCAACCGGGTGCGCCGCCGCACCACCGCCATCGTCCACGCCCGCGACATGGTCGTGGAGAACTCCACCCGCCGGCTGCGCGCCTACGGCCTCGTCGGCACCGCCCGCTGGTACCTCGACAAGGGCCCGGGCCGTCACGGGGAGGACCCGCGCTGATGCTCGACGCTCTCGCCGGCGCCCTGCGGCGCCACCCCGGCCGGCCCGCCGTCCTCGGCACCACCCGCAGCGGCGCCGTACGCACCGGGGTCACGTGCGGAGACCTGGCCGACCTCGCCGACCGCTGCGCCGCCGCCCTGCACGCGCGGGGCGTCGCACGCGGCGGCACCGTCGGCGTCGCCGTACGGCCGGGGCCCCGGGCTCTGGCCGTGATGCTCGCCGTGCACCGCCTCGGCGCCCGGGCCGCGGTGCTCGACCCGGGAGCCGGGCCGGACGTGCTGCGCGCCCGTCTCGCCCTGGCCCGTCCCGACATCGTCCTGGCCGACGCCGCCGCCCAGGCGGTCGCCGGCTGGGCCCGGCCGCTCGCCCGCCGGGCCCACCTGGCCCTGCCGGACCTCGCGGAGCTGGGACCGGTGGCCACCGTCGGGCCACGGCTGCCCGGCTGCGCCCCCGCCCTGGACACCGGAGTGCGGACCGCGTTGCCGCCCCCGGTGGACGGTGACGGCGACGCGGTCATCGTGTTCACCTCGGGCACCACCTCCCGGCCCCGCGCGGTGGTGCACACCCGTTCCTCGCTCGCCGCCGGCATGACTGCGGTGGCCGAGCTGGTCCGGCCCGAGGCCGGGCGGCCCGTTCTCGGCGGGACCTTCTTCGTCCTCGTGCCGTCCCTGGCGAGCGGAGCACCGGTCGCGCTGCCCGCCCGTTCCGCGCGCGTGCTCTCCCGTCAGCTGCGCCGTCTCGCCCCGCAGGCCATCTATCTGACGCCGCCGCAGACAAGGCGGCTGCTCGCGGAGGGCGGCCGGTTCACCGGGCGGGTGTGGACCGGATCGGCTCCCGCGAGCGCCGGGCTGCTCACCCGCGTCAAGCGCGCGGGGGCTACGGAGGCGTGGGGCGTCTACGCGCTGACCGAACTGTTCCCCGCCGCGGCGGTCGAACAGGCCGACAAGGCCGGCTTCACCGGTGAGGGGGACCTGGTCGGCGCCCCGCTTCCCGGAGTGGCGGCCAGGACCGACGCCTCCGGGGAGCTGCTGCTGTCCGGCCCCGCCGCCCGGGACCGCTACCTGGGCGGGGAGCCGGACCCCTGGGTCGCCACCGGCGACCGGGCACGTCTCGACGGCGGCAGGATCGTGCTGGAGGGCCGGCGCAAGGACATGGTCCTGCGGGGCGCGGAGAACATCTACCCGGGGCTGTACGAGCCGGCGCTGCACGTACCGGGCGTCGAACTCGCCCTGCTCGTGGGCGTGCCGGCCGGTGACGGCGACGAGCGTCTGGTCGCCGTCGTCCAGCCGGACGCCGGGGCGGACCACGACACGCTGCGGGCGGCTCTGGACGGACCGCTGGAGCGCATGGGTTCCGCCCGGCCGGACGCGGTGCTCTTCGCCGGCATCCCGCTGTCCGGCCGCTCCCTGAAGCCCGACCGCGCCGCCACCGCACGGCTCGCCGCCCGGAGCCTCGCGGCACGGAGGCGGCCATGACCGCGCCCGGCAGCACGCCCGCGCTGTGGGGGCGCTCCCGCACCCCGCTGGAGGGGCCGTCCGAGGAGGTCGTCCTCCTCGGACGGGCGCGCGAGCGCAGCGACCGGATCGCCCGGTCCGAGCGAATGGTGGTGCACAGCAGCCCGCGCCGGCCACGGGCCCGGGGCGCCCGCCGGACGCCCCTGTGGCGCCGGGACCACCGCTGCCGCCCCGCCGACCCGAAGCAGGTGCACGCCGGATGACCACGGTCCCCGCCACCCCCACCGCGTCCTCCCTCCGTACCGCCCGGCGCCGCGACCGGCGCGTCTACACCCGCTCCCATCCCGTGCTGTTCGCCCTCCTCGCCGCCGCCCGCCGCCGCGCGGTCACCCGTATCGGCGGCGCGGTACTGGTACACGGCACCGAGCCCTACCGGCAGGCCCTCACCCGCCTCCCGCTGGACCGCACCGCGGCCGGCACCACCGGGGGCGCCGCCCGCGAACTGTCCTGCGGCGGCACGCTGTTCGACCAGGAGGGCGCCGGCCACCGCGCCGGCCGGCGCGCGCTCGCCGAGGAGCTCGGCGCGGCCGGGGTGGAGCGCCTGCGCCCGGTGTGGCGGGACGTCCTGGCCCGTCGGCTCGCCCCGCTCGGGGCGGGCCGCGACGTCGACCTCGTGCCGTTGGCCCGCGAAGTGGCCGGCGCCACCGTCCGCGCGCTGCTGCGCACCACCGGCGAACCGGAGGAGATCGCCGTGGCGGCGTCCGCCGCGGCAGCCGCCGCGGTGCGCGACCACCTGCCCGGCCCACGGAGACCGGGCAGCGCACGCGCGGCCGCCGCGGCGGCCGCGCGGCTGGAGGGTCTGCTCGCCCCTGCCCACGGCGAAGCGGCGGAGCCGGCCCTGCGGGCCATGCTCGCGGTCGCCGCCGTCAACACCACTGTCGCGGCCCTCCCGCGGGCCGCCGCCTGGTGCGCCGACGCGGGGCTGTGGGAACAGGCCGCCGACGACCGGCTGCGTCCGACGCTGGTGGGCGAGCTGTTGCGGGTGACCGCCCCCTCACCGCTGCTGCCCCGCGTGGCGGCGGCCGACGCCGAGCTGGACGGCTGCCCGGTGCGGGCCGGGGACCGTCTGATCCTGGTGGCCCGGCACGCCGCACGGGCCCACGACCAGCCACCGGACGTCCACCGCCCGGCCCCGCCCGCCCTGGCCCGGCTCGTCTTCGGTACCGGCCCCCACACCTGCCCCGGTGCGCGCCTGGCCCGCGCCCAGCTCGACGACACCCTCGCCTCGCTCGCCCCTCACCGCCCCACCGTCCAGCGCGCCCGTGTGGACCGGGGCGCGGCCCTGCCCGGCTGGCGCTCCCTCGCCGTCCGGGCGGCCGAAGCCCGTCGATCCCCGGAGGACCGATGACCACGATCGCCGTCACCGGCGCGAGCGGCTTCTGCGGCTCGCACGTCGCCACCGCGGCCGCCGCCCGGGGCGCCGACGTCCTGTGCGTCGGGCGGCGCCCCGGCCCGGTCGGCCGGCACATCCCCTGGGACGCCGCGCGCGAGGTGCCGGACCTGTCCGGCGCCGACCTGGTCGTGCACTGCGCGGCGGCCGTCGGCGACCCGGTGCCCGGCTCCCCGGCCGAGGCCGCCATGCACGCCGTCAACGTCGACGGCACGGCGCGGTTGCTGGAGGGGGCCGCCGGCCGGCCGGTGGTGTGGGTGAGCAGCGCCAGCGTCTACGCGCCCGGGTCCGGGCGCGCCGGCATCACCGAGGACCATCCGGTACGCGGGCACCTGAACGCGTACGGCCGCACCAAGGCCGCCGGCGAGGCGCTGGCGCTGGCCGCGGGCGCCGTGGTGCTGCGGCCGCGGGCGGTCTACGGAGCCGGGGACCCGCACCTGGTGCCCCGGCTGCTGTCCCGCGTCCGCCGTGGCCTGCTCCTGCTGCCGGGACCCGACGTGCGGCTGAGTCTGACCGCCGCCGAGAACCTCGCCGACGCCTGCCTCATGGCCGCCGGCTGGCCGGCGGGCGCGTACAACATCGCCGACCCGGCGCCGTACGAACGGAACGAGGCGATACGGACGGTCCTGCGCGCCCACGGCGTACGGGCGCGCATCGGCCATATCCCGCTGCCGGTGGCCCGGGCCGTGGCGGGCGCCGCCCAGACGCTGGCCCGGCTGCGCCCGCACGCGGAACCGCCGCTCACCCGCTACGCCGTCGACCAGCTGGCACACTCCGTGGTCCTGGACGTCTCCAGGGCCCGGTCTCAGGGGTGGGTGGCCGGTCGCACCCTCCACGACTACGAAACCGCTCTCCTGAGGAGTCGCCGGAAGACAGCTTGCGGGCGAGCGGCGAGCGGGGCTTGACTCTTGGTCCTGAACACTGGACATGCGGCTTCGGCCGGCGTGGTCGGTGTTGTCCGGGGTGCTCGCTCGTAGGCGATCGGGCCGCGGTGGCCGAGGCTGTCCGGAACAGATCGGGCCGGAAGCCGTCTCCAGGGGCCCGGCGTCCTGCTGGGCGCGGTACAGCCGGCCGACCGGGAGACCGCTCCTGTCCGAAGCGGCACCATCACGGGAACCCGGCATATCACCACCGGAACCGCGCCGACGAACCGACACAGACCGTCAACGGTTCCCGAGCGATGCGACGGCAGGCTCACCGGACCCGCCGCCGCAGCGGCCGTCGTCGACCGGGCAGCGGGCCCGCAAACGCTCCCACGCCCGCATCCGCATCCTCGGTTTCGGTGAGCAGACCGCGGCCATCGTGAAGTCCCGGCGGCCGCCCCGCGGACCGCGGGGCGGCACCGCCCACATCAGCCTGAGGCCGGAGAGCGCTCACTCACCGGAACGGGGGCAGATGATTTCGGTCAGCTCTTTCTCCCACTCGTCGAGGGTGTCCGCCGGGGCGGTCGTGGTCGCCTGCTCCGCCAGTGGTGCGCCGGCGTCGAGGAAGGCGACGGCGTCTTCCCGTGCCATCGACAGCAGCGCCGTTCCCCCGGCAGAGCGCAGCCGAATGAAGATCCGCCTGCGGTGGTCGGCGAGGTGCGGCTCATCAGGTCCGGGCCATACGATCACGTCGCCGATGCCGACGCTGTGGCGCAGGCCGTCGGCCAGCAGTTCGCGGGCGAAGAGCCACGTCCTTTCCTCGGCGGTGCCCGCGTTGAAGACGGCCGTGATCGCGTACCTGTCCGCGGCGCGGTGGACCAGGCGCACCGGAAGCCGTTTGCCGCGGTCGTCTTCTTCCTCGTGCAGGCGCAGCCATAGCTGCGCGTGCTGTTCGGGCCCGCCGCCGCCCTGCTCGCGCCACAGCAGGATCCCGCCGTCGGTGCCGGGGGGCTGCGGGGCCTGCGGAAGGCGGGCGGTTCTCGGCAGAGTGTCGACAGCGCCGTCCGCGGCGGCGCGGTGCCCTGTGCTGCGCGGAGGGCGGCCCACGGCGGTGGGCAGCAGCAGGGCACTACTGGGCCGGGGAGCGTAGGCGTCCATGTCCGGCGGCGGAGGTGGCTGGGCCGGGATGGCCCGGCGGTGCGCCGGGGCCAGGTCCACCGCGAGTTCGGCGGCCACCAGCAGGCGGGCCTCAGAGAACGCGGGGTGTGCCGCGCCGATCTCCCACATCTCTGCCGTGAGGCTCGGGTGGAGGAGTCGCGGGCAGGCGTGGTCGCACGGTAGCGGTGAGGCCACTCGGAGAAGGTCGGTCAGGCGCGCGGAGGACAGCAGGCTGCTCCCGCTCTTCTCGGCGCGTCCGGGCGGCAGGCCGACCTCCACGACGGCGTCGGCGGACGCCGCGCTCTCCCGGCCGGCGGGTGGCTGTGCCGCCGGCCGGCGCCGGGCCGCGCGGACGCCCGGGATGCCGGGCCATACCTCTGCCGACAACCAGGGCCACAGGGCGCTTCCGGCTGCGGCAGCCGTGGGGGACCCGTGACCGCAGCCGTTGGCGAACGCGGTGGCGGCAGGGCCGCCTGCGACGGGAGCGGGGCCCGTCTGCACCGGAGAGGGCGCCGTTGTGAAGCCGCCGCTCACGGCCGGTGCGGTGGGGCAGATGCCCGGGTACTCGGCCGCCGGGTGGAAGAGGGTCTGCCCACCGCGGGTTCGCCTGCTGCTCACCACCAGCCACAGCGCGGCGGCAGCCACCCGTGTGGTGTTGCCCGGGTCCGCGGTGTGGGGCTTGCCGAGGTGCTCGACGGCCCGGGAGTCCGCGTAGGCCCACAGAAGGTCCAGCGCAAGCCTGGCGGCGATGCCCCGCGGCCGCGGCGGGTTGAGATGTGCGGTCAGCAACCGGGCGGCCGGCGAGGGGCCACCGGATGCGGCCACGTTCTGGTCCGGCAGAAGACCGTGGCCGTCCTTCCGGAGCAGACGCCACAGGCCGGGCAGCGGCACGCGGCCTGTTCCGGCCGCCTGGGCGAGCGTGTCCGCCTCCGGCGTGCCATCGGTGCCCTCGGACGGGGCCTGCTCCCGGGATGTGCCGCCGTCGTCCCCGGGTGCGGCCGGGTCCTCGCCATCGCTGTCGCAGGTGGTTTCCGAGTCGGCGGCGGCGTGCAGCCGGCGCCTGGCCTCCTCGGGGATGGCCGTGCCGAGGGCGCGCACATGGGGTGCGCCCAGGCTGGAGGCGGCCATGAGGGCCGCGAACTCGGTGTCGTCAGCGGTGGTGGTGTGCATCGCCTCGTCCTTGTGGACACTCATCGTGCTCCCCCCTCCTCCGGCCGGCTCCGGTGGGAGCCGGCGGCGGAAACCTTGGTGCGGGCGCGGGCCAGACGCCTCTCGAGCGCCTTGGGCGTCAGTCCGATCTGCCGGGCGGCCTCGGCCTGTGTGTAGCCCAGGGCCATCCATACGAGGGCCTCGCGCAACTGCTCGTCGGGCAGCAGCGGGCGCAGCCGGCGGATGTCGTCGTGGAGGGCGGCGGCGTGGGCGGGGTCGGTGGCGCGCTGGTCGGGGATGTCGCGCCGGGCGTGGAGGAGGCCGTCGCCGTCGCCGTCGCCGGGGCGGCGGTCCAGTTCGGCCTGGCCCAGGCGGTGGGTTTTGAACCAGCGGGTGTAGACGGCGGGGAAGGTGAGGATTCCGGCGCCGACGAAGTAGGTCGTCAGGCCGGCGCCGCCGTGCGGCGTCCACTTGCCGCGGATCAGTCCGTGCTCGCGGAACAGGGCGCTGCCCTTGATGACGGTGTCGGTGACGACCTGGGTGCGGTCCTCGTACTTCCACGTCCAGGTGGTGGGCAGCATGTCCGGCGGTATGGGGCGGCCCATGCCGGCCGCGCGGTCGAAGATGTGGCCTGTGGCGCTCCAGGTGCTCAACGTGCGCCAGCCGTACTCCATCAGCTCCTCGGTGAAGGCTCGGTAGTGGGGGCCCGCGAAGCCCCGGCGGCGCAGGAACTCCACCAGGGCGGCGTCGGCTTCACGGCGCCGCGCGCGAGTCGGTGCGCTCTCCGCGCCGGCGAGGTCCTCCTCCAAGGTGTGCAGGAAACCGTCTACCTCGGCGGTCACCCGCCCGCTGTGCGACATAACGCCGCGGGGAGCACGCCCCTCACAGATTCCATCCGGCACACTTCGCTCC
The DNA here is from genome assembly GCF_900114215.1 of Streptomyces mangrovi. Lineage (GTDB taxonomy): Bacteria > Actinomycetota > Actinomycetes > Streptomycetales > Streptomycetaceae > Streptomyces > Streptomyces barkulensis. Next base: position 369,358 of record NZ_FOSG01000004.1, on the reverse strand, counting down.
CTCGGCTCGCCCCTCCGGCGGGTCCCGAACCCGCCGCCCGTGTCATCAACGAGGTCATAGGCGCGCCGTGCGGTTCTCCCCCCCCTCCCCACCTTCACCCGGGATATGTGATGTGCGTCACACGGGGGGTGGTGGGGGGCGGCCCTCTACACCCATACCAAGCGGCCACCGCAACCGCGGCGGCCACCCGCCACCTCACCGGAGGAGACCATGACCGCACACTCCCTCCCCGAGCAGCACCACAGCCGCACCGGCGGCCAGGCCACCGGCCGCCCCTCCCCCACCCCGGGGGTCCCCGCCGACCAGGCCCCGCAGGCCGCGCCCCACCAGCACACCCCGGCCGGCTCACACCCCCCACAGCCCTCTGCTCCCGGCGGGGGACAACCCCTGCTGTGTCTGCGCAGTGCCCTCATCCTGCTGCTCGGCACCCTCGCCGCCACCGGTACCGCCGTGCTGACCTATCTCGCCCAGCACAACACCGCCACCGCGCTCCTCGCCGGCGGCGCCGCCTTCGCCGGCGCCGTCCTGTTCTTCCACGCCATCATCGCCACCTGACGACCCGGGGCGGCTCCCGTGGCTCGCGACGCCCTGTCCGAAGAGGGCGCTGCGAGCGTCCCGCCGCGCCTCGGGGAGGCTGCGACGGCAGGGACACGGGCGCGGGTGATCAGCCCCTCCCTGCGGAAACTCTCCGCGAGGCCGGGAAGCCGGATTCCCGCTTTCCGTCACCGCCTGATGCGAGACAGGGCCGGGCGAGTGGTGTAACCACGGTGGCCGGGGTTACTGACGGACTGCGAAGAGCCGGGCGACGGCGTGCGTACGGCCCGGTGGCAGACCCGACCCACGGAGTACGCGATGGCGGAACGCAGGACGGCACAGAGGACGTCGGCCGTGCCCCGCGGCGCCACGGCCGAAGGTCTTCGCGAAGGGGCACCCCGCGAAGACGGTCTCCTCGAAGAGGGCCGCGAAGCATTCCGGCGGCGGGCCTGGGCGCAGGCGTACGGACGCCTCGCCACCGCCCAGGCCCGGGGTCCGCTTCCCGCACACGACCTGGACCTCCTCGCCCGTGCCGCGTATCTGACCGGGCGGGAGGAGCGCGCCGAGGAGCTCTGGGAGCGGGCCCATCTGGCGCTGCACGAGGTGGGCGCGGTCGGTCCCGCCGCACGCTGCGCCTTCTGGCTCGGCCTCACTCTGGCCCGGCACGGACACCACGAGCGCGCCGGCGGCTGGTTCGGCCGCGCCACCCGGCTCCTGGAGGACGCGGGCGGCGACTATGTGGAGCGCGGCTACCTCCTGGTGCCGGCCGGGCTCCGGGCGATGGCCGCCGGCGACCACGCGGCGGCGCGCGCCGCGTTCGCCGAGGCCGCACGGATCGCCGACCGGTTCGGCGACCCCGACCTCGCCGCCCTCGGCCGCCTCGGCCGGGGACAGGCGCTCATCGCCGACGGCGATGTCGTCGAGGGCCGGGTCCTGCTCGACGAGGCGATGGTCGCGGTCACGGCCGACGAGGTCTCCCCGATCACCGCCGGCATCGTCTACTGCGCCGTGATCATCGCGTGCCGGGACACCTTCGACATCCACCGGGCTGCCGAGTGGACCACCGCGCTCAGCCGCTGGTGCGCCGCCCAGCCCGACCTCAGGCCCTATCGCGGGCAGTGCCTCGTTCACCGCTCCGAGATCATGCAGTTGCACGGCGAATGGACCGACGCCCTGGCCGAGGCACAGCAGGCCTGCGCCCACATGGACACGCCGGCCGGCGACCCCGCCGTCGGCATGGCCCACTACCAGCGCGCCGAACTGCTCCGCCTGCGTGGCGCCTTCGCCCGCGCGGAGGAGGCGTACCGCGAGGCCGACCGGTGGGGGCATTCCCGCAGCCAGGGCTCGCCCTCCTGCGGTTGGCCCAGGGCCGCACCGAAGACGCCCTGGCGGCCGTCCACCGGGTCGCGGCCGAGACCGAGCACGACTTGGTGCGACGCTCCCGCGTCCTCGCCGCGTACGCGGAGATCGCCCTCGCGGCGGGCGACACCGGCACCGCCCGCGACGCCGCCGCCGAGCTCGCCCGGGCGGCCGACGGCCTGGCGGCGCCGTACCTGCGCGCGGTCGCGGCCGGCGCCCGCGGCGCCGTCCTGCTCGCCGAAGGAGAGGTGGAGGGGGCCGGGGAGGCGCTGCGCGATGCCTGGTCGGCATGGCAGGAGCTGGAGGTCCCGTACGAGGCGGCGCGGGTGCGTCTGCTGAGGGCCGAGGTCTTCCGGGCGCTCGGCGACCACGACTCGGCCGGGATGGAACTGGAATCCGCCCGCGCCGTGTTCGAGCGGCTCGGAGCCGCCCCGCAGCTCACCCGCGTGGACCGGCTGTCCCGGCGCGGCGCCGCCCACCGGCTGCCGGGAGGCCTCACTCCGCGCGAGGCGGAGGTGCTCAGGCATGTCGCGGCCGGCGCCACCAACCGCGAGATCGCAGCCGCGCTCGTCATCAGCGAGAAGACCGTCGCCCGTCACTTGAACAACATGTTCCACAAGCTGGACGTCTGCTCGCGCGCGGCGGCCACGGCGTATGCGTACGAGCACCACCTCGTCTGAGGCGTGTGGGTCGTTCCACCCACTCGCCCCAGGTTCCCGACATGCACATTCCGGCCGATGCGCCGTCGGCGCCCCCTCGCCCACACTCTCCGTAGAAGCGCGGATCCCCGGTCCGCAGGCCTGCGGATCCGCAGTCCGTAAAAGCGGAAGCTCCGCGGACCCGAGGAGAGGAGGCGGAGATGAACCGCACGTCCACCGTAGGCGCCGGGGCCCGGCAGCGGCTCCTCGCGCAGATCCCGCTCACCGAGCACCACCGCGATCTGGCCGGTGTCCCCACCGCCGTACTCGAGGGCGGCGAAGGACCGCCGATGGTCATCCTGCACGGCCTCGGACAGACCTCGCTCGGCTGGATCCGGGTGATCCCGGACCTCGTGCCGTCCTGGACTCTCGCCGTACCGGACCTGCCGGGGCAGGGTGCCTCCGAGGTCCCCAGGGACGTCCCGCTCACCGCGGGCCGGGTCATGGAGTGGCTGGCGGAGCTCATTACGGCCACCTGCCCTGCTCCGCCCGTCCTGGTGGGCCACAACCTGGGCGGTGCCGTCGCCGCCCGCTTCGCCTCGGCGCACGGTGACCGGCTCGCCGCGCTGGTCCTGGTCGACGCCTTCGGCCTGGGCCCGTTCCGCCCGAAGTCGCGCTTCGCCGTCACCGCCGCGACGTACCAGATGCACACCACCGCACGGTCCAGGGACCGCATGCTCGGACGCTGCATGGTCGACTACGACGGCGTACGGGACGACCTCGGCGAGCGCTGGGACGGCATCGCCGACTACGTGCTCGACCGCGCCCGCACTCCCGCCGTCAGGTCCGGGAGCCGGACGCTCATGAAGGAGTTCGCGCTCTTCGCGATCCCACCGGCCGACCTCGCCGCCATCCCCGTCCCCACGACGCTGGTGTGGGGCCGCCAGAACCCCGAGACCAGGCTCCGGTACGGCGAGGACGCCGCCGCCCGGTTCGGGTGGCCGCTGCACGTCATCGACGACTGCGGCGCCGACGCCCACCTCGAACACCCCGATGCCCTCGTGGCGGCCCTCCGCGCCGCCTCGCACCCCGCACATGGAGGGAGCCGGTCATGAGCACCCGGACCGAACACCCCGCGGAACAGATCCGCACCGCCTGGGACGCCCTGGCCCCGGGCTTCGACCGCCACACCACGCCGCACACCATGCGGTACGGCGAACAAATCCTGGACGAGACCGCCATCGGACCCGGCACCCGCTTCCTGGACGTGGGGGCCGGCAGCGGTGCCCTCGCTCTGCCCGCGGCGCGCCGGGGCGCCCGCGTCGTCGCCGTCGACATCGCGCCGGCCATGGTGGAACGGCTCGCCGCCCGCGCCCGGGAGGAAGGGCTGGACCACGTCCGCGCCCTCGTCATGGACGGCGAGCACCTGGACCTGGAGGACGACGCCTTCGACGTGTCCGCCTCGCTCAACGGCGTGTCGCTCTTCCCCGACCTGGAGCGCGGTCTCGCCGAGATGGTCCGGGTCACCCGGCCGGGCGGAACGGTGCTGGTCGCGGCGTTCGGCTCACCGCGGGACGCCGAGTTCATCGCGTGGACGCTGGGCGCTCTGCGGGCCGCCGTCCCCGGATTCGCCGGCATGCCGACCGACCCGCCGCCCCTGCCCTTCCGGCTCGCGGACCCGAACCGGTTCTCGGCGGTGCTGCGCGAGGCGGGGCTGGTGGAGGGGAACGTCCACCGGACCGTGACGGACACATTCTTCGCGTCCGCCGCGGAAGTCCTGGACACCGTCCGCAGCAGTCATCCGCTCGGCGCCCAGTGGATCACCGGCCTCACCGGGAGCCAGGCCGCCGAGGTCCGCCGGATCCTGGAGGGCATGCTCCGTGAACGTTCGGGCGGCGCGCCGGGCGCGGTGCTGCACACCGCGCTCAACATCGGCACGGGCAGGCCTCCGGCACCCTGACTCCCCCTGGCTCTCCGCAAGACGGCGAACGCGGGCTTGCCGGCCTCTCCGGCGCCGTAGCCGGAGGTGCCGTCCCAGCCGTTCGGCCCGTCGACGATGTCGAACAGACGGCGGCCGAGGACGACGGCGCCCGGGCGGGCGGTGGCCTCGCGCAGGATCCTGCGGTCGTCGGGGTACTCGGAGAACGCCCAGGTGTGCAGGGCCTCGTCACCGGACCCGATCCCGGCCCGGACAACGGTCCGGGCCGGCGCACGAACTCGTCGCTTGCGCGTGAAGCATGTTCGGGTGCCCCGGAATCGCCGTGGCTCCTTCGTACGGCTTCGTACGGCTTCGTACGGCCACGGGCGGCTTCGTACGGCCACGAGCGGGGCCCAGCGGCCGGGCACGAGGGGTGACAGGGCGGATTCACGTCATCGGACCCTCGGTTTTCGGGCTCTCTTGGGCCGGAAGTGTCGACTTGCTCATGCAAGCCGCTTTACCGGGATATGGTTTTTCTTGAATGGTCGTTGACCAACGCTTGGCCTGGACGAGAAGTACGCGCTGCCCGGAGAGGGGCGTATGTTGCGAGGTGTGGAGCCATGGGATGCGGCCGCGTTCGTCACCGCCGCCCCGTTCACCCCTCGCTTCCTCATTCCCCTTCGTGTCGTTCGCTTCCGCACACACCCTCGGTCACGCCGAGGCCAAGGCATCGCAGCCGGAGATCGCGTGAACGGAAAGACCTCACGCAACGACAGCGTGGCTTCTCGCTTCCGTGACAGTTCCGGAGCGCCGCCCGAGCCGCTCCACCCCTGCGGCCGGTACCGCGTCTCCGCCCCCACACACCTGGTACTCGGACACACGCTTCCCACCCGGAACCCGGTGGCCGGCCACGAGCCGGCCGTGTCCGATGCCCCACACTCACGTCTCTCCATACCGCCGACGGCTCTTCAGGCCTTCCGCCGCTGACACGGGCGAGAGACGCCCCGATCCCTACCGTGCGTGCCCGACGCGCCCCCACGACGCGCCAGGAGGATTCACCCCATGCAACCCTTCATCGACCATGCCCGCGTGTTCGGGCAGCGTTCGAAGGAATTCGCCGCACACGCCGAAGGCCAGACCCCGCAGGTGCTCTTCATCACCTGCGCCGACTCCCGGGTCGTACCGGCCCTGATCACGGGCGCCGGCCCCGGCGAACTCTTCGAGCTGCGCACCGCGGGCAACATCGTGCCGCCCCACACGTTCGAGCGTCCCACCAGCGAGGCGGCCACCATCGAGTACGCCGTGGAAGTGCTCGGGGTGAAGGACGTCGTCGTCTGCGGTCACTCGCACTGCGGCGCGGTGGGCGCTCTGGTCCGCGGCGACGACCTGGACACCGTGTCGGCCGTGCGCGACTGGCTCCACCACGCCACTCCCTGCCCCAAGGGAGACCCTCAGGACCCGGCCGTCTCCGAGGGAGTGCAGAACCACGTCCTGACCCAGGTGCTGCGCCTGCGGTCCTACCCGTGCGTGGCCGAGAGGCTCGGCAGCGGCGAGCTGAGCCTGCACGCCTGGTACTACGAGGTACACACCGGCACGGTCCTGGCGCACCGTCCGCAGACCGACACCTTCGAGGCGCTGTGAGGGCGGGCAGGGGCACGGCGGACGGGAAGCGCGCCACGACCGGGTTCCCCCATCTGAGACAGGACTTCACCGCCTCCCTGGTGGTCTTCCTGGTGGCGCTCCCGCTGTGTGTCGGCGTGGCGGTCGCTTCAGGGGTTCCGGCCGAACTCGGCCTGGTCACCGGGATCGTCGGCGGCATCGTCACCGGTCTCATGCCGGGAAGCAGCCTTCAGGTGTCCGGCCCCGCCGCAGGCCTGACCGTGCTGGTCCTCGGTGCCGTCGGCCAGTTCGGGCTGCCCGCGCTCGGCGTGATCGTGCTGGCGACCGGACTGCTCCAACTGGGGATGGGCGCGCTCAACCTCGGCCGCTGGTTCCGGGCGATCTCCTTGTCCGTGGTCGAGGGCATGCTCGCCGGCATCGGCCTGGTCATCATCGCCGGCCAGCTGTACGCGGCCGCGGGCACCACTGCCCCGGAGAGCGGCGTCGACAAGATCCTGGGCATGCCCGAGGCTCTGGTCGACGCCCTCGGCAGCGCCGCGACGCTCACCTCGATCGCGGTCGGCGCGGGCACCGTCGCCGTCGTCGTGCTGTGGCAGCGGATGCCCAGGAGGGCGCGGGCCGTGCCCGGCGCGCTCGCGGCGGTACTGCTGGCCACCGCCGCCTCGGCGGTCTTCTCCCTGCCGGTCGCCACGGTGGAGGTCCAGGGTCTGCTCGGCGTGATTCAGCCGCCCGGGGCGGACGCCTTCGCCGAGCTGGCCAATCCGGCGTTCATCGGCACCGTCCTCGCCTTCACCCTGATCGCCTCGGCGGAGAGCCTGTTCAGCGCGGCGGCCGTGGACCGGCTGCACGACGGCCCGCGGACCCGGTACGACCGGGAACTGATCGCCCAGGGCGCGGGCAACACCGTGTGCGGCGTGCTCGGCGCACTGCCGATGACCGCGGTGATCGTGCGCAGCTCGGCCAACGTCCGGGCAGGTGCGAGGACCAAGGCGTCACGAGTGCTGCACGGCGTATGGCTGCTGGTGTTCGCGGCGCTGCTGCCCTCGGCCCTGGCGCTGATCCCGATCCCCGCCCTCGCCGGCATCCTGGTGCACGCGGGCTGGAAACTGATCCCGTTCCGCCGGGTCGCCGCCCTGTGGCGGGGGAACCGGGGCGAGGCTCTGATCCTCGTGGTCACGGCCGTCTCGATCGTCGCCGTGAACATGTTCGAGGGCGTGCTGATCGGCCTGGTGCTGTCGGTCGTCAAGACCGCCTGGGACGCCTCGCACGTCAAGCTGGAGGTCGTCGACAAGGGCGCCGGTCCCATCCAGGCGCACCTGTCGGGAAACGCGACCTTCCTGCGGTTGCCGAAGATCCTCGACACTCTGGAGGCCCTTCCCCAGGACCGCCCGATCGAGCTGGACCTGTCCGGGCTGCACCATCTGGACCATGCCTGCCGCTCGGCGCTGGAGAGCTGGGCCGAACGGCACACCACGGCCGGTGTCGATCCGGTGCGCCTCCTGGCGGCCTGACCACCGGGGACCGGACGGCGGTTCCCTCGTTCCGGCGCGTCGGCGGCAGCCGGTCAGCCGGGCGGGGACGACCGCCTGACGCCCCGGGCCGACGCGCCTGCGCCGGCCCGGGGCAGGCGCGTCGGCCCGGGGAAGCGACGCGGGACCGCAGCCCGCACTGTCCGATGCCTGGTCCGGCCGTACCGCGGCTCCGCCGCACCGGCAGCCGGAACGGCGCGGAAAGGCCGGGTGCCGGCAGTGCGAGTCTGTCAGGATGCTCGGCATGTCCAACCGCGCGCTGAGCTTCGGAGAGGTCGCGGAAGCATACGAGCGTTTCCGGCCGGGATATCCCGTGGAGCTCGTCGACACGGTGACGGCGTACGCGGGCCGGCCCGTCCGGACCGCGCTCGAGATCGGCGCGGGGACGGGCAAGGCGACCCGCCTGTTCGCCCAACAGGGGATCACGGTGACAGCGACCGACCCCGACGGGGCCATGCTCGCCGAACTGCGCAAACACGTACCGCCGGACGTCAGGACGGTGCAGGCCTCCTTCGAGGACCTGCGACCGGACCGGGAGTACGGGCTGGTCTACGCGGCGGCGGCGCTGCACTGGACGAACCCGCGGGGCCGGTGGCCACGCATGGCCGCACTGCTGGAACCGGGCGGCGTGTTCGCTTCGTTCGGCGGATCTGCCCGACCGGCCGACCCGATGGTGGAAGAGGCCGTCCGCACGGCACGGGCACCGTTCCTGGAGAACGACGAGGTCCCCTCCCCCGACGGGACGCCCTCGGGATGTGCCATGCGGTGGCCGGGCACGGAACTCCGGCGATCCCCGTCGTTCACCGATGTCCGACAGTCGGTCGTCGAAAGGCGGTTGACGGTGAGCGCTTCCGAATACGTCGGTCAGCTCTCGACCGTCTCGGCGTATCTCGTGCTGCCGGACGCGAAGCGCGAGCAGGTGTTCAGCCGGATCGCGCGAGTACTGCCCGAGACGGTCGGGATCGTCGCTGACATCACCGTCCACCTCGCGCGCCGACGCGAGGAGCGGTAGGGCTTCGCTCACCACAGATCCGCCCCCGCGAGACCGGCAGGGCCTCGGCGAAGGCGCGCGGCCGGGTGGGCTCCCCACCCGGCCGGAGAACCATGATCGATTGTCAGTGGCGGGTGAGACGGTGATGGCATCCAGTCGGCAGGAAGAAGAGGGGGAGCTGTCATGTCCGGAAGCCAGAACTACATCAACCACGTCGCTCTCGTGCTGGACGCCAGTTCGTCCATGTCGCACCTGAGCCACAAGGTCGTCGAAGTCGCCGACCAGCAGATCGCCTACCTGGCCCGCCGGTCGCGGGAGCTCGACCAGGAGACCCGCGTCACGGTGTACGTCTTCGCGGACAGGGTGGAGTGCGTCATCTACGACAAGGACGTGCTGCGGATGCCGTCGCTGAAGCAGCTGTACCGGGTGGGGGGAATGACGGCTCTGCTGGCGGCCGCGCTGAAGTCGCAGCGGGAGCTGGCACAGACGGCTCAACTGTACGGAGACCACAGCTTCCTGACGTTCGTGCTCACCGACGGGCAGGAGAACGCAAGCCACCGCTGCCCGGACGCCCCGGACAGGAATCCGCGTGAGCTGGTCCGGGCCGTGGCCGAGATGATCAGGACGCAGGAGGACAACTGGACACTGGCCGTCCTCGTACCGGACCAGATGGGCAGGCGCGAGGCCATGCAGTGCGGTTTCCCGAAGGACAACATCGCCATCTGGGACGCCACGAGTACACAGGGGCTGGAGGAGGCCGGACAGGTCATCCGGCAGGCCACCGAGAACTTCATGGTGGGCCGCGCCCAGGGCATCCGGGGATCGCGGGCGGTGTTCTCCACGGGGGCGGAGACGGTCAACAAGGACACCATCAAGGCTGCCGGCCTCACCCCGGTGGACGCGTCGAAGTACCAGCTGATACCGGTGGCCCGTGAGGCGGCGATCCGGGACTGGGTCGTCGAATGCGGGCACACCTACCGCACCGGTGGCGCCTTCTACCAGCTGAGCAAGTCGGAGAAGGTCCAGGCGCAAAAGCAGATCGCGGTGCTGGAGAAGAAGACGGACCGGGTGTACGCAGGGCCCGAGGCCCGGGCCCTGCTCGGTCTGCCGGACGTGGAAGTACGCGTCAAGCCGGACCACAACGACGACTTCACGATCTTCGTGCAGAGCACCAGTGTGAACCGGAAACTCGTACCGAACACGCGTCTGTTGCTCATGCTCTGACGTCTCGAATCCCCCGTCGTTGCCCGGAGGCTCCGTCCGTCCCGGCGCCCCGTCGGCGACGGAGGCGGCGGTCCCCTGGGCCACCCCGGTGACTTCCGGCGGGGCGGTGCCATGACTGCCGTGGTTCCCGCCCGGGCCGGTACGACCATGCAGAGGTGCGGTGGCGTCGAGCCCGGGAGGAAGCATGAGGAGACAGGACGGCACGGCGGTGGCCACCGGTGTCACCGCCGAACGCCTGGCCGGGCTCCGCGCGTGGAATCTGGGGCTCACACTGCTGCACCTGGCCCAGGCCGCGGCGGTCGTGCTCCTCGCCGGGAGCTTCTCGATCACCGTCACCTCCTCCGTACCCGAGGGGCCGCCGGGGACGGTGGCGCCCGCCTCCGAAGCGCTGTTCGACGTGCCGATCGGCTGGGCCGTCGCCGTCTTCCTCGCTCTGGCCGCACTGGACCATCTGCTGACGGCGACGGTGTTCCGCGGCGTCTACGAACGCGACCTCAGGCACGGCATCAACCGGTTCCGGTGGCTGGAGTACGCGCTGAGCGCGACCCTGATGATCCTCCTCATCGGCTTCTACTCGGGCATCACCAACGTCAACGCCGTCATCGCCGTCATCGGAGCCAATGTCGGGATGATCCTGTTCGGCTGGGTCGAGGAGATGACGAACCCGCCGGGGCGGGTGACGACCACGATGCTTCCCTTCTGGTTCGGGACGCTGGTGGGCGTGACGCCGTGGATCTCGATCGCGTACAACATCGTCGCGGCCGAGACCGTCCCCGGCTTCGTGTACGGGATCGTCCTCGTCCAGGCCGCCCTGTTCTTCAGTTTCGGTCTCAACCAGTGGCTCCAGTACCGCGGAGTCGGCCGGTGGTCCGACTACGCGTACGGCGAGAAGGCCTATCTGGTCCTCAGCCTCGTGGCGAAGTCGCTTCTGGCCTGGCAGATCTTCGCCGGCTCGCTGGCCGGCTGAGCCCGGGACGCCCGGCGCCGGGCCCGGTCGTGTCCGCGGCCGGGCCCGGCGCAGAGGCCTTACCCGCCGCGCCGCGCCGCGTGGCCCCGCCCCGCCCGCAGGACGCGCCAGAGGTGCTCCGCCAGCAGCACGGTGGAGGCGGTGGCCAGGCACACGCCCCATTGCACGGGCGTGAGGGAGACGGTGTCGAAGACACCGTGGGCGAAGGGGACCTGCACGGCGACGGCCTGCAGCACGAGGACGGCCGCCAGGCTGGCCCACAGAGTGCGGTTGCGCAGCTGGTGGCGGCCGAGGACGGGACCGTCCTCGCTGCGTGCGTTCAGCGCGTTGAACAACTGGAAGAGCACGAACGTGGTGAAGGCCATGGTCGCGGCGGTCGCGGAATCGGTGAGGTCCCGGGCCACCGCGAAGACGGCCAGTGTGCCGGTGGCCATGATCGCGCCGGCGCGGGCGATGGCGCCCAGCCGGCGGGCTCCCAGGATGCGCTCGCCGGGCGGCCGGGGCGGACGGCGCATGATGCCGTCCCGCGGCGGGTCGATGCCCAGGGCCATGGCGGGCGGCCCGTCCATGATGATGTTGACCCACAGCAGCTGGATCGCGGTCATGGGGGCGGGCAGCCCGGCCAGCACGGTGGCGAGCAGGGTGAGGATGGCGCCGACGTTGGTGGACAGCTGGAAGCGGACGAAGGTGGTGATGTTGTCGTAGATGGAACGGCCCTCGCGCACCGCCCGGACGATGGTGGAGAAGTCGTCGTCGGTCAGCACCATGTCGGCGGCTTCCTTGGCGACATCGGTACCGGTGATGCCCATGGCGACGCCGATGTGCGCGGCGCGCAGGGCGGCGGCGTCGTTGACCCCGTCGCCGGTCATGGCCACGATGTGGCCGCGCTGCGCGAGGGCGCGGACGATGGTGACCTTGTGTTCGGGGGCGACGCGGGCGAAGATCCCGATCCCGTCGACGCGCGAGGCGAGTTCCTCGTCGCTCATCCGGGCCAGTTCGGCGCCGGTGACGACATCGCCGGTGATGCCGAGTTCGCGGGCGATGGCGGCGGCGGTGTCGGCATGGTCCCCGGTGATCATCTTGACGGTGACGCCGGCGTCCTGGGCCAGGGCGACGGCGTCGCGGGCCTGGGCGCGGGGCGGGTCGGCGATCCCGGCGACCGCCGTCAGGGTCAGCCCCGCCACCTGTCGCGGCTGCGACCGGCCGGTGGTGGCGGTGGCCGCGCCCAGGACGCGCAGGCCCTGTCCGCCCAGCCGGGTGGCGGCGGCCATGACCTCCCGGCGCCGCTCGTCGTCCATGGGGACGGGGCCCCGCTCGGTCAGGAGGTGGGTGCAGCGGTCCAGCAGGACGTCGACGGCGCCCTTGGCGTGGATGCGGGTGGACCCGTCGGCCTCGGTGTGGAAGGTGGCCATGTACTTGACGGCCGGATCGAAGGGCACCTCGCCGGTTCGCGGTGTGCGGGTGCGCAGCGTCTCGGGGTCGAGGCCGGTCTTGGCGGCGAGCACGAGCACGGCGGCCTCGGTGGGGTCCCCGATGATGTCGTCGCCGGTGAGACGGGCGTCGTTGCACAGCGCGAACGGCAGGGCCGCCTCCCGCGGGTCCGCGGCCGCCGGTCCGGTGCCGGCCGGGCGCACGCTGCCGGCGGTGCCGTAGCCGTCGCCGGTCACCTCGTAGAAGCGCCCGGCCGACCACAGGGCCCGGGCGGTCATCTCGTTCAGGGTCAGGGTGCCGGTCTTGTCACTGCACACCACGGTCGCGGAGCCGAGGGCCTCCACGGAGGCCAGGCGCTTGACGATGGCGCCCCGGCGGGCCATCCGGTGCACGCCCAGGGCCAGGGTGAGCGCGAGGACGGCGGGCAGGCCTTCGGGGATCGCGGCGACCGCCAGTGCCACGGCGCGCAGAGCGAGGTCGGCCAGATCCTCTCCGCGTACCAGGGAGGCGATCGCGTAGGCGGCCACCGCGATGCCGCTGATCAGGGCCAGGCGCCGGCCCAGGCTGTCCATCTGCACCTGCAGCGGGCTGGGCGGTTCGGTGCCGGTGCGCAGGGCCGCGGCGATCCGGCCGACCTCGGTGCGCATGCCGGTGGCGGTCACGACCATCTCGGCGCGTCCGCGGGTCACGGCTGTGTTCATGAACAGCATGCCGGTGCGTTCGGCGACGGGCACCGGGTCCTCGCCGTCGGCCGGGGCGGGGGCGGTCGACTTGGCGACGGGGTGGGACTCGCCGGTCAGTGTGGCCTCGGCGGCCTCGACGGACTCCGCGACCACCAGGCGGCCGTCGGCCGGGATGCGGTCGCCGGCTTCGAGCAGGACCACGTCACCGGGCACCAGGGTGCGGGCCTGGACCACCTGCACCCGTCCGTCACGGCGCACCCGGGCGGTGGGCACCAGCATCTGCCGCAGTGCCTCCAGGCTGCGCTCGGCACGGCGTTCCTGCAGGTAGCCGATGACGGCGTTGAGGAAGAGGACGGCGGTGATGACGATGGCGTCCTTGATCTCGCCGATGATGCCGGCGATGACCGCGGCGGCGAGCAGAATGCCGATCAGCCAGCTGCGGAACTGGTCCAGCAGGCGCAGCAGCTGCGACCGGCGGGCGGGTTCGGCCAGCGAGTTGGTGCCCCAGGCGGTGGCCCGCCGCTGCGCCTCCTGCGCGGACAGGCCTGCGGACGGGTCCACGCCGAGGAGCCCGGCCACCTGCGCCGCACCGCGCAGGTGAACGTCGGCCACCGGTTCGAGGGCGTGCGGCGGGGCCGTGCCGGGTGGCTGCTGGACCATGATCGGTTGCTCCTTTGCGCGCAGGACGGCGGCAGGGTGGGGACGTGGTGCGGCGGAACCCGGCCGGGTGACGGCGCCGCGCCGGGCGGCGGATGCTCCGAGGGCGGGCGGCGAAGCCGTCCTCCTCGGCGGTCATCAGGTCACTCCTCTCGCTCTCCCGTCCCGGAAGGCCGCCGGCAAGGGGCCTTCCGCGTCTCCCGGCCTCGGTGACGCCGCTCGCTTCGGCCGGGGCCGGCAGGTTCGCCAAGGGGCCGGTCGGGCCTGCCGGTTCTGTTGCTTCTGTCTGTTGCTTCTGTCTGTTGTCTCAGTTCTATCGCCTCTGCCGGGTCCGAGAGGGCCCGGGCACCGGCGCCGGCGCGCACGGACCGGGAGAGCAGCGGCGTCGGTACTCGAAATACCCGCCGGCTCCTGCCGAATACCCGGGCACGGCCCGCCGCCGCGATGCCGTCCGCACCGGCCGGTACGGCCGCCGGCCGCGGGGAAGCGGAGACGGCCGGGACACCGGGCACACCCGGCCGGGACACTTCAGCACGGCCGCGTCACGGGTCCACAGGGTCCAGTGGTCTCCCCTCCCGGGCCGAAGGTCCCCGCCCCGCCCGGGCGACGGCCTTCGCCGTCCGGTCGCGGGAGACCTTCCGGTACCGGGCGGGCCGGCACACCGCGCCGGAGTCCGCACGTCCGCCGCACACCTGGCGTCCGTACCACCTGGCCGACGATCCCGGCCGGGGCGGGGAGCCGGAGTTCCACGTCCGGCGCACCGGCCCCGGCGGGGTGAGTGACGCCCCGGTACGCCGCACCGCGCCCGGAGACCGGATACGGCCCGGACCGCCGAAGGGGAACCTGACACCCGGCGGGGAACCGGCGGGCGAACCGCACCGGGTGTCCACGGGCGCCGCGCCGTCGTGTGGTCCGTACCGGTGAAGCCCGCGGTGCCGGTCTCGCCGCCTCGGCGGTGGGGCCGGGTCGTCTCCCTATGCTCGTCGCATGGTTCGGGTACAGGAACGGCCGGCGCTGCGCCGCGGGCTCGAAGCCGGCCGGCGGGCGGCCTGGGCCCTGGCCGTGGCCGCCGTGCTGTGCCAGATTCCTTACCCGCTCGTGTCCGGTCCGTGGCGCGATGCGCTCACCGTCGCCGGTGTGGCGGTCTTCTGCCTGGCGTCCCTCACGGCAGCCGCGCTGCGGCACGGCGTGCGGGGCCCGCTGGCGCTGTTCACGGTGGCGGGGCTGGGGGGCCTGGCGGTGGAGGCCGTGGGGGTGCGTACGGGTTTTCCGTTCGGCTCCTACCACTACACGGGTTCTCTGGGGCCGAGCCTGGCGGGGGTGCCGGTGGTGGTGCCTCTCGCCTGGATCATGATGGCCTGGCCCGCTCTGGAGGCGGGGCGCGTACTGGCCGGGGACCGCAGGCGTGCCGGGGCGCCCGCGTCCCGGGTGCGGACGGCGGTGGTCGGAGGATGGGCGCTGGCGTCCTGGGACGTCTTCCTCGACCCGCAGATGGTCGACGCCGGTCACTGGGTCTGGTCGGACTCCCACCCGGGGCTTCCCGGCGTGGAGGGTGTGCCGCTGACCAACTTCGCCGGGTGGGTGGCCGTGTCCGTGGCCATGGTCGCCGTCGTGGACGCCGTCTCCCGGCGCCCAGTGCGGCGGCCCGCCGGGAGCGGTGCGCCCGGTGGTCCGGCTGTCGTGCTGTACCTGTGGACCTACGCCTCCTCGGTGACGGCCTGTCTGGTCTTCTTCGGCCGCCCGCAGGTCGCTCTGGTGGGGGGAGTGCTGATGGGCCTGGTCGCCGTGCCGCTGGCCCTGCGGGTGGCGGGTGCCGCCGGGAGACGGGGGTGAGCCGGCCCGGTCTCGCGCGGGCGGCGGTCGCGGCGGGGTCGGTGCTGGCGGTCGCCGGTGCCGTGCACAGCGTCTGGAACAGCAGGGCCCTGCGGACCCCGCCGGTGGACCCGCCGCCTGCGGCCGAGCACGTGTCCCTCCTGATGCCGGTGCGCGACGAGGCCGGGCGTGTCGGCCCCGCGCTGCGGTCCCTGCTGGCGCAGGAACGGGTGCCCCGGGCGGAGGTCATCGTGCTCGACGACCAGTCCACCGACGGCACCGGCGACGTGGTCCGCCGTCTGTGCGGACCGTACCGGCACGCCCGGGTCGTGCGCGGCACGGCGCCGAAGCCCGGCGCCCCGGGCAAGGCCCACGCCTGCCATCAGCTCGCGTCGCTCGCGCGGGGCGGCGTACTGGTCTTCGTGGACGCGGACGTGGTGCTCGCGCCGCATGCGGTGGCCTCCTCGGTCGCCCTGCTGCGCTCGGCCGGACTCGACCTGGTCTCCCCCTTCCCCCGCCAGGTCGCCGAGGGTTCCGCCAACCGGCTCGTCCAGCCGCTGCTGCAGTGGTCGTGGCTCACGGCGTTGCCGCTGCGGCGGGCGGAGACCTCGCCCCGGCCGGCGCTGTCCGCGGCGAACGGCCAGTTCCTCGTCGTGGACGCCGCCGCCCTGCACGGCTGCGGCGGTTTCGCCGCGGTCACCGACGAGGTCCTGGAGGACATGGCGCTCATCCGGGCGCTGAAGCGGGCCGGTGGACGGGGCGGGATCGTGGACGGCAGCCGGATCGCGCGGTGCCGGATGTACGACGACTGGCGCGATCTGCGTGAGGGGTACGGCAAGTCCCTGTGGGCGGCGTTCGGGTCCGGCGGTGGCGCGGCGGCGGTGTGCGCCCTCCTGGCCTGGGCTTATGTGCTGCCCCCGCTGGCGGCGCTGCGGGGGTCGCGATGGGGTGCGGCCGGATACGCCGCGGCCGTGGCGGGGCGGGCGCTGACCGCGCGGCGCACGGGCGGGCGGTGCTGGCCGGACGCGCTGGCCCACCCGGTGTCCGTGGGCCTGCTGGTGGCGCTGACGGCGCGGTCCTGGCTCGGTCATCGCCGCTCCACCCTGACGTGGAAGGGCAGACCGCTGCGAGGGGGGCGCTGAGGTGGCCCGCGTCGCCGTGATCGGTGCCGGTATGGGCGCCCTGGCGGCTGCCGCCCGGCTGGCCCGGCAGGGGCACCGGGTCACCGTGTACGAGCGAGCGGCCGTGTGCGGGGGCAAGCTCGGCACCGTGCGCCGGGACGGTTTCGTCTTCGACACCGGGCCGTCGCTGCTGACCATGCCCGAGGTCTACCGCCGGCTGTTCGCGGACACCGGCGCCCCCCTGGAGCGCTGCGTACCGCTGAGGCCGGTGGAGCCGGCCTGCGTCTACCGGTTCGCCGACGGGACCCGCCTGGCGATGCCCGGTGACCCGCGCCTGGTGCCCGGCGCGCTGGACGATGCCCTGGGTGAAGGGGCCGGAGCGCAATGGGCCCGGCTGTACGCGGCCTCCGGCGAGCTGTGGCGGCTGGTGGGCGAGGACGTGCTGCGGCGGCCGCTCGACGGACCGGCGGGACTGCTGCGCCACGCGGTCCGTCTCCGCGGCCTGGCCGCCGTCGCTCCCTGGCGCACCCTGCGGGGCACCGGCCAGCGGTATCTGCGTGATCCCCGGCTGCGCATGTGGCTGGAGCGCTACGCCACCTACAGCGGCTCCGATCCCCGGCGCGTGCCCGGCGTCATGGCGGTGGTCCCGTACGTGGAGCAGCACTACGGCAGCTGGTACGTTCCCGGCGGTCTGCGCCTGCTGGCCGAGGCCGTGGAGCGGCGCTGCGCCGAGCTGGGGGTGCGGTTCCGTTACGGCTGCGAGGTCGCGGCGGTGGACACCTCGGGCCGGGGTGTCACCGCCGTCCGCATGGCGGACGGCGGCGCGGCGGCGGCGGACGTCGTCGTCTCCGGCGTCGACGCCGCGGTCCTCTACGGACGTCTGGCGGCGGACCGGCGCGGGCGCCGGCCCCTGGGCGCCCTCACGCGGGCGCGGCCCTCGCTGTCCGGGTTCGTTCTCCTGCTCGCGCTGCGCGGGCGGGATCCCCGGACACCCCACCACCGGGTCCTGTTTCCGGCGGACTACGACGCGGAGTTCGACGCCGTCTTCGGTGCCCGGGCCCGTCCCGCCGCCGACCCGGCGGTGTACATCAGCGCGCCGGACGACGCCGCGCTGCGTCCCGATGACGCGCACGAGGCGTGGTTCGTCCTGGTCAACGCCCCCCGGCATGCCACGCGGGCGGCGCCCGGCACCGTCGACTGGACCGTCCCGGGGCTCAAGGAGTCCTACGCCGAGCGGATCCTGGACGTCATGGCCGCCCGCGGGACGGACGTGCGCCCGCGCCTGCTGTGGTACGAGGCCCGCAGCCCCTTCGACCTGGAACGCGAGACCGAAAGCCCGGGCGGTGCCATCTACGGCACCTCCTCCAACGGTCTGCGCGCCGCTCTTCTCCGGCCGGCCAACCGCTCCCCCGTCCCCGGGCTCTTCCTCGTCGGCGGATCCGCCCACCCCGGCGGCGGCCTTCCGCTGGTGGCGCTGTCGGCGGAGATCGCCGCGGCCCAGATCGGTGGCGTCTGACCGCGCGGAGCCGCTATCTCAGTGCCCGCGCCACCCCGGCCGCCAGTTGCGGGAGGCCGACGGCTCCGGCCGCCGTCCAGCACACCGCGCACACCGTCGCCCAGTTCCAGCCCGTCCCCGGCGTGCCGTCGGGCAGCAGGCCGCTGCCCAGGCAGGCGACCGCGCACAGCACCACCCGCAGCGGTCGTTCGGCGACGCTCAGCGTCCCGACCCCGCGCATTCCCGCCGCGTTGGCCCGGGCCCGGACGTACTCGTGCAGCTGGGTCAGGAAAGCGGCCGCCAGGCACCAGGAGGCCGGCGCCCCCAGGACGTACAGGACCGCGACGAGCAGAAGGTCCGCCACCCGGTCGGCCAGGGCGTCCACCACGGCGCCCAGTGGGCGGGCCCGGCCGGTGATCGCGGCGACCGCGCCGTCCAGCCCGTCGAACAGGCCCGACAGGACGACGAGCGCGCAGGCGGCCAGCGGCCAGTGGCCGCCCTCGGCCGCCGGTGCCACGGCGGCGGCGGCCGCGAGGGGCCCCGCCAGTGAGAGAAGGTCGGGCGGCAGGGCGCGGAGCGGGCGCGTGGAGGCGCAGCGCTGGACCAGCACCACCCACGCCGAGGCCAGAGCGCTGCCGGAGGGGTCATACCCGCCGTGAAGCCCGGCCCACCGGGCCAGGGCGTCGTCGCGGCCGCGCTTGCCGGATCCTGTGGACACCGCCCCGCGGCCGCGAAAGCGCTGCCTCGCGGCCGCGGGCGCTTCGGACCGCGGCCGAGGGGCCGGCTCACCGGCCGGGCGATCGCCCGGTACCCGGCTCCTCCGGAGAGGGCGGAACATCGCGAGAAGGGGTTCCGTGCGGCTGTCCAGGCAGAGCATCAGCTGGTAGCCGACGAGCAGGACCGCGTGCAGCAGGTACAGCCACAGGCCCAGTGCCACGGTGACGCCGGGGACGACGAGTCCGCCGAACGGCAGGCTCCAGTCGACCGGGATGGCCAGGAACACCACGAAGCCGCCGAGGAAACCGCACAGGAAAGCCCCCGTCACGAACGCGGCCGGGACCGTCGCCCGGGGAGCGGCGGCGCCGACGCCGACGAATCGGAAGACCAGGAGAACTTCCGTGGAGAGCAGGACCCACAGCAGGTGGAAGGCGAGAAAGGCGGACAGGGCGGCGTGCCGGCCGCCGGCTTCGGCCAGTCGGGCCAGCGGCGGGCCGGCGTACAGGACGACACCCATCAGCAGCGGGGCCGCCACGACTGCGGGCATCAGCCCCAGCCTGCCCCGCCAGCCGGTGAACGTGTCCTCCTCCGCCGCCATCGGGGACAGCTGCAGAAATCCCCGGCGCAGCCCTTCGCCGTACACGGTGGCGGGCACCAGGGCGATGGCGAGAGCGGGCCAGGACAGCCGGACCGCCGCCTCGGCCAGGGTGCGCAGTCCCGTCTGGACCCCGTGTCCGTGGGGAAGCGCGTCCGCGATCTGCGCCACGGCCTGCCGGGTGCCGTCCATGCCGATCGCGAGCGCGCACAGCCGGAGCAGGAGCAGCGCCAGGGAGACGACGGAGATCATTCCGAAGAAGGAGATTCCCGCCGCGACCAGGGCCACCTGCCTGCCGTACAGGCCGTCACGCACCTCGCGGACGAGCACGCGCAGCGCACCCCGCCCTGTGTGCGCAGCACCAGTCGGCACCGATCGCTCCTCTACATACATTATGAGGCATATGAGCGCTTTGCGGTGACGATACACAGGACACCGCGCGACAGCGGCCCTCCCATGGACACACACGCCTTCGCCGCAGCTTCGGAACGGGACCGCGGGAAGGGCGGCGGGGATTTCGCGGCACCTCCGGGGTCTCCCGGCCGGGGCCGGGGATGTCTTGATTCCGCCCCTTGCCGCTTTGGCATGTCATCGTCATTCTGGGCCACGCGGCGGCTTCTACCCGCATAGAAGAAGCCGCTCGCGTCCGTGTACCGCCCCTTACCCATCCACCCCGTCCCTCCACAGGAGACCCGCGTGGTCAGACACCGGTTCAGGAACACAGTCGTGTGCGCCGCCCTCCTCGCCCTCGGCCTCGGCACCGTCCAGGGAGTCGCCTCGGCCTCCCCGCCGCCCGGCACATCCCGGGGGCCCGCAACCGTCACCGCGATCGAGGACGGCACCGCCCGCTCACTGGCCGCCTCCCTCTCCGACCCCGCCTGGCAGACCCGGATCGAGGAGGCCGCCCTCGCCTCGGACGGAGTCGGTCTCGGCGACCTCGCGAGGAAGGCGTCCTCACCTGCCGGGAAGGACTTCCGATCGGTGGTCGCCGACGCCGACCGGGACATCGCGGCGGCCAAGGGACTCGGCGCCGAGGCCGGCCCCCTGCTGCGACTCCGCCTCGCCGACGAGTCGATGCGCAAGGCGCTCGAGGCCGGAGCCGAACCGCTGGTGGCGGCCGCCCCCGCCGACGACAGCGCCACGACGGTCACCGCCTACGACAGCGCGGGCCGCACCCACACACTGGACGCGCACCGGCTCCCCGAACGCCCCGTCTACGTGGTCGGCGTCGACGCGGAGCGGGCCGTCACCGCGGGCATGGCCGTCCTGCGCGAGGAACTCGCCCGGCACGGCCTCTCCACAACCGGCCCGGCGGACTCCGTGAGCACCGCGAGCGATGGTTTCTGGACAAGCCGTATCACCTCCGTGAGGCTGTCCGACGACGAGGAGCCCTGGATCAAGGGCGATGCCGAGATCTTCTCGCTGGTGACCGGTTTCGGCCCGGACGGCAAGGTACGCGTCGACCCGGTCGACATGCCGTACCTGGACGAGGACGGCAGGACCTACCAGCCCAACCAGATCCTGGTGAACTGGTCGTACTACAAGTACAACCTCGCCGACGTCGTGATGATGGAGGAGGACACCAGCACCAACTACCGGTCACTCGCCAAGGCCCTCGCCGGCGCCCTGCTCACCATCATCGACATGGGCGCCTACGTCCCCCTGGTCAACGCCGTGCTGGACGCCATGCCCGACGACTGGTGGACCGACGATCCCGACTACGTGGACTCCTGGTACACCCTCGCCCGGAACAGCACGGGCTCGTTCAGGGGCGCGCGGGGCAACGGCACCATGACGCTCGAACCGTACTGGGTGTCGGCCTTCTAGGCCCCGCCTCAAGGGGCTCGTGTCCGCCCGGCCGGACCGCCCGGGGAAGTCCCGGGCGGTCCGGCCGATGCCGGGGACACCGCCCTCTCGCCGGCCGTTACCGACGCGGAGGCGGGACAATGAGACGCAGAGGCCGCGAAGCGCATGCCGTGCGCCTGAGCCCCGGCCTTTCTCCTGTGCGCCTGTGCCGACCGGGAAAGCGAGGTGGCCGAGCTGTGCGTGCCTACGATCTGGCGGATCCCTATCCGTGGGTGTCGACCGATGACGACGCGATGGCGGCGGCCCGGCTGTTCGCGGAGCGACGCCTGCCGGCACTGCTGGTGGTGGATCCCGAGGAGCAGCCGTACGCGGTGGTGCCCGGGTCACAGCTGCTGAGGGCCGCCGTGCCGGACTTCGTCCTGAACGAACCGGTTCTGGTGGATGTCCTGCGGGACGACCATGTCGAGCACCTGGCGGAGAGGCTCGACGGGCTCACGGTGGCGCAGTGGATCCCCCGGCGCGGTACCGTCCCCGCCGTGGTCGGCCGTGACACCAGTGCCGTTCGGATCGCCGCGTTGATGGCCACGACGCACACACCGCTGGTGGCGGTGGTGGAGAACGACGGTGAGCGGACGCGGACGGTGGGCGCGGTGACCGCGGCGCGGCTGATGGAGTACTTCCTCGCCCAGGGATGAACCGGGGCGAGGGGAAAGCCCTCCCTGTTCCGTCACCGGTCCACGCCCTCCCGCCCCGGCAACCCCGGGCGATCACCGCCCTTTGTTCGATTTCCGTTGCATAATGCCATAAGTAGCATTATGCGTAGGAGATGCCATGATCATCCTGGGTGTCATTCTGCTCGTCATCGGTTTCATCGCCGATATATCGATCCTGTGGACCATCGGGATCGTCCTCCTGGTGATCGGCGCGGTCCTGTGGCTCCTGGGCGCCACCGGGCGCGCCGTGGGAGGACGCCGGCACTACTGGTGACCGGGC
This sequence comes from Streptomyces mangrovi, assembly GCF_900114215.1. Lineage (GTDB taxonomy): Bacteria > Actinomycetota > Actinomycetes > Streptomycetales > Streptomycetaceae > Streptomyces > Streptomyces barkulensis. The sequence continues at coordinate 347,268 of NZ_FOSG01000004.1, read as the reverse complement.
TCCGCACAGGCGGTGAGCAGACGGGAAGTTCTTTCGGTCAGCGGCTGACAGACCGGTCCCGGCCACCGCACCGGTTCCCCGTCCCACCGTCCCACCGTCCCACCGCCACGGACCGCCGCCTCAGGCCGGGGCGGCGGGGGCGGCGGGGGCGCGGGACACTCCGCGCTCACCGCGTCATCAGCCCGCGGTCCTCGAACTCGTCCGCGCACTCCCGTGGCACCAGCATGCTCCGGAGGGTCGTGTTCGGGCGCACCGGGGACGCGGACGGGTCGAGCGCTTCGTGTCGCCCGCGTTCGGCCTCGGCGCGGGCCCGTGCGACGTCGTCGGCGAGTTCCCGGCAGTCGACGGTGCGCGTGTCGGCCGGCGCCGACTCCCTGTCGGGGGAAGACGGCGTGTCCGCGGACGACTCCGCCTCCAGAGCGGAGGTGGCGGCAAGACCGGCCAGGCACAGCACGGCCCACCCCGCCGCGATCCTCCGGCGGGTGCTCACGAACCGGCCGTTTCGGCAACGGCGCGGGCTTCGGCAGCGGCGCCGCGGTGCGCGAAGGGGCCGCCGGCGGCGAAGACCAGCTCCGCGAAGCGCTCGCCGATACGGCGGTGGGTGGCCGCGTCGGGGTGGAGCCGGTCGGGCAGCGGCAGCTCGGCCGCGTCGGCCCGGCCGTAGAGGCGGCGGCCGTCGAGGTGGTGGAGGTTCGCGTCCTCTTCCGCCCGCCGCTCCACGATCCGGGCCAGCTCCTCCCGGATGACGCCCAGGGTCAGCTTCCCCTGAGCGCGTTCCGCGGGATCGCCCGCGGCCCGGAAGCTCAGCCGCCCGGTGCCGAGGGCGGTGAGGTCCGGGACGCTGGGACCGGGGGTCTCCTCGTGGATGGGGCACCAGATGGGCGAGACGACCAGCAGCGGTGTGGTGGGCCGGCCCTCGCGGATGGTGTCGAGGAAGCCGTGGACGGCGGGAGCGAAGGCCCGCAGACGCATCAGATCGCTGTTGACCAGATTGATGCCGATCTTGACGCTGATCAGATCGGCGGGGGTGTCGCGCAGGGTACGGGCGGTGAACGGGTCGAGCAGGGCGCCGCCGCCGAACCCCAGGTTGACCAGTTCCACCCCGGCGCGGGCCGCGGCGAGCGCGGGCCAGGTGGTGGTCGGGCTCGCGGCGTCCGAACCGTGGCTGATGGAACTGCCGTGGTGCAGCCACACCGCGCGGTCCCGCTCCGGCGCGGGCTCGACGGGGGCATCGGTGCGCAGGGCGACCAGCTCGGTGGTCTCGTTGTGCGGAAGCCATATCTCGACGTCCTTGGCCTTACCGGGCAGGCCGGTGAACCGCAGCGTGCCGACCGGGCCGGGCCGGTGCTCGGCGGTGCCGGTGGCCATGTCGATGGTCAGGGTGTCGCCGCCGGCCGCACTGGCCCGGCCGGCCGGATGGCCGTCGACGAGCAGGTCGTAGACGCCGTCGGGGCGGGGCGGGGCGCCTGTGTAGACCCGCTTGGTGGGCAGCACGTCCAACTCGACGGCGGTGGCACGGGTGCGGAAGACCAGCCGGACCCCGGAGGGCTGGGACTCGGCCATGGCCAGCTGCCCGTCGGTGCACTGGGCGCGAGCCCAGGCGGGCAGCCGGTGCGGCAGGACTCCTCGCGCGGTGCGCTCCAGGTCGAGGGCGCCGCGCAGGAGGTCCGCGGTGATGTGTGTGGTGACGGACGCGGTGATCCGGTCGCGTTCGGTGTCCATGGCCCAGCCTGTCGGTCGAGATGTCCTGGTCTTCTGTGTGCGCCGGCCACCGGTGCCCCGCGGCCGCGCACCGGTGGCCGCGGGGGCCGGTGGTGGCGTTCAGCCGGCGGACCGGCCCCGCAGCAGGGCGTCGAGGCGGTCCAGGACCCAGGCCCAGCTCTCCTGCGCGCCGGGGGCGCTGTGGCTGAAGCCGCCGGCCGCCTCCAGGCTGACGTAGCCGTGGAAGACGCTGCCCAGCAGCCGGACGGCGTGCGTCTGCTCCGGTTCCGCCAGGTCGTAGCCACGCAGGATCGCGCGCATCATCTGCGCGTGTCTGCCTCCGGCACTCGCGGCCGCCGTGTCCGGGTCGAGTCGCAGCCGTGCCGCGGCGTAGCGCCCGGGATGCTCCCGGGCGTAGTCGCGGTAGGCGTTCGCGAAGGCTTCCAGGGCATCCCGGCCGGCTCGCCCGGCCAGGGCGTCGGCGGCCCGGTCGGCGAGCTCCTCCAGAGCCAGCAGGGCGATCCCGGTCTTGAGCCCCTGGGAGTTCTCCAGGTGGGAGTACAGGCTCGCGGTTCTGACGCCGAACCGCCTGGCGAGCGCCGAGACGGTCACATGCTCGAAGCCGACCTCGTCGGCCAGCTCCGCTCCCGCCCGGACCAGACGTTCTCCGGTCAGCCCTGCCCTCGCCATGGTCTCCCCTCCTTACCCTGAAGGCACCATGCAGGAAGCTACGCCTATTAGGCAAGAGACTCACCCTATAAGGGAGCGTGCTCGACGCGCGGCTCCTCAGAGGCGGTCCCCTCCCCCGGATGCGGCGCGGGCCGTCACCGGCCGCCGGCGTACCTTCCGCCCGGAGTGCCGGGCGGGCGGCGCGGCCTCACGGGCCGAGCAGCACCGGCAGGACCCGGCGCAGTTCGCGTTCCCAGTACGGCGGGCTGTGGGTGCCCCGGTAGAAGTGCGTGGTGACGTGGACCCCGGCCTCATGGAGGCGACGGGCCACGGTGCGGGACTCGTCCCCCATCACGGCCTCGGTCAGTGAGATCACCTCGTCCTGGTAGAGCGGCGCCAGGTCCGCCAGTCCGGGGATGTCCGGGTCCGGCTCGGTGCCCGGCGGGTCGAGGGCGCCCGGGGTCCCGTCCCCGGCGGCGATGTGGACCCGCGTGCCGCGGAGCCGTTCAGCCAGGTGGTAGGGGTCGTTCCGCTCCCAGACGCGGCGCTGCCGGACCGGGTCGCCCCAGATCCTCCGCCACGGCACCCCGAGGTACTCCGCGCCGCCGCTGACCGCCTCGGGGTACTGGAGGGGGTGGAGGAAACCGCCGAAACTGGCGGCCGCATCGAACATCCCGGGACGGCGCGCCGCGTACTTGACGGCCCCGTACCCGCCCTGCGACTGCCCGGCGATCGACCGCTGCCGTCCGGCCCCGTAGTCGCGCTCCAGGATGGGGACCACCTCGTCGAGGTGGAAGGTCTCCACGGCCGGCGCGCCGCCCTCCCCTCCGTTCCACCAGTCGCTGTAGAAGCCGTAGAACGGCATCTGGGGCACGACGACGAGCGTCTCGCGCAGTTCGGGCCACTCCTCGATGCGGTGGTCGTCGTTGTAGGTGCGGTGGTCCCCGCTGCCGTCGGGCAGCAGGTAGAGCACCGGCCAGCGGTCGCCGGGACGCCGCGAGTCCCATCCGTCCGGGGTCAGCAGCCGTACCTTTCCGGTGCCCGCCAGGGCCGGGGAGCGGATGGTCAGGTCGAGCAGACGAGGGCCGATCCGCTCCTCGCCGACGACGCGGGCCGGACGTTCGGTTCCGGCCGCCGGGAGCTCACGGGACGCGGAGACGGTGGTCGGGGCGTCCCCGGCGGGAAACACCGCCGCGGGAAGCAGCCCGAGGACCGGCACGAGGACGGCCACCGGCGCGACAAGGCCGAGGCGCGTGCGAGCACGAGTGCGTGGAGTCATGTCTTCAGAGTTACCGGGCCGGGGCCCGCCGGTATCCGGCATGCCACGGACATCGCCCCCGACGCCGACCCGGACGGCCCCCTCACACGCTCCGACGGCAGACCCGCACCATCCGCCGCCCCGGCCCCCTGAGAGACCTGGCGGCCGAGCTCGGCCGGCTCGCCGACACCGCGGACCGAGCCGACGGCCCGCGCACGACCTACGACCGCTACGGACTGAGCCTCCGCGCTGAGCGGCTCGCCGCGCAGGGGCCGGGGTGGGCCGACGGCCGCTCGTTCCGGTTCCTCCAGCCGCTGGTCAGACGTCCCGAACTGGTCTGGCGTCATCTGACCGAGCCCTCTCTGCTCGCCCGGTGGTGGACGCCCGACGATCTCCGCGTCTCCGAACTCGTCTTCGAGGCACGGCCCGGCGGACGAATCGTCCACGAGTACCGCGAGGCCGAGGACGCCGACGGATCCGCTCCGATCGCCGGACGCGCGGAAGGCGTCGTCGACGACGTGCGCCCCGGGGAGCGCCTCGCCTACCGGCTCTCCCCGCTGCTTCCCGGCGGCGACCTCGCCTTCACCGCCCACGTCGACCTGGGCCTGCGGCCCACCGGGACCGGTACGGACCTGGACGTCCGCTGGCGGATCACCGACAGCACCGTCGACTCCGCCGACTTCGTCGCGGGCATCGAGATCGGCTTCGGCCAGAGCCTCGGCAAACTCGCGGCGGCCCTGGCCGCGGACACACACGACACCGGCAGCACCGGCAGCACCGGCAGCACCGGCAGCACCGACACAAGGAGCACCAAGTGACAGCGCAGTCCGCCGGCCGCAGGGTCGTCGCCAACATGACCCTCTCCCTCGACGGGCGCTACGCGGCGCCGGACGACCCGCTGGACATGAGCTGGGTGATGCCGTACGCCCACACCGACATCGCCCGCGACCACATGACCGGTCTTCACGAGTCGGCTACGACAGCCCTGCTCGGACGGGTCAACGCCGAGGGATTTCTCGGTTTCTGGCCCACCGTCATCGGCATGGAGGGCGCCGATCCGCGTGACGAGGCCTTCGCGAAGTGGCTCGTCGGCACCGACAAGGTGGTCCTCTCCTCCACCCTCAAGGAGGCGCCGTGGGAGCGGACGGCGATCGCCGACAGGCCTGCCGCCGAAGCGGTCTCGGACCTCAGGGCCTCAGAGGGCGGAGACATTCTGGCGCTCTCCAGCGCGAGCGTCATCAAGGCGCTGCTGGCCGCCGACGAGGTCGACCGGCTGGCTCTCACGGTCTTCCCGGTCTTCCTCGGCGGCGGACCGCGCCTGTTCGACGACGGCCTGCCCGCGGGGCGGTGGGCCCTCGCCGGCCAGGCCGCGGGCGAACACGGCACGCTGGCCCTCGTCTACGACCGCGTCCGCTGAGCCGGACGACGCTCGGTGACCCCATCGGATGCCAGGGCACCGAGCACCTTGCCACCCCTATCGAATTTCGATAGATTCCTGTCGTTGTTCGACAGGAGGAGATGTGATGGGAAAGTCGGCGGTGCTCGCACTGCGTGCCGTACTCGCGGCGTTGCTCACCGGTTCGGTGTTCGTACAGGCGGTGATGGTGCCGCTGCTGGCCGCCGACCTGGAGGAGCTCGGCCCGGAACTCGCCCACCTGCGCACCCCGTTCCTGGCGATCACGGTCCTGGGCATCGTGACGGTCCAGGTCGTCCTGGTCTGCGTGTGGCGACTGGTGACGATGGTGCGGCGCGGGACGGTGTTCTCCCACGCCGCCTTCCGGTACGTACACATCGTGATCGGCGCTTTCGCCGCGGCCGCGCTCCTGGTGTTCGCGCTCGCGGTGCTCCTCGCGCCGGGTGAGGCAGTGGCTCCGGGCGTCGTCCTTCTGCTGTGCGGGGTCTGTCTGGCGGTGTTCGGGGTGGCGCTCGTCGTGCTCGTGCTGCGGATGCTGCTCGCCCAGGCCGTGGCGCGGGACGTCGAGGCGGCACGGATGCGGGCCGAACTGGAGGAGGTGATCTGATGCCGATCACCGTCGACATCGATGTGATGCTGGCCAGACGGAAGATGTCCGTGGGCGAACTCGCGAACCGCGTCGGGATCACGCCCGCCAATCTGGCGGTGCTCAAGAACGGCCGGGCCAAGGCGGTGCGTTTCACCACGCTCGCCGCCCTCTGCGAGGTGCTCGAGTGCCAGCCGGGGGACCTGCTGCGCTGGGAGCCCGGGGGCGCCGAGGACGGCGAGGACGGCGTTGCGCGCGGTGCCGGGCACGCGTGACCGGCAGGCATGAGCACGCTCACCGCAGGGCCGTCCCCGGACAGGGAACACGGCGGTGGCCGCCCGGGCCGGGCGCCGTACCGTTTACGGAGCCATCTCGTAGGCCCCGGCAAGCGCCTCGCCCCGCTCCCACACACGCGCCGACCGGGCGGCGTCGGCGACGGGACGCCGGATTGCGCCCAGGGCCCAGTCCTGCTGCCGGGCCGTCGCGGAGTCCTTGCCGTGCAGCTCGACGGCGTGCGCGGAGAAGTCGCGGACGAGTACGGCGAACATCTCGTCGAGCACGTCCTCGTCCAGGCCCGTCAGGCCCGCCTGCTCCAGGATCAGCTGACCGTGGACGACCAGGGCGAACAGCCGGCCGACCGCGAGGAGCAGATCGAGGTCGCGGCTCTGCTCCTGGTCGGGGGCGGCGGTGGCGACGAACTCGCACAGGGCGTCCACCTGCTCACGGAAGCGGCCGACGTTGGGCAGGTGGGCGTAGGCGTCGAAGGCGGGACGCCAGTCGTGGAAGCGGACGGAGCCCAGACCGCGGGCCGGCCTCTGCCGGAAGAGGAAGGCCCGCGGCCGAGACCGAGTACTCCCTCTTGTCCGGCCGGCCCCGCTGCGGCACGTCGCGCGCATCGATCCAGCCGTCGGCCTCCATGCGCTTGAGAACGCGGTAGATCTGCTGGTGGGTGGCGGCCCAGAAGTACCCGATGGACCGCTCGAACCGCCGTGCCAGCTCATAGCCGGAGCCCGGCTTCCCCAGCAGGGAGACGAGGATCGCGTGTTCGAGCGCCATACCGCGACCCCGATATGCAACTCGTTGCATAGGCAAGCTCGGGTCACCCCGGTGAGACGCAGTTCACGCCGCCGAAAAGCCCTTCGGACGGCGTCGCGCGCCCGCGGGGGGCGGGGCGGGTTCCGGCCATGGTCCTCGCCGGGCCGCGACCGGGACCGGGGCCGTTGCTAGGATCGCGGGCCATGAGCGCCCCGGAGCCCACCATCGTCGCCACCTCCGGTGGATACCGGCCCGGAGGCCGGACCGTGGTCGCGTTCGACGCCCTGGTGCACCACGCCGTGGAACTGTCCGGCGCCCACGGCCGCCGGCCCCGGATCATGTACGTCGGCACCGCCATCGGCGACGCCGAGCACTTCACCGCGCGCATGACCGAGGCCGCGCGCGTGGCCGGATTCGATCTGACCCCGCTGCATCTGTTCCCCATGCCCAACCTCGACGACGTCGAGGGCACGGTCCTGGAACAGGACGTCGTCTGGGTCACGGGCGGCTCGGTGGCCAATCTGCTGGCGGTCTGGCGCGTCCACGGGCTCGATCGCATACTGCGCCGGGCCTGGCGGGACGGTGTCGTCCTCAGCGGTGTCAGCGCGGGGTCGATCTGCTGGTTCCGGGGCGGTACCACCGACTCCTTCGGCCCCGAACTGCGCCCGGTCACGAACGCGTTGGGCCTCCTCCCCTACGGCAACGGCGTGCACTACGACACCGACCCCGGCCGCCGCCCGCTGGTGCACCGCCTGGTGGCGGACGGCACCCTGCCCGCCACGCACTGCACCGACGACGGAGTGGGCCTGGTCTACCGCGGCACCGAACTGGTCGAAGCCGTCACGGAAGCGCCCGGCAAGGGCGCCTATCTCGTCACCCGCGAGGGCGACACGGCCGTCGAGGAACACCTCAGGCCGCGCCGCCTGCCCCCCGTCCCCCGCTGACGGCCGGAGTACGGCGGCCCCGGCCGCCGTACCCGGGCGAGACAGGGCCCGCCGCTCAGACCAGTCCGTGCCGCACCGCGTGGGCGACCGCGTGGGCGCGGTTGCGGACCTGGAGGCGGGCCATCAGCTCGTAGATGACGTTCTTGACGGTGTGTTCCGAGCAGGACAGCCTGCGGGCGATGACCGCGTTGCCGTGCCCCTCGGCCATCAGGCCGAGCACCGCCGTCTGACGCGCGGTGAGGACGGGAGGGGCCGGCGGCTCTCCTCCCCGCCGGGGCCCGCCGGTCCCGCCGAGGAGCTGGACGAGGGCCGTGTAGGGGATGCGGCCGATCCCGTGGTGCGCGTCGTGCACGGCGGCGAGGAGCTGGTCACAGGTGAGGCCGGCCGAAGGCAGGACCGCCAGGGCGCCCGCGCCGATGGCACCGCGCAGGGAGGCGGGCGAGACGGTGTCGCACACCGCCAGCAGCCGGTGGGCGGTCGGCGGGGCGGCGGCCAGGGCGTCCTCCACGGTCGCGGCGACGGCCACCACCACGGTGTCCCGGGCGGGCGCTTCGGCCGGTGGCGCGAGGGCTACCCCGGCCTGGTGCAGCATCGCGGTGAGCCGGGCCGGGGCCGGGCCCCTGCGGGCGGCGACGACATGGACCCGCAGGCCGGCCGTCCCCGGCACGAGCCGGGCGGCGGCGCTCACGGTCTGTCTTCCGTGGGCTTCTCCGTCCACGCGGCACGAGGACGCGGGCAGCGAGGGCGCGGGCAGCACCGCCGACCGCGGCCCGGCAGCCGCGCGTACGCCCCCGGATACGCCCCCGGCCACCGCCGGGAGGTGCCCCCGGCTCACAGCAGGCCCGCCCGCAGCGCGTAGGCGACCGCGTGGGCGCGGTTGCGGACCCGGAACCTCTGCGTGATGTCGTGCACGATGGTCGTCACCGTGCGCTGCGAGTAGGCCAGGCATCGTGCGATCTCCCCGGTCCCGTGGCCGTCGGCGACCATGCGCAGTACCGAGCGCTCCCGGTCCGACAGGCCCGCGGCGGCCCAGGGGGCCGGCACCCCGCCGGAGGACCGGCCGCCGTCGGCGGAGTGGTCCAGCAGACTGTCGAGCAGGTCGGGAGGCAGGGTGCAGTCACCCCGGACCGCCGCGAGGACGGCGCGCGCCAGCCGGGGGGCGTCGGCCTCCCGGCGGCGCAGCAGACAGCGGGCGCCGGACGCGAGGGCGTGCAGGGCCTCTCCCCGGTCCAGTTCGCCGGCCACCAGGACCACCGCGGGCCGGGTCCGGGTGTCGCGGACGGTGCGCAGCACGTCCAGCTCGGCGCGGGCGAACCGGTCGACGGTCATGACCACGACCCGCGGCTCCTCCCCCGGCACCACCGCGCAGACCTCCGGGGACAGGGACAGGGCGCTCACGGTGCCGGCCTCCAGCACCGGGTCGAGTGCGACGACGCTGACAGGTACGGGTTCTCCCACCGGGTCCTCCGAAGGTCAGCCGCCGGGTCCGCGGCGGCGGGCGAGCAGGTCAGTGCACAACAGGCTGCGCCGGTGGGGCGGGGACGGCATCGGGTCCTGTCCCCCACCTTTGCCGCGGGCGCCCGCCCACCGTGCGCAACCGGTGCCGCCGGGCCCGAGGCGGCCGGCCCGCCGGGGCTCGCGGAGTGGTCCTGCAGGGGCGGCGGCACGTCCCGCGGGCCCGGGGCCGGGCCCGGTGGGGGCGGGCGGGAAGAATATGGGGGCGCTGCCCCCATGTGGGGGCGGCGCGGCTCTGCGACGTTGGTCCTGTGACTGATTCAGCCGTTCTGCGAGAAACTCCGGCCACGTCCCTGCCGCGCTGGTGGTGGGCGCGGGGACTGACCCTGCGCGAGCGGCTCGCCGCCCCGGGGCAGCCGGCCGCGGCCGGCCGGGGCCGCCGGGCGCCGTGGACCGCGGGGGACGGCGCGGGGTTCGCCGCCCGGCTGGCGGACCTGGGTCTGGACGGCGGCCTCGCGCACGCCCTGGGGGAGGAGCTTCCCGAGCGGCTGGGGGCACGGGCCGCGGAACCGGAGTGGGCCGGCTACATCGAGCGCGCGGTCGCCGCGGCTCCCGTGGAGCCGAAGGTCCCGGCCGGTCTCGACGCGGAGGGGCCCGCGGTGTTCCTGCCCGCGCTGCGCCCCCTGCTCTCGCTCGCCTGGTCCAAGGTGGCCGCCCGCACCGGCCGGTCCGCCGCCGAACACTCGCCGGCGCGGGCGGCGTTCGAGGAACGGCTCGGGGACCGGATCACCCGTCAGGCCGGCCGGACTCTGGTGAGGGAGCTGCACCGGGCCCGCGTCGCGGGACGGCTCCCGGGCGACACCCCGCGGGACCGGTTCGCCTCCTTCACCGCGGATCTGGGCACCCGGCGGGGCCTGGCCCGGCTGTTCACCCGCTACCCGGTGCTGGCCCGGATGCTCGGCCAGAGCTGCGCGGACGCCGCCGACGCCATGGCCGAGATGCTCGACAGGCTCGGTGCCGACCGCCCCGTCCTGGTCTCCGAACTGTTCGCGGGCACCGATCCCGGTCCCGTGGTGCGGATGGACCTCGGCCGTGGTGACGCCCACCAGGGCGGCCGGTCCGTGGCCCTGCTGTACTTCGCCTCCGGTGCCGCCGTCGTCTACAAGCCCCGCCCCTTGGACCAGCACTCCCTGCTGGACGAGGCGGCGGGCTGGCTCAACGGCAAGGTGCCGGGCCTGGGCCTGCGCACCCCCCGGTCGGTGCGCGGTGAGGGGTACGGCTGGCTGGAGTTCGTCGAGCACCGGTGGTGCGCCTCGGTCACCGAGGCCGACCGGTTCTACCGCCGGCAGGGCGCGCTGCTGGCCCTGCTGTACGCGGTGGACGGCGCGGACATGCACTACGAGAACGTCATCGCCTGCGGCGACCGGCCGGTCCCGGTGGATGCCGAGACCCTCCTGCACTCCGGACTGCCGCAGGCCGAGACCGCGGGGCACGATCCCGCCGCGCGGGCCCTGTACGCGTCGGTGCACCGCACCTGTCTGCTGCCGCACCTGCTGATCGGGGAGGACGGCGCGCTGGACATCTCCGCCCTCGGCCGGGACGGAGCCGGTACGTGCCCCGGCGACGGGGTGCGCTGGGAGGGGGCGGGAACGGACCGGATGCGCGTGGTGCGCGGCCCGGTGGAGAGCCCCGCGGGTCAGAACCAGCCGCTGCCGTCCGGCGGGGGCGCCGGACGGGCCGACCATCGGGCCGCGCTGCTGGAGGGGTTCCGGATCGGGTACGACGCGATCGCCGGACACCGGGGCGAACTCCTCGGCGTCCGGGGGCTGCTGGCCCGCTGGGCCCACCGCCCCGCCCGGCTGATCGTGCGCTCCACCCGGCTGTACGCGACCCTCCTGGAGGAGTCCGCCCACCCCGATCTGCTGCACGACGCGCTGGCCAGGGAGGCGGTGTTCGCCGTGCTGTGGACGGAGTCGGCCTGCGATCCGGCCCGGCAGCGGCTGATCGAGCACGAGATCGAGGATCTGTGGCGCGGCGACGTGCCGCTGTTCTTCCACCGGCCGGACCGCACGGCCGTGTGGACGTCCCGCGGGACTCGCCTGGACCGGGTGCTGCCCGCCGCGGCCCTGACGACCGTCCGGGAGAAGATCGCCGCGATGAGCGAGGTGGACCGCTACGACCAGGAGTGGGTCATCTCGGCGTCGCTCGCCGTCACCGGCGCCAACGCGCCGGTGCGCGGGCCTCGTTCGGCCCTGGCCGTCCGCCCGGCCCCGGCCGTGGTGCCCGAACCGTCCCGGCTGCTGGCCGCCGCGTGCGGGATCGCCGACGAGATCGCGGCCCGTGCGGTCCGCGACGGCGGCCGGGCCAACTGGCTGGGTCTGGAGCAGGTCGCCGGCACTCACTGGGCGGTGCTGCCGATGGGCGGCTCGCTCGCCCAGGGTTACTGCGGAGTCGCCCTCTTCCTGGCCCAGATCGGCGCGCTCGCCGGAGCCGACCGGTACACGGCACTGGCCCGGGAGGCCGTACGGCCGCTGCCGCCGCTGCTGTCCGCACTGGCCGCGGAACCCGAACTGAGCGCCGCGGCCGGCCCGGGCGCCCTCGACGGTCTGGGCGGCATCGTCTACACGCTGGTGCGGCTGACCGCCCTGCTCGACGGCGTCGGCGGCTGCCTGCCCGCCGCTCTGACCGCCCTCGGGCATGCCGTGGACGCCCAGCCCTCCGGTCCGGCGCTCCCCGGCCACGTCTCACTCGCCGACGGCCTCGCCGGAGCGCTGCCCGCGGCCGTCCTGGCCCACCGGGTGGCCGGTGTTCCCGGAGCGGCCGGGCTGGCCCGGCGCGTCGCGGACCGGCTGCTCGCCCTGACCGGGGAGGACCGTGCCGAAGGCCCGGGCTTCACCCACGGTGACGCCGGCGTCGGCTGGGCCCTGCTGCGGTACGCCGCCGCGCTGCCGGAGGCCGGGGCGGCCGACCCCCTGCCGTACGCCCGTGCCGGAGCCGTCCTGCTGCGGTCGGCCCTGGAGGCGTCGGCCGGTGAACCGGGCGCACCGGCCGGCGAAGGCGGCAAGGTCCGCGACCTGTCATGGCACTCGGGGCTGGCCGGGGTGGTGTCGGCCGCCACCGACGTGCTGGGCACCACCGGCCAGGCGGTCCCCGATGACCTGCTCGACCACTGTGTGGGGCTGCTGGCCGGCCCGACGCGCACCGGCGACCTGAGTCTGCGCCACGGCGCCCTGGGCCGGCTGGAGGCGCTGGCCGTGCTCGCCGGGCGGCGGCACGCGGGTGCCGCGGAAGCGCTCGGCCACCGCGCCGGAGAGGTCCTCGGCCTCATCGAGCAGCAGGGCCACCGCTGCGGCACCCCCGACCACGTACCGTCCCCCGGCCTGCTGACCGGCCTGTCCGGCATCGGATACGCCCTGCTCAGGCTGGGCTTTCCGGAGGCGGTCCCCTCCGTGCTCCTGCTCGACCACTCCTCCCCCGACCACTCCTCCGGGGCCGCGGGCCGTCCGCGCACCGCCCCGTGATCCACCGGCTTCCCCGTCATCCCGCGTCAGCCCGTACACAGCGACAGAAGGAGACCGTCCCCATGAACAAGCCGTCCGTCGACGCCCAGTCGCCGCTCTCCGCCGACGCCGACCTCGCCGCCCACCCGGACCGCGAGCAGGACGACCGTGAGCAGGACGCGGCGGGCCGGATCAGCCTGTCGGGGCGCAACAGGGCGTGCGCCCGCACCCGCGCACTGGCCGGCATGGTGCTGACCAGCGGCATCGTGGTCACCCTCAGCTCGATGGACACCTCTGTCTCGGCGCCGCACTGACGGGACCGGCTCCCGGTGCGGGTCCGCTCCGCTCGCGGGCCCGCACCGGTGCGTCACACGGTGTCCGGCAGGATGTGCGTCGCGTGGTCTGCCGCCACCAGCACGTATGAACTAGCATCTGCGTCCATGCGTTCGCATGCGCCGTACGTGGTCGGGCGGGACCCCCAACTGCGCGATCTGAACGAGGCGTTGTCCGACGCGCGAGACCGGCGCGGCGGGGTCGTCTTCCTGACCGGGGAGGCGGGCATCGGCAAGTCCCGGCTCGCCGCGGAGGCCGTGGGCATGGCCTTCGAGTCCGGAATGCGGGTACTGCGCGGCCGCAGCAGCACGACGGGGCCCACCGTGCCGTTCCGGCCGCTGACAGAAGCCCTGATGTCCCTGTTCCGCGGCGGCGAACCGGTGGACGACTCCGCTCTCGGCCCCTACCGGCCGGTGCTCGGACGGCTCATACCGGACTGGAACACCGGTGATCACGAGAGCAGTTCGATGGTCATCCTCGGCGAGGCGGTGCTGCGGCTGCTCATCGCCGCAGGCAGGGACCGGGGCCAGCTCCTGCTGCTGGAGGACCTGCACGACGCCGACCCGGAGACCCTCGCGGTGGTCGAGTACCTGGTGGACAACCTGGAGTACACGCCCGTTCTGCTCCTGGCCACCATACGCACCGAGTTCTGCGACGCGCTGGACCTGGCGTCCTCGGCCCGCAGGCGCGGCACCGGCACCGTGCTCGAACTGCCCGCGCTCAGCCGTTCCCAGGTCCGGGACATGGTCGCCGCCCAGCTCGGCACCGAACCCGACCGGGTGCCGCGGGCGGCGCTGGAACGCCTGTGGGACGACAGTGCCGGAAGTCCCTTCCTGGTCGAGGAACTGCTGCAGTCCATGATCGGCGGCGGGGCGCTGGTCCGGGGCGGCGACGGCTGGCGGGTCGTGGGCGATCCGCGCGGCGACGTGCCCACCGCCCTCGCGCGGGGCATCCTGCGGCGCATCGACCGGCTGGGGCCCCAGGGGCTGACGCTGCTGTCCGCCGCCGCCGTGGTCGGGCGGCGCTTCCCCCTGACGGTGCTCCAGCGGATGACCGAGGCCGAGGACCGGGCCCTGCTGAGCCATCTGCACGCCGGGGTCGCGGCCCAGCTCGTCGTCCCCGACGAGCCCTCTCCCGACTGGTACGCCTTCCGCCACCCGCTGACCGTGGAGGCGCTGCTCACCCAGCTCACCCCCGGCAACCGGGCCGAGCTGGCGCGGCGGGCCGCGGACGCGGCCACCGAACTCCACCCGGAGCTGGCCGGCCAGTGGTGCCCGCTGGTCGCGGAGCTGCGCTCCCAGGCGGGCGACCCGGCGGAGGCGGGACGCCTGTTCGCGGAAGCGGGGCGGCGGGCGCTGGCCGACGGCGCGATCGGCTCCGCCGTCACCCTGCTCGACCGGGCCGAGCGGCTGCTGTCGGACACCCGGGACGCCCTGCGCCGGGCCGAGGTCCTGGAGTCCCTGCTGCCCGCGCTCGCCGAGGCGGGCGACTTCGCCCGCGCCTTCGACCTCGCCGACCGGCTGCACACCCTGGGCGGGGCCGGCCTGAGCGCGCCGCGGCTGGCCGCGCTGCACACCCGGCTCGCCAAGGTGGCCCACACCGCGGGCCGCTGGGCCGACGGCAACCGGCAGATCGCGCGGGCCCGTACCGTCCTGGGCCCCGCTCCCGACGAGGCCGCCGCCGCGTCCGTGGACGTGGCCTCGGCCTACCTCGCCCTGGACACGCCGGGCACGGACCGCACCCATCAGGCCGAGAAGCTGGCCCGCTCGGCGGTGGAGGCCGCGCAGCGGCACGGCCTGCCCACGGTCGCCTGCCAGGCGTGGGAGCTGCTGGCCACCGTGGCCCGCGAACGCGATCCCGCCGAGTCCCAGGCCATGCTGGAGCGCGCCCTGGCCACGGCGGAACGGCACCGGCTCCCGCTGCGGCGCATGTACGCGCTGACCCGGATCGGCGGCAACGCCTGGCTGTCCGAGGGGGAGACGGCCGGTCTGAACGCCGCCCGCGACGAGGCGCTGCGGCTGGGGTCGGCCACCATCGTCTACACCATCGACGGCATCCTCATCCTGGACTCCGTGCTGCGCGGGGAGTTCGCCTCCGCGCGGGACGCCGCCGAGGAGTGCCTGGCCGTCGTGCGGCGTCTGCGGCTGGCCCCGGCCGTCCGCTACGTGCTGATGGCCAAGGCGGCCCTGGCGGCCCACCAGGGCGACAGAGCGGCGATGGACGAGGCGCTGGCCGCGTTCGCCGAGTGGGACGGCGCCGGATCCCAGGAGGAACCGCTCACCGCGGGCCTGGCCCGGACGTTCTGCGCACTGCTGGAGGAGGACGGGGAACTGGCCCGGCGCGAGCTGCGGGCCGTCTGGGAACTGGAGCGCGACAACCCCAGCACGTACTACCTCAGCGGGCGCAGCGGCATCGGGCTGCTGCTGGGCGTGCTGGCGGGGGACGTCGGCCGCCTCGGGCAGGAGGAGGCCGCCGCCACCGCGCCCGGCCGGCTGCGCTGGAACCGGCAGTTCGTCCTGCTGGCCGACGCCGTGCTGCTGGGCCGGGAGGGCAGGCCGCGGGAGGCGTCGGCCGCCGCCGACGAGGCGCTGCGCGCCGCCGGACTGTACCCCACCGCCCTCCACCTGGGCATGCGGCTCGTCGCCGAGGCGGCCCACGAGAGCGGGTGGGGCGAGCCGGTGGCCTGGCTGCGCCGCGCCGAACACCACTTCCACCAGCACGGTGTGCCCGCCGTCGCCAACGCCTGCCGGGCGGCGCTGCGGCGCCTGGGCGCACCCGTCCACCAGCACCGCAGCGGGACCAGCCGCATCCCCGAGGAGCTGCGGGCCCGGGGCGTGACGGTCCGCGAGTACGAGGTGTTCGTGCTGCTGGCCGACCGGTTGGGCAACAAGGACATCGCCGGCCACCTCTACATCTCGCCGCGCACCGTCGAGAAGCACATCGCCAACCTCATCGCCAAGACCGGCCGGTCCAACCGGGCCGATCTGTGCGCCCTTTCGGCCTCCCTGTGATCCCGGCCCTCGGGGCCCGGCCCCTTCCGTCCCGGCCCGCCGGGGCACCCCGGTCACCGCATCGCGCGTACGGCGCCGGAGGCGAGCACGCCCAGCGCGGTCAGCGCCAGGACCAGGGCGACGCCGGCGAACATCACACCGGTGCCCACCTGGGCCAGGGCGCCGCAGGCGATCAGTGAGACGGGCGCGACGGCGTATCCGAGGACCATGTCGACCGAGATCACCCGGCCGAGGACCGACTGCGGGATGTTGCGCTGGATCCAGCTCAGTCCGAAGACCCCCTGGAAGCCGATGGCGAACCCCATCACCAGCACCGTCCCCACCGCGGCCGCCGGGTGGTCCAGGACGCCGAGCAGGGCCATGCCCGCGGCCAGCCATCCGGCCAGCCCCGCGATCAGCAGGCCCACCCGGGGCCGTCCCCCGACCGCGCCGCCCGCGAGGGTTCCCAGGATGGCCCCTCCCGCCAGCGCCCCGTTGAGCAGGCCCAGGGTCGCCGAGCCGCCCTCCAGGGAGGTCCTGGCCAGGGTGGCGAAGCCGATGGTGAACGGCCCCGCGTAGCAGAAGTTGACGGCCGTGTCGACGGCCAGCATGGTGCGGATGCGCGGGTCCCGCCACGCGTAGCGCACTCCGGCCCGTATCCGGGCGGCCAGCGAGTCCCCGGCCCCGGACTCCGGCGCTCCCTCGCCGGAGTCCGGGTCGGCGGTCTCCTTCTCTCGGGGGGCCGTGCGGATACGGGCGACGCACAGTCCGCCCAGGGCGAAGCACACCGCGTCGACGAGGAAGGCGACGGGCGCCTGGGAGAGGGCGACCACGAGGCCGCCGGTGGCCGGGCCCAGGACGGCGGACACCCGGGCGCCCGCGCCGAGCAGGGCGTTGGCGGAGGTGAGCGTCTCCTTGTCCACCACCGAGGGCAGGATCGAGACCCGGGCGGGCTGGAAGAAGGCGTCGACCGCGCCGAAGGCCGCGGCGGCCGCGCACAGCATCCACAGCTGGAGCGTGCCGGCCAGCCCGCTCAGTCCGACCGCCGCCATCAGGGCGGCTCTGGCCCAGCTGGAGCAGACCATCAGGGTGCGGGGCGACCAGGTGTCGCCGAGCGAGCCGCCGACCAGGGTCAGCAGGGCCCGGGGCACCGCCTGGAAGGCCAGCACGTAGCCGAGCGCGAGGGTGGAGCCGGTCAGGGTGAGGGTCATCCAGGAGAACGCGATGTAGCTGAACCCGTCGCCGAGCAGCGACAGGGACTGGCCCAGCCACAGCAGGCGGAAGGAGCGCTGCCGGGCGGGGGCCCACAGCCGTGGGCCGGCGCCCGTGAGGGTGGTCGCCATCGTGGGACCTCTGCCTTTCGTCGGGCCCTGCCCGGACCGCCGGGAAAGGCGGTCCGGGCAGGGCCGGTCGAGTGTGAGTGGGGTGCGGGGCGCGTCAGTAGCGGACGGGCAGGGCGGTCAGGCTGCGGTTGAGCAGCGAGAGCTGCCAGGTGTGCCGTGTCCCCTCCAGGCGCAGGTCCGGGTAGTCGCGGACGAGGACGCCGACGACCGCGCAGGCCACCAGCCGGGCCAGCGCCGCACCGATGCAGAAGTGGGCGCCGAAGCCGAAGCCCAGGTGGGTGCCGCCGGTGCGCCGCACGTCGAAGACGTCCGGGTCCGGGAAGCGGGCGGGGTCGCGGTTGGCGGCGGCGGTGACCAGGAAGATCCGGTCGCCGGCGCGGAGTGTGCGGCCGTCCAGCACGGTGTCGCGGGCGGCGGTCCTGATCGACATCTTCGAGGGCCCGTCCAGGCGCAGGGTCTCCTCGACGGCAGCGGCGACCAGCTCCGGCTCCTCGCGCACCGCCCGGAGCTGGTCCGGGCGGTGGAGCAGGGCGAGCAGGGTGTTGGCGATGAGGTTGCCCGTGGTCTCGCCCCCGGCGAACGCCATCTGGGTGAGCATCCCGACGAACTCCTCCCCGCTGACGCCGTCGCCGACCCGGCCGCCGGCCAGGACGGAGCTGATCAGGTCGTCCTTCGGTTCGGCGCGGCGCTCGGCGACCAGGCCGGCCAGGTACTCCTCCAGGCTGACCAGGGACCGCAGCGAGGTGCGGTACTCGCTCTCCTCCTGGGCGGCACCCAGGACGAGGTCGCCCACACGGGCGTTCCAGTACCAGAAGGAGGGGGCGTGCGCCTGCGGTACGCCCAGCCAGCGGGCGAAGACCAGGGCGGGCAGCGGTCTGGCGATGTCCGCGGTGATGTCGCCGGTTCGGCCGGGGGCGGCGCGGCGGGTGAGCATCGCGCGGGTGGCCCGCTCGGTGAAGGCGCTGTAGCGGGCGACGGCGCGGGCGGCGAACTGCTCCTGGAACACCTGCCGCAGGCGGCGGTGTTGCGGCGGGTCGTTGAAGACCATCCAGCGCGAGAGGATCGTGAAGGCGCGCTCGGCGTCGTCGCGGGCGCCCTGCGGGACCGCGTCCATCAGGGGGCGGACCCGGTCGGCGGAGACCGCCGGGTCGCGCAGGCAGTGCATGACCTGCTCGTGGCCGGTGACCAGCCAGGCCCGGTGCATGGGGCTCCAGTGGACCGGGGCGTGGTCGCGCAGGGCGTTGAGGTAGCCGTAGGGGTCGGCGTTGACGGCGGGATCGAGCAGGTACCGCTCGGTGAAGCGGGCCGCCGGGGCCGGGCCGGCCGTGGTGATCGCGGTGGGGGTCATCGCCGGGCCTCCGTCCCGATCGTGCCGAGCAGGTCCGCGACGCCGGTGACCAGCGGCTCGGCGAGCATGGACATGTGATCTCCCTCGGTGACGTGGACGGTCAGGCCGCCCAGGGCCGTCTCGCGCCAACGGGCCACGTAGGCGCGGTAGTCGACGTCGAGGCCGGGCATGGGCTCGCCATCGGGCAGTCCGGCGGCCAAAGTCCCGACCACGAGGTGGACGTGGCCGGGGTAGGGGCGCACCCGGTAGCCGGCCAGGGCGGTGAGCAGCGAGTGCCACACCTCGATCGGCGCCTTGTCCACCAGGGCGGCCTCGCCGGGGCTCATCCCCGCGCCCAGCAGCAGGGCGGTGAGTTCGGCCGCCGCCTTCTCCCGCTCGGGGGACGGCGGCAGGGCACGCAGGCGGTCGCGCATCCGCAGCGCCCGGCGCATGTCCCGGCCGACTCCGGCGAGCCGGTCGCGCGCCGCCGGGTTGGGCAGATAGGGCTCGATCAGCACCAGGGGCTCGACGGTGTGGCCGGCCTCGTGGAGCTGGGTGGCCATCTCCAGGGCGATGTTGGCGCCCATGGACCAGCCCAGCAGCTCGTGGGGGCCGCGCCCGCCGTGACCGGCGATCTCGGCGGCGTAGTTGGCCGCGATGCCGCCCACCGTGCCGGGGTCCACGCCGCCCAGCAGGCCGCGGGCCTGGAAGGCGCGCACCGGGCGGCCCGGTGGCAGGTGGCGGGCGAGCGGGACGAACCAGGCGGCGCTGCCGCCGGTGGGGTGCACGCACCACAGCGGGGCTCCGGTGCCCTCCCGCAGGGTGACCTCGGAGCGCACGGCGGCGGCCGCCGCGCCCGCCTCGCCGGCCGACTCCTCGGCCGATTCCTCGGCCCGGACGGCGAGTTGGGCGAGGGTGGGCCGCTCGATCAGGTCGCGCACCGAGACCGGCAGGCCGCGCTCGGCGGCCAGGGCGGCCACCCGCACGGTGGACAGCGAGCTGCCGCCGATACGGAAGAAGTCGTCGTGCACGCCGATCAGGGACAGGCCCAGTACCTCGCGCCACACCTCGGCCAGCAGTCTCTCGGCGTCGGTGGCGGGCTCGACGTAGTCGGTGCCGCTCTCGGCGCGTTCGGCCGAGGGCAGCGGCAGCGCCCGTTTGTCGATCTTCCCGCTGCGGTTGACGGGCATCTCGTCGAGGAGGACGAACCGGGCGGGCACCATGTAGGCGGGCATGCCGGCGCGCAGGGCCCGCGCCAGCTCCCCGGCGGAGGTCCGAGCGCCGTCGCGCAGGACCAGATAGGCGACCAGCGCCGGCTCGCCCGGCAGGTCGGTGCGGTGCAGCACCACCGCCTGCCGCACCTGGGGCAGCGCGCGCAGGGCGTGCTCGACCTCGCCCAGCTCGATCCGGAAGCCGCGCAGCTTGACCTGGGTGTCGCGGCGGCCCAGCCACTCCAGTGCGCCGTCGGGCCGGTGCGTGCCCAGGTCGCCGGTGCGGCAGGTACGGGAGCCGGGCGGGCCGTACGGGTCGGGGACGAAGGTGGCGGCGGTCAGGGCGGGCCGGTTCAGGTAGCAGCGGCCGACGGCCCGCCCGCCCAGATGGATCTCGCCGGGCACTCCGGTGGGCACCGGCTGCATGTCCTCGTCGAGCACCCGGGCGCTGGTGTTGCGCATCGGGGCGCCGATCGGCGGGCGCCCCGCGCCGGGGCCCGGTTCGGCGGCGACGGACCACACCGACGTCTCGGTCAGACCGTAGACGTTGTGGAAGCGGCGTCCGCGCGACCAGGTGTCGGCCAGTTCGGCGGGGCACGCCTCCCCGGCCACCTGGAGCACCCTCAGTTCGGGGAAGCGGTCCTCGCCCAGGACCGCCAGGGCGCTGGGCGGCAGCATGGCGCCGGTGACGCGGTGGGTGAGCAGGGTGCGGGCCAGGTCGGGGCCGGGGCGCAGCGCCTCCCGGGGCGCGGTGACCAGCCGTCCGCCGTTCGCCAGCGACCAGGTCAGCTCCAGGAGTGAGGCGTCGAAGCCGAAGGAGGCGAACTGGAGGATCCGGTCGCCGGGGGCCGGGCGGATCAGGTCGCGCTGCCCTTCCAGCATGTTGATCAGGCCCTCGTGGGGGATCGCGACGCCCTTGGGGGTGCCGGTGGAGCCGGAGGTGTAGATGACGTACGCCAGGTTGTCGGCGCTCACCACCGCGTCCGGCGGGGTGCGGAGGGCGGCCGGCCCGTTCAGCGCGCCGGGCTCGTCCAGGGCCAGGACCGGGCCGTCGAAGGGCACCGCCGAGGCGAGCGCGGTCTGGGTCAGCAGGACCCGCATGCCGCTGTCGGAGGCCATGAACTCCAGTCGTGCGGCGGGGTGCTGGGGATCCAGGGGGAGGAACGCGCCTCCGGCCCGCAGGACGCCCAGAGCGGCGCGCGCCATGTCCGGGCCCCGGTCGACGCAGATGCCCACGACCGTCTCGGGGCCGACGCCCAGCGTGTGCAGCCGGGCGGCGATCCGGGCCGCGTCCGCGCCCAGTTCGGCGTAGGTGATCTCCTGCCCGCCGTGGACGACGGCGACCGCGTCCGGGGTCCGCTCGGCGTGTGCGGCGACCAGTTCGTGGAACATCAGGGGGCCGTTGTCGCGGTCCGGGCCGCTTCCCCACTCCTCCAGGGCCGTGGTGCGGGCGGCTCCGGTCAGCGCCGGGCGGGTCACCGGGGCGTGCGGGTCGGCGACCATCGCCTCGATCCGCTCGCACAACACGTCGGCGAGCTGCTCGGCGGTGGCCGGGGCGACGTACTCGGGGTCCGCGTCCAGGGTGAAGCCGTTCACGCTCGCGTTGACCAGCAGCGGGAACATGGTCCTGGCGATCTCCAGGGACTCGTCCCAGGTGTCGTGGGAGAGCCGGTGGAAGTTGACGTAGTTGAAGACCGCCTCGACCGGGTTCGGCTCCCCGGGCCGCAGTTGCGCCATCCTCGCCAGCGGCATCCGGCGGTGGGGCAGCATCTCCTGTTCGGCGGCGAACACCGCGCGCAGGTACTCCAGCCAGCTTCCCCGCGGGCGTTCGACGCCGAAGGGCACGGTGTTGAGGAACAGCCCGCGCATCCGGTCCGCGCCGGGCACCTCGGGCCGGCCGTTGGTGACCAGGCCGATCGAGTGTCCCGCGGCGGCCTCGTCCCGTTCGGCGAACAGGCTCATGGTGTGGTGGAAGGCCGTGATCAGGACGGTGCGCCGGGGCACTCCGGCCGCCTGGGCCAGCCGTCCGATCGGCTCGGCCAGCGCCTCCCAGGAGCGCCGCACCTCGTGGACGGGCGCTTCTGCGTGCCCACCGCCGTCACCGCGCCGCAGGAAGCGGACGGGGCGGAATTCGGCCAGCGCCGAGCGCCAGTACTCCAGCGCCTCCTCGCCGTGCAGCGCGGCCCGCTCCAGGGCCACGTACTCGGCGAAGGCGGGCGCGGGCGGCACCTCGGGGGGCCGGCCGTCGGCCACCGCGCGCCGGTGCAGGTCGAGCAGGTCCGCCACCAGGGAGGTCAGGCTCCAGCCGTCCAGGACGACATGGCAGTCGGTGAGGACCAGCCGCAGCTCGTGGTCGCCCGTGTGGTGCAGGTGGATGCGGACCAGCGGTGCGGCGGTCAGGTCGAAGCGGCGCTCGAACTCCTGCGCGACGAAGCGGCGGACGGCATCGCGCCGCTCCTGGCGGGACAGTCCGCGCAGATCGGTGTAGCCGACCGGCAGCTTCGCGGTGCGGTGCACCAGCTGGAGGGGTTCGCGGTAGGAGGTCAGGTCGATGGAGGAGCGCAGGATGCCGTGGCCGCGCACCACGGTGTCCACGGCGGCCTGGAAGGCGGCGAGGTCGAAGCCCTCCGGGACGGTGATCTTCAGGTCGGTGACGTTGTGGTAAGCGCCGCGCCGCGGGTCGGCGAGCATCTCGTGGAGCATGCCGGCCTGGAGCATGGTCAGCGGGTAGGCGTCCTCCAGCCCGTCGGGCAGCCGGGCCGCGTCGGCCGCCTCCAGCTGGGAGAACGGCTCGACGGGGGCGGGCGCGTGGCCGGCCCTGCCGGCGCGGCGGGCGAGGTCGGCCAGGGTGCGGGACCGGAAGAGATCGGCCACGGTCAGGGCGAGGCCGGCCGAGCGGGCCAGGCCGATCACCCGCAGGGCCAGGATGGAGTCGCCCCCCAGGTCGAAGAAGCCGGCCGTGCGGCCGACGCGTTCGACGCCCAGGACCTCCGCCCAGATGCGGGCCAGGGCCACCTCGGTCGCGCCGGAGGGCGGGACGTGGCCGGCCGGGGCCTGCGCGCTCTCGTCCGCGACCGCCGTCAGGGCGGCGCGGTCGACCTTGCCGTTGGCGGTGATCGGCAGACTGGTACGGCGTGTGAACAGGGCCGGCACCATGTAGTCGGGCAGTGTCAGGCGCAGCCTCTCGCGCAGCGCCGGCGCGTCCAGCGGACGGCCCTCGGTCATGACGACATGGGCGACGAGGCGGGCGCCGCCGTGCGGTCCGGGGCGGGCCACCACCGCGGCGTCGGTCACCCCGGGCTGGGCGCGCAGGGCGGTCTCGATCTCGCCGGGCTCGATGCGGTAGCCGCGGATCTTGACCTGGTGGTCGGCACGGCCGACATAGGCGAGCTGCCCGTCGGGCAGGACGCGTACCAGGTCGCCGGTGCGGTACATCCGGGCGCCGGGCGGGCCGAAGGGGTCGGTGGGGAAGCGTTCGGCGGTCAGTTCGGGGCGACCCCTGTAGCCGCGCGCGACGCCGCCGCCCGCGACGTACAGCTCGCCGACCGTGCCCTGCGGCACCAGGCGCCCGTACCGGTCCAGGACGTAGCCGTGCTGGCCGGTCAGCGGCCGGCCGATCGGCGAGCGTGCCGGGGCGTGGACGTCGTCGGCGGTCAGCGTCCGGTGGGTGACGTGCACGGTGGTCTCGGTGATGCCGTACATGTTCACCAGCGCGGGCCGGCGGTCGGCGGGGGTGTCGAACCAGTCGCGGTAGTCGCGCACGTCGAGGGCGTCGCCGCCGAAGACGACGGTGCGCAGCGCGAGGCCGGTGAAGTCCTGCCCGCCGTGGTCCAGATGGGCGCGCAGCCCCTTGAAGGCGGCGGGCGTCTGGCTGAGGACGGTGATCTTCTCGCCGCGCAGGACGGCCAGGACCGCGGCGGGGTCGCGGACCTGCTCCTCGGTGAGCACCACGACGCGGCCGCCGCTGGTGAGCGGTCCCCACAGTTCCCACACGGAGAAGTCGAAGGCCGGTGAGTGCACCAGGGTCCACACGTCGCGCGGGCCGAAGTCGAAGTGGTGGTCGGCTGCGCCGAGCAGCCAGGCGAGGTTGGCGTGGGTGATCTCCACGCCCTTGGGGCGGCCGGTGGAACCGGAGGTGTAGATGACGTAGGCGAGGTCCTCCGGCGCGGGGCGGACGTCGTCGGCGGGCGCTGTGCCGGCTTCGGCGGGGTCGTCGGTGGCGGTGGCGAGGGGGATCACATCGACCGGCAGGCCCTCGACCGCGGCGCGGCCGGTGTCGTCGGCGACGACGAGGGAGACGCCGGCGTCGGTGAGGGTGAACTCGCGGCGGGCACGCGGATGGGAGGGGTCCAGCGGCAGATAGGCCGCACCGGCCCGCCACACCCCGAGCAGTGCCACGGCCAGGTCGGCCGAGCGGTCGAGGCAGACCCCGACCAGCGACTCGCGCCCGATGCCGGCCGCACGCAGCCGGCGGGCCAGGGCGGAGGCCGCTGCGTCGAGCCGCGCGTAGGTCAGCGTCCGGTCGCCGCCGACGACGGCCGGCGCGTTCGGGGTGCGGGCGATGTGTTCGGCCAGGCGCTCGGGCGCGGTGCGCGGGGCGGGCCCGCCCGGCCGTACGGAGCCTGCCGGGCCGCCGGGGCCGAGCAGGGCGGCGCGCTCGGCGTCCGTGAGCGGATCGACGGTGCTCAGCGGGGCGTCGGGCGTCTCGGTGAAGGCGCGCAGCAGTGCGGTGGTGTGCGCTGCCAGCCGGGCCACGGACTCCTCTTCGAACAGATCGGGGCGGTAGACGAAGACCAGCTCCCGACGGTCGCCGTCCTCGCGCAGTTCCAGGGCCAGGTCGAACTTGGCGGTGGTGTGGTCGATGCGGAAGGGCGTGCCCGTGGCACCGCCGAGCTCGAAGTCCCCCTGTCCCGCCGGTGCCTGGGTGAACAGCACCTGGAACAGCGGGTTGCGGGTCAGGTCGCGCTCCGGGCTCAGCTCGTCGACGACGCGCTCGAAGGGCAGGCCCTGGTGGGACAGCGCGCCCAGGACGCTCTCGCGGGTGCGGGCGAGCAGCCGGGCCGGGGTGGGGTCGTCGGAGAGGTCGGCGCGCATGACGAGGGTGTTGACGAAGAACCCGGCCAGTTGCTCGGTCTCGGGCCGCTCCCGGTTGGCGACGACCGTGCCGATGGCGATGTCGTCCTGACCGCTGTGCAGGGCGAGCGCCGCCTGGAACGCCGCCATCACCGCCATGTACGAGGTGGTGTCGGTGCGCCGCCCCAGTTCGGTCAGCGCCGCCGACAGCCTCCCGGGCAGCTCGGCGGTGTGCACGGCGCCGGTGTGACGGGGGGTGTCGGTGCGCGGGTGGTCGGTGGGCAGCTCCAGCGGGGTCAGGCCGGCCAGCCGGTCTCGCCAGTAGCCGAGGCCGGCGGCCTCGTCGGCGCCGCGCTGCCAGACGGCGTAGTCGGTGTAGTCGATCGGCAGTTCGGGCAACCCGGCCGGGCCGCCGTCGATCCTGGCTCGGTACAGCTCGCGCAGGTCGCGCACCAGGATCTCCAGCGACCAGCCGTCGGAGACGATGTGGTGCATGGCGAGGACCAGGACGTGGTCGTCGTCGGCGGCCTTGAGCAGGGTGGCCCGGAAGGGCGTCTCGGCGGCCAGGTCGAAGGGGCGCGTCGCCACCTCCCGTACGGCCTCCTCCAGGGTCCGCCCGGGCAGGGCCGCCAGGTCCGCGGTCTCCAGACGGGTCCGGCCCGCGGGGTGGACGCGCTGGTGCGGGACGCCGTCGTGGGAGGGGAAGGTCACCCGCAGCTGCTCGTGGCGGGCGACGAGGTCGCGGACGGCCCCGTCGAGCGCGGCGGTGTCCACCGGACCGGTCAGCCGCCAGGCGGCGGGCATCAGGTAGGTGGCGGAGCCCGGATCGAGCTGGTCGAGGAAGTACAGGCGCTGCTGCGCGGCGGACAGGGGCGCCCGGTCGGGGCGCGGGGAGAGCCGGGGTATGGCGGCCGGTGCGGTGCCGGCCAGTCCGCGCAGCCGCTGCTCCAGCAGCCGCCGGGCGGCGGGCGACAGTGCGGTGCGCGCGGTCCGGGGCCGGGTCTCGGGCTGGATCTCCGAAGTGGTCATGGCGCGTTCCGTCCAATCTCAGTCTTGGTGGTCCACCGTCAGGGACAGATCGATCTCGTCGTCGCTCATCGCGGAGATCAGTTCGACGAGCTGCCGCTCCACCTCGGCGGCGAGCAGCTCGACGGTGGGGTGCTCGAACAGGTCGCGGACCTGGACGGGGCAGTCGAAGGCGGCCCGCAGGCGGGACGCGGCGGCCACGGCGCGCAGCGAGTGCCCGCCCAGTGCGAAGAAGTCGTCGTGCACACCGACCTCGGGCACCCCCAGCACCTCGGCCCAGATCTGCGCCGTCACCGTCTCGGTGGGGGTCCTCGGCGGGGTGAACTCGGCGGGGGCGGGGGGTTCGGGCTCGGGCAGGGCGGCGGTGTCGAGCTTGCCCTGCACGGTCAGCGGCAGCGCGTCGAGCACGGCGAAGGCGGCCGGGACCTGGTAGGCGGGCAGCTGGGCGCGGCAGTGGGCGGCCAGGGACTCGGCGGTGAGGCCCCGGCCGGTGGCGTAGCCCACCAGGGAGCGTTCGCCGCGCAGCTCGCGGACCACGACGGCGGCCGAGTGGACCCCGGGATGGCCGCGCAGCACGGCCTCGGTCTCGCCCGGCTCGACACGGAAGCCGCGGATCTTGACCTGGTCGTCGCTCCGGCCGGTGAACTCCAGTTCGCCCGAGGGCAGCCGACGCACCATGTCGCCGGTGCGGTAGAGCCGGCCGCCGCCGGAGGCGAAGGAGTCGGGCACGAACCGCTCCGCGGTCAGCGCCGGCCGTCCCAGATAGCCGCGCGCCAGCTCCGGCCCGCCGACGAGCAGTTCGCCGGGAACGCCGAGCGGGGCCAGATTCCCGTGGGGGTCCACCACGTAGGCCCGGCGCGAGCCCAGCGGGCGGCCGATCGGCACCCGGCCCTGCACCGGTCCGGTGACCGGGTGGGCCGTGGCGGAGACGACCGACTCGGTGGGCCCGTAGGTGTTGACGACGGGGACACCGGGCAGGTGGGCGAACCATCGCTCCAGCGGCCTTGAGGGCAGTTCCTCTCCCCCGGTGACCAGCAGACGCAGGCTCGCGAGGTCACCGGCGACCGTCTCCAGCCGGGCGACCACCTCCTCCCAGTAGGAGGGGGTGAGTTCCATGACGGTGATCCCCCCGTCACGTACCCGCGCGGCCAGCTCATCCACCGACCACACCTCGTCGGGGCGGACGACCACGGTCGCGCCCGCCCCGAGCGCGGGCAGGATCTGCTCCAGGGAGGCGTCGAAGGAGAAGGAGGCGAAGGTCAGCACCCGGTCCCGGGCGGTGATCGCGAACAGCTCGCGGGCGGCGGCGACATGGGCGGCCAGGGCGTGGTGCTCCACGCCGACCGCCTTGGGCCGGCCGGTGGAACCGGAGGTGAAGATGGTGTAGGCCAGATCGTGCGGATCCGGGGTGCGGCGCGGACCACCGGGGTCGGGGCGGACCTCGTCGGCCAATACGGCGGGCAGTGCGAGCGCGTCGCAAACGCCCGCGGTCGCCGCGTCCGCCACGACACAGCCCACCCCCGCCTCGGCCACCATGAACCGCAGCCGCTCGACCGGCAGATCGGGATCGAGGGGGACGTACACCCCGCCCGCCCGCCACACCGCGAGCATGGCCACCACCGAACCGACCCCGCGCCGCAGCAGGACCCCCACCGCACTCCCCCGGCCCACCCCGGCCCCCACCAGCGCCGCCGCCAGCCCACCGGAGGCCCCCTCCAGCTCGCCGTAGGTCACCGACCGCTCCCCGCACACCAGCGCGGACGCACCCGGCTCACCCCCCACGGCCACAACGGGCACGGAACCGGCCGGGCGGTCGGGGGCGGTGCTCCACCGGGCCTCGGGCCGGACGCCCGCCGCGTGCGGCGCGGATCCGTCCGGTGCGGATCCGTCCGGCAGTGGCTCGCCGTGCGGGGTCTCGCCCCGCAGGGGCTCCAGCCGCCGGGCGAGCTCAGCCACCGGGGCCTGCGGCTCGTCCAGGACCGCGCGCAGCAGAGCGGTGTAGGCGGAGGCGAACCGGCGCATGGTCCCGGCGTCGAACAGGGCGGTGGCGTACTGCAGCCGGGCGGCGATGCCGCCGTCCGCGCGCAGGCCGAGGTCGAGGAAGACGTCCATCGTGGTGCCGGTGAGCGGCGGCGCCACCAGTTCCGCCTCCAGGCCCGGCAGGACGACGGGCCGGTGGGCGGTGTTGAGCAGGGTGAAGGACGCCTGGGCCAGCGGGTGGCGGGACAGGTCGCGTTCGCCGCCCACCGCACGCACCACGTGGTCGAAGGGCGCGTCGGCGTGCGAGAGGTCCTTCAGGACGCCGGTGCGGACCCGCTCCAGGAGGGCGCCGAAGGCGGGCTCGCCGGACAGGTCGGTGCGCAGGACGACGGTGTTGACGAACGGGCCGATCAGATCCGCCGTTCCCGCGTGGCCCCGGTCGGCCATCGTGGTGCACACCGCGATGTCGGTACGGTCCGTGCAGCGGGCCAGCAGGGCCTGGTAGACGGCGAGCAGCAGCATGTAGCGGGTCGCGCGGTGCTCGCGGGCGGCCCTGTCGACGTCGGCCACCAGGTCGGCGGGCAGGGTGAAGCGGACGACGTCGCCGGAGCCGTCCCAGAACCGGGGGCGCGGCCGGTCGGTCGGCAGGTCCAGGGGGGCGGTGCCGCGCAGCCGGTCGCGCCAGTAGCCGAGCAGGCGTTCCATGCGCGGGCCGCTCAGCCGCTCGGCCTGGGCACGGGCGAAGTCGGCGTACCGCAGGGCCGGCGGGGCCACGGTCTCGCCCCGGTAGCCCGCGGCCAGCTCGCGCAGCAGCACGTCCCACGACCAGCCGTCGACGGCGATGTGGTGCACCACCAGGAGCAGCAGGTGGTCGTCGGGCGCCAGGCGGGCGAGGACCGCCCGCAGCGGGTGCTGTGCCGCCAGGTCCAGCGGACGGCCCAGCTCGCGGGCGAACAGCTCCTCGGCGCTGCCGGCCTCGGTCCGCTCCAGCACCGTGCCGCCCGGGGCGTCCACCCGCGGGACGGGCTCACCGTCGACGGCGGTGAACCGGGTGCGCAGCACCTCGTGCCGGTCCACGACGCCCGACAGCGCCCTCTCCAGCGCCGGCACGTCGAGCGGGCCGCGGATGCGCAGCGCCAGGGGGAGCAGGGAGTCGGAGGAGTCCCTGGCGAGCTGGTCCAGGAACCACAGCCGCCGCTGGGCGAAGGATGCCGTGCGGTCGTCGTCACCGTGCCTCGCCCCGTGGGGGGCAGTTCCTGTTGTCACTGTGGCCTCCATGCGGTGTTTTCCCGAAGACTGCCGCCGCCGGGAGGCCCCCCGACAGGGAAGAAGGCGCAGCCCCGTGCGCAGCGCGCTCTGCGCGTCCGTCCCTTCGCCCGGACACGGGCGCGCGGCGGTCCGTCCGGAGAGTCCGGAGGAACCGCCGCGCGGCCCGGGTTCGGGATCGGTCTCGGGGCAGGGAGCGGGGCCGGGGCTACCCCTTCTTGGTGTTCCCCGTGTCGGCCACGGCGACGAAGCGCAGCTCGGAGGTGTAGGAGCGGCCTTCGTCATCGGTCAGCCAGGTCTGCTCGGGGGTGGGCAGCATCTCGGTGACGACGACCTGTCCGTCCGGATCCTTGCGGGCCAGCCGGCGCAGCGCCTTGGCCAGGACGTTCACATAGACCGGGCTGTCGAAGTCGACGTAGAACGGCCGTGGTTCGGCCGGTGAGGCGACGAACACGAAGCGCGGCAGACCGGTTTCCTCCCGCCAGTGGCGGGCCCGCACGAACCTGCGGGCCTCGTCCTTCTCGGCGGCGAAGTCCGCCGCGCCCGCGGGGATCCGCCAGGTCTCCCTGGCCACCACGAGCCGGTCGACCGTGATCCGCGGCGAGTGGGCGGTCTCGGGCAGGACCCGGAACAGATCCATCGCCAGGGTGGTCAGGACGTGCGAGAACACGTCCACGGCCGCGAACTCGGCACCGTCGGGCAGGACGACCGCCAGCTCTCCGTCGTCCCGCTCGCGCACCGCGACGTCCGCGCTGTTCACGGTGCGCGGCCGAGCGGGGTCGGCGGTGAAGTCGAGCAGGGCGACCTGGTGGTCCCGCGGCCGGACCAGGGCGTGCCGGATGCGGGCCGACAGGCGGGAGCGGTGCTCCTTGGGCAGCAGCGGCATCAGGCGCGGACCGGGGTGGTCGCGGTCGGTGAGGG
Source organism: Streptomyces mangrovi (assembly GCF_900114215.1). Taxonomy (GTDB): domain Bacteria; phylum Actinomycetota; class Actinomycetes; order Streptomycetales; family Streptomycetaceae; genus Streptomyces; species Streptomyces barkulensis. Next base: position 317,236 of record NZ_FOSG01000004.1, on the reverse strand, counting down.
CGGTCAGTTCGCCGGGGTCGGGATGCTGGTGGACGAAGAGGGAGGCGCCCAGGGTGTTGGCCGCCAGGTGCAGTTCCCCCAGGACGAGTTCGAAGTCGCCGCGTGCGACGGCCTCTGCCTCGTCGGCGGCGATCATGATGTCGGGGCTGATGTAGCGGGCCGCCGTCCAGCCGCCGCCCGGCCCGCCGAACCGCTCGCGCACCAGCCCCGCGACGTCCTCCAACTGCAGCCGCACCCGGCGGGCCCCCGCCGGGGGCGCCAGGATCTCCCTCCAGCGCTCCTGGAAGTCGCGCTGGATCTCCGCCGCGGCCGCGGGGGCGTCACCGTGCAGGACGGGCATGCAGGCGAACCAGAACGCGGCCAGATCGACCGGCCCCTGCGCGGCCAGGCCGCGGTACACCTGCTTCGCCCGCGCCATCACCGCATCGGCCAGCCGGGCGGTGAGCCAGCCGGCGCTGGTCAGCAACGGTTCCAGCGGAGCGAGGGCGTCGCGCACGGCGGGGCCCAGGCGGGTGGTGGCGGCGCGTCGGCAGTCGGAGTACACCAGAGCGCGGCACGGTGCCGTCCCCGCCGACTTCTCCCGCACGGCGGCGGTCTCGGTCAGCGCGGTGAACTCCTCCTCCAGCTCCGTCAGGGCCGTCACCAGCGCGTCCGCGCCCCTCGCGTCCCGTACCCGGGCGCGGCGCCGCTCCAGGGCCTCCAGCGCGTCCAGTGCGCGCCTTCGCGCCTCGGTGTCGCCCACCCGTTCCAGCCAGGCCCGCAGGGAGCGGTCGGGGTGGGTGCCGGCGGGCACCTCCAGGCGCCACACCGCCCAGCGCCGTGCCACCAGGTCCTCCAGCACGGCGGGCACGTCGGTGCGGGGCAGGGCGGCGGCGATCTCCCGCGCGGTCCGCACGCCGTCGCACCGTGCCAGGACGGCGGCGGTGTCCTCGTCGACGGTCCGCGGCGGCCGGCCCGGCACCGTGACCCGGGCGCCGTCCAGGCGGACGAAGGGGACGCGCCGGGGGGCCGTCCACTCCCGCAGCGCGGGGTCCGCGCCGATCGTCGCGGCTAGGGCGTCGACCGCCCAGCCGGCCCAGTAGACCTCAAAGCCGGCGACCAGACCGCGGCCGGTGTCCACCTCGACCCCGTCGGTGTGCGGATCCCAGCGGCCCCAGCCGACGGGGCCGAAGAAGCCGATGGTGTCGTTCTTGACGCAGAAGCGCTGCCAGTAGTGCGCCACCAGCTCCTCGCGCTGGCGCGGCATGCTGGTGCGTCCGGCCGCGGTCGGCGTCCAGTTCAGAAACGGTTTGATGCCCGAGTCGAGCACCGGCCGGTTCTGCCAGGCCACGGCCTCGCGGAAGGCCGGGTCGCGGGCGATGTCCTGGAGGGCGTGGGAGGTCTCCACCGCGGCGTCGGCGTACAGGCGGGCGAAGTCGTCCCACCGTTCACCGGCAGGCCGCTCGCCGTGGGAGAACTTGTCGGCGGCGGCGGCCAGTCCGGGCGGGGCCAGTCTCAGCACTCCCCCGGCGGGGAAGCCGGGGCCGCGCAGCGCGAACTGCTCCCACAGCCGCCAGCGTCCGCCGGGCAGACGGATGTCGGTCACGGTCATCTCCTCACGCCCGGGCGAAGTCGGAGTCGACGACGGAGGCGAGGTCGGCGGGCGTGGGGTAGGCGAAGACGAGCGAGACCGGCACCTCCACCCCCAGGACATCCTGGATCCTGCCGGTGATCTGGAAGGCGGTCAGGGAGTCGCCGCCGACCTCGTAGAAGTCGCTGTCGCGGTCGAGGCCGGCCACGCCGAGGATCTCCCGGTAGGCGGCGACCAGCAGATCGACGGTGGAGGCGGTGGAGGCGGTGGTGGTGGCGTGGTCGGTGGCGGTCATGGGATCTCCTCCAGGTGGTGTCGGACGGTGGCGGCCCTCAGAGCCGCGGTGGTGTTGCCGCCGGAGACGACGGCGACGGATCTGCCGTGCCTTCGCTCGCGCAGCGCGCCGGCCAGTGCGACGGCTCCGCTGGGCTCGGCCCTGATCCCGCGGCGGCCCAGCAGGTCCACCGCGTCCAGGACATCGGTGTCGGACACCGCGACCATGTCGTCGACGCGGTCGCGGACGATCGGGTAGGGCACCGCGCCCGGCCGCTGGCAGCGCAGCCCGTCGGCGACGGTGTCGCGGGAGGGCAGGCACAGGGGACGGCCGGCGGCCAGGGAGCGGCCGTAGCGGGGCATGGTGGCGGGTTCGACGCCGACCACCCGTACCGGGTGGTCCCGGGCGGCCAGGCAGACACCGGCCAGCAGTCCGCCGCCGCCGGTGGGGACGTAGACGGTGTCGGCGTCGGGCACCTCGGCGAGGATCTCGGCCCCGACCGTCCCCTGGCCCGCGACGACGAGCGGATGGTCGGAGGAGGGCACGAACACCGCGCCGGTCTCCGCGGCCAGGGCACGGGCCGCCGCGTCCCGTTCGCCGACTCCTCCCGCCACACCGACCGTGTCGGCGCCCAGGGAGCGGATCAGGGCGGCCTTGGCCTGGTTCGCGCCGGCCGCGAGCACCACGGTCAGCCGGAGGTCCAGTGCCGCGGCGAGTCCGGCCAGCGCGATGCCGTGGTTGCCGGAGGAGCCGGTGACGATGCGGCGGGCCTTCAGCGCGAGGACGGCGTTGGCGGCCCCGCGCATCTTGAACGAGCCGCCGCACTGGAGGTGTTCGGCCTTCAGCAGCAGCTCCGGCGCCGCGGCAGGCATCCGCAGCAGCGGGGTGCGCCGGACGTGCGCGGCGATACGCCGGGCGGCGAGGTGCAGGTCGACGGGGCCCGGTTCGACGGCGGTGGTCACGGGGTGCCTCCCGCACGGGATTCAGTCCCAGCCCCAGTTCCCGCCAGAGTGCGGCGGTCGGCCTTGCCGCCGCGGGTGGTGGGCATCTCGTCGAGCCGTACGAACCGGCGGGGCATCAGGTGCGGCGGCAGGGTGCGTCCCAGGTGTACGCGCAGCGCCGCGTCGGTGACGTCCGCCAGCTCGCCCGTGACGTGGGCGATGAGATGGCCGCGCCCGAGGTCGTCGGTACCGGCGGTGACCACCGCCTGCGCCACCCGGGCGTGGGCCAGCAGGGCGCCCTCGACCTCGGCGGGATCGACACGGTGGCCGCGGATCTTGACCTGGCGGTCGTTCCGGCCGAGGTAACGCAGCCCGCCGGGCCCCTCCTCGGCCAGGTCCCCGGTGCGGTACAGCCGGGCGCCGGGCGGGCCGAAGGGGTCGGGGACGAAGCGTTCGGCGGTGCGGGCGGGCAGGCCGCGGTAACCGCGTGCCACGCCGGCTCCGCCGATGCACACCTCGCCCACGGTCCCCCGGGGCACCGGCTCCAGGGTCTCGTCGAGCAGCCGCACCACGACGCCGTCGATGGGCGTGCCCACGACATCGGCGGCGGTGTCGGGTTCGGCGGGGACGGTGTGGCGGGTGGAGGTCATGGTGCACTCCGTCGGGCCGTACTGGTTGACCAGGGCGCCTTGGATCAGGGCGCGTCCGCCGGCGGCGAGGAAGGGCCGCAGCGACTCGCCGCTGGAGACGACCAGTTCGAGCCCGGCGAACAGCCGCCGCGCGTCGGGGCGGCCGGCCAGGAAGGTCAGGAAGGAGGGGGTCACGCTCAGCAGCGCGGTCACCGAGTGGGCGCGTACGGCGGCGCCGAACGACTCGGGCCGCAGCAGCTCCGCGCGGGGCAGCAGGACCAGCCGGCCGCCGGCCAGCAGCGGCGCGAAGGTGTCGCGGATGGAGGCGTCGTAGCCCGACGGGGCGACCTGGAGCGCCACGGTGGCGGGTCCCAGCCCGTAGTCGCGGGCGACGAAGCGCAGGTAGGAGTCCAGGCTCCCGTGCTCGACCAGCACGGCGCCGGGCTCGCCGGTGGTCCCGGAGGTGTGGCTGACGTAGGCGAGCGCGCGGGGATCGGGCGGGGCCGTCCGGGCAGCGGCCGGGACAGTGGCGGCGGCGCCGGTGAGGGGGTCGGTGAGACGGTCGGTCAGTACCGGTCGGCCCGGCACGGGCAGGCCGAGGCGGCGGGCCAGGCCGGAGGTGGTCAGCAGCAGGTCGGCGCCGCCGCTGCGGACGAGCGCGGCCAGCCGCGCGGGGGGCTGTTCGACGTCGAGGGTGAGGAAGGCCGCTCCGCAGCGTACGGCGGCGGCCACGGCCACCACCGCGTCCGCGCCGCGCGGCAGGGCCACCGCGCAGACCGTCTCCGCGCCGACGCCCCGCTCCAGCAGAACGGAGGCCAGCGCGTCGATCCGGTGGACGAGCTGGGCGTAGGTCAGATCACCGCCGGGGGTGGTGAGCGCGATCCGGTGGGGGTCGCGGGCGGCGTGCCCGGCGATGTCGTCGGTGAAGGTGCGCATCACTCCTCCTCCCCGCCCGTGCGGACGGCCGCCGGGCCGGTGACCGTGCGGTCGACGGCGACGAAGCGCAGTTCGGAGGTGTAGGTGTTGCCCTCGTCGTCGGTCAGCCAGGCCTGCTCGGGGGTGGGCAGCATCTCGCTCACCCTCACCCGGGCCCCGGGGTCCTTGCGGGCCAGCCGGCGCAGCGCCTTGGCCAGGATGGTCACGTAGACCGGACTGTCGAAGTCGACGTAGAACGGCCGTGGTTCGGCCGGCGAGACCACGAACACGAAGCGCGGCAGGTCGTGTTCGCGCCGCCACTGCCTGGCCCGTACGAAGCGTCCGGCCTCGGTCTTCTCCCCGGCGAAGTCGAGGGAGGCCACCGGGAACGTCCACGTCTCGCGGGCCAGGACCATCCTGTCGACGGTGATCCGCGGGGTGTGCTCCCCCTCGGGGCGCAGTGTGAAGCGGTCCATCACCCGCTGGGTGAGGGTGTTGGCGAACACGTCCAGCAGGGGGAACTCGGCGCCGTCGGGCAGTACGGCGACCAGCCGGCCGCCGCGCTCCTCGACCGCGACGTCGGCGCCGAGGACCGTGCGCGGCCGGTGCGGGTCACCGGTCTGGTCGACCAGGGCCACGCAGTAGTCCTCGGGCCTCTCCAGGGAGGGCCTGCTGCGCGCGGACCACTTCAGCGGCAGCTCCTTGGCCAGCATCGGCAGCAGCCTCGGCCCGGGGAAGTCGCACGTGGTCTCGGCCACCAGCTCGGCCGGGTCGGGGTGCTGATGCACGAAGAGCGAGGCGCCCATCGTGTTGAGGGCGCAGTGCATCTCGCCCAGGACCAGTTCGAAGTCGCCGCGCCCGACCGCCTCGCGGTCCTCGGCCAGGATCAGCACGTCGGGGCTGACGTAGCGGGCCAGCGACCACCCCGCGCCCGGCTCGCCGAACTCCTCGCGCACCCGCGCGGCGATGTCGTCGCCGGCCAGCCGCACCCGGCGCGCGCCCCGCGGCACGTCCAGGACGCGGGCCCACTTCGCCCGCAGCTCGTCCTGGATCGCGGCGATGTCGTCGGCCGCCTTCGGGTGCGGTGAGGGCAGGCACTCCAGCCACAGCGTGCCCAGGTCCACCACTCCCCCGCTCCCTGCCTCCCCTTCGTCCGCCGCCCGCGCTCTCAGCCGGTCGTACACCTCGCGGATACGGGCGCCGACCGCCTCGGCGAAGCGGTTGGTCATCCAGCGCGCCGCGGTCAGGCACAGTTCCAGCGGCGCCAGCTCCGCGAGCAGGGCCGCTCCGGCGGTGGCGGTGGCCGCACGCCGGGCGTCGGAGTAGACCAGGCCCCGGCAGGGCGCGGTCCGCTCGCCCTTGGAGCGCTGGGCAGCGGTGGCGGTCAGCGCGGCGAAGTCGGCCTCCAGGGCTCCGATGGCGGCGGTGAGGGCGTCGGCGTCCGTCCCCGCGGCCTGCACCGCGTCGCGTCCGCGCTCCAGCACGGCCAGCTTCTCCAGGGCCCGCTCACGCGCCTGCCGGTCTCCGACGCGCTCGAGCACGGCGCGCAGCGCACGCTCCGGATGGGTGCTCGAGGGGACGTCCAGCCGCCAGTGCACCCACCGTTTCCCGGCCAGCAGGCGCACGGTCCCGGCCGCCTCCTCCGCCGAGATCCCCGCCTCCGCGGCGATCTCGGCGACCGTTCTTCTGCCGTCGCACAGGCCCAGCACGGCGCGCTCGGTCCCGGTGACCGGCTGGGGCGGCCGGCCCGGCAGCCGCACGGCCCCGTCCGCGACGCGTACGAACGACACCCGGCACGGGGGTATCCACGCCATCAGGGCGGGGTCCTCCGCGAGTGACCTGGCCAGCGCGTCGACGGCCCAGCTGGCGAAGTACACCCGTGAGCCGGCCAGGAACCCCTCGCCCGGGTCGACGGTGACGCCCCGTTCCGACAGGTCCCAGCGGCCCCAGCCGACGGGGCCGAAGAAGCCGATGGTGTCGTTCTTGACGCAGAAGCGCTGCCAGTAGTGCGCCACCAGCTCCTCGCGCTGGCGCGGCATGCTGGTACGTCCGGCCGCGGTCGGCGTCCAGTTTAGAAACGGTGCGATACCGGTGCGCAGCACGGCCGGGTTCTGCCAGGCCACCGCGGCTCTGAAGCGAGGCGTGGCGGCGATCCGCTGGAGCAGTTCGGCGGTGTGCACGGCGGCGGCGGAGAACGCCTCGGTGAAGGCCTCCCACTCGGGTCCGGTGCGTTCCTGTCCGGGGCCGAACTTGTCGGCCGCCAGGGCCAGTCCGGGCGGGGCCAGTCTCAGCACTCCCTCTGCGGGGAAGCCGGGGCCGCGCAGCGCGAAGTGCTCCCACAGCCGCCATCCCCCGGCGGGGAGACGCACGTTCTCCGGGACGTCCGACATGGCGGAGCTCCTTCCAGGGGGTTCGGCGGGCTCGGGAGGGTTCGGCCCTGTCCGGCCGTCCAGCACACTGCCGGGGCGGAGGGTGGGGCACCAGAGAAGAACCGGCGGTGACGCGTGCGGACACCGCCGCGCGTTCGTCCCTGTGGCGGTCCGGCGGCTCCGGGCACGCTGTGCCCGTGGACCGAGCGAGTGCGAGAGGACGTGACGCGATGAGCGACAGCCACGAGGCCGGCTATCTGGTCGTCCGCAACCACGAGGAGCAGTACTCCATCTGGCGGGCGGACCGCGAACTGCCCGACGGATGGTCCGCGGAGGGCACCGGCGGGACCAGACAGCAGTGCCTGGACCACATCGACCGTGTGTGGACGGACATGCGGCCGCTGAGCCTGCGGCAGGCGGCCGGGGCCTGAAGAACGTGCGGGCGGGGCGGGGTGTGGGACACCCCGCCCCGCCCGCACGTATGCCGGAAACCCGTTCGCGGGTCCTCGAACTCCCTTTTACCGTGAAGCGGTTGACGGATCCGGCGCCATGCCCGCACGCGCGGGTCCAGCCATGTGCGGGTCTCGGCCCGGGCCTTCGGCGGTGGTCGCGGGCGACGGCCGCCGGACGAGACGGAAGGGTGTACTCCGCAACCTTCCGGAGCCTTGCCATTCCAGCGGACGCCACCCTATCCTCACCGAAAGAAAGCGCTTTCTCCACTCATGGGGTCCGCTCCTCCGAAAGCGGCCGTCACGGCACCTGCCGCGACCTCGCACGCAAGCCGCCAACGTTCCGCCGCGGAGACTTCACCCGGGATGTCGACGCGCCACGAAGCGAAAGGGCATACGCCACGATGAAGACCCATCGCGCCGTCCACGGCGGCCTTGACGGCGACGGCCCCCGTAGCGGATGACGGACCACGCCGCCCACCCGGGCAGTCACCCCGCACGGGGCGGCGCCCCGAGGACACCGCCCGACGGGGCGGCCGGGAGCGCGGCCACGGCAGCCCCGGGACCCGCGCTCCGCGGCGAACCACCGAACCCCCCGCACCGAAGGAGAGGATCCACCCCCGGGCCGATCTCCGGCCTGCCCGGCGGCAGGTCGGCAGACCGACAGCACCGACAGCACCGACAGCACCGACAGTTGAATGTCATGCCCACGACATTAGGTAACAGCGTTCAGCGTTCGAAGAGGAAACGGGAGACGAGATGAGACGAGCAGTCGCACTGCGGCTCTACGCGGGACTGGCCACGATGGCGCTCGCGACCGCGACCGGTGTGGTCCTGACGATGCCCGCGGCGTCGGCGGCGCCCGGCGGCCCCACCGGTTACGCGACCCAGAACGGCGGGACCACCGGCGGCGCGGGCGGGCAGACGGTCCGGGCCACCACGGGGACCGCGATCCACCAGGCCCTGTGCGGCCGGGCCAGCAGCAGCACCCCGATCACCATCCAGGTCGAGGGCACCATCAACCACGGCAACACCAGCAAGGTGTCGGGCGACAGCTGCAACACCGACGACGACAGGATCGAGCTCAAGCAGATCAGCAACGTCACGATCGTCGGGGTCGGCAGTGGGGCCGTCTTCGACCAGCTGGGCATCCACATCCGCGAGGCCAGCAACATCATCATCCAGAACGTGACGGTCAAGAACGTCAAGAAGTCGGGCTCACCCACGTCCAACGGCGGTGACGCCATCGGCATGGAGAGCGGCGTCCGCAACGTCTGGGTCGACCACGTCACCCTGGAGGCGTCGGGCGGGGAGTCGGAAGGGTTCGACGGCCTCTTCGACATGAAGGACGACACCAGGTACGTGACCCTGTCCTACAGCGTCCTGCGCAACTCCGGCCGCGGCGGCCTGGTCGGCTCCAGCGAGAGCGACCGCTCCAACGGCTTCATCACCTACCACCACAACCTGTACGAGAACATCGACTCCCGCACCCCCCTGCTGCGCGGCGGCATAGCCCACATCTACAACAACCACTACGTGGGCATCAGCAAGTCCGGCATCAACTCCCGCGCCGGGGCCCGCGCCAAGGTGGACAACAACTACTTCGAGGACTCCAAGGACGTCCTGGGCACCTTCTACACCGACGAGGCCGGCTACTGGCAGGTCGGCGGCAACATCTTCGACAACGTGACCTGGTCCAGCCGCAGCGGCGACAACAACCCGGCCGGGCCGAACCCGCAGTCCAACACCACCGTCGGCATCCCCTACTCCTACGACCTCGACGGCGCCGACTGCGTGCCGGGCGTCGTGAGCCAGACGGCGGGGGCGGGCAAGGGCCTGAAGGTGTCGGACGGAAGCTGCTCGCCGCAGACTCCGGACCCGACCCCGACCGACCCCGGACCGACGCCGACCGACCCCACGCCCACGCCCACTCCGTCCCAGCCCGGCGGAACCAACCTCAGCATCGGGGCCGGCTCCGACGGTTCCGGCAAGGCGAGCGGAACGAGCTACGGCAACGTGCGCGACGGCGACATGAGCACGTACTGGTCGCCGACCGGATCGACCGGGTCGATCTCGATCAAGTGGGGCTCCGCCACCACCGTCTCCAAGATCAACATCAGGGAGGCGGCGGGCTCCGAGGGCAACATCGGTTCCTGGCGGGTCGTCGACCACGACACCGGCGCCGTCCTGACCTCGGGCAGCGGAGCGGGCGTCATCACCTTCCCGCAGACCTCGCTGCGCAAGATCACCTTCGAGATCACCGGCTCGTCCGGCACCCCGAGGGTCGCCGAGTTCGAGACCTACGCCGGATAGCGGCACACCCCGCCGCCCGTCCGGGGCCGGCACACCCCGGCCCCGGACGGGCGGCGGCGCGGACGCCAACGTCAGTTCTCCGTCCGGCAACGATCGTTGTGGAGAATGGCCCTGGTCGCGACAGAGGCCTTAGTCTCGGCTTACCATCGGGTGACGACCGTTCGGAGGGCATGGTGACCGAGGCCTCTCGCAACCCCTTGGACGAGGTTCTGGAGCGTCTGGACGCTCTGTCGAAGACCAGAGGGCTCGCCCGTGACGACGTCCTGGACCTCGGTGAGCTGTCGGCCGCCACCGGCCTCGGCACCAGGGAGATCCGCACCCTGCTGAGGGGCGGGAGGGTGCGGGAGCGCAAGGTGGGCGAGACCGCCCCCCGGCGGGTGAACTTCCTGTACGAGCGGCTTCTGAGGGAAAGCGGAAGGAGGCCGGCCGACATCGTCGGCGAGGTGGCGGCCCGCCTGGGGGTGACCGGTGCCTGGGCCCGCAGCCTCCTCCAGGGCGGGAAGTGCCCCAATGTGCCGCATCTCGCCGCGCTGGCCGACTACTTCGGGGTGTCGCTGACCTTCTTCACCGACCCTCCCCGCGACGCGCTGGCCCGTGAACTGCGACCGGTCGTGGACCGGCTGGAGTCGAGGCCGGCCGGAAGGGAGCTCGACGGCCCCCTGGCCGCCCTCGTCGGGGAGCACGGCGCCAGGGCGATCGCCGCCCGCGGCGGCGGGCCCGCCCTCACCCGTGCTCAGCGGGAGGCCATCACCAGGTTCGTCCTCGACTTCGTCACGGACTCGGAGCCCGGACGATGACGCGCGAGGGCAGGGGGCGCAGGGGCATCGGCAGGAGCACCCGCAAGGCCATGGACGAACTCGCCCGCCGGCTCATGGACGGCCTCAGCCGCGACCCCGGGCTGCAGGTGCCGACGGACGCGGAGTCGCTGTGCCGGGCGCTGTGCCGGGAGATGGGCGCGCTCCGGGGCCGCCCCCTGGAGCTGAGGGTCGAGGAACTGCCGCGCGAGGCGGGCGGCATCACCGGCCTGATGCTGTCTCTGGAGGAGCGGGACGTGATCCTCGTCGAACGCAGGGTGGACGCCCCGCAGAAGCCGATCATCGTGGGCCACGAGCTGTGGCACCTGCACCAGGGCCACAGCGGCTACCTGAGCCATGTGGAGGGCGGCACCGCCGCCGCCCGCATGCTGTCCCCCGCGGACCGGCCCGGCGACGGCACGGTGCTGTGCGCCGCGGCGCGCAGCCACTGCGACGCGCGGGAGGAGGGGGAGGCCGAGGCGTTCGGCGTGCGCCTGTACAGGGATTTCCGCAGATGGCTCGTGGACGACCCGCTGGCCGTCCCCCACCCTGCCCGTACCGACGCGGTCGTGACCCGGCTGCGGACCACTCTCGGTCCCCGGTGAGGCGACCGTACCCCCATGGACGCCTCCGAAGACGTCATCCCCCACATCTACTACCTCGCGGCGGTCGTGGCGCTGCTGCCCCTGTTCCTCAAGATGCGCTCCACCATCCGAGCGCGGCACGAATCGCTGCTCCGCGTGGCGAGCCTGCTGCTGGTCATGGCCTTTCTCGTCCTCGCCTCCGCGGCTCCCCAGAGCATCACGCTGATCAACCGGACCACCGGCGTGACCAACATCGCGGCGCCCTGGGTCTACAGTCTGCTCACCGCGTTCAGCGCCTGCTGCCTGCTGATGCTCACCGCGTGGCGGGACGGGGCCACCGCGTCGGCCGGCCGCGTGATGCGATGGGTCATCGCCGTGTACTCGCTGGTCATCGTCGCGCTGTGGGTGCTCTTCGCCCTCGGTGACCCCGCTGTCGAGCGCCTGCGCGACTTCGACACGTACTACGCCGACGAACCGTATCTGCGCGAGATGATCACGCTCTACATCGTGGCCCACACCGTCGCCAACACCGTCAACTTCGTGCTGCTGTGGTCGTGGGAACGCCGGGTGCGCCGCGTCGACGCCTGGCTCCGTACCGGACTGCTGCTCATGGGCACCGGTTACATCGCCACCCTCGCCTTCAACGGCTTCAAGCTCACCGCGGTCGTCGGCCGGTGGAGCGGCCATGACCTGGACTGGCTCAGCACTCAGGCCGCCCCGCTGGCCGGCGCCATCGGGTCCATCCTGGTCGGCGCGGGCTTCCTGGTCCCTCACGCGGGCCAGGCGGCCTACGAGTTCTGGCGGGCCGCCCTCCGCCATCGCAGGCTCCTGCCCCTGTGCCGGCTGCTGAAGGAGCACGTCCCGGCCGGACCCTCCACGCTCGTCGGCAAGCCGGACATCCACACCTCCCTGACGATCCGGGAGAAGGAGATACGGGACAGCCTCTACACCCTGGCCCCCTATCTGGACCACGAGCTGCACCGCCGGGCCCGCCGGGCGGCCCTCGACCCCGACCCCGTGCTCGGGGAGTCGCTCGGCCGGCGGCTCACGCCCCGGGAGGCCGAGGGCGTCGCCGGTGCCGTGGCCGTCTCCGCCGCCATCGCCGCCCGCGCGGAGGACCCGGGCAGGGGCGCCGAGTGGAGGAGTCCCGACAGTCTGCTCCGCGACGTCGAAGCCGTCTCCGGGGCACTGCGCCGTCCCAGCATCGTCGAGGCGGTCCGCCGCAGCGCGGCCGCCAGGTCGGAGAGCACACCCGCCGCATGGAACGACACCCCCGCCCCATGAGATCCGCGAGATCCGCGATAGTCCTCGGCGGCAGCCTGGCCGGCATGCTCGCGGCCCGCGCGCTGGCCGGCTTCGCGGCCGTCACCGTCGTGGAGCGCGACACCCTGCCCGAAGGGCCCGGGCCCCGCAGGGGGCTGCCCCAGGCGCAGCACACCCACGTGCTGTGGTCCGGCGGCGCCAGGGCCGTCGAGGAACTGCTGCCCGGCACCGCGGAGCTGCTCCGGGGACGCGGAGCGCACCACGTGCCGGTGCCCACCGACATGGTCGTCCTCAGCCCGCGGGGATGGTTCAGGCGCTGGGAGGAGTCCCACCACACACTGCTGTGCAGCCGTGAACTGCTCGACTGGACCGTGCGCCGGCAGGTTCTCGGCCATGAGCGGGTCACCGTTGTGGAGAACACCACGGCCGAAGGTCTGCTCGGCGACGCGGACGCGGTCACCGGCGTCCGCGTCCGCCGGGCGGACGGCAGGGAGGAACGGCTCACCGCGGACCTGGTCGTCGACGCCACCGGCCGCGCCTCGCGCGCGTCCTCCTGGCTGCGGGAGCTGGGGCTGCCCGCTCCGGCCGAGCGGAGGATCGACCCGGGCCTCGTCTACGCCAGCCGTGTCTTCCGGGCCCCCGCCGCCGTACGCGCCCTGGGGCGTTTCCCCACCGTCATCGTCCAGGCCGATCCCCGGCGGGCTCCCGGACAGGGCGCCTCGCTCATCATGATCGAGGACGGGCGCTGGATCGTGACCCTCTTCGGTACCCGTGGGGGCGAACCCACAGGAGACGGCGACGCTTTCATGGATTTCGCCCTGCAGGCGCCACGGCATCCGGTCGTCGGCCGGCTCATCGCGGACGCCGAGCCCCTGACCGGGGTCACCCGCACCCGCAGCACCGCCAACTACCGCCGCTTCTACGAGCGGATGCGCCGCTGGCCCGAGGGGTTCGCCGTCCTCGGCGACGCGCTGGCGGCCTACAACCCCAGTTACGGGCACGGGATGTCCACCGCGGCCCAGAGCGCCGTCGCCCTGCGCGACACGGTCGGGCGCCGCGGCTGGGGCACCCCGGGACTGGCACGGCACGTCCAGAGGGCCGTGGCCGGACCGGTGGACGCCGCGTGGATCCTGGCCGTCGGCCAGGACGTGCTCTACCCGGGCGCCACCGAGCACGGCCCCACCCTCCGGGACAAGCTCGCGTCCGCCTACGTCAGCCGACTGCTCCACACCGCGACCGGCAACGGCTGGGTGGCCCGCCGCGTCACCGACGTCACCTCCCTCGAACGCACGGCGTCCGTCCTGGGCGACCCCCGGCTGTCCCTCGCCGCGCTCCGCGGGCCCCGCCGCCCGAAACTCGGCGGGCCTCCCCTCACCGGGGAGGAGACGGCCGCCGCCGGTCTGCCCGCCTCGTCCGTCACCGCTTCCGGGTGACCGGTCGCCGAATGCCCCCGGCGGCGTCGCCGTCGGCCACGCCTACGGCAGGTCCGCCGCCCCGCGGCCGGGGGAGGTCCCGCGCAGGAGCCCCCACACCTCCTCGGCGGCCTGCTCCGCCGTGGGCCCGCCGGTCATGGTGACCCAGCGGGTGAACACCCCGACGAACGCCCCGGCGAGGTAGTGGGCGCGCAGTTCCAGCAGCGCGGTGGCCCCGCTCCCGTCCCCGTCGTCGCCGACCGCGCCCAGCTGGGCCGCCACCTCCTCGGCCAGCAGTTCCCTGAGCCGGTTGACGAAGCGCGCGGACCCCCCGGGCCCGAGCATCCGCCGGTACAGGGTCGCGTTCGTCTCCACATGGCGGAACAGTTCCGCCAGCTCGCCCGGGGTGCACTGCGCCGGGTGCGTGAGCGGGCACCGGGCGGCCGCGCGGGCGAGCCGGCCGACCTCCTCCTCCATGGCGTCCAGAAGCAGGGCGTCCCGGTCCCGGTAGTGCTGGTAGACGGTCGCGCGATTGACCGTGGCGCGTTCCGCGATGTCGGCGATGGTCATGGATTCGACATCCCGTTCCGCGGCGATCGCCAGCGCCGCCTCCCGGAGCAGAGCACGGGTCCGCAGTACACGAGGGTCCACACGGTCGGCGGGGAGTGTCCTCTGCTTCGGCATGCCCGCCAGCATATCGATCGAGCGACAAGCGGCGCTTAAGCGACTTGTGTCGCCCAGCGGCCGGGGCCGCGTCCGGAACCGGAGCCACCTAAACAACACATGTTGTTTAGGTGACTGCTGTCGGCTAGCCTTGCGGCATGCGAATCGAGATCTGGGCAGACGTCGTCTGCGCGTGGGCGTACATCGGCAAGCGGCGCCTGGAGCGGGCTCTGGCAGGCCGGAGCGGAGCGGAGGTCGTCTGGCGGCCCTTCCGGATCGACCCGACCGCTCCGGCCCGGGCCGTTCCGCTGGAGGAGGCACTGCGCGACCCCCTCGTGGACGAGGCGCTGCGCGCCTGCGCGCCCGGGCTGTCCCCGGAGCGGAACCGGGCGCGGGTCTCGCAGGTGGCCGCCCGCGAGGGCCTGGGGCCGACCTGGGGTTCCAGATGGCGCGTCAGCAGCCACGACGCCCACCGGCTCATCGCCCTGGCATACGAGCACGGCGGCCCGCCCGCGCAGGACGCCGTGGCCGAGGGCGTGATGCGCGCGAACTTCGTCGAGGGCCTGGACATCGGCGACCGGGCGGTCCTCGGCGAGGTGGCCGCGGCGGCCGGCTTCCCCCTCGGCGCGAGGCTGCTGGACGGCGACGCGGGCGAGGACCTCGTGCGCGAGCTGCTGCTCCAGGGCAGGGCCCGAGGGGTGCGCACCTCGCCCACCCTCGTCGTGGGCGGCCGGGCCCTGGCGGGCGCCCAGTCGCCGGAGGTGATCGCGGACTTCCTGCGCGACGGCGGGCGCGAGCGCTCCGTTCCCGCCGAGGTCGAGCGGATGCGGTGGGCCGAGTCGCTCATGGACCGGCGCGACCCGCTGGGGGCCCTGGTGATGCTGCGTCCGCTGCTGGAGGAGTTCGGCGCGGACCGCGGGGTCCGGCTGCTGGCAGCCCGAGCCTACTTCGCCTCCGCCCAGCTGAACCGGGCCGGGGCCACCCTGGAGTCACTGGTCGAGGAGTTCCCGGGCGACCTGTACCTGCGGATGCTGTACGGACGCACTCTGGAGCGCCAGGGCCGCGACGAGGAGGCCCGCCCCCATCTGCGGCTGGCGGCCGCGGCGGACGGCTGAGAACCCGGTCCGGCGGTGGGCGGCGTCCCTGCCCGGGGGACGCCGCCCGGTGGGGCCTACTGCCTCACCCCGCCCGGCAGGCGGGCCGACGGGCGGGCCGACGGGCGGCGGTCACGGCGTCGCCGTCCTGCCGCCGAAGGACACCACCAGGCGCCCGTCGGAGGCGAAGGACCAGCTCATGGCACCGGCGTACGAGGAGCACCGGGAGCCGTTCGAGCCGGACCAGAACTGGTTCGAGCCGTCGGCGTCGCCGACGGTCTTGTCGTTGGACCCGCTGCCGCTGCGGCACGAGACGTTGTTCCGGAACACCGAGGTGCCGGCGTCGAAGGAGTAGTTGCGCTGGGCGTTGTCGATGCTGATGTTGTCCGACATCGTCATCGTGCCGGGGTTCCTGTTGTAGGTGAACCCGTGCTTGCCGTTGTCGTAGGCGATGCTGCGCCGGATGACGTGGTCGACCCCGATGTCCTCGCCGCCGAGCTTGTAGCCGTTGCGGTCGCCACTGGAGTTCTGGGTGCCGTCGCTGAGGGTGCCGTTCTCGTAGGCGAGGGAGTCCTCGATGGTCACCGCGCCGATGGGCCCGGTCTCGTCCTTGGTGTAGAGGTCCCAGCCGTCGTCGATGTTGTTGTGGGCCACCGCGTGGCGGAAGACGTTCCCGGGGCCGGAGGTGAGCTTCGCGGCGAAGCCGTCGGCGTCCTCGCCGTCGGAGTCGGCGTTGTCGTGCGACTGTGCGCTCAGGACGAGGTTGTGGGAGGGCCACTGGTCGCGGGGGGTGGAGGAGGACATCCGCGAGAGCTGCAGACCCGTGTCGCGGTTGAAGCGCGTCACCGTGCGCTCGATGACGTTGTGGCTGCCGCCGACGAAGATCCCGTTGTCACCGGCCCGCTGGACGACGAGGCCCTTGACGTGCCAGTACGACCCGTTGACGGCGAGTCCGCGGTTGGACGAACTCTCGCTCTGCGCCGAGAAGTCCAGCACCGGCGTCTCGCCCGGGTAGGCGGACAGCTCCGTGCGGTCGCCCGGTGTGCCGTCGTTGCCCTGCGGGATGGTGACCGTCTGCGAGAAGCGGTAGGTGCCGCCGCGCAGGCGGATCGTCCCGCCGGGGGTGACGCGGCTGATGGCCGAAGCGAGCGTCGTCGGGTCGGACTCCGTCCCGGCAGCGTCGGCGCTGCCGTTCGGCGCCACGTACAGCACCGATCCCGAGGGCGGCGGTGTGGTACCGGTGCCGTCCACCTCGGTGTCGAGGTAGTCGATGTTGGGCAGACCGCCGGTGCCGGTGGGGCTGAGCCGGATGGTGTTGCCGCCCTGCCTCACCGGCACCGTGAGCGTCTTCGTCGTCCATCCGTCCCACGCGCCGGTGCTCTCGAACGACGCCGACGCGACCACCGGGCCGTTCACCGCGATGTCCGCGGGCCGTGCGGCGGTGGTTCCGTTGGCGAAGCGGACCGACAGCGTCGCGGTGCCGGCCTGCGGGGCGTCCACCGTGAACTGGGCGGCCGCGCCCACGGCGTTCCGGCCGTTGCAGAAGCCCGTTCCGGAGTAGCCGGCGTGTTCGGAGTCGATGGTGCCGTCGCAGGTGGCGGGGGCACGCTCGGCCTCGTGGCGGACCGGCGCGGCCGTCGCCGCGGCGCCGGGCAGTGCCACGGCGACGCCGGCCGCCAGGGTGGCGCAGGCCAGTAAGGACAGCGGGGTTCTCGGTCTCATCAAGACATCGCCCTTCCGTGGGGGGCACCTGCTCGGCAGGCATGGCGGTGTGGCTTTCGACACGAGAGGAAGAAAGCGCTTGCCACGCTAAGAGCGCGCACTTGACAGGTCAATAGAAGAAACGAGAAGAAGACGTTCGACAAACGGTTGCTCAGAACCGGATCCATCCATCGGAGTCGGACTCGGTGTGGGTGTGCGTCGTGGTGTGCGTCGTGGTGTGCGTCGCGCCGGAGGACCGGGCAGCCCCCTGATCTCCCCCGGGAACGCCGAGATCCCGCGGCCGCTCCTCCCCGGCGGCGCCCGGCCGCGGAGCGAGACCCCGGACCAGGAAGCCGACCCGGGGGCCGAGCCCCACCGTGTCCCCCTCGCTCAGCCGCTCCCGGACTCCCGGAACCAGCACCCGGCCGTTGACCAGGGTGCCGTTGCTGGCCCCCTCCCTCACCTCGGTCACCCAGACGGTGCCGTCCTCGGCGTGCTCGACGCACGCGTGCCGCCCCGAGACCGTGGTCTCCTCCGCGAGGAGGCCAGACGCCCTCGGCGCCCAGTCCTCGCTGCGGCCCAGAAACACCGTCTCCCCCCTCTCGACGTCCAGATGCCGTCCCATGCCCTGGAAGACCAGCCGCAGTCCGCCACCGGCCGGCCGCGCCGCCCCGGGACGGGGACCGCCGTCGGCGCGGGCGCCGCACGACGGACAGGCGGAGAGCCCAAAGGGCAGGGGCCCGACGCAGTGCGGGCAGGAGGGGAGGACGGGACCGGCGCGGCGGGGCGCCGTACCGTCGAGCGGGACGGGGATCCAGTCCCGGTCCCCGTCAGAGTGAACGCCCAACGCCCGCCGCCCCCTTCTCGAAGTCGACGACGAGTTCGACGCGGCCGTCCGCGGCCTGCTTGACGCCGGAGACCAGGACGGTCGTGCCCGGAGCGAGGTCGGGCGCGGCGAACAGGACCCGGGCCAGCGGGTTGATCAGATGGGTCTCCAGCACCATGCCGATGCCCCGTCCTCCGTTCCACTGGTCCGCCGTGCAGTGGCCGAGGAGGGTGGCGCGCGCGTCGTCCGTGAGTACGAGGTCGACGCGGTGCCCGGCTGCCAGCTGCCGCCGGATGTTCCGCGTCTGCAGGTCGAAGATCTTCTCCGCCACCTCGGGTGAGATGAAGTTGAAGACGACCACGTTGCCGCCGATGCGGTTCATCAGCTCCGGACGGCCGATGACCTGCTCGAAGTGCTCCTTGACGTTCTTCCTGACCGTCGCCTCGAGTTCCGGGTAGGGCGTGCCGGGGGTGACGATCCACTGCCGTGCCTGGGTCTCCGGATCGGTGCGCTGCACACCCAGGTTGGAGGTGAAGATCAGGACGCACTCGCTGAAGTAGGTGGTGACGCCCTGGCCGTCCGTGAGCCGGCCGTCCTCCAGGACCTGGAGGAACTTGTCGAGCACGCCCTTGTCCGCCTTCTCGATCTCGTCGAAGAGGATGACGCGGAACGGGTTCTGCCGCACCGCCGCCGTCAGTTCTCCGCCCGCCTCGTATCCGACGTACCCCGGCGGCGCTCCGACGAGCCGGTCGGCGGCGTGCGCGGAGGAGAACTCGCTCATGTCGAAGCGCAGGTACGCCTGGTCGCTGTCGAAGAGGACGGAGGCGACGGCCTTGGCCAGTTCGGTCTTGCCCGTGCCCGTGGGGCCCGCGAAGAAGAGCACTCCGCGAGGACGGTGCCCGGGGCTGGTCGCCTGGGCGCCGGAGAGCCCCAGCGCGGCGCGTTTGAGGATGTCCAGGGTCATCGACACGGCGGCCTCCTGGCCGAGCACCCGCCGGGAGACGGACCTCTCCTCGTCCGGGTCCTCCCCCTTCAGGACGCGCTGCCGGATCTCCTGGCGGCTCCAGGGGTTCTTCTCCACTCCGAGCCGGTAGATCCGGACCGCGTCGGGCATCGAGCCGAAGGGGATGCCGCGCGCCGCCGCCAGGCCGGCGCTCTCGCGCATGGCCATCAGCGTCATGCCCGTGGCCGCCCGGGCGAAGGCCCCCACGGCCTCCTCGTCCTTCGGGGTCGGCACGTCGGCCCGGAACGAGGTGGGGGCAGTCCGCTCCCGGTCGTCCTGCAGGAGTCGGCGGGCCATCCGCAGCCGCTCGTCCGCGTCGGGTTCCGGGACGGCCACCGCGCGGATCCGTTCGCTGCCGGCTACCAGCCAGCCGGGAAGGTCCCGTTCCCCCTCGGCCAGCCAGATCACCGGGTTGAACACAGCGGTGGCGGGCCGGTCCCCGGGGACGGCCCCCGGCCTCGGCACCGGCCGCGCCCGGTCGGCCAGTTGCAGGCAGGCCAGGAAGAAGTCCCGTTCGTCGGCGGTGAGCCGAGTGACGTCCTGTACCAGACGTGAGGCGTGCTCGACCACCAGCACCACGCGCAGCGGCGGCAGTTCGACGTGGTCGGGACGGGCCTTGCCGCGCTTCTCCGCCCAGCCCGAGGCGATCTCCCGCAACTGCTCGGTCGCCTTCCGCTGCTGAGCGGGGTTCGCGCCGGGGAACTCGCAGGGCTGCAGCAGGGTCCGCGCCGCCTCCGCCACCTCGGGGTCCGCGTACATCAGGCGGAAGCCGTGGATCTGGTCGCAGGCCACCAGTACCTGGTAGCCCAGCCGGTGCAGCGGGTTCCACAGCACCTCCAGGAGCGGGCGGTGGTGGTCCCGGCCGTTCCTGTGCACCAGATGGAGGTCGTGGATGTTGCCGTGCAGCACGTACTGCGCGTGCACGCTGAGTGTGCCGGTCAGTTCCTCGACGAACAGCGGGTGCCGGTCGCCCTTGTGCAGTTGCGCGGATCCCATCGCGAGTCCTTCCGGGGGTCGGGGCGCAAGTGGTCAGTGCCGGCCGTCGCCGTCGACCGTCCGGTGCCCGGGGCGGGTGCGCTCGTCGGGACGGGCGCGCGTGCCGGAGCGGCCGGCGGCCGCGGCGCCCTGCCCCGCCGGGGTGCCGGCCACCACGCCGTGGGTGCGCTCCATCTCGAACCGCACGGTGAGGCCGAGGTCCTGAGCCAGTTCCCGGAACCGGGCCAGCTGCTCCTGGGCCTGGGCGCACCGGAGATCGTCCAGGGCCTTCTCCTCGGGAAGCCGTTCCGCGCCCGTCTCGGTGCGCATGGTGACGACGCGGAAGGCGTCTCCCGTCAGGGTCGCCCTCAGCCAGTGTTCCGGGTCCCAGTCTCCGGGGGTCCACTCCAGCCTCATACCGCCGTTCTCCAGACGGTCGACGTGGACGGCCTCGCCCGTGTCCCGGGCCAGCCGGGCCAGGACGTCGGCGCACTGGGCGCGTACGTAGAGGGCTTCGAGGGCGCTGTGCCGCTCCTCGACCCGCTGCCGCACCCTCTCCTGCTGCCGGGGACTGAGCGGGACGCCCTCTTCCAGGAAGCCTCGCAGGGCGTCCTCCGCTTCCGGATCGTGGCCGGGCAGTTCCGGGTCCTCGGGCAGGGGCGCGGTCAGGAAGTCGAGCTGCAGGGCCGCGCGTTCCTCGTCCTGCCGCCGCTGCCGGGCCTTTCCGTTCGCGCGTTCGGCGAACCTGCGGGCCTCCTTGAGATGGAGGCGGGCGCGGCGCGGGTTGGCGGCGGCGTGGCGGGTGGCGTTCCCCACCGCCTCCGCGGCCAGTTCGGCGATCCGTGGATCGGCCCGCGGGTCCAGGGCGGCCAGGATGTCGGCGCCCCGCTCCCGGAAGGCCGCCGTGTCCGCCCCGTCACCGGGCGGGGCGGACCGGGGCACCGGGGGCGGCGAGTCCCGCCGGCCGGCCGCAGCGGCACGTTCGCGGTGCTCCCGCAGCATGGCGTCCCGGCGGGCCCGCATGGCGTCCTGCCAGTCGTCCGCGCCGTCCGCACGGCACAGCGAGGCCGTGAGCGCTTCGGCCTCCCATGTCTCCTGCGCCGCCTCGGCGCTCTCCAGCGCCACCTCGAACCGGGCCAGTTCGCCGCGGAAGTCGCCGAGGGCAGAGCCGGCCGGGTCCAGCGGCGGCGGCAGGCCGGGACGCGGCGGAGGGTCGCCCGGCGCGGTTCGGGCGGCCCGTGAGGCACGGGCCAGCAGTGCGGTCCTGCGGGCGTTGGCCCGGGCGGCGGCGAACGCCGCGTCCCGCCACTGCTGCGCGGCCAGCGCGGAGAATTCCTCCTGGCGCTCCAGGCAGCGCTGTTCCCCGGCGGCCCGTACCGCGGCGGAGGCCAGCACCCGGGTGGTCGCGAGTGCGGCGCGTCCGGCCAGCAGCGCTCCGCTGAGCGTGCCGAGTACGGTCAGGGCCGCGTCGGCCGCCTGGTGCAGGGCCTCCCCGGCCGCTTCCGCCAGCTGCGCGGAGACCTCGCCGGCCGTACCGTTCGGATGGATCGCCCCGGTGTGGGGGGTGGCGCCCAGTTCCACCGGCGGTGGCGGGGCGAAGGCCGCACCGGGCGCCACGAGGTCCACCATGGGCAGGGCGAGACCCGCGCTCATATATCGGCTCCTGTCGTACGTGTCGTGTGTGCCGTGCCGGCCGTTCCTCTCCGGCCCGGCGTGCGAGGCCCCGGGGTCGCGCGGCTCCGGCGCTCCCGTCTCTCCACGCGCCACCGATGGCACCGGTACAGGCTCCAGCCGGCGAGTGCCGCCACCGTCACCGCCGGCCAGAGCCACGGCACGGCGGTGAGCGCCTCGAACCCGAGCAGGAAGAGCGCGACCAGGCACAGTGCGGCCAGGAGGCGGGCGCGCCATCCGCCGAGGGCCGCGGTCGCGGGCCGCTCGGCGGTGCGGATGAGCAGGCCGGCCAGGGACCGGCGGGGGTGGTAGGCGGGCGGGCCGATGTATGTCGCGGTGAGCAGTTCCGCGGCGAAGACGGCCGCCGTCCCGGGAAGCGCGAGGAGCCAGCCGATGACGACCGCCTCCTGCGGAGCCCGGCCGAGTACGTCCGCCAGTCCGATGAGGAAGCACCAGGGGGCGGTGAGCACCGTCGCTCCCATCAGCGCCCAGCCCAGGGTGGGCAGCCGGTCCAGACGCCGCATGACGGCGATCACCCCGTCCTGGTCCTCCGCCATCAGCCGCTCGGCCTCCTCCTCCAAAAACCGCGCATGACGGACGTTCGCCTCCCGGACGGCCGACGGCGCGAGGAGTTGGGCGGCGAGCAGCCGCAGGGGGTCGTCGGGGACGGTCAGCAGCCAGTGGAACCAGGGCACGGCCGCCGGGAGGCCGTCCCGCAGTGTCAGGGTCTCGGTGGCCAGCCGGGTGGCCGTCCGGTCGGGCTCGCGGGCGAGTTCCAGGAGCCTGGCGTCGAGGGCGGCCGTCTGCGTCAGGACGTGCCGGACCCCGCGCAGGCGGGCGATGTCCTGGTTGCGGCGGATCTCCCGGACCAGGTGCGGCCAGCGGCGCCGATGGGCCGGCCAGCGTTCGGCGACCGCGTCCAGGCCCTGGCCGAAGGGGCGTTCGGCCAGGGCGGTCAGGATTTCCGGGTGACCGCGCAGGTGCTCGACCAGCTCCAGGGCGCCGGAGTCGCCCTGCTGGGCCAGTGCGCTCAGCTCCCGTATGCCGCGGGCGGTCATCGGCATGCCCCAGCAGGTGGCCTCGAGCCGGGGCCCCAGCCAGTTGATCAGACGGACGACGAGCTCGGGTGCGGGCGGGCCGGCGGCCAGCCCCTCCCGCAGCGCCGCGAGGGTGCTCCGTCCGGAGTCGTGCGCGCGGGTGGTCTCGAACTGCCCCAGCCACCGCGCCAGTGCCGCGCGGCTCTCCGGTTCGGCCAGCATCCGGCGGGCGGCCTCGTGGTAGTGGTCGAGTGCCCGGGCCAGGTCCTCTCTCCGGGTGAACTCCTCACCGGCGAAGGCGAAGGGGCGGATCGCGGGCTCGGGCCGGGGTGCGGACGGATCGCCGAAGCCGCGTGGCGCGGTCGCCGGTGATCCGCCGGCCAGCCAGTCCGCCACCTCCACGGCCCCCCAGCGGTGTTCCGGATCACGGGTCAGCAGCCCTTCGCAGAGCATGCGGACGCGCCGGTCGCCGATTCCGCTCAGGTCGGGGTCGCGAGTGGCGAGCGCGTTGAGTACCGCCTCGTCCTCGCGTTCGTCCATCGGGTGCCGGCCCAGTGCGAGTTGCGCGGTGACCATGCCCACCGACCACCAGTCCATGGCCTCCGAGACGCTCTGGAGCCGCGACCCCGCCTCCGGGGCGAGGTAGAGCGGCTTGCCCCTCCAGTCGAACCGCCTTACCTCGTCGTCGGGCCGGTGCACGGCCGCCCCGAAGTCGATCAGCACGATCTCGGCGGTGTCCGCGCGGGCCTCGACCATGATGTTGTCCGGAGTGATGTCCCGGTGCACGATCTCGTGCTCGTGCAGGAACGACACGGCGGCGTGCAACTGGCGCACGAACCGCACCAGTCGGCGGGCGGGCGCGGCGCCGGGGTGCTGCCGCTGGTGGTCGCCGAGGTGGCTCTCGCCGTGCGAACGGCAGAGCTGGTACGGGTGCCCGTCGCTCTTCCCGGTCTCCAGAACCCTTTCGAGGTGCGGTCCCTCCTCCTCCCGCAGCACCCGGCTCACCTCCCGGTCGGGCGCGTGCATGCGGTGGTACCACTTGAGCACCAGCGGCACATCGGGCGTTTCGCTCTCCAGATCCCGCACCCGCAGCACCACGGCCTGAGAAGCCGCCTCCGCCTCCCGGAGAACCCGCAGCAGAACGAATCTGCGTGCCAGCCCCGGTGGAACGGCAGCGGTGACCTCCCTGGTCTCGACCAGGCGGGCATCGGTGACACCGCCGCTCTCGGGAGGCAGGAAATCAGTGGGAAGAGTCGTCGACACCGTCCGCCCCTCCGGGAATTGCGCCCGCCCAGCGGTCGCCGACCGACACGGGAGGCCAGAGCGTATACGAGGAGCCCGGCCCTCTGCACTCCTTTTCGAATTGCGTGCGAACCAAGGAAATGAAGGGAAGATGTTTTCGAATCCACTCTCCCCTCGTTTCCATGACCGGATTACCATGCACCCCATGCATCCCACGCCCGCCCTGCCGCCGCACCGGGACCTGGTCGACGAACTGAGGCACCTCAGACAGCGCGGTCTGCCCCGACTCCGTCACTGCCCCCGGCAGGCCCTGGGCCGGATCGCGGTCGCGGCCGGCTTCTGCGCCGGGGCGGACGACGAACTCGAGGGCGTCGAAAGGCTGCTGGGCGCGGCCGTTCGACGACTGGCGGGCGGAGGCCCGCTGCACGACACCGCCGGATGCGATCCGCTGGCCCGTGCCGCCGCGCACTCCTTCGGCCTGTTCGCCGAACGCCGGGGCGTGGCCGCGGCCGACCGGAGGAAGGCCGCCGCGGCCGTCTACGGCGTGAGCACCGAGCGCTTCCGCAAGAGCCAGGAGCGCGAGGTGGTGGAGGAAATCGCGTCGGCGCTGCTCGCCCTGGCCCGCGAGGCCGGCCGGCCCGCGGAGCCCGCCACCGCGGCGGACTCCGCACCGGCGGCGGGGGCCGACGGTGCGCGGCCGCCCGAGCCGCCGCCCTCCCGCGGTCTCCCGCGCGGCGCGAAGGAGCGGATCACGGTCCTGGCGAGCCCGATCGAACTGGTCGGCGACATCGACATCCTCGTCTCCTCGGAGAACGTGTATCTGGAGATGTCGAAGACCTTCCGGCCCACGGTGTCCGGAGCGCTCCGCAGGGCCGCCGCGATCCGGGACTCCTCCGGGGAGATCGTGGACGACGTCCTCACCCGGGAACTGGCCGTATGGCTGCGGATACACGGCCGGACCGGGCTGCCCGTGCGGCCGGGCACGGTGGTGGGCACCTCGGCGGGCGCGCTCGCCCGGCGCGGGATACGCCGCGTCCACCACGCGGCCGTGGCAACGCCCGTCGAGGGCAGCGATCACTACCATGTCGCCCCCGCCACGGTCGCGGAGGCGGTACGGGCCTCGTTCGCGCTGGCCAGGCAGGAGCGCCAGACCCTGGGCCTACCCCTGTCCAGCATCTGCTTCCCCCTGCTGGGCTCCGGGCGCGGCGGGCTGCCCGCCGGCACCGCCGCACGCTGGCTGCTCTGGGCGGTGCGGGAGGAGTTGCGGCGCGACCCGGACTGGTCGGTGTGCCTGGCAACCCCGCGGCCCGAGCACGCCAGGCTGCTCACGGCCGCCAACTCGGCCTCCTGAGCACCACTCCGGCCTCCCTCAGACCACGCTCCACTCTCCGCAGTTCCCCTCTCAGCGGCACCCCGTAGATCCGCACGCCGGGGCCCTCCCGGGTGTCCACCACCGCCTGGAGCCCTCCTCCGGTGCCCTCCCTGGCCAGGTGGGGCGCGTAACGCGCCTCCCCCAGCGGCGTCAGCGGCCTCAGCCGCTGGTTGGCCGAGCCCCGCCAGACCAGCCGGGTCGGCTGCCCGGCCCGGTACCGCCCGGTGATCAGCGCGTCGGCATGGCGCAGCGCGCGCCGGTGGACGGGCGTCAGCTCCGCGGGCTCGTAGCCGGTGTAGACGAGCAGGTCCGGCATGTCCCCGGATCCATCCCTCTCCCGGCGGGCCGGTTCCCGCAGGCGGGAGGCGCCCGCCAGCAGTTCGGCCAGCGCGCCGGCCTGCTCCAGGGGCTCGCCTCCGCTGACGGTGAGCCCCTCGGCCCCTCCGCCGAGCGCCGCCTCCCACAGTTCCAGCAGGTCGGAGATCCTCTTCGGTCTCCCCCCGTCCGCGTCCCAGGTGTGCCGCGACATGCACCCCGCGCAAGCCAGCGAACACCCCTGGAACCAAATACCGAGGCGCCGCCCGGGGCCGAGGGTCTCCAGAGGGAAATGCGTCGCGCTGATCCTGGCCTCCATCACATCTCCTCACTCACTTCGGAAAGGAGTATCGACGGCGCGGCCGTCCTGCCGCAATCGCGGTAATGCCGTTAACCGGGCGCCGCCCGGGCGAAGTCCGGGCGTTTTCCGGGAACACCCCCTGGAAGGATCTGTTCCGCCTTTCTTTTCCCCTCGCACCCCGTCTTCCCTGGGCTACTCTCTCCCCCATCACCACGGATCTCATCCGAACTCCCCCGCATGGAAGGGAGGTTTCTCCCATGAACGAATCCGGCCGGACAGCGGGCCGCGTCCGCGGAACGGGAACCGGATTCCTCTCCGCGCCTCTCGCCCGCCACCACGGCAGACGGGATGCCGCGGACCTGGAGACCGTCCTGGCCGGGGCCCGGGCAGGAGACGCTCCGCCGGACCCGCCCCTGCCTCCGTACGTACTGGGCCTCCGGTCCCGGGCCGACCGCGGCAACTCACGGCTGCGAGCACGCATGCTGGCTGCCAACCGCGGCCTGAGCGCACGTATCCAGGCCGAATCGGTACGCGTCGTCATCCAGTACGCCGAACGCGGCCGGCCGGCCCCCGCCGCACTGGCGCGGTACGGCGAGATGGTCGCCCGCTGGCGCAGTACGGCGGCCGTCCACCGCGCCATGGCACAGGAACTCGTCGACCGGACCAACTGGCTGCTCGCCTGCTACTGGGACTCCGCCTGGCAGCGGGCCCGCAGACAGGCGGAGGAGGACGTGCCGGCCGATTCGGCGGAGCGCCGCCCCACTCGGTGGCTTCCCGGCCGGGTCCGTCTGGACCCCACCTGGCACCGGGTCGACGACTGGCTGGACACCGACTGCTGGTACCAGCAGCCCGAAAGCACCCCGGACGCACAGCGGTCGGCCCTCCGGCAGGCGCTGGCCATCCTCGACGGCCAAACGGCCGGCGCCGCCCGCACCAGCACGCGTCAGAGCAGCCGGGGATGACAACCCCGCCGAACAGTGAGGTCACCGTGCACCGCTCAGTCCACGCCGGCCGACGACCGCACCGCGCCCGGCGCACGGCCGCCCTGGCTCCCGCGCTGGGGCTGCTCACCGCCCTGGTCTCCTGCACCTCCCAGCCCGATCCCCTCACCACCCCGTGCGGAGTGGTGGTCGACGGGTCGGGGTCGGGCGCCTCGAACGAGAAGGGGTTCGACGCGGAGGCCAAGCTGAAGAGCACCCTTCTGCCCTTCCTCGAGGAACAGGGGTGCGGCACCGTCGAGTTCGCCCCCATCACACGATCGTCGCAGAGCTCGTCCTGCCGGGTGGAGCGCGTCGATCTCGACCCTCCGCACAAGGAGACCACCGACCAGGAGAGCCTGCGCGCCCGCGCACGCACCACGGCGGCGAGCCGTGCCCTCGAAGAGCTCGAGTGCGCGCGTACGCAGGGCGGGTCCGATGTGTGGGGCGCTCTGGACCGCATCGGCGAGGAGATGCCCCCGAAGGGGCCCGCGGCCAAGCTGCTGGTGGTGAGCGACTTCGCCCAGACCGACCCGGACTTCCGGATCTCGCGGGCGGACCTCTCCACCGCCCGGCAGCGGGGGGAGACCATCGACTCCCTGGTCGAGGAACGTGGGATGCCCGCCATAAAAGGCATGGACATCTACCCGGTCGGCCTCGGCATGCAGTACGACTCCCGCCCGGGCGAGGCCGAGGACTTCCAGGCCTTCTGGACGGAGGTTCTCGAAGGGAGGGCCAAGGCCCGTGTCCACCACGACTACAAGTGAGCCGCCCCGGCCGAGGCGGCGGCGGCTCCCGGCTCTGCCCTCCGCCGGCCGCCGGAGCCGGGGGAGCGCCCCGCGCTTCCGCGGCGCCCCCTCGCCGACGGGCACCGGGCGTCCCCTGGTGCTGGACGAGCGCGCCGAGCAGAAACTCCTGGAAGCCTCCCGCCGGCGGGGCCGCGAGGCCGCCGGGCACGGAGCGCTGGACCCCCTGGTGCTCCAGGGTGACGACCGCGTCCCCCACTTCGCCGAACTGGCGTCGGTACGGGACCGGGTCATCCGGGAGATCGCCGAAGAGGCGCACCACGCCGAGGAACAGGCCAGGTTCGACGACGCACACGCGCAGGCCGAGGCCGAGCGGCTGCGGCGGGAGACCGAACTGATCGACCGGCGGCTGGCCGAGACACAGGAGCAGATCGCCGCCACGACAAGGCAGTTGGACCTGTTGGCGATGCGCGCGTCCCGGTGGAGCCGCTTCCGCGACTCCGTCCGCACCCGGCTCGAGGAGCGATGGATCCGCGCCCGTTTCCCCGCTCCCTCCACACAGGTCCCCACCCCCCGGGGGCCCGGCGACGGCGCCGCCCCGGACACCGGCGAAGCCCGGCAGGCGAACACCGACCCCGACTGGGTCACCCTGCAAGGAGCGCCCGAACCACCACGGCGCTCCGAGCCCCCGGGGAACACCCCGGACACGGGGACGGGCCTGGCCCGCGCGTGGGAGGGCCTTCACAAGCGGCCCGGTATCCCCGGCTGGATGACCTGGGCGCTGCTCGGCGTGATCCTCGCGGTCGAGGTCCCCATCTACTGGGTGGCCTACCAGCCCTTCCACGGCATCGGCAGCATCAGCGCGGACGCCCAGACAGGCATGCTGGCCGTCTCCTCCGCGATCCTGATGGTGCTTCTGCCGCATCTGGCGGGACACGTCCTGCGGCGGCGCCCGGAGACGGGAGCCGTCCGGCAGGCATGGGTCCCGGCGTTCCTCCTGCTGGCCGTGTGGGCCGCGCTGGCCTGTCTGCTGGGTACGGTCCGCGCCGGATACGTGATGCAGACCGAGGAGGACACCGGGGCGCCCCGAACTCCCGAGGGCTTCACCGACCCCGCCGCCGGCGGCGCGGCGTCCACCAGCCTGATCGACCGGCTGGATCTGGCGCCGCAGACCGTCACCTGGCTCTTCGTCGCCCTGCTCCTGCTCTCGGGCGGTATCGGCTTCCTGCTGGGGCTGTGCAGGGAACACCCCCACCTCAACGCGTACCGCACCGCGGTGGAACGCCGTGCCGAGTTGCTGCGGGAGCGTGAACTGAGCGTGGTGGAGGCGGAGCTGGCGCAGAGCACGGCGGACACGGCCGAGGCCCGGCGGGAGGAGCGCAGAGCCGCGGCCGAGGACCGCGCCCGGGCGGCCCGCGACCTCTACGAGGCCGCCGCGCACGCCTACCTGGACGGGGTGAGCCTGGAGGCCGCGGATCCCGCGGTGACCGAGGCGGCCATGCGGCTGTCCGGCAAGTGGCCTCTGCTGCCGGCGACCCGGCAGGGGCCGGCCTTCTAGGGGAGACCCCGAGGAGGGGGGACGAAACGGCCGACACCCGCCCCTGCCTCGCCCCTTGAGAGGCACGGCGGGGGCGGGTGTCGTGTCGCGCCCGTCAGCCTCCGAGGCCCTCGGGCACGGATACCTGCGCCCGCAGCGGCTCCAGCAGCCGGTTGACCTCCTTGAGGTCGGTGGCGGATTCCAGGCGGTAGCTCTCTTCCGGGATCCGGACCAGTGTCCCGGGTGCGCAGCGGTCGCCGAACAGCTGCAGGGCCCTGCGGGGCCGGCAGCGCTTGGAGGTCCAGCACAGGCCCTGGGCCGCGGCGCTGTGCCTGCGGATCAACTGCACCCAGTAGCGCGTCTTGTCGTACTCGCGCTCCTCGCAGTCCACCAGCCACTCGTCCTGCCACACGGCGGCCAGCCCCTCGGCCGTGGTGAGGTCGACAAGGGTGACGTCGGCCGCGGTGCGTACGGCCGAGAGGCGGTACCGCGACGCCTGTGCCCAGGGGATCATCCGGACGGCGGTGCGGTTCTCGAACTCCCTGGACCGCAGGAAGACCTCGGCCAGAGCGGCCACCGGTTCGAGGGCCGCGTAGAGATAGGGGTATCCGTCCGGCTCCATGGCATCGAAGCGGTTGCCCTTGAAATAGCCGTGCGCGAGGCGGGGGTTGAACTCGGCCGGACCGTAACGGTCGCTGTGGAGACGCCAGAGGAGGGTCCCGGCCGGCAGCACGGTGAGGACCGGTGCCATGGTGACTCCGTCGGGCGGGATCTGGAGCGCCATCAGTCGGCCTCCACCAGTTCGGCGGCGGCGAGTTCGATCTCCTCGTCGGGCAGATCGCCCAGGAGTTCCGCCGGAACGCCCCGGAGCCAGCTGTTCCCGCCCAGCCACCAGTCGGCGGCCCCCCAGGGGTCCACGTCGGCGCGCAGGATCCCGTTGACGCGCAGCACGACGGGAAGGGGTTCGAGCGTGCCCGGCCGGAACTGGAAACGCGGGTAGCGCGGGCCGGAGCGCGGGTCGGGCAGCCGGATCAGGCCGGTGTCGCCCCACTGTTCGGTGAGGAGTCCGCAGCGCTCCCGCTCGGTGAGGGCGGGAGCGGCGAGCAGACGCTCTCTGGCCAGTCTCAGCAGCTGTTCGGGGGCCGGCTCCGCGGGAGGGCCGTCGAGCAGGTCCAGCAACGTGTCGACGGCGGCGGGAGCGGGCAGTTCCCGGCCGCCGGCGCCGCCGGCGTAACGGTGGCCCGCCAGCGCTTCGGAGAGCGGGTGTTCGGGCGGGAGAGCGGACAGCGCCCTGCGCAGCCGGCGCGCGGCGCGGGCCGCCCGGGCGGCGTGGTCGTCGCCCACCGCCGCCCGCAGTTCGCGCAGAGCGCCGGCGGCCTCCTCCCGTTCGTCGTCCCGGAGTGCGGCGGCCACGGACTCGCCCTGGGCCAGCAGCAGCGCGATCAGTTCCTTCGGCGTCACGGCCTGGCTCCTCCCGCCGGGTTTCCGTGGTGGACGAACGCGGCCCAGGTGTCCGTGTCACAGAAGTCCCTGTTCCACCGGGCGGGACGGACCTTCTCCAGGGCACGGACGCAAAATCGGCGGCCGGGTTCGGTGAGCATCCAGCGCTGGGCGGCGCGCAGCGCGTCCGGCGGCGCCAGCCCCGCGGTGATCCGGTCGTGCAGCACCAGCATCAGGATCTCCGACTCCCCGTCGTCCACCGCCCAGCGGGCTCCGACGGCATCGGCCGCGAGCCGGTGGACCAGGACGGAGGTGACGGTGAGGGCCTCGTCGTGGTCACGGGTGGTGAGGTCGGTCTCGCAGGCCCCGCACACCACCAGAGGACCGCGGGAGCGGTACGCCTCACCGTCGTGCGGGGCCTCCAGCAGGGTGGTCAGAGTCAGCGGCCGGTCCGTCCCCCCGGCCTCCTCGGCAGGGGCCAGTTTCAGCGCCGAGGTCGTCGGGTCCGGGCCGGCGATGCCGTGACAGGAGAGGTGGAGCATGGAGGCGGGCGCCTCGGCACGGCCGCCGAGCAGCGACAGGACCGCTTCGGGCGTCGCCGGCCCGGCGGCGTCGTCCTCGTCCAGGCGGCGCTCCGCCCGGGGGTAGTAGAACTGATGCAGAAGCCTGATCTCGTCCTCGGCCCAGGCCAGTCTGTCGTCGCCGTGGTAGACCAGCGCGGGCCGCTCCTTCGGGCTCATACGGCTGCGGGCCGAGGAGCGGAGGAACTCACGGCCGGAGGCGGCGTGGGAGACCACGGCGACCTCGCACGCCCGCACCGTGTCCGGGCCGGCGAGCCCGGACGGCGGGCGCAGCACCGCCGCCGGCCAGGGCACCACGCCGAGGTCCCCGCACGGGACCAGAACGAGCCGCACCGCCTCGGGCCCCGTCCCGCCACCGCCCGGCTCCGCTCCCAGGCCCGATTCGGCCAGAGCCCGTTCCCACAGGCCGAGAGCGTCCAGTACGGGGGACAGCACCTCCCCCGCCCACCGGCACACCTCCTCGAATGCCTGGCGGCGGCGTCCGGCGACCCGTTTCCGCTCCTGCGGCGACACCGCGTCGAACGGCGTGTCGAGCAGTCGCTGCCGCTCCGTGCCGGCCCGGACGAAGGCGTCGACCGCCCCGCGTCCCTCTTGCGAGAGCGCGGGCAGGGGCACGGCCCGGACGGGCCCGGCGGGGGTGGTGACGACAAGCGCGCCGTCCTCCGCGCCGGTTCCGGGAAGCAGGTGCACGAGGGCGTCGACACCCGCCCGCGCCAGGCCGGCGCGGAGCCCGGCGACCGTTTCGGAGGGTGACTGCTCGTCGGTGCGGCCCTGCTGCCCGCGCAGCAGTTCCAGTGCGCGGCTGCGGACGTCGCCGGGGAGTCCGGGGGTGCCGCCGGTGAGCGCGGACAGGACTTTCAGGGGGGACTCGGCCTCCTCCTGCCGGAGGGGCGGCGGTGCCGGAGCGGCCTCGCGCCACTGTGCGGCGAGGTCGGCCGCGCCGAGTGCCTCGAGCCGGTCGGCGACGCCCCTGGACTCGGCCGCGGCGCCCAGCACCAGCGAACGGCCGGCCTCCAGGCAGGCCAGCGCCTCCTCCGTCCGGCCCACGCGCAGCGCCCAGGAGGCGGCGACGCGACCGTGGTCGGCGCCCTGGCGTGCCACACGCAGTCCGTGCCGCACCCCCAGTTGCAGCAGAACGTCGGCGGCGGTCGCGCGCAGCGAGTCGCGCGCGGCGGCCACCGCGGCCAGCAGGTCCTCGTCCGCCTCCGGTGTGCCGGGGCGGGCGGCCGCCCGGTCGGCGTGCAGCGAGGCGAGGTCCCAGTACAGAGAGGCGCTGACGGGCGTGCCCCCGGGCGGAAGGGCGGCCAGGGCCTCGCGCACTTCCCCGACGGCCTCGTCGAGGGCCGCGACATCACCGGTGAGGCGGTGCAGCAGGCTCAGACCGCTCGCCACCAGGCCGCGGGTTCTGGCCTCGAAGTCGAAGGTGATCCCAGCCCGTCCCAGCACGGACCGGGTGCGGCGGATCCCCTCGGCGACACGGCCGGGATCGGACTCGAGTGCGCCGCTGAGGGAGAACGCCGCCGCCCAGCCCGAGTCCAGCAGGTCGCGGATGGCCGGGGTCTCCACCGGTGCCTCCAGGGCTTCCTCGATGTGGACCCCGGCCTTGCGGACGTCGCGCACGTCCCTGGTGAGGAAGGCACGGGTCAGATGGGCCAGTCCCAGCATGAACGGGACGAGGGCACCGCCCCAGACCGACGGCTCGGGAAGCTCGTGGTCCAGGTCGAGGAGCTCCTCGATCAGCCTGTCCACGGCCGTGACGTCCCCGTTCTCCTGTGCGGCGGTCAGACGGTTCCTGATCCGCAGGCACGCGGCCCCGGCCCTCAGCTCGGCCGGCACGGGGATGTCCGGAGCGGCCCGGGAGAGCAGGCTCTCCATGAGGGCCATGGCGGCTTCCTCGTCCTGGAGGCTGCCGCCCGTCGCGGCGGCCACCTCCAGGTTGCCCGCGGTGACGGCTTGGAGCCACTCCCTGTCGGCCGGTTCCCGCAGCTCGCCCGCCTCGTCGAGCTGCCGCAGGATACGCAGCGACGAGCGGAACGCCTCCCTGTCGCGGGTGCGCATTCCCTCCGTGATGTGGAGCATGGCGGCGGTCATGCGTGAGGACGGCGAGGCTTCCGGCCCACTGTCCAGTCGGCCGATGACCTTCCTCAGCTCCTCGCTGCCGACCGCCCCGGGGTCCGACACCCCGACGACCGCCATGAGATGCAGCGCGTCCTGCAGAATCTCGTCGGACGGGATCTCGGCCCGCTCCGGCGCGCCCGGCTCGGCGGGGCGGTTTGAGAAGGTGCCCAGCATCGAGAGTGCCCCGTCCAGCAGAGGGCGCAGCGGCCGCGGAAGCAGACCGGCGTTCCTCCGCACCAGCTCCGCCGCCTCGGCCATCGATCCGGGGTCGCCGACCCTCCCCGGATCCATGAGGAAACCGGCGAGCCGCAGGATGTCCTCCTGCCGAAACGGGGCTTCGGCCAGGAGACCGGCCTCGGCGCCCAATCGCAGCAGCAGTCGCATGTCCTCCAGTGTCCCGTCGCCTCCCCGCTCCTCCGGAGTGCCCGCGCCCGCCACCGCCCTGACCAGGTCCACGGTCAGTGCCTCCGCCTCGCTCACGGCCTGCCCCAGCGGAGCCACCCGGGAGGCGAGCAGCAGCATCAGGCTCTTGGAGGCAGCCGTGCGCTCCTCGGCACAGAGCCGTTCCGAGCCCCGAGCCTCCTGCAGCAGAGGCACGGCCGCGTTCCGGTCCTCCGCGGCCCCGTCCAGGACGAACCTGACGGACCGGAGCGTCCCGAGTCTGGCCCTCAGGCGGGCCGCGGTCGTGCCGGATTCCGGCAGCTGTTCGAGGAGGGACTCCAACCCGGTGATCTCGCCGTCGAGTTCGGTCCCCCGTATGCCCTGGTAGGGGGTGTTCCGGAAGGTTCGCGGCAGCGGGACCGCGCAGTCGGCGGTGCGGGCCAGGGCCGTCGCGGCCCGGGCGGACGGTGATTCGGCGTCGGCATCGCTCATGGGTCATCCCTCCCCCCGCCATCATGCCCACTTCCCGGCCGCCGCGCGGGCCGATGCGCGATGCGGGCGGCAACGCCCGGAATCCGCCCCGCCACCGCCCGGAACACGCCCTGCCGGAGTGGGGGGACCGCCGGGAGCCCGCGGGTCTCGCCCGGCCCTCCGGCGCCCCGGCGGACCTCGAGGCGGCGCGCCGGGGCGGGGCTGGTGCTGGGGACGGAGACGGGGACGGGGACGGGGACCGGCGAGGTGCGGGTGCCGTCGTCCGGCGTCACGGGTCTCGGCGCGGTGGACTCCTGTCCGGCGCCGTAGGCGCGTCCGGTCCCTCTTCTCGTCCGGAAAGAGCCGATGCCGCGCCCCGCCCGCCGGGTCGCCGGACCGGGCGGGGCGCGGAAACCGAACAGCCGGGGTCAGACCGCCGGGGCCGGGTAGGTGGGGTACTCGACCCCGGAGACGTGCTGGACGACGCGGACGACCTGGCAGGAGTAGCCGAACTCGTTGTCGTACCACAGGTAGAGGATCGCGTTGTCGCCCTCGACCTTGGTGGCGCCGGCGTCGACGATCGAGGCGTTGCGCGAGCCGATGAAGTCGCTGGAGACCGCGTCGGGGGCGCTGATGAAGTCGATCTGGCGCTTGAGCGGCGAGGTCAGCGACACGTTGCGGAGGTAGTCGAGGACCTCCTCGCGGGTGGTCTCGCGGGCGAGCTGCAGGTTGAGGATCGCGATCGAGACATCCGGCACGGGGACGCGGATCGAGCTGCCGGTGATCTTCGCGTCGAGGCCGGGCAGCGCCTTGGCGACGGCGGACGCGGCGCCGGTCTCGGTGATGACCATGTTGAGCGGCGCCGAGCGGCCGCGGCGGTCGGACCTGTGGTAGTTGTCCAGCAGGTTCTGGTCGTTGGTGAACGAGTGGACGGTCTCGACGTGGCCGCGCAGGACGCCGTACTCGTCGGCCATCGCCTTCAGCGGCGGCACGATCGCGTTGGTGGTGCAGGACGCGCAGGACAGGATCCGCTCGTCGGGCTTGATCGTCTCGTGGTTGACGCCGTGGACGATGTTGGGGACGTCGCCCTTGCCCGGCGCGGTCAGGACGACCTTGTCGACGCCGGGGCGCAGGTGCTTGGACAGCCCCTCCCGGTCGCGCCACCTACCGGTGTTGTCGATGAGGATGGCGTTCTTGATGCCGTACGCGGTGTAGTCCACCGCCGTCGGGTCGTCGGAGTAGATCACCTGGATCTCATTGCCGTTGGCGATGATCTTGTTGTTCGCCTCGTCGACGGTGATCGTGCCCTGGAACTGACCGTGGATGGAGTCGCGGCGCAGCAGGGACGCGCGCTTGACGAGGTCCTGGCCGGCGGCCTTGCGGACGACGATGGCGCGCAGCCTCAGGCCGTTTCCGGAGCCGGTCTTCTCGATGAGCAGACGGGCGAGGAGGCGGCCGATGCGGCCGAAGCCGTAGAGGACCACATCGCGCGGTTCGCGGCACTTGATCTTGTTGTCGCCCGTGGCGCCGGCGACGGCCTCGGCGGTGAACTCATCCACCGACAGCCCGCGGTCGTCGGCCCTGTACGTCGCGGCGAGCATGCCGATGTCGATCTGGGAGGGGCCGAGGTCGAGCGTGGTGAGAGCCCGCAGGAACGGCAGCGTCTCGGTGACCGAGAGCTCCTCGCCGGCGATCTGCCGGGCGAACCGGTGGGTCTTGAGGATGCTGACCACCGACTTGTTCACCAGGGAGCGGCTGTGGAGCAGGATCGTGACGTCCCGCTCCCGGTGCAGCTTCCCGATGATCGGGATCATCGACTCCGCGATCTCCTCGCGGTTCTTCCAGTTGGTGAACGAGTCCACGGTGGTAGTCACAGGTTCATCTTTCGAGCTAGGCGGTGCTCATATGTTAAACACCCCCTATTTTGATCACCCACGCGGTACCGCCCTCACCGGGGGTGCGACGGCGGCCGGCAGCACGGTTGTGGGGCTGCGGCCCGGCAAGGGGCCGGAGCCCGTCGGTCCGGCCGGTGGCGGCCGGTGCCGCCGCACCCCCTGATCGGCCTCACGAAGCGGCCAGCAGCGCCTCCAGTGCCACCGCCGTCCGCGGGTGACGGTCGGCCAGCGCCGCGCCCGGCGGGGCGGACTCCGCGCTCTGCCACGTGCCGTCGCAGCCCAGCAGACCGGCCACCGCGTCGCACGCCGCGGGATGGGCGGCGAGCAGCGCCGCGCCCGAGGCCCGAGCGCCCGAGCGCCGTGCCGGACGTACGGCCTCCGGCTCCGCTCGCGCCCGCCACGGCGGCACCCATGCGTCCAGTGCCGCGAGCCGTCCGGGGAAGGTCCGCCCGGCCTCGCGGATCAGCAGCGGGGCCAGTTCGGCGCCGTCCGAGCGCAGGGTGGTGATCAGAGTCGGCAGCCACGGCAGGAGCACATGGTCCGGCAGCCGCGCGAACGCGTTCGACACGGCTTCCACGACGAAGTCGGCGAGACCGGGGACGGGCTCCAGCGCGTGCAGGAAACCACTGAGGTAGCGCGGGTAGGCGGGCACCACCATGGGGTTGCCGAGCATCTCGTCGCACCTGGCCCGCAGCTGCGCGCGGGTCAGCTGCCCGAGGTGCGTCCGGGCCGCCCACAGCAGCGCCGTCTTCGCCGGGTCCCGCGGACGGGACTGGGCCAGGGCCAGCTCCAGCTGTGTCCGGTCGCACCCCAGCGACAGCGCCAGGCTCTCCATCCCGAACAGGAAGCCCAGCATCGCCCCCACCTGGCGGACGCCCGCGTCGTCGTCGGTGAACGCCGTCGGCAGCAGGGTGCAGTAGTGCGCGTATCCCGCCTTGACGAAGGACTCGATCCACGGCGGCAGGACCGGTTCGCCGGTGCGGTAGTACGCCAGCAGCCGCCGCACCCGGCGCAGCACCTCCGGAGCGCCGTCCACGCTGCGCTCGGCCGACAGCACCTTCAGGGCGTGGGCCCCCAGTTCGCCGGCGAGGCGGTGGCCGCGCAGATACAGCACCGTGTCCTCGACCGCACCGAGGACGGTCGCCGCGGTGGCCCGTGAGTCGTACGCCGTGCGGCGCAGACGCTGCTCCAGCACCTGCTCGACGCTGACGCCCTCGTAGCCCAGCTCGATGAGCGAACGCTGGTGCGTGCCCAGTGCCAGATCCCAGGACTCCTGAATCGGGCGCTCCCCCAGCTTCCGCTCCCCCATGATCGGCCGTGCGGCACCGTGCGGCATCAGGCGGCGCAGTATCCACAGCACGTCGGAGCAGCTCTCCAGCTCCGGCCGGGCGGCCATGTCCAGCAGCGCTCTGCGCACACCGCGCTGCTGGAGTTTCAGGTTCAGGGGAGCGAGCCGGTCGTGGACATCGCGGGCCAGGGGCGGCAGCGCGTCGTAGCCGACCCGGCCGACCCGGTCGCCACCCATCATGATCTCCACCAGGCGGCGCACGTCGCGCCGGCCGGGCACGGTGTCCTTCTCGATACAGGTGACGGCCGCGTCCTGGAAGTCGTACGGGGTCGGCTTGGCCCGGTCGCGTATCCCGGCCAGCAGGATCGACGTCTCGAACACCGCGATGGCGTCGGCGGTGGAGGCCGGATAGCCGCTTCGGCGCGCGGCGCGCACGATCTCCACCGACCAGCCCAGCAGTTCCGCCTCGTCCAGCCCGTCCAGGACGGGCGGCCGGCCGAGGAAGCCGGTCAGCCTGTCCGAGGGCGGGGCCTGCTCCGCGGGAGCGGCCGCCACGGCCTTCCGGGCCTTCGGCCTCCCCGCCCCCGCCTGTCCCGCGAGGCGGTACGGCTCCACGCGGGTGCGCCTGAGGTTCTTCGCCCAGAGTGTCGCGGCGATCGACACCGAGCCCGCGGCGAGGCCGAACTGCGCCTCGATCGCCGCGTGGCTGGAGGGGATCAGGCCGTACTGCCACCTGGTGGCGGTGCGCGGACCGATCTCGAAGGTGTCCTCGCCCAGAACGCCGAACTCGGCCACGCGGCTGGCCGCGTGGAAGGCGCCGCAGACGTAGAGACAGTCCGCGGGGTCGGTACCGGTCTCCTGAAGGTGCCTGCGCATCCTGGTCCACATGTGGCGCTCGCGGTCCTCGTCCACGCGCACCCGGTGGGGGTCGCCGGGCGCCAGGCGCCTGAAGAGGCTGCCGATCAGGAACATCACCTGGCGGTAGGTGTCGTGGTCGCTCTCCCCGAGCGGCAGTTCGACGTACTGGTGCCACCACTCCGACCAGTGCCGCACCCGCCCGTGGCGCAGCAGATGCTCCTCCAGTTCGGCGAAACGGGGCCGCAGGTCGCCGATCTCCACGCCGACCGCGTCACCGTGCAGCGCGGCCTCCTCCTCGGCCGGCGCCTCGGGACCGGAACCGGCCCCGGTGGCGTGCGCCCCGCGCGCGTCCCACTGGAAGACGTGGTCGCTGGAGCGGTCGACGAGGACCAGTTCGACGTCCGGGGTCTCCAGCGCGTAGGCGATCGCCTGGTACTCGGCGGACGCCTCGGTGATCGGCGCGACCACCGACAGCGGCGACCACTGCGCGGGGAAACCGTCGACCTCGGCCGCGAACGCCTGTACCGCCACGGGGAGCCGGCAGTTGCGCAGCTCGGTCAGCAGCGGCGCCATGTCCTCGCACAGCTCCAGGTACACGGCCTTCGGCCGTTTCTCGCGCAGGCGGCGTGCCATCGCGGTCGCCGAGGCGGGCGAGTGGTGGCAGACAGGGAAGATCTCCAGCGGCTCGTGCACCGCACGGTCGATGTCGTCGACGATGCCCAGCAGGATCTCCTCAAGGGCGTCCGGTCCTCCGGCGAACGCCGTGGCGGCTTCCCTCAGTTGCGTGCGCAGCGCGGTGAAGGCGGTCTCGTCCGCGGTGGTCTCGTCCACGGTGGTTCCCTCCGGGGCTCCTCCGCTCACGGCCCTCACGACAGGGTGGCGATCGCGTCGCGGCCGCCCTCGAGGAACTCCGGCCAGGAGCCGCCCTCCTCCCTGCTGCGCGGTTCGACGACACCGTGCAGGTACTTGTTGAGGATGGCCAGGTCCTCCGGCTCGCGCCGGGCCAGCGATCCGACCAGTGAGGAGGCCAGGGTGCGGGCGGTCAGGGCATGCTCGCCGAAGAAGTTGCCGTGCAGGATCGCGTCCTCGAGCACGCCGATCTGCTCGGCGGTGGACAACGCGGACTCCAGCCTCTCGTCGTCGCTGCCGGCCGCCGCCGAGGAGGCGCGCAGGTCCGCGAAGCTCTGCAGCAGCACGTCCAGCAGCGTCGGCGGCACGTCCAGCTCGATCCGGTGGCGGCGCAGCAGTTCCCCGGTGCGGAAACGGACGATCTCCGCCTCGCTCCTCTTGTTCGTCACCACCGGGATGCGGACGAAGTTGAAACGGCGCTTGAGCGCGGAGGACAGGTCGTTGACACCCCGGTCGCGGCTGTTGGCGGTGGCGATGACCGAGAAGCCGGGCTTGGCGAAGACGATGCCCTCGTCGTCCAGTTCGGGGACCGAGACGTACTTCTCGGACAGGATCGAGATGAGCGCGTCCTGGACGTCGCTGGTGGCGCGGGTGAGCTCCTCGAAGCGGCCGATCGCACCGGTCTCCATCGCGGTCATGATCGGCGAGGGGATCATCGACTCGCGCGACTGGCCCCTGGCGATGACCATGGACACGTTCCAGGAGTACTTGATGTGGTCCTCGGTGGTGCCGGCGGTGCCCTGGACCACCAGGGTGGAGTTGCGGCAGATCGCGGCGGACAGCAGCTCGGCCAGCCAGCTCTTGCCGGTGCCCGGGTCACCGATGAGCAGCAGACCGCGGTCGGAGGCGAGCGTGACGATGGACCGCTCGACGAGACCGCGGTCGCCGAACCACTTCTGCGGGATCTCCCTGTCCAGGCCGTCGGAGCGCTCGGAACCGAGGATGAACAGGCGGACCATCTTCGGCGACAGGCGCCAGGAGAACGGCTTGGGGGCGTCGTCGACGGACTCCAGCCAGTCGAGTTCCTCGGCGTACTTGAGTTCGGCGGGGGCACGCAGCAGGTCGGACATGTGAGGGCCTTTCTAGGTGAGGAAGGTCTTGAGTTCGTGGACGAGCTTGCGGATGTGGCCGGAGAGCACCGGTGCGCCCAGGTCCTTGAAGCGCTCCCGGAACCACGGGTTGACGCTGCCACGCCCGGAGCTGGTCACCGATCCGACCGGGATGAACCTGGCTCCCGAGCGGTGGACGGCGGCCATGGACTCGAGCAGCTGCTCGTGCCGCCATTCGTAGAAGTCGGAGATCCACACCACGACGGTGTTGCGGGGCTCGGCGATCTTCGGCTGGGCCAGTGCCATCGCGGCCGTGCCGTCGGTGCCGCCCCCGAGGTTGGTGCGCAGCAGGGTCTCGAAGGGGTCGTGGACCCAGGGTGTGAGATCGAGTGCCCGGGTGTCGTAGGCGATCAGATGGACGTCCACCTTCGGCAGCCCGGCGAAGATCGACGCGAGGATGGTGCAGTTGACCATCGAGTCGACCATGGAGCCCGACTGGTCAACGACCACGATCAGCCGCTGGGGCGTGGTTCTGCGGGCGGTGTGCCGGTAGTAGAGGCGGTCGACGTACAGCCGCTCCTGCTCCGGATCCCAGTTGGTGAGGTTCTTCCAGATCGTGCGGTCGAGGTCGAGGTTGCGAAACACCCTCTTGGGCGGGACCGAGCGGTCCAGGGCACCGGCCGCCGCCTTCTCGACCTGGGTGCGCAGCACTTCGGCGACCTCGTCGACGAAGCGGCGGATGAGGGCCCTGGCATTGGTCAGGGCCACGCCCGAGAGGTTGTCCTTGTCCCGCAGCAGCTGCTCGATCAGGGACATGCTGGGGGTCAGCCGCGCGGCCAGCTCCGGATCCGCCAGGACCTCGCGCAGGTGCATCCGCTTGACCAGGTCGGCCTCGATGGCGCCGAGTTCCGGACCGATCTCCGGGATCAGCCGGCCGAGGTCGAAGGCCGCGTCCGGGCCGCCGGTACCGGTCGGGCCGGCGGCCGTACCGGGGCGGCCGCCGCGCAGCTCACCCGGCCCGCAGCCGAGTGCGCGCTCCAGCCAGCCGGCATCGGACTGCCAGCGCGCCAGCTGCCCGGCGGTGACCCTGCCGGAGCCGGGGGCGAAGACGCCCAGCAGCACCTTCGCGGCCAGTGCCGCGCGCCGCACCTCGGCGGCCCGGTCGCGTGCGTCGCCGTCGGCGCCGGGACCGGGCGTCATCAGACCGTCGAACTCGGCGGCCAGGTCCGGGTGGCGCTGCACGATCGAGTCTACGGAGGCATGCGGGTCCAGCAGTGCGGACGGCAGGCCGATGTCCTCGACGACGGCGAGGCTCGCCGACTCCAGCGTGGGCTGCTCCTCGTGGTCGAAGAGACGAGCCAGGAGCCGCCAGTACAGGACCTGGCGGCGGTTTCCGTGGAGGTCCGCCCCGCCGTCCGGCTCGGGCGCGTTTCCGGCCCCGGCAGGGCGCCCGGTGGTGTGTTCGGCGGTCTGCTCGGTGGTGTGCTCGTTCATTTGCGCAGCAGCCTTCCGGCCCGCTCCCGCAGCACTGCCACGGCGGCGGTCGCGGCCTTCTCCGCCCTGACACCGGCCTTGTCGGCCGTACCACCGGCCCATCCCCCCGCGTGGAGCGTGACCGTCTTCTTCCGCACGGTCGTCTCGACGGCCAGGGGCTGGACCCGGTATGCCCCGGCGTCCCAGCGCAGGAGCCCGATACACGCTCCGGACGCCGCCACGGCCTCGGGGGTGAGGGGGCCGGCGGCCGGGATCCGGTCGGTGTCGACGGCCAGGGGATGCCCGGCGACGGTGAACGTCAGCGCGCCGTCCTCCTCCTGGGCGGTGTAGCCCTCCAGGAAGACGGGAACGGCGATACGCGCCGGGTG
Source organism: Streptomyces mangrovi (assembly GCF_900114215.1). Lineage (GTDB taxonomy): Bacteria > Actinomycetota > Actinomycetes > Streptomycetales > Streptomycetaceae > Streptomyces > Streptomyces barkulensis. Next base: position 275,411 of record NZ_FOSG01000004.1, on the reverse strand, counting down.
CCGGTCCAGCGGCGCGGTCGCCGGGTCGGCCGCGGCGGGCAGGGCGACACGGGCGGTGGCGAAGGCCTCGGCGGGCTCGCCCGGACGGGCGTACTCGTCGTCCCAGAGGAGGTCGCCCTCGGCGGTGACCGGCATGTCGGCAAGGTCCATCGACCGGCCCTCCCCGACGGCCGCCAGGAGCGATGTGCGGGGGCGCAGCAGCTGCCACAGACCGGCCCCCACGACCGTGTCGGGCTTGGGCACCGCCACCGCGGCCCGCACCAGACGGGAGGCGGAGCCGTCCGCGGGCTCGAGCACGGCGTGGACCTGCGCCTGTACGGCGGTCGCGTGCTCGTGCACGTCGACGCCGAGCGGCAGGAGGCGTCCGGTGACGGTACCGGCCGCGGGTACGTCCGCCGCACCGGGCAGTGTCAGCAGCATCGCGCGCGACCACAGGTCGGCCCAGCGCCGTACCGGGACGCGCTCCAGCGTCGCACCGGGACAGGAGGCGGCGAGTTCGGCGGCGAAGCCGTCCAGGAGGACGGCCTGCCGGCGCAGGGACGGATCCGGAAGCATCGCGGAGACGACCTGCGCGGACGCGGAGACCACATCGTGGTCGATGCCCCGCCATCCGGCGCGCGCCAGGTCGACCAGCCACGAGCGGGCGGCGGCGAGCAGGTTCACCGTCCGCTGTCCGCCGGGCGTGAGGACCGTCTCCGCGGAGCGGGCCCGGCCGGTCGCCTCCTGCAGACGGGCTGTCAGCGCGTCGTGGACGGATCCGAGCAGTGCGGTGCGGGCGGCGGCGAGGGCGGTGAGGTGCTCCTCGCCGGCGGAGGCGGCCGCGGTCTTCTCCGCCGCCTCCGCGACCCTGGCGGCCAGTGGAGTTCCCGCGACCGCCTCGGCGAGCCCGGCCAGAGCCGCGGCCTGGCCGGGCTGGGGCCGGACCAGGCCCGCGACGAGGGCCTGGTCGAAGGCGTCGACCGCCGCCAGGACTTCGTCGAGTCCGTCGACGGGCTCGGTGAGCAGATCGGCGCGCATCACACCACCGCCCTGGTCGGCGGAAACCAGTGCATCTCCGGCAGCGGTGCGGTGGTCGGGGCGAGTTCCAGATAGGCCAGGTGACGCAGGAACCGGCTGAAGACGGGCGCCGCGGCCCCGGTGTCGCCCTGCGGCGGGCATGTGCGGGCCATGGCGGTGGTGACGGCCGACGCGTCCGGCTCCTCCTGCGCGGTCTCGACCCGCAGGTAGCGGGCGACGCGCTCGGCGCCGTACTGCAGTACCGCCTCGCCGACCAGGGCCCGGATGTGGTTGCAGAACGACCCCCGCGCGCCGCCGCACGGCCGGTTGTTGTTGGTGCTGCAGGCGAACGCGTAGTCTCCCGCGGCGACCGACGAGACGTAGACCCGCCCGACGTCCGAGCCGCTGGACACCACTCCCTGCAGGCGTCCGTCGGCCAGTTCGACGAACGGCACCTTGGCGAGCTTGCGCGGCCGTGCGGGCGGTATCACCCGTGCCGTGCTCGACCTCTCCCAGTCTGACAACGCACCGTCTCCCATGCTTCAGGGGCCTTCCACACCACAGCGGCGGGACATGGCCGGAAACATAGGCGCGGTCACTGACAACGCCGTCGCCACCCCGCCGGGTCAGGAGACGGCGCAGGTCCCGCCGCTGAGCGTGAACGCGGCCGGCGCGGTGTTCGGACCGTCGACGGCGGCGGGGCGCCGGTGTCGCGGATCACGGTCTCGCCCTGGAAGCCACTGCCCCGCTCCCCCACGACCCGGTGGCCGACGGAGCAGGCGCCCGCGTAAGCGTCGGCGGTGGTGTCGTGCACCTCCAGCACGCAGATCAGCCGGTTGGCCTTTCACCGGTCGATGACGTCGGCCACGTCCTCCGGGCTGTTCTCGCTCCAGCGGTGGCCGCTCGCGAGAACGACGCGAACGGTGTCGGCGTCCGTCTCCTTGATGTCGGCGAACGACTGCGTCTCGCCCCGGTGGCAGGTGTGGGCGTGGTGGACACCGCGCATGACGAAGTCGTCGCCGTCCGCCTCCACCGGGCGGCCGTCCTCGATGTGGAGGCCGGCCGCCGGTGCGCCGGAGGGCCCGGCGTGGGCGGCCGGGCCCGTGGCACCCGTGCCGAGGAAGGCGGCCAGTCCGGCCAACAGGGCGACCGGTGCTCTTGTTCCTCTCACCGCGACTCCGGAAGGGAACGGGAACCGACGTGGGTTTCCGATGGATTTTGGGAGCGATCCCATGCTTCTCGCCCTGTTCGCGCCCCGTGAAGATGACGCACACGGTTACCCGTCCGGACGGCCGGAGGGACGCCGCCCGGCGGGCCGGGTCCGTAGGAACACCGGGACACGCCCGGCCGCGTCGGTAGCGGTCGCCGACCGTGCGGTGTAGCGTCGTGAACAGCAGTCGTGGTTCCGAAGTCTCGTTCGCCCGTGGTCACGATCACGGGCGTTCTCGCTGTTCAGCTCATCTCCGGACCAGGGCGATCACCTCCCGGGCCCACAGAGCGGGTCCGGTCCCCTCAAGGAGAAGGAGACAATCATGGCCAAGGGCACCGTGAAGTGGTTCAACAGTGAGAAGGGCTTCGGCTTCATCGAGCAGGAGGGCGGAGGTCCCGACGTCTTCGCCCACTACTCCAACATCGCGGCCCAGGGTTACCGTGAGCTGCAGGAGGGCCAGAAGGTCGAGTTCGACGTCACCCAGGGCCAGAAGGGCCCGCAGGCGGAGAACATCCGCCCCGCCTGACCCCGGCGCCTCCACGGGCCCGGCACCCCGAAGCGGGGTGCCGGGCCCTGCCCGTCTCCGGAAGGCCGGCCCGTACGGAAGGGTGCCGGCCCGGCGGATACGACCGGGGCGGCCCCGTTCAGCGGTGGTGCGCATGCGTGGAGCGCAGTGCCTCGGCGGCTCCGCGCAGTGCCGCGATGTGCGGCTGGGGAGCGGGTCGTACACAGGTGTTCAGCCGTACGGAGAGCTGGTAGGTCACCTCCGGACGCAGGGCGCCCCCGCCGCCCACCAGCGGACCGCGTTCCAGCGCGTCGACGAGGTGCGGAACACGGCTTCCGCGCAGCATGCCGGTGACCATCGCGGCGGTCTGGGCGACCAGCTCGCGCGAGGGGGTCGTGTCGAGGTCGCTGGTGCCCAGGGCCGCCCTGCGCGCGGCGCTCACGGCACCGTCGACCAGCAGGGCCACCTCGGTGATGTGCGCGCCGATGTCCACCACCAGCAGTGGACGGGACAGATCCGCGCGGACTCCCAGCGCGATGGCCCTGACGCTCTCGACGGACAGCACCGTGCGGGGCCGCAGCACTCCCAGCGCCTCGACCGCGGCGGTGTGGTGGCGCCGGTCGCTGAGGACCGGGGTGGTGACGGCGACCACCGGGCGGGCGAGGCGGGTGGTACGGCCGCCCAGCAGGCGCTCCAGCAACCGGCCGGTGCCGTCGGCGTCGACGATGGTGCCCCGCTGGACGGGATGGGTGATCCCCCTGCCCGGGAAGGTCACGGTGGGCGCGTCGATGACGCTGCGGCGGCCCTGTGTCCAGGCCCGGGTACGGGCGCTGCCCAGGTCGATGGCGATTCCCGGGCATCGCCGGCACACCGGCCAGGCGGGGAAGCGGTGGGCGGAGAGCATCGTGGACTCGGAACCGGCCACCGCCGCGTCCCCCCGGCCCGTGGGCGGGACCGCACCGCTGCCGGCGACCTGGTGGTTCACGACCTCACCTTCCACACCCCCCGCGGGGCACCCGGGAAACAGAACCCGGCCTGCGGCGGGCAGTTGCCGGTACGGCGCCGCCGCGGCGCGGCGGATCACTGGCCGTCGCCCTCATCCTGGCCGAAGGGCCTGCCCCCGGCCATCGGGGGCAGGCCCCATTTCCGCCGGGCGGCGGTGTGCAGTCGACCCGCTCCGGGCGCCGTGGGCCCGTGACCGGCCCCGGGGTGATGGCCCACATGCCGTGGCCTCCGGCGGCGAAGACGCGCGACGAGCGGGTGGCTCCGATCAGCGGCAGCCCGTCGGCCGTGCAGGGCCGGGAGCCGACCCACTCGTCCCGGCCCTTGGCTGAGCGGCCCCGGCGGAACACGGCGGCCGCTGCGGGACCGTGTCCGGGTCGGCGCGCCCCGTTCCACCGGGGCCTGCCGGCCTTCGTGCCGGGCGCGGTTCCGGCCGGTCCATTTCCCCGCCACCGACCGTCGAATTTCATTCGATGATTCGCCGCGCATCGAACACCGATGGTCGAACGTCTGGATTCCTGCCCGGAAGTCCATATTGCTGGGCGGGCGATTCCACCGGTCCCGCACACCACCCCTTGCGCCATTGACCCACCGCTGCCAGCATCGCGACCGAGTGGTATTCCCATGGGCCTCCACGGGCGAACACACCCGCGCCGGGCCCCTTTCCCCGTCACCGTGCCATGTGACCACGAGGAGTGCGATGTCCGGTTTACGCGACAGATCGGGGAGGACCGGCCGGTGGGCCGGTCTGCTGGTGAGCGGCATGGTCACGCTGCTCGCCGGGCTGAGCGTGCCGGCCGCCGGAGACGCCCAGGCGGTGCCCGGCGCCGGGCACGGAAAACGCGCCCCGAGCGCCGCGATGTCCCAGGTCGCCGCGATGCAGCCCGGCTGGAATCTCGGCAACTCCCTCGATGCCACCGGCGACGACGAGACGTCTTGGGGAAATCCCCGTATCACCGAGGCGCTGCTCGACAATGTCAGGGCACAGGGGTTCAACAGCATTCGCATTCCCGTGACATGGGGTGGGCATCAGGGTCCGGCGCCGGATCACGCCCTTGAGGCGGAATATCTCGACCGCGTCGAGGAGGTCGTCGACTGGGCGCTGGCGGACGGCTTCCATGTCATGATCAACATTCATCACGACTCCTGGCAGTGGATCGCGGACATGCCTGCCGACCGCGCCGGTGTGCTCGCCCGCTACAACGCCATCTGGGATCAACTGGCCGACACCTTCCGGGACCACCCGCCCGGGCTGGTGTTCGAAAGCGTCAACGAGCCGCAGTTCAACGGCGGTCAGGGCGACGCCCGGAACGCGGAGCTGCTGGACGAGCTCAATACCTCGTTCCACCGCACCGTGCGCCGGTCGGGCGGCGGCAACGCCGACCGCCTGCTCGTCCTGCCGACCCTGCACACCTCCGCCGACCAGGCACGGGTGGACGAACTGGCCGACACCATCGACGCCCTCGGTGACCCCCGCGTCGCCGCGACCGTGCACTACTACGGCTACTGGCCCTTCAGCGTGAACGTGGCGGGCGGTACGCGCTTCGACGCCACCGCCCGGAAGGACCTGACCGACGCGTTCGACCGCGTCCACGACACCTTCGTGGCCCGGGGCGTCCCGGTGATCCTCGGCGAGTACGGCCTGCTGGGCTTCGACCGGCACACCGGCACCATCCAGCAGGGCGAGAAGCTGAAGTTCTTCGAGTCCCTCGGGTACCACGCCCGCATCAGGAACATCACCACGATGCTGTGGGACAACGGCCAGCACTTCCGGCGCACCGGCTTCCGCTGGAACGACCCGGAGCTGTTCGCCCAGATCAGGTCCAGTTGGAAGACCCGGTCGGGCACGGCCTCCTCCGACCAGGTCTTCAGCGCCCGCGGCGAAGCCGTCACCGACAAGACGCTCACCCTGAACCTCAACGGCACCTCCTTCACCGGGCTGCGCCACGGCTCCACCGCCCTGGTGCGCGGCAGGGACTACACCCTCCAGGGCGACCGGCTCACCATCACCGCCGCCGCGCTCACCCGGCTGAGCGGTTCCCGGGCCTACGGCACCAACGCGGTGCTGCACGCACGGTTCTCACGCGGCGTGCCCTGGCGGATCGACCTGATCACCCACGACACGCCCGTCCTGCGCGACGCGGTCGGCACGACGGATTCGTTCGCCGTTCCCACCGACTTCCGCGGTGACAGGCTCGCCACGATGGAGGCCGGATACGCCGACGGCAGCAACGCCGGCCCCCACGACTGGACTTCCTACAAGGAGTTCGACCGTGCGTTCGCGCCCGACTACGCAGCCGGCGCCACCACTTTGACGTCCGACTTCTTCGCCGAGGTCAGGGACGGCGCCCGCGTGACGCTCACCTTCCACTACTGGAGCGGGGCACAGGTGACCTACCACGTCACCAAGTCCAAAACCTCGGTCACCGGCACCACCGCCTGACCGCCACCGCCCCGGCTCCGGGCGGGTTCGCGCCCGGAGCCGGGGCACCGTACGTCTCACATGACGCGCTGCCCCTTGCCCAGCGCCACCACACCGTTCTCCGAGACGGAGTACAGCTCCCGGTCGCTTCGCTCGTCGACCCCGACCGCGGCGCCGGGCGGTACTTCTATGTGCTTGTCCAGGATCGCGCCCCTGACGATCGCGCCGCGCCCCACGCGCACGTTGTCGTGGAGGACGCAGTCCTGCACGACCGCCCCCTCCTCGACCACCACGCCCGGCGAGAGGACCGAGCGGGTCACCTGGCCGCGGATCAGGCAGCCCGCGCTGACGATGGACTCCCCCGCGATGCCCCCGGCGTTGAACCGGGCGGGCGACAGCTGGGAGGAGTGGGTGTAGACCGGCCAGTCGCGGTTGTACAGGTTGAAGGCCGGGCGTTCGGCGATCAGGTCCATGTGGGCGTCGTAGTACGCGTCGAGGGTGCCCACGTCACGCCAGTACCCCTGGTCGCGGGTGGTCTCGCCGGGCACGTGGTTGGTGTTGAAGTCGTACAGCTGCGCCTCGCCGCTCTCGGTGAGGATGGGCAGGATGGAGCCGCCCATGTCGTGCACGGAGTTCTCGTCCTCGGCGTCCTTGAAGAGGGACTCCACCAGCGCCCTGGTGGTGAAGACGTAGTTGCCCATGGAGGCGAGGACGGAGTCGGGGTCGTCCTGCAGACCCGGCGGATCGGTGGGCTTCTCCAGGAAGCCCTCGACCGTCCGGCCGTCCGGGCCGGGTTTGATGACACCGAAGGCGGAGGACTCCGCGCGCGGCACCCGGATGCCGGCGACGGTGACACCGGCACCGCCGTCGATGTGCTGCCGCAGCATCTGCCGCGGGTCCATGCGGTAGACGTGGTCGGCGCCGAAGACCGCGATGTGGTCGGGGCGCTCGTCCTGGACCAGGTTCAGCGACTGGAGGATGGCGTCGGCGCTGCCCAGGTACCAGTGGGGGCCGAGACGCTGCTGGGCGGGCACGGGCGTGACGTAGTTGCCCAGCAGACTCGACATCCGCCAGGTGGTGGTGATGTGCCGGTCCAGCGAGTGCGACTTGTACTGGGTCAGGACGCAGATCCGCAGGATGTCGCCGTTGACCAGGTTGGACAGCACGAAGTCGACCAGGCGGTACGTTCCGCCGAAGACGACCGCGGGCTTGGCCCGGTCGGCCGTGAGCGGCATCAGCCGCTTGCCCGCTCCACCGGCCAGCACGATTCCCAGCACCGAAGGTCCGCCGCGTCGCATCGCAGCTCCTCTCTCGCCTCCGCGCCGCCCCGGCCACGTGCCCCGGGGCGGTTGAGCGGCTTCGGCTCGCGGGCGAGGGGCTCGGCACGGGCGCCCGCACCGCCGTGGACGCCCGGCGGAAACCCCACGGCGGTCGGGCCCGCCCTCATACGGCCCCGTCCCTCGAACGTCCTGTTCCAGGGTCGCTCACCCGGCGCGGTTGCGAAAGTCGATCTCCCGGGCGCCCGCGGCCCCGCTCTCCCCGGGCGGCCGGCGAAGCAGGCGGTCGTGAGCCGTACGCCGGGCCCGTCGGTTCTACCCCGCGAGCCGGAAGGCCAGGCAGGCCACGGGGGTGCGGTCGGTGACCGGGGTGCCGACGCGCTCCCAGAACCGGCGGTGGCCCTCGCGCCACTCCTCGAGGGAGGCGTCCCCCTCGCCCTCGGCGGCAGCGTGTTCCCAGCCCACCTCGCCGAAGGGCTTGACCTCGACACCGGTGATCTCGACGGTGGCGACGCGCCGGCCGCGGTCGTCCAGCAGCGCCAGCCTCTCACCCGCGTACTCCAGGCCCTCCGTCTCCTGCGCGTACTCCTGGAGCAGACCGGTCGTGGCGGTCTTCGCCCCCGCCAGGACGAGCGCGTTCAGCCGGGCCCGCAGGCCCCCCGGCGTGCCCAGCTCCAGAGCGCGCATGCCGTCCACCCGGGGCCACATCCGTCCACCACCTCGTCTCCCCGCCGCCTCGGCACGTCCACCGCCCTGTGCGGCGTCCTCGCGTGATCGTACGCTCCCGGCCGGGCCGGCCGGGCCTGCGCGGACAGGTGCGGAGGCCGCCGTGCGACGGCCCGTTGCGCCCGGCCGGTACGGCAGGACACCGGACCGGAAGACCCCGGTGGGCGGGCCGGTCCCGGTGTCGGTGCGGCGTGGCATTCTGGCACCGGACCGATCACAGCCCACAGGAGACAAGAGCACGGCATGATCTTTCGCCGTACCGAAGAGCGCGTCGTCGTCCGCTGCGGCACCTGCCCCGGCATGCCCCTCCTCCCCACTCCCTGTGACATCGACACCGGGAAGTGCCTGCGCTGCCAGGACAGAAGCCGTCCCCTGCCCGTCCCCCACCCCGACGATCACCTGTGCGACGTGTGCCGCCGCGAGTGCCCCGGCTGCGGTGCACCGTCCGCCCAGGGCGGCCGGTGCCGGGCCTGCCGCGGCCTGTGCCGCACCTGCCATGCCCCGCTCCCCGCGCGTCCGGGGAACGGAGCCGCCCGGGAGGGTCTCCGGTCCCGGATCCCCGACAGAGCGGGCAGGCCGGGCGAGGGGGCCGCACGGCGGGAACGGGTCTACCTCCCCAGGACCTGGCTGGACGGCCAGTGCGACGCCTGCCGGAACGCCCCGGGCTCCGCCGACCCGGTCCGCGCGGTCCTCGCCGCCCTGCCGGACAAGGTCATCCGCGCCTGTGGGGGCACCGCCCCTCCCGCCGCCGTCGACACCATCCGTACCGAACTGCGGTACCACACCACCGCCCAGCTCACCGCCCGCATCGACCGCCGCTGGTGGGGAGGCTGGGCCTCCCGCCCGCTGAGCAGGGAGGCGGACGAGCACGGGGACGGCCACCGGCCCGACCATGTCGCCGTCTGGCTGCTGGCGCCCAGCGGCTGCCCGGCCCGCTGCGACGACGGCTGGACACCCGGCGACCCCGACCTGCCCTGCCCCCACTGCGGCAGCCGGGCCCGGCCCCGGCCCGCCGCCGAGGGCGGCGACGACCGGGAGACGCCCGCCGCCACACCCGCCGACCGCACCCCGGCCGAAGCCGTCACCCATCGGCCCATGCCCGAGTGCGAGGGGCGCAACGGCACCTGCGGCGTTCCCGTCGCCGCCCCGTACACCATGTGCCCGTCCTGCCTGGACTGGCCCCGGTGCGCGTGCGGCCGCCGCTACGACCCGCGGCGGGCCGCCGCGTGCACCGCCTGCGCGACGGGCTGAGCCCTCCGGCGGGACACCGGGGGCCTTCCCGGTGCCCCGTCCCGCCGGGGACTCGAACACAGGGAGACGGAAACACCGTGGCGACGCGGCGACACGGCGATGTCCGCGGTGATCGCCCGGTCGAGGCGGGTGGGTGGCCCGGGTGACGGCGGCGGGCGCCCGGCCTTCCCGCCGGCACGCCGGCGTTTCGGCGACCACCACCGCCGCTTTTGCGGTCGGTTCCGCCGGCGCACCCGGCTCCGCGTCGGGAAGCGACGGGTACGGTGCGGCCGGGGTGATGCGTCCCGTCCACGGGGCGTGTGACGGAAGGGGCGCGATGCGGCGCCACATTGTGGTGCACGGCCCTGCGCGCCCGGAGCCGCCCTGTCAGAGAGCGAGGACGACCACGCTTCCCAGATAGACGGCGAGCAGCACGATGCCGTCGAATCCGAGCCGCAGCCAGCCGCGCTTCTGCCGCACCAGCATGCCGCCCATCAGCACCGTGGTCATCAGCAGGGCGGCGCTGGTGAGGAAGAGCTGGTCGGTGCCGGCCGCGTGGTAGAGGGAGCCGCCGCGGAAGAAGAGGTCGCCGATGGCGAGATTGAGTACGTCCAGGCAGTTGCCGCCCACGATGGCCGCTATCGCCAGGGTCACCGCTCCGCGCCGTACCGCCGCGACCGCCGTCACCGTCTCCGGCAGCGCGTTGACCCCGCCCATCAGGACCGCGCCGACGAAGCCCGCGTTCAGCCCGGTCACCTCCAGCAGGCTCTCGGCCGCCCTGGCCACGGCCCAGCCGCCCAGCGCGACCAGGCCCGCGACCGCCAGGAACTCCCCCCACAGGCCGCGGTCGCCCCGTCCGGCGAAGCGCTCCTCGTCCGGCGTGTCCGGGACGGTCTCACGGGTGCGGACCGCCCGCCACATCGGCTCCTCCTGATCACGGATCAGCCGGATCCCGCCCCAGTAGAAGGCCGCCAGCACCAGTGAGGCCGGGTGTACTCCGAGCACCGTGACCTCGGGGCCGAAGGAGGCCATCAGCACCAGGCCGAGCAGGGCTATGAGCAGGCAGCCGAACAGCACATTGGGCAGAGACGCCGCGGCGTGCTCCAGATTGACCCTCCGATAGGAGGCGTCGGCGACCACCACCGCCAGGGTCTGCGCCGCGATGCCGCCCACCGCGTTGCCGTAGGCCAGGGTGGGCTGGCCGTCCACCGCGCTGACCGCCGTCATCACGATGCCCGACAGGGAGGTGATCAGCCCGAAGAAGACCGCGCCGAACAGTGCCTCGCCCCAGCCCGTCCGGTCGGCGAGGGTGTCGCCCAGCGCCGCGAGCCGGACGCTGCACACCACGGTGACGGCCGCGGCCACCAGGAAGATCGCGACGCTCCAACCCAGGCTCCACGATCCGGTCCAGGCTGCGAGCATCCGTAACTCTCCTCGTCATACGCGTCAAGGTCCTCTGCCGCATGCCCAGACCACCGGCGAACAGACCACCGGAAGTGGCCGAATGCGACGGTGGCGCTCGTCTCCTCCTCACCCGCTTCCCGGGAGGGTGTCGGCGTCGTGAGGGGTGAACAGTGGGTGGATGGGAGAGGTGACGCCCGTTCAGAGGGCCGTTTTCGGCCTTTCCCGCTCTGATCACCTCGGTGCGCCCCGATCGGGGGCCGGCGCCCCCTATCCTTCTACAGTCATGTAGAAGAAAGAGGAGGCCGTGTGCTTCGCCCGCTACCCGCGCGTTCCGCCAGGGCACACCGCGGCGATCCACGGCCCGGGGACCGGGCCGCAGGACCGACCGGTCAACGCACGGACCGGCCGGTGCGGTTCCGCCCGGGCCCGCACCTCACTCACACACCGTCAGCCTGGGAGGGCGTACGTGGCTTCGATCGATCTGGACAAGGTGCTGGACAAGGCGTGGGCGGACAAGGCCCTGCCGGAGATACTCCAGGCACCCGTCTCCGCCCTCAAGGGTGTCTCCGACCGTGACGGCGAACTGCTGGACGAGGCGTTCGGCGTGAAGACCGTGGCCGACCTGGCCGGGCTGAAGTACGTCCGCTGGGCCCAGGCCCTGGCCGCACTGGACACCACCGCCAAGTGACCCCGAGGGCCCGCTCGGCGCCGCGTACGGCACAGCCCCCGCTCCCCCGCCGCGGCGCCGCGCGCCCTCACCCGCACAGACACACGCACATGTAAAGGAGAACGCCGCGATGGTGTTCAAACGGCTGCTCGGCTCGCTCGGTGTGGGCGGCCCCACGGTGGACACGGTCCTGGACCCGGGCGCGGCCCTGCCGGGCGGCCCGCTGTCCGGACAGGTCCATCTCAAGGGCGGCAGCACCGACTTCGACATCGAGCACATCGCCCTTGAGTTGGTCGCCCGCGTCGAGGCCGAGCACGAGGAGGGCGAGTCCGAGGGCGGGATCGCCTTCGAGCGCTTCACCGTGGCCGGCGGTTTCCGCCTGACCGAGGGCGAGGAGCGCACCGTTCCGTTCACCGTGACGCTGCCGTGGGAGACCCCGGTCACCGAGCTGCACGGCCAGGCCCTGGGCATCGTCCTCGGGGTGCGCACCGAACTGGCCGTGGCCGGCGCCAAGGACAAGGGCGACCTCGACCCGCTGGCGGTGCGTCCGCTGCCCGCGCAGGAGGCGGTCCTGCAGGCTCTGGGGCAGCTCGGGTTCGGCTTCAAGTCCGCCGACCTGGAGTACGGCCGCATTCACGGCACCGGCCAGACCCTGCCCTTCTACCAGGAGATCGAACTCACCCCCGCTCCGCAGTACGCGCACGCGGTCAACGAGATCGAGGTGACCTTCCTGGCCCACCCCGGTGGCATGGAGGTGGTGCTGGAGGCCGACAAGCGCGGCGGCCCGTTCTCCGGCGGGCACGACACCCTCACCCGGTTCGCCGTCGGGCACCAGGACGTCCGCGACTGGAACACCGAGGTGGACGGCTGGGTCCGGCAGCTCGTAGAGCACCGCGCCGCGTACGGGGCCCCGGCGCCCTACGGGCAGCCCAGCCCCTACGACGGCGGCTACGCGCACAAGGACGACTACGGCCACCACCACGGTGAGCATCACGACGGCCACCGCTCCGGCCCCGGCATGGGCACCGCCATCGCCGCGGGCGCGGCCGGGCTCGCGGTCGGCGTCGCCGGCGGGATGGTCGCGGCCGAGGTCGTCGACGAGATCGGCGATGCCTTCGAGGACGAGGACGAGGGCGAGGGCGACGAGGGCTGATCCGTACGGCCTGTGTCCGGGCCGCGGTGGTGCGCGGCCCGGGCTCCCACCACCGCCGCGGTGCGGGCGGTGGTCCGCGAGGCCGCCGCGGCCGGGTCCTACAGCGGGGTGGCCGCCTTCAGCACGAAGAACAGGGTGACGGCGGAGTTCGCCGACGACAGCGCCGAGACGGTCGTGCCCGCCGCGGCCGTCCAGGCCGCCAGCCCCGCCGTGGTGAACACCGGCGGCCAGCTGCGTGCCACCGGAGCCGGCTCCAGCAGGGCCGCCACCCGCCGCGGTACCGGCCCGGCCGCGGCGAAACGGGCGAGTGCCGCGGCCGGGCCGGTACCGCGGGAGACCAGCGCGGCCTTGCCCACCGCCCGGGCCACCGCCCGCCGGTTGCCGACCGCCTCCGCCGCCTCCTCGTCCGCCCACCGCTCCGCCGTGTAGGACACCGCCGTCCGCAACGGCCGCAGGAAGGGATTCGCCCGCGCGGCCAGGTGCACCGCCAGCAGAAGCCGGTGGTGCCGGCCGGCCAGATGCGCCCGCTCGTGCGCGAACAGCGCCCGCCGCTCCCCGCCCTCCAGGCACGACAGCATCGCCGTGGACACCACCACCCGTCCCCGCCGGCCCCGGCCCGCGGGCAGCGCGTACGCGTACGGCTCGCCGTCGGGCAGCACCGCCACCGAGAGGCCGCGTGCACCCGTCAGCGCCCGTACCGCCCGGCGCCGCACCCGGCAGTGCGCCCACAGCGTCCGCGCGCAGGCCGTCACGACCGCCAGCAGTGCGGGGATGGCCGCCCGGCCCGCGATCTCGTCGTAGGGGACCGCCTCTCGTACTTCCTCGTCCGACCAGCCGTCCGGCAGCGGGTTGCCCGGCAGCTGCGCGGTGCCCACCACCATCAGCAGCGCCAGGCAGACCGTGCTGCACACCGCCAGCACACCGGCCGCCACCGACAGCAGCACCGTGGCGGTGCGCGGGTGCAGATGCTGCTCGGCCAGGCGCGCGATCGGCCAGGCCGTCAGCGGCAGCACCAGCGGCAGGAAGACGAAGACTCCCACAGCCGCCTCATTCCCCCGGCTCTTCGGCTCGCTCCAGCAGCTCCCGCAGCAGTCGCTCGTCTCCGGGCGGCAGAGAGGTCACAAAACTCGCCAGCACCGCCTGACGGTCACTCTCCCCGTCCAGCACCCGCCGCATGCGCAGCGCCGCCAGCCCCGCCTCGTCCGCCGTCGGCGACCACACGAACGATCGTCCCGCCTTCTCCCGCACCACCGCGCCCTTGGCCAGCAGCCGGGTCAGAATGGTGATGACGGTGGTGTAGGCCAGGTCGCCGCCGAGCCGCTCCCTCACCCAGGCGGTGTCCACCGGTCCCGGCGCCTGACGCAGAGCCGACAGCACCTGCACCTCCAGTTCGCCCTGGCCGCGCCGGCGCGCACGGGGCCGCCCGCTCCTCTCCTGGTCCACCCTGCCGTCTCCTTCCAGCCGTGCCCCCGTCACCCCGGCCGGGCCGACCGTACATCGTAGGCGAGTGGCGGCCGCACCGAGACCGTCGAGGGCGTGGCCCACTGCCCCGGCATGGAGAGCCCCGCCTCCTGCAACACCCTTCCGGCCGAGTTCCTGCGGGGCCTTCCGGGCTGAGGGGCGAGGCGGAGAGGCCTGCTGGAGCCCCCGCGGTGGCGCGACCCGCTTCCCCGGGCTGAAATCAGAGCGGAAAGCCGTTCTCACACCATTCACTCTTGTCCGTGAGGCAAAGAACTTGCCTCACAGGCACAAACGTGGCTCAATGAATGCATGGGCCAAAGAACTCCCGACACGGGCATGGACCTGCCCGGTATCGCGCCCCGTCTGCGCGACCTGCGCAGACGGGGCGGACTCACCCTGGAGGCCGCAGCCGAGCGGCTCGACCTGTCCCCGGCGCACCTGTCCCGTCTGGAGACCGGGCAGCGTCAGCCGTCGCTGCCGCTCCTGCTGACACTCGCCCGGACCTACGGCACCACGGTCGCGGACCTGCTGGGCGAGGCTCCTCCCGACAGGGATCCGGTCATCCGGGCCGGACAGGTGGAACCGGTCGAGGCCGGCGGCTGGGTCTACCGGCAGGCCGGCGGATCGCGGCGGGCCATGCAACCGCTGCGCGTGCACATCCCCCCGAACGCCCAGAACGACCTGGTCCGCACCCACGCCGGAGAGGAGTGGCTGTACGTCCTCACCGGCCGTCTCCGCCTCGCCCTGGGAAGCGACGAGTACCTTCTCGGCCCCGGCGACTCGGCCCACTACGACAGCCTGACACCCCACCGGATCACCGCCGTCCCCCCGGAGGGGGCCGACCTTCTCTTCGTCCACACGCTGCTGCAGAGCAACATCGGCGATCTGTGTCCGGGCGGCGGGGAACCACCCGTCCGGCGAGGCGCCCGGCGGCACACCGACTCATCGCGATCTCCGGAAGGTGACCCCCATGCTGAGTGAAGACACCGGCGTCGAACGCGGCGACGGCCGCTTCCCCCGCGGACTCGTTCTCCGCCTGTTCGCCTACATAGTCGCGGGCCACGTCTTCGCGTTCTTCCTCTACCTGCTGTTCACGCTCGGAGGCGAGTAGTCCCTCCCGTCCCCGCCCGGCGCACCGGCGCCGGGCGGGGAGGCTCGCCCGTCTCCTCAGACCTTGGCCCGGTAGGCCCTCATCGCCAGCGGGTAGAAGACCGCCGCTATCCCCGCCGCCCAGACCAGCGACCACAGCAGCGGCCGGCCCACCTCACCGCCCAGCAGCAGACCGCGGTACGCGTCCGACAGATGGGTGACCGGGTTGACGTCCGCCCAGGCCTGGAGCCAGCCGGGCATGGTGTCGACGATGACGAAGGCGCTGCTGGTGAAGGTGATGGGGAAGATCAGGGTGAAGCCGAACGCCTGGACCTTCTCCGCGTCGCCCGCCAGCATGCCGATCAGCACCGCGCACCAGGACACCGCCGCCGCGAAGACGACGAGCAGCAGCGCACCCGCCAGGAAGCCGCCGAAGCCACCGGTGACGCGGAAGCCGAGCACCAGACCGAGGGCGATCATCAGCAGCATCGCCCACACGTGCTTGGCCAGGTCGGCGGTGATCCGGCCGACCAGCGGGGCGGAGCGGGCTATCGGCAGGCTGCGCAGCCGGTCGAAGACGCCCTTGGTGAGGTCGGTGTTGAGGGCCAGCGCCGTGTAGGTGGTCATGAACAGGGTGTTCTGGACGATGATCCCCGGCAGCGCGTACGTCAGGTAGACATCGGGCGACCCGGCCATCTGGCCGCCGAGCACATAGGTGAACAGGAAGACGAACATGATCGGTGTGATGCTGTAGTCGACCAGTTCGAGCGGGTTGTGCTTGATGGCGACGAGGCTGCGCCACGCCATGGTGGCGGTCTGCCGCAGCCCGGCGCCCGGGCGGACCCTGCCGCCGGCGGTGACGGGGGTGCCGGCCGTCGTGGCGGTCATGACGCGCTCACCGTCCTCTCCTCCTTCCGTTCCCCGGCCCGGGCGCCCGTCCCCCGCCGTCCTCCGTCCGGCCCGGCACGGTGACCGGTCAGCGCGAGGAAGACCTCGTCCAGCGACGAGCGGCGCAGCGTCAGCTCCCCGACCGCGATACCGGCCCCGTCCAGGCTGCGGACCACCGCGGGCATCAGCTCCGGGTCGCCGACCGGCGCCGTGACCACCTCCCCCTCGATCCGGGTCTGGGGGCCGGCCGCCCGTGCCACCAGGGAGTGGGCGGCCGCCAGGTCGTGCCCCCGCACCGGCCGCACCTGAAGCACCTGGCCGCCCACCTGCGACTTCAGATCGTCGGGCGTGCCCTCGGCGATGACCCGGCCCTTGTCGATCACCACGATCCGGTCGGCGAGCAGATCCGCCTCGTTCAGATACTGCGTGGTCAGCAGCGCGGTCACGCCCTCGGCGACCAGGCCGCGCAGCATGTCCCACAACTCCCCGCGGCTGCGCGGGTCGAGGCCGGTCGTCGGCTCGTCCAGGAAGAGGATGCTGGGCCGGCCCACCAGGCTCGCCGCCAGGTCCAGCCTGCGCCTCATGCCTCCCGAGAACGTCTTCACCGCGCGCCCGGACGCATCCGTCAGCCCGAAGCGCTCCAGCAGCTCGGCCGCCCGCGCCTTCGCCTCGCGCCTCGGGATCCCCAGCAGCCGTCCGATCAGCAGCAGGTTCTCCGTGCCGGTGAGGTTCTCGTCGACCGCCGCGTACTGGCCGGTCAGACCGACCAGGGAACGCACGACCCCCGCCTCCCGCACCACGTCGTGGCCGGCCACCTCGGCCCGCCCCGCATCCGGCTGGAGCAGGGTGGCGAAGATCCGCACGGCGGTGGTCTTGCCCGCTCCGTTCGGCCCGAGCAGCCCCAGCACCGTCCCGGTGCGGGCCTCCAGGTCCACACCGTCCAGCGCCCGGGTGTCCTTGAAGCGTTTGGCCAGGCCCTCGGCCTGGATCGCGTACGCGTGTGCCATGGGGTTCGCCTCCTCGAACCGAGGTCGCGTCCGGGTCCCGCCTCCGGCCCCCCGGCCCGGGAACGGCCCTATGGACAACTGTGACGCACACCACTGACAACCGTCGCGGTGACCCGATCGCGTAAGGTCGGCGGGATGGCGAGGTATTTCGACGTGCACCCCGACAATCCCCAGCAGCGCACCATCGGCACCGTGGTGGACGGCATCCGGTCCGGCGGGCTCATCGCATACCCCACGGACTCCTGCTTCGCGCTGGGGTGCCGGCTGGGCAACCGCGACGGCATCGCCCGGATCAGGTCGATCAGGAACCTCGACGACCGCCACCACTTCACCCTGGTGTGCCGGGACTTCGCGCAGATGAGCCAGTTCGTGCGCATCGACAACGACGTGTTCCGGGCGATCAAGGCGGCCACGCCCGGCAGCTACACCTTCATCCTTCCCGCGACGAAGGAGGTGCCGCGCCAGCTGCTGCACCCGAAGAAGAAGACGGTCGGGGTCCGGATCCCCGACCACGTCGTCACCCGGGCCCTGCTCGACGAACTCGGCGAGCCGCTGCTGTCCAGCACCCTGCTCCTGCCCGGCGAGGAGGAGCCGCTGACGCAGGGCTGGGAGATCAAGGAGCGGCTCGACCACGTGGTCGACGCCGTGCTGGACTCGGGCGACTGCGGCACCGAGCCGACCACGGTCGTCGACTTCTCCGGGGGCGAGGCGGAGATCGTACGCAGGGGAGCGGGCGACACCTCCCGGTTCGAGTAGCCGGGCCGACGGCCCCCGTCCCCCGCCCCCGGTCCCCTGTCCCCGACACCCCCGATGGAGGCATCGACATGACGAGCACACCGCCGGTCACGCTGGAGGACGTCCGCGACGCCGCGGCGCGGATCGAGGGCGTCGCCCACCGCACCCCCGTGCTGCGCTCACGCACCCTGGACTCCCTCGCCGGCGCGGAGGTCTTCCTCAAGTGCGAGAACCTCCAGCGCGTCGGGGCCTTCAAGTTCCGCGGCGCCTACAACGCCGCCTCGCGCCTGTCGTCCGAGCAGCTGGCCCGGGGCATCGCCGCCTACTCCTCGGGCAACCACGCGCAGGCCGTCGCCCTGGCCGCGCGTGAGCTGGGCACCACCGCGGTGATCCTGATGCCCGAGGACACCCCGCGCTCCAAGCTGGAGGCCACCGCCGGATACGGCGCTCAGATCGTCACCTACGACCGCTACACCGGCGACCGGGTCGCCCTGGGCGAGGCGCTGGCCGCCGAGCGCGGGCTGACGCTGATCCCGCCCTACGAGCACCCGCACATCATCGCCGGCCAGGGCACCGCCGCGCTGGAACTGATCGAGGAGGTGGGCGAGCTCGACGCCCTGGTGGCCCCGGTCGGCGGCGGCGGGCTGATCGCCGGCAGCGCCACGGCCGCCAAGGCCCTGCTGCCCGGGATCCGAGTGATCGGCGTCGAGCCGGAGGCGGGGGACGACACCAGGCGGTCGCTGGAGGCGGAAGGGCGCGTCTCGATCCCCGTGCCGCGCACCATCGCCGACGGTCTGGCCGCGGAGACGCCGGGGGAGCTGACCTTCTCCGTCAACCGCAGGCTGGTCGACGAGATCGTCCTGGTGGACGACGACCGGATCCGAGACGCGATGCGGCTGGCGTTCGAACGGCTGAAAACGGTCGTCGAGCCCAGCGGCGCCGCCGCCCTGGCGGCCGTGCTCGCCGGGCTTCCAAAACCCTTGCCGTCCCGCGTCGGCGTCATCGTCTCCGGCGGCAACGTCGGCGCGCAGCGCTTCGCCGAGCTCCTCGGAAGCTGATCCGGCCGGGACACCGCCCGCCTGGCTAGTGGCCCAAGTGGCCGTGGTCGTCGCCCTGCGGCGGGCGGAGGGAGGCGCCCGGCACGGCGCCGGAGAACTGCCCGGCCGCGCCGTTCCGGGCCCCCTCGGGCCATACGAGCACCTGGTAGCCGACGGCCACGATGTCGGGGACGGCCCAGGCGCTCAGCTCCGTGGCGCTCTCGCCCGGCGCCAGCTCGCCCTCGAAACCGCCGTCGGCGGCGGCCCTCCGGGCCATGCCGCCGACCTCGACTCCCACCCACTGGATCTCCACCGCGTCCAGGTCGAGGGGCGTATCGCCGTTGTTGGTCAGCTCCACGCGCAGCCCCAGCGGCTCGCCGCTCTGCCCCAGCAGCTTCTCGCGGGCCCCGGCCAGCCGCTTCTCGTCCACCGTGCCGCCCTGGACGTCGGTGCGGTCGGCCGGACGCAGCCGTCCCAGTACCGTCGCCGTCGCCTCCAGGCCGTCCGGCCAGGCGAAGGTCTTCCCGGTCGGCACCGCCGACGGCCCGGCGGACGCGGCTTGCGAGGGTCCGGCGGTCGCCGGGGCGGAGGGGCCGGGGGTGGCCGAGGGGGCCGGCTCGCCTCCCGCGCCGCAACCGGTGAGGGTCAGGGATAAGGACATCAGAACCGCTGCGAGTACGGTTCGGCGCATGGGGACTCCAGCGGGCGGCGTCGGGCTGACAACGGCGAGGCCGACGGTAGCGTCCCGCCCCCGGCCCGTAAAGATCGGCGGCCCGCGTGCGCGTTCCCTCGTCCGGGGCGCCGGTGCCGGGTGTGCCGGGGCGGGACGCCCTCTGTCACTCCTCGATCACCGCGACCGTGTCCAGGCCGACGTCGTGCAGGGTCCGCAGGACGGTCCGGCCGGCTCCGCGAACGGTCAGTACGGCGTTCCCCGGCCGTCCGGTGGCCGCACGGAGCAGGGCGTAGGCACATGCCAGGTCGAGGTGGTCGAGATCGTTCATCTCCAGCACGACTTCGTGGGCGCCGAGCAGCCGCGGGTCCACGAGCCGCTCCTCCAGTCCACCGAGTGTTCCGGAGTCCAGTCGGCCGGAGAAGCTGAGCACGGTGCGGCGGCGTCCGGCCTCGGTGATGGTCAGGTTCGGGCGGTGTGCCCGTGCGGTGGGTTGCGGCTCGGATGCCATGACGGCCTCCTCCGTGTGCCGACCGGCGGTGGTTGTGCGCCTGTCTTCGTCCTCTCCCTCCAGCTTCTCACCACCGCCCCTGCCCGGACCGGCGGTCGCCGGTCCGGGCAGGGGCGGGCAGGGCAGGGTGAAGCGGCGCGGGGGCGATCGGGTCCTGGGACCGCCGAAGCCACCGCGTGGAGGGCCGGTGAGCCCGGCCGGGCTCAGGCCCCTCAGCCTTCCCGGACCACAACGTCCTTGACCACCCGTTCACCGGGCCGGCCGCGGCGGCCGGACGGGGACCGGGCCAGGGCCGGCCCCGGCTGGCATGCGCCGGACGGGTCCGTCCGGCGCATGCCAGCCGGGGCCTCGTGCCACAGCGGGGCCTGCTCCCGGATCTGTCTGAGCATGACACCCTCGCGCAGCCCCCACGGGGAGAGTGTGAGGGTCTCTATCTCCATGCACCGCATGGCCGTGTGCGCTATCACGGCTCCGGCCAGGGACTGCCGGGCGCGGGCGGCGGAGATGCCGGGCAGCTCCGCGCGGGCGGCCGCGGGCAGCAGGGCCAGCCGTTCCACGGCCGCCTTGAGGTCCCCGCGCTCGATGCGGCGGGTGACGAAGGGGCCCAGCTTCCCCGGAGGGGCCCCGCACAGCCGGGCCAACTGCTGGAAGGTGCGCGAGACGGCCACGGCGGTACGGGGGCGCTCCCAGTGGATCCGGACCGCCACGTCCCGCAGCTCGTGGCGTACGCGGCGCCTCAGCTCCCTGACCGCACCGGCCGGCGGAGGGTCCGCCTCCCCGAAGTACTCGCGCGTCATCCGTCCCGCGCCCAGCGGAAGGGAGGCCACGAAGCCGGGCGTCCTGTCCCGGCCGAAGGCCACCTCCAGCGAGCCGCCGCCGATGTCCAGCAGCACCATCGGGCCAGCCTGCCAGCCCATCCACTGCCGGGCCGCCAGGAACGACAACTCCCCTTCCGTCACACCCGACATGACGTACAGGGGCACCCCGGTCCCGCTGTGGACGGCCTCCAGGATCTGGTGGCGGTTGGGCGCGTCCCGGATGACCGCGGTGGCGAAGGCGAAGGGCTGCTCCACCCCCCAGCGGGCAGACTCCTCCCTCACCTCGGCGACCGCGGCCACCACGGCGTCGACCGCCCGCTCGCCGAGCCGTCCGTCCGGCCCCACGTACTCGGCCAGCCTCAGCCGCCGCTTGGCCGTGTGCACCGGCAGCGGTATGTCACCGCCGCAGTCGGCCACCACCAGCCGCACCGTCTTGGATCCCACGTCCACAACCGCCAAACGCATGGAGGGCTCGTGCCCCCCGGCGCCGCGCGGCATGCCACCACCCCCCGGGCACGGGCACAGACCGGCCATGTCCCGCCGGCGTCCCGCCGATGTCGCGGGCGCCGCGCCATTTTGCACCGGCCCGCCGGGGGCAGAAGTACCGCAGTGAGCAGGGAGGTGGGCCGTCGTGTGCGAGTCGTCGCTGCGGGCCGTGGGGTGGGCTCGGTCACTGCCGGTGGCCAGCGGGGTGAGGGCCGCACGGGAGTGGGCGCGCGGTCATCTGGAGTCACTGGGATGGACGGAGTCGGCCCCGGAGACGGTGGACGCGGTGCTGCTGACCGTCTCGGAGCTGGTGACCAACGCGCACGTGCACGCCCACAGCGCCGCCCAGTTGGTGCTGACGTGGGACAACCGGTGCCTGCACGTGAGCGTGCGCGACTCCTCGGCCGACCTCCCCGCGCCCCGCTCCCCCAGTGCCGAACGGACGTCGGGGCGCGGCATGTTCCTCGTCGACGCTCTGGCCGACGAGTGGGAGGCCCGCCCCTGCGCGGGCGGCAAGGCCGTCACCGCCTGCTTCCGTCCGCCCGGCCGGCCCACCGGGTGATCTTTGCGGGCCGGCCGGGTGGACGAACCCCGCCGCCGGGGGCCGTCAGTCCAGCGCCAGCACCGTCGAGACGGCCCGGCGCAGCACCTCCTCCGGGTCCGGGACCGGCCCGGCCGAGCGCCACGCCACGAACCCGTCGGGACGCACCAGCACCGCGCCGTCCGGCTCCGTGCCGTGGGTGCGCGCCCAGTCCGCACCGTCCTCGGGCACGAGGTCGGCGTCCGTCCCGGCTCCGATCCGGTACGGCGTCAGCGGCACGGACAGCTTCTCGGCGACCCGGCCGGCCGCCTCGTACCACCCGGCCGCCGTGCCGGCTCCGGTGATCAGGACCGGGGAGCGCTCGTACAGGTCCAGGGTCGAGATCCGCTCTCCGGCGCGGCTCAGCCACATGTGGGGCGCCCGGCTGCCCGGCTCGCCCGTCAGGCGCAGCTCCCCGGGAACGGGCGGCGTCCGGGGGTCGGTGCCCACGACGGCGCCCCGCGGGTAGCGGTATCCGACGGCCACGGCGAGAATGCCGCCCTGCGGACCGCGGCCCTCCGCGCCGGGGGCCGGGGTGTAGCCGGGGTGCTTGTGCTCCGCGGAGCGCGCCGAGGCGCGGGCGGCGGTGGCCTGCGCCACCGGGCGGCGCTCGGCGTCGTAGGTCTCCAGCAGGCCCGGCCCGGCCCAGTCCCCGAGCACGGCGGCCAGCTTCCACGCCAGGTTGTGCGCGTCCTGGATGCCGGTGTTGGAGCCGAAGGCGCCGGTGGGGGACATCTCGTGGGCCGAGTCGCCGGCCAGGAGGACACGGCCGGCCCCGTAGCGCAGGGCCACCCGTTCCGCCGCGTGCCACGGCGCCCTTCCGGTGATCTCCACGTCGATCCCGGACACGCCGACCGCGCGGCGGATGTGCTCGGCGCACCGCTCGTCGGTGAACTCCTCCAGCGTCTCGCCTCTCTCGGGGTGCCAGGGCATGTGGAAGACCCAGTGCTCCCGGTTGTCGACCGGCAGCAGCGCCCCGTCCGCGTCCGGGCCGGTCAGGTAGCACATGACGAAGCGCCGGTCGCCCACCACGTCGGCGAGCCCCCGGGAGCGGAAGGTGACGCTCACGTTGTGGAACAGCTCGCCGGGGCCGCTGTGGCCGATGCCGAGGCTCTCGCGCACCGGGCTGCGCGGGCCGTCCGCGGCGACGAGGTAGTCGGCGCGGACGGTGGTGTGCTCCCCGGTCTCCCTGCTCCTGACCACGGCCGTGACCCCGTCCGAGTCCGGCTCGAACGTCATCAGTTCGGTGGAGAACCGCAGGTCGCCGCCGAGTGCGCGGGCGCGCTCCAGCAGGACCGGTTCGAGGTCGTTCTGGCTGCACAGGCACCAGGTGCTGGGGCTGAGGCGGGCGAGCGCGCCGCCTGGGTCGATCTCCTGGAACAGCCACCGGCCCTCGTCCCCGGTCAGCGAGGGGGTCTGGAGGATGCCGTGGTTGCCGGACAGGACCGACGCCGCCTCCCTGATCCCCGGTTCGACGCCCGCCACCCGGAACAGTTCCATCGTCCGCACGTTGTTGCCGCGTCCCCGCGGGTGGGTCGAGGTCCCCGCATGCCGTTCGACAAGCGTGTGCCGCACACCGAGGCGGCCGAGGAACAGCGAGGCGGACAGGCCCACCAGGGAACCACCGACGATGAGGACGGGGGTTTTGTGGTCGGCTTCTTCGTTCATGTCTTTCCTCCAGCACATCGATTTCGCCGGTACGTGCACACGCGCGTCCCGGACGGTTATGGATGCCACCGAGGTGTCCGCTTCGCTCGCCCTTCACCCGGTTGATTCTGACGGTTTGCGAGTCCGGAAAGAGCATCACATGATCAGTTCTCATGACGACTGACGCCGAGTCAACGCCCTCGGCAGCCCCACCGTTCGCCAATGGAAAGGCTCCCAGGATGACGGTCTCGGGTCGCGCGCCCCAGGTGCCGGGCCGTGTCTCCCAGTCGGTGTTCGACGGCTCCCGGCTCCGGGCCGTCCTGCTGGTGGACCTTCAGGAGGGAGCCCAGCAGCGCTTCCTCGACGCCTACGAGCGCATGTGCGCCCAGGTGGCCTCCGTGCCCGGCCACATCAGCGACCAGCTCTGCCAGTCCATCGAGAACCCGTCCCAGTGGCTCATCACCAGCGAGTGGGAGAGCGCACCGCCCTTCCTCTCCTGGGTGAACAGCGAGGAGCACCTGGAGACGGTCAGACCGCTGCGCGCCTGCGTCCGCACCATGCGGCCGCTGCGTTTCGGCATCCTCAGGGAGACCCGCGGCGGCGGGCACACCGCGGTCGCTCCGGGCGGGGAGACGCCGCGGCCGCCCGTCCGCCTGGGCGACGGCACGGTGCACCACGCCCTGACCTACACCGTCCGGCCCGGCAGCGAGTCCAAGGTCGCGGAGATCCTGTCCGCCTTCGACCCGCCCGACCCCGAGGTGGACGACGCCACCCGGCTACTGCGCACCTCGGTGTTCCTGCACGGCGACAGGGTCGTGCAGACCGTCGAGGTGCGGGGCGATCTGTCCGCCGCCCTCGGCCACGCCATCGGCCGGCCCGAGGTCCGTGCGGTCGAGGAGGCCCTCGCCCCCCACCTGGAGCGGGAACGGGACCTCGGCGATCCGCAGTCCGCCCGGGTCTTCCTCACCCGTGCGGCGATGCCGGCCGTGCACCGCGCCGCGTCCGGCGGGCCGGGGTCGCCCCGGACCCGCCGGCACGCCCTGTACTACCCGGCCCGGGAGGGCCACGGCACGGACCTGGCGCGGCTGATCGCCCAGCAGGACGAGAGCGCCGCGAACGACCCGCACGACCCGGTCCGCGCCGTCACCGTCTTCCAGCGCGACGACATCGTCGTACGGATGGTCGAACTGGAGGCCGAACCGGACTCCGTTCCCGCCCGGGCCCTCGGCCTCGGCGAACCGGGCGCCCTCACCGGGGCAGCCGGCCTGCTCGACCTCGAAGCCCTCGGCCTCGACCGTCCCCCGGCGGACGAGCGCGGCCTCCTGCGCCTGCTGGCGCACGCCGGCATGCGCCTGCTCACCGACCGGAGAGCACCGCACTCCTGACCCCCGCCGACCGCGGCGCCGGCCGGCCCCGCCCGCACACCGCCCGCACCTTTCCACTCCCACGGAGCGAACGACCATGACCCAGCAGCCCCCACGCATCGTCGACCTCTCCCAGACCGCGCCCAACCGCAGGCGCGGAGGCGATCTGCGCGCCATGCTCACCCCCACCACCGTCGGCTCCACCAGCGGATTCATGGGCCTGGCCATCGTGGAGCCCGGCGACCGCATCGGCGAGCACTACCACCCGTACTCCGAGGAGTTCGTGTACGTCGTCAGCGGCCGCCTCGAGGTGGACCTGGACGGGGAGCCCCACCCCCTCGCCCCCGACCAGGGCCTGATGATCCCCGCGTACATGCGGCACCGGTTCCGCAACGTCGGCGACACCGAGGCGCGCCTGGTCTTCCACCTGGGGCCGCTGGCCCCCCGCCCGGAGCTCGGGCACGTCGACACCGAGGAGACTCCGGCAGACGACCCCGCCGTCGGCGACCGGGCCGCGCAGCCCACCGGAGCGTCCTCGTGACACGACGCGTGGCCGTCACCGGTCTGGGCGTGGTGGCACCGGGCGGTATCGGCGCCGAGGCCTTCTGGGACCTGCTGGCGAACGGCCGCACCGCGACCCGGGGCATCACCCTCTTCGACCCGGCGGGCCTGCGCTCACGGATCGCCGCGGAGTGCGATTTCGAGCCACTGGCGCACGGCCTGACAGTGCAGCAGACCGAACGCTGCGACCGCTACGTGCAGTTCGCGCTGGTCGCCGCGGCGGAGGCGGTCGGCGACGCCGGTCTGCGGACGGAGCACGAGGACCCCTGGCGCCTGGGTGTCAGCCTGGGCACCGCGGTCGGCGGCACCACCCGGCTGGAGCACGACTACGTCCTGGTCAGCGAGCGCGGCTCCCGCTGGGACGTCGACCACCGGCAGGCCGGTGCGCACCTGCACCGGGCGTTCTCCCCCAGCACGCTCGCCTCGGCGGTCGCGGAGGAGTTCGGCGCCCGCGGCCCGGTGCAGACCGTGTCCACCGGCTGCACCTCCGGGCTGGACGCCCTCGGTTACGCCTTCCACGCCATCGAGGAGGGCCGCATCGACGTCTGCCTCGCCGGCGCGGCGGACTCCCCGATCTCACCGATCAGCATGGCCTGTTTCGACGCCATCAAGGCCACCTCCCCCAACAACGACGACCCCGCGCACGCGTCCCGGCCGTTCGACGCCGACCGCGACGGCTTCGTGATGGGAGAGGGCGGCGCGGTGCTGGTACTGGAGGAGCTGGAGCACGCCCGGGCCCGCGGCGCGCGCGTGTACTGCGAGATCACCGGCTACGCCACCTACGGCAACGCCTACCACATGACCGGACTGACCGGTGAGGGCCTGGAGATGGCGCGGGCGATCGACACCGCCCTGGACCACGCCCGCCTGGACGGCTCGGACATCGACTACGTCAACGCGCACGGCTCGGGCACCCGGCAGAACGACCGCCACGAGACCGCGGCGGTCAAGCGGTCCCTGGGCGCCCACGCCTACGGCACGCCCATGAGCTCGATCAAATCCATGGTGGGCCACTCCCTCGGCGCCATCGGCTCCATCGAGGTCGCCGCCTGCGTCCTGGCCCTGGACCGCCAGGTGGTGCCGCCCACCGCGAACTACGAGACCCCGGACCCCGAGTGCGACCTGGACTACGTGCCGCGCGCGGCGCGTGAGCGGAGACTGCGGAACGTGCTGTCGGTGGGCAGCGGCTTCGGCGGCTTCCAGTCCGCGGTGGTGCTGAGCGGGCCGGGCTGGAGGACACCATGAACCCGCCAGGCGCGCGGCGCGCGGTCGTCACCGGCATCGGAGTCGTCTCACCGGGCGGAGTCGGCGCGGACGCCTTCTGGAAGTCGGCCGCGGAGGGCCACAGCCTCCTGGACCACGTCTCCCGGGAGGGCTGCGGCCATCTGCCGCTGAAGGTCGCGGGCGAGGTCCGCGGTTTCGACCCGGCCGCCGTGATCGAGGGCAGCCACCTCGTCCAGACCGACCGGTTCACCCACTTCGCGATGGCAGCCACCTCGCTCGCCCTGGAGGACGCCCGGCTCGGCCGCGCCGACATCGGCTCCCCGTACTCGGTGGGCGTGGTCACCGCCGCGGGGTCCGGCGGTGGCGAGTTCGGGCAGCGCGAACTGCAGAAGCTGTGGGGGCAGGGCTCGCGCCACGTCGGCCCGTACCAGTCCATCGCCTGGTTCTACGCGGCCAGCACCGGCCAGATCTCCATCCGCGGCGGTTTCAAGGGGCCCTGCGGTGTGGTGGCCGCCGACGAGTCGGGCGGTCTGGACGCCCTGGCGCACGCCGCCCGCGCCGTGGTGCGCGGCACCGACACCGTCGTCGCCGGTGCGGCCGAGGCGCCGCTGGCCCCGTACTCGATGGTCTGCCAGCTGGGCTACCCCGAACTCAGCACCGGGGACGACCCCGAGCGCGCCTACCGCCCCTTCACCCCGGCCGCCCGCGGCTTCGTCCCCGCCGAGGGCGGGGCGATGCTCGTGCTGGAGGAGGAGGGCGCGGCCGTCGACCGCGGCGCCGAGCCCCGGGCGGTGGTGGCCGGCCACGCCGCCACCTTCACCGGGGCGTCCCGCTGGGAGTGCTCCCGCCAGGGTCTGGCCCGGGCGATCGGCACCGCGCTGGCGGAGGCGGGCTGCGCGCCGGAGGAGGTCGACGTCGTGTTCGCCGACGCCCTCGGCACGGCCGAGGCCGACCGGGCCGAGGCCCTGGCGATCACCGACGCCCTGGGCCCGCACGGCCGCCGCGTGCCCGTCACCGCTCCGAAGACGGGTACCGGCCGCGCCTACTGCGGGGCGCCCGTACTGGACGCCGCGGCGGCCGTGCTCGCCATGGAGCACGGCCTGGTGCCCCCCACCCCCAACGTCTTCGACGTCTGCCATGACCTGGATCTGGTGACCGGCCGGGCGCGCTCCGCAAAGCTGCGCACCGCCCTGGTCCTCAGCCGGGGACTGATGGGCTCGAACGCGGCGCTCGTGCTGCGGCGCGGCGCCGAATCCCCCACCGACCGAAGGAGTGCATCCGCATGACCGACCAGATGACGGGCCAGGTGACCGTCGAGGAACTGGCCGCGCTGATGAAGCAGACGGCGGGTGTCGCCGTGGACCCCGGTGACCTGCGGCAGCGGGCCGGCTCCGGTTTCGACGCCTTCGGCCTCGACTCGCTCGGACTGCTGGGCGTCGTGGGCGAACTGGAGAAGCGCTACGGCCGGGACATGCCGGAGCGGGCCGAACAGTGCAGGACTCCCCGCGAGTTCCTCGACTTCGTCAACGGCGTTCTGACAGCGGAGGCATGAGATGGCCGGGCACACCGAGAACGAGATCGTCATCAACGCACCCCTGGACCTCGTCTGGGAGATGACCAACGACATCGAGAACTGGCCGCGGCTGTTCAGCGAGTACGCCTCCGTCGAGATCCTCTCCCGCGACGGCGACACCACCACCTTCCGTCTGACCATGCACCCGGACGAGAACGGCACGGTGTGGAGCTGGGTGTCACAGCGGACCGCCGACCGCGACGCCCTCACCGTGCGGGCCCACCGCGTGGAGACCGGCCCCTTCCAGTACATGGACATCCGCTGGGAGTACGCGCAGACCTCCGAGGGCGTGAGGATGCGCTGGACGCAGGACTTCGCGATGAAGCCGGACGCACCGGTCGACGACACATGGATGACGCGGAACATCAACCGCAACTCCCGCGTCCAGATGGCCCTCATCCGGGACCGGATCGAGCAGCGCGCCCGGCGGGCCGACGAGCCCGCGGCGATGGCCGACTGAGAGGGGATCCTTCCGTGCACCACACCCTGATCGTCGCCCGGATGGAACCGGGGGCGGCGCCGGACATCGCGAAGGTGTTCGCCGAGTCCGACCGCGGCGAGCTGCCCCACCTGGTGGGTGTCGCCCGGCGCAGCCTCTTCCAGTTCGGCGACGTGTACATGCACCTCATCGAGAGCGAGCGGGATCCCGGGCCGGCCATCACCAGGGCCGTGGACCACCCGGAGTTCCGCGCCGTCAGCGAGCGGCTGACGGCGTACGTCCGGCCCTACGACCCTCAGACCTGGCGCGGCCCGAAGGACGCCATGGCACGGTGCTTCTACCGCTGGGAGCGCGACGGCGCGACCGTGCCGCCGCACTGAAGGGCCCTGCTCCGTCCACCGCAGGGGCCGGGACGACCGGGCGGACGAGACCGGTGGAACCGCTCTCGTCCGCCCGGTCGTCCTGTCTCCGCACTCCTTCGGATGCGCCGTCCCCGGAGACGGGCCGGCCCGCGCCGCCGGGGCGTGACGGCCCGGTGCCGCCGCCCGTTGCGGGCCGGCCGGGGGCGGTGGCGGACGCGGCGGAGGCCGGCGCACGAGCCGGCCTCCGCCGCGTACCGGTCCCGTCACGTCCGGGCGGGGAGGGGCGCCGGGTGCGGGGGGATCTCCGGTCGGCGGGGCGGCCCGGCTGCTGCGGGGCGTCCGCCGGTATCCGCGCGAGTTCTCCGGTGAGGCGGACCGCGAGCGCTTCCGGCCCAGGCACCTGCGCGAGCATCCGGGCGAAGCTCCCCTCCCGGCACGGCTACGAACGGCAGCGTGCCCGGCACCGGGAGGAGCACCCGCACAACCGTTGCCGACGCCTTGGGGGTCCGGCCACGGATACTGGTCCCTATGGGCTCACCCGCGCCGGGCGGGGGCCCGCAGGGAGGTTGTGCGGTGTCGCAGCGGCCGACGGCGAAGTCCCTCACCCCCGCGCAGCGGCGGGCGGTTGTGGCGTCCGATCCCGCGACGGGAGAGCTGGCGGGGAGCCCGGCCACGGGCGCCGCGCTGCGGGACAGGGGCCTGGCCGTGGCGTACGGGCCGGCGGGCAGGTACTACCTGACCGAGGCGGGGCTGGCGGTGCGCGAGGAGTTGCGCGAGGAATCGGTTCCGGTCTCGCCCGAGTCCCCGGCAGCCACGCCTGCGGCGGCCACTCGGCCCGCTCCGGCCACTCCCGCCGGGCAGGCCGGGGCCGCGGGTTCCGGCGCGTTCGCCGCGGCGACCGGTGACGGACCGCCGCGGGAGGAGGCCCCCGGGCTGCGCGCCGCCGCCGTGGCCCGTGCCTGGGCCGGGTTGCTGGAGATACGCCGTGTCACGGACGGCTCCGCCGGTACCGGCCCGGGCGCCCCGGCGCCCTGGGAGCGGGCGCGGATGGTCTGGGCGGTGTCCCTGGCCCTGGAGGCCGCGGGCGTACCGCCGTCGGCGGTGGACGCGGGCGGACGCCGGACCCGGGCGGGGTACCGCGTCCTCGACTCCGGCGAACCGGGCGCGGTACGCGTGGAATGGCGGGGCCCCACCGCCTCCGCCGGACGCGAGCGGGCCGAACGGGAGCTGAGAGTGTGTGCGGAGCGTCTGACCGGGTGCGGCTGGGAGGCGTTGCTCTACTGGGGGGCTCGCCGTATCCCTTTCCTGCTGGTCACACCCGGTGTGCCATGAGGTTCCGGGTGGTGCGGCACACCCCTGCGGGCATGCGGGGGCGCCGGGTCCGCGGTCAGCGCACCGGGTCGGAGACCGGGTCTCCGTGTCCGGCGAACGCGTCGGCGCGGACGTTGGGCGTGGGGCTGCCGGTCACGCGGTAGCGGCCGTTGGGCAGGTCGTCGCAGACGGTGACGCGGACGGTGAGCGGGCCGGCCCACTCGTATCCCTTCCGCTCCCCGTGGCGCGCCAGGCTGTCCGCCAGGAGCTGGCCTATCCGACCGCCGCGCCGCGCCAGTTTCCCGTGCACCGCGGCGGAGAGCTCGACCTCGTAGGCGTTGGGAACCACCACACGGCTGTGGCTGCACACCACGGCGTGGTCGTCGCACTCGCGCCGCAGGGCGTCGAGGAGTTCGACCGGTTCCCTGCGGAGCACCTTGGCCAGCAGTGAGTGCTCCCAGCTCTCGACCTTGCGTTCCCATCGGTTCAGCGTTCCCATGACAGACCGCGTGCCCGGGGCGGGTCGCCGCATACGCCCGGGAATGCCCGGATCCCTCCCGTCCTGGATCTCCTGGCAGGCGCCGACCGCCGACGACGCGTTCGCAAACCGGCGGGGACGGCCGCCCGCCCACGCGGAGAACGACACCTCTCCCCGGTCCGCGGCGATCGCACGACGGGGCCGGAAACGGGGACCGGAAACGGGAAGGCGGGCCGCGGAACGGGACAAGGCCGCCGCTTCGCGGAAGCGGCGGCCTTGTCCCGGCACGGATCACCCGGCGGTTCGGCCGGCCGGCTCGTGCCGGTACGGGGGCGGGGCCCGGCGGGTTTCCCGGTCCCGCGGTGGCCACGTCTCACGCGGCGCGCTTGTCCTCGCGCGGGGCGGCGGACCGCGACGACTCGCCCGCCGGGAGGTCCGGCACGGCCCGCAGGTGGCGTTCACTCGGGGCCTCGGCGGGCTCCGGGCCGGCCTCGCCCAGCATGCGCTCCTCGTACCGCCCGAGGGCGAGCATCACGCACAGCAGCAGAGGGGGTATCACAAAGGCGGCGACAGCCACGGGGACTCCTTGTTCGGGGAAGGATTCGACTCTGTTCCGCGTTGCCTCCCTGATCGGACGGAAACCCCTTAAGGCACCTTTTGGGGCGTTCGGGTGGCCCCCGCAGGCCGTCACAGCCATCCGTTGCGCCGGAAGGCCCGGTACAGGAAGCCGGCTGCGGCGGCCATCACGGCCACGGCCAGCGGATAGCCGAAGCCCCATTCCAGTTCCGGCATGTGCTCGAAGTTCATGCCGTACAGGCCGGCGACCATGGTGGGTATCGCGAGGATCGCCGCCCATGCCGAGATGCGGCGCATGTCGTCGTTCTGCCAGGTGCCCACCCTGGCCAGGTGGGCGTCGAGCGCGGAGTTGAGCAGTTCGTCCAGGGACCGGACCTCGGTGTCGGTGCGGTGCAGATGGTCGGCCACGTCCCGGAAGTACGGCAGCGCCCCCTGCGGCCACCGCGACCGCGTCTCGGCGGCGAACTCCCGCGCCACCGGGACCAGGGGCCGGATCGCGTCGCGGAACTCCAGGACCTCCCGTTTGAGCGAGTAGATCTCCTCGGTGAGGTCGTCACGGGACGGGGAGAAGACGCAGCGCTCCAGCCGGGTGAGGTCGGTGCGCACCCGGCCGGCGGCGTCGCCATAGGCGTCCACCACCACGTCCAGGACGGCGTGCAGGACCGAGGCGGGGCCGAAGCGCAGCGTCGCCGGGTCGGAGGCCAGCCGACGGGCGGCCTCGGCGGCCGGGTCGGCCGGTCCATGGCGGACGGTCATCACGAAGCGGGGGCCGAGGAAGACCATCACCTCCCCCGTCTCCACCTCCCCCGTCTCCGCGTCCGACTCCTTTTCGACGTACCACAGCGTCCTCAGCGCCACCGCGTGCACGTCGCCGTACCGCTCGTGCTTGGGGCGCTGGCGCGCGTGGACCGCGTCCTCCACCGCCAGCGGGTGCAGTCCCAGCTCGGTGGTCAGCTCGGCCACCTCGCGCTCGGTGGGAGAGTCCAGGCGCACCCAGCCGAACTCCCCCTCGCCCAGATCGCGCAGGTGCTTGAGCACTGTCCGTCCCGCCTCGCCGGGCCGCTCGCGGCCGACCTGCCGGGCCGTTCCGTCCTCTTCCCGGTAAATCACACACTCCATGTCACACGGATGCTTCACCTGCCCGGTTCCATGCGTGGCCACCCCACGGCTCCGGCGCCCGCGCCGCCTCGCGGGCCCTGCCCAGCACCGCCGCGATGCCGGCGGCCGAGGTGCCCGGGCCGGTGGGCCCGTGGGGGAACCCCGCCCCGCCCGGCGAGGGGACGCCGCGCCCACCGGCCGAGGCGTCGTTCATGTAGCGGCTGGAGCGCATGTGCCACTCGTGGCCGCCCGCCTGCCAGTCCTGGAGCCCCTTGGCGTACGCGAGCACGTCCGCGCAGGACTTCGGGGCCAGGCCGTGCTCGGCGAACAGCGGCGGCAGTTCGGTGAGGACCGTGTGCTCGAACTGGTGGAGCCGGGAGGTGATCAGATCGTTGACGGCGTCGGCGGCCTGCTGGGTGTCGCAGCCGAGGAACGTCTCGAAGACCAAAACACCATTGAGGTAGGAGATGATCGCCTTCTCGTCGATGCCCATGAACCTCACCGACAGGCCGGGCTCGTACTCGTCGGGGATCCCGGTCTGGTGCAGGCCGATGACGCCCTGGTCGTCCTCCCCCGTGCGCATGACGATGACGGAGCTGGTGCGCTCCCTGGTGACGGGGATCTTGTTGCACGGCAGGATCGGCACGCCCCGCCAGGCCGGGACGTGGTTGCCCATCAGGTCGACGTGGTCGGGATAGAGACCGCGGGCGTTCATCTCGCGGCCGATGGCGGCGATGGTGCGCGGGTGGGCCAGAAGGAATTTCGAGCCGCGGCGGCGGCTGAGCAGCTCGTCCAGGTCGTCCGGGGGTCGGCGGCCCGGAGTGGGTCTGGATCCGCTGGCTGTACTCGGCGTTGTGCAGCAGGCCGAACTCGGGGTTGTTGATCAGCTCGTGCTCCTGCCGCTCGCGCAGCGCCTCGACGGTGAGCCGCAGCTGCTGCTCGGTCTGGTTCATCGGCTTGTTGTAGAGGTCCGCCACGCGGGTGTGGACCCGCAGCACGGTCTGGGCGACGCTGAGTTCGTACTCGCGCGGACGAAGTTCGTAGTCCACGAAGGTGCCGGGCAGTTCGGGCTCTCCGCTGTGGCCGGACGCCACGGCGATCTCGGCCTCGCCACGTTCGTTCTGCCGCTGCCGGGGGAGGGCGGCGAACTGCGCGACGTGGTCCCGCAGGGCGGGTGAACTCTCCATGACGGAGGTGAACTCCCGGCGCTGCAGGGCGAGGAGGGTGCCGCCGGTGACGGCCTTGGCGGTGTACTCCCAGACCGCCTCGCCGTCGAGCAGGCTCTGCTCGCCGAAGCGGTCCCCGTCTCCGAGTACGCCCAGACGGGTAGGCTCGCCGTACGGGCCGCTGCCGGTCTTCTGCACCTTGCCGTGCGCGATCAGATAGATGTGGTCGGCCGCGTCGCCCTCCTGCGCGAGCACCTCGCCCGCCTCGAAGTCGCGCTGGACGAAGCGGTTGGCCAGGGCGGTCAGCACACCCACGTCCCCGAAGCCGCGCAGTACCGCCAGTTCGCCCAGCTCTCGCGGGATGACCTGGACTCGTGAGCCGGTCTTCACGAACTCGATGCGGCCGTCGCCGACCGTGTAGGTCAGACGGCGGTTGACACGGTAGACACCGCCCTCGGTCTGCACCCAGGGAAGCACCTTGAGCAGCCAGCGCGAGGTGATCCCCTGCATCTGGGGGACGGACTTGGTGGTGGTGGCGAGGTTCCGCGCGGCGGCGGTGCCGAGGCTGAGGCTCTGGTCCTGCTGCGCTTCACCGGCTGCTTCTACCGACATCGGCCGTGTCTCCTTCGGGTGGGCGTGCGCGGGGTGCGGCATACGCCGAGGACCCGGTCCCGGAGCGTGGGAACGCGGGATCCTCGGCGGTTCGAGCAGCACGCTAGGCGGGCGCCGGGGCGGGGACCATGGCGGTCCGGTCCTTCCCACACCATCGGATGCTCTTGATCGCCGGGTATTTAGCGATCTTGGATCTGGGGGCGGCCTCCTCCTCCCCCCCGACCAGGTTCCCCGGCCCGTTCCCGGCGCCCTCCGCCGGAAGGGTGTCGTGCGCCACCGGTCTTCGTACGCACGGGCCGGGAGGAAGGCCGTGGAACGTCTGCGCGGCCCGGGCGCGCGTACGCGTCCGGGCCGCGTGTGCGCTACGCGCTCCGGCCGCTTCCGGGCACTTGGGGGCCGGACACGTCCGTCATCTCCCCCGCCGGTGCCGGAAGTCCCATCGGGTTGGGGAACCGCAGCGCCGCGGCGCTCGCGCGGGCCAGGGGTACCAGCAGCCGGCGCAGCCGGTCGCGCGCGGACGCGTCCAGGCCCTGCCAGGGACGCGCGGCGGCACGGTCGGTCGCCTCCTCCACGGCGCGGTGGGCCCGCAGTCCCTCCGCGGTCGCCCCGCCCCGGGGATCCAGCAGACCGCGGGCGGCCAGCCGGCGCCCGGCGGCCCGCCACGCGTCGTCGCTCCAGCCCCGGTAGGGCTGGAGTTCGGCGCGGGGGAGGTCGGCGCCCGCCCGCAGGACGAGGATCTCGCAGCCGTCGAACCCCGCGGCGACCAGGGCCGCGACGTGGCCGTCACCGCGGTGCTCGCGCAGTACGGTCGCCGCGTGCCACAGGCGCTCCACCGGGCCCGGCGGAACGGGCAGCGCCCGGTTGGCCGCGGCCAGCACCCGCCCGGCGCAGTCCAGATCCCGGACCACGGGCAGCAGGAGACCGGCCGCCTCCTCCACCTCACGGCCGTAACCGGACAGCAGGCGCCGCAGCGCCGCACCGGCACCGGTCCGCCGGGCCTCAAGGGCCCGTCCGGGCGTCACCACCGCCCAGAGGCCGGGCAGAGCCCGTGCGACCATGGCCGGGGCGAAGCCGAAGAACGCGGCCGTGACCGGTTCCGGCCCGGTCTCCCCCAGCGGCGCGGCGCGTCCGGCGAAGTAACCGCGCCAGAAGCCGTGCAGCCCCGCGTCCTCGAAGGCCTGTCGGGCCTCCGGCGCGAAGTAGGTCACCGCGTGGAGCGGTTCGAGCAGGGCCCACAGCGCGCGTGCGGTGTGCGACGGATCCTCCATGCCTTCTCCACTCCCCCGCCCCTTCGGCGGCTCACCGGGTGTTGCTTCCCGCCCGGCGGCCGGTTCATCCGGTACCTCGGTGCCCCGTTCCACCTTGCCCGGCAGGGTTTCCGACCCGATGTCACGGTTGCCCGCCATGGTCGTCCCGCCCCCGGGAGATCGCCCGCACTCGCGTGATCGAACGTCTGGTCAGAGCACATGATCGTGGTTACGCTCCTGCGTGGTCACCGGCTCCCCGGCGGCCGCGGCGGCCCCGTGTCCTGTTCGGGCGCCGCACCGAGCACGTACCCGAACACCTGAACACCTGCGAGGAAGAGGGATCGGTGGGCGCCTGAGCGCCCCCGGTTCAACGCGCGTCGACCGGCGTCGTCACCCGACGGTCCGGCCGGCCGGACCGTCCCGCGGCCGGGCCCCACCGGTTCGCCGCGGGAGTTCGATCAGCGACTCGTGCCGACTTCGACCGTCGGCGCCCGGGAGGCTGTGTGAGGCACGACAGCGGCAGGAACGAGAAGAGCGGCGAAAAGATCCCGGACGACGGGATGGAGGCGGTGTTCACGGAAGTGGACGCGATCCGCCGGGAGTTGCCGGACCGCTCATCGTTCCGCGAGAGGGACACGCTCAAGATCCTGGCCGAACGGATCGAGGGATCCCCGGAACTGTCCCGCCGGCCCGTGGTGCGGGCCTTCCTTGAGGACATCGGTTCCTTCACCCCCGGCGACCGGCTGGACGCCGTCAAGGGCCACATCAACGGCCGCCGCGACAACCACCTCTTCTCGCTCTTCGACGCCTCGTACTTCCCGAAGCTGTCACTGGACTACCTCACCTACGAGGAACTGCCCGCCGATCCCCACCTGGCCGAGCGCTACGCCAGCCCGACGGCCCCGGTCGTCATCACCGGGCGGTCGCAGGGCTTCACCTCGCGCGTGGTGGTGGCGCTCTTCCCGGAGAACCACATCGACGGCCTCCAGCGGCCGGACGACCTGATCTTCTACTTCATCGACAAGTTCGTCGAGCGGCACAACCGCATCACCCGGAAGATGATCGACGCCGTGATGGCCGAGGACAGCTTCCCGCGCATCCAGGGCGCGCCGGACGAGCGGATACGGCAGGCATCGTCCTGGTGGGTGCGGCTGCACGAATACCACCACCGGCAGGGCGACATGCCCATCCCCGAGTTCCTCCCGGCCAAGAAGTACAAGCCGCTGGCGGGGCTGGAGGAGCTGCGCGTGGACGTCTCCGCCATGCTGGCCCTGCTCAACGACCGCGCGCTGCCGCGTGAGGAGGCGCACACCGCCTACGAGTACATCCTGGCGGAGCGGCTGCTGCGCTACGCCGTGGAGGGCATCCCGCGCCCCAACTACGACGCCGTGGCGTCCCAGCTGCTCTTCGGCTACCTGAGCGAGCACGGCGGCATCCGCGTCAGGGACGGTGTGATCGAGCTCGGTGCGGCGGTCCCCACGGCCCTGGCCGAGTTCCTCGGCGAGATCCAGCGCATCGAGGCCGCGATCCACCGGGAGCCGGTGGAGGCCGTCCGGGGGCGGCTGCTGGAGTTCACCAACCGGTACACCGACTACGACCCGGTGGCCCGGGACTACCGGTACGTGCCGTTCTTCGCCGAGGTCAAGGAGCGGCTGGGCGTCTAGGGCCGCTCCCGCCCCCGGCCTGCTCTCCCCGTGGGCCCCCGCGGTGGGCCCTGCGCCGTCCGCGTCCGAACGCCGCCCCTTCCCGCGCACCACCCGTACACCACCCGTCGGACCCCTGGAGTGATCGTGACCACTGCCCCGGAGTTCTCGCCCGCCGACCGCGACACGCTCGACGAGCGGATCGAGGAGGAGATCGACAAGGCGCGCCTGCGGCGCGCGGACAACGGCTTCTTCGGCACCGCGCGGAGCGTCGAGGCCGTCAGCCCGCAGGCCGGGCTCGCCGTCGCCGAGTGGTGGCGCGCGATGACCAAGGGCTTCATGTTCACCACCCTGGCCGGACTGGGGGTGATGGCCCGTTCCTTCGCCGGCGAGAACCCTTCCCGCGAGATCCTGGGCGCCTTCCAGACGGTGTACCAGGTCATCGGCGACGACCTGGACAACGCCGCCCCGGAGTTCCGTGCGGTGGCGCCGCGCGGGCCGGCCGGCATCCACTACGTGTGGTGGGAGGACACCGTCATCGCCCCGCTGCTGCCGCACGTGTCCGAGGAGGAGCGGCGGGCCGCCGCCGAGCTCCCCTCCCCCGTGAAGGACCTGCTGGAGAACATGGACCGCCTGGCGGTCTCGCCGCTGGGCGCGGCGGTACAGCTGCGGGTCGTGGAGACCATCGCCCTGGACATCGCGGTGGGCTTCCGCCGCATGTACGCCAAGGTCCTGGCCGGCGGCGAGCAGATCTTCACCGAGAAGGAGCAGTTCGCCTGGATCGACGCCCACATCAAGGCGGAGACGGTCCACGCCCAGCAGGTCAGCGACGACGAGACCGGTATGACGAGCCTGGTCGACGACGGCGCGCGGGCGGCCGAGTTCGTGGAGCTGGTCACCGAGTACGCGGGCAACTGGTCCCGCGCGCTGGAGTGCTTCGGGGACCGCCTGGCCCGGGAGGCCTGAGCGGCCCGGAGAGGGACAGCGTGCCGTGCCGGTCCTCCCCGATCCGGGACGACCGGCACGGTGCCCGGCAGCAGCCAACCGCCCGGCCCGGGAGTGGTGCATGGAGATCGTGGACAGATACGGCCTGTCGCTCGCCCTGATCGAGCCGCACGAGCTGGCCGCCGAGCCCTGGGCCGCGGCGGCCGGGCGGACCGCGGACTCCGGCGTGGGCCCGGGCGCGGGTGTGGACGTGGACGTGGACGTGGTCAGGATGGAGCGCCCGCCCGCCGAGCTGTGGGACGAGCTGGCCGGGCGGGGCTTCCTGCGCAAGCCCGCCACCGTCACCTGGGTGGCCGAACTGGGCTCCGGCGAGGAGGAGTTCCTGGCCCGGCTGGACACCAAGGCACGGCAGGACGTACGGCGCGCCCGGCGCCGGGCTCAGGCGGCCGGGCTGCGCGAGGTGGTCGAGGAGCCGGTGTCGAAGCGGACGCTGGAGGCGTTCCTCGCCCTCTACGAGGAGCGTGTGGCCCAAATGCGTTTCGGCGTCCCCTTCGCCCTCGGCTACCGGGACGCCGTGCTGCACGGACCGGAGAAGTTCTGCGGGGTCTTCGCGTACGCCGGGGACGAGCTGGCCGGCGGCTGCCTGGTGCTGGAGCTGCCCGAGAGGGACGCCGCGGTGGTGCGCTTCTCCGCGGTCAGCGCTCAGTGGCGCAGGCACAGTCTGGCCCGCGCCCTGTACTTCTCCGCGATGCGCGTCGCGCGGGCCAAGGGCTACGCCCGGGTGACCCTGGGGAACGAGCCGAACCTGCTGGGCCACCTCACCCAGCCGGGCCTTTTCCACTTCAAGACCGGTATGGGCTTCGCAGCCGTCCCCTCCCAGGATTTCGGCGACCCGGACGGACATGACGAGGCGGACCTGGTGCTCTCCCTGCGCGCTCTGGGCGACCCCACCCTCATCCTGGCCTACGCCGGTCCCGGCGCGGCCCCGGAGTATCCGCTGGCGGCGCGTCTGATCAGCGACTCCCCGGTGCCCACCGCGCCGTACCGGGCGCCGTTCCTGGCGTCGGTGACCCGGTCCGCCCCCCGCTGCGGGAGGCGGACCGGTGCCTGAGCCGACACCTTTGCCGGGCCCGGCGCCAGGGCGTGTCGTGAAAGTGGCGTCGTGCGCACGCAGGGCGCGCGGGGCGGCGTCAGGTGCGTGCGACGGCGAGGCGGAGGGCCGAGAGCGCAGCGTGCTGCGCCGAGGCCCGACAACGCGGCAGGGGCGCGGGCATGGCGCCGCCCCGCGGACGGGACTTTCACGGCACGCCCTAGGCCACGGGGACGGCGCGGGCGGCCACCCGGTCCGGGTCTCCGCCGAGCACGGACTCGCGCACCAGTGCGTTGATCTCGTGCGGCGTGCCGAGCGGTATCTCTCCCGCCTCGTCCAGGCGGCGCGTCTGCTCGTCGGTGAGCGCGATGTCGAGCGCCGCGAGGTAGTCCTCGAGCTGGGCGGTGCTGCGCGGGCCGATGACGGGGACGAGCGCGGTGGTGGAGCGCGCGGCGCGGGCGCGCAGCCAGGCGAGCGCGATCCGGGCCGGCGCGGTGCCCGCCTCGCCGGCCACCTCCCGTACCGCGTCGACGACGGCCGCGATGCGGTCGGTGTTGTTCCGGGGGTGGCGGCGGTTCTCGTCACTGACCCAGCCGGCCTCGGTGCGGCGGTACTTGCCGGTCAGCAGCCCGCCGCCCAGCGGCGACCACAGGGCCGCCCCGAGGCCGAGCCCCTCGGCCATGGGCAGCAGTTCGCGCTCGGCGGTGCGGTTGAGCAGGTTGTACTCGGTCTGGATACCGATGACCGGCGACCAGCCGCGCAGTTCGGCGATGGTGACGGCGCGGGAGGTGCGCCAGGCGGGGAAGTTCGACAGCCCGGCGTAGAGGATCTTGCCGCTGCGCACCAGGTGGTCGACGCCGGCCAGGATCTCCTCGGTGGGGGTCAGGGTGTCGGGGAAGTGCGCCCAGTACAGGTCGATGTGGTCGGTGTTCAGGCGGCGCAGACTGCCCTCGACCGAGCGGATCATGTTCTTGCGGCTGTTGCCGGTGTCGGAGATCCCCGGGTTCCGGGAGTCTCCGCCGCTGTACTTCGAGGCCAGGACGAAGTGGTCGCGGTCGGCGGCGAGGAACTCGCCCAGCAGGCGTTCGGCCTGGCCGAAGTGGTAGCAGTCGGCGGTGTCGATCAGGGTGCCGCCGGCCTCGGCGAAGCGCTCGAAGATCTTACGGGCCTCCTCCCGCTCGGCGCCGTCGCCCCGTCTGCTCCACATCAGGTCGGCGCCGCCGGGGCCGCTGCCGTAGGCGGCGCCGAAGTTGGCGGTACCCAGGGCGAACTCCGAGACCCGCAGCCCCGTGTTCCGTCCGAAGGTCGTGTAGCGCATGGCTCTCCCGGTGCTCGGTGTCGTACGGCCGGTGCTCCGGTCGGCGGCCGGAGCGGGGTTCGGCGGTCCGCCGTCAGGCGGAGGGGCCCTCCTGGACCTTCCGCTCCACCCAGTCGTAGACGCCGGCCAGCACCTGCCGGTGCTGTTCCGCGCCCAGGACGCTCAGAAAACCGGGAACGGGATTGACCTCGAGAATCATGTAACCGCCCTCATGGGGAAGTACGTCGAGTCCCGAGAGGGTCATTCCCAGGGTTCGGGTCGCGCGGACCGAAAGGTCGACCAGTTCGTCCGGAGCGTCGATCCGCTCGAAACTCGCACCCTCCAGCGTCTTGCAGCGCCAGGAGCCGACAGGGGGGAGCTTGAGCATGTTTATCGGCGTGACATCCCCCGCCACGCTGATACGGTATTCACCGCCCTCGGTCGGGTAGTACGGCTGACAGAGGACGGTGGAGAAGCGCGCCAGCAGATCCTCCGCGACTTCTTTCTGCGACCCGAAATCATGGATGCGTTCGACATCCTGTCCCCGGTAGCCGTAGGAGGGTTTGAGAATGATGTCACCCCATTCCTCGAAGGCCGTCTCCACATCCGCGAGCGACACCGCCGAACGCATTGGCGGGACAGGCAGTCCGGCGGCGGCGAGTTTCTGCGTCATGAGGAACTTGCTGTAACCCGTCAGCCATACGTCCACCGGGTCGAACAGCATCGGACCTGGGACGTTGCTCAGCATGGCCAGTCGCTCGACCCGGTCGCGCCAGTCGTCCCCGTAGAGCTTCGAGCGGTTGATCACCGCGTCGAAGGAAGCGGCCGGCTCCCCCTTCAGCGTCAACTCGACCCCTTCCGGGCCGGGGTGGTACGCGATTTCCTCGAGCGTGAAGAAGGAGGTTTCGTGACCGCGCTCCCGCCCGTATTCCACCAGGCTCGTTCCATCGGGGTCGATCCCGGAATAGTCCCATCCGAGCAGGCCAATTCTCACGATGCCTCCAGAAGCGCTCTCGTGCGCTGCAGACAGTGTCGGACGCACGGCGCAGCCTGACTCTGCCACTTCCCATCTGTCAAGGCGGCAAATCCCCCGCCGCAGCGAAAGCCTATTGCTCCCCGATAGGTCGCCATGCCCGCTCCTGTCGCTTTTGCGACACGTTTACGTGAATTACACGTCCGCTGAACAGGATGTTATTCGAAGGGGGTACCGCGACCCCTGCCCCTTCCTCTAGGCTCAGCGTCCGGATTCGCGCTCGAGTACGAGAGGGACCGCTTGTGGGCGACTGGGAGACGCTGGTCAGGCCGAGACCCGAACAGGCCGCCGAGTACCGGGCCGCGGGCTGGTGGCGCGAGGAGACGTTCCTCGACGACCTCGACGAGGCGGCGCGCCTCAGGGGCGGGCACCCCGCGATCATCGCCTACGAGGGCCGTGATCACTCGCGCACCCTCGACTACGCCGAACTCCGGCAGCTGGTCGAGCGCTTCGCCGCCGCCCTGGCCGAACTCGGCGTGGGGCGCGGGGACGTGGTCGCCCTCTACCTGCCGAACCGCTGGATGCTCACCCCCCTGTACCTGGCGTGCCACCGCGTCGGCGCCGTCGGCTGCCCGGTCATCCCCGCGCTCGACGTGCGGGAGCTGTCGGACGTGCTCGCCCGCAGCGAGGCGAGGGTCTGCGTGACCGCCGACCGCGTCGACGGGACGGACTACGGCGCCCGTCTGGCCGAGGCCGCGCCCGCCTCCCTGAAGCACCAAGTGGTCGTCGGCGACGCCGCCGCGACCGGCGCGGTCGACTTCGAGGAGTTCTTCGTCCGCACGCCCTGGGAGGAGCGCCGCACCGTCGGGGCGGCCGACCGGCTGGGGCCCGACGACCCGTCGCTGCTGCTGTACACCTCGGGCACCACCGGCCGGATGAAGGGCGTGGTGCACAGTCAGAACACCCTCCACGCGGCCGTGCTCGCGGTCTGCGCACCGCACCGGCTCACCGCGGACGACGTCATCTCCATCCCCAACTACGCCACCCACATGGCCGGGCTGACCTACGCCTGCTACATGCCGCTGCTGCTGCGCGCCACCTGCGTGATGCAGGAGGCGGGCCGCGACATGGAGCTGCTGCTGGACCTGATGGCCAGGCACCGCGTCACCTGGGCGTACGTGCC
Source organism: Streptomyces mangrovi (assembly GCF_900114215.1). Lineage (GTDB taxonomy): Bacteria > Actinomycetota > Actinomycetes > Streptomycetales > Streptomycetaceae > Streptomyces > Streptomyces barkulensis. The sequence continues at coordinate 232,748 of NZ_FOSG01000004.1, read as the reverse complement.
ACCTGCGTTCCTGGTGTCGATGCTGGAGGCACAGCGCCAGAAGCCGCGCGACACCTCCGGCGTGGTACAGGTCGTCTCCGGCTCGGCGCCGATCGCGCCCCGGCTGATCGCCGAGATGCGGGAGGTCTTCGACGTCCCGGTGCGCGCCCTGTGGGGCATGACGGAGAACGGCGCGGTCACCGTGACCCGCGCGGACGACCCGGAGGGCTGGGCGGCGCACAGCGACGGGCGCCCCGAGCCCTCGATGGAGATACGCATCGACGCCGAGCCCGGCGACGACACCGGCCGGCTGCTGGTGCGCGGCGCGTCCCAGTGCCTGGGCTACCTCGGCCAGCGCGAGGTCTACCAGGCGTGCCTGGACGAGGAAGGCTGGTTCGACACCACCGACCTGGCCCGCGACGACGGGCGCGGCGGCATCCGCATCACCGGCCGCACCGTCGACCAGATCACCCGGGCCAACGGCATGAAGGTCTCCACGCTGTACGTGGAGTCCGTGCTGGTGCGGCACCCCCTGGTGAAGGAGATCGCCCTGGTGGGCTACCCGGACCCGGAGGTGCCCGGCGCGGAACTGGTGTGCGCCGTGGTGGTGCCGGGCGAGGAGCCGCCCACCCTGAAGTCGCTGCACGCGCTGCTGACCGAGGAGAAGGTGGCCCGGGCCCTGTGGCCGGACCGGGTGCAGTTCGTGTGGGAGCTGCCCAGGAACTCGCTGGGCAAGATCCTGCGCCATCCGCTGCGCCGCCGCCTGGAGATCGAGTACGAACGCGCCGTGCGCCGATGACGGCGGCGGCGCAGGCCGCGGCGGACGCCCCGGAGCGCGGACGGGCCCCGCGCCGGCGGTCGGCCGCGCTGGCGGTGATCTCCGCGGCGCAGCTGATGTTCCTGCTGGACGCCACCATCGTCAACGTCGCGCTGCCGAGCATCCAGCGCTCACTGGGGCTGGGCGGCGCGGGCCTGGAATGGGTCGTCGCCTCGTACTCCATCGCCTTCGGCGGTCTGCTGATGCTGGGCGGGCGGGCCGGGGACATCCTGGGCCGGCGGCGGATGTTCGCGGCCGGCCTGGCGCTGTTCACCTGCGCCTCGCTGCTGGGCGGCCTCGCCTCCCAGCCGTGGCTGCTGGTGGTGTGCCGCGCGGCGCAGGGCGCGGGCGCCGCCGCGGCCTCGCCCGCCGCGCTGTCGCTGATCGCCGTGACGTTTCCCCAGGGGCCGGAGCGGGATCGGGCGATCGGCTGGTACACGGCCGTCGCCACGGCCGGCGGCGGCCTGGGCCTGCTGGCGGGCGGGGTGATCACCGCCTGGCTCTCCTGGCGCTGGGTGATGCTCGTCAACGTGCCGATCGGGGTGGTGCTCCTGGCCGTCACCCGGCGAGTGCTTCCCAAGACACCCCGGCGGCACGGGGTGTTCGACGCATCCGGCGCCGTCACCGGCACCCTGGCGGCGCTGCTGCTGGTGTACGGGCTGGTCTCCGCCTCCTCCGGGCACGGCGGCCGGACGCGTCCGGAGGTGCTCGCCGCGCTGGGCGCCTCGGTCGTGCTGCTGGCGGTCTTCGTGGCGGTCGAGCGGCGCGGGGCGCGGCCACTGGTCCCGCTGCGGCTGTTCACCGGCGGACGGCGGGCGGGCGTCTACGCGGTGCTGGCGCTGATCAGCACCGCCATGTTCGGCGTCTTCTTCTTCCTCACCCTCTTCCTCAGCCGGGTGTGGGGGTACAGCGCACTGCGGATCGCGGTCGTCTACCTCCCGCTGACCTGCCTGCTGGTCGCCGGGGCCAGGTTCGGCCCGCGTCTGGTGGCCCTGGTGGGGGCCCGTGCGCTGGTGTGCTGCGGTCTGCTGACCGCCGCGGCCGGAATGGCGTGGCTGTCGCGCATCGGGGAGTCCGGCGGCTACGCCACCGGGATGCTCGTGCCGACCGTGCTGGTCTACGCGGGGCTCGGCGTCACCGGCGTCCCCCTGACACTGGCCGCCCTGGCGGACGTGGCCGACGAGGACTCCGGCGCCGCGTCGGGTCTGCTCACCATGGCCCGGCAGATCGGTGGCGCGACGGGACTGGCCGTACTCGGCGCCGTCGTCTGGGCGGCGGCCGACGACGCCGGGCACACGGGGGCGGAGGCCTCGGGCGCGGCGCTGTCCTCGGGGATCTCCCACGGCTTCCTCGCGGCGGCCGCGGTCACCGCGCTGTCACTGCTGCCGGCGGCCGTCGCCGTGCCCGGGAAGCCGGCCCCGGACACCGCGAACGCCGAGACCGCCGAGAACGCCGCGAACACAACCGGACCGGACGAGGGGTGAGCGGCGTGGACGACTTCCTGGTGATCGGCGGCGGCATCGCGGGCGCCGCGGCCGGCTGGTTCCTCGCCCGGCACGGCCGGGTGACACTGCTGGAGGCCGAACGCGTACCGGGCACGCACTCGACCGGGCGGTCCGCCGCGGTGTTCTCCGAGTACTACGGCGGCCCGGTGGTGCGGGCCCTGACCGCGGCCGGCCGCGCTTTCTACACCGAACCTCCCGGGGGTTTCTCCCCCGCCGCCCTGCTGCGCCCGCGCGGCGTTCTGGCCCTGGAGACGCCGGGAAGCCCCGGCCTGTTCGAACAGGCGCTGGCCGAGGGGGCCGACGCTCCCGAACCGGCCGTCGAGATCGACCGGTCCCGCGCCCTGGAGCTGTGCCCGGTGCTGCGCCCGGAGTCCTTCGGCCGCGCCCTGTACCGGCCGGGGGTGTGCGACATCGACGTGGACGCCGTCCACCAGGGCTTCCTGCGCGGTCTGCGCGCGGCGGGCGGAACCGTCGCGACCGGGGCCCGGGTCCGCTCCCTTCGGCGGCGGCGCGGCCGCTGGTACGCGGCCACGCCGATCGGGGAGTTCTCCGCCGCGGTCATGGTCGACGCCGCCGGGGCCTGGGCCGACGAGGTGGCCCGGCTGGCGGGCGCGGCGCCGGCCGGGCTGGTGCCGCGCCGCCGCACCGCGGCCGTCGCCGAACTGCCGCCCGGTCTCGACGCTTCCGGCTGGCCGATGGTCTGCGACGTGGCGGACACCTTCTACGCCAGACCGGAGTCGGGCGGGCTGCTGCTGTCCCCGGTGGACGCGGTACCGGCCCCACCCGGCGACGTACGGCCCGACGACCTCGACGTGGCCGTCGCCGTCCACCGCTTCGAGGCGGTGGCCGCCCTCCGCCTCCGGCACGTCAGACATGCCTGGGCCGGGCTGCGGACCTCACCCGGCGACGACGTGCCCGTCATCGGCCCGGACCCCGGCGTGCCCGGCTTCCACTGGCTCGCCGGGCTGGGCGGATACGGAATCCAGACAGCTCCCGCGGCGGGCGCCCTGCTCACCGCCCTCGCCGTGGGGAACGGGCCGCCACCAGCGCTCGCCCCCCTGGTCCCGGACCTGACCCCCCGTCCGTGACCCGCACGGCCCCCCCTCCAGCGCGCCGTCCCGTCACCAGCAGGGAGTGCACAGATATGTCGACAGACGCGTCGGACAACCTCCGGCTTTCCGCCGGCGGCAGCGTCGATCACGGCCCCTACCGGCCCGTGACCGCGCTCATCGAGGAACAGGCCGACCGGACCCCCGACCGTCCCGCCCTGGTCTGGCGGGGGGCACGAAAGGAGAGGGTCCTGACGTACGCGGAGTTCGACGCGCTCGCCAACGGGCTCGCCGCGCGATTGTCGGCGGCCGGTGCGGGCCCCGGCTCGGTGGTGCCCGTGGTGGTGGGCAACAGCGTCGAACTTCCTTTGTGCATGGTGGCGTTGATGAAAACCGGTGCGGCGTTCGCGCTGTGCGACCCGGTGTGGCCGGAGGAACGGCTGCGCTCGGTGCTGGGGACGCTGGACCCGCCGCTGGTGCTGACCTCCGGGCCGCCAGTGTGCGCCGGCCGGCCGGCGACGGTCGTGCGTGCGGCCGGGATCACGCCGAGCACCGAGCGTCCCGGTGTCCTGCCCGGCGCCGGCGACATCGCCTACGGGGTGTTCACCTCCGGCACGACCGGCGCCCCCAAGTGCGCCCTCAACCTGCACGGCGGCCTGACCAACCGGTTCCGCTTCATGACCCGCCACTTCCGTGCCACCGGGCGGGAGGTGGTGCTCCAGAACAGCCGCCACACCTTCGACTCCGCCATCTGGCAGTTGCTGTGGCCGCTGACCACCGGCGGGCGGACGGTCGTCCCCGAGCAGGGCGAGTTCCTCGACCTGGAGCGGACGGTGGAGGCCATCGACCGCCACCGGGTCACGGTCACCGACTTCGTCCCGGCGATCCTGGGCATGCTCGTGGCGCTGCTGGAGTCCGACCCGGCGGCCGTGCGCAGGGTCTCCTCCCTTCGGCATCTGGTGGTCGGCGGCGAGGAGATCGTGCCGCACTCCGTCCACCGGCTGCGGGAGATGGTCCCCGGCCTGGAGATCGACAACGGGTACGGGCCCTCGGAGACCGCCATCGGCATGGTCTTCCACCGCGTCCGGGGCGACGAGGGCGACCACATACCGCTCGGGCGGCCCATCGACAACTGCCACGCCCTCGTCGTCGACGACGCGCTGCGGCCCCTGCCCGCGGGCGCCACCGGTGAGATCCTGGTCGGCGGCGCCTGTGTGGGGGCGGGCTACCTGGGCGACCCGGAGCGCACCGAGCGGGCGTTCGTGCCCAATCCCTTCCCCTCGGTTCCCGGCGAGCGGCTGTACCGCACCGGTGATCTGGGCTGGTACGACGAACGCGGGCTGCTGCGCTTCGCCGGTCGGCGCGACCGGCAGGCCAAAGTGGACGGCGTCCGCATCGAGCCGGCCGAGATCGAGGCCGCCGCCGAGGGCTGCCGCGGTGTCGTGCAGGCCAAGGCCATGACGGTGCGGCGGGCCGGGCGCACCCGGCTGGTGGTCGCGGCGGCGACCGAGCCGGGCACCACCCCGGCGGCGCTCCGCGCCCATCTGGCGTCCGTGCTGCCCCGCATCCAGGTGCCGCGCCACTGCTTCGTGCTCCAGTCCCTGCCTCTGACGGACAACGGCAAGGTGGACCTGCGCGCGCTGCGCGCGATCGTGGAGGACAAGCTGGAGTCCGAGGCGAGGCCGGCCGCGCACGGGCCGGCGGGCTCGCAAACCCCCGTCCAGCGCATCGCGTACGTGATGGGCTCGGTGCTCGGCCTGCCCGACTTCCGGGCCGGCGACGACTTCCTGGCACGCGGTGGCGACTCGCTGTCCGCCATGAGCGCGACGCTGCGCATCCGGGAGGCCGTGGGCGCCCGTGTGAGCCTGTCCGACGTCTACGAGCACCGCACGCCCGAGCGGCTCGCCGCGGCCCTGGACGGATCCGGTGCGCGTGGCGGCGAAGAGCCCGGGGCGCCCGCCGGGGACGAGGCGCGCTCGATGGAGCGCGACGCCCGGCTCCCGGCGGACCTGACCCGCCTGGCGCGCCGGGCGGCGGACGCGGTCCCGGCCGTGCCGCCGCGCACCGTCCTGGTCACCGGGGCCACCGGCTTCGTCGGGGCCCGGACCGTGCACCGGCTGGTGACGTCCACCGGGGCGCGCGCGGTGTGCCTGGTACGCGCCCGCGACGACGCGCACGCCAGGGAGCGGCTGGCGCGCACCCTGCGCTCGCAGGGGCTGTGGGACGCGGACGTCGCCGCGCGCGTCGAGGCCCGCCACGGCGACCTGGAGCGGCCCCGCTTCGGCTGGCCGCGCCCACAGTGGGAGTCCCTCACCGCCGAGTGCGACGCCGTGCTGCACATCGGAGGACTGGTCAACTTTCTGCTGGACTACCGCTCCCACCGACCGGCCAATGTCGCCGGCACGGCCGAGGTGCTGCGTTTCGCCCTGTCGGGGCGGCCCAAACCGCTGCACCACATCTCCACCCTCGGCGTCCTGGACCGGCACGCGGCCGGTGCGGCGGAGCCGGTGGGCGAGGACTTCGACCCCCGCGACGCGGCCCTGCCCGCCAGCGGCTACAGCCGGTCCAAGTGGGTGGCCGAGCGCATGGTGCTCGCGGCGCGGCGGCTGGGCGCACCGGTGGTGGTGCACCGGCTGGGCGAGGTGATGCCGGCGGCCGACAACGGCGTGCCCAATCCCGCGGCGCTCACCCATCTGCTGCTGTCCGCCTTCCTCCAGCTGGGCGTGCGGCCCGGTGTGCCGATGGTCTCCGACTACACACCCGTGGACGAGACGGCCGCCCGGCTGGTCGCCGCGCTCACCGAGCCGCCGCCCGGGCCGCCCGGCCGCGGCGTGTACCACGTCTTCCGCCCCGGCGGTGTGGACTTCGCCGCACTCGACCTGGCCGCTCCGGACGGTGCGCGCACCCTGCGCACGGTGCCGGCGGAGGAGTTCGCGGCGGCGCTGCGGGAGGCGGCGGACGGCGACAGGGATTCGGCCGCGGCCGTGCTGCACGCCCTGCTGACGGCCCTGCCGTCGGCCGCGCCCGGCGGGCCACCGGACTTCCGGCACCTGCTGTCGGACAATCCCGGCCTGTTCACCAGGGACGCGTGCGCCGCCCTCGACGCCCGGCACGGTCTGCGCGAGGGGCCGCTGGAGGCGGCGGTCGCCGCCTACCGCGCCACGCTCACCTCCTGAACGGCGTGTCCGGCCACCGGGCACCCCGAACACACCGAAGCACACCCGAACACCGAGAGTTCCGAGACAGCGAACCGAAAGGACGACAGTGCACTACCGAAGCATGGGCCGGCTGGGCTGGGACGTCAGCGAGATCGGCTACGGCATGTGGGGCATCGGAGGCGGCCCCGGAGGCTTCACCGGCTGGGACTACGGCACCGCACCGGACTGCCTGGACCTGGCGGTCGAGCTCGGCTGCACCTTCTTCGACACCGCCTGGGTCTACGGCCGCGGTGTCAGCGAACGGATGCTGGGCGATCTGCTGCGCAGGCACTCCGACCGCCGGCTGTACGTCGCCACCAAGGTTCCGCCGCTGAACCGGCAGTGGCCGCCGCGCCCCGGCGACACCCTCGACGACGTCTTCCCGCCCGGCCATGTGCGCGAGTACGTCCACCGCAGCCTGGAGAACCTCGGCACCGACCGCATCGACCTGCTGCAGTTCCACGTCTGGGAGGACCGGTGGAGCGACGACGAGCGCTGGCAGCGGGTGATCTCCGATCTCAAGGCCGAGGGCGTGATCGAGGGGTTCGGCATCAGCGTCAACCGCTGGGAGCCGGAGAACTGCCTGCGGGCGATCGACACCGGCCTGGTCGACGTCGTCCAGGTCATCTACAACATCTTCGACCAGGCCCCCGAGGACGAGCTGTTCGAACGCGCGCTGCTCGACGACATCGGCATCATCGCCCGCGTCCCCTTCGACGAGGGCGGTCTCACCGGAAAGCTCACCCACGACACCGTCTTCCCCGAGGACGACTGGCGGGCGGTCTACTTCGGCCCCGACAACCTGGGCCCGACGGTGGAGCGCGCCGAGCGGCTGAAGAAGGTGCTGCCCAGGGGCATGACACTGCCCGAGCTGTCGCTGCGCTTCATCCTCCACCACCCGGCCGTCAGCACCGTCATCCCCGGCATGCGCAGACCGGAGCACGTCCGCGCCAACCTGGCCGTCTCCGACGGCCGGCGGCTGGACCGCGCCATGCTCGACGAGCTGCGCGGCCACCGCTGGGACCGCCGCCCGACGGAGTGGTCGATGTGACCGTCATAGCCATGTGGGCGCATCCCCGTGCGGTCTCCACCGCCTTCCTGCGCATGATGGCCGAACGCGGCGACGTGACCGTGGTGCACGAGCCGCTGGTGCTGCTCACCGACCACGGCGAGGTGTCCGTGCCCGGTCCGGACGGGGGCACGGTCGTGCTCCGCTCCCCCGGCGATCTGCTGGCCCACCTCGCGGCGCTGGGCGAGGAGCGGCCGGTGTTCTTCAAGGACACCCTGGAGTACCGCTACCAGTACCTGTTCGACCACCCGGAACGGATCGCGGGCTTCCGGCACACCTTCATCGTCCGCGACCCGGCGCGCGCCATCGCCTCGCACCACGCGGTCAAACCCGAGGTGACCTGCTCCGAGATCGGCTACGAGCACCAGTGGGACCTGTTCGAACTCGCCTGGAAGACGACCGGCGAGCGCCCGGTGGTGATCCGCGCCGAACGGCTGCTGGCCGATCCGGCGGAAGTGGTCTCGGCGTACTGCGAGCGGGTCGGGCTGCCCTACGTCCCCGAGGCCCTGAACTGGCAGCCGGGCGAGCGCGCCGAGTGGCGGCCGAACCGTCGCTGGCACCTGGACGTCATGGCCAGCTCGGCCTTCCGAGCGCCGGAGCGGGAGTACGCCGTCACCGTCGACAACGACGAGCGGCTGCGTTCCTTCCACGAACACCACCTGCCGTACTACGAGCGGCTGATCGAGCACGCCCTGTGAGACGACCCGTGACACAACCCGTGACCCCCGCGGACCCAGTACCAGGAGGGACCGGACCATGAACGCCACCGCGACCGCCACCGAGCAGGGCGGCCCGCCGCCGCCCGCCGCGACCGCACCGGCCACCGCACCCTCGCCGGGCGAGGAGTTCGCCCGGGCCTTCGCCGAGGCGCCGGACAGGGCCGAGGTCCACTTCGGCTTCACCGTCACCGACGCCTTCCAGCCGGGGAAGGAGAGGCACCGGCTGACCGCCCGTCACCTGTTCCGCAAGCAGCGGGCCGGCTCCGGCGCGGTGCGCACCTGGTTCGAGACCAGGCCGCCCGGGGAGGCGCCGACCCGCGAGGGCCGGCTGCGCGAGGACTCGTTCCTGTTCGCCCCGGCCGACCACCACGTCGCACCGATCACCGCCTGGGTGCGGGTCCCCGACGGGCTCGCCGGGGACCCGGCGGCGCTGGCCGCCTTCGTGGACCGGCGGCTGATGGTCCGGCTGGGCACCGCGGAGAACCGGGCGCTCACCCATGACGTGCTGCGCCATCCGGACGTGGCGTCCCTGCCCTACCGGGGCTCGTACGCCGCCGGTCTGCTCGCCGCCTTCGACGAGATCGAGCAGACCGGCGGAACCGGGCACGCGGTGATGGTCAACCCCCGCGACTACTACGGGCAGCTGGTCGGCTCCGGCAGCCTGCTGGCCGATCTCGCCCGCGAGGGCGTCATGGTCTGCCGCCACCGCCAGGTGGCGCCCGGTTGCGCGCTGGTCGGGGACTTCGCCATGGCCGCCGTGCTCCTGGACGCCGAGCACTCGGTGATCAAGGTCGCGGAGCCGCCGCCGGGGACCTTCGACGAGCCCGGGGGCACTGCGGTGTGCGCGGTGGTCCACGAGTCCGTCGCCGTCCAGCTGCCGACCCACTTCTTCCACGTGGTGCCGGGCTGACCCGCGCCGGTGCGGACGCCCTACGGGCCGGCGTCCGCACCGGCGCGTCAGAGTGGCGCCCGGGCGGGGCGGTCCTCCTCACGGGCCGTCCGCTCCGTCCCGCACCGCCTACCCCCTCGGGGCCGCCTCACCGGACCGGCTCGCCGATCCGGCCGGAGCCCTCCGCCGGCGCGCGGGCCGGAGCAGACTGGAAGAGGATGGCCCGAAGGAGGCGGGCGGCGGCCGTGGGCCGGCCGGTGCCCCGGAAGGCCCGCACCGGCCCGGACGCCGGCGGCCGGCCGCCGGACGGTTCTCCTCTCCGTGCCCGACGGACGAAAGGTGCCGACATGACCGCGAACAGCCCGTACGAGCAGCCCTCGGGCCACGGCCCGCAGAGTTCACAGGAGGCCCGGGTGCAGGCGCTGGAGACGCAGGTGCAGGCACTGGCCGAGGCCGTCCGGGCACTGGCCCGGGGGCTGGAGCAGCCACCCTCCCAGGACACCGTGCTGCCGAAGGAGGCCGCCCGCGGGGCCAGGCTGGCGCACGAGATCCTGCTGGCCCAGGGCCTGTAGACGACGCCTTCGGCCGCGTACGGACCGCCCCGCCCGACGGGCGCGGCCGACGGGGCGCTGACAGACTGGGGCGGCGAGGGGGGGCGAGAGACTACCCCGGAGGCGGCTATGACGAGTTCACAGGGACGTCGGCCGATCGTGGTGGGGGTGGACCCCGACCCCTCCCGGCGGTCGGCCCTCGCCTGGTCCGCGGACGAGGCCGCCCGGCGAGGCCTGCCGCTGCGCGTGGTGCACGCCCAGGGCGTGCCGACCGGCGGCTACTGGTCGTCGGAGCTGCGGCCCTCCTGGGAACAGTGGAACGATGCGCTGCACGAGACCGGCGAGCGGGTGCTCGGGGAGGCGGTCGCCTTCGTCGAGGAGCGGCAGCCGCGGGTGGAGGTCTCCTGGCTGCTGGCGGAGGGGCATCCCGCCTGGGTGCTGCGTGAGGAGTCCCGGAACGCGGCGATGGCCGTGGTGGGTTCCTGGCACCTGTCCTCCGCGCAGGAGCTGTTCGGCTCCACCGCGGTGGGACTGCCGCTCACCGCCCACGCCGCGTGCCCGGTGGTGGTCCTGCGGGAGCCGGAGCACCTCACCCGGCAGCCGCCGTACTTCGTAGTGGGCGTCGACGGCAGCCCGGACTCCGCCGCGGCCGTCGACTTCGCCTTCGAGGAGGCCTCGCTGCGCGACGCTGCGCTACGGGCGCTGTACGTGTGGCATCCGCCGCTGCTGGGCTCCCTGGACGAGGACGCGGCGGAGCAGGAGGCCCGCCGGCTGCTGTCGGAGTCGGTCGCGGGCCGCACCGCCGCGCACCCGGAGGTGAACCTGCGCCACGAGTTCGTACGAGGCCATCCGGTACAGGTCCTGGCCGAGGCGTCCGAGCAGGCTCTCGGCCTGGTCGTGGGCACCCGGGGCCGCGGGGGCTTCACCGGGATGCTGCTGGGTTCGGTGAGCCAGGGTGTGCTCCACCACGCGCGCTGCCCGGTCTTCACCGTCCCTGCCGCGGGCGGGCGCACCGCCTGACGCGGCGCCCCGCCGTCCGGATGCGGGAGGCGGTGGAACGGACCAGAATGGACTACCGGCCCAGGCGTCCGAGGGCGCCGGGGCGCCCAGCCGCCCGGGGCCTCTCCACGGAGCCGGGGCCACCGCGGTCGCCGGACCCGCCGGACCCGCCGGACCCACAGCATTCACCGAATCCACCGCATTCACTGCATTTCCGATGCGAGGAGACTGCCATGACCACTGCCCGGGACATCATGCACACCGGCGCGGAGTGCGTCGGGGAGCACGAGACGCTGGACGCCGCGGCACGGCGCATGCGCGACCTCGACGTGGGCGCGCTGCCGATATGCGGCGACGACGACAAGCTGCACGGAATCATCACCGACCGCGACATCGTGGTGAAGTGCCTGGCCGCGGGGGGCGACCCGACCAGGACGACCGCCGGTGAGCTGGCCCAGGGGCGGACGTTCACGGTGACCGCCGACACGGGCGTCGAGAAGGTGCTGGACACGATGGAGAAGCACCAGATCCGCCGGGTGCCGATCATCGACGAGGAGAAGCGGCTGGTCGGCATGGTCAGCGAAGCCGACCTGGCGCGCAACCTCCCCGAGACCGAGGTCGGCCGGTTCGTCGAGGCCGTGGTGGCCGAACGGATCTGACCACCCCCTCGCGGGGCCGGGGCTCCGGTCCCGCGAGGGAGCGCGTCAGCGGCCGCCCGCCAGGGGCGGGCCGAAGCGGACGTCCACGCGCGGCGCGTACAGCACGCTGAGCGGGGCCCCTTCGGGAGCGGGCAGCCCGCAGGCGGCGACGAGGCCCTCCTCGCACTCCAGGAGTTCGGCGCGGTGCAGGGGCCAGGTCTCGTGGACGTTGGGCAGGTACACCGTCCTGCCGCCGTACCAGGTTGTGTGCAGCCCCCAGCGGGCCGTCAGGAAGTGCTCCAGGGCGGTGGGCTCGGCGATCCGCTCCCCCACCCGTACCCGGATCCGGGTGGCCGGGCGGCCCCGGCCGCCCGGCCCGATCCTGACGCTGGTCCACAGCAGGTCGCGGCCGTCCCCGGTGCGGCGGCGCATGGAGGCCCAGCGGTACGGCAGGCGCAGCGCCGCCCGGGCCCCGAGCACCGGCAGCAGCCGCGCGCACTCCAGCGTCAGGAACACCACCCCGCGCCGCCCCCGCCGGTCCACGCCGTACACGCGCACGTTGGTCTCCGGAAAGCTCCCCAGGTACGGCAGCCCGGGCCCGCGGCCGAAACCCAGACCGTGCATCCGGAAGGGCACCAGCCCCACATGGGCGGTGCCCTCGTGGACGTCGGGGCGGACTCCGGCGGGCAGCAGCGGGGCGACCGCCGCCGGGGCCACCGGCCAGTGCAGGAAGGTCACATCGCGCCAGGATTGCGTCAGCAGCGCCCGCCCGACCGGGCGCGGGCTGACCGCCGTGACGGGCTCGGCGGACTCGTCTCCCCACTGGCTCATGGGCGCCTTTCCCCTCACTCCCGGCCGTCCGTGCGGTCCGTGCGGTCCACCGCACAGTACTGCGATGACCCCGGCCTCACCGTAGGCTGGCCCGTGTGCGCACTGTGGAGTTGCTTCCGGACGGCGCCGCCGAGCTGGCCGTGCGCCGGGCGTGGCGCCATCTGGCCGCGGCGGGGATGCCCAGCCAGGAGGCGCACACCCATCCGACCAACCGCCCCCACCTCACCCTGGCCGCCGCCGGCGCGCTCCCGGACGCGGCGCGCGAGAAGGTGACCGAGGCCCTGGCCGCCCTGCCGCTGGGGCTGTGTCTGGACGGACTGCTGCGTTTCGCGGGCCGCACGCACGTCCTGGCCTGGGCGGTGCGGCCGGACCCGGGGTTGCTGCGGCTGCACGAGGCCGTCTGGCGGGCGCTGGCCGCCTCGCCGGAGGCCGGGGGGACGAATCCGCTGCACGCCCCCGGCCGCTGGGTTCCGCACATCACCCTCGGACGCAGCCGCCGGCCGGCCTGGGACCGGCCGGATCCGGAATTGCTGCCCGCCGGGCTGCGGGGACCGGTGCGGGGCCGTCTGACCGCCGCTCGCAGCTACGACTCGGCCACCCGCACCACCGAGGCCCTCGCGCCGTAGGGGCCCGCCGTCCGTCAGTCGGCCCGTCAGTCGGCCGTACGGCCCTCCCGTGCCACCAGCGTGAAGGTGTGCCCGGCCGGGTCGGAGTACAGGCGCACGTCGCGAGGGCCGCCGTTGTCCTTGGTGTCGACCGGACGCGCCCCGTGCCCGACCGCCTCACGTTCGGCCTCGTCCATGCCGTCCCGCGGAACCAGGATGTGCAGATGCGCCTGGAGCGAGTCGTCCGGGCGGGGCCAGCTCGGCGGTGTGAAACCGTGGTCCCGCCGGGCCGCCAGGCGGATCCCCTCCGCTCCGGTCACCTCGATGAAGTCCGGGTCCACGCCCCGGCGCACCTCGGCGCCCAGGAGGTTCGCGTAGAACTCCGCCAGCGCCTCGGGGTCGGCGCAGTCCAGCACCAGCACGCTCGTCTTCTGCACGGGCACGGGTCACCCCCACGGGTCGTCGTCGGCCGTCCGCCGTCCGTCGGATCCCGTATACCCCCGAATCGCAGGAACAGCGGCCCGCTCCTCCAACCACCTTGAAAAGTAAGCAGGTTCGCGGGTCATCCCACCCGCGCGCGCACGCCTGCGCACGGCTGCCGCGCGGGACTCCGGACCGACGCGGAGCGGATCGGCGCAGAACGGACACACCCGGCGAAGGCTGCCGCACCGGGTCCGTGGGTAGGTTCCGTCCATGACTGATGTCGTGGACGCAGACGAACTCCTCCGTCGCATCCGGGTCGCACGCGACTGGGCGGCCGAGAAGGAAGCCGGGACCGGGAGCCCGTCCGGCGCCGGCGGGGGCGCCGACCCCACGGCGGCCGGTATCGACCGTGTCGCCTTCTCGGTGGTCCGTGAGGTGCTGGACGAGATCATCAATCCGGGGACCCACTCCCGCTCGCGGTAGGTTCTTCCGGTTCCGGTTCCCGGGCGGTTCGCGCTGCCCGCGGTCGCGGGAGGAACTCGCCGGGCCCGCCGCGGGTCGCGCACGGGCCGCCCCGCCGCGAGCGCGGCCCACGGGGCTCCGCCCGGCGGCCGGGTGCGGACGACCGCGGCCCCGTCGCCCCGCGCTCGCGGGCACGCCCCGGCCTCTTTCCGTACCACCCCGCGTGGCGCCCGGCGATTCGCTCCGGGAAGCCGGAACCGCTCGAACCGGCCCACGAGTCCATCCCACAGAACCGCTCACAACCCTTCACGCAAGTACACATAGGAAGTTTCCTACGCGCCCGCCGCTGGCGTCCGTGCGCTGTTGTGGTGATGTCCTCGCATTTCTGGCGTGGTGTTCGGCTTCGAGGGATTCGCAACGACCGGCCGCACACGGGTGGGCGGACAGGCCGCCGTCCTTCCGGGGGCGCCGGCGCCTCCCGCTCCGGCCGGTTTCGAGGCCCGCGCGGAACACCCGCGTGCGCACCACACCACAACCGAAAAGAAACGATCATGCGCGCTTACGTGTGTCCCACCCTCGCCAAGGCCGGCGGCTTCCGCAGGACGACCGGGCCCGCCGGCAGGCGCGGGAGGCGGTCGGCGCGCGGGTGGCCTCGGGGGCCGCGGACGTCTCCACGCTCGTGGCCTTCCTGCTCTACCTCTTCTCTCTGGGCCTCGCGTGCACCAGCTCGTCGACGTCGTGGGCCGGTTCCAGGCGGGTTCGGCCGCGGCCCTGCGCGTGCGGGAGGTGGAGTCGCTGCCCGCCGAGCACGCCGGTGCCGGCTCCGCCCCGTCCCCCGCGTCCGCCGCAGCGGATCGCCCGGGGCCGGCCTCGCTGGTCCTCGACGCGGTCCGCTTCTCCTGCCGGGCCGGGCTGCCGCCCGTGCACCGCGGGGTGAGTTTCACCGTCCCGGCGCGGGGGGTGACGGCCCTCGTCGGGCCCTCGGGCACGGGCAAGACCACCGTCTTCTCCCTGGTCGAGCGCTTCCACGAGCCGGACTCCGGGTGCGTTCTGCTCGACGGCCGGGATGTGCGTGACTGGCCGCTGTCCGACCTGCGGGCCGCCATCGGATACGTCGAGCAGGACTGCCCCGTCCTGTCCGGAACCCTCCGCGACAACCTGCTGTTCGGCGTTCCGTCGGCCGGTGGGCGGAATCTGGACGACGTGCTGCGCCGCACCCGGCTGGAGTCCCTGGTGGCCCGGCTGCCGCAGGGGCTGGACACCCCCGCCGGCCGCCGGGACGGGCGGCCTCGCTGAGCACGGCCCCGCGGCTTCGCGGTGGTGGGATACGGTCATACCGATACCATGAGGACGAACGGGGCTTTTCATCCGTCCACTCCCCGCGGGAGGGGAAGATGACGAAGAAGAACAGGAAGTTCCACAAGGGGGACAAGGTCTCCTGGAAGAGCCACGGAAGCGAGGCCGTCGGCAGGGTCGAGAAGGAGATCACCTCCCGTACCGAGGCCGGCGGGCGCACCGTGGACGCCTCCCCCGACGATCCCCAGTACCAGGTCCGCAGCGAGAAGTCCGGCGGCCGGGCGGTCCACCGCCCCGGCGCCCTCCGCGAGGAGGAGCCCGGGGATGACTGAGCACCGCGAGGACCGCGACGGGACCGTCGCCGAGTTCGGGAAACTGGTCAACCTCACGCCGGGGCAGCTCCAGGACTGGCTGGAGCGGGACGAGTCCAAGGCGGCCGGGCAGCACCGAGGCGGCGGGGAGAGCACCGGACACGCCTCCGGCCGCCGCATCGTCGAGCTGCTGCGGACGTCGAAGTCCGACCTCGGTGAGGACGACGTGGCCCACATGCGCAAGGTCAACGGTTACATCAAGCGGCACCTGGCCCAGCGTCCGTCGGGCGACGTCACCGACACCACCTGGCGGCACTCCCTGATGAACTGGGGGCACGACCCCCTCAAGGACGGCTGAGGCCACCCGGCCGCATCACCGCTCGGGCTCGCCCTCGTCCACCCGGTAGGCCCTGCTCCAGGTGGCTCCGCACCGGCAGCGGGACAGTTCGATCAGCTCGCCTTCCTCGGACACCTCCAGCCCGTGGTTGAGGCGAACGTGCACATGTTCTGCCATGGCGGACCGACTCCCGGACGACGAGGGCTGTCCGGCCCTGCGGCCGGCGGGGACGCCCTCATCATCCACGCCCGCCGCGCCACCGGGAATGGCGCGGGTCACTTCCCGGGAATCCGGGGGAGTCCGGGGCGGCCGTCAGTCGGACGCCCCGGCGGCCTCGGGGATCTCCGCCCGTTCCCGGGCGGGCTCGGCTCCCCCGGCGGCGGCCCCGGGCTCGGCCCGCAGGATCCCGGCGGCCCCGGCCGCCACGGCGCACAGGGCCACGGGCAGCAGGAAGGCGACGTTCAGCGGCACGAGATGGGTGAGCGGCCCGATGACGGCCGGCCCGGCGAGCATGCCGAGGTAACCGAGCCCCGCCACCCGCGAGACGTTGGCCCCGGCGGCTTCCGGGTCGGCGTGGCCCGCGGCGCTGAACAGTTGGGGCACACAGCCGGACAGCCCCATGCCGAAGACGGTCCAGCCGGCCAGGGCCAGGGGGATCCAGGGGGAGACCACCACCGCCGACAGGCCCACCGCGGCCAGGAGGGCGCCGTAGCGGACGATCGCGACCGGGCCGAAGCGCGCGGCCACCCGGTCGGTGAGCAGGCGTCCGACGGTCATGGCGGTGGCGAAGGCCCCGTAGGCGAGGGCCGCCGTGGCCGCGGGCGCGCCCAGGACGTCCTCCAGGGCGAGCACGCTCCAGTCATTGGCGACGCCCTCGGCGAGCATCAGCATCAGCGCGAGGGCGGCCAGCGCCCAGATCCGCGCGGGCGTCCCCCGCCCGGTCCCGGCCCCGGTTCCGGTTCCGGTTCCGGTGGACGACTTCGGGCCCTCCTCCGCGGGACCTGCGGACACGGTGGACACGGTGGACTCGGGGCGCAGCAGCGCGGGGGCGGCCAGGACGGCGGCCAGGAGCCCGACGGCGCCCATTCCGGCAAGAGTCACGGCGGCGCTCCAGCCCCAGCTGAGGGTCCGGGCACCGACCAGGGCCGCGAGCACTCCTCCGACGGAGAACACCGCGTGGAAGGCGGACATGACGGGCCGCCGGTAGCCGCGCTCCACCTGGACGGCGTGGGTGTTCATGGCGACGTCCAGGCAGCCGTTGCCGAAGCCGAACACCAGCAGGGCCGCGCCCAGGCTCCAGGCCCCCTCGGCCAGTCCGGGCAGCACCAGGGACACGCTGCACAGCACCGCGCTCAGCGGCACCACCGCGCGGGCGCCGAAGCGGTCGGCCAGCGGCCCGGTCAGCCGCATGCCCGCGAAGGCTCCGCCTCCGAGCAGGAGCAGCAGCCAGCCCAGGACGGCGTGGCTGATCCCCGCGCGGTCCTCCACCACCGGGATGTGGACGACCCAGATGCCCATCAGAAAGCCGTTGAGGCCGAAGTAGGCGAAGGTGGCCAGCCGTGCGAGCCGCAGCTTTCTCTCCATGTTCCAGAATTTAACAAACAGGCTTGCTGTTCGATAGATTGAATTTCACACACAACTTGTGTTCAATTTTCGGCGTGGCGAGTGCGGAACGACTGAGACGGATCACCGAGGCCGTACGCGAGGCCGGGCGGTTGAGCGTGGCGGAGCTGGCCGGGCTCACCGGTGCCTCGGAGATGACCATCCGGCGCGACCTGGAGGTCCTGGCGGACCAGGGGGTCCTGGAGCGCTACCGCGGCGGGGCCAGCAGCCTGCTGCTGCGCGGCGAGGAGCCGCCGTTCGGGCTGCGGGAGCTGGAGCGGCCGGACGCCAAGCGGCGGATCGCCGCCGAGGCGGCCTCCCTGCTCGCCGACGGCGAGTCGGTCGTCCTCGACAGCGGCACGACCTGCCTGGAGGTGGCCCGCTCCCTGGCCGACCGCCGGCTGACGGTCATGCCGCTGTCCCTGCACGCCGCCAACGCCCTCACCGGCGCCCCCCAGCTGAAGCTGCTGCTGCCCGGCGGGGAGCCACGCCCGGGCGAGCTGGCGCTGACCGGCCCGCTGACCGAGGCCTCCCTGGCCGCGCTGCGCTTCGACACCGCCGTCATCGGCTGCTGCGGACTGAACGCGGCGGACGGGCTGACCGCGTACGACCTGGCCGACGCCGCCGTCAAGCGCGCCGCGATCGCCTCGGCCCGCCGGGTGATCGCGGTCGCCGACGCGGCCAAGTTCTCCCGCACCGCCCTCGCCTCCGTCGCGCCGGCCTCGGCACTCGACGCGGTGGTGACGGAGGAGGGCGCCCCCGAGGAGGAGACCGGCGCGCTGGCCGCGGCCGGCGTGGCCGTGCGGAAGGTGTGAGCCGCCGCGTCCCGGCGGGGCCGCCTGCGGACCGGCCGGGACGCGGCGGTCACCGCTCCTTCAGCAGCCCCGTGACCACCCGGCCGAACAGCAGACGGGCCGCCCAGGCCGTCGGGGGGTCCAGCAGGCGCGGCAGCCCCCGCACCCGCACCTCCTCGCTCCAGACGGCCAGTGATCCCCCGTCGGCGGGGACCACCTCCGCCTCGGCCCAGCCGAGCACGGCCCTCCCCCGCTTCTCCACACGGCAGCGGCCGGGACGGTCTGCGGTGGGCGGCTCCCAGCGCACGACCTCCATGGGGTCGTCGAACCCGGCGCGCCCGGTGCCCGTACGCGCCGTGAAGCGCGTGCCGACGCCGGTGGGCGGCGCGGTGGTGACCGTGATCGCGGTGAACGGGACGTGGCGGGCGTGGTTCTCCCAGGTGGTCAGCCGGCGCCACGCCTCTTCTGCCGGAAGGTGGGTGCGGCGCTCGATCCGGATGAGGGGCATACCGCGACGGTAGGCACCGCGCACCCGTACGCCTGGGCGACCCGCCGGAGCCCGGGTCCGGATACGCTCGGGAGCGCTCTCACCACCGGTGGGGGTGGAACCGCCGGTTCGTACGGGGTCGCGTCCGGCGCCCCCAGAGGGGGCGATGTCCATGAGCGGGGAAACCGTCCGGAGGATGCTGGAGGCGGCGGGCGCCCCGGCCGGGCGGGTGGTGCGCTGCGTCCCTCTGTCCGGTGGCACGTACAACTCGGTCCACCGGATCACGGCGGCCGACGGACAGGACCTGGTACTGAAGATACCGCCGCCCGCCACGGCCCCCTGCCTGCGGTACGAGCGGGGCATCCTGCACGGCGAGGCCGTGTTCTACCGTGCGGCCGCCCGCGCGGGCGGGGTTCCGGTACCGGAGGTGGTGTACGAGGGCCACGACGGCGGCACGGGCCCCGGGCCGTTCCTGCTGATGTCCGCCCGTCCCGGCATCCCCTGGGACGCGGCGTCGGAGAGCCCGGGGGACGGCGAGCGGTCCCGGCTGCGCGGGGAGCTCGGCCGTCTGGTGGCACGGCTGCACACCGTGAGCGGGCCCGCCTTCGGCTACCCCTCCGAGTCGGTGGCGCCCCTCTCCCCGGCATGGCGGCCGGCCTTCACGGCCATGCTGGACACCGTGCTCGACGAGGCCGGACGGCACGGCGCCTGGCTGCCGCGGCCCGCGGACCTGATACGCCGCCGGGTCCGCGCGGCCTCGCCCGCCCTGGAGGAGGTGACGGTCCCCGCCCTGGTCCACTTCGACCTCTGGCAGGGCAACGTGCTGCTGGAGGGCGCTCCGGGCGCCCGGACCATCGGCGGGATCATCGACGGCGAGCGGATGTTCTGGGGGGACCCTCTGGCGGACTTCGCCTCGCCGGCGCTGCTCGGCGACATCAAGGACGATCCGGCGTTCCTGGCGGGGTACGCCTCCGGCGGCGGCCGCACCGCCTTCGACGCCGCGGCCCGCACACGAATGGCGCTGTACCGCTGCTACCTCTACCTGATCATGCTGGTGGAGGTGGAGCCGCGCCGCTGCTCCGCCGGACACCGCGCCTGGGTGCGACGGCGCGTGGCACCGCATCTGGAGGCGGCTCTGGACGCCCTCGGCCCGGCCTCCCCGTGACCTGCGGTCGTCGGCACGCGTCCGGGTGGGGGCGGCCCGGGCCGCCCCCACCCGGCTCACCGGCCGGCGGACGCCGGGTCACTCGGCCGGGGTGACCAGCCCGTGGAGGCCGTCGCGGCGGCGGTGGAGCAGGGCTCCGCGCTCGGTGGCGGTGTCGACGAAGAACACGAACGGCAGGCCGGTCGCCTCCAGCCGCCACACCGCCTCCTCGACCCCCATTCGGGGCGCCGGGATCCCGCTGACCCCCAGCGGAACGGCCGGCGGAGCGGTCGGCGGGAGGTCCGACGGCGCCGGCGCGGAAGCGTCCCCGCGGGCGCGGGCCAGCCGGTGGCCGCCCTCCGCGTCCCGGTAGACCACGCTGTCCACGCCCGAGGCGGCGTCGGTGAACAGGTGGAAGCCATACCCCAGGGCCTCCATCCGGTACACCGCCTGGGCGGGGGTCATCCGGGCGGGGCCGTGGGCGCGGCGGCGCACGACACGGCGTCCCTGCCCGATGCGCGAGCCGGGGCGCGGCCCGCCGCCGTGGTGTCCGCGGCGGTGGACGCGGGACAGCCGGCCCGCCAGCCGGTCGCGCAGCAGGTCGATCGCCTCGGGCATGGTGTCGGCGGCGACGTGGGCCCGCACCGGGCGGCCGTTGACGTCCACGTTCACCTGGGCGTGCGCCGGGTGCCGCACGGAGGCGCCCGCCTGGCTCAGCTTCACCCTGGTGCCCAGGACCGGCTCCCCGACCTTGCCCAGGGCCGCCAGCACCTTGGTCCGCGCGTACTCGGCCGCGTCCCCGGGCACCTCGCCCCGGACCTCGACCCTGACCTCCGGGAGGGGGCGGATCTGCGAACGGTTCATGGTTTCCTCCTGCCGTCGTGGCACCTTCAGACTCCTCCCGCGCCGGTCTTCCCGGCAGGGCCGAAGGTCCCCGGGGCCGGTGCCGTCCGTACCCCGCCAGGAGGGGAGGTACGGGCCGGACCGGCCCCGGGCGGCCGGCGTGGCGGCCGTGACGCGGCGCGGGGAAGCGGAAGGCCGTCCCCCGGCGGTCGGCAGGCGGTCAGCAGATACGGGGCAACTGCTCGCCCAGCGGCAGGTCCACCACACGGGTGCCGCCGAACCCGGTGCGGGCCACGACCATGCCCGGGTGGTCCTCCACGCACTCCCCGACGACCACCGCCCCGGCGCCCTGGGGGTGCGCCCGCATCGCGGCGAGCACGGCCTCGGCCCGCTCCCGCGGAACGAAGGCCACCAGACGTCCCTCGTTGGCCACGTACAGCGGGTCCAGGCCGAGGAAGCCGCAGGCGGCCGACACGGCCTCCGGCACGGGCAGGGCCCGCTCGTCCAGCACGACGCCGGTGCCGGACGCGGCGGCGATCTCGTTCAGCGCCGTGCCCAGCCCGCCGCGGGTGGGGTCGCGCAGCGCGTGGAGGTCCGGGGCGGCCACGAGCATCGCCTGCACCAGACCGCCCAGGGGCGCGGTGTCGCTGCACACCTCCACCCCGAACTCCAGCCCCTCGCGGACGCTCATGATGGCCACCCCGTGCATCCCGATCGGCCCGCTGACGATCACCACGTCGCCGGGTTCGGCGCGCTGCGGGCGGATGTCGACGCCTTCGGGGATCAGTCCGATGCCGGCGGTGTTGACGAAGATCCCGTCGCCGTGCCCGGCGTCGACCACCTTGGTGTCGCCGGTGGCGACGGTGACGCCTGCCGCCTCGGCGGCCGTTCCGACCGCCTGGGCGACCCGCCGGACCACCGACAGCTCGGTCCCCTCCTCGATGATGAAGGCGCACGACAGGTACGCGGCCCGCGCCCCGCTCATGGCCAGGTCGTTGACCGTGCCGTTGACGGCCAGGTCGCCGATGCAGCCGCCGGGGAAGAACAGCGGGCGCACCACGTAGGAGTCGGTGGAGAACGCCAGGCGCGCGCCGCCCAGCGACAGCGCGGCCGAGTCGGCGAGCCCGGCCAGCGTCTCGTTGCCGTAGGCGGGGACGAAGAGGTGCTCCACCAGTTCGGCGGAGAGGGCCCCGCCGCCGCCGTGCCCCATGACGACCACCGGGTGGTCGCGCAGCGGGGCCGGACAGCTCCACTCGGCGGGGTCCACGGGTTCGGCGGTCGTGCCGGTGCTGCCGGTGGCGCCGGTGATACCAGTCGTGCCAGTGGTGTCAGTGGTGTCAGCCAACGGAGGTCGCCTCCCTCGCCGGCTCAGTGCCGCGCGCGGGGCCGCCCAGGCGCCGGTAGAGGTGGTAGGCGGCGCAGGCGCCCTCACTGGAGACCATGGTGGCGCCCAGCGGGTTGCGGGGGGTGCAGGTGGTGCCGAAGGCCTCGCACTCGTTCGGTTTGATCAGCCCCTGGAGCACCTCGCCGCTGCGGCACACCCCGGACTCGCGCGTCGTGATGCCGCCGACCTCGAAACGGTGCTCGGCGTCGTACTCGCGGAACGCCTCCGACAGCCGCCAGCCGCTGGCCGGGATCACCCCGATGCCCCGCCAGGCGCGGTCGGTGACTTCGAAGACCTCCTCCAGCATCCGCCGCGCGGCGGGGTTGCCCTCCTCCCGCACCGCCCGGGGGTAGGCGTTCTCCACCCGGTGCTCACCGCTCTCGAGCTGGCGGACGGTGCGGCGCACGCCCTCGAGGATGTCCAGCGGTTCGAAGCCGGTGACCACGACGGGAACGCCGAAGCGGTCGGCCAGTGACGGGTACTCGGCCGTCCCCATCACGCTGCACACATGGCCGGCGGCCAGGAACGCCTGGACCCGGCAGTGCGGCGCCCGCATGATCGCCTCGATGGCGGGCGGCACGCGCACGTGCGAGATCAGCATGCTGTAGTTGCGGATGCCGCGCCGCCGTGCCTCGTGGACGGTCATCGCGTTGGCCGGCGCGGTGGTCTCGAAGCCGACGCCGAAGAAGACCACCTCGCGGTCGGGGTGGCGCTGTGCGATCTCCAGTGCGTCCAGCGGCGAGTACACCACCCGTACGTCCCCGCCGGCGCTCTTGATCCGGAACAGGTCGCGGTCGGTACCGGGGACCCGGAGCATGTCGCCGAAGGAGCAGAAGACCACCTCGGGGCGGGAGGCGATCTCCAGCGCCTTGTCGATCATCTCCAGGGGGGTGACGCACACCGGGCAGCCGGGGCCGTGGATGAGCTCGATGTGCTCGGGCAGCAGCTGGTCGATGCCGTGCCGGATGATCGAGTGGGTCTGGCCGCCGCAGACCTCCATCATGGTCCAGGGGCGGGTGGCGGTGGCGTGGATGTCCTCCAGCAGCCGCCGCGCCAGCTCCGGGTCGTTGAACTCCTCGATGTACTTCACCTGGTGGCCTCCTTCGCCGCGGCCGGCCGCTCCGTGCGCCCGCCGGCCGTCTCCGCCGGGGCGGCCTCGGGCCGGTCCTGCCCGGCCTCGACCGCCGCCCGCTCCCATGCGTCGCCGAACTCCTCGTCCAGCAGACCCAGTTGCTCGAACAGCTCCAGCGACGCCCTGGCCGACTCCTCGTCCAGTCGCTGCAGCGCGAAGCCGACGTGGACGATCACGTACTCGCCGACCTCCGCGTCGGGCAGGTAGGCCAGGCACACGTCCTTGACCACCCCGCCGAAGTCGACGCGCGCCATGCGCGTGCCGTCCCGTTCCTCGATCCCGGTCACCCTGCCGGGCACCGCCAGGCACATGTGCGTTCTCCGTCCGTCGCCGGTGAGTTCACTGATGGGTCGTGGGGTTTCGCCGAAGCCCGTCAGGGGGCTCCGGCCCGCGCCGCCACGAGCAGCTGGCCGAGGGCCAGGCCTCCGTCGCCGGGCGGTACACCGTGGTGGCGCAGCACCGTGAACCCGGCGGTGCGCAGCCGCCGCTCGCACTCCTCGTCCAGCAGCGCGTTGGCGAACACCCCGCCGGACAGGGCGGCGGTGGCCGCCCCGGTGTCCCGGCGCGCCCGCCGGCAGATCTCCTCCACCGCCCCGGCCACGGCCCGGTGGAACCGCGCGGCGACGACCGGGACGGGGGCGCCGGAGCGCAGGTCGCGGACGGCCTCGCGCAGTACGGGTGCGGGGTCGAGCACCGTCGTGCCCGTGCCGCCCGGGGCCGGCCGGCGCAGGGCGAAGGCGTATCCGGGTCCGTCCTCCTGCCACGCCGCCGCGGCGGCGGCCTCCAGTTCGACGGCGGCCTGCCCCTCGTACCCGGCCCGGTGGCACACTCCGGTCAGCGAGGACACCGCGTCGAACAGCCGCCCCATGCTGGAGGTGGGCACACAGGCCAGCGACCGCTCCAACTGCGCGTCCAGCACGCGCAGTTCCTCCGGTGTGCAGGCGGCGGCGCACGGCAGGTCCGGGTCCCAGGGGATCCCCGCGGAGCGCAGATGGGACAGCGCCATCCGGCAGGGGTTGCCCACCCCGGCGTCGCCGCCGGGCAGGGGCACGTACGCCAGGTGCGCCAGCCGCCGGTAGCCGCCGTAGCCGGCGAGCAGCACCTCGCCGCCCCACACGGCCCCGTCGTCGCCGTAGCCGGTGCCGTCGAAGGCGACGCCGATGACCGGGGCGCTGCCGTCCAGCCCGTTCTCGGCCATGGCCGAGGCGATGTGCGCGTGGTGGTGCTGCACCCGGCGCACAGGCCTGCCCGCGGCGCGGTCACGGGCCCACCGTGCGGAGCGGTAGCCGGGGTGGCGGTCGGCGGCCAGCAGCCGGGGCGCGACGCCGGTCAGCGTCCGCAGGCGCTCCTCCGCTCCGTCCAGCGCGCGCAGGGCGGCCAGGTCGTCCAGGTCCCCGATGTGGGGGGAGAACCAGGCGGAGTGCCCCTCGGCGAGGCAGATCGCGTTCTTCAGGTCCGCGCCGGCGGCCAGGGAGGGCTCCACCGGTACGGGAAGTGTGATGGGGACGGGAACGCGGCCGCGCGAGCGGCGCAGGACGACCTCGCTCCCGTCCGCGCGCACCCGTACCACCGAGTCGTCGCAGGGCGCCGCGATGGGTCTGTCGTGCCACAGCCAGGCGTCGGCCAGTCCCGCCAGCCGGGTCAGGGCCTCACGGTCGCCGGTCACGATGGGCTCGCCCGAACGGTTGCCGCTGGTCATCACCAGCACCTCGGGGCCGGGCGGGTCGCCCGGCAGACCGAACAGCAGCCGGTGCAGCGGAGTGTAGGGCAGCAGCACCCCCACGTCCGGGCTGCCCGGGCAGACTCCGTCCGCCAGCGGGTCGCCGCCCCGCTCGCCGGGCCGGCGGCGGCGCAGCAGCACGATGGGGCGCGACCGTCCGGTCAGCGCCCGGTGCTCGGCGGGGCCGACGCGGCCGAGCCGCGCGGCGACCCGTGCGTCGGGGCACATCACCGCGAAGGGCTTGGCGCCCCGGGCCTTGCGCTCGCGCAGGGCGGCGACGGCGGCGGGGTCGGTCGCGTCGCAGGCCAGGTGGTAGCCGCCGATGCCCTTGACCGCCACGACCGCGCCCTCGGCCAGCAGCCGGCGGGCCCCGGCCAGCGCCTCCTCGCCCGTGGCCGTGCCCGCTGCCGTGTCCGCTCCCGTGCCGCGGGCACGGGTGAGCCTCAGCCGGGGGCCGCAGTCGTGGCAGGCGACCGGCTGGGCGTGGAAGCGGCGGTCGGCGGGATCGGCGTACTCCCGTGCGCAGACCGGGCACAGGGGGAAGGCGGCCATGGTCGTGGTCGCACGGTCGTAGGGCAGCGCGGTGGCGATGGTGAACCGCGGGCCGCAGTGGGTGCAGGTGACGAACGGGTGCCGGTGGCGGCGGTCGGCGGGGTCGGCCAGCTCCCGCAGGCAGTCGTCGCAGGTGGCGGTGTCGGGCGGGATCAGGGTGCGGCCCCCGCCCCGCTCGGAGGGGCGGATGACGAACCCCGCGCCGTCCGGGCCGGTGTCCGGGCCGGTCCCCAGCGGGGGGATGTCCTCGGCCGCCACCGAGGAGACGGCCGCCAGGGGCGGCGCCTGCTCCACCAGTTCCCGGCAGAACGCCTCCACCGCCGCGGGCGCGCCCTCGACCTCGGCGACCACCCCGCCGGCGTTGTTCAGCGCATGGCCCGACAGCCCCAGCCGCGAGGCCAGTGCGTGGACGAAGGGGCGGAAACCCACGCCCTGCACGGTGCCGCACACGGTCAGACGCCGCCGTACGCGGTCCGCCCCGGCGTCCGGTCCCGGCCGGCCTTCGACGGTGGCCGTCATGGCGCTCCTCCCTGCCCGTCCCGGCCCGCCACTACCGTGCGGGCAGGCCGGCGCCGGGCAGCGCGCTTTCCCCGCCGGGGTGCGCGTGCGGGTGCTCGTGGTCGCGGGGGTGGCCGTGGCTGGGCTCATGGCTGTGCTCATGGCCATGCTCATGACGGTGTTCGCTCAGGTGCCGCCCGGCGAGCGGGGGCCGGTGGGGGCGGGCGCCCTCGCACACGGCCAGCACCCTGTCCAGGAGCGCGTCGACGCCCTGCCCGGTGCGGGCGGAGGTGTGCAGCACCTCGACTCCGGGGTTGACCCGCTCGACGCTCTCGGCGAAGGCGTCGCCGTCGAACCCGGCGGCCTCGCCGAGGTCGGCCTTGCTCAGCACCACCAGGTTCGCCAGGCCGAAGGCGGTGGGGTACTTCACCGGCTTGTCCTCGCCCTCGGTGACCGACATCAGCACCACCCGCAGCGTCTCGCCCAGGTCGTAGGCGGCGGGGCAGACCAGATTGCCCACGTTCTCCACGAACAGCACCCGGGTGTCCTCGGGCGGCCAGCCCTCCAGATGGCCGCGCATCTGGGCGGCCTCCAGATGGCACAGCCCGCCGGTGAGGACCTGTTTGACCGGCGCGCCGGACCTGGCCAGCCGCCGTGCGTCGTTCTCGGTGGCCAGGTCGGCGGTGAGGGCCGCCGGCGGCACACCACGCCCGGCGGCGCGGGCCAGGAGGAGTTCCAGCAGGGCGGTCTTGCCGCTGCCCGGGCTGGACAGCAGGTTGACGGCCGTGATCCCCCGGCCGTCCAGTTCGCGGCGCAGCCCGGCCGCCAGTCCGTCGTTCCTGGCCAGCACGGCCTGCCTCACGTCCACGACCCGGCACATCACGCGAATCCTCCCTGTCGTTCCCCCTGTGGCGCCGAGCCGCCGTCGCAGGACGCGCCGGCCGGCGGGAGCGTGACGTCGACGATCTCCAGCTCCCGTCCGGCCACCAGTTCCGTCGCGCCCTCCCCGCACTCCGGGCACCACAGCCGCAGCGGGACTCCGGGGGCGAACTCCAGCGCGCAGGCCGCGCAGCGGGCGCGGGCGGGAACGTCCTCGACGACGAGTTCGGCGCCGGCGAGCTCCGTGCCCTCGGTGACGACCTCGAAGGAGAACCGCAGCGCGTCGGCGACCACACCGGACAGTTCACCCACGCGCAGGCGCACCGCCTCCACCGAGGAGGCCCCGTGGCGGCGGGCGGTGTCCTGCGCGCTCTCCACCACGGCGGCGGCGATCGACAGCTCGTGCATGGGGGGTCACGCTAGCCATCCGCTCCGGCATTCCCGGGGGCCGCCGTTCCGGTTTCCGCGCGAGTTCCCCCGTACGGCCCAGGCGTCGCGGCGTCCGTCCGCGGCGGGCCTCCGCCGGACGCGCGGGCGCGCCCGGCGGAGGGGCGCTTCCCCGGTACGGCACGTTTGAGTTGTAGGGATTTGTTGGAAATGTCACGCTTCGTGGAACGGTCGGCGGCCCGGGGCACACGGCTCGTCGCCCGCCCCGGGTCCGGACCCCGGTCCCCGCCACCCGCAGGGAAGGAAGGCTCCATGAGCACCGACACGCTGGCCCCCGGCGGCGTCGACGAGGTCCACATCCTGTGGACCTCCGAAGGCATGAGCTGCGACGGCGACACGGTCTCGGTCACCGCCGCGACACTGCCGAGCCTGGAGGACGTCGTCCTCGGGGCGATCCCCGGCATCCCCAAGGTCCACCTGCACAACAAGGTGCTGGCCTACGAGACCGGCGAGGACTTCACCCGCGCCTTCCACCAGGCGGCCGAAGACGAGCTGGGGCCGTTCGTCCTGGTGGTCGAGGGTTCCATCCCCAACGAGAACATCAACGGGGACGGCTACTGGACGTCGATGGGCAACGACCCCGACACCGGTGAGCCGATCACCCTCAACCAGTGGATCGACCGCCTGGCGCACAAGGCGTACGCGGTGGTGGCCATCGGCACCTGCGCCACCTACGGCGGCATCCACGCCATGGCGGGCAACCCGACCGGCTGCATGGGCCTGGCCGACTACCTGGGCTGGGACTTCCGCTCCGCGGGCGGACTGCCGATCGTCAACGTGCCCGGCTGCCCGGTGCAGCCGGACAACTTCATGGAGACCCTGCTGTGGGTCCTGCACCAGGCGGCCGGGCTCGCGCCGCCGATCCCGCTGGACGACCAGCTGCGGCCGACCTGGCTGTTCGGCAAGACCGTCCACGAGGGCTGCGACCGGGCGGCCTACTACGAGCAGGGCGACTTCGCGCTGGACTACAACTCCCCCAAGTGCCAGGTGAAGATCGGCTGCTGGGGCCCGGTGGTGAACTGTAACGTCCCCAAGCGCGGCTGGATGGACGGCGTCGGCGGCTGCCCCAACGTCGGCGGCATCTGCATCGCCTGCACCATGCCGGGCTTCCCCGACAAGTTCATGCCCTTCATGGACGAGCCCCCGGGAGGCAGCGTCTCCTCCGGGCTGCTGAGCCGGACCTACGGGCCGCTGGTGCGCTCCCTGCGCGCCATCACCAACAGCACGGTGAACAAGGAGCCCAGGTGGCGCCACAACCGCGCCGAGCTGACCTCCGGCTACGACCCCCGGTGGTCGGGCCGGTGACGACGAACCGCACGCCGGCGCCGAGGACGCCAAGGACGCCGAAGAGGCTTGAGAGGACCACTCCGTGACGACCAGCCAGACCGTCCCGGTCGAGCAGCGCACCCTCACCGAGGTGGCGTTCGACCCCATCACCAGGATCATCGGCAACCTGGGCATCTACACCAAGATCGACTTCCCCAACCGGGAGGTCGTCGAGTGCCGGAGCACGTCCTCGATCTTCCGCGGCTACAGCGTCTTCATGAAGGGCAAGGACCCCCGCGACGCGCACTTCATCACCAGCCGCATCTGCGGCATCTGCGGCGACAACCACGCGGTGTGCTCGATCTACGCGCAGAACATGGCGTACGGGGTGAAGACCCCGCCCCTGGGCGAGTGGATCATCAACCTCGGCGAGGCCGCCGAGTACATGTTCGACCACACGATCTTCCAGGACAACATGGTCTTCGTCGACTACTGCGAGCGCATGGTCAAGGAGACCAACCCGTCCGTCCTGGAGCGCGCCGAGCGGACCGCGGCCCCGCGCGGCGACGTGCACGGCCACCGCACGATCGCCGACATCATGCGCTCCTACAACCCCTTCGAGGGCGCCACCTACAAGGAAGCCCTCACCATGAGCCGTCTCACCCGCGAGATGTGCTGCCTGATGGAGGGCCGGCACGTCCACCCCTCCACGCTCTACCCCGGCGGCGTCGGCACCGTGGCCACCCCCCAGGTCTTCACCGACTACCTGGTGCGGCTGATGCGCTGCATGGACTTCGTCAAGCGGGCCGTCGCCATGAACGACGACGTCTTCGACTTCTTCTACGAGGCCCTGCCCGGCTACGAGGAGGTCGGCCGCCGCCGCACGCTGCTGGGCTGCTGGGGCGCCTTCCAGGACCCGGAGGTGGTCGACTACGACTACCGGACGATGAACGAGTGGGGCAACGCCATGTTCGTCACCCCCGGCATCGTCGTGGACGGCGAACTGGTCACCACCGACCTGGTCGACATCAACCTGGGGATGCGGATCCTGCTGGGCAGTTCCTACTACGAGGACTGGATCGGCGAGGAGACCTACGTCGACAAGGACCCCCTGGGCAACCCGGTCGACCCCCGCCACCCGTGGAACCAGACCACCCTGCCCGCCCCTCAGAAGCGCGACCTGGAAGGCGGCAAGTACAGCTGGGTGATGAGCCCCCGCTGGTACGACAGGCGGACGAACGACTTCCTCGCCCTGGACACCGGCGGCGGCCCGATCGCCCGGCTGTGGGCCACCGCCCTGGCCGGGAAGGTGCGCACCCCCTATGTCCGCTCCACCGGGCGCAGCGTCGAGATCGACCTGCCGAAGACCCCGGCCATGCCACAGATGCGGCTGGAGTGGACCCCGCCGCCCTTCCCCAACACCATCGAGCGCAACCGGGCGCGGATGTACTTCGTCGCCTACGCCGCCGCGATGGCCCTGCACTTCGTCGACAAGGCGATGGAGGAGGTACGGGCCGGGCGCACCAGGGTCTTCCAGGACTTCGACGTCCCCGAGGAGGGCGTCGGCGTGGGCTTCCACGAGGCCGTGCGCGGCGTCCTCTCCCACCATCTGGTGATCCGCGACAAGAAGATCGCCAACTACCACCCCTACCCCCCGACCCCCTGGAACGCCAGCCCCCGCGACTTCTACGGCACACCCGGCCCCTACGAGGACGCCGTCCAGGGCTGCCCCGTCTTCGAGGAGAACGGGCCGGAGAACTTCAAGGGCATCGACATCATGCGCACCGTGCGCAGCTTCGACCCCTGCCTGCCGTGCGGCGTCCACATGTATCTGGGCGGCGGGCGCACCCTGCGCCAGACCCACTCGCCCACCTTCGGCCAGGTCTCGTAGCGGGCGGCCGGAGATGCCCTGGGACGACGAGTACGCGCGCGGGCAGGCGGCCCGCGCCGAGGAACTGCTGTCCGCGCTGGAGTCGCTGCCGGACAGCGCCGCGGCCGCCCGCGCCACCGACACCGTCCACACCCTGGTCGGCCTCTACGGGGACTGCCTGGCCCGGATCGTGGACCGCCTGAGCCGGGAGGAGGGCGGCGGCGACGCGGTGCGCCGGCTGGCCGGCGACGAACTGGTCGGCCATCTGCTGCTGGTGCACGGCCTCCACCCCGAACCGGCCGAGACCCGGGTGCGCCACGCCCTGGCCGGCCTGCGCTCCCGGCGGCGGCTCGGGGAGGACGAGGTGGAGCTGGCCGGGATCTCCCAGGAGGCGGTCCGCATCCGGCTCGGCACCACCGGGCGCGGCTGCTCCTCCTCCCCGCAGGCCCTGGAGCAGGCGGTGCGCGAGGCGGTGGCCGCCGCCGCGCCCGAGATCGAACGGGTGGAGGTGGACGTCGAGTCCGCCCCGGACCGGGCGCCCACCGCTCTCATCCCGGTGGACGACCTCTTCCGCCGCCCCGCCCTCGCCGCCGAGCGAGAGGGGTGAGCCGCCGTGTCCGCCCCCATCACCACACCCCGGCTGCGGCGGCTGGCCCACCGCCCGGCCCGCCTTCGCGGACCGGAGGCGGACGGCGCCCCGCCCGGGCACCAGCGGTGCGACCTGTGCTCCGAGCCGCTGCCCGAGGCGCACCGCCACCTGCTGGACGTCCGCGCCGGCGCGGT
This sequence comes from Streptomyces mangrovi, assembly GCF_900114215.1. Classification (GTDB taxonomy): domain Bacteria; phylum Actinomycetota; class Actinomycetes; order Streptomycetales; family Streptomycetaceae; genus Streptomyces; species Streptomyces barkulensis. The sequence goes on along the minus strand of NZ_FOSG01000004.1, from coordinate 201,670 downwards.
CTGCTGCGCCTGCCGCGCCTGCTCACTGCTGTTCGACCGCAAGGAGGCGGGAGGCGCCCACTACCGGCTACTGCCGCTGCGCAGGACCCGGCTGCACGAGGACGGGTTCGACGACACGCTGTGGGCCACGCTCGGCGTCCCGGTCGGTCTGGCGTTCTTCACCCGTGACGGTGGGAGCGGCGAGATCACGGCCGGCTACCCCAGTGCGCTGGGTCTGCTGCGCTCCACCGTCGAGGCGGAACGCTGGCGCGCGGTCCAGGCCTGCGCCCCGGCCGTCGCGGCGATGGCCGACGACGTCGAGGCGCTGCTGGTCAACCTGGCGAACGGCGCGCGGGAGCGGTGGATCGTCCCCCTGGACGACTGCTACCGCCTGGCGGCCGTCGTACGCACCCACTGGAAGGGGCTGGGCGGCGGGCCCGAGGTGTGGCGGCACGTCGGGGACTTCTTCCGAGGTCTCTGCCCCGACCCGCCCGCCGCTCCCTCCCCCGGCCCGCACACCGACCCGACCCCCACCGACCTCCCGTCCACCGCATGAAGGAGGCGTCATGGCCCGTATCGCCGTAGGCAAGGCCGATGTGAGGCCCGACAGGGCGGCCCATGTCAAGGGCACCAGGCAGGGCAACCAGAAGGGCTCCTACCGCAAGACCCCCGGGCTCCTGCCCGGCGACCGCTCCACGGCCCGCCGGTCGACGGGCGTCAACGCCGGGCGCCGCGACCCGGTGATGCCCGGGATGCCGAACCTCTCCCCGTCATGACGGCGCCGCACGCGAAGCCGGCCGGCGCTCCGTCCCGGCACGTCATCCCGGCCCTCTCCTTCGAGGTCACGGGAGCGGAGCCCGAGCGGCACGCCGCCGTGCCCACACTCCGGTTCGACGTGGAGATCACCCGCACCGGCGGCGGCCCGGTCCGCTCGGTCAGCCTGACGACCGCGATCAGGATCGACGTCACCCGCCGCCACTACGACCAGCGGGCGCGGGCGGCCCTGGCCGAGCTGTTCGGCGAACCCGAGCGGTGGGCCACCACCCTGCGCCCGCTGGCCTGGACCCGGACCACGGTGGTGGTCCCCCCGTTCGACGGGACCACCACGGTCGGCCTGACGGTGCCGTGCCCCTGCGACGCCGAACTGGCCGTCACCAAGTACCTGCGGGCCGTCCCCGGCGGGGAGGTGCCGCTGGACTTCCTCTTCAGCGGCACGGTCTTCTTCGACGGCGGTCAGGGCCGGCTGAGAACGGCCCAGATCTCCTGGGCCGAGGACGCCGGCTACCGGCTGCCCGCCGCCCTGTGGCACACGCTGGTCGACCGCTACAGCGGCGGCAGCCCCTGGCTGCGGCTGTCCCGCGAGACCCACGACCGGCTCGACGCCTACCGCACCCGGTGGACGCTGGGCACCCTGGACGACGCCGTCGGCGCCCTGCTGGACCGGGCGGACGGCCTTCGCGCCCCCTCCCCCGCCGCGCCCGCCACCCCCGACATCCCCAGAACACCCGAGACCACCGGAGCACCATGGACGACGTGACACCGGCGGAGCGCACGGCCGAGCCCGCGGGGAAGGCCGAGAAGATCGTGCGTACCTGCCTGTACGAGGGCTACCTGCTCTGGCCGTACCGCAGATCCGCGCTGAAGAACACCAAACGCTGGACCTTCGGCGGGGTCTTCCCCCGCTCGTGCGCCGACACCCTGGGCGAGCCGCACCGGATGCGCACCCAGGTGCTGCTCGAAACCGGTGGCCGCCCGGCCGACCGCACCGAGGTGGCGGTGCGCGTACGGTTCCTGCACGTCGTCGACCGCGGTGTGGTCAGACAGGGCCCGGACGGGCCCGAGGTCGTGGACGAACTGACGGTGGACGGCGAGCGCCACCTCGCCTGGCAGGAGGCGACCGAACGCGAGGTGTCCGTGCCCGTACGGCTGGACACCGTCCTCGGCCGGACGGTGCGCACCCCCGTCGCCGTCCCCGCCGGCAGCGACCGCGAACCGGTCCTGGACGCCTCGGGCCGCACCGCCGGCGCCCTCGTCCGCCGGTGGAACGCGCTGAGTGGCACGGTCGAGATCGGCGCCGAGCCCGTCGCGGACGGTGTGTTCCGGCTGACCGTGCGCGTCGAGAACACCACACCGTGCCCGGCTCCCGACCCCGTGGACCGGGGCGCGCGGGAGGCGGCCTGCACCTACGCCTTCGTCTCCACCCACACCGTGCTGCACAGCCGGACCGGGCGCTTCGTCTCGCTCCTGGACCCGCCCGGGCGGCTGCGGGAGGCGGTCTCGGCGTGCGAGAACCAGGGCACCTGGCCGGTCCTCGTGGACGACGACACCGGTACCGACACCGACGGCACCGGGGACGGCGGCGAGGGCGGCGACGGCGACGGCGACGGCGCGAGCGGTACGGGTGACGGGTCGTTCGCCCGCACCGTCCTCTCCTCCCCCGTCACCCTGTACGACTTCCCCGAGGTGGCTCCCGAGAGCCCCGGCGACCTGTTCGACGGCACGGAGATCGACCGGCTGCTGATCCTCGGCGTGATGAGCCTGACCGAGGAGGAGAAGCGGGAGGCGCGGGCCTGCGACCCCAGGGCCCGGGAGATCCTGGACCGCTGCGCGGGCCTGGGCCCCGACGAACTGCTCGCCCTGCACGGCACCATCCGCGAGTTCCGGCCCGTTCGGGAGGAGGCGTGAGGGACAGGACGGTAGTGGTCGGCGGGGTGCGGCTGGGACGGGGCGGCCGGGTGCGGCTGCGTCCCTCACCCGGCGCCGACATCCTCGACCTCGCCCTCACCGGGCGCACCGCCGAGATCGAAGCGGTCGAGGAGGACATGGAGGGCCGCACCCACGTCGCGGTGGTCCTCGACGACGACCCGGCGGGTATCGACTTCGGTACCAGCGGGCAGATGGGGCACCGCTTCTTCTTCTCCCCCGAGGAGCTGGAACCGGCCGGACCGCCCGGGGAGCCGGACGCACCCGGCGCCCGGGTCCTGGTGGCCGGAATCGGCAACGTCTTCCTCGCCGACGACGGGTTCGGCCCCGCGGTGGCCGAGGCGCTGCGCGACCGGCCCCTGCCCGACGGCGTCCACGTCGCGGACTTCGGCATCCGCGGGATGGACCTGGCCTACCGGCTGCTGGAGGGGTACGGCACGGCCGTACTGGTCGACGCCGCGCCCCACGGGCAGCCGCCCGGCACGGTGTCGGTCATCGAGCCGGACGCCGGCGCCCTCGACGGCGCCCACGCCGCGCCCGAGGTCCACGCCATGGACCCGGTCAGGACGCTGGCCCTGGCCCGGCGGCTCGCGGCCGACGGCGGCGCCGCGCTGCCGCGCGTCCTGGTCGTCGGCTGCGAACCGCTGGTGCGCATGCGCGGCGACGAACCGGATGTCGCCGTCGGGCTCAGCGAACCCGTGCGACGGGCGGTCGGCGAGGCCGTGGAACTGGTGGAGTCCCTGGTGAGGGAACTGCTCGCGGGAAAGGAGGTGACCCGATGAGGAACGGTGTCTTCGTCCCCGCCGCCGTTGTGCGCGTCGCCGTGGGCGTCCTGCTGACCGCCGCCGCGGCGACCGCGGTTGCGGGAGCGCCCTCCCTGGTGCGGTACATGCGGATCAGGGCGATGTGACGGATGCGGCGGGAGAGGCTGATGTGACGGCGGGCGTCGCCCCTCCCGCGGCGCCCCTGCCGGTGGAGGACATCGGTGGCCGTTCCAGGTCCCGGCGGGCGGTGCCCGCCCGCACGGCAGGAGAAGGCGCCCGGTGTCCCCCAGAACCTCCCCCGGGCGACAGCGACCGCCCGCGGCCGGGGGCGCAGGCCCTCAGCCGCGGATGAGCGGTTTGACCATGACATGCTCCCGGCCGCCGTCGGGCAGCTCGTCGCCGACCGGGCCCATGTCCTCGAAACCATGACGGCGGTAGAGGGCCGCGGCGTGCGCGTTGCCCGGCATCACCGACAGCCGCAGCTCCCCGGCTCCCGCCTTCCGGGCCCACTCCTCCACCGCCCGCACCAGCGCGTCCCCCACACCCCGGCCCCGCGCACCCGGGCCGACCCACATCGAGATCAGCTCGGCCGTACTCCCGCCCGGTTCCGCGACACCGCTCGCCTGCCCGGCCGGCCGGCCCTCCAGCAGGGCTGCGAAGTGCGCACCGGCGATGCTCAGCCGGGCCCGCCACCTCTCCTCCCGGTCGCCGTCACCCTGCCAGTCCGCGAGCCGGGAGGAGAACGCGTGCGGTGCCTGGCGCGAGTGCGGCGAGCCGCAACTCGCGCCAGTCGGACCAGTCCTCGGCCGTCAGCTCCCGCACCTCGGCCGCCGCGGCGGCGTCCTGGGGCCTCGCACGGCGGGTGGCGGGATCGTCTCTCTCCATGGCGGCACATCCTGGCAGCCGTGCGGCCTGCGCACAGCCGAATTCCGCCCGGGTGGAGCGCCCCGCGGCCGGAGGCGTGCCGCGGCCGGAGGCGTGCCGCGCGCGTCCCGGGGTAGACGACGGTTGCGTCCGGGCACCGGTCAGGTGGAGTCGCGAACCGGTGCCCGGACGCCCTCGTACCGGCGGCCGGCGGATCTCCCCCCCCCTCCCGTCGGCCGCCCCCGGCCCACCGCCGACGCCGCCGGAGCGACCCCCGGCCGGGCGGACGACCGTAAGGAGCCACTGTGCCGGAACGGGACCTCGCCGTCCGCCGCATGCTCTCCGGCCTGCTCAGAGCCAGTCACCTGACCCCCCTGGAGATGCTGCCGGCCACCGTGGCCGAGCACGCGGTGGCCGCCGGCCTGAGGGACGTCCGGATCTACCTGGCCGACCTGCAGCAGTACTCACTGCGCCTGCTGCCGGGCCCCGGACCGCTCCCGGACACCGAGGAGAGGGAACTGCCCGTCGAGGGGACCGTGCCCGGCCGGGCCTTCCAGTACGGCCAGACCCTGCCCGCCGCCGGAGCCGGGCCGCACGGCTACCGCTGGTGGGTGCCCTTGCTGGACGGCACCGAACGCCTGGGGGTGCTGAACGTCAGCACCGCCCTCGACGACGACCGCACCCATGACCACATGGGACTGCTGGCCTCCCTGACGGCGCTCATGCTGGACGGCAAGGGCAGGACCAGCGACATCGGCGCCCGGCTGACGCGCACCCGGGAGATGAACGTCGCGGCCGAGATGCAGTGGCACCTGATGCCCCCGCGCACCTACGCCGACGGCCGGGTGGTGATCAGCGCCGCCCTGGAACCCGCTTACCTCGTCAGCGGCGACGCCTACGACTACGCCACCGCGGGGCCCGTCATCCATCTGTCGGTCTTCGACGCCATGGGCCACGACACCGCGGCCGGGCTCACCGCCGGCCTCGCCGTGGCCGCCGGACGCAACCTGCGCCGCCAGGGGGCCTCGCTCACCGAGACCGGCGAGGCGATCGAGGACACCCTGGTGCGGCAGTTCGGCAACACCCGTTACGCCACCGGGATCCTGGCCGCCCTGGACACCCGCACCGGTGTGTTCTCCTGGGTCAACCGCGGGCACCACCCGCCGGTCGTCATCCGCGGCGGACGCTGGTCCGCCCTGCTGCGCTGCCGGCCCACCCATCCGATGGGCACCGGACTGGGCCTGGACAGCACTCTGTGCCGCGAGCAGCTCGAGCCGGGCGACCGGGTGGTGTTCTACACCGACGGCATCACCGAGGCCCGCGGGCCGGGCGACCGCGAGTTCGGCCTGTCCCGCTTCATCGACTTCCTCATCCGCCACCACGCCGACGGCCTCCCCGTGCCCGAGACGCTGCGCCGCCTGGTCCACGCGGTACTCGGCCACCACGGCGGACGGCTCCAGGACGACGCGACCGTCCTGCTGTGCGAGTGGCTCGGCTCCCGCCCCGACGCCGTCGGCCCGGCCGCGGCCCGGGCCGGTCTGCACACCGCCTAACGGGAACCGGCGCCCGGAGGCCCAAACCCGCCGCTGCCGGAGGAGGAGGAAGCCTCGCGATCCGGCGCCGGCGGCGCGCTCCTGCGCAGGACCAGAAGGGCGATGTCGTCCGCCGGGCTGCCCCCGGTGTAGGCCACCAACTGGTCCAGCAGGCCCGCGGCCACCTCCCGGGGAGAGGCGTCCGCCCACCCGGTCAGGCGCTCCTCCAGGGGGAAGAAGGCCCCGGAGGAGTCGCGCGCCTCGGTGACGCCGTCCGTGCAGAGCAGCAACATGGCGTCGGGCGGAAGACCGAACCGTTCCACGGCCCGGGACTTCGGCGCGAGGGAGCCCAGCCCGAGGGGCACCCCGGAGTTCCGCAGCGGGACCGGCCGGGCCGCCGGCCCGGTCCGCTCCCGGCGCAGCAGGTACGGCGGGATGTGGCCGCAGTCCACCACCTGGACGTCCCTGCCGCCGTCGGTGTTCAGGACGAGTGCGGTGACGAAGCGTTCGGGCTCCCCGCTCTGCGCCTCGAAGGCGTTGTGCCGGACGACCGCGTCCTCCAGGGCCTCCACGACCGAGGTGAGTTCCGGCTCCCGGCCGGCTGCCTCCCGGAAGGCGCCCAGTACCGCGAAGGCCGTCCCGATGGCGGGCAGCCCCTTGCCCTGGACGTCCGCGATGAGCACCCGGGTGCCGTACGGCGAGGGCATGACCTCGTAGATGTCCCCGCCGACCCGGCTGTCCTCCTCCACCGGCTCGTACACACCGTCGGCCAGGAGCCGGTCGGTGAGCAGCGGAAGAGGGCGCAGGATCTGGCGCTGCAGCGCGGCGGCGGCCGACCGCAGCCGGGTGATCTCCGCGTCCCTGCGGCCGCGCTGCCAGGCCCCGGCGATGCTCAGAGCGCCCAGCGCCGCGGTGAAGGCGACCGTCGAGAGGTTGGCGGAGACCGTCTGGAACGGGTCGTAGACCAGCAGCCCCACCAGGACGAGAACGACCCACGCGGCGGCGGCGGCGGTCTGCCGCGCCGTACCGCGGCCCGCGACGAAGGCGGGCAGGAAGATCAGCAGGGGGACCAGACCGAGACCCCGGTCGGTCAGGTAGTCGGAGACCACCACCAGCAGCGTCACGACGACGAGCAGGGCCGCCAGCGCCCGGGAACCGAGCCTCGGGGGGACGTATCCCCTCCTCCGGGTCCCGGCCGCACGCGCTCCGCCGGGGGGTTCAGGGCCGCGCACCGTCGCCTTCCGCACCTCTCGTGGTCGGGTTCCGCCGGAACGTCCCGTGCCGCACGGGACGGAACCGATCTTCCCACCCTGCCCCATCCCCCGGCCGCGGCGGGGGATTCGCACACCGCGTCACCCGTGCGCACACGCGCCCTGCCCCGACACGCCGAGGACGCCCCGGCACCGCCCGGCCCTCCGGCGCACGTGTGGTTCTCCGGGTGGGACCCTGATCGCCGCGGCCGCGGCGGCCCGCGGCGGGAGACGACCGGAAGGGTGGCGCATGGCACATTATTTCCAACGAGCGCGGGAACTGGGGATCGTGGCGGACGGTGACGAGCCGGGCCCGTACAACGCGATCACCGACGTGCCCGGCGTCGCCGTCGGGCACACCACCGTCCGCAGGCCGCCCGATGTGCACACCGGGGTGACCGCGGTCGTCCCGGCGGGCATCGGACCCCACCCCGGCGGCACTCCGCTGCCCGCCGCGCTGTTCACCGCGAACGGCTACGGCAAGCTGGTCGGCGCCACCCAGGTCGCCGAACTGGGGCAGCTGGAGTCACCGGTCGTTCTCACCTCCACCCTCTGTGCCTTCCGCGCCGCGGACGCGGTGGTGAGCTGGATGCTCGCCCGACCGGAGCACGCCGGGGTGCTCTCCTTCAACCCGGTGGTCGGCGAGTGCAACGACGGGTACCTCTCCGACATCAGGGCCCGGCCGGTGCGTGAGGAGCATGTGCTGGCCGCGATCGAGGGGGCCGCGGGCGGGCCGGTGGCCGAGGGGTGCGTCGGCGCGGGCACGGGCACCTGCGCACTGGGGTTCAAGGCGGGGATCGGCACCGCCTCCCGGCTGGTCGCGCTGGAGCCGGCGGGCCCGGTCCGGGTGGGCGTGCTGACGCAGGCCAACTTCGGCGGCACGCTGCGGCTCTCAGGCGCCGCCGTCCTTCCGGATCCTTCCGGCCCGCCCGAGGATCCGGGCCCCGGCGAGGACGGCTCGTGCATGGTGGTCGTCGCGACCGACGCGGCGCTGGACGCCCGGCAGTTGGGCCGGCTGGCCCGGCGCGCGGTGTTCGCCCTGGGCCGGGTCGGCGCCTCCTACGGCCACGGCAGCGGGGACTACGGGCTCGCGTTCAGCACCTCTGCCCCGCGCGGCGGCGCACCGGCGGCGGTGCCCGACCGCTGCCTCGACCCGCTGTTCGGCGCGGTCCTGCGGGCGACCGAGGAGTCGGTGCTCAACGCCCTGTGCGCGGCGGTCACCACGACCGGCCGGCTGGGCCGTACGGTGCCCGCGGTGCCGGTGGACCGGTTGCGGGAACTCGCCGTGAGGGCGCCCTCGTCCGGCCCGTGACGTCCGGTGGCCGGCGTACGGCGGCCGGGGCGGCGCCGGGGTCGCATCGGGGTGCCGCCGGTATGCGTGCCGCCGTGAACGGCGGGTACGCGAAGGACACAACCCGCAAGGGAGTCACAGTGGTCAGCGGAGTTCCACGCGCTGACGCCGCCGGCGGCCGGGTGTCCGTCCCCCGCACAGATCGGCCGCCGGCTCCTCCCTTCCCCGGCCGGCCCCCAAACGAGCCGAGACACCCCGACTCCGGCTCGCCTTGGACGAGGAAGCCGGGCCCGGGAGGAGGACGCGCCGCCCGGCGGGCCCGCCAGGGACCCGCACGAGGCGGCCGCCGTCCGTCCGGCACCGGGGACGTTCCCCCGGCCTCCTGAGGATCTTCCGGACGGCACCCCGCGGGGAGACGGGGCGGCAGGGTGATGTGGCGACAGGTCGACAAATCCCTGCGGGTGACATGGGAGACCGAATGCAGCAGGCCGCCGCGCGGCCGGGCCGCGCGGGGGTCACGGTGGAAGTCCCCCAACGTCTCGAAGGAGATTGATCCCATGCGTCGTCTTGTCCGCATGTCCGCGGTCGGTGCCGGTCTCTGCTGCGTCCTGTTCGCCGCCGCCCCCACCGCCACCGCCGCCTCGGCCGCCCCCGAGTCGGGTGTCCAGATGTGCTCCGAGCACGTCAACCCCGGCCTCCTGGGCGGCCTGCTCCCGAGTGCGGGCAGCCAGACCAAGGGCTGCATGACCAGCAACGCCACCACGGCGGAGTAATCACTCGGCGGCGCCCCGGGTGGGTGCCCCGCGGCCGGGCCGCGGGGCACCCACCCGCCGTTGTGGGCCCCGCCCCTCCGGCACGGTCCATCTCGCATGGTCCGCCGCGCACGGGGTACGGTCCCCGCACCGCCGACCGTGCCGGTAAGGAGCCGTGGGAGATGCCGGATTCCGCACCCGCCCCGGGCGGGCCGCCCCCTCCGTACCCTCCCGCCCCCTGGACCTTCCGGGGGCGTCTGTGGGTGGCGCTTCTGCCGGTACGCGGCCGGCTGCCCGTCCCGCCGGACCTCCGCCCGTTGGCCTGCGCCTCCCTGCTGGCGGTCGGGCTCGTCCGATACCGGGAGGGCACCCTCGTCTACGACGAACTGGCCATGGGGCCTCTGGTCCGGCGCGGCCGCCGCGCCGGGCTGCTGATCGACCGCATCTGGGTCGACGACGCCACCTCGGTGCGGGGCGGCCGGGAGATCTGGGGCCTGCCCAAGCGGCTCGCCTCGTTCAGCTGGACGGACCGCTCGGTGCACGTCACCGACCACGAGGGCCCCATCGCCTCGCTGGCCTTCACCCCGGGAAGGCTCCGGCTCCCGGCGCTCCCGATGCCCCTGCCGGGCTTCTCCGGCCCGGCCGGGCGGCGGCTGTTCGTTCCGGGCCGCCTGGTGGGGTCCCCGCGCTTCGAGAGGGTGGCGGTCACCTCGTGGTCGGAGCGGCTCCCGCCCCTGGAGCGCACCACCGCCCGGATCTCGCTGGCCGTGCGCCCCTTCCGCATGACCGTTCCCGGCCCGGTGCGCTGCTGACCACCGGTCAGGACGACCGTGTACCCGTCGCACCCGTCGCACCCGTCGTACCCGTCGCCGCCCGCACCAGGGCGGCCGGCCCACGCCGGACGGCGGGGTCGTCGCAAGTCCGGTCGATCCGGTCCAGGGCGAGCGCGCTCAGCCGCTCGATCCGCCCCTCCACGGCCGCCCGCACCCCCAGCGCGGTCAGGACCTCGCGGAAACGGGCGAGCCGCTGCGGGGTCAGCGTCCGGTCGCCCAGGCTCTCGCGCAGGACGACGAGGGCCTCGGTGTCGCCGAGCGCCTCGGCACGGGCCAGGGCGAGGGCCGCCGGATAGGTGTTCTTGCCCTCCCGTACGTCGTCGCCCGCCGGTTTGCCCGTCCGCCGCGGGTCTCCGAAGACGCCGAGGAGATCGTCGCGGAGCTGGAAAGCCAGCCCCGCCCGACGGCCGGCGAAGCGCAGCGCGCCGACGAGTTCGGGGGCCGCCCCGCGCAGGGCCGCGCCCAGTTGGAGGGGGCGTTCGACCCTGTAGAGGGCGCTTTTGAGGTGGGCCACGCGCAGCGCCGTCGGCGCGGAGAAGCCTCCCTCGGCCTGGGCGTGCAGATCGAGGAACTGGCCGGCCACCATCTCCGTGCGCATCGCGCGCCACGGCTCTTGGACCCGACGCCCGGTCGGCCCCTCCGGCAGGGCCTCGGCGAACATGTCGTCGGCCCAGGCCAGCGCGAGGTCTCCGGCGAGGATCGCCATCGACGCTCCGTACGCCTCGGAACTGCCGAGCATCCCGTCGTGCCGGTGACGGCGGGCGAGGTCGGCGTGGAGAGCCGGGCGGCCGCGACGCAGCGCGGAGTCGTCCATCAGATCGTCGTGGATCAGCGAACAGGTCTGGAGCAGCTCCAGGGCTCCGGCGAGCCGGAGGGCGGTGGCCTCGTCACCGTCCCCCGGACGCCCTCCGGCGGCGCGCCAGCCCCACCACAGGAAGGCGGCCCGCCTCCGTTCGCCCCCGTGCAGCGTGAACCGTGCGACGTCGGCGGCCGGCCGGGCGCGGAAGAGACCGTCGAGGACGCCGGCCTCCTCGCACCTGCGGCCGGTGTAGCGCCGCAGGGTCTCCTCCAGGCCGCGCCGGAACTCGTCGCCGGGCCCCGCGGGTCCGCCGCGGTCCGGGCCGGGGCGGGTGTCCGGGGCCGGGTCCGGCGGCCGCCTCCGGGCGTCGCCGGGAGCGTCACCGCCGGGATCGCCGGGACCGGTCGTGGCCATCGGGCGCCTCGCACGGGGTCGCGCCTCGCCGGGCGGTGGGGCGGGTGCTCCGCGTCGGCCGGGACGCGGGCGGGGTACGGCCGGCGGGCATCGCGGTCCTCCTCGTCGCCATCGGCTTCAGGGCGCCGGGAACAGCGGCGGACGGGTGCCCTTCCGCGGCGGCGGAGAACCTCCGGCGGCCTCCTCCCCGGGAAGACGGAAGCCGGAGAGCGGGAGGCCGGCGGGGCTCAGCCCTCGCGGGAGCGGCGGGCGAGCAGGCTGGCGTCGAGGCGGGCCAGCAGGTCCGCGGGGTTCTCGTAGACCTCCGCCGCGCCCGCCTCCTCCAGCTCCCGCCGGGTGATGCCGCCCGAGAGCACGCCCACGCAGGGCACGCCCGCCCGCTCGCACGCCGCCACGTCCCACACGGTGTCGCCGACGAAGACGGCCTGCTCCGGGGCGACCCGCGCGTGGTCGAGCGCGGAGCGCACCAGGTCGGGCGCGGGTTTGCTGGCCTCCACGTCGTCGGAGCTGGTCGCGGCGGTCACCGCCTCGTCCGCGCCCACCGCGCGCCGCATCGCCTCCAGCTCGTCGCCGCGCGCGGAGCTGGCCAGGACGACCGTCCAGCCGCGGTCGGCGCAGGCCCTCAGTAGTTCGGCGGCTCCTTCCAGCGGGGCCAGCCGCGGCCAGTACTCGGCGTACAGGGTGTGGTGGGCCGCGCTGACGGTGGCAGCCTCGTCCGGCTCGTGGTCCTCGCCGAGGAGCCGGGCGAGGAGCTGGTCGCTGCCCATGCCGATGGTCCGGTGGATCACCGACATCGGCACCCGGCGGCCCGCCTGCCGCAGCGCCTCCCACCAGGCCACGGTGTGCAGGTAGGTGGTGTCCACCAGAGTGCCGTCCACATCGAAGAGCACGGCCCTTCCCGTTGTGTCGCCGCTCATCCGCAAGCCCCTTTCCGCCGGTTCGCCTTCCAAGGCCGTCTTCCCGTTCGCCCCGGAACTCCCCGGCCGCCGGGCGTGCGATCACCCGGACGGGTGTGCGCTGCCCCCTCCCCGGGGTCCGCCGCCGGCGGCCCACTCCCGGTGGGAGTCCCAGGCGGACAGCGTGCGGCGGCTGGTGAAGCGGCGCGCGCGGCCGGTGACCGGGTCGGTGAACTCCAGCGATCTGGCCAGCAGTTGGAGAGGGCGGCCGAAGTCGTCCGGGGCGGGGTCGGTGACCGCCGGGTAGACCGGGTCGCCCAGGATGGGCACGCCCAGGGAACTCATGTGCAGGCGCAGCTGGTGGGTGCGGCCGGTCACCGGCACCAGCCGGTAGCGGCCGAGGCCGCCGCGGTGCCCGGTCAGCTCGACACGGCTGACGCTGTCGGGCTCCCCCGGCACCTCCCGCGCGGCGATGACCCCGCGCTCCTTGACGATCCGGCTGCGCACCGTGCGCGGCAGCTCCAGACCCGGGTCGTGGGGCGCCACGGCCTCGTACTCCTTGCGCACCCGCCGGTCCTGGAAGAGGCCCTGGTAGGCGGCGCGGTGCTCGGGGTGGACGGTGAACAGCACCACGCCCGCGGTGAGCCGGTCCAGCCGGTGCGCCGGGCTGAGCCGGGGCAGCCCCAGGTCGCGGCGGAGGCGGGCCAGCGCGGTCTCGGTGACGTGCCGGCCGCGCGGTGTGGTGGCCAGGAAGTGCGGCTTGTCCGCGACGACCAGGACGTCGTCGCGGTACAGCACCTCCACCTCGTACGGCACCGGCACCTCCTCGGGCAGCTCCCGGTGGAACCACAGGTAGGCCCCCGGCCGGTACGGGGCGCCGGGCTCCAGCGGGCCGTCCGCGCACCAGACCGCGCCCTCGCGCAGCATGGTGTCGATCAGGGCCGGCGCCACCGCGGGCAGCCGGTCGACCAGATGGTCGCGGACCGTCTCCCAGCGGCCGTCCGCGGGCAGCCTGAGGCGGACGGGGTCGATCCCGTGGTGCTGCGGCAGGGGGGCGGGCGGCACGGGGCGTCTGCGTCTCATCTCGGAGGACAAGCCTAGTGCCGTGCGGTACCGGGGCGGGCGCCCGGCCACCGGGGCGGCCGGGCGGGGCCGCCGTAGGATCGGAACGCCCGTCCACGCCCCTTCCCGGAGGTGCCGGTGTCCCCCGAGGAGACCCCCCGCGTCCTGACCGACCTCGACGACCGCATCGCGCGGGCGGCCCCGGACGAGGGCGGGGCGCTGTGGCGGCTGGCCGAGTCCGGGCGGCAGCTCGACGCGAACCTGGTGCGTCTGCCGCCGGGGGCGTTCGTCGGCGAGCACGCCGAGAACGACCTGGACGTGCTGCTGCTGGTGGTCGCCGGCGGCGGGGAGATGGAGGACGGCTTCGGCGGACGCCGGGCGCTCGCGCCCAAGGCCCTGGTGTGGCTGCCGCGCACCTCGCGGCGGTCCCTCCGGGCGGGCCCGGAGGGTCTGGTCTGTCTGACCGTCCACCGCCGGCGGCCCGGTATGACCGTCGGGGTGCGCCCGCCCTCCGCCGGGCACGCCGTCCCCGGCGCCTCCCCCGACGGCGGCGAGGGCGGCGGCGAGGTCCGGGGCGAGGGCGGCGAGGGGCCGTGCATGCTGGACCGGGTCTGCCCCGCGTGCGGGCGGCTGAACGAGCGGGCGGGCTCGGGCGTCTGCGAGCGGTGCGGCGAGCCGCTGCCGTCGCCGGGGACCGCATAGGGCGCCTCGGCGGTCAGCGCCCCCGGCAGCTGTGGAGCAGCAGGAGCAGAAGGGCCGTGCCGGCCAGGCTGACCAGCAGGGAGCCCAGGCACCCGGTGCGGTTGGAGAAGAAGACGAACACGGTCACCGTCTCAGGGGTCGTCGCGCGGGCGCCCCGGCGGGTGCCGGTGCGCCGGGCCGGTGGCCCGCACCACCCCTGCTCACGTGTGCCCCGAGCTGCCCGAGAAAAGCACCCGGGCGAGTTCGTCGTCCAGGGAGGGGCGGATCTTCGCCGAGCACGCCCCGCCGGTGGCCTCGTCGACCACCTCGATCACGCAGCGGGCCTCGTGCATCGCCTTGGGGCGGTCGGCCGAGGCGCGCTGCGCGACACGGTCGAAGAACTCCTGGGTGCTCATCCGCATGCCCGAGACCGGCTCGTCGGGGGCGTACGCGACCCTGCGCAGATGCTCGCCGATCTCGCGCGGAAGCTGGGCGGCCAGCTTCTCCGCGACCGTGGCCGGGACGCGTTCCGCGAGGGTCTCCAGGCTGGCCCGGGTGGCGGTCTCGGCCGCGCCGGGATTGTCCAGCCGGGCACGTGCCTGTACCTGCCCGAGGAAGGTGTCGTACCGCATGGTCACCTCGTCCCTTCTTCGCTGACCCGGCTCCGGTACCCGGACGGAACGGGAGGAAACACCCGCCCGGCGGCCCGGCCCGAACCCTGTGACGGCGGGTTCGGGCCGGAGCCGGACCTGAGCCGGACCGGTGGGGGCGGCCGTGTCAGGGGCCGGCGCAGACGGTCTCCGGTACGGCCGGGGAGCCGGTGGCCGTGAAGCCGAACGTCGCCGAACCGTCGGGGGCCAGCCGCGCGTTCCAGTCCGCGCCGGTGGCGATCACGGTGTCGCCGGAGCGGGTGAGCGTGGCGTTCCAGACGCTGCCGAGCGTGAATCCGTCCTGCGCCGTCCAGCGCACCTGCCAGCCGTCGACGGGGGCGGAGCCGTTGTTGCGCACCGTCACCTCGGCCTGGAAGCCGCCCGACCACTGGTTGACGACCCGGTAGTCGGCGGTGCACGGCGCCTGTCCGGGGTCGTCCGGCTCCTCGGGCTCCTCCGGCTCCTCGGGCTCCTCCGGGCCGGCGTCGCCGTAGGTGAGCCCGTACCCGTAGGGGAACAGCGCGTCCTTGCCGTCGCCGTCGTTGACCGGTTGCTGGCTCGCGGACCGCATCCAGGTCACCGGGAGCCTCCCCGTCGGCGCGTGGTCGCCGTAGAGCACGTCGGCCACCCCCGCGCCCTCGGTGCCCGGCAGCCAGGAGGCGAGCAGTGCGTCCCAGCCGCCGAGCTGTCCGGCGATGTCCAGCGGGCGGCCGGATACGAGTACGACCACGACCGGCACCCCGGAGGCCCTCAGCCGCGAGAGGGTGGCCAGATCCTCCTGGTCCAGGCCCATCGAGCCGGGCCGGTCGCCCTCCATCTCCGCGTACGGCTTCTCGCCGACGACGGCCACGGCCACGTCGTAGGAGCCGTCGATGCCGTTGCCGTGGCGGTCGTAGGCGACCTTCGAGGGGTCCGAGGCCGCGGCCCGCATGCCCTCCACGACGGTGGTGCCCGGCGTGATGTCGCCGGAGGAGCCCTGCCAGGTGATGGTCCAGCCGCCGCTCTGGTTGCCGATGTCGTCGGCGTTCTTCCCCGCCACGAAGACCTTCGCCGACTCGGCCAGCGGCAGCAGTCCGCCGGAGTTCTTCAGCAGCACCTGGGACTTGCGCACCGCCTCCCGGGCGAGTTCGCGGTGGGCGGCGGAGCCGATGGTGGAGGTGTAGGAGCGGTCGGTGTAGGGGTTCTCGAACAGGCCCAGCTCGAACTTCTTGGCCAGGATGCGGCGGTTGGCGTCGTCGACGCGCTCCATCGGCACCCGTCCGGCCCGCACCTCGCCGCGCAGCAGCTCGATGAATCCGCGGTAGTCGTGGGGCACCATCACCATGTCGATGCCGGCGTTCACCGCGTCGCGGACCTCGGAGGCGGTGAAACCCTCCCGTCCGTCGAGCTGGTCGACGCCCGCCCAGTCGGACACCACGAAACCGGTGAAGCCCAGTTCGCCCTTGAGGACGTCGGTGATCAGGTAGCGGTGGCCGTGCAGCTTCGCGCCGTTCCAGCTGCTGTAGGAGACCATCACCGAGCCCACACCCCGCTCCACCGCCTCACGGAACGGCGGCAGATGGACCGCGCGCAGCTCGGCCTCGCTCAGCTCGGTGTTCCCCTGGTCATCGCCTCCGGTGGTGCCGCCGTCACCGATGTAGTGCTTGGCGGTGGCCAGGACCGAACCGGGGGCACCGAGCGAGTCTCCCTGGAGGCCGTCGATCAGCGAGGTCATGGCACCGGGCAGTTCGGGCGTCTCGCCGAAGGACTCGTAGGTGCGCCCCCATCGGTCGTCACGGGCCACGCACAGGCAGGGCGCGAAGGTCCAGTCGATGCCGGTGCCGGAGACCTCCTCGGCCGTGGCCCGCCCGATCCGCTCCACCAGTCCGGGGTCGCGGGCGGCCCCGAGCCCGATGTTGTGGGGGAAGATCGTCGCGCCCCGTACGTTGTTGTGGCCGTGGACGGCGTCCACGCCGTAGATCATGGGGATGCCCAGCGGGGTGGACAGGGCGGCGCGCTGGAAGGAGTCGTACATCTCCGCCCACGCCTGGGGGGTGTTGGGCGTGGGGGCGGAACCGCCGCCGGACAGGACGGAGCCGATGCGGTAGGCCGCCAGGTCGCCCGGCCGCGCCTCCAGGGCGCCGCGGTCGACCTGGGTCATCTGGCCGATCTTGTCGTCGAGGGACATGCGGGACAGCAGGTCCTCGACACGGTCGTCCACCGACAGGGCCGGATCCTCATAGGCGGGCGGCGCGTCGGCCGACGCCGCGGCGGGGGTGCCGTTCAGGCTGCAGGCCACCATCAGGCTCACCGCCGCTCCCGCGGTCAGCCGCCTGAGCCGGCCGCGCAGCGCGGTGCCGGCCGGTGTCCGTCCTCTCCCGCGCTCAGGGGTTCCTCTCGTCGTCCTTCTCATGGCGGTGCCGTCCTTCCGGTGGGGCCGCGCTGCGGGCATGCGGCTGTGGGGGCTTTCCGGCCCCGGCCGGCGGCCACCGGCCGGACGTCCGGCCCCGGCGGAGGAGACACCGGGGCCGGACGCGGAACCGGTCCGGCGGCGCGCCCTCATCGCGCCGCCGGGCCGGGGGTTCCCGACCGGGGCTCCAGGCGCGGAGAGCGTCCGGGCGGGTGGTCGCGGTTCAGGGGCGCAGCGGCGGCTCCGCGTTGCGCACCAGTTCCAGCGCCTGCTGCGGGAACCACTGGCCGGCCGCCGGATCGACCATGCCGCGCGCGGGGTCCTCGGGCCCCTCGGTACCGCGCAGGCACAGGCCGTCCGACTCGCCGGGGATCTTGATCCACAGGCGGGCGTCGTGCAGCGGGTCGCCGGTGCGGGTGGCCGGCCGCGCGCCCAGGCCTCGGTCCGGCGGGTTGCACCAGTCCTGCGGGTCCGGGTAGAGGTCCGCCGGCGCGGTCCACGGCCCCTTGCCGTTGCGGCTGGTGTCGGTGACGAAGTGGGGCTGGTCGGCCGGGTCGGCGGTGACGTTCTCCTCCAGCCAGGCCCGGGCCTCGTTCCGGTCCGACCACTGGTCGGGGCAGGCCGCCGCGTCGCCGCCGCCCTGGACGTACTCCACACAGCCGGAGACCAGCTTGCCGTACCGGGCCAGTTCGTCGTCGGCCCGGTAGTTGGAGGCGTTGAGGTAGAAGCCGGCGGTCCGCTCGATCCCGGCCTCGACCAGCCGGGGCACGATGGACCTGACGCTGTGCCAGCCGCTGTGGCCGGCGTCGAGGTAGACGGTGGTGCGGGGCCGGGCCGAGAGGGTCTCGACGGCGTAGCCGATCTCCGCGTAGCGGGCGGCGGTCAGGGTGCCCTCGTCGTCGTCCTGGCCGCAGTCGGAGGGCAGCAGGGCCAGGGAGTCGGGCTCCAGGACGATCAGCGCCCGCTTGCCGCCGATACCCCTGGCGACCTCGTCGATCCAGGCCTTGTACTCGGCGGTGTTCGCCGCGCCGCCCGCCGAGTACTGTGAGCAGTCGCGTCCGGGGACGTTGTAGAGGGCCAGCACCGGCAGGGCGCGCTTGCGCGCGGCGTCCCGCACGATACGGGCCACCTCCCACCGGATACGGCTGTCGTCCCCGTTGCCGTTGAGCCAGACCGCCTGGGGAGTGGTCACCATCCGGGCGACACCGACGGCGTCCCGGTACTCCCGCGCCTCCACCAGTTCCCTGATCTGCGTGTACGCATCCGGGTTGGCCGGCGGTACGTACAGGCGTTCCCCGCCCCGTTCCCGCTTCTGCGCTCCCCCCTCGGCCCGGTCGGCGGCCCCGGCCACCCCGGTCCCGGCGACCAGCGCCAGCGCGGCGGCCGCCGCTGCGGCTGCGACAGTGCCTGTCCTGCGTCTCTGCACGTTCCCGGCTCCTGACGTGGGCGATCCGACGAAGCGCTCCCCTGCGGCACGGCCCGCCGCCTCATGGGAGCGCTCCCATGCCTGCTGCCAGACCTTCCTCCCGTCAGCGCCGCCCGTCAAGACCTCCCACCCGGGTTTTCCGCGGCGCCCCGCGCCCCGCGCGGCGCCGCGGGGGACCGCCGTTGCGGAGGCGAAGGGTGAAGGAACCGGCGGGCCCCCCGCCGGACGGCGCACTCCTCTAAAGTCAAAGGCATGGCTGCAGACGAGGGGAGCGTGCGGATCGACAGCTGGATCTGGTCCGCCCGGCTCACCAAGACACGTTCAATGGCCGCCGCCGCCTGCCGCGGCGGCCATGTCCGCATCAACGGCGACCGGGTGAAGCCCTCCCACCCGGTGCGCCCCGGCGACGAGGTACGGCTGCGCCACCTGGGCCGCGACCGGATCGTCGTCGTCACGCGCCTGGTACGCAAGCGGGTCGGCGCAGCGGTCGCGGCGGAGTGCTTCGTCGACAACAGCCCGCCCCCGCCCCCGCGCGAGTACGCCGCCCCGGTGGCCCGGCGCGACCGCGGCGCCGGCCGCCCGACCAAGCGGGAGCGGCGCGAGACCGAGCGGCTGCGCGGCCGCTGACCGCAGCCGGCGCGCGATTCCCGGCGGCCGTGCGCCGCCGTCGTACGGCCGCCGGGATTCGCGACGGGGAACCACCGGCGGCCCATGCGCCCGGTCGCGCCCAGGGGCGCCGGCCGTCCCCGCCTCGCCACCCCCCGACAACCGGCCGTCCGCCACCACCCCCGCCCCCTCGCCCAGTTTTCGAGCATTTGCCGGGCACCACCGTCCGCGGGCCACAGCGAGGCGGGGACGGGAGCGGGGCCCGGACGGACACGCTGTCAGGTGATGCGAAGTACGCCCTCACCTGTTTTCTTTTGACACTGCGTATGACTAACATCGCTCCGTCCTTCGCCGCTCCCACCAGCGGCGACCCGTCACCGTGAACCACTGCTGGGGAGAGATGGCACTGCGCACCCGTGTGCCGAGACGGCAGGGGCGGTCGGCGAGCAAAACGTTCCGTCTGAGTTCGCTGCGTCCGAACTCGATCCGGGCGGCCCTGCTCATCCTGGCCGTCGTGCCCAGCCTCGCCATGATCGCCCTGTGGGGTGTCAGTACCGGCCAGTGGGCGCAGGAGTGGGAGGTCCAGAAGGACGAGAAGACCCTCGCCGCCCGTGCGGGCACCCCGGCCAACGCCGTCTACTTCAACCTCCAGGAGGAGCGGCGGCTCAGCGCGGAGCTGCTGGCCGGTCCCGACGGCCCGACCCGCAGCGCCCTGCGCGAGCAGCGTGCCCGGACGGACGAGGCTCTGCGCTCCTTCCGCACGCTGTCCGGCATCGACGCCTCCAACGCACCCGAGGACCTGCGGGAGATCGTCGAGCTGACCCGCTCGGACATGCTCCGCATCGACCGTATCCGCCAGAGCGTGGACAACGGGGTCGCGGGGCAGGCCGACGTCTTCCGCTACTTCACCGAGCTGATCGCCGTCGACCTGCGGCTCTTCGAGGCCCTGAGCCGTTCGGAGAACAGCGAGGTGACGGCCCGCGCCAGGGTCCTGATCGACCTGTCCTGGGCCAAGGAGATGCTCTCCCGCGAGGACGCCCTCCTCGCCCGCGGCTGGGACACCGGCCGGCTCACCGACGGCGAGCACTCCAGCCTGACCGAGTGGATCGGTGCCCAGCAGTTCCTGCTGGAGAGCCGGATCGCGCCCCACCTGCCGCACGAGGACCTCCTGCTCTACCGCCAGATGACCACCAACAGCCACTGGCTGGGCAAGGCCGAGACGGAACGGCGGCTGCTGGGCGCGCACTCCCACAGCGGGGAACCCGGCATCCCCCTGCCCGGCTCCGAGGCCGAGTGGCGCGAATCGGTGGACGCGCTCACCCCGCAGTTCCAGAAGCTGATCATGAACCGGACCATCGACCTCAACCAGGTCGGTGACGAGTCGGTGGCGGCCCTGGAGCGCCGCATGACGATCGTCGCCGCCATCAGCCTGGTGGCGGTCCTCCTGGTCGTCACGCTCAGCCTGCGGATCGCGGGCACCCTGCGACGGCGCATCACCTCCCTGCGCCAGGAGGCCCTGGAGCTGGAGGGGAGACTGCCGGACGTCGTCGAGCGGCTGCGCCGCGGCGAGACGGTCGACACCGAGGCCGAGGTGCCCCGGGTCGGTCATGAGGACGACGAGCTGGGCCGGCTGGGCCAGGCTCTCAACCTCGCGGGCCGCAGCGCCGTCGAGACCGCCGTACGGGAGGTCGAGCAGCACCGCGGCTTCGAACGCCTGCTCCAGCGCATCGCCCGCCGCACCCAGCTGCTCATCGGCCTCCAGATGAAGAAGCTCGACGAGATGGAGCGCCGCCACGAGGACCCGGAGGTACTGGAGGGCCTGTTCGACCTCGACCATCTGACGGCCCGTCTGCGCCGTTACGAGGAGAACCTGGTCATCCTCGGCGGCGGCCAGCCGCAGCGGCGCTGGCGCAAGCCGGTGAAGATGCTGGACGTGCTGCGCGCCGCGCTGGGCGAGGTGCAGGACTACCGCCGCATCCAGGTCGAGGTCGAGGGCCGGCCCTGGCTGACCGGCCGCGCCGTGGGCCCGGTGGTGCACGTGCTGGCCGAGCTGATGGAGAACGCCGCCGCGTTCTCCAAGCCGCCCACCCCCGTGGAGGTACGGGCCGGCATGGTCGGGCGGGGCCTGGTCGTGGAGATCGAGGACCGCGGCCTGGGCATGGAGCCGGACGAGTACGAGCGGGTCAACCGGCTCGTCGCCGACCCGCCCCGCGCCGACATGCTCTCCCGCGCCGACGACGTCCGGCTGGGCCTGTACGTGGTCGCGCGGCTCGCCTCCGGGCTGGGCCTGGGGGTCGAGTTCCGGCCGTCGGTGTTCGGCGGCACCCGGGTGATCGTCCACATCCCCGAGGAACTGGTCGCCGACAGGCCCGCCGACGACGGCGCGCCCCGGAGAGCCGGCGCGCCCCGGAGAGCCGGCGCGCGCCGGGAGGCGGACACCGCGGGCGGGAGCGCCGCCGACCGGGAGGAGACCGCACCGTCCGACGGCGGATCCCCCGCGCCGCTGCCCGTGCGGTCCCGCGGCCGGGCGATGTCCGCGGTCGTCCCCGCCCCGGCGGCCCCGCCGTCCGCCGAAACGGCCCGGACCACCAAAAACGCCCAGGACACCGCGGACGCCCGGGGCACCGGGGACGGCGGGGACACCGGGGACGAGGAGGAGCCCCGGCACGACGGCACCGGCGCGGCCGGTGGCGCGCAGAGCGCCGCGGAGGAAGCCTCGGAACACCCCGACGGCGAGGCGGACAAGCCGCTGCCCAAGCGGGTCCGCCAGGCCAGCCTCGCCCCCGAGCTGCGGAATCCGGCCGTCCGGAAAGCCTCCGGCCCGGACGAGGACACGCTCACCCTGCGCCCGGAGCCCGCCCGTTCCGGCGCCGCCATCGGCGCCTTCCAGCGGCAGTCCCGCATCGCCAGGCAGCGGGCCGCCGCCCCCGACGCCCCCTCCACAACCGGCGGCAGCACGCCGGGTCAGAGCCGACCCAAGACGGAAGACCGAACATGACACAGCGA
This sequence comes from Streptomyces mangrovi, assembly GCF_900114215.1. Classification (GTDB taxonomy): domain Bacteria; phylum Actinomycetota; class Actinomycetes; order Streptomycetales; family Streptomycetaceae; genus Streptomyces; species Streptomyces barkulensis. The sequence continues at coordinate 179,773 of NZ_FOSG01000004.1, read as the reverse complement.
ACCACCGCCACCAACCAAGACCTGGACTGGCTGCTGGACGGTCTGGTCGAGCAGGTGCCGGGCACCCGGCACGCCGTCGTCCTGTCGGACGACGGGCTGGTGATCAGCCAGTCGGGCACCATCGAGCGCACCGCCGCCGAACGGCTGGCCGCCGTGGCCACCGGCCAGCAGAGCCTGGCCCGCGGCGTCGACGAACTGTTCGACGGCGGCCCGGTGCAGCAGGTCATCGTGGAGCTGGCCAACCTGTGGCTGTTCATCACCGCGGCCGGCAAGGGCACCCACCTGGCCGTCGTCGCCTCCCAGGACGTGGACGCGGAGGTGATGGCCGTGGCCATGCACACCCTCGTGCAGCAGGTCGGCCAGAAGCTCGGCACCGAGACCCGGTCCGACGCCTCGGCCTCCGGCGGGGGTGGACGTGGGTGAACCACTGGACGGACAGCCTGGAGTCCGACGGCGAGGAAGAGGACTCACTGGTCCGGCCGTACACCATCACCCGCGGCCGCACCGCTCCGCAGCGCGACGACCTCACCCTGATCACGGTGGTGACGACGGTCGAGCCCGAGGAGGGCCGGCCCGCCGGGCGGCGGCTGGAGCCGGAGCACCGGGCCATCGTCGAGCAGTGCCGCGAGCCGGCCGCGGTGGCGGAGATCGCCGCTGAGCTGGATCTGCCCGTGTCGGTGACGAAGATCCTGATCGGCGATCTCGTGGAGTTCGGCGCGGTGACGACCCGTCCGCCCCTGGCGGACGGGAGAAGTGGTGGACTTAACGTGGAAATTCTTCAGGCGGTGAGGGATGGGCTCCAGAAACTCTGACGCTACGACGGGCCCACTGGCCGTCAAGATCCTCGTCGCCGGGGGCTTCGGGGTGGGCAAGACCACGATGGTGGGGGCGGTCAGCGAGGTGGCCCCCCTGCGCACCGAGGAGTACCTGACCGAGGCCAGCGTCGGGGTGGACGACACCGGCGGTCTCGCGGAGAAGACCACCACCACGGTGGCGCTCGACTTCGGCCGGATCACCGTCAACCCCGAACTGGTGGTCTACCTCTTCGGCACCCCGGGCCAGGAGCGCTTCTGGTTCATGTGGAACGACCTGGTCAACGGCGCCCTGGGCGCGGTCGTCCTGGTCGACACCCGGCGGCTGGATGTCAGCTTCGCCTCCATCGACTTCTTCGAGAGCCGGGGCATCCCCTTCGTGGTGGGCGTCAACTGCTTCCACGGCCGCTGCGACCGCACCGAGCAGGAGGTGCGCGACGCCCTCGACCTCGACCCGGGCGTCCCGCTGCTGATGGGGGACGTGCGGCGGTCCGAGGCCGGCCGCGATCTGCTGGTCGCGCTGATCGACCTGCTGATGGCCCGGTCCGTGGCGGTCCGCGAGCCCGCCGGCTGACCGGCGGGCCGACCGGCGGGCCGACCGGCGGCGGAGGCCGCTCCCCTTCTTTCGTCCGCCTTCATTCGCCCACCGGCACGCTCCGGCGCCCGGCGTGTGCTCCTGCCCGCACGCCCTGCGTCGGGCACGCCCCTCTCCCGAAAGGAACCCATGTCCCCGGCCCGTACCGTTCTCGTCGTCGGAGGCGGGATCTGCGGCAACGCCCTGGCCGTCCTGCTGCGCCGCGCAGGCATCGCGGTGGATCTGGTCGAGCTCTCCTCCGACTGGAGCGTCCAGGGCTCCGGCATCACCCTCCAGGGCAACGCCCTGCGGGTGCTGCGCGAGGTGGGCGTGTGGGAGGAGGTCGGCCAGAAGGGCTTCGGCTTCGACACCCTCGGACTGATCGCCCCGGACGGCACGGTGCTGCACGTCGCCGAGGACATCCGCACCGGCGGGCCCGAACTGCCCGCCACCCTCGGTATACGCCGCCCCGACCTCCAGCACGTCCTGACCGGCGCCGTACGCGCGGCCGGGGTCCGCGTCCGGCTCGGCTGCGCGGTGGAGTCCCTGGAGCAGGACGGCGACGGGGTGGACGTCCGCCTCACCGACGGCACCGCCGGCCGCTACGACCTGGTGGTCGCCGCCGACGGGCTGGGCTCCCCCACCCGCGCGATGGCCGGGATCGAGGACCGGCCCGAGCCCACCGGGATGGGCATCTGGCGCGTCACCGCGCCCCGCCCGCGGAGTGTGGAGCGCACCGACCTGGCCTACGGCGGCCCCGCCTACATCGCGGGCTACTGCCCCACCGGCGAGGACGCCCTCTACGCCTATCTGGTCGAGCCCGCGCGGGAGCGGGCCGAGCTGTCCCCGTCCTCGTACGCCGCCGAGATGCGCGCCCTGGCCGCGGGCTACGGCGGCGCCTGGGAGGAGATCCGCGCCTCCATCACGGAGGACTCCGCTGTCAACTACACCTGGTTCCACCGGCTTCTGGTCGAGGGGCCGTGGCACCGCGGCCGGGTCGTGCTGGCCGGGGACGCGGCCCACGCCTGCCCGCCCACCCTCGCCCAGGGGGCGGCGATGTCCCTGGAGGACGCCCTCGTCCTCGCCGAGCTGCTCACCGGCGGCGCCGGCTGGGACGAGGAGACACTGGCCGTCTACCGGGAGCGCCGCATGCCGCGGGTGCGCATGGTCGTGGAGAACTCCGTGCGGCTGGGCGCCTGGCTGATGGAGGGGGTGCGGGGCGCGGACGTGCCCGGACTGATCGGCCGGACCATGGCGGTGCTCGGCGAGCACCCCTAGACGGTGTCCTCGACGGTGCCCGGCGGGCCGTACACGCTCCGTCGAAGGCTCGTAACGGTCTCTCACCACCTCTAAAATCCGTTTATCGTTCCGGCATGTTCGATTCGCGGCACATCAGGACCTTCCACGAGGTGGTCCGCACCGGTTCGTACTCGGCGGCGGCCCGGTCCCTGGGGTACACACAGCCCGCGATCACCCAGCAGATGAAGGCGCTGGAGCGGACCGTGGGCACTCCGCTGTTCCTGCGGGCCGGCCGGCGGATGCGGCTCACCGAGGCGGGCGAGGCCCTGTCCCGGCACGCCGGCGTGATCCTGGGCAGCATGGAGACCGCCCAGCGGCAGATGACGGCGCTGACCAGGCTGCGCGCGGGGCGGGTACGGGTGTGCGCGTTCCCCAGCGCCGGGGCCACCCTGGTGCCGGAGGCGCTGGCGCGGCTGGCGGCCGACCACCCCGGAGTGCGGGTCGAGCTCCAGGAGAGCGAGCCGCCCGAGTCGCTGGACCGCGTGGTGCGCGGCGAGTGCGACATCACCCTGGCCTTCACCTACCCCGGGCTGCGCGAGCAGGTGCCCGGCGAACTGGTGGAGATCCCGCTGCTGGAGGACCAGCTCACGGTGCTGCTGCCGGCCGGGCACCCGATGGCGCGGCGGCGGGCGGTACGGCTGGCGGAACTGGCGGACGAGCGCTGGATCGCCGGGTGTCTGCGCTGCCGCACCAACTTCCTGCACGAGTGCGCCGAGCTGGGTTTCGCCCCCGACATCGTCTTCACCACCGACGACAACCTCGTGGTGCAGAGCCTGGTCGCCGAAGGGCTGGGCATCGCCATGATGCCGGGGCTGGTGCTGTCCTTCCTGGTCCACCGGAAGGTCACCGGACGCGCCCTGGATCCGGCCGCCCGGCGGCAGGTCTCGGCGTACGTGCTCCGCGAGCATCTGCGGATACCGGCCACCGCGCTGGTGCTCCAGGAACTGCGGGCGGTGGCCGCGAACCGCACCGGCTGCTGAGACCGGCCGCCGGGCGGCCCGTTCCTCCGCCCGTTCTCCGCCCGTTCTCCACGTGTCCTCAGCACTCTCCCATAAGCGGAATTTTGGGAACCGCAAAGAAACCCTCGTTGGACGTGATGGGTGATCGGCGCGACGCTGCGGGCATGGCCGCTTCGCTCTCCTCCACCGCACACCCCGCACACACCGCCGTCGGCCCGGCCGCCCGTGCCGCCGGCCCACGGACGACCGGCCGCCTCGCCGCTCTCGTCGCGGACATCCGCGCGGCCGTGGGGCGGGGCCTGCCGCCGGACCCGACCGCGTATCTGGTCGGCGAGAAGCTGGCGCCCCACCTGGGCGCCCCCGACCTGCTCACTCCCGAGCAGTGCGAGGGCGATCCCGAGCGCTACCGCCAGCACCTGCTGCACGCCGAGGCCGACGGCAGTTTCTCGCTCGTGGCCCTCGTCTGGCTGCCCGGCCAGCGCACCTCCGTGCACGACCACGTCTCCTGGTGCGTCACCGGAGTCCACGAGGGCGAGGAGCACGAACGCCGCTACCGACTGCTGCCCTCCGACTCCCCGGACGGCCGGGCGCGGCTGATCGCCACCGAGGACGCGGTGAACCCGCAGGGCTCGGTGTGCGGCTTCGCGCCCCCCGGCGACATCCACCGGGTCTGGAACGGCGGCTCGGACAAGGCCGTGTCCATCCATGTCTACGGAGCCGACGTCTCCCGGCTGGGCAGCAGCGTCCGCCGGGTCTACGACCTCCCCGCAGACCGCTGATGGCGCTGCTCGGACAGCGTCCGCGGCGGCACACCGGCGAGCACGGCGACAAGCACACCGGCGAGCACGGGGACGGCGAGCGCACTCCGGCGCGTCCGGCCGGGCCGAACCCCCCGCGCCGGGGCGTGCCGGATCCGCTGCCCGGTCTCGCCCTCGCCGCGGGCGGCACGGCGCTGGCCTGGGCCGTGCACCGGCTGCTGCCGGGGGTGCCGATGCTGACCGCGGCGGTCGTGCTGGGCGTGGCCGCCGCCCACCTGCCGGGGACGGGCCGGTTCGCCTCCGGCGCCGGCCGCCCCGGACTCTCCATGGCCGGGAAGCGGCTGATGCGCGCCGGTGTGGTGCTGCTGGGCCTGGAGCTGAGCCTGGGCGACGTACTGGGGCTGGGCTGGGCGACCGTCGGCATGGTGCTGACTGTGGTGGCCTCGACCTTCTTCGGCACCCTGTGGCTGGGCCGCCGGCTCGGACTGCGCGGGGACCAGCCGCTGCTGGTCGCCACCGGCTACTCGATCTGCGGGGCCTCCGCGATCGGCGCGGTCGGTCAGGCGCGCGGCAGCGACGAGCGGGACACGGCCGCCTCCGTGGCCCTGGTGACCCTGTGCGGCACGCTGGCCATCGTCGTCCTGCCGCTGCTGCACCATCCCCTCGGCCTGGACGGTGCCCAGTTCGGGCGCTGGGTCGGCGCCGGTGTGCACGACGTGGGCCAGGTGGTGGCGGCCGCCCGGACCGCGGGCGAGACGGCGCTGGGCGAGGCGGTGCTGGTGAAGCTGATGCGGGTGCTGCTGCTGGCTCCGCTGGTCGCGGCGGTGACCGTCTCGGCCGTCCGGGGCGTCCGCAGCGGCCGGGGCGGCCGGGCATCCGGTGACGGGGAGCCCGGCGGCAGGCGCCCCCCGCTGGTTCCGCTGTTCGTGGCCGGGTTCCTGGCGGCGGTGGCCGTGCGCACCACCGGGGCCGTCCCGGCCGACGCGCTGGAGGCCGCCGCGGCGGTCCGGGAGTTCGTCCTCGCCGCCGCGCTCGTCGGCCTGGGCAGCGCCGTCCACCTGCCCACCCTGGCGCGCACCGGCGTGCGGCTGGCCGTACTCGGGGCCTGCTCGTGGGTGGTCGTCGCCGGGGTCTCCTACGCGGGCGTACTGCTCACCTCCTGATGCCCGCGGGCGGCCCTCGGCCCTCCCCGGCGCCCATGAAGGGGCGGCAGCCGGGGAAGGCGGGCCATAACGGATATTCCCACAAGGGGAGCACGAGATGGCCAGCATCGAACCGAACCCCGTGAACCCGGTCAGCGACGCCTGGAACACGGTGGCCGGCTACTCCTCCTACGAGGAGGCCCAGACCGCCGTGGACCGCCTCTCCGACGAGAAGTTCCCCGTGGAGCACATCGACATCGTCGGCTCCGACCTGCGCCTGGTCGAGCATGTCACCGGGCGGATGACCAAGGGCCGGGCATCCGCCATGGGCGCCGCCAGCGGCGCCTGGTTCGGCCTCTTCATCGGTCTGCTGGTGGGGCTGTTCACCACCGGCGGGGCCTGGCTCGGGCTGATCCTCGGCGGCATCCTCATCGGTGCGCTGTGGGGGGCGGTCTTCGGGTTCGTCAGCCACGCCGCGACCGGCGGGAGGCGCGACTTCTCCTCCACCCGGTCCCTGGCCGCCGCCCGCTACGACGTCATCGTGCGCGGCGGGCACGCCGACCGGGCGCGGGGCATCCTCCAGCACCAGGGGCTGTCCGGCACGGCGTGACCGCGCCGCGGTCGCGGTGCAGCAGCGCCCGCTCCGCCGCCGTCCACGCCGTGGTCGTGGCCAGGTAGACCCCGGCGGCCAGCGGGACGAACGCGGCGGTCGCCAGGGTGCCGAAGGAGAGCAGCGGCAGGAGCCTCGCCAGGCCCGGCGCTCCGGGCAGCTCCGCCCGGTGCGCCGCCGCGCGCGCCCGCCGGTACGTCCAGGCCGCCACGGCGGCGATCACCGCGAACAGGCCGAGGTACACCAGCCCCTGCGGGCCGAGGAACCCGCCGTCCGCGAGCGCGTCGGCGTAGACCCCGCCCAGCGGGGCCGCTCCCAGCCGGTCCTCCAGCAGCCCGTTGGGTTCTCCGTCCACCCGCTCCGCCGTGAACAGCCGGTACATCACGAAGAAGACGGGCAGCTGCGCCAGCATCGGCAGGCAGCCGGCCGCCGGCGAGACCCCCTCACGGGTGTGCAGTTCCAGCAGGGCGCGCCGCAGCCGCTCGGGGTCCGCGGCATGCCGCTTCCTGAGCTCGGCGGTCTGCGGGGCGAGGCGGGCGCGGGCCTTCTCCGCCCGCGCCCCGGCCCGGGCCAGGGGGTGGAGCAGGGCGCGTACGCACACGGTGGCCACCACGATCGCGGCGGCGGTCGCGAAGGTGGCGAAGAGCGGTTCGAGCGCGCCGGCCAGCAGCGCGAGGAGATGGACGATGACGGACATGGCTGAGCCCTCCCGGGGCCTCGTCGTGCCGGACTGATCGGACGTCGGCGTGACGAGCCGTGCGGGCGCGGCCCCGGCGAAGGATCCGCCGCGGTTCTCCCGCGCCTACCCGGCCGTCGGGAGGGGACGGCCGGGGGCCCGGGGCCGCGGGCGGCCCGAGGCGTCGGGGTCGCGCTGCGGCAGGAAGGCGGTACGGCGTTCCCGGTCGCGCAGGGCGGTGCGGACGCGCGCGGGCGGCGCGGGCCGGGCGCGGCACGCGGTGCGGAGGGCGGCCACGGCAAGCGCCGTGCCCGCGGCGGCGGCGAGGGCCGCGGCGGCCTCCGCCAGACCGCCGCCGTGGGCGGGCTGGAGGCCCGTCAGGAGCACCAGCAGCGCCGTCAGCGCCGGGTGCACCAGGAGTGCGAGCGGCCGGAGGGTGGTGTGCCACCGCAGTGCGCGGGGCGTGTGCGCACGGCGTGAGTGCCTGCCGTACGGCATGTACGCTCCCCTCCCCACGGTCCGCTCCCCCGCGGCCCCGTCCGTCCGTGGCCGCCTTCGATGCTAGCCCAGACGCGCCGAAGCGGCCCCGGGGTTCCAGGAGGGCTCCCTGCCGCTGAGGCCGACGGCACGGTCCAGCAGCGGGGAGCCGTCGGGGACCTCGACGACGGGGCCGAACGTCCCCGCCCTCTCCGCCTCGTCCGTCGACTGCGACAGCAGGCCGACCGACACCCGCAGGCTCGTCTCGTCGCAGTCGTACTCCTGGCCGGTGGCGCGGGCGATGTCCCAGCCGTGTATGAGGAGCTCGTTCAGGGCGACACGTCCCGCCACCGCGGCCGGCAGTGTGACGCCGCCCGCCTGGGTGACCCCCTCCCACGCCGCGGGTTCCCGCCATGCCGCGACGAGTCCGTCCAGGGCGCGGGGTACGGCGTCGCGCCAGTCGGCGGGCAGCAGCGCGGCGGAGGGCCGGGAGGCGGAGGGATCGGTCCGGGTGGCGGGGCCCAGGTCCTTGCGGGCGGCGTCCCGGAAGGCGACGCTCAGGCCGAGCACATGGTGGATCAGGTCGCCGACGGTGCTCCCCTCGCACGGGGTCGGTGCGGAGAGCCGCTCGTCGGCGACGTTCTCCAGCACCAGGGCCATGCGCCGGGCCGGGGGCTCCAGATCGGGCATCGCGGTCATCTCGCGTTCCTTCCTCTCGCGGGTGTGCCGGTTCGCGCGGCACCGTACGGGCGCGCATGTGTGGAGACCGGCGCGGTGCGGGGAACTCATCGCCGCCGCGGCGGGTGGCGCAGGTCTCCCCGGCCCGCGGCATGACCACCGCCGCCGCGGGTAGCCGCCCGCTGGTTCGCAGCCGCACCACGGCCGGACGTGCCCGCGGCGGGCGTGCCCGGATGGCGGGCGCGGCGGCGGGCACGCGACCGGCACGTGAAACGATCTGGGGCGCGGCGAACGACCGCACCACGGGTCGCTCACGGCACCCGTGACACGAGAGAGAGGATCCGCACCATGGCGACCACCGCGACCCGGACCGAGCACCCGCCGATCTACGAGGGTCTGCTGGAGGAGCTCGGGGACGTCCCCACCGAGACGCGCGAGGCGGCCGAGCGAATACTGCGCGAGACCCGTGAGGTCCTGGACTGGAGAGAGCTGGGCGAGGCGCAGCACCGCCCCGAATGACCCGGACCCGACCGGACCGCCCCTGAGGACGTGGGCGCCGGGCGCTGCCGTCAGGCGGTGGCCGGGAGTGGTACCAGGAAGAACTCCCGGCCGTCACGCCCGACCACCCGCACCGGGTTCGAGGGCAGCGCGTCGAAGACGGCCGCCGCCACGGCCTGAGGTGGATCGTCGGCGGTGATCGGCGGCCCGAGGGCGGCCCGGATCGCCTTCCGGGAAGTGGGCGAGGGGGACTTGCGCCCGGCGGCCTCGGCGCACTCGTCGATCTGCTCGTCGCTCAGGTCCGGCCCGTATCCCCTGCGGCGCGCCTCGGCGGCCACCACGGTGGCCAGGGCGGCGCGGTTGTGGTCGCGGCAGATCTCCCCCGGGGTTCCCGCGGGGTGGAAGTGGCGGGCGGTTCCGATCGAGATCGAGGACATCGAGGACAACGCGGCCTCCGTGCAGAGCTGGAATCCGTGCGGGGGGTGAAGGAGGAAGGGCGGACCGGGCTCCCGCTCCGGGCGGCCGGGACGTCTTCCATGGTACGGCCGCGCTCCGGCGGCTCCCCCGCGAGGCGCCCCGTGGAGGGGGCCGTGGAGTAAGAAAGGGAAGGCCCCGGCCGAGACGGGGGAGAACTCGACCGGGGCCGGCTGGGAGGCGGGTGCCCGGAGGGCTGCGCCCGGGGGAAGAGGCGCCTTCGCGTCCGTCGGCACCCGCATCTGGTTCAACCGTAAACCATCCTGGGATGTTCCCCGCAACGGACCCCACCCCCGCGTCCGCGCACACTTTTCCCCGGCGTTCCCGGGTGACCGGACGGCGGCTGGGTAGCGGGACACCATGAGGACAAACCGCCCCATCTCTCACATACTCCGGGGGCGGCGGGCGACTCTGCTCTGGGCCGTCCTGCTCGCCCTCACCACCGCCCTCCTCTCCCCCGCGGGCGGCGCCCGGGCGGCCACCGGCCTCGACGAGGTCGCCGCCGCGCTGCGGGACGATCCCGTCTACGTCGATCCGGCCGCCTCCGACAAGCTCTCGAAGTCCGAGGCCGACCGGCTCACCGAGCAGATCCGGGCCGGCGACGTCCCCGTCTACATCGCCGTCCTGCCCGACGACTCCTCCTACGGAGGCGACGCCGTCTTCGACCGGCTGCGCTCGGAGGTGGGACGCCCCGGCGTGTACGCCGTCGCGCTGGGCTCGCAGTTCGGCGCGGCCTCGGACGCCGGCGTGCTGGCCGGTTCGACGGCCAGTGAGCTGGCCCAGCGCAATCTGCGGGAGCACTCCGGTGAACCGGACCGGATCCTCAGCGGCTTCGTCACCGACGTGCAGTCGGCCGCGCGCACCGACGGCGGCACGGGCGGTTACGGCGACCGGGACACCACCGGCGGAACCGGTGGCGCCGGCGTCCTGGTGGGCTTCCTGGCCGTGCTGGCGGTGCTCGCGTTCGGTGGCCTGTTCCTGACACGGCGCTCGCGCAAGCGGCGGCAGGAGGAGGAGCGGGCCGAACTGGAGCAGGTGCGGGCGGCGGTCCAGGAGGACATCACCTCCTACGGCGAGGCCCTGGACCGGCTCGACTTCTCCCCCTCCGCCCCCGGTGTCACCCCGGAGATGCTCGACGACTACCGACGGGCTCTGGACGCGTACGAGAAGGCCAAGGAGGCCTCCGACGCGGCCCGCCGCCCCGGCGACGTACGGGCGGTGTCCGAGGCGCTGGAGGACGGCCGGTTCGCCCTGGCGGTGCTGGACGCCCGGCGGGAGGGGCGGGAGCCGCCCCAGCGGCGGCCGCCGTGCTTCTTCGACCCCCGGCACGGGCCGTCCGCGCGCGATGTGGAGTGGGCGCCCCCGGGCGGCTCACCCCGTGAGGTGCCGGTCTGCGCGGCCGACGCCGCCCGGCTCGACGACGGCCTGGACCCGGCGGTGCGGACCGTGCCGACGGCGACCGGTGAGCGGGTGCCCTACTGGGACGCGGGCCCGGCCTACGGTCCGTGGATGGGCGGCTACTACGGAGGCTACGGCTCGATGCTGCTGCCGGGCCTGCTCTTCGGAACGGTCCTGGGCAGCAGCATGGGCGGCTGGGGCTACGGCTACGGGCCCGGCTGGGGTTACGGCGGCGAGAACGGTGGGGACTTCGGCGGAGGCTTCGGAGGCGGAGGCGGAGGCGACTTCGGCGGGGGCTTCGGAGGCGGGGATTTCGGGGGCGGCTTCGGTGGCGGGGGCGACTTCTGAGCCCCCTCCCCCGGCCCCTCCGGCCCCGCGTCAGCGCCGGCTGAACGTGCCGGGCCGCTGACGCACGGCGGCGTCAGCGGCCCGGTGGCACCCCGGCGGCGCCCCGGCACGGCCGGCAACAGGGCCTTCGCGGGGCCTTGTGGTCAGCGCGGCTGGGCGTCCAGCCAGACGGCGGTGTCCGGCGGCAGCGTCCGCCCGTCGCACGGGCCACTGGCCAGCAGCGGCCCGGCCTCGGAGGGCGGCAGGGGCAGCGGGGCGCCGGAGAGGTTGACCCGGCACTCCAGGGCGCCCTTGCGGAAGGCCAGCTCGCCGTCCCGGGCGGGCAGCCAGGTGAAGCTCTCGTCCCCGGTGAAGGAACGGCGGGTCTTCAGGGCCGTCCGGTACAGCTCCAGGAAGGAGCCCGGCCGGCCGGTCTGGGCCTCCACCGAGTGCTCGCCCCAGCCGTCGGGCTGCGGCAGCCAGCTTCCGCCCGGGCCGAACCCGCAGGAGGGGCCCGAGCGCTCCCAGGGCAGCGGTACGCGGCAGCCGTCGCGGCCCCTGCGGGTGTTCCCGGTCCGCTCCCACATCGGGTCGCGCAGCGCCTCGCGCGGCAGGTCGGCCACTTCCGGCAGGCCCAGTTCCTCGCCCTGGTAGAGGTAGGCGGTACCGGGCAGCGCCAGGGTGAGCAGGGCGGCGGCGCGGGCCCGGCGGCGGCCCGCCTCCTGGTCGGCGGCCGGCTCACGGCCGTCCGACATCAGCCAGGCGACGGTGTCGGTGCCGGCGGGCAGGGCGTGGCGGCTGAGGTGGCGCACCACGTCGTGGTTGGACAGCACCCAGGTGGGCAGCGAGCCGACCGAACGGGCGCCCTCCAGTGAGGAGTCGATGACCTCGCGGTAGGCGCCGGCGTCCCAGGGGCAGCGTAGATAGGGGAAGTTGAACGCCTGGTGGAGTTCGTCGGGCCGGGTGTACAGCGGCAGCCGCGCCTGGCCGACGCCCGCCTCGGCGACGGCGATCCGGGGCGGGGTGTACTCGTCGAGGATCTTCCGCCAGGCCCGGTGGATGTCGTGGACCTCGTCGCGGTCCCAGAAGGGGTGGTCGTGCCCCTCGGGCGGCGCGTTGAGAGGGGCGGAGTCCGATCCGTTGGTGTCGCGCAGCGGCAGGGCGAGGTCCTTGCGCATGCCGTGCGCCACGTCGATGCGGAAACCGTCGACGCCCAGGTCCAGCCAGAATCGCAGGATGCTCTCGAACTCGGCCGCGACCTCGGGGTTCTCCCAGTTCAGGTCGGGCTGCTCGGCGGCGAAGATGTGCATGTACCACTGGCCGTCCGGCACCCGGGTCCACACCCCGCCGCCGAACTTGGACTGCCAGTCCGAGGGCGGCTCGCCGCCGTCCGGGCCGCGGCCGTCCATGAAGACGAAGCGGTCGCGGGCGGGTGAGCCGGGCGGGGAGGCCAGGGCCTCGGCGAACCAGGGGTGCTCGCTGGAGCAGTGGTTGGGGACGATGTCCACGATGACCTTCAGCCCCAGGGCGTGGGCACTCTCCAGGAGCTCGCGGAAGTCCTCCAGGGTGCCGTGGCGGGGGTCGACGTCGCGGTAGTCGCTGACGTCGTAGCCGCCGTCGGCCCAGGGCGAGCGGTAGAAGGGGGTCAGCCACACCGCGTCCGCGCCCAGCTCGGCGACATGGCCGAGGCGGTCGGTGACCCCCCTCAGGTCGCCCATGCCGTCCCCGTCGGCGTCGGCGAAGCTGGGCACGTATATCTGGTAGACGACGGACTCCCGCCACCAGTCGGCGTCGTCGCCTCGGGACGTGCTCTGTGTCACGGCTGCCTCTCGGGTCCTACTTGTAAGACAAGCCGAATTATTGGGCCGCGACTTGGTTCACGGTCAAGAAATGCCCGCGATACGAGCACGTGACATATGCCATGTCCGGTGATGTCCTGACTCACCGCTCCGGTCCTCCCGCCGCCGTCACGCGGTTCGTCCCGGAAGGTCCGGGCAGCCGTCCTTACACTGTCCGTGCCCGTTCCACAGCACCGGGCCGCGTGAGGAGAGACATGTCCGCAGCACAGCAGACCGACGGCCTGGTGAACTGGGCCACCGGCCTGATGGAGACCCTCGGCGCCCCCGGGGCGGGTCTGGCCATCGCCCTGGAGAACCTCTTCCCGCCGTTGCCGAGCGAGGTGATCCTGCCGCTGGCCGGGTTCACCGCCAGCCGCGGCGACATCAGCCTCTTCGCCGCCCTGCTGTGGACCACGCTCGGCTCGGTGGCCGGGGCGTTCCTGCTGTACTGGGCGGGCGCGCTGCTGGGCCGGGAGCGGACCCTGGCCCTCGCACGGAGGATCCCGCTGCTGAAGCCCTCGGACATCGAGAGGACCGAGGCGTGGTTCGCCAGGCACGGCACCAAGGCGGTCTTCTTCGGGCGGATGGTCCCGGTCTTCCGGAGTCTGATCTCGGTGCCCGCCGGCGTCGAGCGCATGCCCGCGGCGACGTTCCTGACGCTGACCACGCTCGGCAGCCTGCTGTGGAACACCCTCTTCGTGCTGACCGGGTACGCGCTCGGGGAGAACTGGCACACCGTGTCGGGCTACGTCTCGATGTACTCCAGGGCCGTGGTGGCCGTCATCGTCGTGGCCGTCGTGGGTTTCGTCGCCGTCCGCGCGGTGCGGTACCGCCGCGGCGACGGGTAGGGCGCCGGGCCCACACCTCGTCTCAGGTGCGCCCCTCGTCCTCCTGAGCCTCCTCCAGAACGGGCCCGGCCGTCATCCACCCGGCCCGCACCACCGTGAAACCGTCCGCCTCGTAGGCGTCGCAGACCCGGTGGTCGTCGTCGACCACCACAGCGACGGCGCGCCCCCGCGCCAGGCTCCGCAGCAGTTCGGGCTTGGCGACGCGGGCCGGGCGGCGGTCCCGCCCCCCGCGCATCAGCAGCGGCCCGCCCGGCAGGCCGTGCCGGGCCAGCCACCGCAGGGTGTCGCGGCGGCACCGCTCCGGCCTCCCGGTCACGTACGCGATCTCGTACTCCCCGGCGGCGGTCAGGGCCAGTTCGACCCCCTCGGCCAGCGGCGGGTCGTCGGGGGCGGCGGCGAAGAAGGCGTCCCAGTCGCGGCGCCCGTCGAGGAAGTGCAGGCGGTGCCGGACGTCGGCGAGCGTTCCGTCCAGGTCGAACACCGCCAGCGAGCGGGACGCCATCGGTCACCTCCGGGTGCGGTACGGCAGCGGCACTCGCGTCATGCTCGCACCCGCCGGTCACGGCCGTGCGACCGGTTCCCCCTTCTCCAGAACGGTCTTCAGCGCGGAGAGGATCATCACCCAGCCGCCGCTGGTGCCCTCCAGCATCCTGCTGTCGGAACTGGTGAAGCCGTCGTGGGTGATGGTGAGCTTGCTGCCGAGTTCGGGGACCTCGGCGGGCTCGATGTCGAAGGTGACCCTGCTGCGCTCCTCGCAGGCCTTCGCGAACTCCTCGTCGGAGTCGAACAGCGCGCGGTGCATCGGCTGGAGGGTGTGCCAGGTGTACGACAGCCGCCGGCCGGGCTCGGCCTCCAGCACCCGCTGCCCCAGTTCCTCGAACTCGCCGTCCGGTGTGCTCTTCCAGCGCACCGGCGATCCGACCTCCCAGTCCGACTCGGGCCCCGTTCCACCCATATAGATCCTGATGAACGCGGGGTCGGTGAGCGCCCGGTAGATCTCCTCGGGCGTGGCCTGAATGTAGATCACGTACACGAACTCGGGCTTGTCCATCGCGTCCTTCGCCTTCATCGCGGGGCCCTCCAGGGATCGCTTCAGCTGCGTGAGCGCGGCCATGCGCCCTCGCTCGTACTTGCCGATCCAGCGGTCGGCGACCTCGTGGATCGGCACGGGATTGAGGTAGTGGAGCTTCTCCCTGCCGCGGCGCACCGCGGTGACCAGGCGGGCCTCCTCCAGGACCGCCAGGTGCTTGCTCACCGCCTGCCTGCTCATCCCCAGTCCTTCGCCCAGCTCCCGCAGACTCTGGCCGCCCCGGACGTGGAGCCGGTCGAGCAACCGCCTGCGGCTCGCGTCGGCGAGAGCTCTGAACACTGCGTCCATGCCTCATCACCTGTCACCGCAGGATAGGCAACCATTTGGTTGCACGTCAATGCCGGGCGCGACCGCTCTCCCTTCGGTGGGCGAGCACCCCTCAGGCCGCCCGCGGGCCGTCCACCCACCAGCGCAGCGCCTCCGTGGCCAGCTCGGGCGGCACCTCGTTACCACCACCGAACTCCCGGTAGGTGACCGCGTAACCGGACTGCGCCAACCGCGGGACGAGGCGGCGGCTGCACGTACCGACCGGCAGGACGGGGTCGTCCCGGCCGTGGGAGACGAAGATCCGGGGGTGTCCGCGGTGGACCATCGGCGCCATGAACCCCGGCGAGAAGGCCAGCACCGCACCGAACAGGTCCCCGTTGGCCAGCCCCAGCGAGAGCGCGTAGGAGGCTCCGTCGGAGAAGCCCGCCACCGCCACCCCCTCCGGGTCCACGGGGAAACGCCGGAAGACACCGTGCAGCACGGCGTCCAGCCGGGCCACGTCCGGGCCGTAACCGCCGCCTACGACATCCCAGGTGGAGCCGGTCGCCTGGGGCGCGAGCAGCAGCAGCCGGCCGGATCCGGCCTGCGGGAGCAGCCAGGTCAGCGCCTGCTCCGCCGTTCCACCCGCCCCGTGCAGCACCACCACCAGCCAGTACGGCCGCGCAGGTGCCCCGGCCCCCGAAGGCGGCGGAACACGCAGCAGCGCCCTCCCCTCCAGCCGGTGCGTACCCGGGCCCCCCTCCCCGGCCCCGGGCGGGGACACCGGGGGCGGGGAGGCGGAGGGCCGGGCGGACAGCCGGCCGTGCGGCACGTCGTCCCCGGCCTCCGGGTGGGGGCGGGCCCGCTCCGGCCCCGGCGCACCACCCGCGCCCTCTCCCGCGTCCGTTCCGGTCACTTCCGCTCCCCTCTCCCGCGGCGCCGTGCCGCCGTGGTACCCCCGGCGGCACGGCGCATGCCCGCCTCCTGCGGGGGTACGCACCCCGCATGGCCGACAAAAAGGACACGGACAGGAACGCGGGCGGGGACGCCCCGGCGAGGACGTCACCGTGGCGCTGCTGACGGCCCTGTCCTCGCGACTGTCCCTGCCGGAGTACGAGGTGCCCGGGCAGGACCTGCGGATTCCACTGCGCCGCGTACCCTCCCGCCCGCGCGGCGGCTTCGTCGTCGCGAACGTGCGTCCGTCCGGCTGACCCGGCCCGGCGGCCGGGCCGCGCGCGGGCCCCTCGGTCCTACTCCCCGGGCCGTACGCGCGGCACGTGCGGCACGTCCCGTACGTCGAACCCGCCGCGGCCGTCGATCCGCACCTCCCGCACCGCGTCGAAGCCGTCCGACCGGCGGGGTTCGCGCAGCCGCCGGAGGGTGTCGAAGAAGCCCGCCTCGGGCACGCGCTCCCTGCCCCGGCGCGCGGCGTTGCGCGCCAGGGCGTTCGGCACGTCCGGCGGTGACGGGTTGGTGTTGTCCACGACCACCGGCCGCCCCCGCTCCAGCGCCTCCTCCACCAGGCGCATCTGGCGCCGCTGCCGGTGCCGGGCGGAGCGCGGGAAGAGGTCCTTGCTGACCACGGTGTACCCGGCGGGGAGGCAGCGGACGCGGAAGGTCGTCTTCCCCGAGCCCTGGAGGCCCACCAGCACGGCCGGCTCCACAGGTCCCCGCGGCCCCTCATCCGGGGCCCGTCCCTGCCCCTGCCCCTGCCCCTGCCCCTGCTGCGGTGCTGCTGCCACGGCCTGCCTCTCAGCCCTCGCCCTCGGCCTTCTGCTGGGTCAGGCTCCAGGCGTACTGCAGCCAGTCGGACAGGGCCACGCTGCTCAGACAGGAGGTGACCAGGCGGGTGGCGCGCGGAGCCGTGGCGTAGCCCGCCGTCAGACCGCCGGCGATCCACATCGCCACGCAGAAGGGGCAGGCCAGCAGTTCACCCACGGACCGGTGCAGTCCGTGTCCGCGGGGCACGTCCATGACCTCGGCGCCGTGGAGACTGCCGGTGCGGCGGGTGAAGGGGGCCCGCAGGAAACTGGTGACCTTGTCCTTGGTGAGCAGCCGGGAGCTGCGGTAGGTGGCGACCCCCATCAGGAGCAGGTCCAGCGGGGGAATCCGCTCGGGCAGTTGCCGGCCCGACGCCCTCATACGCCAGGCGAACACACCGGCACCGGTCGCGTAGACGCCCGCCAGCGTGGCGAGTCCGCGCAGGGAGACCTCCCCCTCCTCGGAGTACTCGTCCGCGCCGGTGACCCGGCCCACCGTCTCGGCGGCCTGGTCCATGGCACCACTCATTCGGCTCCTCCTCGTCACCGGTCCGAAAAAGACCCCGCACTCCGCACCCGGCATCCCGGACCGGGCGTCCCGCGCCTCACGCCCCTGTCGGGGCCGCCCATGTCACGGCCTGGGGTTCGTACGCCGCCACCGGGGGCGCGCGTCGGCTCCTCTCCGCCCCGCGACCGAGGCGCACCGCGGGCACAGCCGCCGTACGCGGTCGGCCGCACCGCCCGACTCGGGGATGACGTCGGCCCACGTCACATGCGGGAAGCGGTCGAGCCGCGAGCGGCTGAGGGACAGCCCGCACACGGTCTGGTTCATGCCCTGTTCCCAGGCATGCGCCTCGCCCGCGGGCAGCCGGACGCCGTCCTCGTCGTCGGTCCACCGGCCCGACGCGGCAACGGCGTATCGCTTGCGTACTGACACGGGTGTACGGGTTTCCCCGAGCGCCGTCCCCACACTCCTTCTCATCGGTTTCCGCAGCTCCCGGGGGCTCCGCGTCCGCCGCTCGGCCGCGGCCCTCCCCTCCTCCCGGCCACGGCCCCGCCCACCGCCCGTGCGGTACGGCGGCCGCGCCTACCGGGGGTCCGCGGCCGGCTCCTCCCGGCGGTGGAGCCTGCCACCCGCGCGGAACTCGTGGATGCCATGGCCCTGTTCCCCCGCGGCCAGCATCACCTGCTCCCAGCCCAGTGCGCGGTTGCCCGTGGCGAACAGCGGGCCGCTCTCCCGGCCGCCGACCACCTCGCGCAGCAGTCCGGCCGCCCGCTCGCTGATGTTCCCCTCACCCTCGGGCACCGCCCGGCCGCACACCCCGGTCACCCGCCTCGCCCGCAGATCCACGTCCTGGATCTCCAGGGAGAGCAGGTCCAGCACTCGCAGGTCCCCCTCCCACAGCAGCAGCCACAGGGCGCGGTGTGCCGTATGGATGGAGTCGTCGGCGAGCAGTTGCTCGAGCCGTTCGGCGGTGATGCGTTCTTCCGTGAGCGTCATGGCCCGGCAGTATTCCGGCCGGACACGTCCGCGGATAGAGGTAGGAAGGATCCTTCCTGTGAAGGTTGTACCGCGAAACGCCCGTGTCTGCCGCCCGCGGCGAGCGCGGGCGGCAGAAACGGGCGGCGGGCGGCGGTGGAGGTCCGCATGGCGCCCTCCACCGCGACTCCCCTGTCAGCAGGTGAGGTTGTCGCCCGGAGTGGTGCCCAGGATCTGGACGAACCGCTGATAGTTGTCGATCCGGCTCTGCACCTGGGCCGGATTGCGTCCGCCGCACTCCAGGGAGCCGTTGATGCTGCGGATGGTCTCGCCGAAGCCGTGCCCGCCCACCATCGCGTCGTGCGGGGTCATGGTGCCCGGCCCGCTCTGGGTGTTCCAGTACCACAGGGCGGTCTTCCAGGCGACCGCCGCGTCCCGCTCCACCAGATAGGGGTCGCGCAGCAGGTCGATGCCCAGCGCGTCGCCCGCCGCCTTGTAGTTGAAGTTCCAGCTGAGCTGGATCGGACCGCGCCCGTAGTAGGCGGCCTGGCCGGCCGGGCAGCCGTAGGGCTGCCCGCTGTCGCAGTAGTGCGGGTAGTTGGCGGTGTTCTGCTCCACGATGTGGACCAGGCCGCCGGTCTCATGGCTGACGTTGGCGAGGAAGGCGGCGGCCTCCCGCTTCCTCACCGTGTCGCCGCCGGTGCCGGCGAAGGCCGGGTAGGCGCTCAGGGCCGCTTTCAGTCCTTGGTAGGTGTAGAAGGAGTTCCGGTTCGGGAACATCTGGTTGAACTGCGCCTCACTGACCACGAATCCGGACGGATCCGGGTCCGTGGGCGGCGGGGTCGTACCGCCACCGCAGGAGCCCTGGTCGCTCCAGACTCCGGAGGTGCCGGGCGGCGCCTCGTTCTGGGTCCACCAGCGGGCGGTCCAGTTGTGGCCGTTGTGGGAGACGGTCGTCCCGCCGAGGTAGACCGACGAGGAGTTCCACGGGGTCGCGCACTCGGCGGCGGAAGCGGAGGTCGCGGGGACGGCGACCGCCAGGGCGCCTGCGAGGGCGGAGGCGGCGAGACCCGCCATGAGGCGTCTTCTCAGCACGTGAACTTCCCTTCCGGGGTGGGGGGTTGACCGGGAACACTCAAGCGCTTTGGTATGGACCAGTCAAGGTATGGACCAGATCCGTTTCCGCCGGAGCCACCGGGCCGGAAGGAAGGTCATTCACCGTGATCGTATGAATTGAGACTTCACCCGAATGCCGGTCATCCGGTCGGGTCCTGCCTTCGTTGTTGTGGACGTGACTCCACCAGATCCGTTTTCCACGCCCGCGGCCCGCCTTCCCGGATCGAGCCGCCGTGAGTGACCAGGGACCGCACTTCGATCCGTACGGCACACCCGCGGACTCGGACCCCGACTGGTACCGCACCGGTGTCCATCCGGACTTCGATCCGTGGTTCGTGCCGGAGCAGAGAGCCCCCGCCCCGCCCGACGTGGACGTCCTCGACCCGTCCTGGGACTTCGAGGCCGAACTCGCCAAGCTGCTGCGGGACTCCGGCCACGCACCGCACCGGCCCCACGGCCGGGAGCACGATCAGCCCCATGCCCGGCCCCGGTCCCCCGAGCACCCCGGGGGCGCGGCGCAGACCGGGACGGAACCGTCCGCGGACGAGACCACCCGGGTGCTGCGCCGCTTCGACGCCGGGGACACGGGAGAGACGGGCCGCTCCGGCGGCGCCGCCGCTCCCGCCCGCCGGTCGGGGCGCTCGGCCGCCGAACGCCGTCACCGCCGCAGGCGCCGGACGCCGCACCGGCCGGAGCTGTCGCTGCTGCATGTGTTCAGCTACGCCGTGGCGGCACTGACCGCCGGCATCGTGGCGATGGTCAGCGTGCTGGGCGGACTGGTCTCCTACGACCCCCTGCGCCTGCTGGCCGGGCCCGCCGTGCCCGCCGACCTGGCGCGGTGGTGGCCCCTGCTGATCTACGGGCCCTGGCTCACCGGCTCCCTGTCGATTCTGCGCGCCACCGTGCTGCGGCGCCGGGTCCGGCACTCCTGGGCGGTGGTGATCCTCTTCTCGGCCGTGGCGGTGGCCCTGTGCGTGGCCCATGCCCCCAAGACCCTGACCGGGGTGGCGGCCGCGGGCCTCCCCCCGATCACCGCCCTGGCCTGCTTCCACCAGTTGGTGGGGCAGATCACCCTCACCCAGCCCCGGCACGCCCTGCCCCGCCGGCCCGCGCCGCTGCCGCAGCGTGGCCCGCTTCCCCGGGGGCGGACCACGTACCGCGTGGCCGGTCCGGGGCGCCCCTCCCCGGAGGGACGTCCCGGGCAAAGCGACTGACAGACGCGGGAACGGAGCCTGCGGGACGGCCCGTGAAGGGCCGTCCCGCAGGCTCGTCATGGTGCGGCGCCGCTGCTCAGCGGCCGGCCCGACGGCTCTCCGGCGGCCCCAGGTAGCTCGGCCGCAGACCGCCGGTGTCCACGACGATCCGGTGCACGATGACCGTCGGGTCGACCATCCACAGCTTCAGGACGTGGACGCCCGGCCGGCCGGCCGTGTGCCGGGTGACGGTGCGGTTGACGTTGTCGGAGGTGTTCCTCGCCCACCGCCTGTTCATGTAGGTGTCGTCGGCGCCGGTGGCGGTGGTGACGTTCACCGTCCGCGGTTCGGCGTCGTCGATCGAGACGGCGTACCGCAGGCCTTCCGTCGGCAGGACGTTGTTGCGCGGCGACAGATACACCCACACATCGACCTCGCCGGCCGTGGTGAGCGTCATCTCGTACTCCAGGCGCGGCCCGCGGCCGCCGGGTTCCCGGCTGGGAGCGGTGACAGGGTAGGGCTCCATCCCGTCCTCCGCCCGCCCGATGTCCGGCAGGCGCTTCCAGCGGACGCCCGCGGCCCCGACGGCCCGGGAGCAGTGCGCGGCCTCCATGGAGATGTGCCCGTCCGCCTCGACGAAGCCCCGCGGCCCCCGCCGCGGCATCCGGTGGTTCTCGACGACGGCCTGGACCTCCACGGTGGCGCCGCCGGGGCCGTGGACGGTGATGGGCACTCTGGTGACGCCCTTGGGAGCCCTCCTCCAGTCGACCCGCACGGTGGCGCGCACCTGCTCCTCGACCCGCCCGCGCGCACGCCCGATCCGCACCCAGGGCTCGGCCGCGGTGATGCGGTAGCCGAAGGGCCTGCTGCCGCGGTTGAAGACCTCGATGTACTGCTCGGGGTAGTTCTGGTACGGGCTGAAGGCGGGCAGCACCGCCTCCGCCCCGGCCTCGGGCCACCACAGGTCGGATCCGTCGATGCCCACGCCCATCTCGGCACGGTCGGGCAGTTCGATGCGTCTGACCGCCGGGAAGACCTGGTCGGGCAGCGCGACGTGGTCGGGTGTCTGGGGCTGCTGCCAGGGCGCGTCGGGGCCGTAGCGCTCCACGTCCCCGTAGCCGATCTTCGGCTGGGTCTGAAATCCCTTCCACTTTCCGCCGGCCAGGATGTTGTTGTAGTAGTCCGACATCGCCCGGTCGTCGGCGAAGCGCTCGTCGGTGAGATCGGCGTAGCGGTTGGTGGCGGCGCGGCCCTGCTCGGCGTAGAGGAGGTTGGTGAACTCCGCCTCGCGCAGCTCGTAGAGGTTGGCGGTGGCCTTCACCTGGTAGAGCACGAGCTGGTAGTAGGCGTCCCTGTCCTCCTCCGGAAGCCTGCGGCCGATCTTCTCCGCCCGCCCGGCCAGGCGGCGCCACTCCTCGGTGACCCGGGCCGTCTCACCGTAGTGGTTGAGGTGGTAGGGGCTGGCCCGGTCGTCGTGGACCACCGCCTCCTCGTCCCTGGACAGGTCCTTGGCCGGGTCCAGGGTGATGCGGCGGTTGAGCAGTTCCGGCTTGCGGCGGGCCTGCAGGACGCCGTAGGTGTGCAGGATCTCGGCTATGTCGTCGGCGTGCTCGGGGCCGAAGCTCTGCGCGACGTAGCCGCGCCCCCACTCGTGGAGCCGTTCCAGGGGCCAGCGCTCCGGGGCCCAGGCGTAGTCGAGGAAGAACTGTGTGGGCAGCTCCTCGGCCTTCAGATCGCCCACGTTGACCACCCACAGGCGGTCCACGCCGTAGGTGTGGGTCAGGTGGAGCTGTTCCCAGGTGCTGACGAGGTTGACGGTGTCGACCCACTTGTAGTTGCGGCCGACTCCGACGTAGTCGAAGTGGTAGTACATGCCGTAGCCGCCGGCGCGCTTCGGAAGCGACTGGTCCGGGAGCTTGCGCATGTTGCCCCAGTTGTCGTCGCAGAAGACGACGGTGACGTCGTCCGGCGGGCGCAGGCCCTTGTCCCAGTAGCGCTGGACCTCCTTGTAGAGGGTCTGCACCTGCGGGATGCCGGTGACGTCCTCCCCGCCCGTGACCTCGGCCAGGATCTCGCGCTGGCTGTCGAGGATGGACCGCATCAGGTCGATGCCGTCACCGTCGGGCAGGCTGACGTCGCCGTTGCCGCGCATGCCGAGGGTGACCACTCCCTCGAAGTCCTCCTCCACCATGCGGCGGATGCCGTCGGCCCAGTACGCCTCGATCGCCTGCCGGTTGCGGCGGAAGCTCCACTCGCCGGTGCCGCCGTAGGGGTCGCTGCCGGGCTCGGTGATGTCGCCCTCGGCGTCGCGTTTCGCGGGGGTGGCGTGGCGGTTCCACTCCTCGATGCCGCGCATCATGGGGGCCTCGTGCGAGGTGCCCATCACGATGCCGTACTCCCTGGCGGTGGCGTGGTTGGCCGGGTCGTCCTCGGCGAAGGCCCGGCCCCACACGGCCGGCCACAGGTAGTTGGCCTTGAGACGGAGGAGGGTCTCGAAGACCTTGGCGTAGAACTCCTTGTTGAAGCCGTTGGGGAAGCCGGGGGCGTGGCCGGGGCCGAAGTACTCGGGCGCCCAGGTGCCCAGCGCCGGGTTCTCGTCGTTGATGAAGAAGCCGCGGTACCGCACGGCCGGAGTGCCCTGGGTGTGGCGGCCGGGCAGCACATGCAGCTCGTCGTGGCGGCGCGGCGGTACGTCGTCCCAGAAGTGCCAGGGCGAGACGCCCATCTGGCGGGTGGTCTCGTAGATGCCGAAGATGGTGCCGCGCTGGTCGCTGCCGGCGATGACGAAGGCGCGGCGTACTCCTGGCGCCGGGTTCTCCACCACCTGCTCGACGGTGGTCTCCCACTTCCCCGCGATGCCGGAGACGTCCAGCTTCCCCGCCGCGACGAGCCGGTCGATCAGCGGGCTCCTCCCGATGGTGCCGACGATCACGACCTCGGCGCGCCGCGGCGGGACATCGGCCCGCCTCAGGGTCGGCTCGACGCCGGTGACGCGCCCGACGTCCTCGCGCAGGTCCTCCGCCGCCCGCAGTACGCCCGGGTGGTCGTCGCCGCTGACCACGATCGGTGCGGCACGGCCGTCCGCGACCAGGGGGAAGCTCCCGGCCCGGCGGGAGAAGGAGATGTAGGCGTCGAAGCCTCCCCCGTGTCCGCCGCCCCCGCCCCGGTCCGCCGCGGCGGCGGCCGGGGACGCGACGGCGGCGGGTACGGCGGTGGCCGCCGCGGTCAGCGGAATCAGTCCGAGGAACGTCCGCCGACTGGCGTTCCCGGGGTCCTGTGGACCGGTGTCGGGCCTTCTCATTGTTCGATCTCCGCAGGTCATGGACGGGAGAGGACTGGAGGGAAGCGCACACTGATCGTTCCGGAACGATTCCGGAAATCGAATCACCGAGGCATGCTCCGGTCAAGGCTCCCCACTGCGTAACTTCCATGCTTAACAAAGCAGTTGAGGGCACACAACACAGGAAGGGACCGTCCGGCATTTCCGAAAACTTTCGCCGTGGTGACGACACTTCCGCGTGGTGACGCCTCCCTCGGGCGGCCGCGCCGCCGCATCCCCCCTCGGCCGCCCGGACCGGCGGAAGCCGGTGGCCCCGAAAGCTCCGGACCCGCCCCGCACACGGCGGCGGGGCCGTACGGTCGTCCGTACGGCCCCGCCGTGGTGTGCCGCCCGCCGGGGCGGCCGTGCGGGCTCAGCCCGGCCAGGTACCCGTCAGTTTGCGGACGGCGACGGCACCGCCGCGGTCCACCGCCGCCCTGACCACCGAGAAGATCACGCCCTGGATCGCGGCCGCCAGCAGGATCTCGCCCAGCTTGCGGTCCTCGTCACCGGGGTCGGGCGCGTCGTCCTCGTCGCTGATCGCCTTCCACGCCTTCTTGAAGGCGGTGCTCGCGACCAGGCCGCCCAGGGTGCCGAGCGCGAACCCAACGGGCCTGTACACCAGCTTCTGCTTCCTCTTCTTCATGACCGGTTCTCTCCTACCGGGTCCGCGGGACTGTTCCGGACGCTCCCGCCGCGGGCCGCCCGGGTCTTCCCACGGCTTCCCCGTACACGCCGCGCCACACCGCGTACGCGCCGGTCAACGGGTCACCACATGCCGCTCGTCGGGGACGCAGTGGGTCATCGTCAGGCCCTCGACGTCCCGCGGCGGGTTCTTGCCGAGGTTCGCCAGGCGCTCGCGGTCCTCGTCGGTGAGCTGCTGGTCCGGCAGCGGCTCCAGGTTCGCCACGTCCTGCGGGGAGATGCCGAGCCCCTCGCCCACCCGCAGTCCGAGGTCGTTCTCCGCGAGCAGCAGGTGCCACACCATCCGTTCCTGGATGTGCCTGGGGCACTGCCTGAACTGGTCGGTGAAGTTGGCGACCAGGTCGTCGCGCTCCCAGTCCTCCATCAGCAGGTAGCGCTGCCCGGCCTGCAGGTAGTCGTTGGTCCGCGGGATACGGCTGCGGGTCAGCCTGCCGCTGAGTTCCGGCCCCTGCTCGCCGTAGCCCGGCCCCTCCGCCTCCTGGAGCCCGCCGAGGGTGGACGGCTCGTAGTTGACGTGCCGGTTCTCGCCCCGGGGGTCGACCTCGTAGGCCATGGGGCCGCCGTTCTGGTTGGTGTGGACCGGGGCCTTGGCCCGGTTCACCGGCAGCTGGAGGTAGTTGGGGCCCACCCGGTAGCGCTGGGTGTCGCTGTAGGAGAAGGTGCGGCCGACCAGCATCTTGTCGTCGGAGAAGTCCAGGCCGTCGACCAGCACGCCGGTGCCGAAGGCGATCTGCTCGTTCTGGGTGAAGAAGTCGTCCGGCATCCGGTTCAGGACCATGCGGCCTACCGGCTTGGGCGGGAACTCCTGCTCCGGCCAGGTCTTGGTGTCGTCCAGCGGGTCGAAGTCCAGCTCCGGGTGCTCGTGGTCCTCCATCATCTGCACCAGGAGTTCCCACTCGGGGTACTCGCCCCGCTCGACGGCCTCGTACAGGTCCTTGGTGGCGTGGCCGAGGCTGTCGGCCTGGACGTTCGCGGCGTCCTCCTCGGTCATGGAGCGCACGCCCTGCTTGGGCATCCAGTGGTACTTGACCAGCATGGTGCGGCCGTCGGAGTTCTCCCACTTGTAGGTGTTGACCCCGAAGCCCTGCATGTGCCGGTAGTCGGCGGGGATGCCGCGCGGACTGAAGAGGTTGACCAGCATGTGCATGGACTCGGGCGTCTGCGACATGAAGTCGAAGATCCGCTCGGGCCGCTGCTCGAAGGTCACCGGGTCGGGCTTGAGGGCGTGGATGACGTCGGGGAACTTGATGGCGTCCCGGATGAAGAAGACGCCCAGGTTGTTGCCGACGAGGTCCCAGTTGCCCTCATCGGTGTAGAACTTCACCGCGAAGCCGCGGGGGTCGCGGGCGGTCTCGGCGGAGTCGCGTCCGCCGATGACCGTGGAGAACCGGACGGCCACGTCGGTGCGCTTGCCCCGCTCCTGGAACAGCTTGGCGCGGGTGTACTGCGCGATGGGCTCGTCGCCCCAGGAGCCGTACGCCTCGAAGTAGCCGAAGGCCGTCACACCGCGCGCGTGCACCACCCGCTCGGGGATGCGCTCTCGGTCGAAGTGGCTGATCTTCTCGAGGAAGTGGTAGTTCTCCAGCGTGGCGGGACCCCGGGCGCCGACCGTGCGCTGGTTCTGGTTGTCGTGGATCGGGTGGCCCTGCCGGTTCGTGAGCACCGGCCGGTCGTCGCGCTGCCTGGCTGTCTCGGTCACGTACTGGTCTCCTTCGAACGGGGGTTCGCGCGGCGGAGGCGTCCGGAACCGCCGCGCGCGTGTGCCTGTACCCCGATCCACCCCTTTCGTACCTTCACGTCGGCCATCGGTGCGCCGCTAGGAAGGCGCAGACCGAACACGCCGGTCCGCCCTTGCCCTCTCGGGGAGGGCAAGGGCGGACCGGCGTGCGTGGCGTGTGCCGGCACGCACGTGTGGGGTCAGCGTTCCAGGTCGCCGCGCATGGCGACGAACAGCTTCCCGGCCTCGTCGAGGGTGCTGTCGGGGAACAGCGCCACCGCGGCGGTGCTCTCGTCCGCCCAGCCGCAGATCACCTGGCCGTTCTCGGCGAGGGAGGCCATCAGGCACTCCACCGAGCCGCCCAGCGGCCCCGGGTCGGCCACCGGCCGCGCCTGGGGCTGCCCCAGTTCCGGGTCCCACTCGATGTACTCCAGCATGCCGCGGAAGAGGTGCTCACGGCGTTTGTTCGTGTCCTCGGGGACATTGTCGACGCCCTCGAAGAGGACCGGGTCGCCGCCGTCCGGGCCGGCGAAGTTGCTGACGACCAGTCGCATACCGTCCCGCATCTCCCCCGGGTCGACCGGTACGTCCCCGACGGCGCCGTCCCCGGTCTGCTTGCGCAGGCCGCCCGCCTCCACCGCGTCCACCAGGGACCGCTCCCCATCCGGCGCGGCCGGCTGCGACGCGCTCGGGGAGGCGGTCGCCGACGCGCCCGGGACCGCGGACGCCGGAACGTCGTCCGCCGGCAGGTCCTCCGGCTGGCAGGCGGTCAGCGCCGCGACGGCCGCCGCCGCGATGACCGCTGCCCGGCGCAGCGCTCCCCGTGATGTCCGAAACACAGTGGTGTACCCCCTGTCCATGGCCGTCCGTCCGACGGCCGCGACCAGTGGACGCGCAGGTGGGCGGGCCCGGTTCCCCCGCCCGGGCCGCTGCCGGAGGGGGAGTCGGCGCGCCCGTGAGGCTGGCCCGAAGTCCGCTGTCCCCGCCGGTCGATCCGGGGTACGCATGACGGGGGGCCACAGAGCGGACGGCCGCTCCCCCGCGTGGAGAGGAGGCGCCCCGTGCCCACCGAGACGGACACCGGCCGGGAGTGCGTCGCCCCGCCCGGCTCCTCGTGCCCCGAGCCGCCCGTGAAGCCACCGGAGCAGGCGCAACAGGCGGGGGACGGCCGGTGCGCGTGGGTCGTCGGCGACTGCTGGCTGTGGTGCCTGCGCAGCGGCACGGCGGTGACCTGGCTCGGACCGGTGGTCTCCTGGGGAACCCATGCCCCGCTGTACGCCTGCGAGGACTGCATCAGCCGGCTGGAGGAGCAGATGGAGAGCCCCTCCCCCGCCGGGCGGGGCTCCGCCTGCTGGCTGTGGTGCGGGCGGGGCGACGTGCCGCTGAGCCCGCTCGCGGAGGTCGGCCACCGCGGGAGGACGACCGTGTTCTCCGCCTGCGAGGACTGCGTCGCCCGGCTCAAGCAGAGGGTGCTGGCCGCGGCGATGGTCAAGGACGCGGCCAGTCGCTGAGCCCCGCCCGTGCGGGCGGGGCCCGGTTCAGGCCACGTTCAGGCCACGGTCCTGCGCACCGCTTCGGCCACGACGGCGCTCAGGTCGCCGCCCGTCTCCTCGAAGACGGCGCGCTGGGCGGCGGCGCCGTTGCCGCGCCGGAAGAGGTCCTCGGTCCCTTCCTTGGCCAGGGACAGGTCACCGGCGTCCGACAGGGCCGGGGCGGTGTGGTCGAGCAGGGCGCCCACGACGCTCTCCGCGGGGGCCGGCTCAAAGGTCACCGGGTGCACCAGCTCCCCGGAGAGTCCGGAGCGGCCCGCCCGCCATGCCGCCAGGCGCAGCAGGCCGACGTCCACCGGCATGGGCGGGTCGCCCTCGCGCCACTGCCGGGCCGCGGTCTCCACCAGCGCGCGGACCAGCGCCGCGAGCAGCACCGTGTCGCGGGCGTCCAGGCACACGTCGGCGACCCGCACCTCGACCGTGGGATAGTTCCGCGCCAGCCGGGCGTCGAAGTAGATCATCCCCTCGTCCAGCAGCGCCCCCGTCCGGATCATCGAGCGCACCCGCTCGCGGTAGTTCCCGGCCGAGCCGAAGACCTCCACCGGCCCCGCCGACGGCCACCGGCCCCACACCCGGTTGCGGTAACTGGCGTACCCGCTGTCCTCCCCCTGCCAGAAGGGGGAGTTGGCGCTCATCGCCAGCAGCGGGGCCAGCCACGGCCGGATCCGGTCCAGGACGGCGACCCCCTCCTCGTCGGACTCCACGCTCACATGGACGTGGAGCCCGCAGGTGAGCTGCTCCTGGGCGGTCAGCCCGTACTCGCCGGCCATCCGCAGATAGCGCTCGCCGGGGCTGAGCGAGGGGTCGACCGCCCGCGGCGAGGTGGCCAGCGCCGCGACATCCGCCCCGACCGCGCGCGCCCGCTGCGACGCCGCGCCGCGCCACCGGCGCACCTCCACGGCCAGGTCCACCATCTGCGTACGCGGGCGGGTCCCGGTCTCCAGCTGTTCCTCCTGGAGTTCCTTCTCCAGTTCCTCGTCCTCGCCCACGGAGGCCAGCACCGCTCCCGAGACGGCCTGCGGCTCACCACTGTCCGCGCTCACCAGGAGCAGTTCTTCCTCGACACCGACGCTTCTCATCGCCACAGCCTCCTCAGGCGGTCGTCCGGTCCAGCGACTTCCCCGACCGGGCACGAGTACGCACCACGGTCCGGTCACACGACCGGGCGAAGCGAACGGGTCATGGAAGGACCGGACGGGGGAACGAGCACCACCGCCGCCGGGGGCGGCCGGGGAGGCGGCGCGGCGGATGCCGCGCACCGGCCGCCCGCCAAGGGCCGAGGCCGAACGGCCCGGTGCGGGAGCGGCTCAGGTCCGCGAGGCCGCCAGGCACTCCCCTTCCCCGGTCCACTCCTCGACCGGCTTGCTGCGGTCGTAGGGGTCCCTCTCCTCGCCCGTGGCGGGGTTGGCGTACCGGTCGGCGACGAACTGCGGGTGGATGAAGCCGTCGTGCTCGTCGCAGGTGTCGTTGGCGATGTCCCCGTTGTAGCCGTACATCCACAGCGTGCCCTCGGTGTGCTCCCACCGCGGCCCGTGCAGGACGTCGACGTCGACCACGCGGCGCACGACGGTGCGGGCGACCTCCTCGCCCCCCTCCGCGCGGGCCAGGGGGTAGACGAAGGTGTAGTCGGCGCGGATGCGCGGCACCCCCTGCTCGTTCTCGGTCACCTCCATCCGGCCGCGGACCTTGACCGCCTCGCCGGCGAGGCGGACCTCGTCCCGGTCGAAGCGGGTGAACAGCCAGGTGGGGTCGTTGTCCTCGCCGGGCTTGTCCAGGGACTTCCTGATCCGGTCGACGGTCTTGCCCATCAGCGGGTCCAGCAGGGCCAGTGCCTCGGCGGGTTCGGCGCCGTACAGCACGTCGCGGTCGAGGTTGGCGGCGACCAGGAACTTCCTGGTGCGCTCCAGGGCGGCCCGGATCTCGACGGCCGGCACACCGCCGACCGCGGTGGCCTCCGGCACCTCGATGGCGTCCGCGCCCTCGGCCCACCGTTTGGCGGGCGAGCCGGCGAACGGCTGCTTCACCGTGGGCCGGCCGGGCAGGAGTTCCTCCTCCGGCGCGGCGGCGGGCGCGGCGGTCTCCGCGGGCAGGGGCGCGGCCGGTCCGGCGCCGTCGGCGCCGTCGGGCAGCCAGGAGCGCACAAGCGCCGGATCGAGCGCGTAGAGCAAGGCCAGCGCGGTGACACCGGCGCCGAGCGCCATGCCGGCCCGGCCCAGCCGCCCGCCGCGTCCGCGCCGGCCGCCCTCCGTCTCCTGCCAGGCGGGGCCGGTGCGCCAGCCCTCGGGCTGCCACGGTTCGGGCTGCCGCTTCCTGCCCCAGCGCCGGGTCCGCCGCCTTGCGGCGGCCTCCTCGTCGGCCTTCCGCAGGCGTTCGGTCACCATCCGCGCCCGGGCGGACGGCTCCTTGGGCGCGGAGCCCGGGGAGGTCTCGCACTCGCCGACGAAGCGCTCCCACATCTCGTCCGGTATGTCCGGCCGCCCGCCTCCCGGTTCGTTCGCGTCGTTCCCGGGGGTGGGCGGCTGGACAGACATGACGTGCTCTTCCTTGTCTCTTCCGATCACGTTCCGACGTGAATCGATCATCAGGAAGGGCCATTCCTACATGTCCGCACATCGTCCGCACAACGGTTGTACGGAAGGAGGCGGCTGTTCCGTGACATCGGCCACGCCGGACTCGGGAGGGGCGGGGCGGGCCGCCCTCAGAAGGAGTCGCGCAGCCCGAGCAGCGTCCGCTCGGTGTCCTGGACCGGCAGGGCCTGGGTGACCATGCGGTCGAGGGCTTCCAGATAGGTGGTGACCTCGGGGCGCTCGTCGATGTAGACGGCGCCGGTCAGGCTCTCGGTGTAGACGATGTCCGGCAGCTCCGGATAGCTGAACCGGAAGAGCTGGAAGGGGCCGAACATCCCCGGGTGGGGGCCCGCACTGAAGGGCATGATCTGCAGGCTGATCCCGGGCTCGGCGCAGACCTCGACCAGCCGGTCGATCTGCGCCCTCATGACGTCGGCGCCGCCGACCGGTCTGCGCAGCACCTGCTCGTCCAGCACCGCCCACAGGCGCGGCGCATCGGGCTTGGCCAGGAGCTGCTGCCGTCCCATGCGCAGCGCCACCCGCCGGTCGAGCTCCTCCTCGTCCGCCCGGGGGAAGCCGGTCCGCAGCAGGGCGCGGGCGTACTCCTCGGTCTGGAGCAGACCCGGAACGCAGTGGGGCTCGTAGGAGCGGATCAGGTCGGCCTCGCTCTCCAGGCTGACGTAGAGGCTGAACCAGTCCGGCAGGACGCTGCGGAAGCGGTGCCACCAGCCCGGCCTGTTGGCCTTCTCCACCAGCGCGAGAAAGGCGTCGGTCTCTTCCGCCCCGACGCCGTAGCTCTCCAGCAGCGCCTTGACGTACAGCGGGCGCAGGCCCACCTCGGCCTTCTCCATGCGACGGACCGTGGATGTGGTGACGCTCAGGACCCGGGCGGCTTCCTCGAACGACTTCCCGGCACGTTCCCGCAGGTCACGCAGGCGTAGCCCCAGGACGATCTGCCCCACGGTCGGTGCCGACCGGGACTCGCCCATGGTCTCTTCCTCTCCACTCGCGCCTCACCGGCAGAGCAGTGTGCCACGGCCCCGGCGACGCGGCCAGGCTGTCGTTTAAATCTTGCAATTTGCAGAACTCTTCTTGCCTTTTGCGGACACCAATGAGCATAGTAGCCGGGTGATCCAGTTCACGGCGCGGTCACACCGGCGTCGAACCGTACCGGTACACGGGCCCTCCCACCTCTTCCGCGGGCCCCGTGCCCTCGCCGTTCCTCCCCACCGTGGCGCACCGGGCGCGGTGGCCGGTCAGCGGGCGTTCCCGGACACCGGCCCCTCGCACGGACCGTGCCCCGCACACGGTGCACCGGACCCGACGCCCACCGGCGTACGAAAGGCGAGCCACTGATGGCTCTTCTCCCCCGCTCAGCGCACATGGCCCCCATGCTGCCGGCCGTCCACCCCCAGCGATCGCGGCAACGGGCGGAATTCGAGGTTCCCGCCCAGCGCTCCTCGGTGTGCGTGGCCCGGCACCTGCTCGCGGAGTGGCTGCACCGCTGGCACTGCCCGCAGAGCGTGGTCGACACGGCACAGCTGGTCGTGTCCGAGTTCGTCACCAACGCCGTGGTCCACACCGTCAGCGACAGAATCGCCTGTCTTCTCCAGCACGGCGACCGGCGGCTGCGCATAGAGGTGCGCGACCAGGGCACCGGCGCGTCCGGGCTCGCGGCCCGCTCGGCGGACGTCGAGGCGACCAGCGGGCGCGGGCTCCAGCTCGTCGACGCCCTCGCCGATTCCTGGGGGGACATACCCGCCGCCCAGACGCGGGGACGCGTCGTATGGGCGGAACTGAGGCTTGACGACATGTGACGGTCCCGTGACGGCCCCGGCCGTCGCACGCCGCCGCGCGCCATCACTCGGCGGTGGGCACGTCCGGGGGCGTGCCGTGCCAGATGGTGGTGACGTTGCAGAACTCGCGGATGCCGTGCCCCGACAACTCCCGGCCGTAGCCGGAGCGCTTGATCCCGCCGAAGGGCATCGCCGGGTGCGAGGCGGTCATGCCGTTGAAGTAGACGCCGCCCGCCCGCAGGTCGCGTACACAGCGGTCCTGTTCCTCCCGGTCACGGGTCCAGACATTGGAGCTCAGGCCGAAGGGGGTGTCGTTGGCCACCGCGATCGCCTCCTCCAGGTCCGCCGCCCGGTAGAGGGTCGCCACCGGCCCGAAGGTCTCCTCGCGGTGGACACGCATCCCGGGCGTGACGTCCGCCAGGACGGTGGGCTCGTAGAACCAGCCCGCCGGGTGCGCCGCGGGCCGCCGTCCGCCGCACAGCACGGTGGCGCCGCGCTCGCGGGCGTCGGCGACCAGCTCCTCCAGGTCGGCCCGGCCCCTCTCGCCGGCCAGCGGCCCGACCTGGGTGGACTCGTCCATCGGGTCGCCCACCCTCAGGGCCTTCATGCCGTCCACGAACAGCCGGGCGAACTCCTCGTACACCTCCCGGTGCACGATGAAGCGCTTGGCCGCGATGCAGGACTGGCCGTTGTTCTGGGTCCGCGCGGTCACCGCGACCTCGGCCGCCCTCACCACGTCCGCCGAGGGCAGGACGAGGTAGGGATCGCTGCCGCCCAGTTCCAGAACGGTCTTCTTGATCTCGTCGCCGGCGACCGAGGCCACCGAGCGCCCGGCCGGTTCGCTGCCGGTGAGCGTCGCGGCGGCCACACGGTCGTCGCGCAGGACCCCCTCCACCGCGTCGGAGCCGATCAGCAGGGTCTGGAAGCAGCCCCTCGGGTAGCCCGCGCGGCGGAAGAGGTCCTCCAGGTACAGCGCGGTCCGCGGCACGTTCGAGGCGTGCTTGAGCAGGCCGGTGTTGCCCGCCATCAGCGCGGGGGCCGCGAAGCGGATCACCTGCCACAGCGGGAAGTTCCACGGCATCACCGCCAGGACCGGGCCCAGCGGGCGGTAGCGCACGTACGCGGTGCTGCCGCCGCTGTCCTCCACGTCCGCCGCCGACGGGTGCTCGTCGGCCAGCAGCTCCCCGGCGTGGTCGGCGTACCAGCGCATCGCCTTCACGCACTTGGCGGCCTCGGCGCGGGCCGCGGTGACGGGCTTGCCCATCTCGGTGGTCAGGGTGCGGGCGATGTCGTCCCGCTCCTTCTCCAGCAGGTCGGCCGCCCGGTGCAGCAGTTCGGCCCGCTCGGCGGATCCGGTGGTGCGGTACTCCTCGAAGGCGGTGCGGGCGCGTTCCAGCCGCTCCTCGATCTCCTCCGCGCCCAGGGCCTCGAAGGTCTGCAGGGTCTCGCCGGTGGCCGGGTTGGTGGTCGAGATGGGCATGGGTCCCTCCCGGGGGTGGTCTGAGACGGTGCGGCCCGCCGGCCGGGACCGCCGGCGGGCGTTCCCCGCTCCCGCTCGTCCTCGCTCGCTTGCGTTCGCGGGGGCGCGTACCCGCCCGCGGCGGTCCCAGTCGGCGAATGGCGGCCTCTCCCGGCCTCGGGCCGGTGGGTACGGCCTCGGGCCGGTGGGTACGGCCTCGGGCCGGTCGGCGCCGGGGCCGGGGCCGGTCAGCGCTGGGCGAGCCTCAGCCGCACCTCCACCTCCTGGTCGCCCGAGATCCGGGGCTCGGCCGTCACGTCGTAGAAGCCCGCGAGAGCCTCCTGGACCTGCCGTACCGCGTCGGGGCCGCCGCTGAGGTCCGCCTCGACCGGCTCCCCGAGCTCCAGGGTGCACTCCACCTCACCGTGGGTGCGGACGTCGACCGTGCCCACCCAGAACTTCCGCTGCTCGCCGTCCGCCCCCGGCCCGCCCGCGCCGTTGCCGTCGCCCAGCTCGGGCGACTTGGGGAACGCCGACCTCAGGACGGCGAAGACGGCCGCCGCGTTCGAAGGGGTGCAGTGGGGCAGCTCGATCTCGACGAGGCATGCCCCTTCCTTGGTCTTTCCGGTCTGTTCAGTGCTCATAGCCCCACCTGTACCCCGGTGCGGACGATGGTCACAGGCCGTTCCGGCACACACCCCGGTCCACCGCCGCGGGACCGGGTGCGGGACGCGCCGCTACCCGGCGGGATCCGGGGTGGCCCCGGCGGTCTGGAGGTATTCGCCGTAGGGCTGCGGCGCGGATCCCTCCAGCGGTTCCCGGAAAGGGCCCGGACCGGGCTCGGCGGAACGGAGGACGGCGTGGAAGCACACCCGGAAAGCCTCCGGAGGGCTGGGCTCCCGCCCCTCGCCCGGTCCGGGCGTCGCGCAGCGGCCGTCCCCCACCGAAGCAGGCGGAGCCGGGGGTTCCCCCTCCGGTGCGTGCTCGTACCAGCCGTACCGCTCGGATGCGTCCCCGGCGCTGTCGTTCAGCACCAGCGTGGCCCCGGCGCCCGTCACCGCGAGCACCGCCCATCCGGCGGCCAGTACCTGCTTCGCCCGGCGCGACGCCATGGCGGACTCCCCCTCACGAAAACGGCGGCGATCACCACCTTAGTGCCGCACCGCGCGGAGGATCTCCTCCTCCTTCCCGGGCGCCGGTCCGACCCGTGGGCGGTCGGGGCGGAGGGGCGGCTCGCCGCCCAGGCCGCACAGCCAGGCCCAGGTGTCGGCCACGGTCCGCTCCACGGGGCGGCAGCGCAGCCCCGCCGCGACGGCCCGGGAGACATCCCCTCGGTGCATGGCGTCGTGGAGCTCGCCCGGCGGGATCCACACCGGCAGGTCCGTCCACGGCCGCACCCCCGCCGCGAGGATCGGCTCGGGATCGGTCCACCGCAGCCGCGCACCGGAACCGGTGACGCGCACGCAGCTCTCCAGCAGCTCCCCCATGGTGGCGTGGCCGGGCGGGCTCACCAGGTTGTACGGGCCGCCCAGTCCGCGCCCGGCGGCGTCCAGCGTCCAGACGGCGAGGTCGCGCGCGTCCACGTACTGCAGGGGGAGGTCCCGGGGGCCGGGCGCCAGGACCTCACCGCCCCGGGCGACGCGCAGCAGCCACCACGGCAGCCGCCCGATGTTCTCGTACGGACCCAGGATCAGCCCCGCCCGCACCAGCAGGCCCCGGTCGCCGAAGGCCGCCTCGACGGCCATCTCCCCTCCTCGCTTGGCCCTGGCGTAGTCGGCGGCGCCGTCGTCGTCGGGCGAGGCGTCGACGAGCGGGCCCGTCTCGTCCAGGCCTGCCGGGGGCGGGTAGGCGTACACCGAACGGCTGGAGACGTACGCGTAGCGCCCCGTGCGCCGCGCCAGCGCGGCGGCGGCGTCGCGTACCGCGGCGGGCGCCCCGGACCAGGTGTCGACCACGACGTCCCAGCCGCCGGCCGGCTCCTTCAGGGCGGCGAGCCCGCCGTCGGCCGTGCGGTCGCCCCGCAGCGCGGTGGCGCCGGGCGGCGGGGCGTGGCGTCCCCGGTTGAGGACGGTCACCTCCCAGCCGCGCGCCAGCGCCTCCTCGGCGACCGCACGGCCGACGAACTCCGTTCCGCCCAGCACCAGAAGTCTCATGGGCCGAGCGTGCCCGCCGGCGCTGCCGGACGGAACGGCTTCACGCCCGTGGCGTAATCGCCACAAGCCGAACCGGGCCGGGCCCTTGTGGGGCCCGGCCCGGTTCGGGTGCCGCTGTGTCACCTCACGCGCCCGTAGCGCACGCTCTTGGTCCAGATCCTCTCCTTGCGGACGGTCTTGCCCGGCTTGGGAGAGTGCCAGATCCGTCCCTCGCCGGCGTAGATGCCGACGTGGTAGACACTGCCGCCCGAGTGGAAGAAGACCAGGTCCCCCTTCTTGCGCGACTTGGCGGAGACCTTCTTCGAGCGGTTGTACTGGGCCGCCGCGGTGCGCGGCAGCCTCTTGCCCGCCTTCTTGTACGAGTACTGGGTGAGTCCCGAGCAGTCGAACCGGCCGGGGCCGGCGGCGCCGTAGCTGTAGGGGGCGCCCTTCTTGGAGGCCGCGACCCTGAGCGCCTTGCCGGCGGGGGTGGCCGCCTCGGCCTCGGGTGCGGCGGACGGGATGAGCATCGTCCCCGCCAGGGTGGCGGCGGTGACGGCGGTGGTGATGCCCGCCCGGGACACCGGACCCGCTATGCGTGCGTGCGCAGACATGAGTGAACCCTTCGTCGTACGCCTGCGAAAGATGACCTGTCGGGTTCGGGCCGGCGAAGTTGCCCGGCCACGCGGCGCGTGGCTTCACCCCAAGGACCGCGTCGTGCGCGGCCCGCCTTGCTCGGGTCTCCCGCTCCTGCCGTCTCGTCATGGTCCGTTCATCACCCGGGCGGCGGCAGGATTGGGCGTCCGTCCGGGCGGCCCCGCCCTGCGGCGGGGACTTGCGGTCTTCTACGGATACTGCGTCAGAAAAGCTCCGGATCGGTCGATCGGAGATGTTTTGTGAACATGTTCACTGCCGGTCCGCCGGGGGCGGGTTCTTGCCCAGGTGGGCCGTTCGGAGTGTCAAAAGGCTTACGTGAGAGGGTTGTTGCTCTCTTTGGAGGGCGTGCGGCGGCTCGGTGGCCGGTCTGCGCAGCGGTTCGGCGTGCCGCCGGGATCAGCCCGAATGGGTGCGGTCGTGTCGGGTGAACGCGGCGGGGCGCGGGGTGCGGTGGGGGCCGGAGTACGGGGGTCGGGGCCGGTCCGGGGCGGGGCATGCCCCGCCGGGGGAGGGTCAGCGGACGTGCACGCCCGAGACGGTGCGGGCGATGACCAGGCGCTGGATCTCGCTGGTGCCCTCGAAGATCGTGTAGATCGCCGCGTCCCGGTGCATGCGCTCCACCGGGTACTCCCGGGTGAAGCCGTTGCCGCCGAGGATCTGCATCGCCTGGGCCGTGACGCTCTTGGCGGTCTCCCCGGCGAACAGCTTGGACATCGAGCCCTCGGCGCCCTCGAAGGGCTTGCCGGCCGCCGCCATCCACGAGGCCCGCCACACCAGCAGCCGGGCGGCGTCGATGCGGGTGCGCATGTCGGCGAGCTGGAAGGCGATGCCCTGGTTGTCGATGATCGGGCGGCCGAACTGCACACGGGTCCTGGCGTAGTCCAGGGCGACCTCGTAGGCGGCGCGGGCGATGCCGACGGCCTGGGCGCCCACGGCGGGGCGGGACGCCTCGAAGGTGGCCATCGCCGCGTTCTTCACGCGCTCGCCCTTCCTGGTCTCCTTCGCCCGCTCGCGGGCGCGGGCGAGGCGCTCGTCGAGCTTCTCCTTGCCGCCCAGCAGGCAGTGACCGGGCACGCGGACGTCCTCGAGCACCACCTCGGCGGTGTGGGAGGCACGGATGCCGTGCTTCTTGAACTTCTGCCCCTGGGACAGGCCGGGGGTGTCCGGCGGGACGACGAAGGAGGCGTGCCCCTTGGAGCCGAGTTCGGGGTCGACGACGGCGACGACGACGTGGACGTTCGCGATGCCTCCGTTGGTGGCCCAGGTCTTGGTGCCGTTGAGCACCCACTCGTCCTTGGCCTCGTCGTAGACCGCGCGGGTGCGCATGGCCGAGACGTCCGATCCGGCGTCCGGCTCGGAGGAGCAGAAGGCGGCGACCTTCACGTCGTTGGCGTCGCCGTACATCTGGGGGATCCAGGTGCCGATCTGCTCCTCGGTCCCGTTCGCGAGCACGCCGACGGCCGCCAGCGCGGTGCCGACGATCGACAGGCCGATGCCCGCGTCGCCCCAGAACAGCTCCTCCATGACCATGGGGATGCTCAGGCCGGTGGGGTCGAAGTACTGCTGGGCGTAGAAGTCGAGCGAGTACAGGCCGATCTTGGCCGCCTCCTGGATGACGGGCCAGGGCGTCTCCTCGCGCTCGTCCCACTCCGCGGCGGCGGGGCGCATGACGTCGGCCGCGAAGCCGTGGATCCATTCCCGTACGGCCTTCTGGTCGTCGTTGAGGTCGAGTGCGAACTCCGCCATGGAAGCCCCTCCATCCGTTGTTACTAGCGGTAACGTGAATATGTTACCGGCTGGTGCGATGTCAACCTCCACCGTCGGCACCCTCTCGTGCGCTCCGCGGGTGTTACGTTGCGCTCAGGCGGCACCGAGGTGTCACAGCAGGGTCGGGGAGGCCGAGGAACATGGAGACCACACATCGGGAGGACCAGCGCAGCGCCACCGAGCGCCGCCGCCGGGAGCTTCTGGAGGCCGCCGAGCGCGTGGTGCTGCGCGACGGCCCGGGCGCCTCGATGAACGCCATCGCCGCCGAGGCGGGCATCACCAAGCCCATCCTCTACCGGCACTTCGGCGACAAGGGCGGGCTCTACCGCGCTCTGGCGGTGCGGCACACAGACGCCCTGGTGGACGCGCTGCGGGCCGCCCTGGACGCGCCCACCGACCGGCGCGAGCGCGTGGAGGCCGCGCTCGACACGTATCTGGCCGCCATCGAGACCAGGCCACAGGTCTACCGCTTCCTGATGCACCCGGCCGAGGAATCCGGAGGCGAGCGCGGCTTCGACGTCGGCCAGCACTCGGCCCCGCTGCTGCGCAGGCTGGGCGAGGAGCTGGCCACGGTGATCGCCGAACGCGTCGACCTCGGCGCCGACCGCGAGGAGCGGGCCCGGGTGTGGGGGCACGGGATCGTCGGCATGATGCACGCGGCGGGCGACTGGTGGCTGGGCGAGCGGCCCTGCCCCCGGGAGCGGCTGGTGCGGCACCTGGCCGATCTGCTGTGGGGAGGCCTGGCCACGGCACAGGATCTGGCCGGCGGCCCGGGTCTGTAGAACACGCCGGGCGCCGGGCACGCCCGGGGCCCTACGCACCCGAGGCCCGGCGTACCGCGCGCAGCGCCCGGCGGCGGCGCGGCCCCGTGAGGCGGTCGGTGTACACACCGCCGTCGAGGTGGTCGCACTCGTGCTGCAGGCAGCGGGCGAAGAAGCCGGTTCCCTCGACCCGCACCGGTGCCCCCGTCCTGTCCCACCCCTCCACCACGGCCCGGTCATGGCGCTCCACGG
Organism: Streptomyces mangrovi; assembly: GCF_900114215.1. Classification (GTDB taxonomy): domain Bacteria; phylum Actinomycetota; class Actinomycetes; order Streptomycetales; family Streptomycetaceae; genus Streptomyces; species Streptomyces barkulensis. Next base: position 140,838 of record NZ_FOSG01000004.1, on the reverse strand, counting down.
CCGCCTCCGCACCGGGCAGGGACAGACAGCTCTCCGGACCGCGTACGATGACGCCGCCGGTCTCCACCAGGCGCGGGTTGACCACATGACCCAGGTGGCGGCGGTCCTCGTCGTCGGGGCAGTCGTAGACGAACACCCTGGAGAGGACTCCGATCTGGTTGGCGGCCAGCCCCACGCCGTGCGCGGCGTACATCGACGCGAACAGGTCCTCCACCAGCCGGGACAGCTCCGCGCCGAAGGACACCACCTCGGCGCACCGCGCGCGCAGGGCCGGGTCGGCCGACAACCGCAGGGGATGGACAGAACCGGAACTTCCGGGAATGGTGCCGCGGTGCATGTGTGTCACCCTACGCCGTGTTGATCATCTGTGGGGTGGCGCGGTTCGGGGCCGGGAGCGGACCTCGGTAGGCTGATCCCCGACCCAGGGGCAAGGAGGGACAAGGACGATGGCAGGCAACACGGAGCCGCTGCCGCCGCGGGCCAAACTGGCCGTGACGGCGGGCAAGGCAGCCGCGGCGGTGTCACGGGCCGCGGGCCGCGGCAGCGGGTCGGTGATCGGCGGGAAGGTGGCCCTCAGGCTCGACCCCGACCTGCTGGCCAAACTCGCCCAGAACCTGGACGTCGTCCTGGTGTCGGCGACCAACGGCAAGACCACGACGACCCGGCTGATCGCCGAGGCCCTGCGGGCCGCCGGCCCGGTCGTCTCCAACGCGCTGGGCGCCAACATGCCCGCGGGCATCACCGCGGCGCTCGCCGGGAGCGGCGACGCGCGCTACGGCGTCATCGAGGTGGACGAGAAGTACCTCGCCGCGGTCGCCCGCGATGTGACGCCCAAGGCGATCGCCCTGCTGAACCTCTCCCGCGACCAGCTCGACCGCGCCGCCGAGACCCGGATGCTCGCCGAGCACTGGCGCGAGGGGCTGTCCGGCTCCAAGGCCGTGATCGTGGCGAACGCCGACGATCCGCTGGTGGTGTGGGCCGCCTCCTCCTCCCCCAACGTGGTGTGGGTGGCGGCGGGCCAGGAGTGGAAGGACGACGCCTGGTCCTGCCCGGCCTGCGGCGGCGTGATGCAGCGCCCCGGGGACGACTGGTTCTGCGGCGAGTGCGGTTTCCGCCGCCCCACCCCGAGCTGGGCCCTTTCGGGCGACCACGTGCTGGACCCGCACGGGTCGGCCTGGCCGATCCGCCTCCAGCTCCCCGGCCGCGCCAACAAGGCCAACGCCACCACCTCCGCGGCCGTCGCCGCCGCCTTCGGGGTGCCGCCCCAGGCGGCGCTGGAGCGGATGTACTCGGTGACCGCGGTGGCCGGCCGCTACGACGTGGTGTCCTTCCAGGGCCGCGAGATCCGGCTGCTGCTGGCGAAGAACCCGGCCGGCTGGCTGGAGACCTTCTCCCTGATCGACGGCCCGCCGGCGCCCGTGATCCTGGCGGTCAACGCGCGCGGCGCGGACGGCACCGACACCTCCTGGCTGTGGGACGTGGACTACTCCCGGCTGGCCGGGCACCCCATCTGCGTGATCGGCGACCGCAAGCTGGACCTGGCGGTCCGGCTGGAGGTCGCGGGGGTCGACTTCCAGGTCTGCGAGAACGCCGCCGAGGCGGTACGGCAGTGCCCGCCCGGCCGGATCGAGGCGATCGCCAACTACACCGCCTTCCAGGATCTGCGCCGCGTGGTCGGCAACTGATCCCGGGCCCTTCGGAGCGCCGGCCGGAGCCGGGCGGCCGGAGGCGCCGAAGACGCAAAGACGTCGAAGACGCCGAATACACCAAAAACACGGCGAGGATGCGAGCGAGCATGAGTGAGAGCGGCCTGCGCGTGGTGTGGGTCTACCCGGACCTGCTGAGCACCTACGGCGACCAGGGCAACGTACTGGTGGTGGAGCGGCGTGCCCGGCAGCGCAGGCTGGGCGTGCAGCGGATCGACGTCCGCTCCGACCAGCCGATCCCCACATCCGGGGACATCTACCTGGTCGGCGGCGGCGAGGACCGGCCGCAGCGGCTGGCGGCCGAGCGGCTGCGCCGCGACGGCGGGCTGAACCGGGCCGTGGACAACGGCGCCATCGTCTTCTCGGTGTGCGCCGGCTACCAGATCCTGGGGCACGAGTTCGTCAACGACCTCGGGCAGCGCGAGCCGGGCCTGGGTCTGCTGGACGTCACCAGCACCCGCGGCGAGGGCGAGCGGTGCGTCGGCGACGTGCTGGCCGACATGGACGAGCGGCTGGGCCTGCCCCAGCTGACGGGCTTCGAGAACCACCAGGGCGTCACGCACCTGGGCCCGACCGCCCGGCCGCTGGCCCGGGTACGGCTGGGCCGGGGCAACGGGACCGGCGACGGCACCGAGGGCGCCTGGAACGACACCGTCTTCGGCACCTACATGCACGGCCCGGTGCTGGCCAGGAACCCGCAGATCGCGGACCTGCTGCTCAAGCTGGCCCTGGACGTGAACGCGCTGCCGCCGGCGGACGACCGGTGGTACGAGGCGCTGCGCGCCGAGCGGATCGCGGCGGCCACCCAGCCCGCCTGACGCTCCCGCCCGGGCGTCCGCCGTGCCCGTACGGCATCCGCTCGGGCCGGTTCCCGGAACCGCCCCCGGCCGGGGCTTCGGCCGGGGGCGGTCCTAATCTGTTCCGAGCGGATCGGCACGAATCGGGAGAGCTGCGGATGGACCACGACGGACACGGCACGATGGCGGATCTGCCGCCGTTCACCCTCGGACGCGGTCTGGAGCTCTCCCCCGAGCCGTTCTTCCTGGTGAGCTGCCTGCTGGCGCTGGCGCTCTACGGCTGGGGCGTTCTCCGGCTGCGGCAGCGCGGCGACACCTGGCAGACCGGCCGCACGGTCTCCTTCGCGCTGGGCGTGCTGACGGTCGCGCTGGTGATGTGCACCAGGCTCAACGACTACGGCATGGTGCTGTTCAGCGTGCACATGGTGCAGCACATGGTGATCAGCATGCTGTCGCCGATCCTGGTGCTGCTGGGCGCCCCCGTGACGCTGGCGCTGCGCGCGCTCCCGGCCGCCGGACGCGGCCGCAGGGGGCCGCGCGAGATCCTGGTGGCGGTGCTGCACAGCCGGTACATGCGGGTGGTCACGCACCCGGGATTCACCATCCCGATGTTCATCGCGAGCCTGTACGCGCTGTACTTCACGCCGCTGTTCGACTTCCTGATGGAGTCCAGGGCCGGGCACCTCGGGATGATGGTGCACTTCCTGGCGGTCGGCCTGGTCTTTTTCTGGCCGATCATGGGCGTGGACCCGGGGCCACACCGTCCCGGCTACGTGATGCGGATGCTGGAGTTGTTCGCGGGCATGCCCTTCCACGCCTTCTTCGGCATCGCGCTGATGATGGCCGGCGAGCCGATGGTCGAGACGTACGCGAACCCTTCCGCCTCGCTCGGGGTCACCGCGCTGTCCGACCAGAACGCCGCGGGCGGCATCGCCTGGGCGTTCAGTGAGATTCCCACGGTCATCGTGCTGATTGCACTCGTCTTCCAGTGGTACTTCTCCGAACAACGGCAGGCTCGGCGCGACGACCGGGCCGCTGACCGCAACGGCGACCAGGACCTGACCGCGTACAACGCCTACCTGGCGTCGCTGCAGGCCCGCGGCCAGTAGCGCGCCGGGCCGGGGCCGGACAGGACGGGGCAGCCGGCCGCGGCGGTGCAGCGGCCGTGCGACCGGCGACCCCGCTCCGACCGACTCGGGAGGAAGGTGTGTGCGATGCCGGAGACGGCGAAGGCCATGACCGTCACCACGGTGGCCGCCCTGATACTGGTGACCGCCTACACGGTCGCGCTGGGCGGCAGCGGCTGGCTGTGGTTCGCGTGGGTGGTCCTGGGGCTGGTGACCCTGGGCGTGGTGACGTCGCGGGAGCGGTGAGCCGCCGCTTGCCGGGGCGAGCGCCCCGGCCCGCCCCGGCAAGCGTGTGAGTCCCGGCCCGGGGGACTGCCCGGGCCGGGACTCACACGCCTGTGGCGGACTCGGGAGCGGACTCAGAAGTCGAACACCGCTCCGGTCTGCCTGAGCAGGGCGCAGGCGTTGGGGAACTCCGACCGCCAGTGGATCCGGCTTCCCCGCCAGACGCCCGTGACCTCGGCCACCACGGGCCGGTGCTCGTTGGTGCAGTCGCGCTGACGGCCGGAGAGCCGGCGCAGTTCGCCCCCGGACCGGTCGATGGCCTCGCAGGCCTCGGCCGCACGGGGGTGGGGGCCGCCGCCGTCGTCCGGGCAGATCAGCATCACGCCCCGTGTCCAGGTGTCCTCGGCGTCGGAGACGGTCAGGAAGACCTCGCCGCGGGCCTGCTCGGCCTCGGGCGCCCCGGGGGCCCCGGGGGCCTCGGCGCGGGCGGCGGACGCCGGGGCGAGGAGCGCGGCGACGGCAGCGGCGGCGAGTGCCGCGGCGGCGGTGGTGCGGGGGCGCGGGAACATGCGGGCCTCCAGGGAGCTGGGCACGATTGCGCGCCCAAGACCACCGTGGCGGAGCACCCCGGGCAAGGACCCTCGCCCGGCCCTTCACCCGGTCGGCGGGCACCGCTCCCCCGGCCGGGGCCCGCAGCCGTCCCGCGGCCGTCCCGCGGCCTTCGCGCCCGAGCCGCTCCCCCGGCGCGGACGACGGGTCCGGAGTACACAGGTCTAGGATGCATACATGTCGAAGGTACTGAATAAACTTCCAGTCGGTGAGCGCATCGGTATCGCGTTCTCGGGCGGTTTGGACACCTCTGTCGCGGTGGCGTGGATGCGCGAGCGCGGCGCCGTCCCCTATGCCTATACGGCCGACGTCGGCCAGTACGACGAGCCCGACCTGGCCGACGTTCCGGAGCGGGGCCTGGCGTACGGCGCCGAGCGGGCGCGGCTGGTCGACTGCCGCGACGCCCTCGTCGAGGAGGGGCTGGCCGCCCTGGCGTGCGGCGCCTTCCACATCCGCTCGGCCGCGCAGACCTACTTCAACACCACCCCGCTCGGCCGTGCGGTGGTGGGCACCCTGCTGGTGCGGGCGATGCGCGAGGACGAGGTCTTCATCTGGGGGGACGGCTCCACCTACAAGGGAAACGACATCGAGCGGTTCTACCGCTACGGTCTGCTCGCCAACCCCGGTCTGCGGATCTACAAGCCCTGGCTGGACCGGGCGTTCGTGGCCGAACTCGGCGGGCGGCACGAGATGTCCGCCTGGCTGTCGCAGCGCGACCTGCCCTACCGCGACTCCGCCGAGAAGGCGTACTCCACCGACGCGAACATCTGGGGCGCCACTCACGAGGCCAAGCGCCTGGAGTACCTCGACACCTCGATGGAGATCGTGTCCCCGATCATGGGCGTCCCCTTCTGGGATCCCGGGATCGACATCCCGGCCGAGGACGTCACCGTGGAGTTCGAGCACGGGCGCCCCGTGCGGATCAACGGGCGCGCCTTCCCCAGCGCGGTCGAGCTGGTGCGGGAGGCCAACCTCATCGGCGGCCGGCACGGCCTGGGGATGTCCGACCAGATCGAGAACCGCATCATCGAGGCCAAGAGCCGCGGCGTCTACGAGGCCCCCGGCATGGCGCTGCTGCACGTGGCCTACGAGCGGCTGCTGGGCGCCATCCACAACGAGGACACCGTGGCCATGTACCACGTGGAGGGGCGCCGGCTCGGGCGGCTGCTCTACGAGGGCCGCTGGTTCGACCCGCAGGCGCTCATGCTCCGCGAGAGCCTCCAGCGCTGGGTCGGCCGGCCGGTCACCGGCAGCGTCACGGTACGGCTGCGCCGCGGCCAGGACTACTCCGTCCTCGACACCCGGGGCCCGCACCTGAGCTACCACCCCGAGAAGCTGTCCATGGAGCGCAGCCACGACCCGGCGTTCGTCCCGGACGACCGCATCGGGCAGCTGACCATGCGCAACCTCGACATCGCCGACTCGCGGAGCAAGCTGGAGCAGTACGCGGCCCACGGCCAGCTCGCCGCGTGGGGCGGGCTCATCGGCGAGCTGCCCCCGGGCGGCGCCGAGGCCATCTCGGCGGGCAGCCACGAGGGAGGGGAGACACCGGTGGACTCCGACGCGCTCGACCACGCGGCGATCGAGTCGGGTACCGACTGAGAGCCGCCGCGGTGAGGCCCGCCGCGGCCGCCCGGACCGCGAAGTTCCCGGGCGGGGGCGCCCCCGCCCGGGGCCGCAACCGAGTGGCCCCGAGGTCGGGTTGGCGACATCCGGGCCGGCGCGGAAACCGGCGGGTACGGGCACCGGATGGTCGCACACCGCGGTGCCCGCACATACACTGATTCCTCCCCGACCGACTCTCCGGCGCCCTCCGGCCGAGAAGCGGCCGGGGCGAAGAAGCAGCCCGCAGGCCCGTCCGGTGCGGTAGGGAGCCACCCCGTGTTCTACTACGTGCTCAAGTACGTCCTGCTGGGCCCACTGCTGCGACTGCTGTTCAGACCCCGGATCGAAGGGCTGGAGAACGTCCCGGACGAGGGCGCGGCGATCATCGCCGGGAACCACCTGTCCTTCTCCGACCACTTCCTGATGCCCGCGATCCTGCACCGGCGCATCACCTTCCTCGCCAAGGCGGAGTACTTCACGGGGCCGGGGCTGAAGGGCAGGCTGACCGCCGCTTTCTTCCGCAGCATCGGCCAGATCCCGGTCGACCGCTCGGGCCGCGGCGCCGGGCAGGCGGCGGTCGAGGAGGGGCTGCGGGTGCTGCGCCGGGAGGAGCTGCTCGGCATCTACCCCGAGGGCACCCGGTCGCACGACGGGCGGCTGTACCGGGGGCGGGTCGGCGTCGCCTCGATGGCTCTCAGGGCCGGGGTTCCGGTGGTCCCGTGCGCCATGGTGGGCACCTTCGAGCTCCAGCCCCCGGGCCGGAGGCTGCCGAAGATCGGACGGGTGACCATCCGCTTCGGCGAGCCGCTGGACTTCTCGCGCTTCGCCGACCAGCACGGCGAGCGGACGGTGCTGCGCGCGGTCACCGACGAGATCATGTACACGATCATGAATCTGTCCGGCCAGGAGTACGTGGACCTGTACGCGCCCGACGCCAAGGCCGCGCAGGCGAAGGCCGCCAGGAGCGGCGACGACGCGGACCCGGCTCCGGGGAACGCCGCACCGTAGACCTGCGCCGAGCGCGCGCCGGGGTGAGCGGGCAGACGGGCCGGACACCGCCGGAGCCCCACCGGGTCGGCGGCGAGTGACGCGCCCTCCGGGCGGCAACACCGACCCCATGACCGACCCCATGACCGACCGCCACGAGACACCCCTGGAACGCGCCGACCGCAACTTCCTCGAGCTGCTGCAGGAGCTGAGGGTCATCCAGACGGGCGTCCAGATCCTCTTCGCCTTCCTCCTCACCCTCGCCTTCACCCAGCGCTTCACCGGTCTCGACGCGGTGCAGCGCGGCACCTACGTCACCACGCTGCTGCTGGCCTGCGCCGCCGCCATCCTCTTCACGGCCCCGGCGGCCCTGCACCGGGCGCTGTTCCGGCGCGGGGTCAAACGGCTGCTCGTCGACGTGTCCTCACGGCTGGCCGGAGCCGGGCTGGTCCTCCTCGCCCTGGCGCTGACCGGGGCCGTACTGCTCGTGGTGGACGTGGTGCTGGGGAGGGCCGCGGGGGTCGCGGTGGCGGCGTGCGTACTGGCGTTCTGCGCAGCGGTGTGGGCGCTGCTGCCCTTCGGACTGCGCCGGAAGGCCGCGGCGCGGCGGAGCCGTGCGGCGGGCCCGCCACGGGAGCGACCGCCGGACCCCGGATGAGCGGCCGGGCGAGTGGGCGGACGCACCGGCCGTACGGCAGGCCGGGCGCCCGGTCAGAGGTCCGGCTGTACGGGCGGCGCGGTGCGCGCGATGGTGGCCGCGGCCGCGTCCAGCTCGGCCTCCGTCAGATCGGCGCGGGCGGTCAGCCGCAGCCGGGAGATCCCGTCGGGCACCGAAGGGGGCCGGAAACAGCCGGCGGCCAAGGAGGCGCCGCGGCAGTCGGCGGCCCAGCGCACGGCCGCCTCCGCAGAGGGCGCGCGTACCGACACCACGGCGGCGTCCGGGCGGGTGACGTCCAGGCCGGCGCCCGCGAGCCGTTCATACAGTCCGGTGGCGACCTCGCGGACGCGGTCGGCACGGCCGGGCTCGGACCGCAGCAGCCGCAGCGCGGCGAGGGCGGCGCCGGCTGCGGCCGGGGCGAGGCCGGTGTCGAAGACGAAGGTGCGGGCGGTGTTGACCAGGTGGTCGATCACCCGGGCCGGGCCGAGGACGGCGCCGCCCTGGCTGCCGAGCGACTTCGACAGCGTCACGGTGGCCACCACGTCCGGATCCCCCGCCAGGCCCGCCGCGTGGAGGGCGCCCCGCCCGCCGTCGCCCAGGACGCCCAGGCCGTGCGCGTCGTCCGCCAGCAGCGCGGCACCGTGACCGCGGCAGACGGCGGCCAGAAAGGCCAGCGGCGCGGCGTCGCCGTCGACGGAGAAGACGGTGTCGGTCACGGCCACGGCGCGGCCGGCGAAGCCGTCGAGCACCTTGCGCACGGCGCCGGGGTCCGCGTGCGGTACGACGGCGGTCTCCGCCCGGGACAGCCGGCAGCCGTCGATCAGGGAGGCGTGGTTGGCGGCGTCGGAGACCAGCAGCGTGCCGCGGTCGGTCAGGGCGGTGACCGCGGCGAGGTTGGCGGCGTAGCCGGAGGAGAACACCAGGGCGGCCTCGAAACCGCAGAAGTCGGCGAGCTCCGCCTCCAGTTCGGTGTGCAGCTCGGTGGTGCCGGTGACCAGGCGGGAGCCGGTCGAGCCCGCGCCCCAGCGGCGGGCGGCGGCCGAGGCGGCGGCGGCGACCTCCGGATGCCGGGCCAGGCCCAGGTAGTCGTTGCCGGCGAGGTCGAGCAGGTCCGAGTCGGCGGGCCGGGGGCGCAGGGAGCGCACCAGGCCCGCGCGGCGGCGCAGTTCGGCGTGCTCGTCGATCCAGTCGAACGGGTCCGGGGTGCTGCGGTGCTCCTGCGGCATGGCGGGCCGTCCCTCGCCTTCTGTCGGTTCCGCCCAAAGGTAGTGGCGGACGGACCCGCACAGGGTGTGGCGATACACACACCTTCCGCCCGCCCGGTTGTGGGGGTTCGTCCTTGGCCGCGGGCGGGCGCGTAGGCGAGGATCAACGCCATGGACCTGCTGAAGACGCTGGTGGACAAGGGGCTGCGGCGCGAGCTGCCCACGCGCGACGAGGCGCTGGCCGTACTGGCCACCTCCGACGACGAACTCCTCGATGTGGTGGCCGCGGCCGGAAGGGTGCGGCGTCAGTGGTTCGGCCGGCGGGTGAAGCTCAACTACCTGGTCAACCTGAAGTCCGGACTGTGCCCGGAGGACTGCTCGTACTGCTCGCAGCGGCTGGGCTCGAAGGCCGACATCCTCAAGTACACCTGGCTGAAGCCCCAGGAGGCCGCGGCGGCGGCCGGAGCGGGCGTGGCCGGGGGCGCCAAGCGGGTGTGCCTGGTGGCCAGCGGACGCGGTCCCACCGACCGGGACGTGGACCGGGTCTCGAAGACCATCGCCGCCATCAAGGAGCAGAACGAGGGCGTTGAGGTGTGCGCCTGCCTGGGGCTGCTCTCCGGCGGCCAGGCCGAGCGGCTGCGCGAGGCGGGCGCGGACGCCTACAACCACAACCTCAACACCTCCGAGGCGACATACGGGGAGATCACCACCACTCACACCTACGCCGACCGCGTCGAGACGGTCCATCAGGCGCAGGCGGCCGGGCTGTCGGCCTGCTCGGGGCTGATCGCGGGCATGGGCGAGTCGGACGCGGACCTGGTGGACGTGGTCTTCTCACTGCGTGAGCTGGACCCGGACTCGGTACCGGTGAACTTCCTCATCCCCTTCGAGGGGACTCCGCTGGCCAAGGAGTGGAACCTCACGCCCCAGCGCTGCCTGCGCATCCTGGCCATGGTCCGCTTCGTCTGCCCCGATGTGGAGGTCCGGCTGGCGGGCGGGCGCGAGGTGCATCTGCGGTCGATGCAGCCACTGGCCCTGCATCTGGCCAACTCCATCTTCCTGGGCGACTACCTCACCAGCGAGGGCCAGGCGGGCAAGGCCGACCTGGAGATGATCGCCGACGCCGGTTTCGAGGTGGAGGGCGCCGGGGAGCGGACGCTGCCGGAGCACCGGGCGGACGCGCTCGCCGCGTCCGGCGGGGGCTGCGGCGGACACGACGGCGCGGGAGCCGGCGGGGGCTGCGGGCCCTGCGGCGGCGGTGCCGCGGACGGCGCGGACACGGCGGTCACCGCAGGCGCGGACGTCACCGCGGGCGAGCCGGCCCCGGACGCGGCCGGGGAGACGGAGGTCTTTGGGGGCGCGGGCGCCGCGGCGGCGTCCGGACGGGCCCGCGCCGATCTGGTGGCGGTGAGGCGGCGGGGCGCGGGCACGGAGCTGCCGCCCAATGCCTGACGCCGACGCCCCGCTCCCCCTCCCCCCTGCCTCCGGCATCCCACCCGAGGAACTCGCCGAACTCGACCGCCGCCACGTCTGGCACCCCTACGGCCCGATGCCCGGCCGCTCCGAACCGCTGGTCGTCTCCTCCGCCTCCGGGGTCCGGCTGCGGCTGGCACGGCCGGCCTGGGGCAGTGTGGAGCTGGTCGACGGGATGTCGTCGTGGTGGTCGGCGATCCACGGCTACAACCACCCGGTGCTCAACGACGCGGCGAGCGCCCAGCTGGAGCGGATGAGCCATGTGATGTTCGGCGGGCTCACCCACGAACCCGCCGTACGGCTGGCCGGGCGGCTGGTGGACATCACCCCGCAGGGGCTGGAGCACGTCTTCCTCGCCGACTCCGGTTCGGTGTCGGTCGAAGTCGCCGTCAAGATGTGCCTGCAGTACTGGCGTTCGCTGGGACGGCCGGGCAAGCGGCGGCTGCTGACCTGGCGCGGCGGCTACCACGGGGACACCTGGCAGCCGATGTCGGTGTGCGACCCCGAGGGCGGTATGCACCACCTGTGGTCCGGGGCGCTGCCCGAGCAGGTCTTCGCGGACGCTCCGCCGGGCGGTTTCGACACCGGCCCCGACCCGGCCTACGAGGCGCACCTGCGGGAGCTGATCGCCTCCCACGCCGACGAGCTGGCCGCGGTGATCGTGGAGCCCGTGGTCCAGGGCGCGGGCGGGATGCGCTTCCACTCCCCCGCCTATCTGCGGGTGCTGCGCGAGGCGTGCGACGAGCACGGCGTGCTGCTGGTGTTCGACGAGATCGCCACCGGCTTCGGCCGTACCGGCTCCCTGTTCGCGGCCGGCCACGCGGGGGTGACCCCCGATGTGATGTGCGTCGGCAAGGCGCTGACCGGCGGTTATCTGACGATGGCCGCGACTTTGTGCACCACGCGGGTGGCGGAGGGCATCTCGCGCGGCGAGGTGCCGGTGCTGGCCCACGGCCCCACGTTCATGGGCAACCCGCTGGCGGCGGCGATCGCGGTGGCCTCCCTGGACCTGCTGCTCGCCCAGGACTGGGCGGGCGAGGTGAAGCGGATCGAGGCGGGGCTGCGCGCCGGGCTCGCCGGGGCCGCCGCGCTGCCGGGGGTGCGGGACGTGCGCGTGCTGGGGGCGATCGGAGTGGTCCAGCTCGACCACGAGGTGGACATGGCGGCGGCCACCGAGGCGGCGGTACGCGCCGGCGTGTGGCTGCGGCCGTTCCGCGACCTGGTGTACACCATGCCTCCCTACGTCACCGGCGACGAGGACGTGGCGCGGATCGCGGCCGCGGTGTGCGCGGCGGCGCGGGCGGGCTGAGCAGTCGGGCCGGGCAGACGGGCCGGGCAGGAGGTGCGGAAGCGGGCCGGGAACGCCCCGGTGCCCGAAGGAGCGAGGAGAGGCGCGAACATGTCGGTGCTGGTCGTCACCGGGACGGGCACGGAGGTCGGCAAGACCGTGGCCACGGCGGCGCTGGCCGCCGCGGCGGTGGCGGCGGGACGCTCGGTGGCCGTGCTCAAACCCGCGCAGACCGGGGTGGCCGAGGGCGAACCGGGGGACGCGGCCGAGGTGCGGCGTCTGGCCGGCGCGGACGTGACCGCCGTGGAACTCGCCCGCTACCCCGAGCCGCTGGCCCCCGAGACGGCGGCGCGCCGGGCCGGTCTGCCCCGGGTGCGTCCCGAGGCGGTGGCGGAGACGGCGCGGGCTCTGGAGGAGGAGCACGACCTGGTGCTGGTCGAGGGCGCGGGCGGGCTGCTGGTCCGCTTCGACGAGCGGGGCTCGACCCTCGCCGACGCGGCCCGGCTGCTGGGCGCCCCGGTGCTGGTGGTCGCCGCCGCCGGGCTGGGCACCCTGAACGCGACGGCGCTGACGACCGAGGCACTGCGCTCCAGGAGCCTGGAGTGCGCCGGGGTGGTGGTCGGCAGCTGGCCGCGCGAGCCGGATCTCGCGGCCCGCTGCAATCTGGCGGACCTCCCGGTGGCGGCGGACGCCCCGCTGGCGGGGCTGCTGCCGCAGGGGGCGGGCTCGCTGGAACCCCCGGTGTTCCGCGGGCGGGCGGCGGGCTGGCTCTCCCCTCGGCTGGGGGGCTCCTGGAAGGGTGGGACCCGGCCGGCGGAGGGAGAATGGGAGACCGCACCGAGGTGAGAGCCCCTCCCGGAGGATGCCCATGGCCCCCCGCCGCAGGTCCGCGACCGACGCCGTGCACCACCCCGTCTTCGCGCGCTACTACGCCCGCTTCGCCCCGGCGGTGGACGAACGGGCCGGGATCGGCGCGCACCGCGCCGAGCTGCTGGCCGGGCTGTCCGGCCGGGTGGTCGAGGTCGGGGCGGGCAGCGGCCTGAACTTCGGCCGCTACCCGGCCGCCGTGCGCGAGGTGGTGGCGGTGGAACCGGAGCCGCTGCTGCGGCGGGTGGCACGGGACGCCGCGGCGCGCGCCGCCGTCCCCGTCCGTGTGGTCCCCGGCGTCGCGGAGGAGCTCCCGCTGGACGGCGAGGCGTTCGACGCGGCCGTGGTGTCGCTGGTGCTGTGCTCGGTGAGGGACCCCGACCGCGCCCTGGCAGAGATCCGCCGGGTGCTGCGGCCGGGCGGCCGGCTGTGCTTCTACGAGCACGTCAGGGCCGACGGCACCACGATGGCCCTCGTCCAGCGGTCGCTGGACCGCACCGTGTGGCCGCGCCTGTTCGGCGGCTGCCACACCGCACGCGACACCGTGGCCGCGATCGGGGCGGCGGGCTTCACCGAGCTGTCCCTGCGGCGGCTGCGGGTTCCGGAGAAGGGCGCTCCGACACCGGTCTCGGCACACGTCCTGGGCGGTGCGCGGCGGCCGTGACACCGCCGGGGCGGCCGGGTGCGCGTCATGGCCGCGGCTTCCGGGGCGCTCCCGCCGCCGCCCCGTGGATGGATGGCCCCGCACCGGGTACGGACCTGTCAGTCGTCCCGGCTCCCGTGGGGGAGCCGTCCGTCCGAACCGGGAGGTGCGGTGTCCACTGACGCGCGGAAGGCGAGCGAGGCGCCGGAGGCGGAGCGGTCCGCCGCCCGGGCCCGCGGGCTGACCAAGACCTACGGCAGCGGCGAGACGGCCGTGGTGGCACTCGACTCGGTGGACGTCGACATCGCCGAGGGCCGGTTCACCGCGGTGATGGGCCCGTCCGGCTCGGGCAAGTCGACGCTGATGTACTGCCTGGCCGGGCTGGACACCGTCACCGAGGGAAGGGTGTGGATCGGCGACACCGAGGTCACCGGGCTGGGGGACGCGGAGCTGACGCGGCTGCGGCGGGACGAGATCGGCTTCGTGTTCCAGTCCTTCAACCTGCTGCCCACCCTGACGGCCCTGGAGAACATCACGCTGCCCATGGACATCGGGGGCCGCGGGCCGGACCGACGGTGGCTGGACACGGTGATCGACACGCTCCGGCTGCGGGACCGCCTCGACCACCGGCCCACCCAGCTCTCCGGCGGCCAGCAGCAGCGGGTGGCGTGCGCCCGTGCGCTGGCCTCCCGTCCGAGGCTGGTCTTCGCCGACGAGCCGACCGGGAACCTCGACTCGCGCTCCGGGCTGGAGCTGCTGGACTTCCTGCGCCGGGCGGTCGACGACCTGGGGCAGACGGTGGTGATGGTGACCCACGACCCGGGCGCCGCGGCCCACGCCGACCAGGTGCTCTTCCTGGCCGACGGGCGCATCGTCGACGAGATGCCGCGCCCCACCGCCGAGGCGGTCCTTGAGCGGATGAAGCGGTTCGACCCCGTGCGGCAGTACTGACCCCGGCCCGCCCCGCTCCGCCGTCCCCGGAAAGCGGCCGGGACGCGGCCGGGGCCCGAACCCCTCCCGCAGACCGAACCGTGAGGAGAGCCGTATGACACGACCGTTCCGTTTCGGCGTCAACCTGGTCGCCCTCGACTCCCGCGACGCCTGGCGTGCCAGGTGCCGCCGTGCCGAGGAGCTGGGGTACGACGTGCTGCTCGTGCCCGACCACCTGGGCGCTCCCGCGCCGTTCCCGGCGCTGGTCGCCGCGGCCGAGGCCACCCGGCGGCCCCGCGTGGGCACCTTCGTGCTCAACGCGGGCTTCTGGAACCCCGCTCTGCTGGCCCGCGAGGTCGCCACCTGCGACCGGCTGACGGGCGGACGGCTGGAGCTGGGGCTGGGCACCGGGTACGTGCGCTCCGAGCACGAGCGGGCCGGGCTGCCGTGGGGGTCGCCGGGCGAGCGGGTGGACCACCTGGAGCACACCGTCGCCGAGCTGGACCGGCTCCTGACCGACCCCGAGCACGTCCCCGCGCCCCGGCAGCGGCCCCGCCCGCCGCTGCTGATCGGCGGCAACGGCGACCGGGTGCTGCGACTGGCCGCCCGCCGCGCCGACATCGCCGCCTTCACCGGGGCCCGGCAGGCCCCCGGCGCACCCGAGGGCGTCATCCACCTGGTCAGCCCGGACGAGCTGGAGGATCGGACGGCCGCCTACCACCGCTCCGCCGCCGGCCGGGAGGAGCCCGCCGAGCTGAACTACCTCGTCCAGCGGGTGATCGTCACCGACGACCGGCGCGCGGCGGCCCGCGAGCTGGTCCCGTACGCCCTGGGCGCGACGGAGGACGAACTCCTGGAGCACCCGGCCCTGCTCACCGGCAGCGTCGGACAGATCGCCGAGCAGGTGCGCGCCCACCGCGAGCGGTACGGCTTCAGCTACATCTGCGTGCTCGACGAGTACATGGAGGCCTTCGGAGCGGTGATCGAGGAGTTGCGGGGCAGCTGACGCCCCTGGTGACCACATGCCGAGACACCGCGCGTACGCCGCCCGGCCGGTGCTGGGATGCCGTCATGGACGATCTTGTGAACAGCCCCGGCCTCCGGATCCGGACCGCCCTCGCCCCGGACATCGACGCCGTCCTGGCCTTCTGGGCCCGGGCCGCGGAGGGGACGAGCATCAGCGACGACCGTGCGGGAGTGGCCCGGCTGATCGACCGGGACCCGGGGGCGCTGCTGCTGGCCGTGCCCGGCGGGAGCCCCGGGGAGCCCGCGGCCGCCGGAGCGCCGGATGCCGGGCCGGTGATCGGCTCGGTGATAGCGGGCTTCGACGGCTGGCGCTGCCATCTGTACCGGCTCGCGGTCCATCCGGCGCACCGCCGCCGCGGTGTGGCCTCGGCCCTGCTGGCGGCGGCCGAGGCGCGGTTCGCCGCGCTGGGCGGGCGCCGGGCCGACGCCATGGTCCTCGACCGCAACACCTCCGCCCACCATGCCTGGCGTGCGGCCGGCTACGCGCCGCAGCCGCAGTGGAGCCGGTGGGTGAAGCCGCTGGACTGACGGGCGCGGCCCGGAGGCGGACCGGCGACCCCGGGCAGTGCGCGGCGGCTCGCATACGATGGACTGCCCATCGCGCGCTCGAGCCGTGTATCGCGGCCGCCGTGTCCACGGCGCGCGCTCCGGAGCGACATCCCAGAGAAAGGTGTGTGAGCGTCCGCCCATGGGCGAGCCTCCCAGTAGTACCGGCAGCAGAGCCGGCAGTAGAAGCGGCGGTGGAACCGGCCGCGAACACCGCCGTCGAGCGGCTCTCTCCGTCCCGCCGGACCAGGGGACGGGGGTGACCCGGTGACCGAAGTGCTCCTCCTGTTTCTGGCACTGCTGCTGACCCTGGCCTGTGCCGTGTTCGTCGCGGCGGAGTTCTCGCTGACCACCGTCGAGCGCGGCGATCTGGAACGGGCCGCCGAGCGCGGTGAACCGGGCGCCGACAGCGCTCTGACGGCGGTGCGGTCCCTGACCTTCCAGCTCTCCGGCGCTCAGCTCGGCATCACCGTGACCGGTCTGATCATCGGCATGCTCTCCGAGCCCTCGACCGCGCGGCTGCTGGCCGGCCCGCTGCGGGCGGCCGGGCTGCCCGACTCGGCGGCGTCCTCGGTGGCGCTGGTGGCGGGCACGGTGCTGTCCACGGTGGTGCTGATGGTCGTCGGCGAGCTGGTGCCGAAGAACTGGGCGATCTCCCGGCCGCTGCCGGTCGCCCGCCGGGTCGGCGGCCTGCAGCGCGGTTTCAGCGCCGCCTTCCGGCCGCTGATCACCCATCTGAACAACACCGCCAACCGGGTTCTCCACCGGCTCGGCCTGGAGCCCACCGAGGAACTGGCCTCGGCCCGCTCCCCGCAGGAGCTGGTCGCGCTCGCACGCCACTCGGCGAAGGAGGGCGCCCTGGAGGCGGACACCGCGGAACTGTTCGTCCGCACCATCCGGCTCTCCGAGCTGACCGCGCAGAGCGTGATGACGCCACGCGTCCAGGTCACCGCGCTGGAGGAGAGCACATCCGCCCAGGACGTGGTCAACGCCGCCCGGGCGACGGGCCTGTCCCGCTTCCCGGTCTACCGCGGCAACCTCGACACCGTGGTCGGCGTCGCCCACGTCAAGGACGTCATCGCCGTCCCCGCCGGACGCCGCGCCGGCTGCCCGGTCGCCGGGCTGCTGCGCGAGCCGGTGCTCGTGCCGGAGTCGCTGACCGTGGACCGGCTGCTGGACCGGCTGTCGGGCAAGCAGGGAAGGAACAGCATGGCGGTGGTGATCGACGAGTACGGCGGCACCGCCGGGGTCGTCACCCTGGAGGACATCATCGAGGAGGTCGTGGGCGAGGTCCGCGACGAGCACGATCCGCTCCAGACCCCCGATCTGGTCCCGGCGGGCGCGGACGAGGAGGGCCGTACCGTCTACGACGCGGACGGCGCGGCCCGCACCGACCGGCTGGAGGAGATCGGCCTGCGCGCCCCGGACGGCCCCTACGAGACCCTGGCCGGGCTGGTCGCCACCGAACTGGGCCGTATTCCGGTCGTGGGCGACGTCCTGGAGGTCGCCGGATGGCGGCTGGAGGTCGTGGACGCGACCGGACGGCGGGCCGCCGGGGTACGGCTGACCGCCCCGCCCGAACCCGGTGACGGGGACGGCCACGACGACCACGACGGCGGCCGGGACGACCACGACCGGGCCGGCGGTGGCCATGGCGGCCTTGGGGACACCGGCGGGCGCCTCGGGGACACCGGCGGGCGCCGCGGCGCCCGGGTCGGCGCCCGGAGCGGGGAGGCGGACCGATGACCGCCGTCCAACTGCTGATCGGCCTGCTGACCCTGGTCGCCAACGCCTTCTTCGTGGGCGCGGAGTTCGCGATGATCTCGGTGCGCCGCAGCCAGGTCGAACCGCTCGCCGAGCGCGGCGAGAAGCGGGCGCGCGGTGTGGTGTGGGGTCTGGAGCACGTGTCGGCCCTGATGGCCACCGCCCAGCTGGGCATCACCCTGTGCACCCTGGTGCTGGGCGTGGTCGCCGAGCCCGCGATCGCGCATCTGCTGGAGCCGGTGTTCCACCTCGCCGGCGTGCCGGAGGGCCTGATCCATCCGATCGCCTTCGTGATCGCGCTGGCGGTGGCGACGTATCTGCACATGCTGCTGGGCGAGATGGTGCCGAAGAACATCGCGCTGGCGGCGCCCGAGCGCGCGGCGCTGCTGCTGGGACCGCCGCTGGTCGCCCTCACCCGGGCCCTGCGGCCGGTGATCTTCGGTGTCAACGCCCTGGCCAACGGCCTGCTGAAGCTGCTGCGGGTGGAGCCCAAGGACGAGGTCTCGGCGACCTACTCCGACGACGAGCTGGCCCGGCTGGTGGCCGACTCCAGCGAGGCCGGGCTGCTGGACGAGCGCGCCACGGAGCGGCTGCGCGACGTGCTGGAACTGGGCCGGCGCCCGGTCGAGGACGTCGTACGGCCCACCGACCGCGTCGTCTTCGCCCCGTTCGGCGTCACTCCCGAGGGGCTGGAGCAGCTCTCCGCGCGCAGCGGGTTCTCCCGCTTCCCCGTGGTGGACGACCGGGGCAGGGCGCTGGGTTATCTGCACGTCAAGGACGCGCTCGACGCCGTGCACCGCGACGCGCCCTTCCCCGTCGCGGCGCTGCGGCCGATCGCCCGGGTACGGGCGACGACGCCGCTGGACGACGTGCTGGGCGCGATGCGCGGCAGCGCCACCCACCTGGCGGCGGTGATCGGCACGGACGGGCGCGCGGTCGGGCTGGTCACCATGGAGGACGTGCTGCGCGAGCTGGTGGGCCGCTGACGGCGGAGCGGGGCGCCCCCGAGGAGACGCGCACCGCAAGGAGACGTGCACCGGGAGAAGGCACGTACCAAGCGGTCGGTTATCATGTTCCGCGCCATGGACAGTGCAACCGACTCGCCCGCCCCGCCCGCCATCACCAGCTTCGTCGCCCTCGGGGACTCCTTCACCGAGGGCATGTCGGACCTGCTGCCGGACGGCAGTTACCGCGGCTGGGCGGACCTCCTCGCCGCCCGCCTCGCCGCGCGCACCGACGGCTTCCGCTACGCCAACCTGGCGGTGCGCGGCAAGCTGATCCGGCAGATCGCCGAGGAACAGGTGGAACCGGCCGCCGCCATGGGCGCGGATCTGGTGACACTGGTCGGCGGCCTCAACGACGTACTGCGCCCCAAGTGCGACATGGGCCGGGTGTGCGGCCTGCTGGAGGAGTCGGTCGCCAGACTCGCCCCCGAGTGCCGCCACCTGGTGCTGATGCGCAGCCCCGGGCGGCGCGGGCCGGTGCTGGAGCGCTACCGGGCGCGCATGGAGCACCTCTTCGACTTCATCGACGATCTCGCCGATCGGCACGGCGCCCTGGTGGTGGACCTGTACGGCTGCGAGGCGCTGGGCGATCCGAGGATGTGGGACGACGACCGGCTGCACCTGACCGCCGAGGGGCACGAGCGGGTGGCCGAGGCCGTCTGGCAGCGGCTGGGGCACGAGGCCGAGGCCGACTGGCACGCGGCCCTGCCTCCCGCCGTCCTGCCCGGCTGGTACGCGCGCCGCGTCGCCGACCTGCGCTTCACCCGCCGCCATCTGCTCCCGTGGATCGGCCGGCGGCTGACCGGACGCTCCTCGGGCGACGGACTGACACCCAAGCGGCCCGACCTGGCACCGCTGGACCCGGCCGTGGACCGGGGCCGGTACCCCGCACCCGACCTGGCACCGCTGGCCTGCGAGGACACCCCGTAGAATCCCCGGGTGTGACTGACAAGCCGCGCATCCCGAACGTCCTGGCAGGCCGCTACGCCTCCGCGGAGCTGGCCCGACTGTGGTCCCCCGAGCACAAGGTGGTACTGGAGCGGCGGCTGTGGCTCGCCGTGCTGCGGGCCCAGAAGGACCTGGGCGTCGAGGTGCCGGAGCAGGCCCTGGCCGACTACGAGCGGGTGCTCGGGGACGTCGACCTCGCCTCGATCGCCGAGCGGGAGAAGGTCACGCGCCACGACGTGAAGGCGCGGATCGAGGAGTTCAACGCGCTGGCCGGGCACGAGCACGTGCACAAGGGCATGACCTCCCGGGACCTGACCGAGAACGTCGAGCAGCTCCAGGTCCGGCTGTCGCTGGAACTGGTGCGCGACCGCGCGGTGGCCGCGCTGGCGCGGCTGGGCCGGCTGGCGGCCGAGCACTGCGAGCTGGTGATGGCGGGACGCTCGCACAACGTCGCCGCACAGGCCACGACCCTGGGCAAGCGCTTCGCGACCGCCGCCGACGAACTGCTGGTGGCCCACGCGCGGCTGGAGGAGCTGCTGGCGCGCTACCCGCTGCGCGGCGTCAAGGGGCCGGTGGGCACCTCCCAGGACATGCTGGACCTGCTGGGCGGGGACGGGGACGGGCTGGCCGAGCTGGAGGAGCGGATCGCCGCCCACCTCGGCTTCGGCCACACCCTCACCTCCGTCGGCCAGGTCTACCCGCGCTCGCTGGACTACGAGGTGGTGACCGCGCTGGTCCAGCTGGCCGCCGCACCCTCCTCGCTGGCCAAGACCATCCGGCTGATGGCCGGGCACGAGCTGGTGACCGAGGGCTTCAAGCCGGGCCAGGTCGGATCCTCGGCGATGCCGCACAAGATGAACACCCGCTCCTGCGAGCGTGTCAACGGTTTCGCCGTCATCCTGCGCGGCTACGCCTCGATGGTCGGCGAGCTCGCGGGCGACCAGTGGAACGAGGGCGACGTCTCCTGCTCGGTGGTGCGCCGTGTCGCGCTGCCGGACGCCTTCTTCGCCCTCGACGGCCTGCTGGAGACCTTCCTGACGGTCCTGGACGAGTTCGGCGCGTTCCCCGCGGTCGTCGCCCGCGAGCTGGACCGCTATCTGCCGTTCCTGGCCACCACCAAGGTGCTGATGGGCGCGGTGCGGGCCGGGGTCGGCCGGGAGACGGCCCACGAGGCCATCAAGGAGCACGCGGTGGCCTCGGCGCTGGCGCTGCGCGAGGGGGCCGAGCGCAACGAGCTGCTGGACCGGCTGGCCGCGGACGAGCGCATCCCGCTGGACCGGGAGCGGCTGGACGCCCTGCTGGCCGACCGGCTCTCCTTCACCGGCGCGGCAGGCGACCAGGTCGCCTCGGTGGTGGCCCGGATCGAGGAGATCGCGAAGCGCCATCCGCAGGCCGCCTCCTACGCTCCGGGCGCGATCCTCTGAACGCCTCCCCGACTGCCGGAGGCGCTCCCGGGCAGAAGGCCCGGTGGAAGGAGCACGAGGGAGAACCACGTCCAGGAGAGCCATGTCCGAGGAGACCTCCGGCAGGAGGACGTCCGGCACGGGGATGACCGCAGACGAGCTGGAGGCGCTGCGTGCCCGCACGGTTCCGGACGTGGTCGCCGAGGGGCTGCGCGTGCTGTTCTGCGGGATCAACCCCGGGCTGACGACCGCCCGGCTGGGCCATCACTTCGCCCACCCGGGCAACCGCTTCTGGCCGGTGCTGCACGCCTCCGGCTTCACCCCCCGGCGGCTGAGGCCCTCGGAGCAGCACGAGCTGCTCTCGTACGGCCTGGGCATCACCAACATCTCGCCGCGCCCCACCGCCCGGGCCGACGAGCTGACGCCCGAGGAGTACCGCACGGGCGGGCAGGTGCTGGCCGAGAAGGTGGCACGGCTGCGCCCGGAGTGGCTCGCGGTGGTCGGTGTGACCGCCTACCGGGCCGCCTTCGGGGACCGGAAGGCCCGGACGGGCCCCCAGGAGGCGGCGATCGGCGACACCCGGGTGTGGGTCCTGCCCAACCCCAGCGGGCTCAACGCCCACTGGACACTGGAGACGATGGCCGAGGAGTACGGCCGGCTGCGGGCCGCCGCGCTCGACGGCCCGCCCTGACGCGGCAGTCGGCCCGCCTCCCCCGGGGCATCCCGCCCGGCTCTCGCCCACCATGCGCTCATCGGATACGATCCGGCCACACATGCGCACTTCCCAGGAGGCGGACGTTGGGACGGCTCACCGGCAGGGACCCCTCCCTGCTGCGCAGGATCAACTCCGCCGTCGTCCTGCGCGCGCTGCGCGCCGCCGACGGCCCACCGACGCTGTCCGATCTGGCCCAGGCCGCGGAGTTGTCCCGGCCGACGGTGGAGGGCGTGGTGGAGCAACTGGTGGAGGCCGGGCTGGCGGCCGAGGCCGCCGTCGGGACCGGTGACGTCCGGCGGCAGGGGCGGCCCGCGCGCCGCTACCGCTTCCGGGCCGAGGCCGGTCATCTGCTCGGGATCGAGATCGGCCCGCACCGGGTGGCCGCCGTCCTCTCCGACCTGTGCGGGCGGCGGCTGGGCACGGCCGGGCGCGCGGTCTCCGAACAGGCGACGGCCGACGAGCGGCTGGAGCGGGCGCGCGCGGTGGTGGCGGAGCTGCTGCGCACCTGCGAGGTGCCGCGCAGCACCCTGCGCGCGGTGGGGGTGGGCAGCCCGGGGATCGTGGAGGCCGACGGCATGGTGCGGCTGTGCACGGCGCTGCCGGGCTGGACCGGTCTGCCGCTGGGCGAGCGGCTGCGGCGGTCGTTCCGCTGCCCGGTGCTGGTGGAGAACGACGCCAACGCCGCCGCGCTGGCCGAGCACTGGAAGGGCGCGGCCGCCGGGGTCGACGACATGGTGTTCGTCCTGGCCGGGCTGAGTCCGGGCGCCGGCTCGCTGATCGGCGGGCGGCTGCACCGCGGATTCGGCGGCGCGGCCGGGGAGATCGGCGCACTGCACCTGCTGGGGCGGGAGGCCACCCCCGAGCACCTGCTGTCCACGACCGGCGAGCCGCTGCATCCGCTGGACGAGGCGGCGGTGGCGCGGGTCTTCGCGCTGGCGCGCGAGGGGGAGGAGCGGGCGCGGCAGGCCGTCGAGCGGTTCATACGGCGCCTGGTCCACGATGTGGCCGCGCTGGTGCTGGCCCTGGACCCGGAACTGGTGGTCGTCGGCGGCTGGGCCACCGGACTGGACGGGGTGCTGGACCCGCTCCGCCGCGAGCTGGAGCGCTACTGCCTGCGGCCGCCGCGGGTCGCGCTGTCCCTGCTGGGCGAGGAGGCCATCGCGACCGGCGCGCTGCGGCTGGCGCTCGACCACGTCGAGGAGGAACTGTTCACCGTGGAGGGCGCCGTCGCCCGCTGACGTCCCGTCGCCGGCGGGCGCGCGGCGTGCGGTTCAGCCCGCCAGCAGCGGGACCCCGGCGGAGTCGCCGAAGGTGAGACGGCAGGTGTCGGCCCGGTAGGTGGAGAGCGCGACCGCGGCGGTGCCGCCCGCGGCGAGGTAGCGGGTGGTGACGACGAGGACGGGCGCGCCGGGCAGCCGGTCGAGCCGTCTGGCGTCCTCCGCCCGGGCGGAGCCGAGCTCCACGGCCCGTTCCTGGCCGCCCAGTTCGAGGCGGTTCAGTTCGCGGAGGACGGCACGGCCGCGGGCGGCTCCCGCCTCGGTCTCGATGCCGGACATGCCGGGTACCGATGCGGCCGGTACGTACAGCGTCTCGGTGGCGACCGCCTGACCGTGGGTCATGCGAACGCGCTGGACGGCGTACACCGGCCGGCCGGTGTCCGTTCCGAGGGTCCTGGCCACCGCGGCGGGCGGTACGGTCTCCTGGCAGTCCTCGGCCTGCCAGGCGTCACCGGGGGCGCCCGGCCAGCTGTGCCGGGCGGGGTTCACGTCGACGCCGACGCGCGGCGGGGCGACGGTGGTGCCCACCCCGCGGCGGCGCTGAAGGCGTCCTTCCAGCTCCAGCTGCTCCAGGGCCTGACGGAGCGTGGCACGGGCGACACCGAAACGTGCGGCCAGGTCCCGCTCGTTCGGCAGGATCTCCCCCACCGTGAACTCCGAGTCGAGCGCCTCCGACAGCACGGTCTTGAGGTGCCGGTACTTCGGTTCCGGCACCGTCTCCAGTCGCGTGGTCCCCACCCTTGCCTCCGCAGTCGCCGTGTCCCGCCGGAATTTATGCGCGCTTCTTTTTTAAAGGTTGTTGCGTATGCCGACCTTAGGGAGCGGCGACCCATTTGGTCAAGACCAATCCGGCCCGCTAGCGTGCCGAAGCGGCAGGGCGGGCCGCCGGAAGGCGGCTGCGCGAGCGGCAAGAGGACCACAACAGGGCGACACGAGGGCGAGGGCGGGCATGGAGCAGCGGGTAACGGTCGTCACCGGCGGCAGCCGGGGTATCGGGGCGGCTGTCGCCCGGCGGCTGGCACGGGCCGGACACCGCGTCGCGGTCGGCTACCAGCACTCCCGCGAGGCGGCCGAGGAGACGGCGCGGGCGGTACGCGCCGAGGGCACCGAGGCGGTCACCGTGCGGCTGGACACCAGTGTGGGGAGCGAGGTCGACGCCCTCTTCGAGGAGGCGGCCCGGGAACTGGGCGCGGTCACGGGCGCGGTCCTGAACGCCGGGATCACCGGCCCGCTGGGCCGGTTCACCGAGACCTCCACCGAGGTGATGCGCCGGGTGGTGGACGTCAACGTCATGGGCACGCTGCTGTGCGCCCGGCGCGCGGCCCTGGCGATGTCCACGCGGCACGGCGGCCCTGGCGGCTCGATCGTCACCGTCTCCTCGTGCGCGGCCACGCTCGGCGGCCCCGGCGAGTACGTCCACTACGCCGCGGCCAAGGCGGCGCTGGACGCCATGACGGTCGGGCTCTCCAAGGAGTTGGGGCCCGACGGTGTGCGGGTGAACTCCGTACAGCCCGGGGCGATCCTCACCGACATGCACGCCACGATGGGCGATCCGCAGCGGCCCTGGCGCAAGGCCGAGGTGATCCCGATGGGCCGCCCCGGGGAGCCGGAGGAGGTGGCGGGCGCGGTCGCCTGGCTGATGTCCCCCGAGGCGTCCTACACGACCGGGGCCGTGCTGCGGGTGAGCGGCGGGCTGTAGACGCGCCGGTACGGGCCCCGCGGAGCCCGTACCGGTGAGGGGTGGTCAGGTGCCGGGGCGCGGGTCAACCGGCGGGACGCCGGGCGGCGGCCCGCTCCGGCGCGGGCACGCCGCCCGGTGCCCCCGTCGTCTCCTGCGCCCCGGACGCGGCCGGGCGGCGGTGCCGGGCGCGGACGCCCAGCACCACGCCCGCCCCGACCAGCAGGCTGCCGCCCGCCTGCGCCCAGCCGTAGGATCCGGTGGCCACCAGCGGGGCGGTCAGCGCCGCGCAGACCGGGATGAGTCCGGAGAGAAGCGTGGCCCGCTCCGCGCCGATGCGGTGGACGGCGGCGTACCAGCAGACGAAACCGATCACCGTGACGACGACCGCCTGCCACAGCAGTGCCGCCGCCTCGGCCGGGTCCGGCATCCGCAGCCAGGCCCGGCCGTCGAGCACCGCGCCGAGCAGCGCGGCCTCCACCGCCGCCAGGGCGCAGGCAGCCGTGGACAGCAGACGGGCGCCCAGCGGGCGCACCAGGGGGACGGCGATCACCGCGAACCCCACCTCGCCCGCCAGCGCGGCGGCCGACCACAGCAGTCCGGCGGCGTCGGTGCGTCCCCAGCCCTGCACGGCCATGGCCCCGGCCGCCACCAGCAGCGCCCCGTACACCACCGCACGCGCGGGCCGGCGGCCGTCCAGGGCGGGGACGACCACGGCCACGACGACCGGCGCGCAGCCGACCAGTACGCCGGGCACCGCGGGTTCGGCGGTCCGCTCGGCGGCCAGTACGGCGAGGTTGAAGCCGACCATGCCCACCGCGGCGAGCAGGGCGAGGCGTGCCCACTGACGCGCGGTCAGCAGACGCAGGGGCGCGAGCGCCCCGCGCCCGAGCAACGGCAGGAGCAGCAGGCACGCCAGGCCGTAGCGCAGGGCCTGGCCGCCGGCGTGGGGGTAGTCACCGAGCACGCTGTTGGCGGTGAAGGAGGCGCCGACCAGGCAGCAGGCGACGGCGGCGAGCAGGGCGCCGCGGCGGTGCTCGGCCCGGGAGGGGCCAAAGGAGGAGATCATGGGGCCGACGTTAGGAAGGAGCGCGGACCGGTTTAAGGTCCACTTCCATGGCGGTTACGGGGACCACTTCCGGCGAAAGCGCGGGCGGGTGCGCGGGGGGCGGCGGGGACGGGGGAGCGCCGGGCACGCAGCCGGGCGCCGGGCCTGGCGGGAGCGCGGCGTGGGGGCTGCTGCTGCCCGTCTGCGCGGCCCCGCCCCGGCAGCGCGGCCGCGTCCTCCAGGCCGGCCTGCGCGAGGCGGTGCGCTCGGGCCGGCTGGAGCCCGGTGCCCGGCTGCCCTCCAGCCGCGAACTCGCCGCCGATCTGGGGGTCTCCAGGGGGCTGGTCACGGAGGCGTACGAGCAGCTGACCGCCGAGGGCTATCTCACCAGCAGCCGGGGCTCGGGCACCTGGGTCGGCGACACCGCGCGCGGCGCGCCGGTGGGCGCCCCGCCCGACGGGGAGCGTACGGCCGCGCCCGCCGTGGACTTCCGGCCCGGTTCCCCCGACCCGGCGCTGTTCCCTCGCACGGCCTGGGCGGCCGCCCACCGCAGGGCGCTGGCCGGCCTGCCGCACCATGCCCTCGGCTACCCCGATCCGCGCGGGCTGCCCGAACTGCGCTCGGCGGTGGCCGCCCTGCTGACGCGGCGGCGCGGGGTGGCCGCCACACCCGGGCGGGTGGTGATCTGCTCGGGTGTGGCGCAGGCGATGACGCTGCTGGCCCTCACCCTGGACGGGCGCGGGAGCCGGACGGTGGCGGTGGAGTCCCCGGGGAGCTTCGAACACGCGGCGCTGTTCGCGGCGGCCGGGCTGCGCACCGTGCCGGTCGGCCTGGACTCGGAGGGCCTGCTCCCCGGGGATCTGGCGGCTTCGGGGGCACGGGCCGCGGTGCTCACCCCCTCCCACCAGTTCCCGTCCGGCATCGCCTACTCCGCCGCGCGCCGCTCGGCGCTGCTGGCCTGGGCCCGCGACGCGGACGGCCTGCTGGTCGAGGATGACTACGACGGCGACTTCCGCTACGACCGGGCGCCCGTCGGCGCCCTCCAGGGGCTCGACCCCCGGCGGGTCGCCTACACCGGGTCGGTCAGCAAGTCCCTGGCGCCGGGGCTCCGGCTGGGCTGGCTGGTGGCGCCGGACGATCTGGCCGGGGAGATCGTGGGACGCAAACGGACCATGGATCTGGGCCATCCGGTACTGGACCAGGCGCTGCTGGCCGACTTCATCGCCCGCGGCGAGTACGACCGGCAGTTGCGGCGCTGCGGACGCGCCTACCGGCAGCGGCGCGACGCACTGCTGCGGGCGCTGGCGCAGCACATCGGGGGCACGGAGGTGACGGGGATCGCCGCGGGGCTCCACGTCATCGCCTCGCTGCCGCCCCGGTGCGGCCCGCAGGAGCGACTCCTGGCCCGTGCGGCCCGGGTGGGGGTGGCGGTGCGGCCGCTGTCCGACTACACACCGCCGCACCCCTCGCCTCCGTCCTCGCCGCCGCAAAGCGACGGCGAGGACCGTGGGAACGGTGAGCACGGCGGGCGCGTACGGCTGGTGCTGGGCTACGCCCATCTGACGCCGAACCGGATCGCGCACGGCGTACGGCTGCTGGCCGAGGCGGCCCGGCACCCGTGACAGGAGCGGGTAGGGTCCGCCGCGTCAGATCTCCAGCTCCGCCTCGATCCTGCGCAGCTGGTGCCGGGCCATGGCGAGGTTCGCCCGCGCCTTGTCCAGGGCCAGGTAGAGGAAGAGGCCGTCGCTGCCGCGCCCCCTCAGCAGCCGGATCAGGTGGTACTGCCCGCCGAGGGTGATCAGGATGTCCTCGATCTCGTCCTTCAGGCCCAGCATCTCCATGGTGCGCACCTTGGCGCGGACCACGTCGGTGTTGCCGGCCGCGGCGACGTTCAGGTCGAGCTCCTTGCCTCCTCCGACGGTGCCGAGCGCCATGCCGCTGGTGTAGTCGACGAGGGCGGCCCCGAGGGAGCCCTCGATGGCGGTCATCGCTTCCTTGAGTGAGGTTTCGACGTTGGCCATGGCTGTCGCACTTCCTTTCCGTGTGCACCGCGGTGCACGTTCCGGTCTCTTTTTCACATATCGGCTTCTCGTGGGCGGACTCGCCCGCGGTGTGGCCCCGGGGAGGCCGGGCGGTGCCGGTGGTCCGGCTCGGCTCAGCCCTCCTGTGGCCGTTCGTTCGTGCCCGCGGCCAGGCGGGCGATGCGGGCTCCGGTCCGGCGGGCCTCCAGATGGACGCGGCCCACGTTGGCGCGTGGCTCCGCCAGGACGGCCAGGAAGGTGGCGGGGCCCGCCGCGTAGGCCGCGACGTAGCCCCTCTCCCCTCGCACCAGCAGTTCGCGGAGGCGGCCCCGGTCGGCGGTCTCCGCCAGCCGCAGCGCGTCGGCGAGGGCGGTGGCGGTGAGCGCCGCCAGGGCTCCGGTCCGCGTGCCGGGGGCGTCCTCCGCGAGCAGGACGCCCCCGGCGCCGACCGCGAGGGCGCCGGTCAGATGAGGGACGCGGGAGCGCAGCATGCGCAGCTCCCGCAGCACTTCCGGGTCGGCCGCGGCGGGCTGCCGCACTCCGGCGAGCTGCTTCAGCGCGCGCCTCACGGCAGGACTCCGGAGCCGGCGGGGACGGTCGGGTGCATCACAGGCGCGCCTCCAGGGCATCGCGGATCCGGAGCAGCAGGGCGATGTCCGGATCGGCGGACACCTCCGGTAACCGGGCGGCGGACACGGGGGACGGGGGCGGGGCGGCTCCGGACGTCGGGGAGTCCGCGGAATCCGGAGAGTCCGGAGAGTCCGGAGAGTCCGGGAACGCCGGGGGCCGGGAGGAGGACGCCGGTCCGGGCGCGGGGGTCTGGACGTGCCCGGCGGCGGCCAGCCGCCGTACGTCGATCAGCACATGGAAGGCCGGGCGGCCGAGCCGTCGCGCGATGTCGGCAGGAGTGCGCGTCCCGTCCGCCAGTTCCAGAAGGGCGCGCTGCCTGCGGGTCGGGGCGGGAAGAACGGCCTGCCTGCTTCGGACCACCGGGGCGGCGTCCACCTCCGGGTGCGGCCACAGATCCTCCAGCAGCCTTCTGCGGCGCAGGACCTCCCGTTGCAGGTCCTCTGCCGGAACCGGCCGGACGGGCCCCAGCCAGTGGGACAGGCCGCTGCGGAACCGGGCCGGTCCGCTGCCGGGGGCAAGGGCGAAGAAGGCCGCGTCGTACAGCGCGCCCAGGTGGTAGACCTCCAGCTCGCCCCGGGTCAGCCGGCCGTTGTCGACCAGGAAGCGTGCGACCTGCCGACGGGCCCCGGCCCGCTCCACGGCCTCCCGCCAGCCCTCGGCGGGGAGTCTGCCGCCGAGGGTGAGCAGTACGTCCAGCCCCGGGGAGACGGGGCTCTCCGCGTGGACGACATCGCCGTCTCGCAGGTATAGCGTCCCGCTGCCCCGCAGCAGTGCCCCGGTGGCCCGCCGCGCCGCGAGATGGACGAGCATCGGTGAGAGGGCGGCCCTCATCCGAGCACCAGTCGTTCGGACAGGTGGCGCAGGCGGATGCGGGCGAGGGCGAGGTTGCCGTCGTCCCGGTCGAGCCACAGGTGGACGAGGAGGCCGCCGTCGAAGACCTGCCCGACGAAGCGCAGCAGGTGGTAGCCGTCACGGGTGGTGACGATGAGGTCCTCGACCGGCTCTCCCCCGCCGGTCTCCGGCTCTCCCGCGAACTCCCCGCCGTCGCTTCCGCGTCCGGAGCCGCCGGGTGCGGCGAACGCGATGTGCTCGGCGGCCGTGCGGGCGAGTTCGGCCGTCCGGGCGGCGGTCGTCTCGTGGTCGCCGCACGACGGCTCGCCCACCGCGCCGAGCGCGAGTCCACTGGTCCAGTCGACCACGGCGGCGCCACGGGCACCGGGCAGCGTCATGGCTTCGAGCAGGCATTCGTCGATTCCGGGCACGTAGGACCCCCCTCCTGCTCGACGTGCGGACGCACCACCGGTGGTGCGGAAGTGACGACGAGGTTACGCATCGTGTCACCCGTTCCGGGTACATTTGAACGATTTCGACCGAGGAAGCGGCGTACTGTTCGAGTGGCAAGTGAACTTGTCATTTTCACGTCGTTCTCCGCCCGCCTTGCCCAGCGCCTGCCCGGCGTCTGCCCGGCGTCCGTCCCGGCGCGGAGGCTCTGGTGCGGCGGGCACCGCCGCGTTCACCCGGAACGGGCCCGCACGCAGCGGCGCGGTTCCCCCGCGTTCGCCTCGCGCGGCCACCATGACCGGCCGTACGACCCGCTCGGCCCGATGCTCAGGAGGTTGTTCGCGCATGGCACACCAGGACTCACCGGAGCGCGCCGCGCCCGCTCGGCGCTCGGTTCTGCGCGGCACGCTGGCCGCCTCGGCGGCGCTGTCCCTGCCCACCGCCGCGCTGGTGCCGGCCGCCGCGCCCGCGCTGGCGCTGTCGGGACGGCCGAGGGCCGGCTGGGGAGTGCAGACCGGGGATGTGACGGCCACGTCCGGCCTGGTGTGGGTGCGCTCGGACCGACCGGCCCGGATGCTGGTGGAGACCTCCGCCACGGAGTCCTTCCGCAACCCGCGCCGCCGGTACGGCCCCCTCCTCGGGCCGGACACGGACTTCACCGGTACGACGGCGCTGCACGGACTGCCGCCGGGCCGGCAGATCCACTACCGGGTGGTGCTGGCCGACCCCGACGACCCCCGGCGCACCGGCGAGCCGGTGTACGGCACCTTCCGCACCGCCCCGGCGCGGCGCCGGGACGGGGTGCGCTTCGTGTGGTCGGGCGACCTCGCCGGGCAGGGCTGGGGTATCAACCCCGACCGCGGCGGCTATCCGGTCTTCGACGAGATGGCCCGGCTGGACCCGGACTTCTTCCTCTTCAGCGGCGACACCGTCTACGCCGACGGCCCGCTGACCGAGACCGTGGCGCTGCCCGGCGGCGGCACCTGGCGCAACGTGGTCACCGAGGAGAAGTCGAAGGTCGCCGAGACCCTCGACGAGTACCGGGGCAACTTCCGCTACAACCTCATGGCCGAGTCGCTGCGGCGCTTCAACGCGCAGGTGCCCTCCATCGTGCAGTGGGACGACCACGAGGTGGTCAACAACTGGTATCCCGGCGAGATCCTCGCCGACGCCCGCTACACCGAGCGGCGCGTGGACGTGCTGGCGGCCCGGGCCCGGCGGGCGTTCGGCGAGTACTTCCCCCTCTCCTCCCCGCGGCGCGACCGCGACGGGCGGGTCTACCGGGTGGTGCGCCACGGCCCGCTGCTGGACGTCTTCGTGCTGGACATGCGCACCTACCGGAACGCCAACTCCCCCGGCCTTGAGGCCTCCGATCCACAGGGTGTGCTGGGCGCGGAGCAGTTGGCCTGGCTCAAGCGGGAGCTGGCGCGCTCGCGCGCGGTGTGGAAGGTGATCGCCTCGGACATGCCGCTGGGGCTGGTCGTCTCCGACGGCGAACACGCCGAGGCGGTGGCACAGGGCCATCCGGGCGCGCCGCTGGGGCGCGAGCTGCAGATCTCCGAGCTGCTGCGGTTCGTCCGCGACCGGCGGATCACCGGCACGGTGTGGCTGACCGCGGATGTGCACCACACCTCGGCCCAGCACTACGACCCGGTTCGGGCGGCGTTCAAGGACTTCGCGCCGTTCTGGGAGTTCGTCACCGGGCCGCTGAACGCCGGGGCCTTCCCGGCGAGCGCGCTGGACGGCACGTTCGGCCCCGAGCGGGTCTTCGTCAAGGCGCCGGAGCGCGGCAACGTCTCCCCGGGCGAGGGTTACCAGTTCTACGGCCAGGTGGACATCGACGGCGACAGCGGCGAGCTGACGGTGCGGCTGCGCGAGGAGGGCGGCGCGGTGCTGTTCACCAAGGTGCTGCACCCCGGCCGCGTCGGGCAGTAGGCGGCGGGGCGTCCACGGGCGCGGCGCGGCGCGATACGGCGCAATACGCTGCGCCCATGGACGCGAACGACGACCGCACCGGCGATTCCGCGGCCGGCCTGACGTACACCGGGGCGGGCGCCACCCGCGAGGACGGCATGCCCGGCCGGCCGCCGGGCTTCGGGCTGCTGCGGGTGCGCACCCGCCTCGGCACGGGCCGGGAGGTCTTCCGGGCCGCCGGGCGGGCCGTGCTGACCTGGCGGATGCACCGGGCCATGGGCGTGGAGATGGCCACCGGCTCCCCGCGCGCCGAGCCCGGGGTGCGTGTGGTGGTGGGCCTGGGCGCCGGACGGCTGCGGATCCACGCGCCGTGCCGGGTGGTGTGGGCGGCGGACGGCGAGCGGCGGGCGGGCTTCGGCTACGGGACACTGCCGGGGCATCCGGAGCGCGGTGAGGAGGCGTTCGTCGTGGAGCTGGACGACGAGGGGGCCGTCTGGCTGGAGGTGCGTGCCTTCAGCCGTCCCGAGGTGTGGTGGGCGCGGGCCGCCGGGCCGCTCGTCCCGCTGTTCCAGCGGCTGTACGCCCGGCGGTGCGCGGCGGTGCTGCGACGGCTCTCCCGCGCCTCCCCCGCCTCCCGCGCATGACGCAGCCCCCGCGCATGACGCGGCGCCCGGCGGGGAGGCGTCCGGCAAAAAGGGCATGGTTCCCAGAAGGCCCTTAACCCATCGGTCACAACCCGTTCGTGATCACGCAACACCCGTCGGTGAGAGTGGCCGCATGACCGAATCCTCCGCACACCGCGCAGACCGCCGCACCACTCGCCGCGCCACCCGCCGCAAGGCCCGCGGCCCGCACCACTGGCGGCACGACCTGGTCGAGCTGGCGGCGCTGTTCACGGCCGTGGCCGTGGCCGACAGCATCGCCAAGACGGTGGCGCACGGACCCGACGGGCCCGTGCTGCTGGTGCTGTCGGCCGCCGCCCTGCTGGCCACGGCGGGGATCCACATCTGGTGGGCGCGGCGCCGCCACCATCCGCCGCCCGATCCCGGCGGCGGTCCGGCCGACGCGGGCTCCGCGCAGGAGCCGCCGGTGCTGTGGCGGCTGCGCACCACCGTGCGGGAGGAGCCCGGATCGCTCGCCGCGCTGTGCACCGCCCTGGCGGAGCTGCGGGTGGACGTCATCGGCCTCCAGACGCACCCGCTGGGCGAGATGACGGTGGACGAGTTCCTGCTGCGGGCGCCCCGCGCGCTGGAGGCCGCCGAGCTGGGCCGGGCGGCGGCCGCGGCGGGCGGGCGGGACACCTGGCTGGAGCGGGCCGACGCCCACGATCTGGTGGACACCCCGACCCGGGTGCTGGGCCTGGCCACCCGTACCGCGCTGGACAGCGCCGAACTCCCGCTCGCGCTGCGCCAGTTGCTCGGCCGCTGCACGATCCGCTCGGTGCCCTCCCGGGCGACGGGCGGGCAGCCGCACGGAGAGCCGTGCGGCGACGAGGTCCCCGAGGACGGCGTGCTGGAGGGGACGGTGATCCGGATGCGCGATCCGCACGGCGGGACGATCGTCGTGGAGCGCCCTCACCTGCCCTTCACCCCGACCGAGTTCGCCCGGGCCCGCGCCCTGGTCGAGCTGGACACCCGGCTGGACGCCCAGCCGGACCCCCGCCCGGCCGGAGCCGCCGGGTCCGGCCCCGGGGCGGAGCCGGCGGGCCGGATGCCGCGCCGCCGCGAGACGCTCACGCTCCCGGAGGGTAACGAGATCACCGTGCGGCGGGCGGACACCTGCGACCTGGAGGCCGCGCGCGCGATGCACCGGCGCTGCTCGGCGCGCACCCTGGCCGCGCGCTACCACGGCCCGGTCAGGGACGCCGACCGCTATCTGAACCACCTGCTCAGCCCGCGCTTCGGCCGCACACTGGCGGCCGAGACCGCGTCGGGGAAGCTGGTGGCGCTCGGCCATCTGATGTGGGACGGCGACGAGACGGAGGTGGCCCTCCTCGTCGAGGACGTCTGGCAGCGCCGCGGCATCGGTGCCGAACTGCTGCGCCGTCTGGTGGCGATGGCCACCGAGGCGCGGTGCGAGAGCGTCTACGCCGTGACGCAGTCGCACAACACCGGCATGGTGGCGGCCATGCGCGGCCTGGGGCTGCCGCTGGACTACCAGGTCGAGGAGGGCACCCTGGTGATCACCGCCCGGCTCGTCCCGGTTCCGGCAGCCGCCGAGACGGGACCGCGCTGACACTCGCGGCATCCTCTTCGGCGCTCCCGGCGCGGCGCTCGGCCCCGCTCCCGGCTCCCCGGGCGGAGCCGAGCGCCGCGTCGAGGTCGTTCCACAGGTCCTCGACGTCCTCCAGGCCGACCGACATCCGCAGCAGCCTCTCGCCGATCCCGCCGGTGCGGCGGTCGTCCTCGCAGACGATGCGGTGGCTGATGGACCCGGGGTGCTGGATGAGGGTGTCCACGCTGCCGAGGCTGACCGCCGGGGTGATCAGCCGCACCCCCGCGATCACCTCGTGCGGCTCCCCCTCGACCTCGAAGGAGACCATGGCGCCGCCCAGCCTCGGGTAGTACACCCGGGTGATCCGCGGGTCGCCGGCCAGGCGCCGGGCCAGTTCCGCGGCCGTGGCCGACTGCGCCCGCACCCGCACCGGCAGCGTGGACAGGCCGCGCAGCAGCAGGTAGCCGGCGAGCGGGTGGAGTACGCCGCCGGTGGCGAAGCGCACCTTCCGCAGCTCGCGGGCCGTCTCCTCGTCGCAGGCGACGACGCCGCCGAGGACGTCTCCGTGGCCGCCCAGGTACTTGGTGGCGCTGTGCAGCACGATGCGGGCGCCGTGCTCGACCGGCCGCTGCAGCACGGGGGTGGCGAAGGTGTTGTCGACCAGCAGCGGCACGGAACCGCAGGAGTGCGCCACGGCCTTCAGGTCGATTTCGGCCAGAGTGGGATTGGCCGGTGTCTCCACCATCACCAGGCCGGTGTCGGGGCGTATGGCGTCGGCGATGCCCGCCGGGTCGGTCCAGGTCACCTCGGTGCCCAGCAGCCCGCTGCCGAGCAGGTGATCGCTGCAGCCGTACAGCGGCCGGACCGCGACGACGTGCCGCAGCCCCTGGGCGGCGCGCACCAGGAGCACGGCGGTCAGGGCCGCCATGCCGCTGGCGAAGGCCACGCCCGCCTCGGCGCCCTCCAGCCGGGCCAGGGCCGTCTCGAAGCGTGCCACGGTGGGGTTGTCGAGCCGGGCGTAGACCGGCGGGCCCTGCAGCTGGGCGCCGGTGGCGGCGAACTCGTCCAGCCGGGCCGCCTCGGCCCGGCTGTCGTGGGAGGGGTAGGTGGTGGACAGGTCCAGGGGGGCGGCGTGCAGGCCGAGAGCGGCGAGGTCCTCGCGTCCGGCGTGCACGGCCTCGGTGGCCAGCGTTCGGGTGGCGGCCGGCGGCGTCGTGTCCATGCTGTCCTGGTGAGTCATGCCGCGATGCTGAACAACTACCGGTGTGTAGCGGAAATGCTCCGTGCTATGTTCGGCGAATGTCCGATTCAGTCGTTCTCGATCCGGTCGATCTGGAGATTCTGCGCCTTCTGCAGAACGACGCCCGGACCACCTACCGCGATCTCGCCGCCGCCGTCGGCGTGGCCCCCTCGACCTGTCTGGACCGAGTGGCGCGACTGCGTCGCGGCGGGGTGATCCTCGGCCATGCGCTACGACTGGATCCGGCCAAACTCGGAAGGCCGCTGGAGGCCTTTCTTTCGGTACAGGTCCGGCCCCACAGAAGGGAGCTGATCGGTCCGTTCGTGGAGCGCGTCCGAGCGCTGCCGGAGTCGCGGGCGCTGTTCCACCTGACCGGCCCCGACGACTACCTCGTCCATGTCGCGGTCGCCGGGACCGCCGATCTGCAGCGGCTGGTGCTGGACGAGTTCACCTCGCACCGGGAGGTCGCCCGGGTCGAGACGCGGCTGATCTTCCAGCAGTGGACGTGCGGCCCGCTGCTGCCCGCCGAACGACCGGGCTGACCCGCGGCGCCCCGGCGGCCTCCCCCGTGACTCGGCGGGCGCCGCCGTACCAGGATGAGGCCCATGTCCGATGACACGAACACCTCACCCGAGACCGCACCCGGCGCCGAACCCCTGCCCCGCCGGGTCGCCGACGCCTATGTCGACGACCTGGTCGCACTCGATCCGATCCTCGGCACCTACCTCGGTCTCCCCGGCGGCCCGAAGGAACTGCCCGACTTCTCCCCCGACGGCCAGGAGGCCCAGGCCGCCCTGGACCGCGCCACCCTGGAGCGGCTCGCCGAGGCCGAGCGGCGGCCCGGCGGGGACGGCGACGCCGAACGGCGCTGCGCGCGCCTGCTGCGCGAGCGGCTGACCGCGGGGCTCGCCGTGCACGAGGCGGGCGAGGGGCTGCGCGCCGTCAGCAACCTCCACTCCCCGGTGCACTCGGTACGCAGCGTGTTCACGCTCATGCCGACCGCGACCGACGAGGACTGGGCAGCCGTCGCCCGGCGGATGACGGCCGTGCCGGCCGCCCTGGAGGGCTACCGCGCCTCGCTGGCCAAGGGCCTGGCCGGCGGGCTTCCGGCCGGACCGCGCCAGGTGGACACCGTGATCGGGCAGCTCGGCCAGTGGCTGGGCGGGAGCGGCGGCGCCGGCTGGTTCGCCTCCTTCGCCGCCGGCGGCCCCGAGCCCCTGCGCGCCGAGCTGGACAGGGGCGCCGCCGCGGCCGCCGGCGCGGTGGCCGGTCTGCGCGACTGGCTGCGCGACACCTACGCCCCGGCCGTCCACGGAGCCCCGGACACCGTGGGCCGTGAGCGGTACCGGCGGTGGGCGCGTTACTGGAACGGCACCGACCTGGACCTGACGGAGGCGTACGCCTACGGCTGGGAGGAATACCACCGCATCCACGCCGAGATGCGCTCCGAGGCCGTGAAGGTCCTGCCGGGGGCCGCGACCCCGTGGGAGGCGCTGCGCCACCTCGACACGCACGGCCGGGCGATCGAGGGCGTGGAGGAGACCAGAGCCTGGCTCCAGGGGCTGATGGACGAGGCGATCGAGAAGCTGGACGGCACGCACTTCGACCTGGCCGGGCCGGTCCGGCGTGTGGAGTCCATGATCGCTCCGCCGGGCAGCGCCGCTGCGCCGTACTACACCGAGCCGTCGCTGGACTTCTCCCGGCCCGGCCGCACCTGGCTGCCGGCGATGGGGCGGTCCCGCTTCCCCGTCTACGAGCTGGTCACCACCTGGTACCACGAGGGCGTTCCCGGCCACCACCTCCAGCTCGCCCAGTGGACGTACGTCGCCGACCGGCTCTCGCGCTACCAGACGTCGGTGGGGATGGTCAGCGCCAACGCCGAGGGCTGGGCCCTGTACGCGGAGCGGCTGATGGACGAGCTCGGCTTCCTGCACGACGCCGAGCTGCGGCTGGGGTATCTGGACGCGCAGATGATGCGCTCCGTCCGGGTCATCGTGGACATCGGCATGCATCTGGGGCTGGAGATCCCGGGCCACTCCCCCTTCCACCCCGGCGAGCGCTGGACACCGCACCTGGCCCAGGAGTTCTTCGGCATGCACAGCGGCCTGCCCGCCGACCACGTCGAGAGCGAACTGGTGCGCTACCTGGGCATGCCGGGCCAGGCGATCGGCTACAAGCTGGGCGAACGCGCCTGGCTGAAGGGCCGCGCGGCCGCCCGCACGGCGCACGGCGACGCCTTCGACGCCAGAAAGTGGCACATGGACGCGCTCTCCCTGGGCTCGCTGGGCCTGGACGACCTGGTGACGGAACTCTCCGCGCTCTGACCGCGCGCGAGCCGCGCTCCGATCCGCACTCCGAGCGCGGTACGGCGCCTCGCGGGGCGCGCGGACATCCGTCGCGCGCCCTGCGAGGGCCGCCCGCCGCTTCCCCCTCGCCCCGCCGCCACTCCCCGGCCTCCCCGCCGTCACCCTTTCGACACGTTGCTGGTGTACATGCCGGGTTTGCGGAAACCACCACCGCCCCTTTCCGGACACCGTTGCGGCGCTTGGTCCGACGCCATATCAGATGATCGTCCGCAGGGCCACAGCCTGGCCATTTCCCCTCCATCGCACGGGCCCGGGCCCTACGCTGTCGTCGCACGCGACCCGCGGTTACCCCGGTCGGCACCGCCCGACGGTTTGACCGTTTCTTCCCGCAACGACGCGTCCGCGAGGAAAGTTGATGACCGATATAACGACCGTGGCGAGCCTGTTCGGCTCGGGCCTGGCCGTGGCCCTCACACCGGTGGCGGTGCGCCAGGCTCGTCTGATCCGCGGGCTGCGGACGCAGCTGTCCGAAGCCCGCTCCGGCAGCCGGGTGCGGGACTCCGAGCTGGCCCGGCTGGCCGGGGTGAGCCTGCCGGCGACCGTCCAGGCCGTCAGCGACCGGCAGCCGGTGCCGGACCTCCCGCCGGTCTCCGCGGAACTGGCCGGAACGCCGTTCGCCCGCCATCTCGACGACCTCCAGGAACAGGTCGTACGCGCCCTCACCGACGCCGAGGGCCGCACCGCGCAGATGACCCAGGCGACGCTGCTGTCCGTGGCCCGCACCCTCCAGGCGCTGGCCAACAAGCAGCAGATGGCCGTCACCGACATGCTCCGCAAGCACGACTCGCCCGAGGTGCTGGGCGATCTGCAGGTGGTCGACCACGCCACCGCCCAGATCCTGCGCCGCGCCCAGGCGATCACCGTGGTGTGCGGCTCGTACCCGGGCCGGCAGCACAACGCCACCCCGCTCAGCGACGTGGTGCGGGGCGCGGTCAGCCGCATCCTGGACTTCCGGCGCGTCAGGATCTTCCACGACGAGGGGGACCGCGCCGTCGTGGGACGGGCCGTGGAGGGGCTGGTGCTCGCGCTCGCCGAGCTGCTGGAGAACGCCACCCGCTACTCGCACCCGGACACCCAGGTGCTGGTGCAGTTCGAACGCGCGCACAACGGGCTGTCCGTCATCGTGGACGACAAGGGCGTGGGCCTCCAGCCGGGCGAGCGGGAGCGGGCCCAGTGCCTGCTGTCGGGGCAGGGGCCCGTCAGCGTCACCCGGCTCGGCGACCCCCCGAAGTTCGGTTTCGCCGTGATCGGCATGCTGAGCAGCCGGTACGGGTTCGAGGTGTCGGTGACCAAGTCCCCCTACAGCGGGGTGCGGGCGGTGGCGTTCCTGCCCAGCCCGCTGCTCACCGACTCGACCCCGACCCAGCCGGTGGCCTCACTCGGCTCGTCCGGCTCCCGGCCGGAGGCCGCCGCTCCCCCGCCGGCCGCCGAAACGGCCACCGAAGCGGCAGCCGGAGCGGCGGTGGGCCCGACGGGGCCGGCGGGAGCGACCACCGCGGGCGGGCTGCCCAAGCGGCGGCGCACCGCCGGCGCGCAGACGCCCTCCGTCCCCGCCCCCCGGTCCGCCGGGCAGCCGGCGTCCGGCCGCTCGCCGCGGGACTCCGCTGCCGCCCTGGGCGGCTTCGCCCGTGCCGCGCGGGCCGCCCAGCGCAACACGTCGACGTCCGGAGGGTCCGAGCCGGACGGATCTGAAGGGAACACCGAGGCATGATCTTCGACAACGAGAAGCTGGCCTGGATGCTGGGGCAGATCATGGACCAGCCCGAGGTCCACGACGCCCTGCTGGTCTCGGGGGACGGCCTGGTCCGGGCCTGCACCCCGGGCCTGGACCGGGACACCGCCGAGCAGACCGCCGCCGCGCTGGCCGGCGTCCAGGCCACCTCCAGCGCCAGCGCCCGGCTGTGCCGCTCCGCACCGGACTCCTGGGAGCAGAGCCTGACGCAGTTCCGCGACGGATACGTCATCACCATCCGGGCGGGCGACGGGAGTTTCCTGGCCGTGGGCACCTCCGGCGCGGCGGACGTGGAGGCCGTCGGCTTCCGGATGCACCAGCTGGTGGCCCAGCTCGGCGGGCAGATGACCAGCGAACCCCGCCACGACGCGGGCGGCCCGACATGACCCCCCGCCGCGTACGCACGGACCTGGTCCGGCAGTACGTCATCACCGGCGGCCGCAACCGGCCCAGCCGCAACACCCACACCCTGGAACTGGTCACCCTGGTCACCGCCACCGGTGACCGGCCGGTGGCCGAACTGGAGCCCGAACAGCACAGGATGGTCCGGCTGTGCCGGGGCGGCTATCTGTCGGTGGCCGAGGTCGCCGGTCACGTACGGCTGCCCGTGTCGGTCACCACCATCCTGCTGGCCGAC
The DNA here is from genome assembly GCF_900114215.1 of Streptomyces mangrovi. Lineage (GTDB taxonomy): Bacteria > Actinomycetota > Actinomycetes > Streptomycetales > Streptomycetaceae > Streptomyces > Streptomyces barkulensis. The sequence goes on along the minus strand of NZ_FOSG01000004.1, from coordinate 101,274 downwards.
CTGATCGACAGCGGCCACATGGTCGCCCGCAAGCCCCCGCCGGTGGCCCGGCCCACCGACCTCGACGTCCTGGAGAAGGTCCTGGATGGCCTCAACAACATTCTCTGACGGTGGCATCTACGTCCGCGACACCGTCCAGACCGCCGCCAAGCTCCTGGTCGTCGGGCCGTTCGGCGTCGGCAAGACCACACTGATCGGCGCGGTCAGCGAGATCGAGCCGCTGCGGACCGAGGAGGTCATGACGCAGGCCGGCGCGCTGGTGGACGACCTCAGGGGCGTGGAGGACAAGAGGACCACCACCGTCGCGATGGACTTCGGCCGTCTCACCCTCTCCCCCGAGCTGGTGCTGTACCTGTTCGGCGCGCCCGGCCAGCAGCGCTTCATGCGGGTGGCTCCGGTGTGGCGGCAGCTGGCCCTCGGCGCCTACGGGGCCCTGGTGCTGGCCGACACCCGGCACCTGGACGCCTCCTTCGACGCGATGGAGACGGTGGAGGGGCACGGCCTGCCGTACGCGGTCGCCCTCAACTCCTTCCCCGACTCCCCGCGCTTCCCCGAGGAGGAACTGCGAGAGGCCCTCGATCTGCGGCCCGAGACCCCTTTGGTCGACTGCGACGCGCGGGACCGCGCCTCCGCCGCACGGGCGCTGATCGCCCTGGTCAAGCACGTCCGCACCCACCACCAGGAGCATGTTTCGTGACGATCCCGCCTTCCGGCCCGGGCGCGGCTCCGCCGCCGGGCTGCCCCGCCCACCGGCCCCCGGGCGCGTCCGCCGCCGGCCTGCCGCGGCTGTACGGCCCCGCCTTCGCCGCCGACCCGGACACCACCTACGCCGAGCTGCGCGCACAGGGCCCGGCGAGCTGGGTGGAGCTCGCCCCCGGCGTCCCCGCGATCGTGGTCACCGACTACGGCGCGGCCCTGGAGGTGCTGCGCAGCTCGCGGTTCAGCAAGGACGCCCGCCGCTGGACGGCCCTGAACCAGGGCCTGATCCCGATGGACAACCAGGTCGTCCCCATGATGGGTTTCCGGCCCAGTCTGCTGTTCGTCGACGGCGACCGGCACCTGCGGCTGCGCAGGACCGTCGACGACGCGCTGGCCCGCGTCGACTCCTACCGCGTGCGCGCCTTCGTGCGGCGCAGCGCGACCGCGCTGATCGGCGAGTTCGGTCCCGTCGGCTCGGCGGACCTGATCTCCCAGTACGCCGAGCGGCTCCCGGCGCTGGTGTTCACCCAGCTCTTCGGCTGCGACGACGCGCTGGCGGGCCGCATGTCCCGGGCCTGCGCGCGGATGATCGACGCCGAGCCGGCCACGGCCCAGCAGGGCAGCGAGGACCTGGCCCGCTGCCTGGGCGAGCTCGTCGCCGCCAAACGCCGCTCCCCCGGCGCCGATGTGACCTCCTGGCTGCTGCACCACCCGCTGGGGCTGTCGGACGAGGAGATGATCCACCAACTGGTGGTCCTCATCGGCGCGGGCACCGTGCCGCAGTCGGCCTGGATCTCCAGCTCCGTCATGCTGCTGCTGACCGACGACAGGTTCGCCGGCGACCTCTCCGGCGGCAGCCTGACCGTCTCCGACGCCCTCAATGAGGTGCTGTGGGAGCAGTCGCCGATGGCGAACTTCTGCTTCCACTACGCCACGAACGAGTACGACCTGCGCGACGACTCCGGCGCCGGGCTGCTGATCCCGCCGGGTGTCCCGGTGCTCGTCAGCCACGCGGCGGCCAACACCCAACAGCCGCGCGACGGCGGCGGCCGACGGCCGGCCAACCACGCCCATCTGGCGTTCGGCGCGGGGCCGCACGTGTGCCCCGCCCAGGGCATCTCCCAGATCATCACCGACGTGGCCATCGAGACGCTGCTGGACGTGCTGCCCGACGTGGCGCTGGCCGTCCCGGCGTCCGAACTGACCTGGCGGCCGGGCCCCTTCCACCGCAGCCTGTCGGCGCTTCCGGTGGCCTTCCCGGCGCTCCCCGCGCCCGACTCCGTACCCGAAGCCGTCTCCGTATCCGGTCCCGTTCCCGGCTCCGGGTACGAATCCGTGCCCGCGCGCACTTCCGCACCGTCCGACACGACCTCCGGAGGCCAGCCTTGGAATCCCCCGACATCCCCGTCCTCGACCCCACAGGCCGAGACCTCCACGGCGAGGCGGCCCGGCTCCGCGCCCGGGGGCCGGCGACGCAGGTGGAGCTTCCCGGTGGGGTGGTCGCGTGGTCGGTGACCGGGCACGAGTACATCAAGCGGCTGGCCGGCGACCGGCGCGTCTCCCGTGACCCGAGACAACACTGGCCGGAGCTGGAGCGAATACCCCAGGACTGGTCGCTGAACGTGTGGGTGCGGGTGGTCAGCGCCTTCACCAGCTACGGCGCCGAGCACCGCCGGCTGCGCAACATGATCGCCCCCTCCTTCACGCCCCGCCGCACCGAGGCGCTGCGCCCCCGCGTCCAGGAGATCGTCGACGGGCTGATCACCTCCCTGGAGGCCGCCGATCCGGGCGAGGCGGTCGATCTGCGCGCGAAGTTCGCCTACATCATCCCCAACGAGGTGATCTGCGAACTGTTCGGCGTCCCCACCGACATGCGCGCCTGGACCCGCCGGGTCATGGACGCCGTCCTGAACACCGGCGCCTCCCCCCAGGAGGCGCGGGCGGCCTACGCCGAGATGTGGGCCTGCATGCGCGCGCTCGCGGACGTCAAGCGCGTCCGGCCGGGCGACGACATGACCACCGAGCTGATCGCCGCCCGCGACGGTGACTTCGCCTTCGACGAGGACCAGTTGATCAGCACCCTCGTGCTGATGATCGGCGCGGGCAGCGAGACGGCCGTCAATCTGATCGCCAAGGCCGTCCACGCCCTGATCACCCGGCCCGGCCAGCTCGCCCTGGTACGGGAGGGGAAGGCGAGCTGGGACGACGTGATCGAGGAGACGCTGCGCGTCGAGGGCCCGATCATGCACATGCCCCTGCGCTACGCGGTGGAGGACATCGACCTCGACGGCGTGCGGATCCGCAAGGGCGAGCCCATCATCCTCGGCTTCGGCGCCGCGGGCCGCGATCCCGCCCTCCACGGCGAGGCCGCCGACGCCTTCGATCTGACCCGCACCGAGCGGGAGCACCTGGCGTTCGGCTACGGCGTCCACTTCTGCCTGGGCGCGCCCCTGGCCCGTATGGAGGCGGCCATCGCCCTCCCCGCCCTCTTCGAGCGTTTCCCCGACATCCGGCCGGCCGCCGGGGTGGACGGGCCCGTGCCCCAGGCGTCGTTCATCGCCAACGGCCACCAGTCCCTGCCGGTCCACCTCAAGCCCGTCGCCTGAAGCCGCCGGAACCGTCGCGTGCCGGTGGGCCGCCGGGCTCCGTGCCCGGCGGCCCACCGGTGTCAGCGGCCGAAGCCGCCGTCGGAGGTGATGACCTGGCCGGTGATCCAGGCCGCCTCGTCGGTGGCGAGCCAGGCGACCAGCCGGGCCGGGTCGTCCGGCCGTCCCCAGCGCCCGCCGGGAAAGAGGGCGGCGACGGAGGCGTGGGTGCCGCCGGTGGCGTAGCCGGTGTCCACCGGGCCGGGGTTGACCGTGTTGACGGTGACGCCCCGGCGGGCCAGGGCGGTCGCCAGGCTCCGGGTGACGGAGGCCAGCGCCCCCTTGGCCAGCGCGTAGGCCATCTCGCCCGGCATGCCGGCGCCCTCGTCCTGGCCGGAGGTCGTCATCACCACCCGGCCGCCGCCCCACCCCTCGCCGCGGATGCGCGCATACGCCTGGACCAGCAGCACCGTGGAGCGGGTGTTCACCGCCCAGTGGGCGTCCAGCATGCCGGCGTCGATCTCGTCGAGGGTGCCGTCGCGGCCGTTGAGGGCGTGGTTGGCGACCAGGATGTCCAGCCGTCCGCCGAGGGCCTCGGCGGCGGCGCCGACGACTTCCGCCGGGGCGCCGGGGGCGGTGAGGTCGCCGGGGCCGTGGGTGACGGTCGCGCCGTCGGCCGCGAGCGTCCGCAGATCCGCGGCGAGCGCTCCGGGGCCCTCCGGGTCCGCTCCCCAGGGCTGCTCGGCGTCGTGGGGGGTGTGGTGGTGGAGGTGGACGCTCGCGCCGTACGCCACCAGCCGGCGGGCGATCGCGTAGCCGATCCCGGCCCGGCGGGAGGCGCCGGTGACCAGGGCGGTACGGCCGAGCAGAGGCAGGGGGTCGCGGCGGGGAGCGCCGGAGGCCGTGCCGGGTTTCGTGCCGGGGGTCGCGTCGGGGGTCGTATCGGGGGGCATGGTCCGTCATCCTCGCGGCGTGCCGCGCCGGCCGTCACCCGGTTTTCGGCACCCGGTGGCGGACGGCGGAGCCGGAGCGGGTCTTGACCACCTCCAGCTGCGCCGGGATGCGCCGGCGCAGATCGGCGACGTGGCTGACGATGCCGACGCTGCGGTCGCGTTCGCGCAGGGAGTCCAGGACGTCCAGCACCTCGTCGAGGGTCTGGTCGTCCAGACTGCCGAATCCCTCGTCGATGAAGAGGGTGTCCAGACGCAGTCCGCCCGCCTCCTCGCAGACCACGTCGGCCAGACCGAGGGCGAGGGCGAGGGAGGCGAAGAAGGACTCGCCGCCGGAGAGGGTGGCGGTGTCGCGCTCGTTGCCCGTCCAGGCGTCGATCACGTGCAGGCCGAGCCCGGAACGGCCTCGGCCGGAGGTGCGCGCGTCGGAGTGGACGAGGGTGTAGCGGCCCGCGGACATGTGCGCCAGGCGTGCGCTGGCCGCGGCGGCGACCTGTTCCAGACGGGCGGCCAGCACATAGGACTCCAGCCGCATCCGGTGCTCGTTCTCCGCCGACGTGCCGGCGGTGAGGGCCGCCAGCCGGGCGACGCGGTCGTACTCCTCGCGCAGCGGGGCGAGTTCCCGGGCGTCGGCCAGGGCGCGGGCGGAGAGCCGGCCGAGCTGCTCGCAGCGGGTGCGGGCCTCGGCGTGGGCGGCGGAGGCGTCGTTCAGCCGTGCCACGGCCGCCACCGACGCGGCCTCGGCCCCGGCCGCTCCGGTCGGTTCGGTCGGTTCGGCGCCGGCCGGTTCGAGGTCCTCGGGTGTGAGGTCCGCCAGTTCGGGGGCGGCCAGCTCCGCCGCGACGGCCACCTCCTCGGCCTGCCACTCGTCGATGCGGCGCTGCAGCAGGCGCTGCTCGTCGCCGGTGAGCCGGGCGTCCGCGGCTGCCCGAGGGGTGTCGAACCCGGCGCGCCAGACGGCGTCCGCGAGCCGGGCGTCGGCCTCCTTCAGCCGCAGCGCGGCGGCCCCGGCGGCGGCCGCGGCCTCGGCGGCGCCGGCCAGCCGCCGTGCCTGGCGCTCCAGTTCGGCCGCCCGGTGGGCGACGGAGGGGGCCTCGCCCCGGGCTCGGGCCACCTGCTCGGCCAGCTCGTCCCGCTCCCCCAGCAGCGCCTCACGCCGGGAGACGCGGGAGGCGGTGCGCCGTTCGGCCTCCCGCCGGACGGCCAGGCGGGCGTCGTGCTCGCGGACGGCGCGCTCCAGGGCGGCGCGGGCGTCCTGCGCGCCGGAGGCCGCCAGCCGGGCGTCGGCGTGGTCGTCCTCCAGCGCGGCGACCTGCTCGGCGAGTCCGGCCGCGGGCGTCCCGCCCGCCTCCTCGTCCGCCGCGGCCAGCCGGTCGCGTATGGACTCCAGCCGCTGCTCGGCCCGCCGCCGCAGGTCCTCCGCCCGCTGGTAGCCGGCCAGGGCGCTCTCCTCGGCGTCCCGGTCCGCGTGCCCGGTCCCGGGGCGGGCCGGGGCGGGGTGTTCGCGGGAGCCGCACACCGTGCACGGCTCGCCCTCCTCCAGCCCGGCGGCGAGCTCGGCCGCGATGCCGCGCAGGCGCCGCTCCTTGACCTCCAGCCAGTGCTCCTTGGCGGTCAGGGCCCGCCCGAGGGCGGCCGACAGCTCGGCGCCGGCCGCTTCCCGCTCGGCGGTGAGGGTGTCGCGGCGGCGGGCGGCGTCCAGGGTGCGCCGCAGGCCGTCCAGTCGCCGGGCGAGCCGCTCTGCGCGGGGCGCGGCCTCCGCGGCGGCGTCCACGTTCCGCTGGTGGGCGGCGCGGGTGGCCTCCCACCCCTCCAGCCACTGCTCCGCCTCGCGCAGTGCTTCCTCGTCCGAATCCGACTCCCGCTCCAGCAGGGCGAGTTCGGTGTTGAGCCGGGCGACGCGCTCCTCGGCGCGCCGGGCGGCCTCCAGTGCGCCCAGCTCCCGGCGGGTGGCGCGTTCCAGCTCCGCCAGGTGCTCGGCCGGGGCCTGGGCCGCCTCGCCGGGCAGTCCGGCGCGGGCCCGTTCCTCGGCGTACGCGGTACGGCGGCTCTCGGCCTCGGCCTCCTCCCGCAGGGCGAGGGCGGGGGCGACGGTGTCGGCGGCGCGGGCCCGCTCCAGCCGGGCGCGGTCGGCGCGGTGCTCCTCCTCCCGCGCGGCCAGTTCCCCGGCGCGCCGCCGGGCCCGCGCGTACCGCCCGCGCCGCCGTTCCAGCTCGCGCGCCTCGTCCAGCCTCCGCCGGGCGTCGGTGTGGGCCTCTTCGGCCAGGCGCAGGGCCGAGGCGGCGGCGTCCAGCCGTTCGCGGGCCAGGGCGCGGACGGGCGCGGCCCACCCGAGTACGGCGTCGGCCAGGCCGAGGTCGCCGGGGGAGAGACCGGCAAAGGGGTCGCCGTCTGCTCCGGTGCCCGGCTCGGCGCCCGGTTCGGTGGCGCCCCCCGCCGCCTGCCGCATGCGGTGGGCCAGGGCGAGCAGCCGCTCGTCGCCGTCGCGCACCCGGCGCTGCGCGGCGGTGCGCAGCTCGGCCAGGTGCTGTTCGACGGCGGCGAAGCGGTGGGTGTCGAACAGGCGGCCCAGCAGTTTCGCGCGCTCCTCCGCGCCGGCCCGCAGAAAGCGCGCGAAGTCGCCCTGCGGCAGCAGCACCACCTGGCAGAACTGCTCGCGGCTCATACCCAGCAGCTGGGCCAGTTCCTCGCCGATCTCCTGGTGGGAGCGGCTGAGCGCCTTCCAGGTGCCGGCCACGGCGTCGTACTCGCGCAGCCAGGACTGGGCCTTGTCGGTGGTCATGCCGGTGCCGCGCTTCTTGGGGCGCCGCTGCTCGGGCTGCCGGGTGATCTCCAGCCGCCGCCCGCCGACGGTCAGGTCCAGGACCACCTCGGTGCGGGTGCCGGGGTCGGCGTGGTCGCTGCGCAGCCTGGCGGGGCCGAAGGACTGGCGGGCGCCGGGCACCCCGCCGTACAGGGCGTAGCAGACGGCGTCCAGCACGGAGGTCTTGCCCGCGCCGGTGGGTCCGTGCAGCAGGAACAGCCCGGCGGCGGACAGTTCGTCGAAGTCGACCTCCTGGGTGTCGCCGAAGGGGCCGAAGGCGGTGACGGCGAGCCGGTGCAGTCTCATCGGGGCGCCTCCGTGCGGGCCGCGTCGGCGCGTACGGCGTCCAGGGCCGCGCCCAGCAGGGCCCGTTCGTCTCCGTCGGGTTCCGCTCCGCCGCGGACGTGGGCGACGAAGTCCTCGGCGATCTCCTGGTCGGTGCGGTCGCGCAGCCGGCGTCCGTAGGAGGCGAGGGGGCCCTGCTCGGCGCGCTCGGGGTCGAAGACGAGGGTGAGGACGTGGGGGAAGCGGGCGGCGAGCCGGGCCATCGGCTCGCGCGGGCGGACGGGGTCGGTGAGGGTGGCCTCGACCCAGGCCTGCTCGTGGCGCTCCAGCGCGGGGTCGGCGAGCAGTTCCTCCAGTCTCCCGCGGACACGCGCCAGTGGGCGCGGCACCGGGCAGTCGATCCGCTCGGCCGCCACCTCCCCGTGCGGCCCGAGGTCGACCAGCCACACCGACTTGCGGTGGTGGGTCTCGGAGAAGGAGTAGGCAAGTGGCGATCCGGAGTAGCGGATCCGCTCGGTCAGCGTCTGACAGCCGTGGAGGTGGCCCAGCGCCGCGTAGTCGGCGCCCCCGAAGACGGAGGCCGGGACGGAGGCGACACCGCCCACGGTGATGTCGCGCTCGCTGTCGGAGGGCTCGCCCCCGGTGACGAAGGCGTGGGCGAGGACGACCGAGCGGGTCCCGGCGGGGCGGGCGGCCAGGTCGGCGCGCACCCGGTCCATGGCGGCGCCCAGCACCGCCGCGTGCCCGGCCCGCTCCACCCCGAAGTGGTCCTTGACCAGGGCCGGCTCCAGGTAGGGCAGACCGTAGAACGCCACCTCGCCGTGGGCGTCGGACAGCAGGACGGGGGTGGCGCAGCCGGCGGGGTCGGTGCGCAGATGGATGCCCGCCCGCTCGATGAGCCCGGCGGCCACCCCCAGCCGGCGGGCCGAGTCGTGGTTGCCGGAGATCATGACCGTCGGCACGCCGAGGTCCGCCAGGCGGTGCAGGGTGTCGTCGAAGAGTTCGACGGCGGCCAGCGGCGGCACCGCCCGGTCGTAGACGTCCCCGGCGACGAGGACGGCGTCGACGCGCTCGGTGCGCGCCACCTCCACCAGGTGGTCGACGAATGCCTCCTGCGCGGACAGCAGGCCCACCCGGTGGAAGCTCCGGCCCAGGTGCCAGTCGGAGGTGTGCAGCAGTCTCAAGATCCGGCTCCGCCCCGCAACGTCTGTCCCTCTCCTCGCCCCCCGTCGGCCGCCCTCCGGATTCTCGCACGATCCGTTCGGCGAAATGCCCCGGACGGGCGAATCGGGCGGCTCGGGGCGCCCGGCGGCCGGACGGCCGGCGGACCGCACCCGGCTCGCGGCGCCGGGGAGCCCGCGGGGGCCGCCTGCCATGATGCTCCTTCGCGCTTGTTTGTGTGCTTGTGTGCTTGCGTGCTTCGAGTGGGGATCCGAGTTGGGGGGAGAGACGGTGAGCCGGTTCCGTTACGCGGTGGGGGAGTTGGCGGCGGCGCAGAAGTCGGCCAAGGGGGTGTCGCTGTACTCGCGGTACGTCAACCGGCCCGCCGGCCGGTTACTGGCCGCCGCGGCCTACGGCACGCGGATGTCGCCCAACCAGGTCACGGCGGTCAGCGCGGTGTTCACGTTCACGGGGGTGGCGCTGATCGCCGTGCTGCCGCCCTCGCACGGTCTGGCGCTGGGGGTGTTCGCCGCACTGGTGACCGGCTTCGCGCTGGACTCGGCCGACGGGCAGCTCGCCCGGCTGACGCGGCGGGGCAGCCCGGCCGGGGAGTGGCTGGACCATGTGGTGGACTGCGCGAAGATGCTCGCGCTCCACACGGCGGTGCTCATCTGTTTCCACCGCCACTTCGGATTCTCCGACCCGGTGTACCTGCTCATCCCGCTCGCCTTCCAGTTCGCCGCCGTGACGGTCTTCTTCGGCGGCGTCCTCACCGAGCAGCTGAAGCGGAACGCGGCAGGCTCCGGGGCGGGGGCGCCCGCGGCCTCCGCGCCCTCCGCGCTCCGCTCGGTGGCGCTGCTGCCGGTGGACTACGGGCTGCTGTGCGCGGTGTTCCTCTTCCTGGGCAGCCGCGAGCTGTTCCTGGTGCTGTACTGCTCGCTGCTCGCCGCCCATCTGCTGTTCCTGCCGGCGTTCCTGGCGAAGTGGTACCGCGAGCTGTCCGCCCCCGCCCGCTGACCGGCCGGCCTGTCCTGTCCTCCCGCCGCCCCGGGCCGGGGCGGCGGGAGGACCGCGTGGAGGACGGCGGTGCGCCGCGCGGCGGGCTCAGGCCGACTCGACCAGTCCGTCGAGTGCCCGCCTCAGCAGCGTGCTGGAGGTGTGGACGGTGTAGGGGAAGTACACGACCTCGACCCCGACGCCGGCGAAGTCGCGCTCCAGCTTCTCCCCCTTCTCCGTGCCCTGCCAGTCGTCGCCCTTGAAGATGACGTCGAAGCGCACCTGCCGCCAGGTCTCCAGCTTGTCGGGCACCGTCTCCACGAACGCCGCGTCCACGAAGCGGATGCTGCGTACGATCTCCAGCCGCTCGGTGAGCGGCACGACCGGCGATCTGCCCTTGGCCTGCCGGGCCATCTCGTCGGACACCAACCCGGCCACCAGGTAGTCGCAGCGGCTCCTGGCGTGCCGCAGGATGTTCAGGTGCCCGATGTGGAACAAGTCGTACACCCCGGGCGCGTAGCCCACTCGGTGCGTCATCCGCTCTCCTCGGCTCCTCGGCGTGCGGTCGGGTCAGCTGCCGGCTGTCACATACACGGGGCCGTTGCGTCCCGAGAGGTTGGTGCCGTCGGTGACCTCCAGCGAGTAGCGGTGGGTGGCGCCGGGCTCCACGGTGTCGGTGTAGCCCATCATGGGCCGGTCCCAGTAGCGGGAGTCCTGCTCGATGGAGGTCAGGTAGACGCCGTCCCGGTAGAGCAGGTAGGTCAAGTTCCCGTCGTCACGGTCCCAGGAGGCCTTCCAGCCGAGCTCGATCTTCCCTCTGTCGCCGGTGGCGCCGCTCATCAGCGGTACCTGGGGCGCTCCGGTGTCCGGTCCGGCCGCGAAGCGGGTCAGTCCCTGCTGCGGTTTCTCGTTGACGGTGGTGAACTCTCCGCCCGTCCACAGGATTTCGTCGGCCATGACCATGGCGCGCGGGCCGATCTGCTCGCCGATGCCGTCGTTGGTGTCGGGGAACCACGGCAGGATCGTCTCGTCGGAGATCGACTGGGCCAGCAGGTGCTGGCGGTTTCGGTGCTCGGGGAAGCCGCCGGGGGTGTCGCCGCAGTTGTGCGCGTGCGAGCCGCTGTAGAGCACGCCCCGGTGGGGCACCACGGCCTGGGTGGCGCCCAGGCAGGTGTCCTTCCACAGCATCGCCCCGTCCGAGAGCCGTCCGGCCGCACGGCCGTCGAAGACCCCGCCGCCGGTGCCCTCGGCGCCCAGATAGAAGTTGGTGCCGTCGTTGACCAGGGATTTCACCGCCGACTTGCGCGGGATCCAGCCGGTGAAGCGGTCGGTGATCCGCCCGGTGGCCGCGTCCAGGCCGACCAGCGCGTGCACGCTGTTCAGGAGGCTGCCGTTGATGGAGGTGAAGCGGCCGCCGATGATGACCTTGTTCAGGTGGGGGACGGCGGTGATGGCGTTGATGCCCGGGATGGGGTCGTTGGAGATCGACGATCCGCGGACGGTGACGTCGAAGGGCAGCAGGGTGCTGTCGGGGGCCAGGGCCGCGACGCGTTCGCGGGTCCGCCCCTGGACGGTGGTGAACTGGCCGCCGATGTAGACGGTGTCGTCGGTGACGTCGATGGCCCGCACGGTCGAGGAGACCACCGGCTTCCAGTCGGAGCCGATGGTGCAGTCGCCGGTGTTCAGGGCGGCGGTGTTGGAGCGTCCCACTCCCCCGGCGCTGCCGAAGGAGCCGCCGATGTAGAGCAGCGAGCCGTCGGGGGACGGTTTCAGGGCCCGCACGGTTTCCACGCCTCCGGTGAACTCCGGTGCGCACGGGAGGGGCTCACCGGTCACCGCGTCGAAGGCGGCGAAGTTCTTCCGCGGCAGTTCGCCGGCGCCGGGCGCGGCCCCGGGCGGGCGGATGTGCTCGAAGGAGCCCCCCACGTAGACGACGCCCCGTGCGTAGGCCAGGGCCCAGACGACGCCGTCGGTCTGCCAGGTCTCCAGCGGATCGGCGGTCAGGGTGGTCTCGCCGGCGGCCTGGGCCGGCCCGGCCCCTAACGCCGTGGACGACAGGCCGAGTACAGCGGCGGCGAGCAGGGTCGTGACGGTTCTTCTTCTGCGCATGGATTCCCCCCTGGAAACGCATGAGCGCGGACGGAACGAGCCGGGGCGGGGAGGGCGCCCGCGCCGGTCGGCGCACGCGGCGGCCACCCCATCGGTTCAGCTTGCTCGGCTTGCTCGGCGCGACTTCCCCTCGCTGCCCTTGCGCAGCGCCCGGAGGAACTCCCCCACCCCCAGCGGCACACGATAGCGCCACAGGGCCGCGCAGAACCCGCAGACGGCGAAAGCACCGCCCAGCACAGCGCCCCAGAGGGTGTCCCCCCACAGCAGGCGGGCGGCGAACGCCGGCGGCGCGACGGCGGCGACGGCCACGGCCGCGGCGTGGAGGTAGCCGCGGTCGGCGGTACGGAAGCCCAGCCGCCGCACCAGCAGCGCCGAGGCGGTGTTGTCCACCACGATCGCCAGCCCCCAGGCCAGGGCCGCGCCCGTCACCCCGTACCGCGGCACCAGCCAGATCCCGGCGCCGAGCTGGGCGGCGAAGCCCGCACCGGCCGTCGCCAGGTTCCAGGTGCTGCGGCCGGCCATGAGGACGACCGTCTGCGCGTTGCCGACCCCGACGTTGACCACGCAGGCCGCCGACAGCACCACCAGCGCGGCGGCGCCCTGGCCGAAGCCGGGTCCGAACAGGGAGAGCACGGCGGCGGGGAAGGCCGCGAGCAGCATGAACAGGGGCCAGGAGAACAGCACGATCCACCGGGTCGACAGCCGGTGCAGATGCTCCGCCTCCCGCTCCAGGCCGACCGTCAGCAGTCTGCTGATCTGCGCGGCCACGGCGAGGCGTACCGCGAGCTGGAGCAGGGTGCCGGCGGTCACCAGCCGGCCGACGGCCGTGTAGATCCCGGCCTCGGTGCCGGTGCCCAGCGCCGACAGCAGGACCACCCCGATCCAGACGGCGGCGATGTCGAAGACCGAGGACAGGGCGCGGGGGCCGGCGAAGGACCAGAACTCGCCCGGGGAGACGGGCCGCTCCTCCCCTGGCCTGCCCGGGCCGCCGCGGTGTGCCGCGCGGGAGCGGCGCAGCGAGACCCAGGCCGCCGCCGCGCCCAGCAGGGCGGGGGCCAGCCAGGCCGCGGACAGCGCGAGCACGCTCGGTGCGAGCAGGACCAGGGGCAGCGCGAGCACCACCCGCAGTACGGGTTTGCCGATCTGCTCCACGCCCACGAAGGGGACCACCGAGCCGTATCCGCGGGTGGCTCCCAGCAGCACCAGGGAGACGGTCGCCACCGGCAGGAGGAGCGCGAACAGCCGCACCACCGTCAGCGCCTGCCCGGCGGGGAGGCCGGGCAGCAGCCAGGTCGCCGGAGCCGGCGAGAGGAACAGCATCGCCGCACACGCCGTGCTCGCCGCCAGGGCGGGCGGCACGGCGGTGCGCAGCAGCGCCGGTACGCCGGCCCCGCCGGTGAGTTCCAGGTCGCGGGAGACGAAGCGCACCAGCGCGGTGTCGGCGCCCAGCTTGCAGGCGTTGCTCACGATGGTGAACGCGGCGACTCCCGCGAAGACCGCGCCGGCCCCGTGCGCGCCGAGCCCGCGGGTGACGACGGCGACCAGGAGGAAGCCGAACAGCGCGTTGACGGCGGAGCCCGCGAAGCCGAACCAGCCGCCGCGCACGGTCGCGGCGACCCCCCGGGCGCGTGCCCCGGCCGCCGTGCCGCCGTGCGCGGCGGGCCGTGTGCCGGTCACGGGCGCGGGGCGGTGCCGTCGCCGGTGCGCCGGTACCGGCCGTACGAGCCGTAGGCGGTGTCCGGACGGGCGTCGGACGGCTCCGGTTCGAGCCGTTTGAGCGCCACGGTGTCCTCGCCCGTGCCGCCGGGACCGGGGCCGGGGCCGGGGCCGCCGCCCGTCCCTGCGGGCGAGGCGGGCGAGGCCGGTTCGGCGGGCTCGAAGGTCGCCGAGGGCGCGGCGGGAGAGGGATTGCGGCGGCGCTTGCGGCCGCCCTCGTACAGCACCGCGCCCAGGACGTGCCCGCCGACGGAGGTGACCAGGTCCCGCACCCGGTCCAGGTCCTCCCTGAGGGTGGTGTCCGGATCGCAGACCACCAGCACCCCGCGCGCCAGTCCGGCCACGGCCGTGCCGTCCGCATGGGACAGCAGTGGCGCGGTGACGGCCACGACGTACTCGCCCCGCTCGGCGGCCCCGCTCAGCAGCCCGGTGAAACCGGGTGAGTTCAGTGCCCGTGCGGCGTCGGGCACCCGGCATCCGGGGACGAGTTCGAGGTATCCGGCGGTACCGGTGTCCACGGTGGCCCGCGCGCCGTCCGGCCAGCGGCCCGGCACGGGCTCGCGGACGGCGCCGCGCACGGGGAGCTCCCCGGCCAGGCGCGGCGTACGCGGGTCGGCCTCGACCAGCAGCACGTCGCGGCCGGTCTCGGCCAGGGCCGCGGCGAGGTTGACCGCGGCGGGCAGGGTCCCGGGGTGCTCCCGGGCGGACACGACCAGCAGGCCGCCGGGCTCCGCCAGGCGCGGGTGGCGCAGCGCGCGCAGGGCGATCGTGCGGAACTCCTCGGCCCGCTCCCCGCCGCGGGACGGACCGACCTCCAGGATCCCCGCGCCGTCCCGCCGCCGCGGCAGGGCGCCGAGCACGGGCGCGCGCAGTGCGGTGCGCACCTCGCCGGCCGAGCGCGCCCGCGGGTCCAGCAGGGAGCGGATCCAGGCGGCGAGCAGTCCGCCGGCCAGTCCGGCGACGGATCCGACCAGTACGAGTACCGCGATACCGGGGCCGGAGGGCGCCTCGGGGGCCTCGCCCCGGCGCACCACGTCGCCGGGGGAGGTGTCCAGGGTCTTCAGTCCGGTGACGCGTCCCTGGAGGTCGGCTATGCGGGCGGCGAGGTTGGCGCGTTCGGACTCGGCGGTCTGCCGGGCGGACTCGGTGGACGCGCCGGCGATCTCCTCGTCCAGCTCCTCGCGCTGGTCGATCAGGGGCTGGAGTTCCTCGTTCAGCTCGGCGACGGTGTTGTCGATGCGCCGGACGACGGCTGCCTCGCGGTGGTCCAGATAGGCGCGTACGAAGGCGTTGACGCGTTCGGCCGCCTCCCGCGGCGAGTCGGCCGTGTACTCGAACTCCAGGATCTGCGTGTCGGGGGGGTTGCTCACCCGCAGACCGTCGAGGAGCTGCGCCGGGTCGGCTCCCCCGCCCAGCTCCTCGGCGGCGCGTCCGGCGACCGTGGCACTCCGGGCGACCTGCCGCTCGGTGCCCATGCTGATCTGCTTGTCGGCCGAGACCCCGCCGGCCTCGAACGGCGCGGTGCTGATGGCCTGTACGACGACCTCGCCGGTGGCGGTGTAGTCCGTGCCGCCCGCGGTGGACACGGCCCCGCCGCAGACGGCGCCCAGCAGCAGACCGGAGGCGATGACGGCGCGGTGGCGGAAGAGCCGGCTCAGCTGTTCGCGGAGCTGGTCGGGCTCCCGCGAGGACGGGTCGTAGGCGCTCACGTGCGTGCTTCTCCTGTGGAGGTGGTCGAGAAGGTGGTGCGGGTGCGGGACGCGGCGCCCGCGGGCACGGGGCCGGGTGCCGTCGCCGGGTCCGCCGGCGGCTCGGAGGGGGACTCGGGGTACGGCCGCCCGGACGCCGTCCGGCCCGGTCTTCCGGTGATCAGTACGGGTGCCAGGAGCAGCAGGGTGAGCGGTCCCATCACGAACAGCAGGCTGCCGCGCAGCAGGATGATCTGGTAGAAGCCGAACGCGGTCACGGCCAGGGCCGCGAGCGTACCGCCGTGTTCGCGCAGCCGGTGCCGTACGCCGTCGATGCGCCGTCCCGCCGCCCCGAACAGGGCGAAGACGGCGACGACCCCGGGGAGGCCGGCCCACATGTAGCTCTCGATCCACAGCGGCGCGGAGAGGTTCTCGAAGGAGTAGCCGGCGTGCCGGGCCAGGGTGACGCCCGCGTCGCCGGGCTTGCCGGGCCAGACGGCGCGCGGCACGAAGAACAGCGGCGGCCCGAGCGCGTCCCGCATCCGGTGGCCCCTCTCCCGTACGTGGTCGACGCCGGTGGCGATCTGCTGGAAGGCGTCGTAGTCGCCGTTGGAGGTGAACTGCTCGGCGAGCGAGACGATCTCGACCGGCTCGCGCCGCTCGTGGCGGAAGTAGTCGCTGTAGGGGAACACCAGGAGCACCACGGCGGTGACGGTGGCCGCCCCCGCCCGGAAGGCCCGCGGCCGGCACAGCGCGGGGGCGGCGAAGAGAAGCGTCAGCAGCACCGTCCCGGCCCAGAAGCGCGGCTGGCTGACGGGGTTGTTCACCACGGCGTTCACCGCGACCAGCACGGGCAGCAGGATCCACCGCACTCCGCGCAGAGTCCGGTCGCCGCCCGGGGTGCGGGGCACGTACAGCAGCGCGAGAAGCGCCCAGAAGGCCGGGACCGACAGGCTCCAGGCGGCCAGGGCCTGGTCCGCGGCCCCGCCCGGATCTCCCTGTGCGGCGGCCTCGTTGACGGCCTGGCGGCTCTGGAAGAACGCCGCCGGGCCGCCCTGGGCGGGGACCAGCACGGCCGCCAGCGCCAGGGACAGCCCGCACAGCAGCAGGGTGCGCACGGGGGTGATCCGGCGGGCGAGCAGCGGCTCGAGCACGGGTGAGGTGCGCGGCGTCCGCCGTCCCGCCAGCGCCGACCCGGCGCTGTGGGCGAGCAGTCCGGTCTCCACCAAGGCCGCCGAGGTGAAGGCGGTGCCGGCGTCGACGGCGAAGCCCCAGGGGTAGGAGTCGGTCGCCAGCATGGCCAGCGGCGCCAGGCCCAGCCAGACGTAGCAGAAGAGCCAGAAGCCGAAGCCGACCACCCGTACCAGGGGGTCGGTCAGCACCCGCGCCAGCGCCCCTCCGGTGTGGGCCACCACCACGCACTGCACCGCGAACGCGGCGCCGGTGCGCACGTCCTGCCCGTACAGCACCAGGGCGGGCAGCAGCAGGACGAGCACAACGGTGCACAGGCACAGCGCGGGGACGCTGCGCCGCCCGGCCCGCTCCGCCGCCGGGGACGGTTCCCTCACGGGCATGAGCCGTTCTCCTCCCCCCGTTCCGCGCCGGTCCCGGTCCGGGGCGGCACGGGCGGGTTCTCGCGCTCGATCGGGGTTGGACTGCTCGGATTCACTACGTTTATCGGCTTTTCTGGTGTTCTGGCAGCGGATGAGGCCGTAAGCCCCTACGATGACCGCGTCTTCGAAGGGGGGACGGCTGTGCTGGACTCGTTCGCGGGCCGCCGCGTGCTCGTGGTCTCGACCAACTACGCGCCGGAGCACGCCGGCATCGGACCGTACTCGGCGCAGATCGCCGAGCACCTGGCCTCGCTGGGCGCCGACACCCATGTGCTCGCCGGGATGCCGCACTACCCGGCGTGGCGGGTGCACGAGGAGTACCGGGGCAGGTGGCGGGTGCGCGAGGCGCGCGAGGGCGTGACCGTCCACCGCCGCAGGCACACCGTGCCGCGGCGGCAGACGGCGCTGCGCCGGGGTCTGTTCGAGGCCAGCGTCCTGGCGCACGGCGTCGCGGCGCCGCCGCGCGTCCGCCCGGACGTGGTGCTCTCCCAGATGCCCAGCCTGGCCGGAGGTGTGCTCGGTGCCCGCATCGCCCGGCGCGCCGGGGTGCCGCACGCGGTGGTCGTCCAGGACCTGATGGGCGCGGCGGCCGGGCAGAGCGGGATGAGCGGCGGCGGCCGGGTCGCCTCGTTCGCCGGGGGCGTGGAGGGCCGGGTGCTGCGCTCGGCGGCGCTGGTGGGGGTGGTGCACGAGTCGTTCGCCGGCCGGGTGGCGGCCATGGGGGTGCCGCGCGAGCGGGTGCGGGTGGTGCCCAACTGGACGCATGTGCGCGCCCCCGGCGGCGACCGCGCGCGGACCAGGGCCCGGCTGGGCTGGCCCGAGGACACCACCGTGGTGCTGCACTCGGGGAACATGGGCCTCAAGCAGGGGCTGGAGGTGCTGGTGGAGACCGCCCGTCTCGCCGGCCGGGACGGCGCCCCGGCCGGCGAGACGGGTGGCACAGTGCGGGTGGTGCTGATGGGCGAGGGGCACCGGCGCGAGTATCTGCGGGAGCTGGCCCGGGGGGTGGAGTCGCTGGACTTCCTCCCGCCCGCGGACGCGGAGGAGTTCCCCGAGGTCCTGGCCGCCGCGGACGTACTGGCCGTCACCCAGCGGGCATCGGTGCTGGACATGAGTCTGCCGTCCAAGCTGACCTCGTACTTCACGGCCGGACGTCCGGTGGTCGCCTCCGTCGCCGCGGGCAGCGGCACCGCGCGGGAGGTCGAGCGCTCCGGCGCCGGGGTGGTGGTGCCCGCGGAGGACCCCGAGGCCCTGCTGGAGGCGGTCCGTCGGCTGGCCGGCGATCCCGGCGGGTGCGCCGAACTGGGCGCGCGGGGGCGCGAGTACGTCGAGCGGCGGCTGAGCCGCCGGGCCGGTCTGGAGCGGATCACCGCCCTGCTGCGGGAGGCGTCGACCGCCGGATGACGGACGGGTACGGCACACGGGCGCGGGGCGGTGCGCCGGTGCGGGGCGGTGCGGCGGCGGTGCGGGCCGCCCGCGGCGCCTCACCGCGCTCCGGGCCGGACGGCGCCGGCGGCGGCCCCGTACAGCCTCTCCAGCCGGTCGGCCACGGCCGCCGCCGAGAACCGCTCCCGCACCGCCGCGCGGCCCGCCGCGGCGGTGCGCTCGCGCAGTGACCGGTCCTCCAGCAGGCTCAGCACCGCGTCGGCCAGCGCCCCGGGGGAGCCGTCGGTGACCAGCGCGGCCTCGCGCCGCTCCAGTTCGGCGGCGATCCCGCAG
Source organism: Streptomyces mangrovi (assembly GCF_900114215.1). GTDB lineage: Bacteria > Actinomycetota > Actinomycetes > Streptomycetales > Streptomycetaceae > Streptomyces > Streptomyces barkulensis. Next base: position 82,950 of record NZ_FOSG01000004.1, on the reverse strand, counting down.
CTGTCGGTGCAGACCACGGGGGTGCCCGCGGCCAGCGCCTCCAGCACGCTCATCGGGAACGGCTCGTCCACGCTGGGCAGGACGTACACGGTGGCGCGGGCGATGCGCCGCACGGCGGCGGCGTGGTCCAGCGGTCCGCCGTACTCCACCGCCTCCACCAGCCCCTCCTCGGCGATCAGCCGGCGCACCGGGGCCAGCCGGCCCTCGTCGGCCCCGTGCAGGGTGAAGGAGACCCCGGGGTGCTCGGCGCGCACCAGCGCGGCCATGCGCACGAACGCCTCGGGGCGCTTGCGCCGGTGGAGTCGGGCGAGGAAGAGCACGTCCGCCCCGTCCGGCGGGTCCTCCGGCTCGCCCTCCCCTTCCTCCGGTGGCCTCACGCCGTTGGGCAGCCGTACCGTCGGCGGGCCGCCCGGCCGCAGCACCCTGCGCAGCCCGGTCTCCTCGGCCTCGGTGAGCACCAGCGCGGCGCGCGCCCTGCGCAGCAGGGGCACGTAGCAGCGGTCGAAGAGGCGGACGGCGGCCGAGCGGCGCGGCTGGACCATCCCGTGGGTCTGGACGACGAAGGGGCGGCGGCGCAGTACGGCGGCGGCCAGCGCCGCGAGGGAGACCAGATCGCGTCCGGCGTGGACGTGCAGCACGTCGGCCCGGCCCGCCAGCCGCCACAGGGTGAGGACCAGCCGGGGGTGGAACAGGCCGAGGAAGCCCTGGCCGGGCACCAGTGTGCGGGCCCGGTGGGCGCGCAGCGGCACACCGTCCAGGGTGCGCGGCGGCGCGGCGCGCCCGCGCCACAGGGAGACCAGCGCGACCTCGTGGCCGCGTGCGGCGAGTTCGGCCAACTGTCCGGTGGCCACGCTCACCGGGCCGCCGTAGGCACCGTCGTCGCCGGTGAGGGTGACGGTGTGGACGATCCTCATCGCGTGCCTCCGGCGGTGAGCACGGCTTTCGGCGCGAGATCGCGGTGGGCGACCGCCCCGGCCCCGACCACCGCGCCCGCGCCGACGGTGACGCCGCGCAGCACCAGGGCGCGGGCGGCCACCCAGCAGCCGCGCTCCAGACGGACGGGGGCGTTGTCGAACTCGAAGGTGGGCGAGTGCCGCTGGTGGCTGCCGGTGCACAGCACCGCCTCCTGGGAGACGCACACATCGCTCTCGATGGTGATCGGCTCCAGGTTGATCAGCCAGGCGCCCTCGCCGATCCACACGTCGTCGCCGACGGCCAGCTTCCAGGGCCACTGCACGCGCACCCGGTGCCGGATGAGGACCCGCTGCCCCACGCGCGCGCCGAAGGCCCGCAGCAGCGCCGGGCGCCAGCGCGGCGGGAACCACCACTTGACGAAGAGCAGGTTGAGCGCGGCGAACCAGGCGGCCTGGACCAGCAGGCCGCGCTGCTTGTCGTAGCCGGCGCCGGTGAAGCCGCGCAGCCGGCGCCCGGCGGCCGGGGCGCTCAACGGTCCACCCGCACTCGGCGGCCGGACAGTTCGGCGTCCAGCTGCGCCACATCGGCCTCGACCATGATCCGGGCCAGCTCGTCGTAGTGCACCTTGGGGGACCAGTCCAGCAGCTTGTGCGCCTTGGAGGCGTCCCCGATCAGGGCGTCCACCTCGGCGGGACGCTCGTACTTGGGGTCGAAGCGCACATGGCGCTCCCAGTCCAGCCCCGCGGCGCCGAAGGCGGCGGTGAGGAAGTCGCGGACGGTCGCGGCCACTCCGGTGGCCACCACGTAGTCGTCGGGCTCGTCGCGCTGGAGCATGCGCCACATGGCCTCGACGTACTCGGGCGCGTAGCCCCAGTCGCGGACGGCGTCGAGGTTGCCCAGGTAGAGGTGCTCCTGCAGGCCCGCCCGGATCCGGGCCACGGCGCGGGTGATCTTGCGGGTGACGAAGGTCTCGCCGCGGCGCGGGCTCTCGTGGTTGAAGAGGATGCCGTTGACGGCGTGGAGGCCGTACGCCTCCCGGTAGTTGACGGTGGCCCAGTACGCCATCACCTTGGCGCAGCCGTACGGGCTGCGCGGATGGAAGGGTGTGGTCTCGTTCTGCGGTGGCGGGGTGGAGCCGAACATCTCCGAGGAGGAGGCCTGGTACAGCCTGGTCTCCACGCCGCCGGCCCGGATCGCCTCCAGCAGCCGTAAGGCGCCGAGCCCGGTCACCTCGCCGGTGTACAGGGGCGCGTCGAAGGAGACGCGGACGTGGGACTGGGCCCCCAGGTTGTACACCTCGTCCGGCCGGATGTCGCGCAGCAGGTTCACCAGCGCGACCCCGTCGGCGAGGTCGGCGTGGTGCAGGACGAGCCGGCGGCCGGGGGTGTGCGGGTCCTGGTAGATGTGGTCGATGCGCTCGGTGTTGAAGCTGGACGAGCGTCTCATCAGGCCGTGCACGGTGTAGCCCTTGTCCAGCAGCAGTTCGGCCAGATAGGAGCCGTCCTGCCCGGTGATGCCCGTGATCACAGCGGTACGCGGCATGGTGTTCCCCCCACAGGTGGTCTGGTGTCGGCCCGTGTCCGGCCGGGCGCCGGAGCGGGACGGGCTCCGGGCGGCAACTGGCCATGTTTCAGCGAAAGTCGGGAGAAAGTAAGCCCCTCCCTGACAGAATGCGCGCCATGGACGATCTGCTGCCCCCGCCCGCCCGCGTCTTCGTCGCGGGGCACCGCGGCCTGGTCGGCTCCGCCGTGGCCCGGCGCCTGTCCGCCCGGGGCTACGAGGTGCTGACCCGTACCCGCGCCGAACTCGACCTGCGCGACGGCGCGGCCACCGCCGCCCACCTGCGCGACATCCGGCCCGACGCCGTGGTCCTGGCCGCCGCGAAGGTGGGCGGGATCATGGCCAACAGCACCTTCCCCGTGCAGTTCCTGGAGGACAATCTCCGCATCCAGCTCGGCGTGATCGGCGGCGCGTACGCCGCCGGGGTGCGCCGGCTGCTCTTCCTCGGGTCGAGCTGCATCTACCCCAAGCACGCCGAGCAGCCGATCACCGAGAGCGCCCTGCTGACCGGCCCGCTGGAGCCGACGAACCAGGCGTACGCCGTCGCCAAGATCGCCGGGATCGTCCAGGTCCAGTCCTACCGGCGGCAGTTCGGAGCCTCCTACATAGCGGCGATGCCCACCAACCTCTACGGCCCCGGCGACAACTTCGACCCCGAGACCTCGCACGTCCTGCCCGCGCTCATCCGCCGCTTCCACGAGGCCCGCGAGAAGGGCGCGAAGGAGGTGGTGCTGTGGGGCACCGGCAGCCCCCGCCGCGAGTTCCTGCACGTGGACGATCTGGCCGCCGCCTGCGAGGTGCTGCTGCGCCGTTACGACGGCGACGAGCCGGTCAACGTCGGCTGCGGCGAGGACCTGACGATCCGCGAGCTGGCCGAGCTGGTCGCCTCGGTGGTGGGTTACGAGGGCCGGATCGCCTTCGACCCCGCCAAGCCGGACGGCACCCCGCGCAAGCTGCTCGACGTCGGCCGGATGAGGGCGCTGGGCTGGTCCCCCTCGATCGGCCTGGCCGAGGGGATCGCCGCCACCCACCGCGCCTGGCGCGGGGCGGCCGAGCCGGGCTGACCCGGCCGCGCCGCCCGCCCCGGCGCCCGTCCGGCCGTTCCTAGTACGCGCCACGGGCGCTCACCACGGCGCGGAAGGTGCGGGCCAGGATGCCGACGTCCCCGGCGTAGGACCAGTTGTCCACGTACCTCAGATCGAGCGCGACGGTCTCGTCCCACGACAGGTCGGACCGCCCGCTGACCTGCCACAGCCCCGTGATCCCCGGCTTGACCGACAGTCTGCGCAGCTCGGTGTCGTCATAGCGCTCCACCTCCTCGGGCAGCGGCGGGCGCGGTCCCACCAGCGACATGTGGCCGGCCAGCACGTTGAACAGCTGGGGCAGCTCGTCCAGGGAGTAGCGGCGCAGAAAGCGGCCCAGCGGGGTGACCCGGGGGTCCTCGCGGATCTTGAACATCGCCCCGTCGTGCTCGTTCGCCGCCTCCAGCGCCGGGCGCATCCGGTCGGCGGCCTCCACCATCGTGCGGAACTTCCACATCGGGAACGGCCGCCGCCCCTGTCCGACGCGGAGCTGCCGGTAGATCACCGGCCCCGGCGACGACAGGCGCACCGCCGCCGCCACACCCAGCAGGACGGGCGAGAGCACCGCGGTCAGCAGCAGAGCGCCCACCCGGTCGGTGATCCGCTTGAGCAGTACCGGCAGCCCCCGCCGGGGCGCCGGCTCCACATGGAGCACGGTCATCCCCGCGGCCCGGGTCAGCCGCAGCCGGCGCCGCGAGACGTCGACGAGGCCGGGCACGACGGCCAGGCTCCGGCCGTCGTCGTGCAGGGTCCGGGCCAGCCGGCGCAGCCCCTCCCCCGTCGTCCACCGCCCGGGGACGACGAAGACCGTGTCGGCGCCGAGTTCCGCCGCGCGTTCGAGGACGGTGGCGGTGTCCACCGCCCCCTCGGCGTCCGCGGCGTCTTCGGGTCTCTCAAATCCCCCGGGCACGCAGCCGCCGACCACCACGTACTCGTCGTCGGTGCGGGCGCCCATCCGGGCCGTCAGGCCGTCCGCGGCCCCCGCCTCCCCCACCACCAGTACCCGCCGCAGCCCCCGCGCCTGGCGTCGCCGTGCCAGGGTGCGCCGGTGGGCCAGTCCGCGGTGGGCGGCGGTCAGCGCCAGGCAGGGAAGGAGGGCGGGCAGCCACGTTCCGGCCGACACCTCCAGCCGCACCGTCACGCACACCGCGGCGAGCAGGCCCAGCATCGCCAGCCAGTCGCGGAACACCGGCAGCACGGCTCCGCTCTCCCCCGCCTCCTGTGCCGCGTAGCGTCCCCTCAGTGCCGCGATCAGCGGCCACGCGGCGCCGACGACCGCGGCGGCCGGCAGCGGGCCCGGCCCTCCCCCTGCGGCGCCCAGCGCGCCGGCCGGCAGTGCGGCGCCCAGCACATCCACCGCCAGAGCCGGTGGAAGGCGCCGGCCGGCCCCCGGTCTTCCCCTCGTCTTCCGCTTCCCGTCCCGCGTGCGAACGCGTAACGGCTCGGCCAAGTCCGCGGGCGCCTCGGCGACCCGCGTTCCGGCAGCCTCGAACAAGGCCCTGCCCCCCTACTCGGTCGGCGTCCCCTTCCCCCCGCTCGGCCGGCTGATGCCGACTTTGCATTCGCCTCCGTACTGAGTGTGAAGACTAGAACACACTTGCCGATTTCCGTGGCTGTTTACCCAAGTTGTCGATATCCGCGGCTTCGGGTTCACATGGCGCCCGGAGATCACCCGCGGGTGTTCGATCGTGTTCCCCGCCCAGCCCCGTACGCCTCGCCGCCCAGCTCCAGCCGGGCGGTGCCCGCGGTGGCGTCGGCGAGCCAGGAGCGGAATGCGGCGACCTCGGCCTCGGGCAGCCCCACCTCGATGGCGACCTCGGCGCCGTAGTGCACGCCGCGCACGTCCCGGCCGCCGGTGCGCAGCTCGTTCTCGACCCGGCCCGCCCTCTGATGGTCCACCGTGACCGTGGCCAGCCGCATCCGCCGCCGGGTGACGGTGCCCAGCGCGTCGAGGGCCTCGCCGACCGCGCCGCCGTAGGCCCGGATCAGCCCGCCGGCGCCCAGCTTCACCCCGCCGAAGTAGCGGGTGACGACCGCGACGGCGTAGCGGACCTCGCGGCGCAGCAGCATCTGGAGCATCGGCACGCCGGCCGTGCCGCCGGGCTCCCCGTCGTCGCTCGCCTTCTGCACACCGGCGTCGGCGCCGATGACGTAGGCCCAGCAGTTGTGGGTGGCGTCCGCGTGCCGCTCGCGGACGCGGACGACGAACGCCCGCGCCTCCTCCTCGGTGGCGGCGGGCGCGAGCGCGCAGATGAAGCGCGACCTGTTCACCTCGGTCTCGTGCACGCCCTCGCCCGCGACCGTCACATACTGCTCCCGCATTCGGCCCACCCTACGGTCCGCCGCGGGGAATGGCCCGGCCGGGCCGCCGGTTGGCAGGGGCATGTACGCAGACTCAGAGACAGTCCGCAGGATCCTGACCGAGGCCGGCGACACCTGGGCGGTGGTCGGCCTGTCGTCCAACCGCGACCGCGCGGCCTGGGGGGTGGCCGCCACGCTCCAGCGGTTCGGCAAGCGGATCGTACCCGTCCACCCCAAGGCGGAGGCGGTGCACGGCGAACAGGGTTACGCCTCCCTGGCCGAGATCCCCTTCCCCGTCGACGTCGTGGACGTGTTCGTCAACTCCGCGCTGGCGGGCGGCGTCGCGGACGAGGCGGTGGCGGTCGGGGCGAAGGCCGTCTGGTTCCAGCTCGGCGTGGTCGACGAGGCGGCCTGTGAGCGGACCCGCGCGGCGGGCCTGGAGATGGTGATGGACCGCTGCCCGGCCATCGAGATCCCGCGTCTGGGCTGAGCGCCCGAGAGCGGGCGTCCCGACCACCGTCCAGTGGTCGGGACGCCCGCTCCGCGCGGGGTCAGGGCAGTTCCAGCACCAGCTTGCCGACGTTCTCCCCCCGGAAGAGCATCTGCAGCGTCTCGGGGAAGTCGTCCACGGTCCCCTTGACCACGTGCTCCTTGACCTTGACGCGGCCCTCGCCGATCCAGCCGGCGATCTCCTGCGCGGCCTGCCCGTAGCGCTCGGCGTAGTCGAAGACCACGAAGCCCTCCATCCGGGCCCGGCGGACCAGCAGGGACAGGTAGTTGGACGGGCCCTTGACCGGGGTGGCGTTGTTGTACTGGCTGATCGCGCCGCAGATCACCACGCGGGCGTGCATCGCCAGCCGGGCGAGCGCGGCGTCCAGGATGTCGCCTCCGACGTTGTCGAAGTAGACGTCGATGCCGTCCGGCGCGTGCTCGCGCAGCGCCTTGCGCACGTCCTGCGCCCGGTAGTCGATCGCCGCGTCGAAGCCCAGCTCGCCGGTGAGCATGGCGCACTTGTGCGGCCCTCCGGCGATGCCCACGACCCGGCAGCCCTTGGCCTTGGCGATCTGCCCGGCGATGGTGCCCACCGCGCCCGCGGCGCCGGAGACCACCACGGTCTCGCCGTCCTTGAGCGCCCCGACCTCCAGCAGGCCGAAGTACGCCGTCATGCCGGGCATGCCCAGCGCGCCCAGGTACGTCGAGGGCGGGGCGAGCGCGGTGTCGACCTTCATCGCGCCCCTGCCGTCGGAGACGACGTGCTCCTGGACGCCGAACGTGCCCACCACATGGTCGCCGGGCCGGTAGTCGGGGTGGTCGGACGCGGTGACCTCCACGACCGAGCCCGCGCGCATCACCTCGCCGATGCCGACGGGCGGCAGGTAGGAGGGACGGTCGTCGAGCCATCCCCGCATGGCGGGGTCCAGTGAGATGACACGGGTGCGGCCCGCGAAGCGGCCCGGCCCGGGATCCTCCACGGGCACCGAGCGATGCTCCCAGTCCTCGGGCTTCACCTCTCCGGTGGGGCGGGCCGCCAGGCGGATCTGGCGGTTGGTCGCTGGCATGGGGCCTCCTGCTGACTCAAGACTCCCTGCACCGTACCGACCGGTAGGTACGAGGTCGATGTGATCTGCGACACCTTCGCCCCGGAGCGACTCGGAGCGACCCCGGCCGTCAGCCGTCAGGCAGCCGGCCCACGAAGCGGCGCCTGATCAGCCGCCGCTCGGCCGCGGTGGTGCCGCCCCACACCCCCTCGGTCTCGCCGTTCCTGACGGCCCAGTCCCTGCACTGCGGCATGACGGGGCAGCCGAGGCAGACGGCGCGCGCCCGGGCCGCCTGCCGCTCGGCCGGGCCGCCCTCGCCGATGGGGAAGAAGAGTTCGGGATCCTCGCCGCGGCACGCCGCGGACTCACGCCAGCCCATGTCAGCGCACCGGTCGCGGGGCACGGGGCAGCCGCCGGGAAACCGCCCGGCACGCGCGGAAGGGGAAGAAGTCGGGAACGCTCACCGGAACCTCCGAGGAATCGGGGCGGCCCGCGGGCGGGCAGCCCGAAGATCCCCGCGGCACACTGGTGTGCCGCAGAGCCCGGCAGGGGCGTTGATGTTCAAATATAAAGGAATGTCCCGGTTTCCGGTGAAGGTCACGCTCCGGCCCGGGCCCTCACCAGACGGCGCAGGGCGAGGCGGGCCGGACCCGCGTAGAGGACGAGCGCCGGAAGCGGCCCCTCCATGCGCAGCTCGGTGCCGGTCCGCCCGTCGGGCAGGACGGCGACCGAGTGGTGCAGGCGCATCCGCACGGGACCGGCCCTCACCCGCCAGGTCCACCGCCGCCGCGCCTCGCTGACCTCCTCGACCGCGAAGGCGACCGGCACCCCCGGCAGCGAGACGACCTCGCCCTCCATCCCAGGCTCGATGCGGTCGCCGCGCACGCGCACGGACCGGATCTGCGGGGACCAGGTGGGCCACAGCCCCGGACGCGCGTAACGTTCCCACACGTCCTCGGCCGGGGCCCGCCCGGTCGCCCGCAGGGTCATCCGTGCCATACCGGTCGGCTCCTCGTCACGAAAGGGACGACCGGGCACGGCATGTGCCGGGCCGCTCCCCTCACCCGTCGGAGTAGCTGAGTTCCCCCAGAGTCCAACTGCTCACCTCACCGATGGCGACGCGGTACATGCCGCCGGTGTCGGGGAGGCCGTAGCTTCCCTGGAGGATGCGTGCGACGTGCAGGTGCAGGTGGGTGGGCCTGCCGCCGCCGTGCCGGTCGTCCTCCCCGGACGACCCGAACAGCTCGGCGAACGGCTTCAGGCGCTCGGAGTCCCGCAGGACCTCGGCGACCCGCGCCTTCCAGACGGCCTCGGGCGCCAGCCTGCCGGTGATGACCGCGCCGGGGACCACCACGGTGAGGGGCATCTGGTTGCTCCGCTCGGACTCCACCTTCTCGGCGATGGAGACGAGCAGGTCATCGTGGTTAGACATGCGGGCAGAGTAGCGTCCGCGGCGGTGATCAGTCGCCGGTGCGGGTGGCGTGGAGGCCCAGACCGCCGAGCACTCGTGCTCCGGGCAGTCCGGCCAGGACCTTACCGGGCACCAGCAGTTTGCCGCGGCGGCGCCCGGATCCGACGACGGCGTACGGGGTGTCGGCGACCGCCGCGTCCACCAGCAGGGGCCAGCCGGGGGGCAGTCCGACCGGGGTGATGCCGCCGTACTCCATGCCGGACTCGCCGACGGCCGTCTCCATGGGGGCGAACGAGGCCTTGCGGGCTCCCAGTTCGCGCCGGACGGTGCGGTTGACGTCGGCGCGGGTGTGGGCGAGGACGACGCAGGCGGCCAGGGTGGCCTCCTGGCCGCGGCGGGCCGCGACGACCACGCAGTTGGCGGACTGCTCGGGCGGGATGCCGTGGACCTCGCCGAAGCGGGCGGTGTCGGCGTCGTCCGGGTCGCTGTCCACGTAGACGATCCCGTCGGCCGGCACGGGGCCGCGCAGCGCGGCGGCGACCGGCGGGGCCAGCAGGTCGAGCTTGTCGGTGACCGGCCAGGCGTCGGTGAAGTTCCCGATGGGGGCGCGCATGGCGTGCACGCTAGCAGCCGCCCGGGTGCCCGCCGCGCGGGGCGGACCCGGGAGCGGACTCGGGGGCAGGGCGGGCTGCGCGGCGAGGGTCAGATCCAGTGGTTGCGGGCGACGTACAGCAGCAGTGCCAGGCCGTGCAGGGCAACGGCGCAGAGCAGCAGCAGGCGCAGGGTCCGGTTGCTCATGGCGTACGCATCCCGTCGGTGCTTCCTGTCCGGTCGGCGGGCGGGGACGGAACGGGTCCGTGACCGGCCGCCCCCTCCAGTCTGCCCGCTTCCGCCCCGGCCGTCTCCGGCCCGGGGGTCCCCGGTTCGGGGATCTCCAGACCGGCCGGCGCCGCAAGCTGCCCGGGGGTGACGCCCTCGGGCAGCGGCACCGGCGGCGGGGTGCGCAGCGGGGGCAGCCAGCCCTCCCGCGGGTCCCAGCGCCGTACGACCTTGGCGGGCGCGCCCGCGACCACGGCGTGGTCGGGCACCTCGCCGCGGACGACCGAACCGGCCGCCACCACCGTGTTCCGCCCCAGCCGCGCGCCCGGCAGCACCACCGCTCCCGTGCCCAGCCAGCTGCCCGCGCCGATCTCCACCGGCGCCGAGCGCGGCCACTGCCTGCCGATCGGCTGATGGGGGTCGTCGTAGGAGTGGTTGGTGGAGGTGATGTAGACGTACGGGCCGCAGAAGACGTCGTTCCCGATCGTCACGCCCGCCCCCGCCCCGTCGGCGACCACATGGCTGCCCCGGCCCAGGACCACCCCGTCGCCCAGCCTCAGCACCGTGTCCGGTCCGAGATCGAGGCCGGGCATCATCCCGGCGGTCAGCGTGACCTCGGCGCCGATGACGCAGCACGCGCCCAGCTCGATCCACTCGGTGCCGAACAGCGTGCCCTGCGGGAAGGCCAGCCGGGTACCCTCCCCGATGCCGCGGAAGGCGTACGGTCCGGGGCGCTCGGCCGAGACGGCGCCCGCCCGCTGCGCGTGGCGCCACAGCCCGTGCACGGCGCGGGAGGCCGTACGGGACAGCAGGGAGGAGAACACGTTCCTGTTCTTGGGCACCCGATCACGGTAGACGCCCGGGCGGGCGGCGCACCGCCCGCCGTGCTGTGATTCCCGCCCCACCCATCGCTTACGGTGCCGTTCGGAAGAAGGCGCTCGGCACACGGGCCGTGCGCGGCACGGCAGGCGGGAGAGGGCACTGATGGAACGGCGGGCGATGATCGCGGGTGTGGTGGGCAGGGAGCCCGAGATCGATCCGGAGGCGTACGTCGCCCCCACGGCCGTGGTGGTCGGCCAGGTGTCGCTGGGACCGGGCGCGAGCGTCTGGTACAACGCGGTGCTGCGCGGCGACTGCGACGCGATCACCCTCGGCAGGGACAGCAACGTGCAGGACAACTGCACCGTCCACGCCGACCCGGGCTTCCCCGTGGTCGTGGGCGAGCGCGTCTCGGTGGGTCACAACGCGGTGCTGCACGGCTGCACGGTCGGGGACGAGGTCCTGGTCGGGATGGGCGCGACGGTGCTCAACGGGGCCCGGGTGGGCGCCGGTTCGCTGGTGGCGGCCCACGCCCTGGTCCCGCAGGGCATGGAGGTCCCGCCCGGTTCCCTGGTCGCCGGGGTGCCGGCCCGCGTCAGGCGGGAGCTGACCGAAGAGGAGCGCGAGGGCGTCCGCGTCAACGCCGCGGCGTACCGGGGGCTGGCCGGCACGCACCGGGAGACGCTGGTCGTCCTGGAGGACGACGAGGGCTGAGACCCAAGGCGGGCGCCCGGTACACGGAAGCCCGTGCGGGCTTCCGTGTACCGGGTGCGTACCGAAGCGGGGGTGGCCGTGGTCCGGCCGCGGCGGCGGCTCTAGTGTTCTCGCCATGTGGCCAGGACAGCAGCCGCCCGGGGGCGAGCAGAACCCGCAGGACCCGCACAGCCCGCAGAACCGGCAAAACCAGCCCAACCCGTACCAGACGCCGGGTTACCAGGCTCCGAACCCCTATCAGACGCCGGGGTACCAGGCGCCCAACCCCTACCAGGGCCCGGGCTACCAGGGGCAGCCCGGCGGCCACTGGGGGCAGCCGGGCACGCCCGGCGCACCGCGGCCGCCGCAGGGCGGCAAGGGCGGGAAGAGGGGCCGGAACGCGGCGATCGCCATCGTCGCGGCCGTCGCGGTGATCGCCGCGGCCGTGGTGACGGGCGTCCTCGTCCTCACCGGCGACGACAAGGGCGAGAAGACCGCGGGCCCCGGCGCCAGTGCCTCGCCGAGCCCCGGGCCCTCCACCGCCGAGCCGGACGAGGACGGCGGCTCCGGGGCCGAGCGGGACGACCCCACCAACCCGCGCGACGGGGTCGCCCCGGAGAAGCCGGATCCGGTGGTCTCCGGCTGGAAGGTCGTCACCAACGCCAAGCACCACAACGCCTTCGACGTGCCCGCCGACTGGAAGCTCGGCACGGAGACGACGATCATCGGCTACGGGCAGAAGGACGAGGACGACCCCTTCTCCGGGCCCCAGGTCGCCTTCAGCGCCCCGGCCTTCTACAAGGAGGGCTGGTGCAAGGTCGGCAACAGCAAGTACACCCGGGCCACCGTCGGCAGCAAGGGCGGCCAGGGCTCCCGCAACACCGCCGAGGGCGCCGAGATCGCCGCGGAGAACTTCGTCTACTTCGCCTACGGCGAGCAGAAGGACACCGTCAAGCTCACCAAGGCGAAGAAGTTCTCCAACGAGCACGGCATCACCGGCCACATAGCGAGCGCCACGGCCACCGGGGTCAAGAAAGAGAACAAGTGCGACTCCGACGGCAGGGTCGTGACCGTCTCCTGGATCGACGGCAGCAACGACCTGCGCATCTGGCTCCTGATCACCGACGCCGGGGTCGATGACGAGGTGTCCCAGGACACCATCGACAAGATGACCGGCAGTCTGCGGCCGTACGCGGAGAAGGACTGACCGGCAAGGGGCCCGCCGGGGGCGGGGCGGGGCGGCGGCCGTCCCGCCCCGCCTGGGCGGGACGCGACTACACGCTGCTGACGGCCGCCGCCGTGATCACCGGGCTGGGCAACTCCGGTGCGCTGATCGCGGCCGCGTTCGCCGTGCTCGCCCTGGGCGGCGACGGCACCGACGTGGGCCTGGTCGCCGCCGCCCGCACCGTCCCCCTGGTGCTGTTCCTGCTCGTCGGCGGCGCCGTCGCCGACCGGCTGCCGCGTCACCGGGTGATGGTGGCGGCCAACGCGCTCAACTGCGTCTCCCAGGGCGTCTTCGCCGCGCTGGTGATCACCGGGAGCGCCGAGCTGTGGCAGATGGTGCTGCTGTCGGCGCTGGGCGGCATCGGTCACGCCTTCTTCGCCCCGGCCGCCGAGGGGATGGTGCTCGCCAGTGTCCGCGGCGAGCAGGCGGGGCGCGCCTTCGCCGTCTTCCGGATGGGGGTCAACGGCGCCTCCATCGGCGGCGCGGCGCTCGGCGGCGCGCTGATCGCCGCGGTCGGCCCCGGCTGGGTGCTGGCGGTCGACGCCGCCGCGTTCGCCGCCGCGGGGGCGCTGCGCGCCCTGCTCGATCTGCGCGCGGTGCCCGAGCGCGCGCCGGGCGGCGGCCTGCTCGGCGATCTGCGCGACGGCTGGCGCGAGGTGGTGGGGCGGCCGTGGCTGTGGGCGGTGGTCGGGCAGTTCGCGGTGGTCAACGCGGTGGTCGCGGCGGCCGAGGCGGTGTACGGGCCGCAGGTCGCCGAGGAGCACCTGGGCGGCGCCCGGCCGTGGGGGCTGGCCCTGGCCGCCTTCGGCGCGGGCACGGTGTGCGGCGGGGTGCTGATGACCCGCTGGCGGCCGCGCCGCATCATGCTCGCGGGCACCCTGTGCGTCTTCCCCCTGGCGCTGCCCTCGGCGGCACTGGCGGTTCCCCTGCCCGCGGCGGGCCTGGCCGCGGTGATGTTCACCACCGGGGTGGCCATCGAGGTGTTCGGGGTTTCCTGGATGACGGCGCTGCACCAGGAGGTGCCCGAGGAGAAGTTCTCCCGGGTCTCGGCCTACGACTGGCTGGGGTCGATCGCCCTGGTGCCCCTGGCCACGGCCGCGGCCGGCCCCGTCGAGTCGCTGGTGGGCCGGCCGGCGGCGCTGTGGGGCTGCTCGGTGCTGGTCGCGGTGCTGACGGCCGCGGTGCTGTGCGTACCGGGGGTGCGCGGCCTGACCCGGCGGGACGGGACCGCGGCGGTCGGCTCTCAGCCGACCGTGAAGGAGCCCTCCGGCGGCTCGGGCGAGGCGGCCGCCTCGCTCTCCTGAACCGGGCGCGCGTCCCCGGCCAGCCGCTCCAGCGCCACCCCGTGCACCACCCGTGCGGGGAACGGGTCGCCCGCCGCCAGCCGCGCCAGCCGCGCCACGGGCAGCCCGGCGCGGGAGGCGGCCAGCACGGTGTTGCCGAAGCGGCGGCCGCGCAGCACGGCGGGCTCGGCGATCAGGCACAGCCGGCCGGGGTCCTCGCCGAAGACCGTGCGGAAGCCGGCCAGCTGGGAGCGGAGGAAGCCGAAGGGCGCGGCGTCGGCGAGGTTGGCGACGTAGACGCCGCCCGGCCGCAGCGCCCGGGCCGCGGCCCGGGCGTACGCCAGGGTGGCCAGGTGGGCCGGGACGCGGGAGCCGCCGAAGACGTCGGCGACCAGGACGTCCACCGATGCGGGGGGCCTGCCCCGCAGCGCGGTGAGGGCGTCCTCGGCCCGCACCGCGATGCCGCCGCCGGGCGGCAGCGGCAGGTGCTCGGCGACCAGGCCGAGCAGGGCCCGGTCGGCGTCCACCACCTCCTGGCGGGAGCCGGGGCGGGCGGCGGCCAGATAGCGCGGCAGTGTCATGGCCCCGCCGCCCAGGTGGAGGACGTCCAGCGGCGTGTCCGGGGCGGCGGCGCAGTCCAGGACGTGGGCGATCCGGCGCACGTACTCGAACTCCAGATGCGCCGGATCGCCGAGGTCCACGTACGACTGGGGGGCGTCGTCGACGGTGAGCAGCCAGGCGCGCGGCCGGTCCACGTCCGGCAGCAGCCGGGCGGTGCCCTGGTCCACGGTCCGGCGTACGGGCACCGGCTCCCCTGCCGCCCGGTCGTCCGCCGTCCGGCCCTGCGCTGCCTTGTCCATCGCCCCATTGTCCCGTCGTCCCGGCCGGCCGGGACGACGGGGTGGGGGCGCCCGGGCACGGCCGGGGCACAGCGTTTGGCCGCGGCCGGGTCGCGGACCTCACAGTGGGCAGACCGGGACGTATGTCACCCGAGTCGGTTACGCTCGCCCGGTGCCCGTCCCCGCTCCCCGGCCCGTCGGACCCGCCGCCCGGTGCTCCGCGGTGCTGTTCTCCCCGTGGTCCCGTCTGTCCCTCCTCGCCGTGCTGCTGGCCGCCGCCGCCACGACGGTGGCCCTCCACGAGCCCCAGCAGCTGATCGCCCAGGGGTGGCGCCCCCCGCTGACCGGGGGCGGCGCGCTGGCGCTGTTCGCCCTCGCGTACGGTCTGGGCACCGCGGCCCTCGTGCCCAGACCGGTACTGAACCTGGCCTCGGGCGCCCTCTTCGGCGCCGCCCTGGGTACCGCCGCGGCGGTGGCCGGGACGGTGCTGGGGGCCGGGCTGGCCTTCGGGCTGGGGCGGCTGCTGGGGCAGGACGCCCTGCGCCCGCTGCTGCGCGGCCGCTGGCTGGCGGCCGGGGACCGGCAGCTCAGCCGCCGGGGCTTCCGTTCGATGCTGGTGCTGCGGGTGCTGCCGGGGGTCCCGTTCGTCGTCTCCAACTACGGCGCCTCCGTCAGCCGGATGCGCTGGTCCGCCTTCCTGTCGGCGACCGCGCTGGGCTGCGTGCCCAACACCGCCGCGTACGCCGTGGCCGGCAGTCAGGCCTCCACACCGACCTCGCCGGTCTTCCTGGTCGCGTCCGCCTTCATCGCCGTTCCCGGACTGGCCGCCGCGGTCGTCGCCTGGCGCAGGCGCGCCCGGCTGCGCGGGTCCGGGGCGCCGGCCGGGGCCGCGGGCCGGGCCACCGGTCAGGCCACCGATCAGGCCGCGGACCAGGCGCCGGGCCGGGCGGTCACCGAGCCGGTACGCGCGAACCCGCGGCGTTCGCCCGCCGTTTCCCTCCCCGTTCCCGACCGGCCATAGCATCTGCCCGACCTGACCGATGATCACAAAATAGGGACGAGCACACCCCGACATGTCTTGGTTCGAAGCGTTCATCCTCGGGCTCGTCCAGGGGCTGACCGAGTTCCTTCCCATATCCTCCAGCGCCCATCTGCGGCTGACGGCGGTCTTCGCGGGATGGGAGGACCCCGGCGCGGCCTTCACCGCCGTCACCCAGATCGGCACCGAGGCGGCGGTGCTGATCTACTTCCGCAAGGACATCGCGCGGATCGTCTCCGCCTGGTTCCGCTCGCTGTACGACAGGCAGGCGCGCCGTGAGCACGACGCGAAGCTGGGCTGGCTGGTGATCGTCGGCTCCATCCCGATCGGCGTCCTCGGCCTGACCTTCAAGGACTACATCGAGGGCCCCTTCCGCGATCTGCGGCTGATCGCCACGACCCTGATCGTGCTGGGTGTCGTCCTGGGCCTGGCCGACCGGCTCGCCTCCCGCGACGCCTCCGGCGGACGCCACCGCGCCGTGCGCGAGCGCAAGTCGCTGGAGCGGCTGACCGTGCGCGACGGCCTGCTGTACGGCATGGCCCAGGCGATGGCGCTGATCCCCGGTGTGTCCCGCTCGGGCGCGACGATCAGCGGCGGTCTGTTCATGGGCTACACCCGTGAGGCCGCCGCCCGCTACTCCTTCCTGCTGGCCATCCCGGCCGTACTCGCCTCCGGCCTGTTCGAGTTGACGGAGATCGGCCAGGGGCACGTCTCCTGGGCGCCGACGCTCTTCGCGACCGTGCTGTCCTTCCTGGTGGCCTACGCGGTCATCGCCTGGTTCATGAAGTTCATCTCCACCAGGAGCTTCATGCCGTTCGTGGTCTACCGGATACTGCTGGGCCTGCTGATCTTCGCCCTGGTCGCGGCCGGGGTGATCTCCCCGCACGCGGGCGAGGCGGCGGGCTGACGCCCGCGGGCGTCCACCGGACCGTCCGGGCCGGCGCCCGGTCTCACCGGCCCTCGGTGAGACCGTCCTCGGCCGCGCCCCGGCTCAGCACCGCCTCCCGCACCCGCCTGTGCACCTCGGGGAAGTTCTCCCCGGTGGCGCGCACCACGCGGAAGGGCGGGCCCATGTCGGAGTGGCCGACCAGGAACTCCGCCCCCGTGACGGTCCAGCGGCCGTCCCCGGGGGTGAAGGTGAAACGGGCCATGGAGCCATCGTTGCCGCTGCGCTTGTTCCCGGGGACGAAGCTGGCGATCTGGTCGCCCAGGCCGTAGACCACCCAGGTGCCGTTCACCTTCTCGTACGGCTGGGGCACGTGGTTGTGGGTGCCGATCAGCAGATCGACGTCCTGGCGTCCGCCGGTGCGCGCGGCGGTGAGCCTGCGGGCCAGCTCCCTCTGCGTCGCGTCGGGCGCCTGCTGCCACTCCGTGCCCCAGTGCAGGCTGACGATCACCACGTCGGCCCCGGCGCGGCGGGCGGCGCGTGCGTCGGCGAGCACGCGTTCCGGCTCCAGCATGCTCACCGCCCACGGCCGGTCCCCGGGGAGCGGGATGCCGTTGGTGCCGTAGGTGTAGGACAGGTGGGCGATCCGGGCGCCGCCGGCCTCCAGCAGTGCCGGGCGGGCGGCCTCCGCCGCGTCGCGGGCGGTGCCCGTGTGCCGCACTCCCGCCGCGTCCAGCGCGTCGAGGGTGCGGCGCACGCCCTCGAAGCCGTCGTCGAGGCTGTGGTTGGAGGCGGTCGAGCAGCTGTCGTAGCCGGTGGCCCGCAGGGCCTTCGCGAGCTGGGGCGGGGAGCGGAACAGCGGATAGCCGGTGAAAGGGCCGTCCTCGTCGCCGTAGGGCGTCTCCATGTGGCACAGCGCGATGTCGGCGGGTTCGACCACCGGTTTCACGCCCGCGAGGATGCGGGTGAAGTCATGTCCGGCGCCGCCCGCGTCCCGCCGGGCCTGCTCGATGATCGACGGGTACGGGATGATGTCGCCGGTCGCCACCACGGTGAACGGCCTGCCCCCGTCCGTCCGTGCCGCCCGGTCCTCCCCCGGGGCGCTGCCGGGCGCGGTGCACGAGGCGGGCGCGGCGAGCGCCAGCACGGCGGCGGCCGTGGCCGCGAGGCGTGCTCGGCGTATCCGGCGTATCCGGTGCGCCGCCTCGCCCTCCCCCGTACGCCCGGCCGTCCGCCGTGC
The DNA here is from genome assembly GCF_900114215.1 of Streptomyces mangrovi. Lineage (GTDB taxonomy): Bacteria > Actinomycetota > Actinomycetes > Streptomycetales > Streptomycetaceae > Streptomyces > Streptomyces barkulensis. The sequence continues at coordinate 65,300 of NZ_FOSG01000004.1, read as the reverse complement.
GCTCCGTCCGGCTGCCGTCCCCACTGCTGCGATCCGGCGCATCCTTCGCCTCCTGTGCGTCCTGGCACGCCGCTTCGGGGCGGTCGCGCCGTCCTCCTCTTCCGGCAGCGTGGGCGGTGGCGGGGCGGACGGCACCTTTGGCGGCCGTCCACTGCGCCGGCCGGGCGAACGGATCGCGCGGCTGCCGGAACGAGGGGCACGGCGAACGACGTGGGGAGGGCGGGTGCGGCACGCGCCGGGAGGAGCGTGCCGCCCGTCGCCGACGGCGGACCGGGCGAGCGGGCGCGGGAAACGGCGCGACCGCGCGGGTCGCTTTCCCGTGCCGCCCCGGCCTGGGAAGCTGTTCGCAGACAACCGCGGGACATCCGCAGCGAATCCGGAGTTCACCTTGGCCGAGCGCGACGACGACAGCTACCGACTCCTGGCCGGGCTGCCCTTCGCGGCCATGACCGTCGTCGCCCTGGTGGACGTGACGGCCGGCCCGGGCGTGGGGTTCCTGCCGCTGCTGTCACTCGGTCCCGCCTTCGCCAGCCTGGTCGGCGGCATGCGCCGCACCGCGCTGATCGGACTGCTGGCCCTGGTCCTCTGCTTCTGCCTGGCCTTCTACGACGGCCTGCTGGGGACCACGCGCGGCTACACGGCACTGCTGTCGGTGGCCGGGGTGTCGGCGGCCGGACTGGTCGCGGCCGCCATCCGCCAGCGGCACGAGGCCGAGCTGGCGAACGTGCGGTCCATCGCCGAGGTGGCCCAGCGGGTGCTGCTGCGCCCGGTGCCCCGGGCCGCGGGGCACCTGCGGATCGCGGTGTCCTACACCTCCGCGGTGGCCGAGGCCCGGATCGGGGGTGATCTGTACGAGGTGGTCAACTCGCCCTCGGGGGTCCGGGTGATCGTGGGCGATGTCCAGGGCAAGGGGCTGGAGGCGGTGGAGACGGCGGCGGTCGTCCTGGCCGCGTTCCGGGAGGCGGCGTACGACGAGCCGGACCTGGCGGCGGTGAGCGCCCGGCTGGAGCGTTCGGTCAACCGGCACATGACACAGGAGCGGTTCGTCACGGCCGTCCTGGCCGAGACGCACGAGGACCGTTCGGTGACCCTGCTCAACCACGGCCACCCCTCGCCGCTGGTGGTCCGCGCGGACGGGACGGCTCATCTGGCCGAGCCGCCGGAGACCGCGCCGCCCCTGGGCATGGGTTTCGACCTCAAGCCCCCGGAACCCTACGGGCTGTCGCTCGCCCCCGGCGAGCAGATGCTGCTGTACACCGACGGCGTGACCGAGGCGCGCGATCCGGACGACCGCTTCTATCCGTTGGTCCGGCGGGCCTTCCTGCTGCGGGAGAAGAACCCGGACATAGGTCTGGAGTCGCTGTGCCGGGATCTGGTGACGCATGTCGGCGGGCCGCTGCAGGACGACGCGGCGATGCTGCTCCTGCGGTACCGCGAAGGGTGAGCCGGGCCGGCTCCGGCCGGATCACCGGCCCGGCCGTCGGACGGATCACCGGATTCCGGAAGATTCACCCGCTCGGAGGGGGTACTCGGCGGACGACCGATCACCGCAGTCCGTACCGACCGAGCTGGACCGAGACCATGAACGAATCCCGTCGCCTCACTCTCCGTGAACTGCGCATCCTGCACGAGACCGAACGGGCGCTGCTGCGTGACGCCCGCCTCGCCGCCCTGTTCCGGGGGTTCGGCGAGACGGAACGCGAAGCGGCGGAGCCCGCGGCGGGCGGGCCGGCGACACCGTCCCGCCTGTGGCTGCTCGTCGGCGTCTGCCTCTTCCTGGTTCCCGCGCTGATGGTTCTTCATCCGGTGGTCGGCGTGCTGGTCTTCCTCTCCGCCGTGCTCCTGGGCACGGCCGTCCGGGCCGGCCGCCGCCCGGGCCGCCGCCCCGGGCGGGGGCCGGGCTCCGGCTGAGCGGTGGCGGCCGCCACCGCTCGGCCGTCACCGGTCGGCCAGGTCCAGCCAGGCGGACTCGCCGGGTTCGATGGTGACGGTCCGGTCGGGCAGCACCAGGCGTACGGGGCTCTCGGCCGATCCGGGCAGGCTGACGCGCATCCCGTCCGAGCGCATCCGCACGCCCACCCCCCAGTGGTGCCGGTAGCGCATGGTGAAGGAGAACCGGGACAGTTCCGGGAGCGGCACGGGGTCCAGCCGCAGAGCGCCCCCGCGGGTCTCCAGGCCGGTCAGTCCGCGCTGCACGAGGTCCAGCGTCCCGGCCATGGCGCCCAGGTGGATGCCCTCGGCCGTCGTGCCGCCCTGGATGTCGGCGATGTCGCTGACCAGCGCCTCCTGGACGTAGCGCCAGGCGTCGGGGCGCCGCACCCGGGCCAGCACCCACCCGTGGACCAGGGAGCTGAGGGTCGAGCCGTGGCTGGTGCGGTGCAGGTAGTAGTCGACCGTGCGCCGCCACAGCTCGTCGTCGAGGGTGTGGCCGAGCCGCTCGAACAGGCTCGCCAGTTCGGCGGGCTGGAACAGGTAGCCGAGCATCAGCGCGTCGGCCTGCTTGGACGCCTGGTAGCGGTTGACGGTGTCGCCCTCGGCCTCCAGGATCCGGTCCAGCCGGCGGATGTCCCCGTACTTGCGGCGGTAGCCCTCCCAGTCCAGTTCGGCCAGCTCCCCGTAGCCGTCGAACTGGCTGATGACGCCCGCGTGGAAGGGCACCCGCAGCCGCCGGGAGATGTCGTCCCAGCGTTCCAGCGTCTCCCCGTCCAGGGCGAGTTTCAGGCACAGCTCCTCGCACAGCGGTTCGGGGACGGTCCGAAGCGTCTCCAGGGCCCGGCCGAGCACCCAGGCGGCGGTGACGTTGGTGTAGGCGTTGTCGTCCAGGCCGGGCCGCTCCCTGTCCGGGTAGGCCTCGTGGTACTCGTCGGGACCGACCACGCCGAGGATGCGGTAGCGCCCCAGATCCGCGTCGTACCGCGCGGCGCTCCCCCAGAACTGGGCGATCCGCAGCAGCGTCTCGGCGCCCCGGGTGTGCATGAAGTCGATGTCGCCGCTGGCCTGCCAGTACTGCCAGATGTTGTAGGCGATCGCCGAGCCCACGTGGTGCTGGAGGCGGGAGTGGTCGGGCAGCCAGCGGCCCGAGCGCGGGTTCAGGTGCAGCGTCTGGGTCTCCTCGCGCCCGTCGCTGCCGCTCTGCCAGGGGAACATCGCGCCCTCGTAGCCGCTGTCCTCGGCGGCCCGGACGGCCTCGGGCAGCCGCCGGTGCCGGTAGGCCAGCAGGGCGCGGGAGACCTCCGGGAAGTGGACGTTGAGGTAGGGCAGCACGAACAGTTCGTCCCAGAAGACGTGCCCCCGGTACGCCTCTCCGTGCAGCCCGCGCGCCGGGACGCCGACGTCCAGGTCGGTGATGTGCGGGGAGAGTGTCTGCAGGACGTGGAAGAGGTGGACCCGCAGGATGCGGCCCGCCTCGCCCGGCACCTGTAGTTCGGCGTGCCGCCACAGCTCGTCCCAGGCGGCACGGTGGGTGTCGAGCAGGTCGGGGAAGCCGGGCGCGTAGTCGATGTCCTCCAGCGCGGCGTGCAGGGGGTCGCTGACCGCGATGTCGTGCGAGGTGTGCAGGGACACGGTCTTGACGACCGTGACGGGCCGCCCGGGCCGGACGGCGACGGTCAGCCGCCGCGCGGGCCGCAGCCCTCCCAGGTCGGTGCGCGCCGAGACGGCCTCGCCGCTCTCCAGGCGGGTGCGGGCGGCCAGGGCCACGCCGATCCCCGAGTTCGTGGTGCGGCAGCGCACCCAGACGGTGTCCGGCTCGGTCGATCCGGTGCTGTGGCCGGTCAGATGGCGGCCGTTCAGGGCGCGGTAGCGTTCCACGCCCTCGTTGGCGACCCCGCCGTCGAGTGCGGACTCGACCTCGAGCGTGCCGGTCCAGTTCTCCGCGGTGAGGACGGTGCGCAGTGCTGCCAGATGCGGCTGCCCCATGTGGACCAGCCGGTGCTGCTCGACGCGCAGCCGCCGGCCGGCGGCGTCCTGGAGGCGCAGGGTCCGGGTCAGGACGCCGTGCCTGAGGTCCAGCCGCTGCCGGTATTCCAGCAGCCCGTCCCCGTCGGGAGTCCACCAGGGCGGGGTGGATCCGTTCGTGGGGCTCTTCGCGGGGCCGCCGCCGGAAGGGGCGCCGGGGCCGTCCTCGACGGCACCCTCGACGGCGCCGTCGAGGGTGCCGTCGAGGACGCGGAAGCGCAGGGGCAGCCAGTTGGGCAGGTTGACCATGTCCTCGTTCTCGACGTCCCTGGGCTCGCTCTCCCCCACGGTGGACACCAGGCGGTTGTAGCAGCCCGCCACGTATGTGCCGGGGTAGTGGGGTCCTCCGGCGTCCGTCTCGGGAGCCGCGCCCCGGGTCGCGAAGTAGCCGTTGCCCAGGGTGCACAGGGCCTCGCGCAGCCGCTCCTCCTCCGGCTCGTAGCCCTCGTAGGCCCATTCCCACCGCTCCACGGTCCCCTCCTCCGCCACTGTCAGCCCTCCTCGTCGTGCCGGCCGGTGCGGGGGCCGGGCGGCAGCAGTTCGGCCAGGTCGGTCACGACCACGTCGGCCCCGTGCTCGCGCAGGTCCCGCGCGCTGGTGGGGCCGTTCGTCCGGTCCACTCCGACGACCAGCCCGAAGCCGCCCCGGCGGCCCGCCTCGACACCGGCGAGCGCGTCCTCGACGACGGCCGCCTCCCCGGGAGCCACTCCCAGCCGCCGGGCGGCCTCCAGGAACACCGCGGGGTCCGGTTTGCCGGGCAGTCCCAGCCGGGCCGCCTCGTGGCCGTCCACCACGGCGTCGAACACCTCCAGCACCCCCGCCCCGGAAAGCAGTTCCCTCGCGTGCCGGGAGGCGGATATCACCGCCATGGGCACCCCTTCCCGGCGCAGGGCGCGCAGCAGCCGCAGGGTGCCGGGCCAGGCCTGGACGCCGTCCTGCCGCAGGGCGGCGGTGAACAGCCGCTCCTTACGGGCGGCGACGGCCCGGACGGTGCCGTTGCCGGGCGGGTCGTCCGGCTCGCCCGGCGGCAGGTCCAGCCCTCTGGAGGCGAGGAAGGCGGCGGCGCCGTCCAGACGGGATCTGCCGTCGACGTACCGCCGGTAGTCCTCCCGGATGTCGAACGGGCGGAACCGGTCCCGCGGGCCCTTTTGAGGCTGTCCGCCGCCGCGCTCGCGCCACTCGCGCAGGCAGTCGTCGAAGGCCTCCTTCCAGGCCGCGGCGTGGACCCGGGCGGAGTCGGTGATCACCCCGTCGGTGTCGAACACCACGGCCCTCAGGCCGTCCAGGCGGTGTGTCGGCGGGTGTGCCGGCGCGGCGGCCTCCTCCGGGTCCCGGGCTGCGGCTGCGGCTGCGGCTGCGGCAGACGGCATACGGTCGCTCCATCCAGTGGGGTCGTCGGGGCGGTCGGGGTCAGATGTGCTCCGGTACGAGGGCCACGGGGCAGTCGGCGTGGTGGATGACGGTGTGGTCGACCACCCCCAGCTGGAGACCGAGGCGGCCCTGCCGGCGGTGGGCGCCGATCACCAGCAGATCCGCCCTGCGCGACTCCTCCAGCAGCACCGCACGGGTGGAGCCCTCCAGCGCGTGCAGGTGCAGGTCGGTCTGGGAGTACTCGCGGGCCGCCGCCCGCAGGGCGCCGTCCAGGTGGTCCATCGCCTCCCGGTGGCGGGCGCCGGCCGGACTGCCCTGGAGCAGCGGGTGGTTCTCCGCCGTGTGGGCGGGCCGGCGCCAGGCCCGTACGGCGTGCAGTTCGCAGTGCCGGGCGGCGGCCTCGCGGAAGGCGAAGTGGGCGGCGGGCGAACCGTCCACCCTGTCCCCGACGCCCAGGACGACCCGGCCGTGACCGCCGGCGCGGGCGTTCTCCCCGCCGCGTACGACGACCACCGGGCAGTCGGCCCGGCCGGCCGCCTCCAGTCCCACCGAGCCCAGCAGCAGGCCCGCGATCCCGCCCCGGCCCCGCGAGCCGACGACGAGGGCGAACGCGTTGCGGCCGGCGTGGACCAGAGCGGCTCCGGGCTCCTCGTCGAGGACGACGGTGGTCACCCGCAGGTCGGGGGCACGCAGGCGGACGCGTTCGGTCGCGGCGGACATCAGCTCCTCCGGCTCCGGGTCGTCCTCCCCGCGCTCCTCGACGCCGTGGACCAGACACAGCGGTACCGAGTGCCGGACCGCCGCGTCCGCGGCCCAGTCCACCGCGAGCAGGCTGGGTCCGGATCCGTCGACGCCCACCAGCAGGGGAAGCTCCACCGCCGCCACCTCCTTGTCCCGGCCTCCTGCGGTTTCCCGGTTCCCGTGCCGCCCATTCCGGCCGGCGGGTGACCGTTCCCGGGAACCGGCGGGCCGCGGGTTCACCCGCCGGTTCCCGGGAACGGTCACCCGCATACGGACCGGTGAAACCCTCGGCGGGCGGTTCCCGGCCACCCGCCCGGTGGCACGGTGGGGTCCGCGCACCGCACCGCACCGGTCCGGCCGAGGCGAGGCGAGGGAGGCACGGCATGCGGGTGTCCGCAGGGCCCGGGTGGCGGCGCGGGGTGTTCGCGCCGGCGGCGGGCGCGCTGCCCGCCCTGTCCTTTCCCGCACCGTCGCTGTGGTGGTGGGCCTACGCCGCACTGGTCCCGTGGCTGCTGCTGCTCCGTACGGCGGACAGCGGGCGGCGCGCCGCCGTGGAGGGCTGGCTGGGCGGCACCGGTTTCCTGCTGGCCACCCACCACTGGCTGGCGCCGAGCCTGCACGCCTTCGTCGTGGTGGTGGCGGCCCTGATGGGGCTGCTGTGGGCCCCGTGGGGGTGGCTGGTGCGGCGGCTGCTGGCGGGCGCGCCGGCTCCGGGGAGGGCGGTGGCGGCGGTGGTGCTGGTGCCGTCGGCGTGGCTGATGATCGAGCTGGTGCGCTCCTGGGAGTACCTGGGCGGGCCGTGGGCGCTGCTGGGGGCAAGTCAGTGGCAGGTGCCGCCCGCGCTGCGGCTGGCCTCGCTGGGCGGGGTGTGGCTGGTCACCGTGTGGGTGGTGGCGGCGAACACCGCGCTGGGGGTGCTGGTCGCGGTGCCCGGCGCGCGGCGGGCCGCCGCGGCCGCGGTGGCGGTGTGCGTGCTGGTCCCGGCCGCGGCCTGGGCGTGGGCGCCGCTGCCGCGGCCGTCGGGCACGGTCCGTGTCGCGGTAGTGCAGCCGGGCGTGGTCGACGGGGCCGAGGCGCGTTTCGACACCGGGGAGCGGCTGACGCGCGGCCTGGCGGGCCGGGGGGTGGATCTGGTGGTGTGGGGCGAGAGCAGCGTCGGCCACGACCTGGAGGCCCGCCCGGACCTGCGGGAGCGGCTGGCGGCGCTGTCCGCGCACCTCGGGGCGCCACTGCTGGTGAACGTGGACGCCCGGCGTCCGGACGGGCCGGGGATCTTCAAGAGCTCGGTGGCGGTGGGCCCGCGGGGGCCCACCGGGGAGCGCTACGACAAGATGCGGCTGGTGCCGTTCGGCGAGTACGTGCCGGCCCGCTCCCTGCTGGGCTGGGCGACGGCGGTGGGCGAGGCGGCCGAGGAGGACCGCCGTCGCGGGGACGCACCGACGGTGATGGACACCCTCGGGGTGCGCACCGGTCCGCTGGTGTGCTTCGAGTCGGCCTTCCCCGACATGGGCCGGGTGCTGGCGCGCGAGGGCGCCGAGCTGCTCGTCGCCCAGTCGGCGACCTCCACCTTCCAGGACAGCTGGGCGCCGTCCCAGCACGCCTCCCTGGCGGCGCTGCGGGCCGCGGAGAGCGGGCGGCCGATGGTGCACGCCACGCTGACGGGGGTGAGCGCGGTGTACGGCCCGCGCGGCGAGCCGGTGGGCGAGCGGCTGGGCACCGGGCGCAGCGGGGCCGCCGTCCACGAGGTGCCGCTCGCCTCGGGCACCACCGTCTACGTCCGGTCCGGCGACTGGGCGGTCGCCGCCGCGCTGGGCTCGCTGCTGTCGGCTGCGGCCGTGGCGGCGGTGCGCCGGTTCCGGCTCGGGCGGTACGGGAAGCGGCGGCCCGGGGCGCGGAAGAGGGTTATCCGGCCTGCTCCAGCGCGGCGGTGACGACCCGCTCGCACAGCTCGTGGGTGCGCAGGGCGTCCTCGGCGTCCAGGTGCCGTCCGGCGCGCACGGCGTCGAGGAAGGCCGAGACGGTCTGCTCGATGCCGCGCTGGCGGGCCACCGGCACCCAGTCCCCGCGGCGGCGGACACTGGGCTGGCCCTTGTGGTCGACGATCTCGGCGAGGTTGAACACCTGGCGCCTGGCGTCCCGCCCGGAGACCTCCAGGATCTCCTCGGCGCTGCCGCTCATGCGGTTCATGACGCCGATCGCGGTGAAGCCGTCGCCGGACATCTGGAGCACCACATGGTGCAGGAGCCCGTCCCTGACCCGGGCGCGGACGTCGATGTGACCGGCCGGCCCGGGCAGCAGGAAGCGGAGGGTGTCCACGACGTGGATGAAGTCGTCGTAGACCACCTCGCGCGGGTCGGCCGCCAGCCCGATGCGGTTCTTCTGCATCAGGATCAGGTCGCGCGGGTGTTCCAGGCACTGGACGTAGCCGGGTGCGTGGCGGCGGTTGAAGCCGACGGCGAGCGGGACGCGCCGCCGGCCGGCCAGGCGCACCAGGCGCTCGGAGTCGGCCAGGGTGTGGGCGAGCGGCTTGTCGACGTAGGTGGGCACTCCGGCTTCCAGCAGCCGGGCGACGATCGCGGGGTGGTCGGCCGTCGGAGCGTGGACGAAGGCCGCCTCGGGGCCGGCCGCGATCAGCCCGTCGAGGTCCGTGTGCCGCTGCGGGCCGGGGATCCGGTGGGCCTCGGCCGTCCGCTCCAGGGTGGCGCGGGTGCGGGTGTGCAGATGGAGCTCCAGCCCCGGCCGGGCGGTGAGCACCGGCAGATACGCCTTCTGCGCGATGTCGCCGAGTCCGATCACTGCGATCCTCACGGTACCCCCTTGGTATCGCCGTCCTCCGGTGCCGCCCGGGGCGGTCCGCCGCCGACCGGGCCGGTCAGGGCGCGGCCGCTCCGCCGCCGCCCCGTGTTCCCCGCGGACCGGCAGCATACGCGGCGCACGGCGGCTCCCAGTCGGCGATGCCGTCGAGGCTGCGCAGGGCCAGGCGCGGGCCGAGCCGGTCCAGGGCGGTGAACGCGGCGGTGCGCAGGGCTCGGGCGGGCGGGGAGGACCAGGTGGTCAGCCGCCCGATCCGCCCGGAGCGGCGTACCACCTCCATGGTGCGGGGCAGGCGGTCGCGGGTGTAGGCGGCCAGGCGGCGTTCGAGACCGGCGCCGCCGGCGGCGCCGGGGCCGGCGTGGTGGGCGAGGACGACGGCGTCCTCGATCGCCTGGCAGCCGCCCTGGCCGAGGTTGGGGGTCATGGCGTGGGCGGCGTCGCCGAGCAGGGCGGTGCGCCCCTGGTGGTAGGCGGGCGGCGCGGTGGCGGCACGGTACACGTCGCCGCGCAGGACGCCGTCGGGCCGCACGGCGGCGAGCAGGTCGGGGACGGGGTGGTGCCAGTCGCCGAAGCGGCGCAGCAGTTCGGCCCGTTCGCCGTCGGGCGACCGCTCTCCGGCGGGGACGGTGGCGGTGGCGTACGCGTACACCCGGCCGTCGTGGAGCGGGACGGTGCCCCACACCGAGCCGGGCCCCCAGGTCTCGTGGGGGCTGAAGGGCCGCTCGGGTGCGGGGACGACGAAGCGCCATGCGGTGAATCCCGCGTAGCGGGGGGCCGGGTGGCCGGGGAAGAGGACCTGCCGGGCGGCGGAGTGGATGCCGTCGGCGGCCACGACGAGGTCGGCCGTGTACTCCCGGACGCCGCTCCGCCCGTCGCCGCCCGTGGCACGTACGGTCGCGGGCCGCCCGTCCTCGCCCGGGTCGGCGACCTCGGCCGGTGTGCCGGTGCGGACCGCGCCGGCGGGCAGCAGTGCGGCGAGCAGGCCGACGAGGTCGGCGCGGTGGGCGACGACGACGGGGCCGCCGAAACGCTCGGCCGCCGCGTCGGGGGTGGTGCGCGACAGCCAGCGGCCGGACGGTGTGCGCAGTCCTCCCTCGCCCTGCCAGGCGGACATGGCCCGGACCGCGTCGCCGACCCCGATGACGTCCAGGGCGCGCTGGGCGTTGGGGGCCAGGGCGATCCCGGCGCCGACGGGTTCCAGGGCGGCGGCGCGTTCGAGGACGGTGACCGCCCATCCGCGCAGGTGCAGCGCCGCGGCGGCGGTCAGTCCTCCGATTCCGGCACCGATGACGACGGCTCGGGGCTGGTTCACGGGCGTGCTCCTCCGTGCGGACTGCGGCGGCGACAACGACGGTGCCACTACACCTGTAGTGGCACTCCTCACTCTACTACATCTGTAGTGAGAGGTAGATTGGCGGGCATGTCCCGGAGCACGGCCCGCACCACCGCACGCGGCGAGCTGATCGCCGACACCGCGATCGACCTGCTGGCCGAGCGCGGTCTGCGCGGCCTCACCCACCGAGCGGTGGACGAGGCCGCCGGCCTGCCGCAGGGCTCCACCTCCAACCACGCGCGCACCCGCGAGGCCCTGTTGGAGGCGGCGGTACGGCGGCTGGCGGTACGCGAGGCGCGTGTGCTGGGGCCGGCGCAGAGGATGCCGGAGCCCGGCGACGGCCCCGGCGCACTGGCCGAGGCGGTGGCACCGGCCCTGCACCGCTACCTGACCCACCACCGCCACCTGGCGGTCGCCCGCTACGAACTGGCCCTGGAGGCGACCCGGCGCCCCGCCCTGCGGGCGATCTACGACCGGGCGGGGACCAGAGCCTTCCGCGAACCGCTGGTGGCGGTGATGGCCGCCGCGGGCTCCACCGCCCCCGAGCGCCACGCGCTGTCGCTGGTCGCCTGGTGCGACGGGGTGATGTTCTCCTGCACGGCGGGCTCCTACCACTCGACGGTGCCGACGCTGGAGGAGCTGCGGACCGGGCTGGAGGAACTGCTGCGCGGCGTGCTGGGCGGATGAGACGCCTCCGGCGGGCCCGTTCACCTGCCGCACGGGCCGCACATGTCACACAGACCACATGGACCACCTGGAACACATGAAGCACAGAGAACACATGGGCCACCCGCATCACTCCTGCGGGGAGTTCCCGGCGGCTGTGCGATGCAGCAGAGTAGGCCGGGTGCGACATGTGAGAAGCGCCCTGCTCCTGGCCGGAGCCGCCCTGACGGCCGTCTCGGGGTGCGTCACCGTGGCGGGCGGCCAGCGGCCGCAGGAGAGCGGGCCGCCTCCCCGGCCCGGCGGCCCCGCCCTGTCCCGGCAGGGTACCGAGGCCCCGCGGACCCCCGGCCCGCCACGGGAGGCCCTCACCAGGGTCGAGGACGGCCCGGAGAGCCCCGGCGCCTCCTCCCCGACCCGCTCCGGCCCTCGCTCCGCTCCCCCCTCCGTGTCCGCCCCGGCCCACCGGCCCACCGCACGCCCGGCGCCCCGTCGGCCGCAGGGCGAACGCCTCCCCGCCGGCTCGGCCCGGCCGGGGCGCACCTTTGGCAGCACCGCCCGGCGGCCCGGCCCTGACGTGTGCGGGCTCGGGGAGGCGTACGGCGGCTGGAACGCGGACGGCGAACCGGCCCGGACCTGCAGGCAGGTCTACGGCGACTGAGCGGGCGGTCCGCCGGAGGCGGCCAGCCGCCGCGCCAGCCTCTCGATGGCGGCCCTGACGCCGGCGCCGTACGCGTCGTCGGGCAGCTCCCGCGCCGCGCCGCGGGCCCGGGCCAGCTCGTGCCGGGCGGCGGTGTGGTCACCCAGCCCGGCGTGGCCGGCGGCCAGACTCAGATGGAGCGAGGGCAGCAGGGCCCGCACGGCCGCCCGGTCCCCGGCCGGAGCCCTCGCGGCGGCCAGCGCGCGCCGGCCCCACTGGAGTCCGGCCACGGGATCGTCCTGGGCACCGGCCAGATAGTGGGCGATGGCGCAGCGGTGGAACGGGGCGCCGTCCCCGGCCGCCTCCTCCCACAGGCGTGCCAGCCGGTTGCGCGCCTCCTCCCGGTCCCCGCCCCGGTGCAGGATGACCGCCTGGCCGATCCTGGTCGGCAGCGGCTCACCCGCCGCACCGCCCTCCTCCCCCGCCGCTCCCGTCTCCTGCCGATGCTCCGCCACGGGCTCTCCTGTGTGGTGGTGTCGGTACCGGCGGCGCGGGCGTTTCTCCCGCACCGTCCCCCGACGCTAACCGCCAAAGGCGGCCGCGGCGCTCAGGCGCTCTCGCCGGTGCCCCGTCCGTACCTGCCCGCCAGCGCCTCCACCTCCCGCGCCACCGCCGCGCGCAGCCCGGCCGGGCCGAGCACCTCCGCCTCCGCACCGAGCCGGAGCAGATCGCCCACCGCCACAGGGATGCTCTCCACGGGGAGGAGCACCCGCACCCAGCCGTCGCCGTCCGACCCGTCCGCCTCCCGCGCCTCCCGGACCGCCCGCGCGCCCACCGCCCCGAAGAGCATGGGCAGCAGCCGCAGGCCGCGCGGGGAGAGCCGCAGCAGTGCCTCGTCCCGCAGGCGGCCGGCCTCCAGGCGGCCCGTGGTCTCGGTCCAGTACGCCGCGAGGCCGAAGCCGGCGGGCCGCTCGAAGCGCTCGCCCGGCCCGTCGAGGGCGAGGATGCGCGAGACCCGGTAGGTACGCACCCGCTCTCCCGGCCGGACTCCGCCACCGCCGTCTTCCGGGCCGGGAGCGGACCGGGCGACGAGATACCAGATGCCGCCCTTGAGGACGAGCCCGAGCGGGTGCAGTTCACGGCGCACCTCGCCCTTCCAGCGGCGGTAGCGCACGCGCAGCGTCCGCTGCTCCCAGACGGCCTCGGCCACGCGTGCCAGGTGCGGTACGGGATCGGCGTCCCGGAACCAGGCCGGGGCGTCGAGGTGGAAGCGCTCGGAGACGCGCCGGGTGCGCTCGGCGAGCTGCGCGGGGAGCGCGGCGCGCAACTTGAGCTGGGCGGTCGTCAGCTCGGCTCCCAGCCCCAGTTCGGCCGCGGCGCCCGGCATCCCGGCCAGCCACAGGGAGTCGGCCTCCTCTCCGGTGAGGCCGGTCAGCCGGGTGCGGTAGCCCTCCATCAGGCGGTAGCCGCCCTCCGGCCCCCGCTCGGCGGTCAGCGGCACGCCGGAGGCGACGAGCGCCTCGGCGTCGCGGTAGACGGTGCGGACCGAGACCTCCAGTTCGGCGGCGAGTTCCGGTGCGGTCATCCGGCCCCGGTTCTGGAGCAGCAGGAGCATCTGCAGAAGGCGGTCGGCGCGCATGGCGACAGTCTGCCGCCCGTACCTGACAGGAGATGTCAGGTACGGGCGGGACAGTGGTGGCGGCCGGTGCGGGGAGGGCCCGCGCCACCACCTGTGAGGAGTTCCATGACCACGCACACCACCGGCAGCTTCACCTTCGCCGACTGGCAGGAGAAGGTCATCGCCGAAGCCGGCGGCAGCGATGACGGCGGCGATGACGGCGCGAGCGCGGGGAGCGGCCCGAAGCTGGCCTCCGCCGTCGTCACCAACCACTTCACCGGCGGCATCGAGGCCACCGGGACCTCCTGCGCCTACACCATCGTCTACGCCGCGAAAGAGCCCGGCTCCGCCGGGAGCTTCACCGGCCACGAGTTGGTCTCCGGCACCCTCGACGGGCGCGCGGGCTCCTTCGTGCTCGCCGAGCACGGCACCTTCGACGACAAGGGCACCGTGCGCTGCGTCTTCGAGGTGGTGCCCGGCTCGGCCACCGGCGAGCTGGCCGGACTGCGGGGGACGGGCGGCTTCACCGCCGTGCACGGCGAGCCGTCCGTCGCGTACGCCTTCGACTACGGGCTGGACTGAGCCGGCCCGGCCGCGCCGTCCGGATCCTCCGCGCCGTCCGCGCCGTCCGGGAAGCGGCTCAGGAGCCGATGCCGGGGATGCACCAGTCGATCGGCGTGTGCCCCTGCGCCGCGATCGCCTCGTCGATCTGGCTGAAGGGGCGTGATCCGAAGAACTTCTTCGCCGACAGCGGCGAAGGGTGCGCGCCCTGGACCACCGTGTGCCGCTCGGTGTCGATCAGCGGCAGCTTCTTCTTCGCGTAGTTGCCCCACAGCACGAAGACGGCCGGGTCGGGGCGGGCGCCCACGGCGTGGATCACCGCGTCCGTGAACTTCTCCCAGCCCTTGCCCTTGTGGGAGTTGGCCTCCCCGGCCCGGACCGTCAGCACCGCGTTGAGCAGGAGCACGCCCTGCTTCGCCCAGGGCATCAGATAGCCGTTGTCCGGGACGGGGCAGCCCAGGTCCGCCTGCAGTTCCTTGTAGATGTTCCGCAGGGACGGCGGGATCCGCACCCCGGGCCGCACCGAGAACGCCAGGCCGTGGCCCTGTCCCTCGCCGTGGTACGGGTCCTGCCCGAGGACGAGAACCTTGACCTGCTCGTACGGGGTGGCGTCCAGCGCCGCGAAGACCTCTTCCCGGGGCGGGTAGACCGGCCCGCGTGCCCGCTCCTCCTCGACGAACTCGGTGAGCTCCTTGAAGTAGGGCTTCTCCAGCTCGTCGCCGAGGACCTTCTGCCAGGACTCGGGCAGCATGGCGTTCACGTGAGACAGACCTCCGGTGTCGGTTCCGCGCGCCTCGTGCGGGCGCGTACCCCAGAACGTACCGGTGACCGCTGACAGCCACGCCGCGCGGGCGGGCGGGCGGTCACCGGCGGGCGGTCACCGCCTGTCCACCCACCCCTTCGGGTCACCAGCTCTTCTTGCGGTCGAGCTCCCACAGCCGCATGATCGTCGAGGAGTCGATGCTCCACTCCACGCCGGCGATGTCGTCGTGCGCGGCGATGTAGAGCTTGCCCTGCCACAGGGGCAGCAGCCGGGCGTCCTCGGCCAGGATCTTCTGCGCCTGTGTGAAGGATTCGCTGGCGGCGCCCCGGTCGCTCTCCTTGCGGGACTTGGGCAGCAGCGTGCCGGTCAGCGTCTTGTGCTCGTACGGCGTGCCCAGGGCGTTCTCCTTGCCCACGAACGGCGAGATGTAGTTGTCCGCGTCCGGGAAGTCGGGGAACCAGCCGCGGCCGAACACCGGGTACTCGCCGTCGGTGATGCCTTCCTGGAACTCGCGCCACTCGCGCCCCTCCAGGGCGATGTCGAACAGCCCGGACGCCTCCAGCTGCCGCTTGATCTCGGCGAACTCCTCGGCGGTCGTCGCACCGTAGCGGTCGGTGGTGTACCAGAGGGTCAGCTTCACCTTCCCGTTGATCCCGGCCTGGCTCAGCGTGCTGCGAGCCTTCTCCACGCTGGGCTCGCCGTACTTCTCGTAGAAGGCGCTGGTGTGGCCGGTGATCCCGCCGGGGACCATGGAGTACAGCGGGGCGGCGGTGCGCTTGTAGACGTTGCGGACCAGGGCCTTGCGGTCGATGATCTGGGCGATCGCCTTGCGGATGGCGGGCTCGGCCACCGACTCGTGCTGCGGGTTGAACACCAGGTAGCGGATCTCGGTTCCGTAGACCTCGTTGAGCTTGATCTCCGGGTGGTCGCTGCGGTTCTTCCCGAAGTCGTCGATCTGCTCGGGGGTGAGGCCGCGGTAGGTGAGGTCGACCTCGCCGCTCTTGAGCTGCTCGACCATCTTGGCCGAGTCCTTGAAGTAGCGGACGGTCACGGCGTCGTTCTTGATCTCCGCGGAGCCCTTGTACTTCTGGTTCCTGACCAGCTCGGCCCGCTCGTCCTCCTTGTAGCCGTCGAGCAGGTACGGTCCGGATCCGCTGACCTTGTCCGACTCCAGCAGCCGGTCGGCCGGGTAGGCGGCGGGGTCGACGATGGACGCGGCGGGGGTGGCCAGGACCAGCGGGAAGGTCGCGTCCGGCCGCTTGAGGTGGAATATGATCGTCCGCTCACCGGACGTCTCGATGCGGTCGATGCTCTGCAGCAGCTGGGCCGGGCCGGTGGGCGACTTGATCTCCAGGGTGCGCTCGAAGGAGTACTTGACCGCCTCCGCGTCCAGCGCGTTGCCGTTGGAGAACGTCAGGTCCTTCTTCAGGACGCACCGGTAGACGCTGCTGACGGTGTCGGTGAAACCGCAGCGCTGGGCGGCGTCGGGCTCCGGGGTGCCGCTGGAGCTCGGGAAGTGCAGCAGGGTCTGGTAGATGTTCCGGTACAGCTCCCACGAACCGTCCCAGGCGCCGGCCGGGTCGAGGACGCTCGGCGTGCTCGTGGTGCCGACCACGATCGCCTCCTCGCTCTCGCCGTCACCGAGCAGCGAGCCGCATCCGGCGAGCAGGGTCGCTGTCACCAGCACGACTGCGCCCTTCAGAGGCTTGTTCTGGCTGAACACTTGCACGCTCCTCGGTCGGCGATGCCACTGAACGCCACTAGATGCCACTACTGCCTGGGTGCTGTGGGGGATCCATCGGCTGACGGGACGGAGCGCCCGCCACGGTGCGGAGCGCGTGCCACCACACGTACGGCAGGGTCTCAACGGGCCTGTCGTGCCGAGGACGTGGCAGACCTTACCGCAGCATATGACGGGGCTGACAGGCTTCTGGACCGGGCAAGATCAGGACTTCGTCCGCGGCGGACCGGACGGTCGCACAGAGTACGGGAACCGTTTCGGGAAGCACACCGGTGCCGCACCACCCCGAAGGCACGGCGCGGCGCCGAAGCGGCGGGGCCCCGGCGCACCGCGACGGTGCGCCGGGGCCCCGGGAGTCACTCGACCCCGGCGTTGAGGAAGATCCCGCCGTCGACCACGAGGGTCTGGCCGGTGATCCAGCCGGAGTCGTCGGAGGTGAGGAAGGCCGCCGCTCCCCCGATGTCCTCGGGTGTGCCCAGCCGCCCCATCGGGTAGCGCCTGGCCACCTCCTCCTCGCGCCCCTCGTAGAGCGCGGCGGCGAACTTCGTCTTCACCACGGCCGGGGCGATGGCGTTGACCCGCACACCCGGCGACAGCTCATGGGCGAGCTGAAGGGTGAGGTTGACCATCGCGGCCTTGCTGATGCCGTAGGCGCCGATGAAGGGCGAGGCGGACAGCCCGGCGACGGAGGCGATGTTGACGATGGTGCCGCCGTGCTCCTTCTGCCAGGCCGCCCAGGTGCGCTGGGCGAACCCGAGCGCGGAGAGGACGTTGGTGTCGAAGACCTTGCGGGCGACGTTCAGGTCCAGCTCCGCGATGGGCCCGAAGACCGGATTGGTGCCCGCGTTGTTGACCAGGTGGTCGACGCGGCCGAACGCCTCCATGGTGCGCTCGACGGCCTCCGCCTGGTGGGCCTCGTCGTGGGCCTTCCCCGCGACGCCGACGGCCCGGTCCGCGCCGAGCCGCCTCACCGCCTCGGCGAGGGCGTCCTCGTTGCGGCCGGTGATGCACACCCGGTCACCACGGGCCACGAACGCCTCGGCGATGCCGTAGCCGATGCCGCGGCTCGCCCCGGTGATCAGGGCGACCCTGCCGCTGTCCTGCACTGCCATGAGCTTTTCCGTTCCGTCGTTTTCGCGGTGCGGCCGTCGGCGGCCGTCAGTTGAGCGGGCCGCCGGCCACGTACATCACCTGGCCGGAGACGAAACCGGCCTCCTCGCCGGTGAAGAACGCGATGGCGTTCGCGATGTCCTCGGGCCTGCCCACGCGCTGGACGGGGATCTGGGTGGCGGCGGCCTTCTGGAAGTCCTCGAAGTCCATACCGACGCGGGCGGCGGTGGCGGCGGTCATCTCGGTGACGATGAAGCCGGGGGCCACGGCGTTGGCGGTGATGCCGAACTTGCCCAGCTCCTTGGCGAGGGTCTTGGTGAAGCCCTGCAGACCGGCCTTGGCGGCGGCGTAGTTGGCCTGCCCGCGGTTGCCGAGGGCGGAGCTGGAGGAGAGGTTGACGATCCGGCCGAACCCGGCGTCGACCATGTGCTTCTGGCAGGCCCGGGACACCAGGAAGGCGCCGCGCAGGTGCACGTTCATGACGGTGTCCCAGTCGGAGTCGCTCATCTTGAACAGCAGGTTGTCGCGGAGCACTCCGGCGTTGTTGACCAGGACGGTCGGTGCGCCCAGCTCACCGGCGACCCGTGCGACGGCGGCCTCCACCTGCTCGGCGTCCGACACGTCGCAGCCGACCGCCAGCGCCCTGCCGCCCGCCGCGGTGATCTTCTCCACGACGTCCGCGCAGGCCGACTCGTCCAGGTCGAGCACGGCGACGGCCCGGCCCTCGGCGGCGAGCCGGACGGCGGTGGCGGCGCCGATCCCCCGGGCTCCGCCCGTGACGATCGCGACACGCTGCTCGGTGGTGGACATGCTGGTTCTCCTCGCACTCGAATGGGTGAGCAACCGCTTAGTACCTTCGGCAGACGTGACGCTAGAAGCATGGACACGCTGTGTCAACGGCCACCGGCACGGTGAGGCCCAGCCCACGTCCGGGTCTCCGCCTCCGCCTCCGCCCGGTGCGCCGGGTCCGCCGGGTCCGCCGGGTCCGCCGAGGGGCGTCCGGTGCGCCCGCTCAGCGCACCAGCACCTCCAGCAGCCGTTCGGTCTCCGCCTCGGGATCGGCGGTCAGCCCGGTGTGCACCGGCCCCGGCTGGAGGACGGTGGAGCGGGGGGCGACCAGCCACCGGAAACGCCGCCCGGCGTCGTCGGCCGCGGCCTGCCCGGCCTCCACCCCGCCGCGGCACAGGCACTCCACGGCGTGCAGGGCCGCCCGCACTCCCTCGATGTCGGCGTGCGGATCGAGCGCCCGCAGCCGTTCGACGTCCAGATGGGTGCGGGCCGCGACGAAGGACCGGGCGCGGCAGTAGACGACGACCCCGGCGTTGATCATCTCGCCGCGCTCCACCCGTGGGACGACGCGCAGCACGGCGTACTCGAAGACGTCGCGCCCGCCGAACTGCCCGCTCACCGTGCCCCTCCGCCCTTGTTCAGCCCGCTGACGGCGTCGGCCCAGTCCTTCAGCCAGCCGGGCGCCCTGGAGGGCCCGTCCTGGCTCGGGGCGCCGACGGTGATCCGCTCGTGGACCGTACCGGCCCGGGCGGCCAGCACCTCGGTGTAGGCACGGCGCAGCGCGCCCGGTGTGTCGAAGCCGGGCTCGCCGGCCAGCCACTCGTCGGGGATGTCGGCCACGCACTCGGCCAGCAGTTCCTCCGTCACCCGCGGCGCCAGCTCGGCGGCGGCCGAGGCGATGTCCGGGCCCATGGGCGCCAGGGCGTGGTCGGAGGCGTCGTACGGCTTGTCGGCCGCCTTGGCCGCGGTGGCCCAGTTGTGGTGCCAGATCAGGCTGGCGCCGTGGTCGATGAGCCACAGGCCGCCGTGCCAGACCAGCATGTTGGGGTTGCGCCAGGAGCGGTCGACGTTGCCCGTCAGGGCGTCGAACCACACCACGCGCCCGGCCTCCCGCGCGTCCACCCGGTAGGCGAGCGGGTCGAAGCCCATCGAGCCGGGCAGGAAGTCCATCCCCAGGTTCAGCCCGCCGCTGGCCTTGAGCAGCTCCTGCACCTCCTGGTCGGGCTCGCCCAGGCCGATCACCGGATCCAGCTGTACGCGCACCAGATCGGGCACGCGCAGGCCGAGCCGCTGGGCGAGCCGCCCGCACAGCACTTCGGCCACCAGGGTCTTGCGGCCCTGCCCGGCTCCGGTGAACTTCACGACATAGGTGCCCAGGTCGTCGGCCTCGACGATGCCGGGCAGCGATCCGCCCTCGCGCAGGGGCGTCACATAGCGCGTGGCGGTGACTTCGGGAAGCATTTTCACAGGCTATCGAACCTACCGGCCTTGCAATCCACGGTTTTCCCCGGAGGCCCCCGGACCGGGGATCCCGCCGGAACCACTCCCGAACCACCCTGGGGAGAATCCGGGGAGTTTCAGCCGCCGCCCGGCCTCCCCCGCCTCCGACGTGACCGAGGCGTAGGTGTGCCGCAGCACATGGAAACCGTCCTTCGACGCCGACTCCCGCAGAACAAGGCAGGGGAGCCCGAGTGGTCCCCGCGCGAGCGTGGGTGGTCCGGGCGTCGGTGCGGGTGCGGTAGCCGGCCGAAGCGTTCTCACAGGTCTTCACCGGCCCCTCGGGCGCGGTCGCCGTCCCCGAGGCCGGTGTCGTCCGCCGGCCACACACGCATCGCCAGCACCCCGAAGGCGCAGGCCACCGCCCCGAGGACAAGCACAGCCGACTGCAGTCCCGCTGCCGTGGCGGGCCATTCGGCCAGTGGATAGGTCAGCAGCCGGCAGCCGTGTGTCAGGGAGAACTGCGCGGCGAACAGTTCGGTGCGGTCGGCGGGCCCGGCCGAACGGCGGATCAGTCGGCCGACGGGGGTGAGCACCATCGAGGACGCCGCTCCGAACGCCGCTCAGACGGCCAGCAGGGCGGGCCGTCTCCAGGCGCCCGCCCCGGCTGCGGTGATCACGGCCAGGCCGGGGAGGATCACGGCGGTCAGCAGGGCGCCGTGCAGCATGACGGCTCGGTCCGGGACCTTGTCGAGCACTCCGGGAAGCACCAGTGCGACGATCGTGGAGCCGGCGCTGTAGGCGCCGAGTGCGGTGGCCACCGTGGCCAAGGTCAGGGCGCGGGCGAAGCCAGGGCGTGGGCGAGCGGGCCGGCCGGAGCCGGATGCGCCGCGATCAGGCTGCGGATTCCTGCCGCCCCCTACGGGCCGTCAGCTCCCTGAGCACCTCGTTGCCGTGGACACCGGCGGGCCCGGAGGCGTGCTCCATGGGGTGCGGTCGCCGGTGAACTCAGGGGCCGTCGGTGAGCTGCTCGGTCCAGATGGTCTTGCCACCGGGGGTGTAGCGGCTGCCCCAGCGGTGGGCGAGCTGGGAGATGAGGAACAGACCGCGGCCGCCCTCCTCGGACAGGCGGGCGCGGCGCAGGTAGGGCTGGGACTGGCTGGGGTCGGACACCTCGCAGACGAGCCGGTGGTTCCTGATCAGCCGCAGGCCGATGGGGCCGCCGGCGTAGCGGACGGCGTTGGTGACCAGCTCGCTGACGATCAGCTCGGTGGCGAAGTCCAGCTCGCCCAGGTCCCACTGCGCCAGCTGGGCGGAGGCCAGGGCCCGGGCGTGCGCGACGAGGCTGGGGTCGGCGGGCAGTCGCCAGAAGGCCGTGTCCTCGGGCGGAACCCGCTCCACGCGGGCCAGGAGCAGGGCGAAGTCCTCGTCCCGGTTCCGCCCCCGCAGGCGGGCCAGGAGGCGGGGCCCGACCTCGCTCAGCGGCTGCTGGGTGCCCGCGGCGATCCGCGCGCCCTCGCACATCCGCTCCAGGTCCCGTTCGGTGTTCCGCACCGTCGCGGTGAGCGATCCGCTGTGGAAGGCGAGGACATCGCCCGGCCGCAGGAGCAGCTCCAGCGGTTCGAAGGGCTCGGCCCCGCCCCCCAGCGGCGGCCCGGGACGGAGCGCGACATCACCCGCCGTGCGGTCCTCCCTCCTGGCCACGACGGGGCCGGGATGGCCGGCGCTGGCGAGGAGACACCGCCCGGTGACCGGATCGTAGGCGGCGTACAGGCAGGTCGCTCCGTGCAGGGAGCTGACGGCCGGTCCCGCCCGGCGCCCCTCGTCCTCACCGATACGGGTCACCAGGTCGTCCAGATGGCTCAGCAGTTCGTCGGGCGGCGGGTCCAGGTCGGCCAGGGTCTGCACCGCCGACCGCAGCCGTCCCATCGCCCCGGCCGCGTTCACCCCGTGTCCGGCGACCTTGCCCACCACGAAGGCCACCCGGACCCCGGACAGCCGGATCACGTCGTACCAGCTCCCGCCGGTCCCGGCCGCGGTGCTGGCCGGCGCGTACACCCCCGCGGTCTCCGCCGCGGCCAGGCGCACCTCCGGAGGAGGCAGCAGACTGCGCTGCAGGGCCTCGGCCGTGCGC
This sequence comes from Streptomyces mangrovi, assembly GCF_900114215.1. Lineage (GTDB taxonomy): Bacteria > Actinomycetota > Actinomycetes > Streptomycetales > Streptomycetaceae > Streptomyces > Streptomyces barkulensis. The sequence goes on along the minus strand of NZ_FOSG01000004.1, from coordinate 43,628 downwards.
CGCTCCCGGGTGTACCGGCGGGCGTTGTCCAGGCCCAGGGCCAGCCGGGAGCCGATCTCCTCGGCCAGGGTCGCGTCACCCCGGTCGAACGGAGGCCGGTCCCCGGTGCGCCACAGCAGTACGGCCCCCAGTACGGTCCCGCGCGCCCGCAGCGGGAGGACCAGGAAGGAGGTCGCGGCCCCGGGCAGGGTCAGCCGGGACCGCCGCGGATCCCGTGCCGCCGCCCTCCGCAGTTCGCTCAGGTCCGGCATGGTGCCGGCCACCCCTCGCAGCAGGTGCTCCCGCTCGACATCCCCGATCGAGAACGTGTCCCCGGGGCCGTAGACCTCCTCGGGCCACATTCCCTCCCCGGCGGCCACGGCGACGCGCCTCATGGGCGCGTCAGCGGCGAACTCCCCGAGTTCCTCCCCGGTCAGCACGTCCTCGGTCAGATCGACCGCGCCCAGGTCGGCGAACACCGGCACCAGCAGATCGACCAGTTCCTCGGCGTTGCGCGCCACGTCCAGCGAACCGCCGACGCGTACCGCCGCCGCGTGCAGCAGGTCCAGCCGCTGCTGTGCGCGCGGGCTGGAGGCCAGCACGCCGCCTCCGGCCAGGGCCACCCGCATCCCGAACCGGTCCTCGAGCTCGGCTCCCGCCGCGGGCACCAGCCAGACGAGGAAACGCGCCCCGCCTCCCCCGGCCAGCGTGAACACGCTCACGTCCACGTCCACCCGGCCGCCGCCGACGCGCCGCAGCACCGCGCGCCCGCCGCTGCGGCGGCCGTGCTCAGCCCTCTCGGCCAGCTCCGCCCACTCCGACGGATCCTCGAGGAAGGACTCCAGCTCCCTGCCGCGCAGCTCTCCGGCCGAGCCGCCCAGCAACTCCAGCACGGGCCGCGTGCACATCATCACCGCACCGGCGGCGTCCAGCACCAGCTCGGCGGGCTGTCCCCAACCCGCCGCCCCGGTTCCGGGGGGCCCGCCACGGCCGGTCATACGCCTCCCACCACGACATCGTCACAAGACCCCGTGCTTCCCAGGAGAAGACCTCCTTCCGTCCGCCGCAACCCGGCCGCAACCCGGCCGCGTCCCGCCGCGGTGTCGTCCTCGGCCGCTCGGACGGTGCCCTGCTCGTCAGCGAGGAGGACGGCGGGTTCATCAGCGAGAGGATTTCCCCACGGCAGGCCCGTGGAGCCCGGCGGCCGGCCCGGCGTGGTGGTCACCACCGGCATCCTCGGCGACATCACCCGCAACCTCGGGGAAGCGCCCGGGGAGGATCGGCTGTGCAACGCGGCAGAGCCCTGAAAGACGCTGAAGGACTCAGCGGGCTCCCGGTTTCCGTGCCGGGCGCCTGCGCCCGGCGCCCTGCTCGCGTGCGCCCCGCGGGGAGCGCACGTGCGCCAGGTGGCGGCGCATGTGTTCCTCGGCCGCCGCGGCGTCGCCGGCCAGCATGAGGTCCAGAAGTTCGGTGTGTTCCCGCGCGGAGGCCACCAGCGTCCCCGCTTCCGCGAGCCCGGCGAGTCCATGGAGCCGGGAGCGTTTGCGCAGGTCGCCCACCGTCTCGGCGAGGCGTGAGTTGCCGGCCAGGGCGAGCAGGCCGAGGTGGAAGCGGCGGTCCGCCTCCAGGTAGCCGACGAGGTCGCCGGCACGCGCGGCCGCCACGATCTCCTCGGCCGTGGGGCGCAGGGCCCCCAACTGCTCCCGCGTGGCGGACCTGGCCACCTTGCCGACGGTCGGGATCTCGATCAGGGCGCGGATCTCGGTGAACTCGTCCAGGTCGCGCTCGGACAACTCGGTGACGCGGAAGCCCTTGTTGCGCACCGGTTCGACCAGCCCCTCGTGCGCCAGGTCCAGCATGGCCTCACGGACGGGAGTGGCGGAGACGCCGTACTCGGCGGCGAGGGTGGAGGCGGAGTAGGTCACCCCGGGCCGCAGTTCGCCCGCGATCAGCGCGGCCCGGAGGGCGTTGGCCACCTGGTCGCGCAGACGTTCCTGCACCGAAACGAGTTTCCGGGATCTCAGCCCGTTCATGGATTCCCCTCCGTGGGTTTGTGGCCCCACCATAAAATGTCACGTTGTGCGGCACCCATGCCGTGCCGGTGGTCCTGCGGCGGGCGGCGATCCGGCCGGCGTACCGGGGCGGGCAGGACCCGGCCGCTCTGTCAGGGGCCCGGTCGGCCGCGCTCCTGCGCGGGAGGCCGGGAACCGCACCGGATGCGACGGGTCCGGCGGCCGTCTGCTATGCCTGCTCCCATGCCTTCCACCACCGCGGCCCCCGACGGCGCGCCCCTTCCCGGACGGGCCCTCTTTCCGGAGCAGTTGGCCCGTACCCGCCGCTTCTCACTCGGTGTTCCCCGGCACCCGTCGGTGTCCCCGGACGGTGCGCGGGTGCTGTTCGTCCGCACCGGGGGCGGGGACGACCCCGTCGGGCGGCTGTGGTTGTGGGAGGAGGGCGCGGAGCGGCTGCTGGCCGCTCCGTACGGCGCGGGCGGCGGCACGCGCCCGGTCCCGCCGGAGGAGCGGGCGCGGCGCGAGCGGGCCCGCGAGCGGTCCACGGGCGTGGTGGCGTACGCGGCCGACCGGGAGCTGCGGCGTGCGGTGTACGCGCTCGGCGGCGCGCTGTGGGCGGTGGACACCGGCGGCGGCGCGCCGTTCCCGGTGCCGGCGGCCGGCCCCGTGGTGGATCCGCGGCCCTCCCCGGACGGGGAACTGATCGCCTACGTCACCGGCGGCGCACTGCACGTCACCGGCTTCGGCGGCGGCTTCGGGGGCGACCGGTGCCTGGCCGCCCCCGAGGGGCCTTCGGTGACGTACGGGCTGACCGACCATGTGTCGGCCGAGTCGATGGGGCGGCTGCGCGGCCACTGGTGGGCGCCCGACGGCCGGGCCCTGCTGGCGGCCCGGGTGGACACCACCGCGGTGCGGCGGCGGTGGGTCTGCGATCCGGCGCGTCCCGACCTCCCGCCGCGCTCCATGGCCTACCCGGCGGCGGGTACGCCCAACGCCGATGTCTCCCTGCATCTGCTCTCCCTCGACGGCGGCCGCACCGAGGTCGTCTGGGACCGCGCGGCCTTCGAGTACGTGGTGGCCGCCGACTGGGACGCCCACGGTCCGCTGGTCACCGTGCAGAACCGTGACCAGCGCGTGCTGCGGGTCCTGGCGGTCGATCCCGTCACGGGCGCCACCCGCGTCCTGCACGAGCAGCGCGACCGGCACTGGGTGGAACTGGTGCCGGGCGCGCCGTGCCGCACCGCCTCGGGGCTGCTGGTGAGGGCCGAGGAGTCGGCCGGAACCCGGCGGCTGCGCGTCGGCGACACCCTCACCCCGGAGGGTCTCCAGGTCACCGGGGTGCTGGGCACGGACGGCGACGAGGTGCTGTTCACCGGGTGCGAGGACCCGCTCGAGGAGCATGTGTGGGCGACGGCGCCGGGGACGGGCTGCCGCCGTGTCAGCGACGGGCCCGGGGTGCACTCGGCCGCCGCGGCGGGTGGCACCGTGGTGCTCGACAGCCTGACACCGGGCGGGCACACGGTCGCCGTCCTGCGCGGCGGTACGGCGGTGGGACGGATCGCCTCCCTGGCCGAGGAGCCCGTCGTGACGCCCCGCCCCGTCTTCCCCGTACACGGCACCCGGCGGCTGCGCAGCGCGCTGTTCCTGCCCTCGGGGTACGACCCGGACGCGCCGGACGCCCGTTCCCTGCCCGTCCTGCTCAGTCCCTACGCCGGCCCGGGGATGCGGCTGGTGGTGCGGGCCCGGACGTGGTGGGCGTGTGTGGCCCAGTGGTTCGCCGAGCAGGGCTTCGCCGTGCTGGTCACCGATGGACGCGGTACCCCGGGGCGGGGACCGGAGTGGGAGAAGGAGATCCGCGGCGACCAGCTCACCCCCGTACTGGAGGACCAGATCGACGCCCTGCGCGCGGCGGTGGCCGAACGTCCGTACCTGGACGCGGGCCGGGTGGCGATCCGCGGCTGGTCCTTCGGGGGCACCCTCGCCGCCGCGGCCGTGCTGCGCCACCCGGAGGTCTTCCACGCCGCGGTCGCCGGAGCGGCCCCCACCGACCAGCGGATGTACGACACGCACTGGAAGGAGCGCTACCTGGGCCATCCGGAGCGGGAGCCGGAGAACTACGAGCGCTCCTCGCTGCTGCGCGACGCCCCCCGGCTGCGCCGTCCACTGCTGCTGGTGCACGGCACCTCCGACGACAACGTGGCCTTCGCGCACACGTTGCGGCTGTCGGCGGCACTGCTGGCCGCCGGGCGTGAGCACACGGTGCTGCCGCTGTCCGGCGCTGGGCACACCGGCGGCGACAGAACGGCCGGACGGCTGCTCGGTTTCGAGCTCGGTTTCCTGCGCGACGCGCTCGGGCTCGGGAGCGGATCCGGGAACGGATCCGGGAACGGGTGACGGCCGGGCGGGCGGCCTCCGCGTCGGCCGCCGACCCCGTCCGCGGCCGTGCGCAGCGCCTCCACCGCCGCCCGGATGGACGGCCTGCGGTCGGCGTCCTCCCGCCAGACCGCGTAGACGTGCCGCTTCATCGAGTGCCGCACGGGGGCGACGGCCACTCCCCTCGGCAGCGGTCCGCGTCCGAGCCGGGGCGCGACGGCGACCCCGAGCCCGGCGCCGACCAGGGCGAGCTGGGTGTGGTGCTCCCCGGCCGTGTGGCACAGCCTGGGCTCGATGCCCTGGCCGCGCAGGGTGAACAGCAGCCAGTCGTGACAGAACTCGCCTCCGGGCCAGGAGATCCACTCGTCGTCCGCGAAGTCCGCCAGCTCCACCCACCGGGCCCCGGCGCGGGGATGACCGGCGGGCATCGCCACATCGGCCGGGTCGTCCAGGAGCGGTTCCTTGGCCAGTCCTCCGGGCAGGGACAGCGGGCGGTTGTACCAGTCCAGGACGACCGCGAGGTCGATGTCCCCGCGCACCAGTGCCCGTACCGACTCCTCGGGCTCCATCTCCCGCATCCGGGGGCGCAGTTGGGGGTGGTCGGCGCGCAGGGCGGCCAGGGCGGTGGGGAACAGCCCCCGGGCGGCGGTGGGGAAGGCTCCGAGCAGCAGTTCGCCGACGGCTCGGCCGCGGTGCGCCTCCAGTTCGGCCTCGGCGAGTTCGAGCTGGGACAGCACACGCCGGGCGTGCTCGGCGAGCAGGCGGCCGGCATCGGTGAGCCGGACGCCGCGGCCGTTCCTGGCGAGCAGTTGCTGACCGGTCTCGCGCTCCAGTTTGGCCATCTGCTGGGAGACGGCCGAGGTGGTGACGTGCAGCCCCTCGGCCGCGCCGCTCACCGAGCCGTGGCGGGCGACGGCGTGGAGGATGCGGAGCCGGTCCAGGTTCAACATGTAAGTGATACTAAGCGGTCCACTCCAGAACTTCTCGCTTGTTCTTAATCTTTGAAGGCGCGATCGTTGACGCATGTCCGCCTCCGCTCGCGCCGGCGTCGCGCCGCTCCCCGACTCCCCCGGCCCCACCGCTCCGGTCGCCGCTCCGGCTGCCCCGGGTTCCGCGTCCGTCCGCCGCCCGCCCGCGGTCGACTGGCGCGTGCGCTTCGCCGCCCTCAGCCTGATCTGGGGTTTCAGCTTCCTGCTGATCAAGATCGGTACTCACGGCTTCGCCCCGCTCCAGGTCACCCTGGGGCGCCTGGTGTTCGGCACGGCCGTTCTGGGCGCGGTGCTGCTGGTGCGGCGTGAGCGGCTGCCGCGGGGCCTGCACACCTGGGGGCATCTGGCGGTCTCGGCGTTCCTGCTGAATGCGCTGCCGTTCACCCTCTTCTCCTACGCCGAGCTGACCATCTCCTCCACCCTGGCGGGCATCTGCAACGCCACCACCCCGCTGTGGGGCATGCTGCTCTCCCTGGTCGCCCTCTCCGACGACCGGCCCACCCGGCGCCGGGTGGCCGGGCTCGGCATCGGTTTCGCGGGCGTCCTGACCGTGCTCGGCGCCTGGCAGGGGTTCGACGGGCAGGATCCCGCCGGCACGGCCATGGCGCTGGTCGCCGCGCTCAGCTACGCGGTCGGCTGGGTGTACGTGCGGCGCACGCTGGCGGGCGCGGGAGGTTCCAACGTGGCGATGGCCGGTTCCCAGCTTCTGCTCGGCACTCTCCAACTGGCCGTGGTCACGCCTCTGTTCACCTCCTTCCCCGCCTCGTTCCCCGCCGGGCCGCTGCTGGCGGTCGCGGCACTGGGCGCACTGGGCACCGGGGTCGCCTTCCTGCTGCAGTACGGGCTGGTGGCGGAGGTGGGGCCGACCACGGCCACCCTGGTGACGTACTTCATCCCCGTGATCGCCACGGCGGCCGGAGTGGCGCTGCTGGACGAGCACCTGGCCTGGAGCACCCCCGTCGGCGCGCTGGTCGTACTCGTCGGCGCGGCCCTCACACAGAGCCGGACACAGGACCGGGCACGGGGCCGGACACGGATCCGGACACGGAGCGCGCGGCCGTGACAGGCGGTACGGTTCAGCCGTACCGCCGCGCCTCGCCGGGCCGGATCGCCGCCGCCACCGCGTCGGCGACCGGCCCGACCTCGTCCTCGGACAGGGCCGAGACGGTCAGCCGGATGCCGGGCGATGAGGCGATCCGGAAACGGGCCCCGGGGGCGACGGCCCAGCCGGCCCGCAGCAGCCGGGCGACCGCGCCGGTCTCGTCGGGCACCGGCACCCACACGTTCATCCCGCTGCGTCCGTGCGCCTCGACGCCCCGCGCGGCGAGCGCGTCGAGCAGCGCGGTGCGGCGGCGGCCGTATGAGCCGGCCACCTGCGCGGGGTCGACCGCCCGGCTCTCCCACAGGGCGGTGACGGTGCGCTGGAGCAGATGGCTGACCCAGCCGGGGCCCAGCCGCTGCCGTCCGCGCACCCGGTCGACGGTGACGGCGTCACCGGTCAGCACCGCCAGCCGCAGGTCGGGGCCGTAGGCCTTGGCGGTGGAGCGCACCAGCGCCCAGTGCTCGGCCGGGCCGTCCTCGCCCGCCAGCGGGTGCAGGGGCAGGTCGACGATGCCGTGCCCGTGGTCGTCCTCGATCAGCAGTACGCGCGGGTGTGCGGCCAGGACTCGGCGCAGTTCGCGGGCGCGCGACGCGCAGACTGCGGCGCCGGTCGGGTTCTGGGCCCGGTCGGTGACGACCAGGGCCCGCGCGCCCTGCCGCAGCGCCCGTTCGACCGACTCGGGCAGCGGGCCGTCGTCGTCCAGGGCGACCGGGAGCGTCCGCAGGCCCAGCGCCGGGACGAGGTCCAGCAGGCTCCCCCATCCCGGGTCCTCCACGGCGACCGCGTCGCCGGGTTTCAGATGGGCCGCCAGTACCCGTTCGATGGCGTCCAGCGATCCGGAGGCGGCGGCGACGGGACCGGGCGGCACCGCGTCCGCGTCGAAGGCCTCGCGCGCCAGCCGGGCCAGGTCGTCGGTGAGCCCGGGGGCGCCGTAGAGCGTCGGGTGCCGCTCGTGACGCCGTGCGGCGGCGGCGAGCGCGGTGTTCAGCGAGGGCAGCAGCGTCGGGTCCGGATTGCCCGTGGAGATGTCGCGCGCGCCCTCGGGCGCCTCGACGCCGATGGCCTCGCGTGCGGTGGTGGCCGGGCGCGGGCGCACCCGGCTGCCGCGCCGTCCGGCCGTCTCGATCACTCCGCGCTCGCGCAGGGTGCGGTAGGCGGCGGCGACCGTGTTGGGGTTCACGCCCAGCTCCGCCGCCAACTCCCGCATGGGGGGCAGCAGTCCGCCCGGCTCCAACTCCCCCGTGCCGACCCCGCGTTCCACACTGGCGGCGATCTCGGCAGCGCGCCGCCCCTCGATCCGATATTCTCCTAGCACAAAGAACATTATGCACTAGTGCAATAACGGGAGCAAGTCGGCGAGCCCGGCCGCCACGCACGAGAGGAAGTCGAACACCATGTCCACCACCGCCCCCGGGGACGCGTACGCCCCGACCGAGCGCACCGTTCCCACCCGCGGCCGCGAGCGCGCGGCATACGACCGCGAACTGGTGCACGCGATCCTCGACGACGGATACCTGTGCCACCTCGGCTTCGTCCGCGACGGCGCACCGGTCGTCCTGCCGACGCTCTACGCCCGGGTCGGCGAGCGCCTGTACGTCCACGGCTCCACCGGCTCCCGGCCGCTGCGGGCGACGGGTTCCTCCGGCTCGGGGCTGCCCGTCTGCCTGACGGTGACGCATCTGGACGGACTGGTGCTGGCCCGCTCCGCCTTCCACCACTCGGTCAACTACCGCTCGGTGGTGGTGCACGGCACCGCGCACCGGGTCGACGACCCCAGCGAGCGGGCCGTCGCCCTCGACGCCATCGTCGACCAGGCCGTCCCCGGACGCTCGGCCGACTCGCGTCCGGCCGACGCACGGGAGCTGGCCGCCACCGCCGTCATCGCCCTGGACCTGGAGGAGGTCTCGGCGAAGGTCCGCACCGGCGGCCCGAACGACGAGCCGGAGGACCTCTCCCTCCCCCACTGGAGCGGCGTGGTGCCGGTGCGGAGGGTCTACGGCACTCCCGTGCCGGCCGAGGACATGGCCGCGGGCGCCGCGGTGCCCGGCTATCTCACCGCGCTCGCCGCGCTCTGACGAGGCGGGCGCGGGCCGACTGACGGCCGGCGCGGGCGGGGTACGGGCGGGCGCGGGTGGTTCCTCCGCCCGCGCCCGCTTCGGCCCCTCACACTCCGGCTGTCACGCCCCGGCTCCGCCTCCGACGCCTCCGGTCCCCCCGACGCCCGCGCCCGGGGCGGGCCTGCGGCGCGCCCCGGAGGCCAGGCGTGCCTCGGCGATGGCCAGCCCCGTCACGGCGGTGAGCAGCAGCGCGGTGCCCGTGACGGTCGCGGCGGTCAGCCGCTCGCCCAGCAGCACGACGGCGATCACGGCCGCGCTCACCGGTTCGATGAGCATGATCACCGAGGCGGTCGCCGACCGTACGACCGCCGCCCCCGCGAAGTACAGCGCGTACGCCAGCGCAGTCGGCACCGCGGCGGTGTACGCCAGCAGGAGCAGCACCCGCACCGGGTCCTCGGCGGCGTGCGGCAGCAGTCCCTCGGCCAGTCCCAGCGGCAGCAGGCACACCGCGCCGACACCGAACGCCCAGGTGGTGGTGGAGTACGGGTCGCCGCTCGCTCCGTTGCGGCCCATCCACCGGGTCAGCAGGGTGACGGCGGCGTAGCCGGAGGCGGACAGCAGAGCGAGACCGACGCCCAGCGGCCGCACCGTGGTCCCGTCGCCACCCAGATACAGCACCGTCAGGCCGGCCAGCGCGCCGGCCACGGCCGCCAGACCGCCGCGCCCCAGCCGCTCGCCCATCGTCAGCCGGGCGCCGAGCGCGATCAGCACGGGCCCGGCGCCGAGGGTGACGACCGTGCCGACGGCGAGCCCGGTGGCCTGGACGGCCGCGAAGTAGGCGGTCTGGAAGAGCGTCAGACCCAGCCCGGTGGCCACGATCCGCCCCACGCGGCGGCGCCGCGGTTCGGGCACGGCCGGGGCGGCACGTCCCCGGCGGCCCGGACGGGCGGTGCGGCGCAGGGGGAGGAACGCCAGCAGCAGGACGATCCCACCGACGTAGCGCCAGAAGGACAGGGCGATCGGCCCCAGGTCACTGGCTCGGTACAGCAGGGCGGCCGCGGCTCCGGCGGTGCCCCAGGCGACTCCGGCGACGATCAGGTAGAGCAGTCCGCGCCCGACGGACAGTCCGTCGGGCGGAACGGAACCGCTTGCGGAATCACCGCTTCCGCCGGTGGGCGCGGCGGTGGACAGGGCAGAAGTGGGTTTCGACACGTGTGGGTTCTCCGCGTGTATCGGGAAGTCGTCATGTGATCCCGTACGCGGGCAGCGATGACCTGCGCGGCGGCACTGACGCCGGCGCGGTTCTCCTCGGCGGCCCGCCCTAGGCGGCGGGCGGGGGAAGCACGGTCGAATGCATGCCCGCACCCTACGGTGCGGGCGCGTCCTGCGACAACAGCTCCCCCGCGTGCCCTCCCTCACCCGTGGCTCCCCCCTCGCCGCCCCCCGCGGCCACCGGCCCGGCCGGTGCGGGAGAAGCCGCGGGCGTGGCGCGCTGCGCGACGAACGCGCCCGCCAGCACCACCGCACCGCCGAACAGCTGTACCGCCGACAGCCGCTCGTCCAGCAGCACCCAGGCCAGCATGGTGGCCACCACCGCCTCCAGGCAGGCCACCACCCCCGCCACCTGCGGCGAGAGCCTGCGTACCGACACCACTCCGGTCAGGTAGGCGGCCACGGTCGCCACCAGCACGATCCAGCACAGCAGTACGACCGCGGGCACCTGTGCGCCGGATGCCGACATGCCCGCCAGTTCGGCCCTCCCGCCCAGCACCGACCACTCCATCTCCCAGGGCCGTGCGACGGCGGTGAGCACCAGCGCGCCGATGAGCAGCCCGTAGGCGATGACGCCCAGCGGATCGGGAACCCCGCCCTCGCCGGGGTCCTTGCCGGGATCGCCGGCCCCGTGGGCGGACAGGACGAAGTAGCCGACCTGACAGCAGGCTGCGCCCAGCGCCAGCAGCAGCCCCCAGAGGTCGAAGCCGAGCCCGGCCCAGATCTCCACCACGCACGCCAGGCCGCCGACCGCGAGCACCACCCCGACCCCCGCCGCCCGGCTCACCGGGCGGCGCTGGACGAAGCGCACCCAGCCCAGCACCAACGCGGGCGCGAGGTACTCCACCAGCAGGGCGACCCCGACCGGGATGCGGGAGATCGCCGCGAAGTAGCACGCCTGCACCCCCGCGACGGCCAGCAGCCCGAACCCGGCCAGCAGCGCCGGCCGCCGCAGCAGCAGGCCGCGGTGGCGCCAGGCCAGCGGCAGCAGCACGACGGCGGCGCCCGCGACCCTGAGCCAGGTGACGTGCAGCGGATCGAGCCCCGCGTTGATCAGCGGCTTCGCCGCCGGGCCGGAACCGCCGAAGGCGACGGCGGAGACGAGGGCGAGGGTGAGGCCGCTCCTCGCCCTCGAAGGGGCGGTCGGGGAAGTGGGAGCATTCACCGGCCCATCATGCCAGCACCCGACAGGAGTGTCAGCGACTGCGCCCCTGACAGAGCTGCGGTGAGCTGCCCCCGGCGTCCTGCGCCTCCGTCCCCACGGCGGCGGGGACGGAGGCCGAGACCGGGGCCGCGACGGGGACGGCGCCCGTGCGGCGCAGCACCTCCACCGCCCGGCAGCACGGATCGGCGAGCAGCGCGTCCAGCAGGTCCACGCCCTCCACCCGTGCCCCGCCCCGTGCCCGCCGGAGCGCGTCCTCCAGGGCCGCCGCGGCGGCGGGGGACCAGCCGAGGACACCGGCCGGGGCGGCGGCCAGCGCCTCTTCGACCGTGCCCGCCGCGCCCGCCGCGCCTTCGACGGTTCGCCGCCAGCGCAGCCCGTAGCCGATGCTGCGCTGCGCCAGATAGCCGAGGACCCGCGTCAGGCGCGCCGTGCCGCCGAGTGCCTCGCGTACGGCCGGGTCCGACTCGACCAGACCGTGCAGCAGATGGGCGGTGTCGACCTGCCGGTCCCCGTCCCGCACGGCGCGGCGGCGCGCGCTCGACAGCGCCGCCGCCGGCCCCGGGCCGAGCGCGGCGCAGACCTTCGGCCTCCGCCCGGCCATGGCCGGGCGGGACGTATGACTGTGCACGCTCCCCACCCCATCACCCCGCCGGCGCCCGGGCATCCGCGCCGCGGCCCATTCGCGCGTCCCCCCGGGGGCGGGGGCGCGGCCCGTCGTCTCCTTCCCCGGACGGAGGAACGAACGGCCCCGTTTCGTCCGGCCGTCTCCCGGGGACTCGTGGACAGCACAGCCGCCGACAGGTGCACTGGAAGGGAGACAGGGGCTCCATGACCGACACCGCCGCACAGACCGGGGACACCGGGCCGTCCGCCTCGGGGGGTCTGCTCCACGGCGCGCAGCCGGACGTGGCGGGCGCCGCGGGCCACCGCGACCACCCGCAGCGCGTGGGCTTCTTCACCGACACCTCGATCTGCATCGGCTGCAAGGCGTGCGAGGTGGCGTGCAAGGAGTGGAACGCCGTGCCCGAGGACGGCCTGGAACTGACCGGGATGTCCTACGACAACTCCCAGGGGCTGAGCGCCTCCACCTGGCGGCATGTGGCCTTCATCGAGCAGCGCAAGCCCCTGGGGAGCCAGGAACCGGGTGTGGCGCACGGCCCCGCGGCCGGCGCCGGCGGCGCGGAGGACATGGGCGACTTCGACGTCTTCGCCGCCGCCGGACGCCTGGACGCCACGGCCCGCGGGCCCGGTGCCTCGGCCGGGGACGGTCCGGGCGCCCCCACCGGCGAGATCTCCCCGATCGCACCCGACGGGCGCACCGAACTGCGCTGGCTCATGGCCTCGGACGTGTGCAAGCACTGCACCCACGCGGCCTGTCTGGACGTGTGCCCCACGGGCTCGCTGTTCCGCACCGAGTTCGGCACCGTCGTCGTCCAGGAGGACATCTGCAACGGCTGCGGCTACTGCGTCCCGGCCTGCCCCTACGGGGTGATCGACCAGCGCGAGGAAGACGGCCGCGCCTGGAAGTGCACCCTGTGCTACGACCGGCTGGGCGCGGGGATGGAACCGGCCTGCGCCAAGGCGTGCCCCACCGACTCCATCCAGTTCGGCCCCCTGGACGAGCTTCGGGAGCGGGCCGCCGCCCGGGTCGCGCAACTGCACGCCGCGGGCGTGCCCGACGCCCGGCTGTACGGCGAGGACCCAGGCGACGGCGTCGGCGGTGACGGCGCCTTCTTCCTGCTGCTGGACGAACCGGAGGCCTACGGCATGCCGCCCGACCCGGTGGTGACCACCCGTGACCTGCCGTCGATGTGGCGGCACGCGGCGGTCGCGGCGGCGGCGATGGCCGCCGGGGTGGCCGCCTGCTTCGCGGGGAGGCGCCGGTGAGCACCCCCGAGCCGAACGTGCCGGGCCCGGTCACCCCCGGCGGCCCCGGCGGGGCGGAGACGGACGGCGAGCACCCCGGCCGGACGGCGGCGGCAGGCCAGGGCGGTGGCAGGCACCGCCGCAGGCGCCGGCGCGGGGAGCAGCCGGTAGTCCCCGAGACCGAGTTCACCTCGTACTACGGCATGCCGATCCTCAACCGGCCCACCTGGAAGGCCCTCGACATCGCGGGCTACCTCTTCCTGGGGGGCCTGGCCGGGGGGTCCTCGCTGCTGGCCGCCGGGGCGCATGCCACCGGGCGCCGCGTCCTGGCCCGGTCGGCGAAGATCGGGGCACTGGGGGCCATCTCCGCCTCCACGGTGGCGCTGATCCACGATCTGGGCCGCCCGGGGCGCTTCTACAACATGCTGCGGGTCGCCAAGCCCACCTCGCCCATGAGCATGGGGTCCTGGCTCCTGGCCGCCTACGGCCCGCTCGCCGGGGTGTCCGCCGTCACCGACGCGACCGGTCTGTTCCGGCGTTCCGGTGCGGCGGCCACCGCCGGCGCGGCGGTGCTGGGTCCGGCCGTCGCCTCCTACACGGCCGTGCTGATCGCCGACACGGCCGTGCCGTCCTGGCACGAGGGCTACCGCGAACTGCCGTTCGTCTTCACCGGCTCGGGGGCAGCGGCGGCGGCCGGGCTGGGCATGCTGGCCGCTCCCGTGGAACAGGCCGGCCCGGCCCGCCGGGCCGCCGTCTTCGGGGCCGCGCTCGAACTGGGGGCCGCGGCGGTGATGACTCGCCGCATGGGCCTGGCCGCCGAGCCGCTGGAGCGCGGCGGGCCCGGAGTCCTGATGCGCGCCTCGAAGGTGCTCACCGCGGCCGGCGCGGCCGCCGGGCTGCTGGCCGGACGGCGCAGCCGGACGGCCGCGGCGCTCTCGGGCGCGGCCCTGCTGGCCGGTTCGGCGGCCCTGCGGTTCGGCGTCTTCAACGCGGGCGTGGCGTCCGCGGAGGATCCGAAGTACACGGTCCTGCCCCAGCGCGAACGGCTGCGCGCCCGCGCCCGGGAGCGCCGCCGCGAGCACGCCGGCGGCGGAGCGGACGGTACGGGCGGCACGGGCAGCGGGAACGGCACGGACAGTGGGAACGACGGGCCGGCGGTGTGAACGCCGGTTTGGCGGGCGCGGCCCCGGGTACCCCGGGAGACCGGTGACAGGGTGGCCCGTGCCGTCCCCCTACAGGGGCGGCACGGGCGGTCGCACCGCAGACCAGTGGCACGAGTTCAGCGAGGACGGCAGTCGTGGGCATCCGAACCTGGATCAACTCCTGGCCGGTCTACCGGCAGCTCACCGGTGACGACCCGCTGGGCCGCGGCGCCGCGGCGAGCAGCGAGCACACCGCGAACCTGACACCGCGGGTGGAGACCGCCGACCGGGTGGTGAAGTCCATCTGCCCCTACTGCGCGGTCGGCTGCGGTCAGAACGTCTACGTCGAGGACGGGAAGGTCACCCAGATCGAGGGCGACCCCGACTCCCCGGTCTCGCGGGGACGTCTGTGCCCCAAGGGCGCGGCCAGCCTCCAGCTGACCACCGGCTCGGCCCGCGCCCGGCAGGTGCTCTACCGGCGGCCGCACGGCACCGCGTGGGAGCGGCTGGACCTGGACACGGCGATGGACATGATCGCCGACCGGGTGATCGAGTCGCGCCGGTCGGGCTGGGAGGAGGAGCACGACGGCAAGCGGGTGCGGCGCACCATGGGCTTCGCGAGCCTGGGCGGCGCCACGCTCGACAACGAGGAGAACTACCTGATCAAGAAGCTGTTCACGGCGCTGGGCGCCGTACAGATCGAGAACCAGGCACGTATTTGACACTCCTCCACGGTCCCCAGTCTGGGGACCTCGTTCGGCCGCGGCGGCGCGACCACCTTCCAGCAGGACCTGCAGAACTCGGACTGCATCGTCATCCAGGGCTCGAACATGGCCGAGTGCCACCCGGTCGGGTTCCAGTGGGTGATGGAGGCCAAGGCCCGGGGCGCGAAGGTGATCCACGTCGACCCGCGGTTCACCCGCACCAGCGCGCTGTCCGACGTCCACGTGCCGCTGCGCGCGGGCAGCGACATCGCGTTCCTCGGCGCGATCGTCAACCACGTCCTGAGCGAGGAGAAGTACTTCCGCGACTACCTGCTGGCCTACACCAACGCACCGGTGATCCTGAACGAGGACTTCCGTGACACCGAGGACCTCGACGGCGTCTTCTCCGGACTGGACACGGAGCACCGCACGTACGACGCGAGCACCTGGCAGTACGAGGGGATGCGGGCGCAGGCCGCCTCGGGACACCGGGAGCAGAACTACCCGGACACCGGCGGAGGGAACGAGGCGTCCTCCGACGAGAGCGTCGACGAGCTCTCGGGGGAGGCCCGCGGCGAGTCCCACGGCTCCGGCGGCGCCGACCTGGGCGAGGGCAAGCCCCGGCGGGACGAGACGCTCAGCGACCCGCGCTGCGTCTTCCAGGTACTCAAACGGCACTTCGCCCGGTACACGCCGGAGCTGGTCGAGGAGGTCTGCGGCGTACCGCGCGACACGTTCCTGAAGGTCTGCGAGCTGATCACCGAGAACTCCGGGCGGGACCGCACCACGGCGCTCGCCTACGCCGTCGGCTGGACCCATCACACGGTCGGCGTGCAGTACATCCGGACCGCGGCGATCCTCCAGACCCTGCTGGGCAACATCGGGCGCCCGGGCGGCGGAATCCTCGCCCTGCGCGGACACGCCTCGATCCAGGGGTCGACCGACATCCCGACGCTGTTCAACCTGCTGCCCGGCTACATCCCCATGCCGCACGCCCACACCGGCACCGACCTGGACACCTTCGTCGACGCCGAGGCGGGCAAGCGGGGCTACTGGGGCAACATGCGCGACTACCTGGTGAGCCTGCTCAAGGCGTACTGGGGTCAGGCCGCCACACAGGAGAACGACTTCTGCTTCGACTACCTGCCGCGCCTGACCGGCTCGCACGACACCTACACCACCGTGCAGAACCAGCTGGACGGGGTCTGCAAGGGCTACTTCCTGATGGGCGAGAACCCCTCGGTGGGCTCCGCCAACGGCCGGATGCAGCGCCTGGGCATGGCGAACCTGGACTGGCTGGTGGTGCGTGACCTCTCCCTGATCGAGAGCGCCACCTGGTGGAAGGACGGCCCCGAGATCGAGTCGGGCGAGCTGCGCACCGAGGACATCCGCACCGAGGTGTTCTTCCTGCCCGCGGCCACGCACACCGAGAAGGACGGCAGCTTCACCAACACCCAGCGCATGCTCCAGTGGCGCCACAAGGCGGTGGAACCCTCCGGGGACGCACGCAGCGACCTGTGGTTCATGTACCACCTCGGGCGGATCATCCGGGAGAAGCTGGCCGGCTCCACCGATGACAGGGACCGTCCCGTCCTGGACCTGACCTGGGACTACCCGGTCCACGGCGACAGCGCCGAACCGGATGCCGAGGCCGTCCTCGCCGAGATCAACGGCTTCGACGCCGACGGCGGGCCGCTGTCCTCCTACACCCAGCTCAAGGGCGACGGCTCGACGGCGTGCGGCTGCTGGATCTACTGCGGCGTCCGCGCCGACGGCGTCAACCAGGCGGCGCGCCGCAAACCGGGGGAACAGCAGAACTGGGTGGCCCCCGAGTGGGGCTGGGCCTGGCCCGCCAACCGCAGGATCCTGTACAACCGGGCGTCGGCGGATCCCGGGGGCAGGCCGTGGAGCGAGCGCAAGGCACTGGTGTGGTGGGACGAGGAGAAGGGGCAGTGGACCGGGCACGACGTCCCGGACTTCCCGAAGAAGCGGCGCCCGGACCACGTACCGGCCGAGGACGCCGAGGGGCCCGACGCCCTGTCGGGCACCGACGCCTTCATCATGCAGGCCGACGGCAAGGCCTGGCTGTACGTGCCCACCGGCCTGCTGGACGGGCCGCTGCCGACGCACTACGAACCGCAGGAGACGCCGTTCACCAACCCGCTCTACCGCCAGCAGCGCAACCCCGTCCGGGTGCTGGGGAAGCCGCACCCGGCCAACCGGTACCAGCCCATCGGCGCGGAGCCGGGCTCTGAGGTGTTCCCGTACGTGGCGACCACCTACCGGCTCACCGAGCACCACACCGCGGGCGGCATGTCACGGTGGCAGCCGTATCTGGCCGAGCTCCAGCCGGAGTTCTTCTGCGAGGTCTCGCCGGAACTGGCGGCCGAGCGGGGACTGGAGCACATGGGCTGGGCCACGGTGGTCAGCGCCCGCTCCGCGATCGAGGCCCGGGTGATGGTGACCGACCGGATGTCGCCGATCACCGTGCAGGGCCGGACCCTGCACCAGGTCGGCCTCCCCTACCACTGGGGCCCCAACGGCTACTCGCGCGGGGACTCGGCCAACGAGCTGCTCCACCTGGCGCTGGATCCGAACGTGCACATCCAGGAGACCAAGGCGCTGGCGTGCGACATCCGGCCGGGGCGGCGGCCGCGCGGGCCGGAGCTGCTGGATCTGGTGCGCGAGTACCGGGTGCGGTCGGGGATCACCGAGGAGACGGGCCGGGAGATGTGACGGCCCGCCGGGGGCGGCATGCGCCTATCCGTGCCGCCCCCGGCGGGGTCCCGGCGGGATCCGGCCCGTGCTCCGGCGGTGCCCCGTCAGCGGATCACCAGGGCGTGCTCCCCGGCCGGGACCAGCTCTCCGATCACGGGCGCGCCGGGGATCTCCCCGGCCACCAGCAGGCCGCCGGAGGTCTGGGCGTCGGCCAGCAGCAGCCGGGTGTGCTCGTCCGCGGAGCCGAAGTCGGTGTGCGGGACGACCCAGTCGAGGTTGCGGCGGGTGCCGCCGCTGACGTAGCCGTCGCGGACCGCCTCCCGCGCGCCGTCCAGGTAGGGGACGGCCGATGAGTCCACCACGGCGCTCACCCCCGAGGCGCGCGCCATCTTGTACAGGTGGCCCAGCAGGCCGAAGCCGGTGACGTCCGTGGCGCACCGCGCGCCCGCCGCCAGGGCCGCCCGCGCCGCCTCCCGGTTGAGGGCCGCCATGGTCTCCACCGCGTGCCCGAAGAACTCGCCGGTGGCCTTGTGCCGGTTGTTGAGCACGCCCAGGCCCAGCGGCTTGGTCAGCGACAGCGGCACCCCCGGCCGCCCGGCGTCGTTGCGCAGCAGTGCGTCCGGGTCGGCGATCCCGGTGACGGCCATGCCGTACTTGGGCTCGACGTCGTCGACGCTGTGGCCGCCGCCGACGTGGCAGCCCGCCTGCGCGGCGACCTCCAGCCCGCCGCGCAGCACCTCCCGCGCCAGTTCGAACGGCAGCTTCCCGCGCGGCCAGCCCAGCAGGTTCACCGCCACCAGGGGGCGGCCGCCCATCGCGTACACGTCCGACAGCGCGTTGGCGGCGGCGATGCGCCCCCAGTGGTAGGGGTCGTCCACCACGGGGGTGAAGAAGTCGGCGGTGGCGACGACGGCGGGGCCGCCCTCCGGCCCGGGCAGGCGCACGGCGGCCGCGTCGTCGCCGGTGTCCAGCCCGACCAGCAGCTCGCCGGCGGGCTCGGTGGTGGGCTGGATGCCCGTCAGCCCGGCCACGGCCTCCTCCAGTTCGCCGGGCGGGATCTTGCAGGCGCAGCCGCCGCCGTGGGCGTAGCGGGTCAGCCGTACGGGTGTCTCCACTGTCTCCACCGCACCTCCGTCCCGGTGGCCGTCCGTCTCGTTCCGGGTGTACATCGCGATCCCCTCTCACCGCCCCCGTGCCGGATGTCGGGGCACTGACTGCCCCTCGGTCACCGGCCGAAACGCCGCAGGAGGAGATTGACTCCCCCCGAGCGGCGGCGTTTGGATGATCCAGGTCCGGGCACGAGTGTCCCGGCGGCATGGAGGCGTAAGGGTGCCTGGTGGCCCTCCCGGTCTTCAAAACCGAGGTGCCCGAGGATCTCGGGCAGGTGGGTTCGATTCCCATCCGCCTCCGCCGGCCGCCCACCGGGCCTGCGGCCCGCCGCCGTTCAGCCGCCGCTCACCACGTCCGTACGCCCTCCCCCGGCTCCGGTTCGGCGGCCGGTCCCGGCGCCTCGCCCGGTGGTTCCTCCTCGCTCGGCCGGCGGCCCTCGACGCAGGAGCGCAGGAGTGCCGCGTGGGAGAGCGGGGTGGCCAGGTCGGCGACGTCGCCGTTGGTGGTGTGGTCGAGCAGCACCACATCCGTCTCCGCGGCCGTCTCCCGGAGCCGGGAGACCAGGTCCGCGACGCGGTTCTCCAGGACCCACCGGTAGGACGGCAGATAGATGAGGCGGCGGGCCGCCTCGTACCCCAGCAGCCGCTCCCCCGACGGGCCCGCGCGGTGCCCGAGCACCGGCCCGTACCGCCGCACCGTCCGCTTCAGCCCGCGCATCGTCGTGACGTCGAGCTTCGACAGGTCGACGTCGGTGTCGCGGAAGACCTTGAGCGCCTGCCAGACGCCCTCCACCGACCGGCCCGTCAGGCCGCCGGAGAAGGGCACCGGTATGCCGCCGTGCGGGAAGAAGGGACTCAGCCGCACCCAGGGCTCCTCCGCCCGGGAGGTCACGTCGACGATCTCCGCACCGGGAAAGGCCCTGCCCAGCGAGTCGGGCGTACGGCGGCGGCCGGCCACATGGATCGTCATCGAGGAAGCTCCCCTCTCGGCGCTACGGACCACCGAGCATCCCCCATGCCTCTGACACCGGCTCTCCGTGCCCCGTGCCGGACGCCCGCTCAGGAGCGCCCCCGGCGCCGTCAGTCCGGGACGGGGCCCGCGCCGGGAGGCGTCGCCTGCTCCGGTCCGCTGCCGAGCGCGCCCGCCCGGCGGCGCAGGACGACGGCCGCGGCCGCGGTGCTCGCCGCGAAGGCGGCCGCCATCACCCAGGGGCGGTTGAGGCGGTGGCCCAGCACATGGTCCAGGGAGTGGCGCCCGGGGCCGGTGACGCTCAGACAGGTGGCGACGAATCCCAGGAAGGCCGGGTACTCGTAGCCGCCCTCGGTGACGAAGAAGCCCGCCGGGGCGTGGACCGATACCGCCCCCGTCATGGTCCCCGCGACCGCCGCTCCCGCGGCCGGCGTGGCCAGGCCGAGTGCCAGCAGCACACCGCCGCCGGCCTCGGCCAGCCCGGCGGCGAGCGCGCTCGTCCTGCCGGGCGTGAAACCCATGTACTCCATGGCCTCCCGGGTGCCCTCCGGGCCGTGTCCGCCGAACCAGCCGAAGAGCTTCTGGGCGCCGTGCGCGAACAGGACGCCGCCCGTGCCCGCTCTGAGGACGAGCAGTCCCAGGTCGCCGCGGTCGATCGGGGGCATGGGCATGAGGATCACCTCTCCGGGGGTCGGTCGCCCTCCCCAGCCTCACCGCTCCCCCGCGCTCCCACCACTTCCCGGGCCCGTTCGGGGCAGCCGCGGCCGGTGTCAGAGCACGGCGCGCCACAGGGCGACGACGGCGGCGGCCACCGCCGCGACCACCGAGGCGGCCAGGACCAGAAGCAGGAGCAGGAGCACCCCCGCCAGGACGCCCGCGAGCGCACGAGTGGCACGGCTGCGCTCCGCATGGGCCGAACGGGCGCGTTCCACGCGCCCGCCGCGCCCCTCACGCCGTGCGGGCCGGCCGCGGTCGGCGTGCTCGTCGCACACGGCGACGGCCAGGGCCGCGAGGTAGCGCAGCCGCTCCGGAGGGAGCGGCTCGACCAGTTCCGGGCCCAGTTGCCGTTCGACGGCCTCCACACGCGGGTCCCCGTCGTTGATGAGTCCGCGCGCACGCGTACCGGTCCTCGCGGTCCTCGCGCCGGTCGCGTCGCCGGACCGGTCACCGGACCGGTCGCCGGACCGGTCGCCGGAGTGGTGGTCGGACCGGTCGCCGGAGTGGTGGTCGGACATCGGCAAGCCCCCTTCTCGCACTGATGCTTCGCGCAGGGAGCGTAGTGGGCCGGTGCGGCCGACGGGACGGCGCGTCAGCCCTCCGGTGCGTCGGCCGCCCGCCCGGACGGCCGCTCGCAGCGCCGTCGGGTGTTGTCCAGGCGGACCGTCAGACCGCGTGCGTCCAGGTGCTCCAGCAGGGGGATCACGACCCGGCGCGTGGTGTCCAGGGCGCGGCGCGCCTCGCTGGTGGTGAAGGGCTGCTCCAGCCGGGCCAGCAGCGAGGCGGCCCGGCCGTCGGCGCCGGGCAGCAGCACGATCCCGTCGCCGATCCGGAGCAGTTCGCCCGCGGCCGCGGCCGCGGCGACCGTGTTCGGGTCGAGGCCGAGTTCCGCCAGCCGGTGCGCCTCCGGGGCACGGAAGGGCGCGGTGCGCAGCTCCGCACGTACGGTGTCCACCGCTTTGCGCACCCGCGGCGGCAACTGGGGTCGTGCGGCGCTGCCGTAGACCCGGCCGTCGCGGTGTTCCAGGGGCGGCCGGGGAGCGGCGTCCACCAGAGCCCGTACGAGGGCGCGTTCGGGCAGGCCGAGGGCGCGGCGGGCGGCCTCGGCGGGCAGCCCCGGGTCCATCGGGTGCCGGGCGGCGTGCTCCTCCACGGCCCGCGCCAGCGCGCGCCGCAGCCCGGCCCAGTGGCCGGGATCGGCGAGCCAGTCCCCGGCGACGGGCTCGTACGGAGGCCGCACCCCCATCGCCAGCAGTTCGGCGCCCCGCACCAGCCCCCGGCGCCGCACCTGGGCCGCGCCGTCGGGCACGCCGTCGGGCACGCCGGCCGACGTCTCCAGCTCACGGGCCCTGGCCCGTCCCGCGCCACGCCGCTTCAGCCGGGGCGGACGGACGTCGAGCACCGTGATCCCGGCGGGAATCCGGTGCCGCCCGGGGTCCCGCAGCAGCGCCACGTCGCCCACCCGCAGCGGCAGCGGGCGCTCAAGGGTCAGACGGGCGGTGTCCGCCCCCAGCGGCCGTACGGTGACGGGGACGGCGGCGGAGCCGGCGTGCAGCACCAGATGCCGGGGCAGGTCGGCCGCCGGGTCGCCGTGCAGCCGTACGTCCAGCAGGCCGGTGACGAGCCAGCGGCCGGGGGTGAGCAGGGCGTCGCCGCGCCGCAGCGCCTCGGCTCCGGCACCGTGCACGTTGACCGCGACGCGGGCGACCGCGCCCACCTCGTCACGGTCCTCCTTGAGGGACTGCACTCCGCGTACGCGGACCACCGACCGGTCGCCGGAGGCGAGGGCGAGGTGGTCGCCGGTGCGGATCGTGCCCGCGGCGAGGGTGCCGGTCACCACGGTGCCGCGGCCGCGCACGGTGAAGGAGCGGTCCGCCCACAGCCGTACGTCGGCGGCCCGGTCGGGTTCGGGCAGCGCGGCGGTCAGCCGGGCCAGGGCGGCGCGCAGCTCCTCCAGTCCTTCGCCGGTGACGGCGCTGACGGGCACGGCCTCGACCTTCCCCAGTGAGGTCTCGGCGATCCTGGTGAGCGCGTCGTCGCGGACCGGGCCGGGGTCGGCGAGATCGGCGCGGGTGACGGCGAGTACGCCGTGCCGCACCCGCAGGGCGTCCAGGACGGCGAGGTGCTCCTCGGACTGCGGCTGCCAGCCCTGATCGGCGGCGACGGCGATCAGGACGGCCGGTACGGGCCCGACTCCGGCCAGCATGTTGCCGACCAGCCTCTCGTGGCCGGGCACGTCGACGAAGGCGATCCGTCCGGCGCCGGGCAGGGACGTCCACACGAAGCCCAGGTCGAGGGTGAGGCCGCGGCGGCGCTCCTCCTCCCAGCGGTCGGGTTCCATGCCGGTCAGCGCACGGACGAGGGTCGACTTGCCGTGGTCGACGTGGCCGGCGGTGGCGATGACGTGCACGTCCGCGCTCACTCCTCCCCCCGGCCGTTCGCGGCGGCCTTGGCCGCCCGCCGCACCGCCTCCGCCACGTCCGCGTCCCGCTCCGGCGGGACGGTGCGCAGGTCGATCAGGCACCGTCCGCCCTCCACCCGTCCCAGGACGGCGGGTTCGCCCAGCCGCAGGGGCCCGGCGTACTCCTCGGGCAGCGACACCGCCGCGCTGGGCAGGGTGACGCCGGGCGCCCCTCCCCCGCCGACGGCTGCCTCACTGTCCGCGGCGCGGGCGTCGACGTCCGCGCCGCGCAGTTCGGCGGCGAGGCGCTCGGCGCGTGCCCGCAGGCCGCCGGGGTCGGCGTGGAGCATGGTGCGGACGGGGGCGGCGGGGCCGCGCACCGTGGCCTCCAGGGCCGCCAGTGTCAGCTTGTCCACGCGCAGCGCGCGGGCCAGCGGATGGCGGGCCAGGCGCCGCACCAGGCCGGCCCGGCCCAGGAGCAGGCCGCACTGCGGGCCGCCGAGCAGTTTGTCACCGCTGGCGGTGACCAGGGACGCGCCCGCGCGCAGCCAGCCGGAGGCGTCCGGCTCGTCCGGCAGCACCGGTTCGGGGCGCAGCAGCCCGGAGCCGATGTCGGCGACGACGGGGACGCCGGGAGGGCAGATCCGGGCCAGTTCGGCCACGGAGGCCGAGCGGGTGAAGCCGGTGATGCGGAAGTTGGAGGGGTGGACCTTCAGCACGAAGCCGGTGCCGGGTCCGATGGCGGCCGCGTAGTCCTCGGCCGAGGTCCGGTTGGTGGTGCCGACCTCGCGCAGCCGGGCGCCGGTGGACACCAGCAGGTCGGGCAGGCGGAAGCCGTCACCGATCTCGACCATCTCGCCCCGGCTGACGACGATCTCCTTCCCCGCCGCGAGCGCGGTCGCGGCCAGGACGAGGGCGGCCGCGCCGTTGCCCACCACATGGGCGGCCTCGGCGTGCGGCACCGCCCCGCACAGGGCGTCCAGGGCGGAGGCCCCTCGCCGGGAGCGGGCGCCGGTGGTCAGGTCGAGTTCCACGTCGGTGGGACCGCAGGCGGCGTCCACCGCCTCCCGGGCGGCCCGCGACAGGGGGGCCCGGCCCAGGTTGGTGTGGAGCAGTACACCGGTGGCGTTGACCACCGGCCGCAGTCCCCCGGCCGTCGGGGGCAGCGCCCCGGCCGCGGCGTCGGCGACGGACTCCGGGGGGATCTCGCCGGCCCGGGCGCGTTCCAGGGCGCGGACCGCCTCGGACTTCACCAGGGCGCGGCCCAGGCGCCGGGCGGCCTCGGCCAGCCGGGGATCGGCGAGCACCGCGTCCGTACGGGGGAGCCGGCGCCGCACGTCGGCCGCAGGCTTCCTCGCCGCCTGCGCATCCGCCGTCTGTACGTCCGCCGTCGCGGTGTCGCGGTCCATCCGGTGGCCTCCTGGTGGGACGCGGTACGGGTAGGGGCCCGGCCGTCCGCCGCCGGTCCGGTGCCGTCCGGCGCGGCCGCGGACGGGTGACGGCGGCTGCCGGCGTGGCGCGGGGCGTCGGCCAGGATAGGCGCGCGGTGGCCCGGCACCGTGGTGCCGCACCGCCGTGCGCCGCGTTCCGGCACGTGCCCGCACCTGGTCCGGTCAGTCCTCGTCTCCCCGCCCGCCCGCCTCCTTCCGGGCCACCCGACCGCCATTGGCCGTGGCCGGTGCCGCCCGGGCCTTCTAGGCTGCCGATCATGAGGATTCGTATCGTCGACGCCTTCACCGACCGGCCCTTCGCGGGCAACCCCGCCGCCGTCGTCCTCCTGGACTCCGGGCCGTTCCCCGGCGACGACCGGCTCCAGAGACTCGCCGCCGAGGTCAACCTCTCCGAGACCGCCTACGCCCGCCCGCTGCCCGACAGCTCCGAGGCCGACTGGGCGCTGCGCTGGTTCACGCCCGTCACCGAGGTCAACCTCTGCGGCCACGCCACGCTCGCCACCGCCCATGTACTGCGCTCCACCGGCGCGGCCGCCGGCACCATCCGGTTCGCCACCCGCAGCGGCATCCTCACCGCCGAGGCGGCCGCCGACGGCTCGATCACCCTGGACTTCCCCACCGCCCCGCTCACCGAACTCCCCGTGGGCGAGGATGTCCGCGCGGCCCTGGGCGCCGATGTGCTCTCCGTCCACGACACCGGTCCCAACATCGGCGACCTGCTGGTCGAACTGGCCGACGAGAAGACCGTACGCACCCTGACCCCCGATCTCGCCGCCGTGGCGCGGCTGGGTCACCGGGGTGTCATCGTCACCGCCCGGGCCTCGGGCGACGGCGGGGGGCAGGGTGCGTACGACTACGTGTCGCGCTTCTTCGGCCCGGCCGTCGGCATCGACGAGGACCCGGTCACCGGCAGCGCCCACACCGCGCTCGCGCCCCTGTGGTCGGGCCGACTGGGCCGGGAGTCCCTCACCGGTCTCCAGGTTTCGGCCCGCACCGGCCTGGTGCGCACCACGGTGCGCGGCGACCGCACCCTGCTGACGGGCGACGCCGTGACCGTCATCGACGGGGAGCTGCTCGCCGGGCCGTGAGCCGGTGCGTCCGCCTCCCCACCACCGAACGGGGGCGGGCCGGGCGGGCCGTCAGCCCGTGGGCAGCCAGCCCACCCGGCCCGCCAGCAGCGCGTATCCGACGAACGCCACGATGTCGATCAGGGCGTGCGCGGCGACCAGCGGCCCGACCCGCCCCCAGCGCCGGTACAGCCACACGAAGATCACACCCATCACCACGTTGCCGACGAAACCGCCGATCCCCTGGTAGAGGTGGTACGTACCGCGCAGCAGCGAACTGGCCGCCAGCGCCGACGCCGGGCTCCAGCCCAGCTGGTCGAGCCTGCGCAGCAGGTAGCCGACGACGATGACCTCCTCCACCACGGAGTTCTGGACCGCCGAGGCGATCAGCACCGGGATCTTCCACCACACCTGAGGCAGTGACTCGGGTACCACCGTGAGGTTGAAACCGCTCGCCCGCGCGCCCAGGTAGAGCAGCAGACCACTGCCCCCGATCCCCGCCGCGACCACCGCTCCCCGGCCCAGGTCGGACCAGGGGCGGCGCAGGTCGAAGCCGATCCCGCCCAGCCCCGGCCCGCCTGCGGCGCCGCCGGCCGGCCTGTCCGGTCCCTCACGTGTCAGAAGATGGGCCACGAGCAGGACCGGGACCAGGGCGGTGGCGATGCCGAACAGCTGCCAGGCCAGGTCCAGCCAGGGCCGGTCGGGGGCGTAGGAGCCGTTGAGCCGGGCCGCCTGGTCCTTCAGCCCGCCGGGCCTGGTCAGCGACCCGGCGAAGCTGATGAGCGCCGACACGGCGCTCGCGCCCAGCGACAGCGCCAGCACGAGCAGCGTCTCACGGCCCAGCACCCGCCGTACCGGTGCACCGACTCCGCTTCCCGGTCCGTGTTCCTCGTCGCGCACGCCCGCTCGCACTCGTGCCTCCCGCTTCGCCGTTCGTCCGTCCCGGACATGGAACGACACAGCTTGCCCCACCGCTCCCGTCCTCCGGCGGCGGGCCCGGGAAAGGCCGGGAGAGGCGGAGCCCGAGGCCCTGGATGCACGGGCTCCGGGTGCGCGGGATCCGAAGGCGCGGCCCGCAGGCCGCTCCGGGTCCGCCGGGGTCTTACGGGCCGGCCGGCCAGCCGTGCACCGGCTCCCCGGTGCGCACCAGTTCGCAGTAGCGCCGCACCGTCGCCGCCAGCGCCTTCTCCCGGTCCAGTCCGCCCTCCAGGGCCCGGTGGTAGGAGTCGGCCTGCCAGGAGGCCCCGTTGACCCGGCGGCGGCAGCGCTCCTCGATGACCGACAGATAGCGGTCCCGGTCACCGGGCTCGATGCCCCAGATGTCCAGGCCCCGGGCGGCCATCGGCAGCAGCTCCTCCAGCACCAGCCGGTCCACGGGTACGGCCGACAGCTCCCCGCCGCGGCCGGGGCGGGGCCACCACAGCCTGGCGTCCATGCCGTGACGGCAGGCGGCGTCGAAGTTCTCGGCGGCGGCGGAGAACGGCATCCGGTTCCACACCGGGCGCGGGTCGTCGGCCAGCGCCCGCACCAGGCCGTAGTAGAGGGCGGTGTTGGCCAGCACGTCGGTGACGGTGGGGCCGGCGGGCAGCACCCGGTTCTCCACCCGCAGATGCGGCACTCCGTCGGCGACGCCGTACACGGGCCGGTTCCAGCGGTAGACGGTGCCGTTGAGCAGTGTCATCTCGGCCAGCGAGGGGACGCCGCCGGCCTCCAGCACCTCCAGCGGTTCCTCGTCCTCGCGGACGGGCAGCAGCGGCGGGAAGTAGCGGCTGTTCTCCTCGAACAGCTCGTACGCCGAGGAGATCCACCGCTCGCCGAACCAGGTCCGCGGCCGCACCCCCTGGGCGATCAGCTCCGGCTGCCTGGTGTCGGTGGCCTGGAGGAAGAGGGGGGGACGGGACTCCCGCCACAGTTCGCGGCCGAAGAGGAAGGGCGAGTTGGCGCCCACCGCGACCTGGACGGCCGAGACGGCCTGGGCGGCGTTCCACACATCGGCGAAGCGGCCGGGGGTGACCTGCAGATGGAGCTGTACGGAGGTGCAGGCGGCCTCCGGGGCGATGGAGGACGAGGCGTACCTCAGGTGTTCCACACCCTCGATGTCCAGGACGACCTCCTCGCCCCGGGCGGTCATGATCTGTTCGTTCAGCAGGGTGTAGCGGTCCGCGGCGGTGAGGTTCGCCGAAACCAGGTCGTCTCCCGTGAGGGTCGGAAGAATACCGATCATCACAATGCGTGCGTCGACCTCGGCGGCTTTGCGGTCGGCATAGGCCAGACCGGTGCGCAACTCCTCGGCGAGCTGGTCCAGCACCCGCCCGGACAGCCGGTGCGGAAGGATATTCACCTCAAGATTGAACTGCCCCAATTCCGTCTGGAAATCCCGGCTCGCTATGCGTTCCAGCACCTGGGCGTTCATCATCCGCGGCATCCCCTGGGCGTCCGCGAGGTTCAGCTCGATCTCCAGCCCCATGAGATCGCGGGGGCGGTCGAAGCGCTGCTCGTCCAGCAGCCGCCGCAGCCCCTGGAGACACCGCTGGAGCTTGTCCCGGTAACGCCGGCGGTCGGACAGGGCAAACCCGCCGGCCTCGACCTTCTCGCCCATCGAAGCGTCCCTCCTCGAATGAACCGTGACCGGATGATGCCCCGCGGATGCGGGAGATAACGCCCCGTGCGACAGTGAGGGTCCGGTAAGCTGGACTCAGGCTTTCGCGGGGCACATTCCCATGTCATACGTCAGGCATACGCCACTACTCTCAGCTCGCCGACGTCCACCCGCTGACATCGGACCTGTGCCCCTGGTCCGCAGGGAATAGCGAAGAGATACGGACGACCGCATGGTCAGCCACTTTCCAGGTCAGCGGTCGGACATCCGAGAAGTAGCAGATGGAACACCGCCGGAGAATGTCCGGATGCCCCCTTGCCGGTAACATGTGGGACAGCTAGCCGAAACATCTGCTGAACAACCTTCGTATAAACTCCACGAAAGCGGCGGAGACGCGACCCGACGATGGGCGCGCATCCGCCGTCCCCCTCCTTCCCGGTTCCTTCCCGGCCTTCCTCACGGCCCTTCCATACGCCGACAGCGCCGTCCGCGCCAGCAGCTGAGCACCACCGTGTCTCCGATCGAGAGGCGACCCACCATGCCCCTGCGTGTCCAATTGGCCCCGGCACCCGCTCTGCGCAGTGTGCACGCGGCCCTCGGTTCCCCCGCCGGCCTCCGCGGCGACGCCGCCCCTCCCGGCCTCCGGGCCCGGACGGGCCCGGTGCATCCGGACCTCTCCCTGCCGCTCCACGTACTGAACGGGATCACCGCCTCGGCGGGGCCGCCCCGCACCAGGCTGGCGGGCTGGCGCTTCCTGCTGCGGGACGCGCACGGCGTGGTGGGCGCCGCCGACACGATGCTCACCGCGGACGGCTGGACGTTCTCGCACTTCTGCGAGGGACCGTTCGTCGCCTCGGCCGAGACCGCCCTGCGCCGCGCCGAGACACTGCCGGCGGCGTACCAGCCGCGTCTGCTGTCGGTACCGGAGCTCTACATGCTGACGCTGTGGCTGCACGGTGACACGGAGGCCGACGCCGCCGGCGGTTCACCCGCCCCGGCGGATCTGCTGGTGCCGCTCGCTCCGGCCCCGCCCGGGATCGCGGCGCACCGGCCGCACCGCGTGGACGGCCTGCTGCCGCTGCTGACCCGGCGGCTGGCGCCCCCGCCCCTGCTGGGCACGCCCGCCTGACCGGCGGCGGCACGGCCCGGCGACGGGCCCGGAAGCGACAGTGGTGCCCCGCGGCCGGCCGGCCGCGGGGCACCACTGTCGCTTCCGCCCTCCTGAATGACTAGTCATCCACGGCTCCGATATCACCCGAACGGATGGTTCTGGCCCGGGCGACCGCCCTCAGGAAGGACACGTCGTCAGAACGTTGGGGGAAGCCGCGGCGAAACCCCTGCGGAATCCCGGCCGCGGGACAACACTGGGGGTCATCGACCAGGAGACACGGGGGCGGCCATGAACCACGCATCCGACCAGAGCACCACCACATCGCAGCGGAAGAACTCCACCATGTGTCAGCACCAGCCGCCCTGCCCGTCAGCCGACTCCGCCGACCGGGAGGCCGCCCACCTCGTGGCGCACCACCCGGAGCAGGGCTGGAGCCTGCTGTGCAACGGTGTCCTGCTCTTCGAGGACACCGGCGAACTGCTGCCCGACGGGCAGGTCGTCGCGCCGCACCGGCCGCTCGGTGCCGGGCACGTCACGGCCGCCGCCTGACGGCGGACGGCGCCGCACCGCCGCGGGGGCGGGCCCCCGCGGCGGTGCGGCGGGGGCCCGCCCCCGCCGGTACCGCCCGGCCGCGGCTCAGCCGTCGTACTCGTCCATCGGCGGGCACGAGCAGACCAGGTTGCGGTCGCCGTAGGCACCGTCGATGCGCCGCACCGGCGGCCAGTACTTGTCGGCGGCCGCGACACCGGCCGGGAACGCCGCCTCCTCGCGCCCGTAGCAGTGCTCCCACTCGCCGGCGAGCTGCGCGGCGGTGTGCGGGGCGTTGCGCAGCGGGTTGTCCTGCGCGTCCCACTCCCCCGAGGCGACCTTCTCGATCTCGGCCCTGATCGCGATCATCGCGTCGCAGAAGCGGTCCAGCTCCGCCAGGTCCTCGCTCTCGGTGGGCTCGATCATCAGCGTCCCCGCCACGGGGAAGGACATCGTCGGGGCGTGGAAACCGTAGTCGATCAGCCGCTTGGCCACGTCGTCGATGCTGACGCCGGTGGCCTTGGTCAGCGGACGGACGTCGATGATGCACTCGTGCGCCACCAGACCGCCCGGGCCGGTGTAGAGCACCGGGTAGTGCGGCTCCAGCCGCTTGGCGACGTAGTTGGCCCCGAGCACGGCCACCTGGGTGGCGCGGCGCAGCCCCTCGGCGCCCATCAGCCGCACGTACGCCCACGAGATGGGCAGGATGCCCGCCGACCCCCAGGGCGCCGCCGAGATCGGCCCCACGCCCGTCTCGGGTCCGGCGGCGGGCTGGAGCGGGTGGTTGGGCAGGTACGGTGCCAGGTGGGAGCGGACGGCCACCGGGCCGACGCCCGGGCCGCCGCCGCCGTGCGGGATGCAGAAGGTCTTGTGCAGGTTCAGGTGGGAGACGTCCGCGCCGAACTTCCCCGGCTTGGCCAGGCCCACCAGCGCGTTGAGGTTGGCCCCGTCCACGTAGACCTGCCCGCCCGCCTCGTGCACGGCCGCGCAGATGTCGGTGATGTGCTCCTCGAACACACCGTGGGTGGAGGGGTAGGTGACCATCAGCACCGCCAGCTCCTCGCGATGCTTGTCGATCTTGGCCCGCAGGTCCTCGACGTCCACGTCGCCGTTCTCGCCGGTCCCCACGACGACGACCTTCATCCCGGCCATCACGGCGCTGGCGGCGTTGGTGCCGTGCGCGGAGGAGGGGATCAGACAGACGGTGCGGCCGGCCTCGCCGTTCGCCCGGTGGTACGCCCGTACCGCCAGCAGGCCCGCCAGCTCCCCCTGGGAGCCGGCGTTGGGCTGGATGGAGACCTTGTCGTAACCGGTGACCTCGGCCAGCCGCTCCTCCAGCTCGCGGATCAGCGTCAGATAGCCCTCGGCCTGCTCGGCGGGCGCGAAGGGGTGCAGCGCGCCGAACTCCGGCCAGGTGACCGGCTCCATCTCGGTGGTGGCGTTGAGCTTCATGGTGCACGAGCCCAGCGGGATCATGCCGCGGTCCAGCGCGTAGTCCCGGTCGGCCAGCCGGCGCAGGTAGCGCAGCATCGACGTCTCGGAGCGGTGCCGGTGGAAGACCGGGTGGGTCAGGTAGTCGTCGGTGCGCAGCAGGGCGGCGGGCAGCACCTCGCCGGCGGCCTCGTCCAGCGCCTCGGCGTCCCCGGCCCCGGACTCCACGCCGAAGGCGCCCCACACCGCGGCGAGCTGCGCGCGGCCGGTGGTCTCGTCGCAGGCGATGCCGACGTGGTCGGCGTCGGTCAGCCGCAGGTTGACCCCGGCCTCGCGGGCGGCGGCGACGACCTCGGCGGCCCGGCCGGGCACCCGCGCGGTGACGGTGTCGAAGAACGTGCCGTGGACGACCTCGACCCCGCCCTCGCGCAGCCCCTGGGCGAGGACGGCGGCGTAGCGGTGGGTGCGGCGGGCGATGGCGGCCAGCCCGTCGGGGCCGTGGTGGACGGCGTACATCCCGGCCATCACGGCGAGCAGCACCTGGGCGGTGCAGATGTTGCTGGTGGCCTTCTCCCGGCGGATGTGCTGCTCCCGGGTCTGCAGGGCCAGGCGGTAGGCCCTGGTGCCGTCGGCGTCCACCGAGACACCCACCAGGCGGCCGGGCAGGCTGCGCGCGAACTTCTCCCGCACCGCCATGAACCCGGCGTGCGGCCCGCCGAAGCCCATCGGCACGCCGAAGCGCTGGCTGGAGCCCACCGCGATGTCGGCGCCCAGCTCGCCGGGGGAGGTCAGCAGGGTGAGGGCGAGCAGGTCGGCGGCGACGGTGACGACCGCACCCAGCCCGTGCGCCTCCTCGATCACGCCGCGCAGGTCGCGCACGACGCCGGAGGCGCCCGGGTACTGCAGCAGCACGCCGAAGACACCCCGCTCGGCGACCTCGGCGGGGATGCCGCCGGACAGGTCGGCGACGACGACCTCCACCCCCGTGGGCTCGGCGCGGGTCTCGATCACGGCGATGGTCTGCGGCAGGCAGTCGGCGTCGACCAGGAAGACACCCTGCTTGACCTTGCCGACGCGCCGGGACAGCGCCATGGCCTCGGCCGCCGCGGTGCCCTCGTCCAGCAGCGAGGCCCCGGAGGTCGGCAGCCCGGTCAGGTCCGCGACCACGGTCTGGAAGTTCAGCAGCGCCTCCAGGCGCCCCTGCGAGATCTCCGGCTGGTACGGGGTGTAGGCCGTGTACCAGGCGGGGTTCTCCATGACGTTGCGCAGGATGACCGGCGGGGTGAAGGTGCCGTGGTAGCCCAGGCCGATCATGGAGTCCAGCACCTGGTTGCGCCCCGCCAGGGAGCGCAGCTCCGCCAGGACCTCCGCCTCGCTGCGGGCCGCGGGCAGATCCAGCGCCTCGGTGCTCCTGATCACCTCCGGTACGGCGGCGGCGGCCAGCTCGGCCAGCGACCCGTAGCCGACCTGGGCGAGCATCTTGGCCTGCTCACCGGCATCGGGGCCGATGTGGCGCTCCTCGAAGGGAGTGCCCCGCTCCAGCTCCGCGAGGGAGGTGGCGTAAGGAGTGCGGTCTGCTGTCATCTGGAGGCCTCCTGGTCTGCGCGACCTGCGAGGGGCACCGCGGCGCGGGTGCCCCGACGGCCTCCCCCTCTGTCATCGCGACCTGAGAGCTTCACCGGTCCGCGTGCGCGGTCCGGTTTTCACCGTCGGTGAGGAGGGGCTGCGGCGTCGTCCGTCGTGGCCCGCCCTGCTTTCCAGAGTGACCTCACCCGCGCGGTACGTGAGCCTGAGAGATTCCGGGGAGGATTTGCTCCTTCGGCGCCCCCGGCACTGTCACCGGAGGACTCTCCCGCTCGGGGTCAACAGCCACTTCAGAGCCTACCAGCGCCCGGTGGCATCAACCCGGCCGCGGCTCCCGCCGCCCTGCCCGAGTGGCCGGTGCGCCGAATGTGCCGTTTCGTTGTTTGTGGCGACTGTTCGCGAGCAGGCGCCTTCTCGTGCGAGGAGTTGGAGGGACCGCCGTGCAGACCGACATCGACCCGCGGAATCTGATAGGCCTCAAGGCGTTCGACAGCACCGGGCAGAAGATAGGGACTGTGGACGAGGTGTACCTCGACGACGCCACCGGAGTCCCCGAGTGGGCGGCTGTGCGCACCGGGTTCTTCAGCCGCGACGCCTTCGTCCCGCTGGAACCCAGCGAGGTGGTGGACGGGGCGCTGAAGGTGCCCTTCGAGCGCTCCCTGGTGAAGGAGGCGCCCGACTTCGGTGTGGGCCGCCACCTCTCCCCCGAGCAGGAAGTGCAGCTCTACCGTCACTACGGGCTGGGAGTGCCCGGCTCCGGCGCGCCCGCCTCCGACGAGGACATGACGTTCGGACGGATCGCGGGCTCCGAGGCCTGACCGCCCCACGGCGGGAGCGGCTCGGAGGGCTCCAGCTCCGGATCGTCCACCGTGAAGGTGCGCACCCGGCCCGGCGGCGACCCGGGCTGCTCGAACCGCACCGTGACCCGCCCCAGACCACTGCCCTGCACCCAGCCCGGCCCGTACCGCGCGTGCCGTATGTCCAGGCCGGGCAGCCAGTTCCGTACCTCCCGCGTTTCCCTTCCGGCCGCCGGTCCGCCCGCCGCCGCAGGCCCGGCGGGGCTCGGCGGCCGGCCCGCGCCGAGGAGCCCGGAGGCCCGGGTGCCGGCCTGGGCGAACAGGTCCTCCTGGGTGAAGTCGGCCAGCCCGCTCACCCCGACTCCCAGCAGCCGCACCCCGGCGGTGGTGTCCACGCCCGCGACGAGCCGGGCGGCGGCCTCCCTCACCACCGCCGGGTCGTCGGTCGGGCCGCGCAGCGTCTCGGAGCGGGTGAGCGTGGAGAAGTCGTAGCTGCGGATCTTGACCACCACCGTGCGCCCGGAGCGCCCCGCGGCCCGCAGCCGCGCGACGCAGCGGTCGGCGAGCCGTGCGATCTCGGCCTGGATCCGCGCGCGGTCGGTGAGGTCGGTGTCGAAGGTGTCCTCGACCGAGACCGACTTGGCGTCGCGCTCGGCGACCACCGGCCGCTCGTCGACCCCCCGCGCCATCGCGTACAGCGCTCCACCGTGCGCCCGGCCCAGCAGCCGGACCAGCTCCGCCTCCCCCGCCTCGGCGATCTCGCCGACGGTGGCTATCCCCGCCCGGCGCAGGGTCTGGGCGGTGGCGGGGCCGACCCCGGGCAGTGTGCGCACCGGCATCGGCGCCAGCAGCGCCCGCTCGGTGCCCGGCGGGATCATCACCAGCCCGTCGGGCTTGGCCTGCTCCGAGGCGATCTTGGCAAGCATCTTGGACCCGGCCAGCCCCACCGAGCCGCTGAGCCCGGTGGCGGCACGGATGTCACGGCGCAGCCGTTCGCCCACGGCACGGGCGGCGTCGGCGGACCACCGCCCCGCCTCTCCCGCCGCCCCGCCCGCCTGGAGGTCCACGAACGCCTCGTCCAGGCTGAGCGGCTCCACCAGCGGCGACAGCTCGCACAGCAGCCCCATCACCACCTCGCTGACGCGGCGGTAGAGACCGAAGCGGGGGGTGAGGTAGGCGGCGTTCGGACACAGCCTGCGGGCCTGCGCCATCGGCATCGCCGAGTGCACTCCGAAGGCCCGGGCCTCGTAGGAGGCGGTGGCGACCACCCCGCGCGGTCCGAGACCACCGACGATCACGGGCTTTCCGCGCAGACTGGGCTTGGCCGCCTGCTCCACGGCGGCGTAGAAGGCGTCCATGTCCAGGTGCAGGACCGTCGCTGTCCCTCTCACACCTGTGATGCTGCCCTACGCCACTGACAGGGACGGCCGCGGCACCCGCCGGCTCCGCCCCGCCGGGCCGTACCGGTGGTCCGGCCGGTCGGCGCGCCGGGTCATCCCGCCCGGTTGCGGCGGCGCGCCAGTTCGTCGGCCGGATTGTCCCCGACGATCGTCTCCCCGGTGTCGACCCGCTCGGCGTGCAGCCGGGACAGGGCGGCCTCGACGTCCCGCCACACCACGCCGACCGCGATTCCGAAGACCCCCTGGCCGCCCTGGAGGAGGTCGACGACCTCGTCGGGCGACGAGCACTCGTGGACCGTCGCGCCGTCGCTCATGAGCGTCATCCGCTCCAGGTCCCCGGCCCTGCGCGAGCGCAGGTGCCTCACGGCGGTACGGATGTTCTGCAGCGACACCCCGGCGTCCAGAAGCCGCTTGACGATCTTCAGCACGACCACGTCGCGGAAGCTGTAGAGCCGCTGGGTGCCCGAACCGTACGCCGGGCGGACACTGGGCTCGACCAGGCCGGTACGGGCCCAGTAGTCCAGCTGCCGGTAGGTGATGCCCGCGGCCGCGCACGCCGTCGGGCCGCGGTAGCCGATCAGCTCGGGTGCGGCGCCCTGCGCGGTGGAGGCGGGCCGGGTGGTGGGCCGTATGGAGGATTCGCGCAACGGATACGGATCGCCCGCCGCCCTGCTGTCGCCGGTGCTTCTCACGCCGACCCTCCGTCCTTCACGTCCCGCGGATATGCCCGGGACCTGCCCAATCGACGGTAGGCAGTCACTCGGGGTGCGTCAACGATCGCCACACTCGGCACGCCGAGTGATAATCACCCAAGGAGTGGTTTCGCGTGTCCTCGCCGCGGGAATGGGTGCCGGAATGGCCTGGCGCCGACGGCGCTCACTGGTTGCTGGTGCCGAAGTCCTCCGGGGAGATCTGGTCGAGGAACTCGCGGAACTTCTCCACCTCGTCCTCCTGCTCGTCCGGGATCGCGATCCCGGCGTCGTCCAGCACACCGTCGCTGCCGTAGATCGGCGTCCCGGTACGCAGGGCCAGCGCTATGGCGTCGGACGGGCGGGCGCTCACCTCCACACCGCTGGCGAAGACCAGCTCGGCATAGAAGACGCCCTCTCTGAGGTCGGTGATCCGCACAGCGGTGAGTTCCTGCCCGACCGCCTCCAGGACGTCCTTGAACAGGTCATGTGTCAGCGGGCGGGCGGGCGTCATGCCCTGCTGGGCGAAGGCGATCGCTGTCGCCTCCCCCGGACCGATCCAGATGGGAAGGTACCGGTCGCCTCCCACCTCTCGCAGGAGAACGATCGGCTGGTTGGAGGGCATTTCGACCCGGACACCCACAACGTCGAGCTCGTTCACACAGCAACCCTAGGACGTATGCGCCCCCTTTGGGTAGTCGGGCGCCCCGTGACCCGGCCCATCATCGGCCTGTCGCCGGCGCGGCGTCAGCACGCCGTCAGCGCGGCCGCGCCTTCAGCGCCGACTGAACCAGGGCCGCGTGCAGCCGTACGGCCAGCGTCGCCAGCTCCCGCGCGGTCGTCTCCGCGTGCGCCCTGGTCTGGGGGTTGCGGTGCCGCCGCAGCGGCGCCACGACCTGCTCGACCAGTCCGGCCTCCCGCTCCGCGGAAGCCTTCACCACCCGCAGGTGCCGCGGCTCCAGGCCGTACCGGCCCAGGTCCGCGACGATCCGGGCGATGGCGACCGCCTCGGCGTCGTACCCGCCGTCCCCTCCGGGGCCGATCAGACCGTACGACTCCCACTCCGCGAGCTGCTCCTCCTCCGCCTCCGCGGCGGCCAGGAGCTCCGCGCGCCCCACACGCGCCGTACGGGGACCGTCCGTGCCGGCCTGACCGTCCGGGGCCCGGTCCCGCGGGGCGGCGGCCGAAGCCGGGCCGCCCTCCCGCGAGTCGAACGGATCGATGACGTCGGACGGCCTCGCCGGACCGGGCAGAGCGACCTCCTCACCGCGGTCGAGCGCGTCGAGGTGCTCCTTGATGACCCGCAGCGGCAGATAGTGGTCGCGCTGCATCCGCAGCACCCGGCTCAGCCGCTCCACATCCGCAGCGGTGAACTTGCGGTACCCCGACGGGGTCCGCTGCGGCTCCACCAGTCCTTCGGACTCCAGGAAGCGGATCTTGGAGATGGTCACCTCGGGGAACTCGTCCCGCAGCAGGTTGAGCACGGCGCCGATACTCATCGGAGCGGACTTCGCGGCGGCGGTGCCCCCGCGGGCACCGCCGGACCGTGATTGCAGCATGGACGCCCCCGGGGCGGTGGGTCAGACGGTGCGCTGGCTCGCGAAGAAGACCAGCCGGTACTTGCCGATCTGGACCTCGTCACCGTTGTTGAGCACGACCGAGTCGATCCGCTCGCGGTTGACATACGTGCCGTTGAGGCTGCCCACGTCGGCGACGGTGAACCGGCCGTCCGAGCCGCGCCGGAACTCCACATGGCGGCGGGAGACGGTCACGTCGTCCAGGAAGATGTCGCTCTCGGGGTGGCGCCCCGCCGTCGTCAGCTCGCTGTCCAGCAGGAAACGGCTGCCGGAGTTCGGTCCCCGGCGCACCACCAGCAGCGCCGAGCCCATCGGCAGCGCGTCCACGGCCGCCTGGGCCTCGGGGGACAGCGACGGCAGGGGCGTCTGCCCCGTCATCTCCGCGTCGTAGGCCTCGATGCCCGAGATCGAGATGGTGGAGGTCGTCTCCGAGGAACGCTCGGGAGCGGCACCGCCTCGCAGCGGCGCTCCGCAGTTGGAACAGAACCGGCTCGCCTCGGCGGCGCGGTTCCCGCACCTCGCACAGACCGGCAAGTCAGATCCTCCACCCGTATTCGAGGCTGATGGTGCCTCGGAACCTATGCGGCCGGACGCTCCCCGGTCAACAGAGACAGGGCCGTGACCACTCGAATTGTCGCCGGGCGCGACCTCGTCACGGAAGAGCGGACGCTCCGCCCCCTCCGCCGCGGGCTCGCCGCCGCGCGACGCACGGTGCCGGGCGCCGTCCCCGGCACCCTGACGCTTGCCGAACAACTTCCCAAGAAAACTCACGGGCGATTCCCCTCGCACGAAACAGACCCGCCCGTGGGGCAGGACAGACCCTCATTGCTCACGGTGGCCGAACCGGACGCCCTCACAACGTCCCCGGCCTTCGGACAGTTTCCCTTACCCGCAGGCCGGCAAGCGCGCCGACCCCCGGTTTCTTCACGCGTCGGCTCACTGCGATGACGACTGAGCGTAGTCAGGCCGCTTCGCCGATCGCAAGGCATCCACGACGATCTTCTCTGAACGGGTTATGGACACGGTGGCCTGCTCCTTCTCCAGGGACTGGACGACCCCGCCCGGGATGTTGAGCGCCGGCTCGAGGTCCTGCGGCTTGCCGATGACCTCGAAACGGTAGGGCGAGGACACCTTGCGGCCGTCGATCCTGATGTCGCCGCCGCCGCTGCCGCTGTCGGTGAAGTGGGTGCTCGTCACCACCCGTACGCCGTTGACCTCGATCGCCTCGGCACCCGCGGCACGCAGTTCCTGGATGGCGTCCAGCAGCATGTGGGCCTCGACCGCACCCGCGGCGTCGTTCACCGTCATCCGGATACCCGGCCCCTCGGCCGCGACCGTGCCGGCCAGCACACCCAGCTGCCGTGCCCTCTCCTCGGTCTGCCGGCGCGCCTCCTCCGCCTGGTCCGAGCTGTTCTCCAGTTCGGACTTCTGGTTCTCCAGCGTCCGCTTCTCCTCCTCCAGCCGCTGGGTGCGGCTGTCGAGCTCGTCGAGGATCCGCACGAGGTCCTCCTGCCGCGCACCGCGCAGCGGGCTGTTCTCGCTGGTGGAGCGGACCTGGATGGCGAGCCCCAGCCCGAGGACGAACAGCAGCAGCGCCACGGTGAGTTGATTGCGGTTCACCCGCGGTGGCCACAGTCCGCGGAGCAGCCGCTCACGCCCGTCCGGAGGCGGCCCCTCGCCGGCCGGGCCGGCGGGCCCCGCGGGACCGGTGGGACCGACGGGCTCCTCCCGTCCTCCGGCGAGCCCGTTCCGCTCCTCCCCCGGGCCCCTGCCCGGCGGTGTCGTCCTGTCGTCGCTCATCGCTCACTCACGCCCGGAACACGTGCCGCCGGATGGCGGCGGCATTGGAGAAGATACGGATGCCCAGCACCACCACGACGCCCGTCGACAACTGCGCACCGACGCCGAGTTTGTCGCCGAGGAAGACGATCAGGGCCGCCACCACCACGTTCGACAGGAAGGACACCACGAAGACCTTGTCGTCGAAGATGCCGTCCAGCATCGCGCGCAGCCCGCCGAAGACCGCGTCCAGCGCCGCCACGACGGCGATCGGCAGATAGGGCTCGACGACCGTAGGCACCACGGGACGGACCAGGAGTCCGGCCACGACTCCCACGATGAGGCCCAGAACGGCGATCACGATGTGCTGCCCTTTCCTGTCTTCACGGGCTCTGCCGTACGAACGGTGAGACTGGGCGCGGCCGGCAGCCGCACCCTGTCCTGGACGGAGATGCCGGTGCGGATGCCGTAGTTGTCCTTGAGCACCTCCAGGTACAGGCCGTCGCTGCTGTCCTGGAAGGTCTCGCTCAGGTCCTCGCCGTCACCCACCGCGAGCAGGGTGTACGGCGGCACCAGCGGCTTGTTGTCGACGAGTATGGCGTCACCGGCGGCACGGATGGCCGACAGGGCCGTCAGCCGCTGTCCGTTGACCGAGATCGCCTCCGCCCCCGACTCCCACAACCCGTTGACGACCCGCTGCAGGTCCCTGTCCCGCACCCGCCCGGTGTCGGCGAAGCCGGTGCTCTGGCGCGGTCCCCCGCCCGCACCCGATCCGGAGTCCTCGGCGTCGTCGACGACGAGCCTGATCCCCGGCCCCTCGACCGGCACCGCCCCGGCCAGCAGCGCGACCACTTCGCCGCGGTCGCCGCCGTGTTCCTGGAGCGCCTCGCGCTGCATCGTCGCGACCTCCCCACGGAGGCCGTCCACGCTGCTCTGCAGGCCGTCGGCGTCCCGGCTGCCGTCCTCGATCCGGTCGATCAGCTCCTGCCGTTCCCGCGCCTCCGTGGGTGCCTCGAAACGCGCCTGGGCGGCCCCCAGCGTGACCACCAGCGCGGCCAGGACGAGACCGGCGGCCAGGACGAGCTTCCCGCGCAGTGTGCGGGGCAGCCCGGACCGGCCCTCGACGCCCCGGCGGGCCGCCGCTTCCGCGTAGCCGTCGTCGAGGCTGTGCTCCATCACATTGGTGAGCAGCGACATGGAGGCATCGGGTCGCGCAGGCCTCGGGGGGGTGCTCCGTACGGGGTGCTGCTGCGACATGCCGCACATCGTCGCACGTCGAGGGCCGTACCGCCGAACGGGGCCTCCACAGCGCCGGAGCGCCTCCGTTCGGCGGTACGGTACCGCGGTGTTCCAAAGTCCGGGTCGCCTCCGGAAACCGTCGGGCCGTCAGCGTCCGGCGCTGTCGACCACCGCCGACCACTCGTCGAGCAGCGCCTGCGCGGAAGCGTCGTCGGGCCCCTCGGCCCACAGATGGGTGACCGCCTCGGCCGGATCGGGCAGCACCATGACCCAGCGCCCGTCGGACTCCACCACGCGCACGCCGTCGGTCGTGTCGACGAAACGTTCCCCCGCGGCCTCGACGACCCGGCGCATGACCAGGCCCTTGACCGCCCAGGGGGTGGCCAGGTCGCGTCGCATCACATGTGCCTGCGGAATACGGGCGTCGATCTGGCTCAGGGTGAGCTGGGTACGGGCCACGAGTCCGAGCAGGCGCACGAAGGCCGCCGTGCCGTCGAAGACGCTGCTGAACTCCGGCACGATGAACCCGCCCCGGCCGTCACCGCCGAAGACGGTGGCCTCGTCCCTTCCGACCCTGGTGAGGTCGTCCGGCGAGGTCGTGGTCCATTCCACCTGGGTGCCGTGGTAGGCGGCCACCTGCTCGGCGATACGGGTCGTGGTCACCGGCAGGGCGACCTTCCCGCTGCGCCGCTCCGCGGCGATCAGGTCGAGCATCACCAGCAGTGCCCGCTGGTCCTCGATGATCGTGCCGCGTTCGTCCACCAGGGAGATCTTCTCGCCCACGGGATCGAACCGGACGCCGAAGGCCGCCCGGGCCGAGGCCACGATCTCCCCCAGCCGCACCAGCCCGGCACGACGGGTGTCCGCGGTCTCGGTCGGCCGCGACTCGTCCAGCCCCGGGTTGATCGTCAGCGAGTCGACGCCGAGCCGG
The DNA here is from genome assembly GCF_900114215.1 of Streptomyces mangrovi. Lineage (GTDB taxonomy): Bacteria > Actinomycetota > Actinomycetes > Streptomycetales > Streptomycetaceae > Streptomyces > Streptomyces barkulensis. Next base: position 2,869 of record NZ_FOSG01000004.1, on the reverse strand, counting down.
CCGAGCAGACTGGGCAGGACGAGGCCGGCGCTCCCGTTGGAGGCGTCCACGACGACCTTGAGACCGGATTCGGCGACGCCGGTGGTGTCCACCGCCCTCAGCAGCGTTCCCGTGTAGGAGTCGAACACGCTGGCCGGGAAGCTCAGGTCGCCGATCTCTCCCGGGAACGCCCTGCGGTACTCCTGACGAGCGTAGACGCGGTCCAGCTTGCGCTGCCCCGCCTGCGAGAGATCGGCGCCCCGCTCGTCGAAGAACATGATGTCGACGGAGTCGGGGACGCCCGGCGTCGTACGGATCATGATGCCGCCGGCGCTACCTCTCGCGGTCTGCTGCCGGGCCACCGGCAGCGGCACGTTCTCCAGGTCCCGCACATCGATGGCGCTCGCCTGGAGGGCCGAGATCACCGCGCGCTTCAGGGCGCGCGCGCCCCGGGAGTGGTCGCGGGCCGTGGTGACCGTCGACCCCTTCTTCAGCGTCGTGGCATACGCTCCGGCCAGTCGTACGGCCAGCTCCGGCGTGATCTCCACGTTGAGGATGCCGGAAACGCCGCGAGCGCCGAACAGATGGGCCTGGCCTCTCGACTCCCAGATGACCGACGTGTTGACGAAGGCACCGGCCTCGACCGTCTTGAAGGGATAGACCCGTACGTTGCCCTGGACGATGGACTCCTCGCCCACCAGGCATTCGTCACCGATGACCGCGCCGTCCTCGATCCGGGCGGCCCGCATCACATCGGTGTTCTTGCCGATGACGCAGCCGCGGAGATTGGACTGCGGACCGATGTAGACGTTGTCGTGGACGACGGCCTTGTGCAGGAACGCGCCGCTCTTGACCACCACGTTGGAGCCGATGACCGTGTGCTCCCGCAGTTCGGCGCCGGCCTCCACCTTGGCGTAGTCGCCCACGTACAGCGGTCCGCGCAGCACCGCGTCGGGGTGGACCTCCGCGCCTTCCGCGATCCAGACCCCCGGGGAGATCTCGAATCCGTCGATCTCGACGTCGACCTTCCCCTCGAGAACGTCGGCCTGTGCCTTCACATAGCTCTCATGGGTGCCGACGTCCTCCCAGTAGCCTTCGGCGACATAGCCGTAGACCGGCTTGCCCTCCTTCATGAGCTGCGGAAAGACGTCACCGGACCAGTCCACGGGGACGTCGGGGTCGACATAGTCGAAGACTTCCGGCTCCATGACGTAGATGCCGGTGTTCACGGTGTCGGAGAAGACCTGACCCCAGGTCGGCTTCTCCAGGAACCGCTCGACCTTTCCGTCGTCGTCGACGATGGTGATACCGAACTCGAGCGGGTTGGGTACCCTCGTGAGACACACGGTCACCATCGCGCCGCGCTCTCGGTGGAAATTGATGAGTTCGGTCAGGTCGAAGTCGGTGAGGGCGTCACCGGAAATGACGAGGAAGGAGTCGTCCTTGAGGGCTTCCTCTGCGTTCTTGACGCTGCCCGCGGTGCCCAGAGGCTTTTCCTCGTTGGCGTAAGTGAGCTCCATTCCGAGCTCCTCGCCGTCACCGAAGTAGTTCTTGACCAATGAGGCCAGGAACTGCACGGTCACCACGGTCTCGCTGAGACCGTGACGCTTGAGCAGTCGCAGCACATGCTCCATGATGGGCCTGTTGGCCACTGGCAGCAGTGGCTTGGGCATGCTCGCGGTCATCGGGCGAAGGCGAGTTCCCTCGCCACCGGCCATTACGACGGCCTTCATGTCGGAAGCGTCCTCCTTGAAGAGACGACATACATGCCGACTGTGCCCGGCCGAAGAGGCCCGTGAATCTTTAAAGGGCCACTCGGGTCTCGCAGCCCCCGACGAGAGTCAGGGCCTAGTCGGCTGCGGCGTCCGCCTTGACAAGCCGGCGGACTTGAACCACATAGAGGATTCCTGCCCACCAGTACAGGGTTGTACCCCAGCCTGCGAACGCCCATCCGAAAATAGCAGCCAGTGACGGAAGCCATCCGCTTCCGTCACTGAGCAGCAGCAGCGGGAAGGCGTACATCAGGTTGAAGGTGGCGGCTTTCCCCAGGAAGTTGACCTGTGGTGGTGCGTACCCGTGGCGGTCGAGGACCCAGACGGCGACCAGCAGCATGAGTTCGCGCGCCAGGAGCAGCCCGGTGAGCCAGAGCGGGAGGATGCCACGCCACGTCAGTCCGACCAGAGTGGAAAGCACGTACAACCGGTCGGCTGCCGGATCGAGGATGCGGCCGAGGCCGCTGATCTGGTTCCAGCGCCGGGCGAGTTTGCCGTCCAGATAGTCGCTGACGCCGCTGAACGCGAGCACGAGCAGCGCCCAGCCGTCGGCGTTGGGGCCTCCGAACTCCGGCCAGAGGATCAGCCACAGAAAGAGCGGCACCCCTGCGAGCCGCGCCATGCTGAGGATGTTGGGGATGGTGAGGACACGGTCCGTCTGGACGCCTGTCTCCTGGGCCTCCACCCAAGACCTCCTGTGAGTCCGTGCCAACGATGTCTCCTGACCCTACCCGCAGCCCGAGGCCAGGTATGAAAGGGGGCCCCGAAAACCGGACACAACGCGAGAATGCCCCGCCGGGAACCCGGCAGGGCATTCTCTCAACAATTGTTCGGCGGTGTCCTACTCTCCCACACGGTCCCCCATGCAGTACCATCGGCGCTGAAAGGCTTAGCTTCCGGGTTCGGAATGTAACCGGGCGTTTCCCTTACGCTGTGACCACCGAAACACAATGAAACAACAACCGCCGGCCGGCGGGTCGTGGTCTCAGAACCCACACAGTGGACGCGAACATCTACGGTCAAGCCCTCGGCCTATTAGTACCGGTCAACTCCACCCCTCACGGAGCTTCCATCTCCGGCCTATCAACCCGGTCGTCTCCCGGGAGCCTTACCCCCTC
>NZ_FOSG01000032.1 GCF_900114215.1 Streptomyces mangrovi | reverse complement strand
GCCCGGTGGGTGGTGCCGGCCGAGTCGGTCACGGTCTTGATCTCGCCCTCGAGGTCGACGGCGGTGATGTCGTCGGCGATCAGTTCGGCGCCGAACCGCTCGGCCTGGGCGCGCATGTTGTCCATCAGGTCCGGTCCCATGATGCCGTCGCGGAAGCCGGGGAAGTTCTCCACCTCGGTGGTGTTCATCAGCGCGCCGCCGGCGGTCACCGAGCCTTCGAAGACCAGCGGCTTCAGGGCGGCGCGGGCGGTGTAGAGCGCTGCGGTGTATCCCGCCGGCCCGGAGCCGATGACGATCACGTTGCGGACGCCGGTGTCCGTCATGGCGTTCACGCCTTCCGCGCGGGGTCGGTCCCGGCGTCGATCTCGGCGATCAGGGCCTCGATCCGGGCGCGGATCTCGTCGCGGATGGGGCGGACGGCGTCCACGCCCTGTCCGGCCGGGTCGTCCAGCTTCCAGTCGAGGTACTTCTTGCCGGGGAAGACCGGGCAGGTGTCGCCGCAGCCCATGGTGATGACGTAGTCGGAGGCCTGGACGGCCTCGACGGTGAGCACCTTGGGCACCTCGGCGGACATGTCGATGCCGGCCTCCCGCATGGCCTCGACGGCGGCGGGGTTGATCCGGTCGGCGGGTGCGGATCCGGCGGAGCGGACCTCCACGCGGTCGCCGGCCAGGTGCGTCAGCCATGCGGCGGCCATCTGGGAGCGGCCGGCGTTGTGGACGCAGACGAACAGCACGGACGGCTTGTCGGGCATGAGGGGTCTCTCTTCGGCTCGTCGAAGGGGGCCGGGTGGTATCGCCCCGGGCTGATGTGACAGTATCAGTGCATGCTGACGTCAGTCGACACTGACCTGATCCGGGTGCTCGCCGATCCGCTCAGGATGCGCATCGTGACCCTGCTGGCCACCGAGACCCTGTGCACCACCCACCTGGTGGCCGAGACCGGGGCCAAGCAGACCAATCTCTCCAACCACCTGCGCGTGCTGCGCGAGGCCGGCGTCGTGGAGACCGAACCGTGCGGCCGGTACACCTACTACCGGCTGCGCCCCGACGTCATCGAATGCCTGGGCCGCTCCTTCACCGAGCTGGCCCGCACCGCCCGCACCACCCGCGCCGCCGAGACGAAAAGGGCCTGCCCGTGACCGCGACCGACCCCGCCCCCCGGCCCCCCGCCGCGGGGCCCGCCGCCACAGACGACTCGATCGCCGGAAGACTCTCCACCCTGGACCGCTTCCTGGCGGTGTGGATCCTGGCCGCCATGGCCGCCGGCCTGGGGCTGGGCCGGCTGGTTCCCGGCCTGAACGACGCCCTGAGCAAGGTCGAGATCGGCGGCATCTCCCTGCCCATCGCCCTCGGCCTGCTGATCATGATGTACCCGGTGCTGGCCAAGGTCCGCTACGACCGCCTGGACGCCGTCACCGGCGACCGCCGTCTGATGGTCTCCTCCCTGGTGGTCAACTGGATCGTCGGCCCGGCGGTGATGTTCGCCCTGGCCTGGACCTTCCTGCCCGACCTGCCCGAGTACCGCACCGGTCTGATCATCGTCGGCCTGGCCCGCTGCATCGCCATGGTCATCATCTGGAACGACCTGGCCTGCGGCGACCGCGAGGCCGCCGCCGTCCTGGTCGCGCTGAACTCCGTCTTCCAGGTCCTGGCCTTCGGTCTGCTGGGCTGGTTCTACCTCGATCTGCTGCCCGGCTGGCTCGGCCTGGGCGACGGCGCGGCCCTGGATGTCTCCGCCTGGGAGATCGCCGCCAACGTCGCCGTCTTCCTCGGCGTTCCCCTGCTGGCCGGCTACCTCACCCGCCGCCTGGGCGAGCGCAGGATGGGCCGCGAGAACTACGAGCAGCGCTTCCTGCCGAAGATCGGCCCCTGGGCGCTGTACGGGCTGCTGTTCACCATCGTCGTCCTCTTCGCCCTCCAGGGGAAGACGATCACCTCCCAGCCGCTCGACGTCGCCCGCATCGCGCTGCCGCTGCTGGTCTACTTCGCGCTGATGTTCTTCGGCGCCTTCGCCCTGGGCAAGGCCATCGGCCTGGCCTACGAGCGCACCACCACCCTGGCCTTCACCGCCGCCGGCAACAACTTCGAGCTGGCCATCGCGGTGGCCATCGCCACCTTCGGCGTCACCTCCGGCCAGGCCCTGGCCGGCGTCGTCGGCCCGCTCATCGAGGTCCCCGTCCTCATCGCCCTGGTCTACGTCGCCCTCGCCTGGCGCAAGAAGTTCACCGCGGCACGGCCGGGGTCATGACGGAGCGCACGGATGTGGTGGTGGTCGGCGGCGGCCAGGCAGGGCTCGCCGTCGGCTACCACCTGCGCCGCCAGGGCCTGGACTTCACCGTCCTCGACGCCCAGGAGGCGCCCGGTGGCGCCTGGCGGCACACCTGGGACTCCCTGCGCCTGTTCTCCCCCGCCGCCTACTCCTCGCTGCCCGGGTGGCCCATGCCCGCTCAGCCCGGTGAGGCCTACCCGGAGGCCGCCCACGTCGTGGGTTACCTCGCCGACTACGAGAAGCGCTACAGCCTGCCCGTGCTGCGGGGCGTCCGCGTTCGCACCGTCCGCCGCGACGGTGCGTTCCTGCGGGCCGAGACCGGTGAGGGGGCCTGGCGGGCCCGTGCGGTCGTCAGCGCCACCGGCACCTGGTGGCGCCCCTTCCTCCCGGCCGTCCCCGGACACGAGGCGTTCCGGGGCAGGCAGTCGCACACCACCGGATACCGGAATCCCGGACAGTTCGCCGGCCGGCGCGTCATCGTGGTCGGCGGCGGCAACTCCGGCGCCCAGATCGCCGCCGACCTCGCGCTGGCCGGCGTGGACCTGACCTGGGTGACGGCTCGCCCGCCGAGCTTCCTGGCCGACGACATCGACGGCCGGGCCCTGTTCGACGCCGCCACCGCGCGGCGCCGCGCTCTGGACGAGGGCCGCGCCGACACCGGCGGTGTGGCCTCCCTGGGCGACATCGTCGCCGTGCCACCCGTGCGCGAGGCCAGGGACGCCGGGCTGCTCAAGGCGTCCCCGATGTTCGCCCGCCTCACCGCCGACGGTGTCGCCTGGGCCGACGGCACCACCGCCGGCGCGGACGCGGTCGTCTGGTGCACCGGCTTCCGCCCCGCCCTGTCCCACCTCTCCCCGCTCGCCCTGCGCGGAACGCGCGGCCGCATCGCCACCGACGGCACCCGGGCGACGGCGGAACCACGCCTGCACCTGCTCGGCTACGGTGACTGGACCGGGCCCGCCTCGGCCACCCTCATCGGCGTCGGGCGCCCCGCGCGGGAAGCGGCGCGGCAGATCGCGGACCTGCTGCGCTGACCCCCCTCGCCGATCCTCACCGGTCCTCGCCGGTGCCTTCCGGCGGACCGCCGGGACCTCACCGGCGTCCGCGGCGGTCAGGCCACCGCGGACGCGCTCGTCAGGAGCCGGCTCATCGCGGCGAGCACGGACGACTCGACGCGGTAGTACACCCAGGTGCCGCGCCGCTCGGAGGTGAGCAGACCGGCTTCCCTGAGCTTCTTCAGGTGGTGGGAGACGGTCGGCTGGGAGACGCCGACATCGGAGATGTCGCACACGCACGCCTCCTCGCCCGGGTGGGAGGCGACCGCGGAGAACAGCCGCAGCCGGACCGGGTCGCCCAGCGCCTTGAACATCCTGGCCGCGCGCTCGGCCTCCTCGGCGGTGAAGGGGCGTTCGGTCAGCGGCGGGCAGCACGGCTCCACGGAACCGGTCTCCAGCAGCGGCAGCACCTTCGCATTCGACATGCATCTATGTTGACACATGTCGAACCAGAGGGCGAGGGGCTGCCGGAGCAGCCTCTCGCCCGGCAGCTCGGAGCCCGGCCGCGGAAGAGGCCCTGCGGACGTGTGCGACCGGTGGTGGAATGACGCGGCCCGCATCCCTGCCACGACTCGCCGGCGCGCCCCGACGCCTCCGGGATCACCGGGTCGATCCCGTGCTCGCGCATGGCGCCGGCCGCGGCCAGCCCCGACCACCCCCCGGTCACCGCAACGTCGAAGCACTCCATGAGCATCCCCCAGCTTCGATGATCGTCTATGTTGACGGATGTCGAATCAGGTGCCATGCTGACCGCGCAAGCCATCGACAGATGTCGAAACACCCTAGGAGTCGCCGTGAATGCGCCCGCCACCGCCGAACTGCCCGTCGTCGTCATCGGAGCCGGCCCCGTCGGCCTGGCCGCCGCCGCCCATCTGACCGAACGCGGCATCGAGCCGCTGGTCCTGGAGGCCGGACCGGCCGCGGGCAGCGCGGTACGGCAGTGGGCCCATGTGCGGCTGTTCTCCCCCTGGGGCGAGGTCGTCGACCCGGCCGCCGAGAAGCTGCTCGCCCCCACCGGCTGGGTCCGGCCCGACGCCTCGGCCTACCCCACGGGCGGCGACTGGGCCGAGCACTACCTGAAGCCGCTGGCCGACGTCCTCGGCGAGCGGGTGCGCTACGGCGCCACCGTCACCGGCGTCTCCCGGGCGGGGCGCGACCGCGTCGTGGACGCCGACCGCGCCGACCAGCCCTTCACCGTGCACGTCCGGTACGCCGACGGGCGCGAGGAGCGCACCCTGGCCCGCGCCGTCATCGACGCCTCCGGCACCTGGACCATCCCGAGCCCGGCCGGCGGCGACGGTCTGCCCGCGCTCGGCGAGCACGCCGCGGCCGACCGCATCACCTACCGCGTCCCCGACCTCGCCGACCCGCACGTGCGCGCCCGCCACGCCGGCAAGCGCACGGCCGTGATCGGCTCGGGCGCCTCCGCCTTCACCGCGCTGGCCTACCTGGCCGACCTCGCCCGGACCGACGACGGCAAGGACACCCACGCCACCTGGATCCTGCGCCGGGGCCTGTCCGGCTCCACCTTCGGCGGCGGCGCCGCCGACCAGCTCCCCGCCCGCGGCGCCCTCGGGCTCGCCGCCAAGGCCGCCGTGGACGACGGTTACGCCGACGCGGTCACCGGCTTCCGCACCCAGGCGATCGAGCGCGACGGCGACGGGCGCCTGGTGCTGGCCGGGGAGGACGGGCGGCGGCTGGAACCGGTGGACCGGCTCATCGTCCTCACCGGCTTCCGCCCCGACCTGTCCTTCCTGTCCGAGCTGCGCCTGGGCCTGGACGAGCGCCTCCAGGCGCCGGTGGAGCTGGCACCGCTGATCGACCCCAACGTCCACTCCTGCGGCACCGTCTACCCCCACGGCCACCGCGAGCTGTCCCACCCCGAGCAGGGCGTGTACCTGGTGGGCATGAAGTCCTACGGCCGCGCCCCGACCTTCCTGGCCATGACCGGCTACGAGCAGGTCCGCTCGGTCGTCGCCGCCCTCGCCGGAGACCTGGAGTCGGCCGACCGGGTGGAGCTGACCCTGCCGGAGACCGGGGTGTGCGGCGGCGCCGGACTCTTCGACACCCCCGAGGCGACCGAAGGCGACCAGACCGGCGGAGGCTGCTGCGGCGCCCCCGCGCCCGAACCGCAGCCCGTCCAGCTCACCGCAACCGCAACCGCCGCCGCTGCCACCCCGGCCACGGCCCCGGCCGCGCAGACCGAACAGGCCGCACCGGCCGACCAGACCCAGGCCGGCGGCTGCTGCGGCGCATGACCGCCCCTCCCGGCGGGGCCGCGACCGGATCGGGGGACCGGTCGCGGCCCCGCACCGCACTTCCCGCCCTCTGCGTCACCCAGATCACCGGCTGGGGGATCGTCTACTACGCCTTTCCCGTGCTGAACCCGGAGATCACCGCCGCCACCGGCTGGCCGACCGGGGCGACGACGGCCGCGTTCTCCCTCGCCCTGCTCGTCTCCGCCCTTGCCGGGATCCGCGTCGGCCGGATCATCGACCACCGCGGCCCGCGCACCGTCATGACCGCGGGCTCGGTCCTCGGCACGATCAGCCTCCTGATCATCGCCGCCGCCCCGAACCCGGCCGTGTTCCTCACCGGATGGCTGCTGGCCGGAGGGGCGATGGCGGCCACCTTCTACCAACCCGCCTTCGCCGCTCTGACCCGCTGGTGGGCCCCCGACCACATCCGCGCCCTCACCGTCGTCACCCTCGCCGGCGGCCTGGCCTCCACCGTCTTCGCACCCCTCACCGCGGCGCTGGCCGACCACCTGTCCTGGCGCGCCACCTACGTCGTCCTCGCCGCGATCCTCGCCGCCGTCACCATCCCCGCCCACGCCCTCGCCCTGCGCGCCCCCTGGCCCGCCGCCCCTTTCGAGCCCGCCCGCACCACCGGCGACGTCGCCGCGGCGGCACGCACCCGGCCGTTCCGGATGCTGGCGGCCTCCCTGACCCTGTCGTCCCTCACCGTCTCCGCCACCGTCATCGCCCTCGTCCCCCTCCTGCTCGAACGCGGCTGCACCACCACCCAGGCCGCCTGGGCCCTGGGCCTGGGCGGCGCCGGACAGACCGCCGGCCGCGTCCTGTACGCCACCCTCGCCCGCCGCACCACGGTGACCGCGCGCACCACATCGCTGATCGCGCTCAGCGGCGCCACCACCGCCGCCCTCGCGCTCGTCCCGGGCCCCTACGGTCTGCTGGTCGCCCTGTCCGTCGCCGCCGGCGCGGTCCGCGGAAACCTCACCCTGCTGCGGGCCACCGCCGTCACCGACCGGTGGGGCACCAGCCACTACGGCCGTCTCTCCGGACTCCTCGCCGCCCCCACCACCACAGCGTCCGCTCTCGCTCCCCTCGCCGGAGCGGCCCTGGCCGCACCCCTGGGCGGCTACCCCCACATGTTCACCGCCCTCGCCGCCATCTCCTTCGTGGCTGCCCTCGGCGCGCTCGGCGCCGACCCCCGCACCACCCGCGGCGACGGAGAGCACCATGCCGCCTGAGCTCGCTCCGTCGACACGCGTACGAGCCGGCGCCACACCCGGACGACCGGGGCGTTCCTCACGCAGCGCCGGGCCGGAAAGCGCCAATCGCCCCGTGACCCCGGCCCTTGGCCGGGCCGGGGTCAGGGGGCGCGCCTTCCGCCGGGGCGGTCACCCGCTGCCGGTCTGACCGCTCCCCGCCGTGGTGGCCGTCCCGGTACCGGCCGCCTCACCGAGGCCGGGGGCGACCGAGCCCTGTCCGCCCAGGCCGAGGGCCACCTTGGTCCAGCCCGCCTCCCGGCGGTCGAATGTCCGGTACGCCTCGACCGCGTCCGGCGTCTCCGCCCACCGGGTCACCAGCGGGGTGGGGTCCAGTTCGCCGGAGGCGACCATGGACACCAGTCGGGGCAGGTAGCGGCGGTGGTTGCAGTTGCCCATCCGCAGGGTGAGGTTCTTCATGAACGCCTCGCCGAACGGATAGTGCTCCACCTGCGGCGGATAGACCCCGATGGTTCCCACCGTGCCGGCCTTCGCCGCCATCCGCACCGCCCAGCGGGCCGCCAGCGACGGCGCGTCGCCGGGGACCCAGGTGTCGCCGTCGGGCCGCTGCTCGGGGGCGGCCTCGTCGCGCTCGCGGTCGAACTCCTCCGCCCGTTCGGCCAGGGATTCGGCGGCCGGGCCGCGGGCGGGGCGCTGCGCGTCGACGCCGACGGCGTCGATCACCCGGTCCACGCCGATGCCGCCGGTCAGGTCCAGGATCGCCTCGACGGGTTCCTCGGCGTTGAAGTCGATCGTCTCGGCGTGCTGGTCGCGGGCCAGGTCGAGACGGTCGGAAACGCCGTCCACCACGATGATCCGCCCGGCGCCCTGGAGCCGGGCGCAGGCGATCGCGGACTGGCCCACGGGGCCGGCGCCGAGGATCGCGACCGTGTCGCCGGAGCCGATCTCGGCGAGCCGTGCGCCGAACCACGCCGTGGGGTAGATGTCGGACAGCAGGATCGCCTGCGCGTCGTCGACGGTGTCCGGCAACGGCACCAGCCCGACGTGCGCGTACGGGATCCGGGCGTACTCCGCCTGCAGCCCGTCCAGGCCGCCGGCCGCCTCGGGACCGCCGAAGAACACCGTGCCCGCCCGGCGCCCGCCGGGGTTGGCGTTGTCGCACTGGGCGTAGTAGCCGGCCCGGCAGTAGCTGCACGTCCCGCAGGCGACCGTGGAGGGCACCACCACCCGGTCGCCCGGGCGGAAGTTCCGCACGCCCGCGCCGACCTCCTCCACGATCCCGACGGCCTCGTGGCCCAGGACACGGCCCTCCTTCATGCCCGGCATCGTGCCGCGTACGAAGTGCAGGTCGGTCCCGCAGATCGCCGACGAGGTGATCCGCACGATCGCGTCGTACGGTTCGTGGATCTTCGGCTCCGGCACCTCGTCCACCCGGATGTCGCCGACGCCGTGCCACACCACAGCCTTCATGAGCCCTCCTCGTCCTCGATCGGCTCGTGTACGTACGCCCGAACGGGTCGCGGGTGCCCGGGGCCTCACCACCGAAACAACCGAGTGCGCCACCGCGCGGAACGGTCCGGCGTCGCGGTGCCCCGCTCCGTCTGGACCGCTCCCGGGGCCCAGGCTCCCGCGCCCGGTGCGGACACCGGGCGCCCCTCTTTCGCGCGGCTCCGCCGGACGTACCCGTTTCGCCGTCCGCGCGCGCGGTTACGCGGTATCAGGCCGCTTGTATCCCACTGCGCGGCCGTGCGGGTGACGAGAGCGGGCAGGAGGGCGCCTGGCGCCATGACCGATGTGAACGAGGAGTCGCACGCCCATCGCGCGCCCCCGCCCGCGAGAGGCGGGGCGGGGCTGGGTCGGCCGCTGCTGCGCTGGCTGACCACCACCGACCACAAGGTGATCGGCAATCTGTACATCGCCACCGCCTTCGGTTTCTTCCTGGCCGCCGGGGCGATGGCCCTGGTGATGCGGGCCGAACTGGCCGCACCGGGGCCGCAGCTGGTGAACAACCACCAGTACAACCAGCTCGTCACCATCCACGGCACGATCATGATGCTGCTGTTCGCGACCCCGATGTTCGCCGGGTTCGCCAACGCGGTGATGCCGCTGCAGATCGGCGCGCCCGACGTGGCGTTCCCCCGGCTGAACGCCTTCACCTACTGGGTGTTCCTGCTCGGCGGTCTGATGGTGGTCTCCGGCTTCCTCACCCCCACCGGTGCCGCGTCCTTCGGCTGGTTCGCCTACGCCCCCCTCAACAACGAGTCGTACTCGCCCGGCCTGGGCGCCGATCTGTGGACGATGGGCCTGGTGGTGGCTGGGCTCGGCACGATCCTGGGCGCGGTCAACTTCATCGCCACGATCATCTGCCTGCGCGCGCCCGGCATGACGATGTTCCGGATGCCGATCTTCACCTGGAACGTGCTGTTCACCTCGATCCTGGTGCTGATCGCCTTCCCACCGCTGAGTGCCGCGCTGCTGGCCCTCCAGTCCGACCGCACCTTCGGCTCGCACATCTTCGACGCCTCCAACGGCGGCGCGCTGCTGTGGCAGCACCTGTTCTGGTTCTTCGGCCATCCGGAGGTCTACATCGTCGCGCTGCCGTTCTTCGGCATCGTCTCCGAGGTCATCCCGGTCTTCAGCCGCAAGCCGATCTTCGGCTACATCGGCCTGATCGGCGCCACGATCGCCATCACCGTGCTGTCGGCGGTGGTCTGGGCGCACCACATGTTCGCCACCGGGGCGGTGCTGCTGCCGTTCTTCTCCCTGATGTCGTTCCTGATCGCGGTGCCCACCGGCGTGAAGTTCTTCAACTGGCTGGGCACGATGTGGAAGGGCTCGCTGAGCTTCGAGACGCCGATGCTGTGGGCCATCGGCTTCCTGGTCACCTTCCTGCTCGGCGGGATCACCGGCGTCATCCTGGCCTCCCCGCCGCTGGACTGGCATGTGACCGACTCCTACTTCGTGGTGGCGCATCTGCACTACGTGCTGTTCGGCACGGTCGTCTTCGCGATGTTCGGCGGTTTCTACTTCTGGTGGCCGAAGTTCACCGGCAGGATGCTCGACGAGCGGCTGGGGAGGATCCACTTCGCCCTGACCCTGGTCGGGTTCCAGGTCACCTTCCTGGTCCAGCACTGGCTCGGCCAGTTCGGCATGCCGCGCCGCTACGCCGACTACCTGGAGGCCGACGGCTTCACCGCCCTCCACCTCGTCTCCACGGCCGGCGCGATGATCCTGGGGATCTCGACACTGGTGTTCCTGTACAACGTCTGGTGGACCGCCCGGTACGGGAGGAAGGCGGAGGGGAACGACCCGTGGGGTTACGGCCGCTCGCTGGAGTGGGCGACCTCCTGCCCGCCGCCGCGGCACAACTTCACCGCCCTGCCGCGCATCCGCAACGAGGGCCCCGCCTTCCGTCTGCACCACCCGGAGATCACGCCGCACGAGCAGCGCAAGCCGCTGGAGCCACCGGAGCCGGAGAAGCAATGAAGGTCGAGACCTACCTGTTCGGCGGGGTGGCGCTGTTCTTCGCGCTGACCGGCACCGTGTACGCCGTCTTCGCCGACGACCCGGCCGGAACCGCTGCCCTGTTCGTCGCCTTCCTGATGGCCTCGCTGATCGCCTTCTTCCTCGCGGTGCAGCACCGCAGGGCGGGCGGCAGGCCGGAGGACCGGCGCGACGGCGAGATCGCCGACCGCGCCGGCCCGGTGGACTTCTTCCCGGACGGCAGCCCGTGGCCCCCCGTCACCGCGCTCGGCGTGACCCTGGCGGCGGCCGGGGTGGTGCTGGGTATGTGGTTGTTCCTGATCGGTTTCGGCGTCCTGGCGGCAGGGGTGTCCGGCTTCGTCCTCCAGTACGCCCGGAGGGGCTGAACCGGTCACTCCCGGGTGCCGGCACGCTCCAGTTCGCCGGGCTCGCCGGGGCGTTCGGGCATGGGCATCCGTGCCGCGTCCCGGTAGTACCAGCGGCTCAGCGCCGCCCGTACACGCCGCACCCGCCTTCCCTCCGGACCGGGCTCCAGCGGGCGCGGCACCTGCCGCGCCCGGGCCCGCAGCACACCGCGCTCGTGCGGGGACAGCTCCTGGTGGGAGGGCTGGAAGCCGCCCTCCACCGACTGCCGCACCTCTCCCGTCGGCTCGCCCTCGGCCAGGCGTTCGGCGTCCCGCTCCCGCAGGGCCAGGCACAGCCGCTTGGTGACGGCGAAGACCAGCACGGGCGCGAGGAACAGGGCCGCCCGGAAGAACCAGAGCAGTGTGTTCAGCGGGATGTGCAGAACGTGGGAGAGCACGTCCTGGCCGCCCGCCGCCAGCAGGACCGCGTAGAAGGTGACGCCGGCCGCCCCCAGCCCGGTGCGGACCGGGTGGTCGCGAGGCCGGTCGCACAGGTGGTGTTCACCGGGGTCGTGGGTGATCCACCGCTCGAAGAACGGATAGGCGTACAGCACCAGGAACAGGGCCGCGGGCAGCAGCAGCGCCGGGACCAGGGGGTTCCACGCCACGGTGTGGCCGGCGACCGTCGTCTCCGCCCCGGGCATCAGCCGCAGCGAGCCCTCCAGGAAACCCACGTACCAGTCCGGCTGGGATCCGAAGGAGACCTTGTCGGGGCGGTAGGGGCCGTACGCCCAGACGGGGTTGATCTGGACCAGGCCGCCGGCGAGCACCAGGACGCCGGTGACCGCGAAGAACAGGCCGACCGACTTGGCGGTGTACTGGGGGAACAACGGCTTCCCCGCCACGTTGCGGTTGGTGCGTCCCGGCGAGGCCCACTGGGTGTGCTTGTGGTAGACGATCAGGAAGAGGTGGAGCACGATCAGGCCGACCAGCAGCCCCGGCACCAGCAGGATGTGCAGCGAGTACAGACGGGGGATGATGTCCTCACCGGGGTACTCGCCGCCGAAGGCGAGGAAGGCGAGATAGGAACCGATCACCGGGACGGACAGCATGATGCCCTCGGTGATCCGCAGTCCCGTCCCCGACAGCAGGTCGTCGGGGAGGGAGTAGCCGCTGAACCCCTCCAGCGTCGCCAGCAGGAAGAGGGTGACGCCGACCATCCAGTTGGCCTCGCGCGGCCTGCGGAACGCCCCGGTGAAGAAGATCCGCAGCATGTGCACGGCGATCGCGGCGAGGAACACCAGCGCGGCCCAGTGGTGCGTCTGGCGGACCAGCAGACCGCCGCGCACGTCGAAGCTGATGTCCAGGGTGGAGGCGTACGCCTCGGACATCGGCGTCCCCCGCAGCGGCGCGTACGAGCCGGTGTACACCGTCTGGGCCATGCTCGGCTCGAAGAACAGCGTCAGGTAGACACCGGTCAGCAGCAGCACCGCGAAGCTGTACAGGGCCAGTTCGCCCAGCAGGAACGACCAGTGGTCGGGGAAGACCTTGCGCAGCAGCTCGCGGCCGGCCTCGGACACCGGCAGCCGCCGGTCCAGTGTCCGGTAGCCGTACCGCGCCGCCTCCTGTGCCTCGTTCCTCCACCGCGCTCGTCTTCTCGACAGCAACATCGACCGCCCTCTCTCGCCTCCACCACGCGAAGCACGCCAGTGCCCGCCGGTCCGTGTGCCAAACGCCGGATGCCCGGCGTCCCGGCGGGAGGGGGCCGCGATCTCGGCGGACGGGGCGTCCGGGGGACCGCCGGTCGGGTCCGCGTCCTCGGCCGACCGGAGTCCCGCCCCGGCGGCCGGTACCGGGGTTTCGCCGGTGGAAGGGCGCGGCCGCGGTCACCTGGTGGCCCGGCGCAGGAGGGCGTAACCGGCGCCGGTGAGCCCGGCCGCGGCGCCGGCCGTCACGGCGGGGTGGCGGGCGGCCCACTGCTGGGGGCTGAAGCCGTGGGCCTGGTCGTCGAAGGCGCCGTGGGTGCCGTGGTCGGTCCTCTCGTCCGCCGGCTCCCACAGGTTGCCCGGTCCCGGCCGCGTGGGCATGTCGGTCTGCTGGGAGTCGAATCCGGTGCGGGCGAGATAGCGGTCCAGCAGTCCCGGTGCGACGGCGTTGGCCAGCAGGGTGAGCACGGTGGACGTTCCCACCCAGTACTCCCGGCGCCGGGGGTGGTCGGCGGCGTGCAGGACGGCACGGGCGGCCACCTCCGGCTGGTAGATCGGCGGCACCGGCTGGGCATGCCGGGGCAGGCGGGAGAGCAGCCAGCCGAACTGGGGGGTGTTGACGGCCGGCATCTGCACCATGGTGATCCGCACGCGGGACCGGTCGTGCAGCAGTTCGCAGCGCACCGATTCGGTGAATCCCTGGATGGCGTGCTTGGCGCCGCAGTAGGCGCTCTGCAGCGGGATGCCGCGGTAGGCGAGCGCGGAGCCGACCTGGACGACGGTGCCGCGGTCGCGCGGCAGCATGCGCCGCAGGGCGGCCCGGGTGCCGTTGACGTATCCCAGGTAGGTGGCGTGGGTGGTCTGCCGGAACTCCTCCGGGGCGATGTCGGTGAACTTGGCGAACACGGAGGTGAAGGCGTTGTTGACCCATACGTCCAGGGGGCCGAACTCCTCCTCCGCCCGGCGGGCCGCCTCCTCGGCCTGCTCCGGGTCCGCGACGTCGGCCGGGACGGTCAGGGCCTGCCCGCCCGCCTCCCGGACCTCCCGTGCGGCGGCCTCCAGGCCGGCGGCGCCCCTGGCCACGAGCGTGACACGGGCGCCCCGGGCGGCGAAGGCCACCGCGGTCGCACGGCCGATGCCCGCGCTCGCCCCCGTCACCAGGACCGTCTGTTCCTTGTCCACCATGCGCTCCTCACTTCGCGGCTCTGCCCGGTCCGGTGGGACGCGGCCCGCCCGAGCGGGCCCGCGGGGGTGCGGGTAACCGTTTCGGCACGGAGGTAACCGGGGCCGGTACGAGGGCGCCCCGCGGCCGTGGGCGGCCGTTGCGCCGGTGCCGGAGGAGGTTTCGTTTCCGTTCTCCCGGTTACCGGGGCGGAGTTCGGCCGTCGGCCGGTGGAGCGGCGGGTGCTTCCCGCCCCTCGGCGGTGGAGGCCCGCGCACCGTACGGACCCGCCGGCCGGCACCGCAGTCAGCAGCTCCGGAAAGGCATCGCATGGCTCCGACCGACCTCCCCCTGCCCGTCGTCCGCCGGCCCGACCCCGACCCCGGGGTCGATGTCCCGGCTCTGGAGGGCGCCCTGCGCGAACGGGTCGACGGCGAGGTGCGCTTCGACACCGGTACCCGGGCGGCCTACTCCACCGACGCCTCCAACTACCGGCAGGTGCCGATCGGGGTGGTGCTGCCGCGCACCCCCGAGGCGGCCGTGGAAGCGGTGGCGGTGTGCCGGGAGTTCGGGGCTCCGCTGCTGTCGCGCGGCGGTGGCACCAGCCTGGCCGGGGAGTGCTGCAACACCGCGGTCGTGCTGGACTGGAGCAAGTACTGCGACCGCCTGGTCTCCGTCGACCCCGAGCGGCGCACCTGCGTGGTGGAGCCGGGCATCGTGCTGGACGAGCTGAACCGGCGGCTGGCCCCCCACGGCCTTCAGTACGGTCCCCGGCCGGCGACCCACCCGAACTGCACGATCGGCGGGATGATCGGCAACAACTCCTGCGGGTCCACGGCGCAGGCGTACGGCAAGGTGGTCGACAATATCCGCCGTCTGGAGGTGCTCACCTACGACGGTCTGCGGATGTGGGTGGGGCCCGCCGGCGAGGAGGAGCCGGAGCGGCCGACCGCCGGCGAGGGCCGCGCCGCGGAGATCCACCGGCGGCTGGCCGCGCTGCGCGACCGCTACGCCGACCTGATCCGGGAGCGCTACCCCGACATCCCCCGGCGGGTGTCCGGCTACAACCTCGACTCCCTGCTGCCCGAGCACGGCTTCGACGTCGCCGGGCTGCTCGTCGGCTCGGAGTCCACCCTGGTGACCGTGTTGCGGGCCGAGCTGGATCTGGTCCCCTCCCCGGCGCACACCTCGCTCGTCGTCCTGGGCTACCCGGACATCGCCACGGCCGCCGACCACGTCCCCGCCGTCCTCCGGCACGAGCCGCTCGCGCTGGAGGGCGTGGACCGCCGGCTGGTGCACTTCCAGCGTGTCAAGAACCTCAACCCCGACGCGCTGGAGGAACTACCCGAAGGGGACGCCTATCTGATGGTCCAGTTCGCCGGCGACACCATCGAGGAGGCGGGAGACAGGGCTCGTGCCCTCATCGACGCGGAGCCCGGGAACGTGGGGCACACCTGGTACGACGATCCGGAGCACATCAGCGAGCTGTGGATGGTGCGCGAGTCCGGCCTGGGCGCCACCGCCCACGTCCCCGGTGAGCACGAGACCTGGCCGGGCTGGGAGGACTCCGCCGTCCCCGTCGAAGGGCTCGGCGACTATCTGCGCGACCTGAAGGCGCTGTTCGAGGAGTTCGGCTACGGCCGCCCGTCCGTCTACGGCCACTTCGGGCAGGGCTGCGTGCACACCCGCATCCCCTTCCACCTGCGCTCGGCCGACGGCGTCGCCCACATGCGGGCGTTCGTCGAGCGTGCCGCCGATCTGGTGGCCTCCTACGGCGGCTCGCTGTCCGGGGAGCACGGGGACGGCCAGGCGCGCGGCGAGCTGCTGGAGAAGATGTTCGGGCCCGAACTGGTCGAGGCGTTCGGGCGGCTGAAGGCCGTCTTCGACCCCGGCAACCGGATGAACCCCGGCAAGGTCGTCGCCCCCTACCGGCTGGACGAGAACCTGCGGCTGGGCGCGGACTACCGGCCCTGGGAGCCGGAGACCGCCTTCGCCTACCCGCACGACGACGGGAAGTTCAGCAAGGCCGCCGCCCGCTGCGTCGGGGTGGGCAAGTGCCGCTCGCTGGAGGGCGGTGTGATGTGCCCCAGCTACCGCGCCACCCGTGAGGAGGAGCACTCCACCCGCGGCCGGGCCAGGCTGCTGTTCGAGATGGTCCGCAACGGCTCCCCGGTGAACGACGGCTGGCGCTCGAAGGAGGTCCACGACGCGCTCGATCTGTGCCTGGCCTGCAAGGGCTGCAAGAACGACTGCCCGGTCAGCGTCGACATGGCCACCTACAAGGCCGAGTTCCTCCACCACCACTACGCGGGCCGGCCGCGTCCGGCGGCGCACTACTCGATGGGCTGGCTGCCCGCCGTCGCCCGGCTGGCCGCGCCGGTGGCGCGGACCGTCAACGCCCTCCTGCGGGTTCCGGCCCTGGCCCGGGCCGCCAAGGCCGTCGGCGGCATCGCCCCCGAGCGGCAGGTGCCGGTCTTCGCCGAACAGCGCTTCACCGACTGGTGGCGCGAGCGCGGCGGGCCGCGCGGGGACGGCCGGCGCGGCGAGGTGGTGGTGTGGCCGGACACCTTCACCGACCACTTCCATCCCTCGGTCGGGCGGGCCGCGGTGGAGGTCCTGGAGGCCGCCGGTTTCCGGGTGAAGGTGCCCGGCGGCTCCGTGTGCTGCGGGCTGACGTGGATCTCCACCGGGCAGCTGGGCGTCGCCCGGCGCGTACTGGGGCACACCCTGGACGTGCTCCGTGAGGACCTGCGGCGCGGCACCCCGGTCGTCGGCCTGGAGCCCAGCTGCACCGCCGTCTTCCGCGCCGACGCCGCCGAGTTGATGCCGGACGACCCGGACGTAGGACTCCTGCGGGAGCAGACCCGTACCCTGGCCGAGCTCCTGGCCGAGCGCGCGCGGGACTGGCGGCCTCCGGCCGTGGAGGCCCGTGCGGTGGTGCAGCGCCACTGCCACCAGTACGCGGTCATGGGTTTCGACGCCGACCGGGAGCTGATGGAGCGGGCCGGGGTCGAGGCCGACGTGCTCGACGCCGGGTGCTGCGGGCTGGCGGGCAACTTCGGTTTCGAACGCGGCCACTACGAGGTGTCCATGGCCTGCGCCGAGCAGGGGCTGCTGCCCGCCGTCCGCGAGGCCGGCCCCGGCACCCTGGTGCTGGCCGACGGGTTCAGCTGCCGCACCCAGGTCGAACAGGCCGGCACCGGGCGTACCCCGCTGCATCTGGCGGAGGTGCTGGCCGCCGCGCTGCGCGGCGAGGAGGCCGTGCCGCGGCGTCCGGCGGCGCCGGGCCCGCGGGCGCTGCTCGCGCCCGCCGCTGCGGCCGGGGCCGGCGCCCTGGCCCTCGTCGCGGCCGTCCGGCGCGGACGCCGTCGGGGCGGCGGATGACGCACGGGCACGACGGCGGCGACCGCCACCGCGCCCCCGGGGCCGCAGGGCCACCGGGGCGCGGTGGTGTCCGGGCGGGTGTCCCGGGACGGTGTACCGGAGACCGCGGTCGGCCCGGTCAGCCGACCCGGTAGGTCTCGGCCGCCTCCCGGCGCAACTCCAGCCCGTGTCCCGGGGCGCCGGAGGCTCCCGGCATGACGGCGCCGCCCCGGGGGTCGAGGGTGCCGCGGAAGAACATCTCCTCGATGCGGACGTGGTCGTGGAACCACTCCAGATGCCGCACATTGGGCACCGCGGCGGCGGCGTGCGCGTGCAGGTGCGGGGCGCAGTGCCCGGAGATCTCCAGGCCGAGGGACTCGGCGACGGCCGCGGCGCGCAGCCACACGGTGACGCCCCCGCAGCGGGTGACGTCCGCCTGGAGGCAGTCCACCGCCCCCGAGCGGGCCATGCGGGCGAAATACGGCAGGTCGTAGCCGTACTCGCCCGCCGCCACATCGGCCAGGACGCGGTCGCGGACCTCCCGCAGGCCGTCGAGGTCGTCGGAGGAGACCGGCTCCTCCAGCCAGGTCACCCCGGCGTCGGCGAAGGCGGCGGCGACACGGACCGCCTGCTTGCGGCCGTAGCCGCCGTTGGCGTCGGCGTAGAGTTCCGTGTCGTCGCCGACGGCGTCCCGGGCCAGGGCGATCCGCTGAAGGTCGCGGACCTCCCGCCGCCCCCAGGACTCGGCGATCTTGATCTTCACCCGGGGGATGCCCTGCCCCTGGGTCCAGCCGAGCAGCTGCCGCCGCATCCGCTCGTCGTCGTAGGTGGTGAACCCGCCGCTTCCGTACACCGGGACCTCGGCGCGCGCCGCGCCGAGCAGGCGCACCAGCGGCAGGCCCAGCAGACGGGCCTTGAGATCCCACAGGGCGGTGTCCACCGCGGAGATCGCGCACGCGGCGATCCCCGGGCGGCCGGTGTTGCGCACCGCCCGGGCCATGGCCTCGTTGGCGCCGGGGACGTCGAGGGCGTCGTGCCCTGTCACGATCCCCGCCAGCTTCCCGGAGACCACCCGGGCGGCGGCCGGGGAGCCGTAGGTCCAGCCCAGGCCGGTGGTCCGGCCGGCGGTCGCCTCGACCAGCACCATGGTGGTGGAGTCCCAGGTGAGGGTGCCGTCGCCGCCGGGCAGGTCGGTGGGGACGGTGAAGACCGACACCTCCAGGCGCTCCACGGCCGGGCCGGTGCCGGTGCCGTGGAGCGCGGTGGGCGGGGCGCTCACTCGCCCTGCTCCTCCTCGGGGCGCTTGCCGCCGGGCAGGAACTCCTGCACCTTGGCCTTGACCCCCTGGCGGACCATCGAGCCCCGGTCGCTGTCGCCGCGCAGGATCGCGGAGGCGGTGGCCTCCATCTGGTCCCAGGTGGCGTGCGGGGGGATCGGCGGCACGGCGGGGTCGGTGCGCACGTCGATGACGAAGGGACGGTCGGCCGCCAGCGCCCGCTCCCAGGCGGGCCGGACGTCGTCCGGCTTCTCCACGCGCGCCCCGTCCAGGCCGAACCGGGTGGCGATCTCGGCGTAGGGCAGGTCGGGGATGTGCTGGGACTCCTCGAACTGCGGAGCGCCGCTCATCGACCGCATCTCCCAGGTGACCT
Source organism: Streptomyces mangrovi (assembly GCF_900114215.1). Taxonomy (GTDB): domain Bacteria; phylum Actinomycetota; class Actinomycetes; order Streptomycetales; family Streptomycetaceae; genus Streptomyces; species Streptomyces barkulensis. The sequence continues at coordinate 30,062 of NZ_FOSG01000032.1, read as the reverse complement.
GGTTGAGGTCCCGGTTGTTCAGCACGCACACGATCAGCCGCGGATCGGACCACCGGGAGTGGTACTTGGCGGCGGTGACCATCTCCATCAGGCCGTTCATCTGCATCGCCCCGTCACCGACCAGGGCGATGACCGGCCGGTCGGGGTGGGCGAACTTCGCCCCGATGGCGTAGGGCACTCCCGGCCCCATGGTCGCCAGCGTGCCCGACAGCGAGCCGCGCATCTCCCCCCTGAACCGCAGGTGGCGGGCGTACCAGTTGGCGGACGAGCCGGAGTCGGCGGTGACGATGGCGTTCTCGGGCAGCAGTCCGTCCAGCGCGTGCACCACGTACTCGGGGTTGACCGGGTCCGCCTCCAGCGCGGCGCGCCGCTGCATCACCTCCCACCAGCGGGAGACGTTCTCCTCGACGGTGTGCCGCCAGCCGCGGTCCTCCTTGCGGTGCAGCAGCGGCAGCAGCCGCTCCAGGGTGGCGCGCGCGTCGCCGACGAGGTTCACCTCGAAGGGGTAGCGCATTCCGACCATGTGCGGGTCGATGTCGATCTGTACCGCGCGCGCCTGGTCGAGGTCGGGCATGAACTGGGTGTACGGGAAGCTGGAGCCGATCACCAGCAGGGTGTCGCAGTCGCGCATCAGCTCGTAGCTGGGCCGGGTGCCGAGCAGGCCGATGGCGCCGGTGACGTAGGGCAGCGTGTCGGGCAGGGCGTCCTTGCCCAGCAGCGCCTTGGCCACGCCCGCGCCGAGCACGTCGGCGGTCTGCTCGACCTCGCTCCGCGCGCCCCGGGCGCCCTGGCCGATCAGTACGGCGACCTTCTCACCGGCGTTGAGCACCTGCGCCGCCCGTGCGAGGTCCTCGTCCGCCGGGACCGGCGCGGACCTGCCCAGCCCGAGGCTGGAGGGCACCATCTTGAACTCGTGGCCCGGCGGGGTGTAGTCCAGCTCCTGCACGTCGGCCGGGAGGATGATCGCGGTCACCGTGCGCCGGCCGTAGGCGGTGCGGATCGCCCGGTCGATGAGGTTGGGCAGCTGCTCGGGGACCGTCGCCGTCTCGCAGAAGTCGGAGGCGACGTCCTTGTAGAGGCTGTTCAGATCGACTTCCTGCTGGTAGGAGCCGCCCATCGCACTGCGGTCGGTCTGGCCGACGATCGCCACCACCGGAACGTGGTCGAGCTTGGCGTCGTACAGGCCGTTGAGCAGATGGATCGCCCCGGGACCGGAGGTCGCCGCGCACACCCCCACCTTGCCGGAGAACTTCGCGTACCCCACCGCCTGGAAGGCCGACATCTCCTCGTGCCGGGACTGGACGAACTTCGGCTTGTCCCCCGCCCGGCCCCACGCGGCCAGCAGACCGTTGATGCCGTCTCCCGCGTAGCCGAAGACGTGGTCCACTCCCCACTCGCGCAACCGCCGCAGAACGTAGTCGGCCACCTTCATGTTCGCCACTCGTCTCTCCGTTCCCTGTGTCGTGGAAGTGCCCGGCCGCCGTATCGCTGTGAACGCCCTTCCCCCGCGGTCGGTGGCGGAGCCGGCGCCTGTCCGTTCCATGGGCGGCGGGCCACCGCTTGGGTAACCGTGCCGCCCGGTGCGAAACATCGCCCGCTTCCGTTCGACCGGAGACGGCGGCACGGCGGAGGGGCCGCGCCGCGGCAGGCGCCGGTCAGGGGCGTCCGGCCGGAATGAGGCCGTCATCGCCGCCGAGGGGCGGGCCGAGGCGGGCCGCGCACTCCAGCAGCAGGGCGTGGACGAAGGCCTGCGGCAGGTTGCCGCGCAACTGCCGCTGGGAGACGTCCCACTCCTCGGCGAGCAGGCCCGGCGACCCGCACGCCGACCGGGTGCGCTCGAACCAGCGCATCGCCTCGGTGTGCGCGCCCTCGGCGTGGGCGGCCAGGGCCATCATGAACCCGCACAGCAGGAAGGAGCCCTCCGCGTCTCCCAGCGGCCGCCCGCCGTGACGGAACCGGTAGACGTAGCCGTCCTTGGTCAGGTGCCGCATCACCGCCTGCCGGGTGAGGGCGGGGCTCGCCTCCCCGTGCGGCACGGCTCCCCGTGCGAGGGGGAGCAGCAGGGCCGCCTCCACGCCGGTGTCGTCCGCGGCGCGCTGCCAGTGGCCGTCACGGTGCAGACAGCGGCGGCGGGTGGTCTCCAGCATGCGGTCGGCCAGCCGTGACCAGCCGTCGGGCGGGGCGTCCCCCAGCCGGTGGGCGAGGTCGCGCAGGCCGACGACGCAGGTCAGCCGCGAATGCGTCCACCAGCGCTTCTCCAGCTCCCACAGGCCCGCGTCCGGCTCCTCCCAGCGGTCCCTCACCGCCCGGGCCGCGATGCGGGCGGCGCGCACCGCCCGGTCGTCCAGCATCCCGTGGCGGTCCGCCGCGGCGAGGAGCTGCAGGACCTCGCCGAAGACGTCGAGCTGGAACTGCCGCCCGGCGTGGTTGCCCGCCCGGTTCGTGCCGCCGGGGTAACCGGTGAGCGGCAGGAGCCGCTCCGCCGGGAGCGGCCGGCCGTCGACGGTGTAGGCGGGACGCAGGTCGGGGCCGTCGTCCAGCACCCGCTCGGTGACGAACCGCACCATGCGCTCCAGCAGCGGGTGGGGGCCGTGGGCGGCGACGGCCGTTCCGGCGTAGGCCTGGTCGCGGATCCACGCGTAGCGGTAGTCGTAGTCGCGTCCGGTGTCGGCCCGCTCGGGCAGGGACGTGGTGACCGCCGCGACCATGCCGCCGGTGGTGCTGGTCAGACCGTTCAGCACGGCGTACGCCATCCGGGCGTCGCGGGGGGCGGCCGTGGTCGCGCAGTCGGGCACCGCGTCCGCCCACCAATCGCCGGTGGCCTCCCACAGGGCCTGCGGGTCGGGCGGAGCGGTGTCCGCCCGCGTCCCCTCACCGACCTCCAGGACGAGGTCGTGGACGCCGCCCTCCGGCAGACGCAGCTCCGCGCACAGCCCGTCGGAGGACGCCCTCGCGTGTCCGGCACCGGTCAGCCGCAGCCACGACCGGCCGCTGACCGCCTGCCACACGCCGCCGTCGCGGCGCAGACCGGTCATGGGGTGCCGCCCGTAGTCGGCGCGCACGTCCAGGTCCATCAGGACGCGGGCCTCACCGCGTACCGCGCGGATCTGCCGCAGCAGCACGGCGCGTCCGTGTTCGGCCGGGGCGGCCAGCGCCTCCCGGCAGGAGATGACGGCGTCACGCGTCACCCACCGGCTGACGCGGATCAGCGTGCCGTCCTCGTAGTACCCGCCCCACACGTTCCATCGGTCGCGGGGGCGGACCCGGAAGCCCCCGGGACCGCCGAGCAACCCCGAGAAGACGGCGGCGCTGTGCCAGGAGGGGGCGCACATCCAGGCCACGTCACCGCGCGGGCCGATCAGGGCCCCCCTCTCCCCGTCGGCGACCAGCGCGTAGTCACGCAGGACCCACGGCTCGGCCACAGGTGCTTCGGTTGCGGAACTCTCCATCCAGCCCCCGTTTCCCAGCCGTTCGGGCACCAAACGGGCTTCACCGCGCCCCGTCGTTTCCGGGCCCGGCGGCCGCCTGTGCGAAACGCCCGGCCGGGAAACCCCGGCCGGGCGCACGCGTGAGGGACCGGCGAGCGGCGGGCCCCAGGTGGCCTCAGACGTTCGGCGGCACGTGCCGCGGGCGTCCCGGGCCCCGCGTCAGTGCGTATCCCCCGATGCCCGCGAGCGCCGCCAGCACCGCGCCGGACGCCGTCCACACCCAGCGGTCGGACCACCAACCCGACGACCAGCCGTCGTCCGGCTCGATGGCCGACAGCACCGCCGAAGCCCCGGACTCCTCCTCGGCCTCGTCCTGCCGCTGCGTCATCGCGACGCCCGGTATCAGCGGCTCGGCCAGCCGGCCGTCCACGGCCGCCGCCCCGCCCATGTCCTTCGACTCCACCCGCACCTCGGCGGCCATCGGCTGCCCGAGGTCGGCCGTCCGTACGCCCACCGCCGTCAGCCGCAGGTAGTACGTGCCCGGCAGCGGATCGTTGGCCCACGGCTCCGACCAGGCCCGCACCGTGCGCAGCACGCACGCCAGCTCCACCGACTCGGTGCCCGCGGCGGCCGTACGGGTCTGCGCGCCGTACTGGCATGCCTGACGGCGCCTCAGACCGTCGTAGACGTCGATCTGCCAGGTCTGCGCCGCGTGCTGCGCGGGGAGTTTCACCGTCGCCCGCACCGTTGGGCGTTGACCGGTGTCGGCCGGGAACGACCAGTACAGGTAGTCACCGGCCGAGGCGTTCGCCGTCGCGGTGCGCCCCTGGTCGATCTCCGTCGCCGTACGGAACGACGTGCCCGCCGACGTGGGCGCCGCGCTGTCGTCGGACGGGCTCGCCGACGGTGTCGAGTCGGCCGCGGCGGGCCCCGCCGCGAGGCCGAGCGTCAGCAGCGCGGCGCTCACCACACGTGTGATCCACATCAGTTGGTCCTCCACACCGCGACACGCCAACGCGACAGCCAGCCCCACACCATGCCCGCGAGGAAACCGGCCACCACCAGGACACCGAGCAGCCACCAGCCGCGGCCGAGCCCGAAGGAGGCCACGTCAGCGGCCTGCGACGGGCCGTCGACCACGTCCACGGTCAGCTCCAGCGGCAGGCCGGGGCTGGTCTTGACCCCGGACGCCGCCGAGAAGGAGTTCGTCACCCGCAGGCACACCGTCTCCGCCTCGGTCTCCTCGTCGCCGCCTCCGCCGTCGCTTTCCGGCTTGGGGTAGCGCAGGCCTGTGGAGATCACGTCGGTGCGGCCGTTGCCGGCCGCCTCGCCGCGCACGATCTCCCGGCCGTGCACCGTGACCGCGCGCAGCAGCACCCCGTAGTCCGGGTTCACCGCCCGGTCCGCCGCCACGCTCACCGAGGCGCGCAGTTCCTGGCCGGGCGCCACGTCCACCCGGTACCAGCGCTCCTGGCCGAACTCCTCGCGGTCGGTGTACAGGCCGGACTTCAGCGCCGGCGCGTCGGCGCACCGCTCCGCGCCCTCCACGGCCACCGGCGTCACCACCGGATCGGCCGCCCGCTCCACCAGCTGGTTGACCTTCTCGGTGAGCTCGTCGGTGTGCTCCACCGAGGTGTAGGTGCCACCGGTGGCCTCGGCGATGCAGCTCAGCTGCCGCCGCATCTTGGTGTTCGGCACCAGGCCGAGGGTGTCGATGGTCAGGCCGATGCCCTTGGCCGCGATCTCCCGGGCCACCTCGCACGGGTCGAGCGGGGCGCAGGTGTCCTCGCCGTCGCTGATCAGCACGATCCGCTTGGAGCCGGTGCCGCCGTCGAGGTCGTCGGCGGCCTTCAGCAGGGCCGGTCCGATCGGTGTCCAGCCGGTCGGCGTCAGCGTGGCCACCGCCGTCTTGGCCTCGGTGCGGTCCAGCGGGCCGACCGGGTACAGCTGCGCGGTGTCCTTGCAGCCCGTCCTGCGGTCGTCGCCGGGGTAGTCGGCGCCGAGTGTGCGGATGCCGAGCCGTACCTCCTCGGGGGTGGCGTCCAGCACCTCGTTGAACGCCTGCTTGGCCGCGGCCATGCGCGACTGTCCGTCGATGTCCCGCTCGCGCATCGAGCCGCTGACGTCGATCACCAGGTTGACCTTCGGCGCGTCGGCGGTGGTCTCGTCGGCGGCCGCCCCGGCCGGGAACGCCAGCCCGGCCGCGAGTACGGCGAGCAGGGCTCCGAGGCCCATCGCCGACCGTTGTTTTCTGATCATCGGCGGATCCTATTGATCCTCGCCGCCGCGGGCCAAAACGCGCTCGGGGGCGCAGCGTTCAGTCCGGCCCGGTACCGGTCGCGGGCGGTGCCGCGGTGCGGGCCGCCGGGTGCCCGGTGGCCCGCGGCGTGCGGGCGCCGTCCGGGCCGTAACCGAACCGGAGCAGCACCTGGGGATGGCACCGCCCGTGCCGCGGGAGGGCCGTCGCGGCCCGCAGGTCGGGCCACTCCATGGCCTGGTGCAGGAGTGAGGTGCGCAGGCCGGCTGCGGTCGCCGTGAGGAGGACGTACTGCAGGGCCTGACCGGCTCGCAGCCAGTCCTCCCGCCGGTCGTGGGGCGTCCACAGGAGGGCGAGCTGGACATGGCGTTCGAACCACATGGCGGGCAGGCGGAGGGTGGGCAGCGCGCCGGTGAAGTCGCGCATCGGCATCCGCCCGCCCGCATCCGGCGGGCCGAGGGCGGTGACGGGGATGCCGTAGTGGGAGCCCCTGCCCGGCGCGGTGATCCAGGAGAGGGTTTCGGCGGTGCGGTCCGGGTGGGCGTGGTTGCGTGCCTCGGCCGCGGCGGTCAGCCGCAGCAGCCGCCGTGTGCCGACGATGTCCGGCACGCTGAGCCGGGCGCCGCAGGCGTACGCGGCCGACGCCATCCCCGCCACGATCGGCTCGGGCACCGGGCGGCCGGTGAACGGCCTCCGGCTCGTGTGCCGTCGCGCGATGGCCGCGTGGAGGTCGGGGCCCGGCGGCAGGTCGTCCGCGCCGAGGGGACCGGCGAGCCGCACGGCGGCCAGCAGGCCGGGGTCGTACGGGTCCGGCAGCAGTCTCACCTCGGGCCGCAGGCCCTGGTGGACCGCGGCGATCCGGATGTTGAACACCGCGGCGCCCACGGACAGATACTGGGCGCGGTGCGCCGGGTCGGTCAGCGGCAGGGTCCGCTCCGGCGCCGAGTGGACCTCCAGCACCTGATGGCCGGAGTCCAGGCGGAAGCGCCAGGGTTGTGTGTTGTGGATCGACGGGGCCGCCACGGCGGCCGCCAGCAGCGGCTCCACGGTGGCTGCGTCCAGCGGGATTCGGGTACGCATGGCGCCTTCCCTTCCTTGTCCGCTTCGTGGCCGCCGGCCGGGCGGGCGGCGGCCATGGGGCCTGCGGCCGTGCCCGCGGGCCGTACGGGGCCCGCCGGCCGGCGGTGTTCGACTACTCGCTCACCTCCACCGCTCCGTGGGCGCCGGCCTCGGCGCGGCGCATGTCGTGGTCGACGAACGGATAGCGGCCGGCCTCGGGGAACACCGCCTCGACGAAACCCCCCTGCGCGGTGGACAGGCCGAGCACCTGGGCGCCCCCGGGATCCTCCGGACGCAGCCGGTGGGCGCCCTCCTGATACACGGTGTCGAACACCGTGCCCACCACGTGGAAGGCGACCCCGCCACCCGGCCCCGCCGCCACCACCCAGAAACGGACCCGCTCCCCCGCCCGCGCCGTCAGAGGCTCCCGGGCGTACTGCCCGGCCACCCCGTTGAAGGCCCAGGCGTCCGGGGTGTTGGCGCGCATCCTCGCCACCCGGCCCTCACTGCCGACCGCGCCCAGATAGAGCTGGGAGGCCACCAGCAGATACTCCCGGTCGACCTCGGGCAGTTGCGGCGGGTCGACGATGACGGCCCCGTACATGCCGTTGGCGATGTGCTGGAGCATCGGCGCGGTGCCGCAGTGGTACAGCCACGCGCCCGCCCGCCCGGCGGTGAACCGGTAGACCAGCGACTCGCCCGGCTCGATGGTGCGCATCGGCCGGTCGGGGGCCAGCGCCCCGGCGTGGAAGTCGATGCTGTGGCCGATCGACCCGTCGTTGACCAGAGTGATCTCGAAGGTGTCGCCGACCCGGCCGCGCAGGGTGGGACCCGGCGCGGTGCCGCCGAAGGTCCACATCCGCTGCCGCACCCCGGGAGCGACCTCGATGTCCTTCTCCACCGTGCGCAGGGTCACCCGGTGGACGCGGCCCGGACCGGCCGGCGGCAGCCCGGCCGGCCGGGAGGCCCAGCCCGGCGAGAACTCCGCCGCCAGATCCGGCCCGGCCGCCCCGGCCGCCGGGGCGTGTTCCTCCTGTCCACCGCCGTCCTCGGCCGTGTCGCGGTCCCCGACCACGATGTCCATCGTCATCCCGGCCGCCCTGTGGCCCGGCAGGGTGCACCACGCCTGACGGCTCGCGGTGACCGTTCCGACGTCCAGACGGGCGCTCTCGCCCCGGCCGAGCATCGGGGTGGCCGGGCCGCCCTCCACCCGCAGGTCGTGGCGCTGGGCGTCTTCGTTGGTGACCTTCAGTCGCAGGGCGGTGCCCGCCGCGACCTCGATCCGGGCGGGGCGGACGCGCATGCCGGTGAGGGCGACGTCGACGGTGCGGGTCGCGGTGGCGGCGCCGCCTCCCGCGGGGGAAGCGGCGGCCGGCTCGCGGGTGTCCCCGCCGCCGTCGGTCATGAGCACGGTCAGGACGGCCAGAGCGGTCAGGACGGCCAGAGCGGCGGCCCCCGCGACCGTGCCCCGCACTGCGGGACGCCGCCCCGCGCGCTCCCTTCCCGCCTCCTGCGGCAGCACCCGGCCACCGCGGACGAGGACGGCCGCCGCCAGGGCCAGGAACGCGGCGCCGGGCAGGGCGACCAGCAGCACGCCGGCCGTCGCGGCCGGACCGGGCAGCGGAAACGCCGTCAGCGCGACACCGGCGTTGAGGGCCGCCAGCCGCACCGGCCAGCCACGCTCCAGCAACGCCCGCATCGCCGCCCGGTCCTTCGGATCGCCGCCGAGGACGACCGGCAGCAGATAGGTGAGCGCTCCGATCAGGATCTGCGCGGTGAAGCCGATCAGCAGCACCGGGAGGAGGGCGTCGATCCCGGTCTGTGCGTCCGCGAGCGGCCGGGCGGCCAGCCACACCAGGTCCGCCGCCACCGCGATCAGCAGCCAGCAGGTGGCCGCGGCGAGCATCCAGGCGGCCGCCGCGGAGACGGGCCTGCCGCCGCGTACGGTACGGACCAGGAGGGCCGCGGTGAGGACCGCTCCCCCGGCGTAGAGGGCGAGGCCGGCCGCGGCCGGCCAGCGCCGGCCGATTGCCAGGGCGGCGACCGCCACCAGCAACCCGCCGCCGGTGAGCCGCAGCACCCACCGCGAGACCTTCACGGTGCGGTCCTTCATCGGTACGCCCAGCACGGTCGGCCACAGCATGAACAGCGTGCCCAGGACCGGCAGCCCGATCCAGCCGAGCAGTGTGGCGTGGATGTGGGCCAGGCGCAGCCCGGCGTACCCGTCGGGCCCGCCGGCGCCGCCGGTGGCCAGCAGCCCGCCGAGGACGGCGCCGGCGATCAGGGCCGCCGTGGCCGCCTGGTAGTAGGCGGCGATCGGCTTGAGCCGCCCCCGGAGCGCGCCCCGCCCGAGGCGGACCAGCATCACCAGATGCGCGACGGCCGCGGCCACCAGCAGCGTGGCGGAGACGGCCGTCAGCACCGGCGAGGCGGCCCACACACCGGCGAGCAGTCCGGCCACGGCGAGGTTGGCGGCCCCGAGCCGGGCGGCGCTCCAGCGTGCGCTGGGCATCCCGGCGTGCAGCATGGCCACGGCGAAGTGCTCGCTCCAGACCAGGACGGCCGTGGTGGCGGCGCCGAGCAGGAACATGTGCACGGCCATCCAGCGGGCCGCCGGCAGCGGCTCCCGCACCGCGACCATGAGCAGGGCCGCTGCCAGCCACGCCACGATCAGGACGTGGGCGCGCAGATGACGGGCTGTCATCCCGGAGTTCCTGAACCTGTTCGGGTACCTGGCGGGCCCGTCCGCGCCGGCGGTCGCGTCGTCGGGTCCGGCGGGCCGGGCGCGCCCGGCCCCGGCGCCGGTCATGCCGCCCCTCGGCGCCCGGGGGGCTCCGTACCGCTGTTCCGGTCCGGCGCGCGCCCGGCCGTGTGCCCGCGGACCGGCCGGCCCCCGGCGCCGACGTCGCCGGACAGCAGCGCGGCCAGTTCCCGCCGGTGGGGGAAGGAGCCCGGGACGTACCCGCACCAGGGCTCCTCCGCATACGGATCGCCGGTGACGCCGTAGGCGCGTGACCGCGAACCGCCGCAGACCCGGCGGAACTCGCACGCTCCGCACCGGCCGCCCAGCCGGTCGGGGTCCCGCAGTCCGGTGAACAGCTCCGAGTCCCGGTAGATCTCCGTCAGCGGCGTCTCGCGGACGCTTCCGGCGGCCAGGGGGAGGAAACCGCTGGGGTGCACGGTGCCGGTGTGCGAGACGAAGACGAAGCCCCGGCCCGCGTTGACGTCCAGTGGCGGCCGCCGTACCCGGCGCGCTCCGGTGTCCAGGCCCAGCTCCGCGGCCCGCTCGCTCAACTCCCGGTAGAGCGGGCCCAGTCCGAGCACCGCCACATGGTCGTCGCCGGCGGCGGCGAGGACCTGGCGCTGCAGGGCGACCCGGCGGAAGTGGTGGGCCTCGGTGGTCTTGGCGGGCACGGTCAGGCCGACGTCGTACACGAAGTTCAGGACGTCCTCCGCCTCGTCGGCGGTCAGGGCTCCGAGGGTGCGGCCACGGCCCGTGGGCACCAGGAAGAAGGCGCTCCACAGCATCGCGCCGTGCTCGGCGACGAGGCGGACGATGCCGGGGAGATCGTGCAGGTTGTGCCGGGCGACGGTGGTGTTGATCTGTACCTTCATGCCGAGGGCGCGCGCTGTGTCCCAGGCGTCCAGGGTCCAGCCGAACACCCCGGGCACCCGGCGGAAGCCGTCGTGCAGTTCGGCGGTGGAGCCGTCCAGGCTGAGCGAGAGGCCGGCCGCGCCCGCCGCGTGCAGCTCGCGCAGCCGCTCCGCGGTGAGCGTCGGGGTACCGGACGGGGACACCGCCACCCGGACGCCGGCCTCCCGGCCGTATGCGACGAGTTCGGGGAGGTCGGGGCGCTGGAACGGATCGCCGCCGGTGATGACGAACAGCGGGGCGGGCTGCCCGAAGGCGGCCACCTGGCGCAGCAGGTCCTTGGCGGCGGCGGTGTCCAGCTCGCGCGGGTCGCGGCCGGGCACGGCCTCGGCGCGGCAGTGGAGGCAGGCCAGTGGGCAGGCCCTGGTCGACTCCCAGATGACGATGAAGGGCCGCTCCCCCGCGTCGTGCCGCTGCCGGCGGATGGCCCGGGCGGCGCTCACCGTCCGGCCCTCCCCAGCGCCCTGGGGCTGCGTCCGGCCGTCCTGGAGTCAGGGCAGACCAGGCGGGCGGCCGGACGGTGGCCGGGCCGGACCGTGCGCGGCAGCCACCGCGGGCGGCAGCGGTGGAAGCGGCCTCGGGAGCGGTCGACGTGGTCGTGCACGGGATACCTCCGGTTCGGTCGCCGTCAGCATCCACCGGCGGCGGTGGTCGGCGCGGCGGCCGATGGTCTTCACCCGTAGGGCCGACGGTCCCTCCTCACCGCGGGTGCGGCAGGGCCGGACGGGCCATCGCGGCGGCGTGCCGTGCGGTGGCGCGTCACGCCGCCGCGACGGGTCAGGGGTGCTCCGGTGAACGTTCCGCCAGCGCTGCGGCGGTGGCCACCAGCGCGGCTCCCAGGCCGGTCAGCGCGGCGCCCAGGCCCGTGACCAGGGTCGTGAGGTGCCATGCCTGGTAGGCGGACATCAGCGAGGCGCGCAGGGACTGGCCCGTGAACGCGGTCTGGCGCAGCTCCAGGAGTTTCTCGTCGTCGCCTCCGGCCGCGTACAGCTCCGCGGTGATCTCCGCGTAGGTACGGCCACCGGTGGTGTGGGCGAGGTTGCCCCTGATGAACTCGGCGTAGGCGTGCGCGTCGGGGCCGGTCTCCACGCGCCGGCCGGCGTGGGGGGCGAGTTCGGCCGGGAGCCCGCGTTCGGGGAAGGTGATCCTCTGGTCGGCCAGCTCGGCCCGGATCTCCTTCCTGCCGCCGCGTCCGCGCAGCACCATGACCGGCCCGGCGACTGCCAGGGCTGTGCCGACCGTCCCGAGCAGGGCGCCGGTCCGGCGGTGGGGTCTGTTCATGGCGGGTGTTCCTTCTTTCCTCGTGTGCCGTGGGTACGGGGGTGCGTGCGCCGGCGGCGCGTTGTCCGCGCGCCGTCCGGACGGCGGCGCCCCGGGGGGCCGTGGCGACGGTGAGCACGCTCGGGGCCGTGCCCCGGGCAGGCCGGGCCGCGCGGCCCGGCCGACGCGGGCCGGGCCGCGCCTACGGCGCCCGCCGCCGGGGCGGATGCCGCGTCCGGCCGCGGTGAGCGGCCGGACGCCCGACCGAACCGGGCGCCGCGCGCCGTACGCGCCGCACCCGCGGCAGCCGGGGGCAGGGGAACCGGCCGCCCGGCAAGCATGGAGCGCGGTCGTACAGATGGGCATCTGCGATCCGGTCGGTGCCCAGCATGCACGCCGGGCACGGTCGGCTCCCCCGCCGACCGGGCCCCGGTACGGGGGCCATTGGTCCCTGTCGAGGCCCGCCGGACGGGGCCGGAAGGCCGTCCGGCGGCTCCCGGCGGCTTCCGGCCCTGGAGCACGGTTCGAAGCGCGGTGCCGGGCGCCGCCCGGCCGACGGCCTTCCCCGCCGGACGCACGGCGTGCGGGCGACCGGGCCGGCGCGTTCAGGAGGATGCCCCGGAGGAGCCGTGGGGGCGGCCGAACAGGCTTGCCGGCGTCGTCGGCGAGGCGGCGTCGCGGACCGCGCGCAGACCGGGGTGGCGTTGCCTCAGCCGACGTTCCAGGCGCTGGTGCAGCGTGAACCACGATGCGGGGCAGCCGTGGCAGGCGCCGCCGAGGCGGACGGTGACGACGCCGTCGCGCACACCGACGAGCTCGATGCGGCCGCCGTGGGAGCGGGCGAAGTCACCCACCTGTCCGGCGATGACCGCGCGTGCCGTGTCGTACAGCCGTGCGTCGTCGTCGCGGGGGGCACCGCCGGTGGCCGGGATCCATCCGGCGGGATCGCCGAGGGCGGCGTGCAGCGCGCTGCGGACCCTGGGCCCCTCCCGGGCCCAGGTACGGTCCGCGCCGAGGCGGGTGACGACCGCCTCGCCTTCCAGTTCGATCCGTGTGAGGGTGCCGTCGGTCAGCAGCGTGGCCAGCGGTTCGGGCACCTCGGCGAGCGGGCCGGTGCCGGTGAGGGTTCCGGCTGGGACGATCCAGCGCAGCCGGTCGGCCCGGCCGGGGATCCGCTGGGGGTGCAGGGGGACCACGGCCGGCTTCACCCGCCCAGCAGGCCGGTGACCGTCCGGGCCAGGTAGGCCATCAGCCAGGCCAGCACGGTCAGGTAGGCGAAGGCGGTCGCCGGCCATCTCCAGGTGCCGGTCTCCCGGCGCAGGACCGCGACGGTGGCCATGCACTGCAGCGCGTAGACGAAGTAGACCAGCAGTGCGGCGACGGTGGGCGCGGTGAACACCGGCTGCCCGGCGCGGTCCCCGCCGGAGTGGGTCATGGCCCGCAGGGCCTGTTCCGGCTGTTCGGGATCCTCGGCGGCGGCGACCTGGCCGAGGGTGGCGACGAAGGTCTCGCGGGCGGCCTGGGCGGACAGTATGCCGACGTTGACGCGCCAGTCGAAGCCCAGCGGTTCGAAGACGGGGGCCACGGCCCGGCCCAGGCCGGCGGCGTAGCTGTGGTCGGCGGTGTAGGCGGACACGGCCGTGGTGTCGGCGGTGTCGTCGCCGGCGGCGCGCAGTTGCCCGGTCGTGTGCACCGGCAGGTTCAGCAGCAGCCACAGCACGACGCTGGTGGCGACGATGACGGTCGAGCACTTGCGCAGGAAGGCGCGTGCGGAGGACCACATCGCCACCAGTACCGCGCGCGGGGCGGGCAGCCGGTAGGGCGGCAGTTCCATGAAGAACGGCACCGGCCGGCTGTGGCGGTCCCCGAGACTCTTGAACACCCAGGCGGCCAGCATCGCGGAGACGGCGCCGAGCAGGTAGAGGCCGAACATGACCAGGCCCTGCGCGCCGAACGGGCCGACGCGCGCGGACGGGTCGACCAGCAGACCGATGAGCAGCACGTAGACCGGCAGCCGGGCCGAGCAGGTCATCAGCGGCGCGGCCATCATCGTGGCCAGGCGGTCCCTGGCCGAGGGCAGGGTGCGGGTGGCCATGATGCCGGGGATCGCGCAGGCGAACGACGACAGCAGCGCCACGAAGGCCCGGCCCTCCAGACCGAAGCGGGCCATCACCCGGTCCATCAGGAACGCCGCCCGCGCCATGTACCCCACTCCCTCCAGCAGGGCCAGGAGCAGGAACAGCAGCATGATCTGCGGGACGAACACCAGCACGCCGCCGACCCCGCCGATGAGGGCGTCCCCCAGGAACCCGGACAGCCACGGGTTGCCGACGTGGGCGTCCACGCGGCCCGACAGCCACGCGAACAGCTCCTCCACCCTGTCCTGCAGCGGGGCGGCCAGGGTGAAGACGGTCTGGAAGAACAGCGCCATCACCGCGAAGAACACCGCCGTGCCCCACACCGGGTGGAGCAGTACCGCGTCGGCGCGTTGGGTGATCCGGTGGCGCTCGGGAGGCCGGTAGCCGGCGTAGGCCAGGACCGACTCCGCCCAGGCGTCCCGCTCCGCCGGCTCCGTGGGCGGTGCCACGGCCGGGACCGGCCAGGTGCGCCAGGTGGTGAGCTGTTCGCGCAGCCGCGCGGCGCCCACCGCGCGGTGGCCGATCACGGGCAGTACCGGCACGCCGAGCGCCTCGGCGAGCGCCTCGGTGTCCAGGCGGCCCTGGCGGCGGGCCAGTTCGTCGGTGAAGGTGACCACCACACAGGCCGGCAGTTCGCGGGCCAGGACCTGGGCGGCGAATCCGAGGGAGCGCTCCAGCGCGGTTGCGTCCACCACGATCAGCAGCGCGTCCGGCCGCCGTGCGCCCTCCAGCCGGCCGTCCAGCACATCGACGGTGATCCGCTCGTCCGGGCTGACCGGTTCCAGGCCGTAGGTGCCCGGCAGGTCCTCGATCACATGCCGGTGCCGGCCCGTCCGGGAGGTCCCGACGAACCGGGACACCGTCACCCCGGGGTAGTTGCCGGTCTTGGCGCGCAGGCCCGTCAGGCCGTTGAAGACGCTGGTCTTGCCCGAGTTGGGGGCGCCGACCAGGGCTATCCGCGGTGCCCCGGGCGGGGCCGCCGGGTCCGTGCCGTCCCCGGTGTGGCATCCCGTGCTCACCGTGCCGCCTCCCCGACGCGCACGCACACGGCCTGCGCACGGCGCAGGCACACCTCACAGCCCTTGATCCGGTAGAGGACCGGATCACGCAGCGGGGCCCGGCGCACCACCTCCACGACCGCGCCCGGGGTGAATCCGAGGTCGTGCAGCCGGCGGACGACCGCCGGCTCGCCGTCGGCGAGGACCCCGGTCACCACGGCGCTGGTACCGGGTGCCAGATCCGCCAGGGAGAGCGGCGGGGAGCCGATGGCCGTGGTCCCCGGACCGCCTGCTTCGCCGAACACCCCGTCCGTGCCCTTCACGCGCACCTCCACCACCTCGCGCCGGGCGGGTGTGCCCGGCAGCCGATCACCGCCAATGGTGAGGTTAGGCTTACCTGTCCGGGGAGGGCCCGGGTCCTGTGGCCCTGGGGCGGGGGCCGTTCGGCCTCATCGGCCCGGACCACACGGGCCTTGCGGCCCACACCGCGGTGGGCCGTCCCGGCACCTCCGGTGGAGAACTGCCGGACGTCGGTATCGGCGTCGGCGTCGGCGTCGGTATCGACGAGCGGGCCGACAGCGGGTGCACCACCGCGGCCGGGCCCGCCCTGACGGGGCCGGGGCGCGCTCCGCAGCGGCCCGGGGAGCGCGTCGAGGTGGCCGGGTGAGCCTTGGAGGCCGCGGATGTCGACCATCGCGTCACCACCGCGGTCCGGCTCAGGCGGACCGGTGGCGTCGCGCAGGTACGTCCGTCGGCCACATCCGTCGGTCTGTGCCCGCCTTCGGGGCGATGGCGGTCAGGAGGAGCAGCCGTTCCTCCGGGCGGGAGAGGGGGAGGCCCCCTGCGCCCGGCGTGCCATGGCGGCCAGGAGGCAGGCCAGCAGGCAGCGGGTGGCCGGATGGTCCACCGCCCGGCGCAGGTCGGAGGCCGTCGGGGGGATCCTCACTCCGTCTCCCCCTTCCGCTCGGGGCCGGGCGCCGCGGTGAGGTGGTCGCGGAGCTGATCGTCGGTGGGCTCGACGAGGACGGTGCCGTCGGGCAGGACGAGGGTGGGGACGCGGCGGGTCCCGCGCTGCAGGCGGTAGACGGCCTTGGCGGCTTTCTTGTCGGTGTCGATGTCGTGGTAGCGGTAGGCGGCGCCGGCGCCGGCGAGCCGGGCCAGGACCTCTTTCACCTGTGGGCACCAGTCGGTGCCGTAGACCTCGATCTGCTGCATCAGGAGCCTCCGGGGCAGGGGCGCCGCCGGGCACGGGGTCTTCCGTGTCCGGCGGCGCCGGCGGTCGGTTCGGACAGGGACGGTGCGTCAGCGGGCCTCCGCCGTACGGGGCTTGTCCCGCTCGGATCCGGCGGGCTCGGCGGCCGCCTCGGGCGCGGGTGCGGGGCGCAGGGTGAACCAGGCGATGACGGCTCCGGCCGCGGCGATGGCGGCGGCTCCCAGGAAGGCCGCGGAGAAGCCGTCCGTGAGGGCGGCCGTGTCGCCCAGCTCCTGTGCGCCGCGGGAGGCGGCCACCGCGGTCATGGCCGCCAGGCCGAGGGCGGAGCCCACCTGGTAGCTGGTGTTGACGATGCCGGAGGCCAGGCCGCCCTCCTCGGGGCGGGCGCTGGAGACGGCGGTGCCCAGCGAGGGGATGAACGCCAGCGACATACCGCCCGCCGCCACCAGCGAGGCGGGCAGCACGTCCGCCCAGAAGGTGCCGTCGGGGCGGACCAGAGACAGCCAGAACATACCGGCCGCGAGCACCAGCATTCCCGCGACGACCAGCGGGTTGGGCCCGAAGCGGGCGATCAGCCGGGGCGCCAGCACGATCATCATGACCATGATGGCGACCGTCATCGGCAGCAGCGCCGATCCCGCGGCGAACTCCCCCAGCCCCAGCACCTGCTGGAGGTAGAGGTTGAGGAAGAACCACATGGGGATCCAGGCGGCGGCCAGCAGCAGCTGGGCGATGTTGGCGGCGGCCAGGTTGGGGGCGCGCCAGATCCGGAGGGGCATCAGCGGCTCCCTGCGGCGCGCCTGGAGTGCGACGAAGGCGACCAGCAGCAGGGCCCCCGCACCCAGCACCAGCCAGGTCCGCGCCGCGCCCCAGCCGGTCTCGGGAGCCCGGACGATGGCGTAGACGGCGACGGCCAGTCCCGCGGTGACGGCGGTCGCGCCCAGGAGGTCGACGGAGCCGCGGCGGGGCGGGGCGGAGGGCATCAGCGAGGGTGTGAGGGCCAGCACCAGCGCGGCGATGGGGATGTTGACGTAGAACACCCACGGCCAGCTGGCGTACTCGGTCAGGACGCCGCCGAGGAAGACGCCCGCGGTGCCGCCCGCCGGGGCCGCGGCCCCGTACAGGGCGAACGCCTTGGTGAGCTCCTTGGGGTTGCCGCCGAAGAGCATCATCAGCAGGGTCAGCGCGGCCGGGGCGATCAGAGCGGCGCCGGCGCCCTGCACGGCGCGGCCGGCCAGCTCGACCCACACCTCGCCGGCCAGGCCGGCGATCAGCGAGCCGGCGGCCAGTACGGCCCACCCGGCACTGAAGACGCGCTTGGCTCCGAGCAGGTCCGACAGGCGGCCGCCGAGCAGCAGCAGCCCGCCGAAGGCGATGACGTAGGCGTTGAAGACCCAGGAGAGGTTCTCCTGGGAGAAGCCCAGATCGGTCTGCATCTGCGGCAGGGCCACCCCGATGATCGAGGTGTCCATGATCACCATGAACTGGGCCAGCGCGATCAGCCCGAGCGCCTTCCAGCGCCGGGGACTGGGTGAGGGCGGGGCAGAGGACATCACATACTCCTATACGGGAGGGGGGTATGTATCCGAGCACCGAAAAGGTACCCCCTAGGGGTATGCGTTGGCCAGTCCGATCGCGGAAAAGTCCCTCCCAGGGGATGCGAACGGATGAAGAAGCGCCCCCTGGGCGCGCCCGTGCCCGGCAGGGCGGCGGATCCCCGCTCCGGGGCGCCCGCTGCGGCATGGGCCCGCCGTCCTCTACGCCGCCGAGCCGTCCCGGCCGTCCCGGCCGCCCCCTTGCGGCGGCCTCACCGTACGAGGGCGTCGGAGAGGGCGCCGAGCCCCCATCCCGCGCCGGCGCCGAGCACCAAAGTGACCGACGCGGCGGCCACCGCCGTGCCCGCCGCCCAGCGCCCGGGCTCGGCGGCGACCGCCGCCGCCTCCCGCCGTCGCCCGTTCCCTCCGGACGGCCCGGCGTCCTGCGGGGGCCGGCCTGGGCCGCGAATCGACAGGACCGGCGCGATCCAGCGCAGGTAGTAGAAGAGGCTGGCGACGGTGTTGACGGCGGCGACGACGGCCAGCCAGGCCATGCCCCCGTCCCAGGTGGCGGAGAAGACCGTCAGCTTGCCCATGAACACCGCCGTGGGCGGGGTGCCCACCAGGCCCAGGAGGCAGACGGTGAGCGCGGCGGCCAGCAGGGGCCGGCGCCTTCCCAGACCGCGGTACGCCTCCAGGGTGCGCGAGGTGGGCAGCGCGGCGGCCACGGCGAACGCGCCGAGGTTGGTGACGGCGTAGGCCGCGAGGTAGAGCAGCAGGGAGCGCAGGGCTTCGGCGCGCCCCGCGACGGCGACCGCCATCAGCAGATAGCCGGCCTGGCTGACGGTGGAGTAGCCCAGCAGCCGCAGCGGGTCCCTCTGGGCGAAGGCCGCCAGGTTGCCCAGCGTCATGGTCGCCACCGCCAGAACGGCCAGCAGCACCCGCCACTGCAGGACCTGTTCGGGCAGGACGGTGAGCACCCGGTACAGGGCGACCAGCGCGCCGATCTTGGGAACCGTGGTGAGGAACGCGGCGGCCGGCACCGTCGCCCCCGACGCGGCGTCGGGCACCCAGAAGTGGGCGGGGACGGCACCGGCCTTGAACAGCGGGCCGGCCAGCAGCGCCACCGTCCCCACCGCGAGTGCCGCCCTGGGCGCGCCGGGGAGCCCGTCGGCCAGGGCCGCGTAGTCGGTGGCGCCGCCCAGCCCGTACAGGACGGCGGTGCCCAGCAGCATGGTGATGCCCAGCAGCACACCGAGCAGGTAGAGCTTGAGGGCGGCCTCGGCGCCGCGCGCGTCGCGCCCCCAGCCGGCCAGTGCGTACAGGGGGATGGAGGCCAGCAGATAGGCGACGGCCAGCAGCAGCAGATCGGACGCGCCCGCCAGGAGCACGGCGCCGAGCGAGCCGAGCAGCACCAGGACGCAGAACTCGGTCTCGCGCCGGTCGCCGCGCACCCGCCCCGAGGCCAGTGCCAGGACGGTCAGGGCCGCGGCGGGGACGATGACGCGGACCGCGTCGGTGGCGCCGTCCAGCGCGTAGGTGCCGGCGTAGACGGTGCGGTCGTCCCCGGGCGCGAGGACCACCGCGGCGGCCAGGGAGGCCGCGAGCGCGGCGGCGGCCCCGGCGCGGGCGGCCCACTGGCGACGGCGCGGCAGGAAGGAGCCGGCCAGCAGTGCGGCGACGGCGCCGAGCAGCAGCAGGATCTCCGGGAGGAGGGCCAGCGGTTCCTTGTGCATGTCAGTCACCGTCGCCTTCCCGGAGCGCCCTGCCCGAGGATCCCGCCCGCTCCACGCCGCTCACCGGGAGACCAGGTCGACGACCGTGCGGGCGGCGGGCTCGACCGTGTCCAGCAGCCACCGGGGCAGGACGCCGATGAGCAGGGACAGCGCCAGCAGCGGTGCCACGGACAGCAGTTCGGCCGGGCGCAGGTCCGCGCCGACCGGCCTCGGTTCGCGCCGGGCCCCCAGGAGGAGCCGGTGCAGCGCCCACAGGAACAGCCCGGCGGTGACCAGGATGCCCAGCAGCGCCAGGGCGGTGGCCACCGGTACGGCCCCCAGGCTCCCGGCGAAGATCTGGAACTCGGCGACGAAACCGCTGAAGCCGGGCAGCCCCAGGCCCGCGAAGGCCGCGACGGCCGTCAGCGCGGCGAACCGCGGCATGGGTCCGGCCAGCCCGCCCCAGGCGTCCATCTCATAGGTGCCGCCGCGTTCCATCAGCACTCCGGCCAGCAGGAACAGGGCCCCGGTGATCAGTCCGTGGCTGACCATCTGGACCACCGCCCCGGTCACGGCGGTGGAGCGGGCGGCCTCGTCGGCGTCGGCGACCATCCCGGCCGCGCCCAGGGCCAGCAGGATGTAGCCCATGTGGTTGACGCTGGTGTAGGCGACCATTCGTTTGAAGTCGCTCTGCGCCAGGGCGACCAGGGCGCCGTAGAGGACGGAGACGACGCCGACGGCGACGAAGACCATGGCGTGGGCGCGCCAGTCCTCCGGCAGGATCGGCATGGCGATGCGCACGAAGCCGTAGGTGCCCATCTTCAGCAGGACCGCGGCCAGTACGGCCGACCCGGCGGCGGGCGCGTCGGTGTGGGCCGGGGGCAGCCAGGTGTGGAAGGGGAAGGTGGGGGTCTTGACGGCCAGTCCGACCGCGATGGCCAGCAGCACCAGCGGGCCCGCCGCGCCGCCGCCCTCCAGCGGCGGGTCGGCGGCCAGTTCGGTGATGTCGAAGGTGTGCGGGTCGGAGGCCGTGTACAGACCGATGAAGCCCAGCAGCAGCGCGAGGGAGCCGACGAAGGTGTAGAGGAAGAACTTCAGCGCCGAGCGGGCGGCCTGCTCCCCGTGCCCCCAGCCGGCGATGACGAGGTACATGCCGACGATGGACAGGTCGAAGAAGAGGAAGAACAGGATCAGGTCCAGGGCGGCGAACAGGCCCAGGCAGGTGGTCTCAAGGGCCAGGAAGAGGGCGGCGAAGCGGCGGATGCCGTGTCGTGCGTGGCGGCCCCGCAGCGAGTACACCGCGCAGGCGAGGAAGACGGTGGCGGTCAGGGCGAGCAGCGGCAGGGACAGCCCGTCGACGCCGATGTGGTAGCCCGCGCCCGCACCGGGGATCCACGGCCGGTCGGTCTCATGGCCGATGCCCGGGCCGTCGTAGGTGGCCCACAGCACGGCCACCAGGCCCAGTTCCGCTCCCGAGACCGCCACCCACAGCCACCGCACGGCCGCGTCGGGCAGGCCGCGCCGGGCCGACAGGACCAGGGCGGCGGCCAGCGGCAGGAAGACGGTCAGCGAGAGCATGCTCACCCCAGCAGCAGGAGCAGGACGGCGGCCGCGGTCAGCAGGACCAGGGCCTGGGCGTAGTACTGGTGGAGCTGTCCGGTCTGCGGGCGGCGCGCCAGCTCGCCCAGGTACCGGACGCCGTCGGCGACGCCCCGGACGGCCCGGTCCACCCCCGAGCGGTCGGCGGCCGCCGCCCACGAGGCCAGGCGCCGCACCCCCGCGGCGGTCCCCGTGGCGGCGCGGTCCAGCACGCTGTCGTCGAACCGGGCCAGGGTGCGGGCGGCGGCCAGCGCGGGGCGTACGGCGACGGTGTGCGCGGCCGTCTCCAGGTACAGCCAGGCGCGGGCCCAGGCCGGCTCCGGCAGCCTGGGCGCCGAGGCGGCCGCGAAGGCGGTCGCGGCCAGGGCGAGCACGGCGGTGGCGACCATGGTGGCCGCGCCGGCCGAGGGCTCGCCGGGCGCCCCGACCGCCCGCTTCAGCTCTCCGGCCAGTGGCGGCAGTGCCAGGGCGCCGAGCACGGCGGCTCCGGCGGCGAGGAGGGCCAGGGGCGCGGTCCGAAGCGGGCCGGAGATCCCTCCCCCCGGTTTCCGTCCGGCCGTGGCGGGCGGTTCGGGGCCCGGTCCCAGCAGCAGGCCGATCGCCTTGCCCGCGTACAGGGCCGACAGGACGGCGGCGGCCAGCACCACCCCGTACAGGGCCGGGGAGTCCGCCGCGGCCAGGATCTCGTCCTTGGTGGCCCACAGAGACAGCGGCGGCACCCCGGCCAGGGCGAGCGCGCCCACCGCGAACGGCAGACCGGTCGCCCGGTCCCGGCGGGCGGCCCCGCGCAGTTCCCGCAGGCCGTCGGTGCCCAGTGCCGCCAGCCAGGCCCCGGCGGCCAGGAAGAGCAGTGACTTGACGGCCGCGTGGGCGACGAGGTGGGCGGTTCCGCCCGCGACGCTCCCGGCTCCGGCGGCCAGCACGACGAAGCCGAGCTGGGCGGCGGTGGACGCGGCCAGGAGCTGTTTGAGGTCCCGCTGGGCCAGGGCGACCGCGCCCAGGGCGAGCGCGGTGAGCGCACCGCCCCAGGCGGCGGCGCCGGACGCCCAGCCGGCGGACTCCAGCAGCGGGCGCAGCCGCAGCAGCAGATAGCCGCCCATGGCCACCATGGCGGCCGAGTGGAGCAGGGCGCTGACCGGGCTCGGGCCGAGCATCGCCCTGGACAGCCAGAAGGAGAAGGGCAGTTGGGCGGCCTTGCCGAAGGCGGCCAGCAGCACCCCGGCGGCGGCCAGGTGCGGCCAGGCGCCGTCCAGGCCTGCCAGGGCGTCCAGGGCGAGCCGGTCACCGGCGCCGGTTCCCCCGGCCGGGGCCGCGAGGGCGGCGCCCGCCGCCAGGTACAGCCCGAGATCGCCCGCGCGGGTGGTGAGGAAGGCGGTCGTCCCGGCCGCCGCGGGGGCGTCCTCGCGCCAGCGGAAGGCGATCAGCGCGTAGGAGGTGGCGCCCATCACCTCCCAGGCCAGCAGCAGGGCGGTCAGGGTGGTGGCGGTGGCGGTGACCAGGACGGCGGCGGTGAACAGCAGCATCAGGCCGAAGAAGCGGGGCCGCTCGGCGCGGATGCCGCCCGCGGCGAAGACCAGCACGAGCAGACCGACCGCCGCCACCGTCACGACCACCGCGGCCGACAGCCCGTCCACCGCCAGCTCCAGCGGCCCGCCCGCCACGAAACCGGCCCGTGCGGTGGGCCGGACGAGGGCGGCGGCGACCGCCAGGGCGAGGGTGACCGCCGCGACGGCCACCGCGACGGCGGGCGCGGCACGGCCTGTGCCGCCGGGCCGGTCGTACGTCCCGGCGGTGCGGCGTCCGCCGCCGGACAGGGCGAGGACGCCTCCGGCCGCGGCGGGCAGCAGCACCAGGGACCACAGCAGCGCGCTCGGCCCGCTCACCGTTTCAGCTCCGCGGCCATGTCGGTCATATCGGCGTCCCTCGCGCGGAACAGCAGTGTCACCACGGCGAAGCCCATGGCCATGTCGACGGTCATGGCCGCGATGACCACCAGCACCAGGACCTGTCCGTCCGGGGCCGCCGGGGCGAGGAAGTACCAGAAGGCGGCCGCCGCCACGATGACGCCGTTGACCATCAGTTCCAGGCCCATCATCACCATCACCACGGACTGCTGGCTCAGCGCCCCGTACACCCCGACGGCGAACAGGGCCGAGGCCAGCAGCAGGAACAGTTCCAGCGTCATGCGGCGTCCTCCTGCGGTGAGGAGGCGGCGTGTGTGCCGTGGCCGGCGTGGTCGGTATGGCCGGCATGCGCGTCTTGGCCGCCGCCGTGGCCGCCGTGCGGGCCGCGGCCCTCGCGGTGCCCGTCCTGCGCGCCCTCGTCGTCGCCGTACCGGCCGCGGGAGACGGCCAGGACGAGGGCCGACACGATGGTGGTGAACAGCACCGCGCCGACACCGGTCATCACCAGCATCTTCGAGCCCATGATCGCCTCGCCCGCCGCCCGGGTCGGATCGGCGGGCGTGGTGCCGCGCCGCTCCGGCCACGGGACGAGCAGCGCGACAGCGCCCAGGGCCAGGAAGACCCCGCCGGAGATGACCGCCGCTCCGCGCTTGTTGTGCAGCATCGACATCGGCATGAGACCGGCCGGGTTCATCATGAACATGACCATGAAGACGGCCATGATCGCCATCTCCATGACCATCATCAGGATCGTCACCACACCGAGATAGGCCAGGTCCAGCAGCAGCAGCGAGGTACCGGCGGCGACGAACGACAGGGCCAGGGCGTAGGTGGCCCGGGCCATGGAGTCCACCGTGAACACCGCGGCACCCGACGCGACGGCCACCACGGCCGGCACACAGAACAGCGCGGTCTGCACCTCACCTCACCCCTTCGCCACCACGACGGCGGACACCACCAGGACCTGCAGCAGCACCGCCGGAAGCGCCACCAGCCAGCCGATCCGCACGATCCGCTCGGGGCTCAGCACCGGCAGCCGGCGCCGAAGCACCACCAGCAGCGCGAGAACGGCCAGCGTCTTGATCAGCGACCACAGCCAGCCCGGCAGCCACGGCCCCGCGCCGCCGCCCAGGAACAGCGCGACCGCCATCCCCGACCCGGCCGCCGGCAGCGCGTACCGCCCGGCCAGCAGCAGCAGCCGGTCCACCCCGGCCGCCTCCGCCAGCACTCCCCCGGCCGCGTCACGGCCCACCGGGGAGGAGAACGGCCCCCACATGCCGAAGGCGGCCACAGCCCCCAGGAACACCACGAACGCCACCGGCATCCACACCGCGAACCACAGCCCCCGCTGGGCCTGGACCACCTCGCCCACGTTCAGGCTCCGCGCCGCCACCGCAGGCGCGGTCAGCGCGAACATCAGCGGCAGCTCGTAGCCGAGCGCCTGGGCGACGAACCGGTAGCCGCCGACCAGCGGATACACGCTGTTCGGCCCCCAGCCCGCCAGCCACACCACCGCCCAGAGGGTGACGTCCACCGCGTTGAACCAGACGATGCCCACCGGCAGGTCGGCCACCACCGTCCCGCCCACGGGCACCACCGCCGCCATCAGCAGGGCCGCCACCAACGGACCCGCCGTGCCGATCCGCCACAGCAGCCGGTCCGGCGCCACCGTGGTCCGGCCGCGCTGCCGCATCAGCCGCGCCGACTCGGCCAGCGGACGGGACCACCTCCGGCCGCGCGCCGCCGCTGCGGTTCCGCCGCCTCCGCCGGTCCCCGTCGTGCCGAGGAGGGCGTCGAGCACGGCGGCGGCCAGCGCCATCGCCAGCAGCACCCCGGCCGCGGGCACCACCGCCCACACCGGCGCTCCGGTGACGGTCACCGCTCACCACCCCCGCCGCTGCCGTGCTCACCGTGGCCGTGCTCACTGTTGCCGTGCTCACTGTTGCCGTGCTCACTGTTGCCGTGGTGATCCCGGTGCGAGCCCTCCCCCGTCTCCTCGCCCCGCGCCTCGTCCTCGGCCTCCCCGTGCTCCGGCCTGTGCTCCGGCCCGGCCAGCTCGTCCGGGTCGGGGTCGAGGCTCGCCACCAGCAGCCGGGCGGCGAACAGCTCCAGACCCGGCATCAGCTCGACGGCCGCGTCCAGCAGGCCGCGCGAGGGCGGGGAGCCGTCCGGGGCCCGGTGGCCGCGCGGGCCTCCGCCGGGCGCCTGCCCGCCGGCCAGCGCCTCGTCCGTCTCCACCAGCCACCGCAGCCACCGCGCGGTCGCGTCATGGGGCGGCCGGGCCCGTACGGCGGGACCGCTCACACCCAGCCGTACCGCGTCGGCCGGGGTGAGCACACCGATGCCGTCCGTCGCCCACCGCAGCATGCGCGAGCGCTCCACCCGCCGCCGCCACGGTCCGAAGTCCGTGCGGACCGCCTCCGCCGGCTCGCCCGCGAGCAGCCGGTCGCGCAGTCGGCGGGCCCCGGCCGCGGCGTCCTCCCGTTCGGCCAGGGTGAGCAGCCTTCCCAGCGAGTCCAGATGGCAGGCGGCCGTACGGGCCCCGGGAGGCACGGGGTGATCGCCGTCGGCCTGCCAGAACGGCGGACCGACCGGCCCCGCGGAGGGGAGCGCCCGGCCCCCGGCCCGCTGTACGACGTCCCCCTGCAGGACGGTGTCGACGACCAGACCGGCGGGCCAGCCGGGCAGCACCGGCCCCAGCGGTACGTGCAGCACGTCCAGTTTCAGGCCGTCGCGGTCCTCGGCACGGTCGGCCATCATCAGTCCGCCGGGCATCCGCATCCCGCCGTGGCCACCGTGGTCTCCGTGGCCGCCACCGTCACCGCCCCCGTGCCCGCCGTGGCCTTCGTGACCACCCTCGTGACCACCGCCCCTGTGCCCGCCGTGGCCCTCCTCTCCCCCGCTCCTCCCCCACTCGTCGTCCCGCCGCGCGGCCTCCGCCTCCTGCCCCGGGCCGGTGAGCGCGGGCAGGAGGCCGCGCAGTACCGCCCCGGCGTCCCGGGGCCGCGACACCTCCCCCCGCACGCGCGGTTCCGGCATCTGTCCCCACACCGTGTCGACGGCGGCCCGCATCTCCTCGGACGGTTCTCCCGCCACGAGCAGGACGTCCGCCTCCGCGGGCGAGCCGGCCGGACGGCCGCCGAGCCCGGCCACGGCCGCCTCCGCCGCCAGCCGTACGGCCGTGGCCCCGGGACAGGCCACCAGCAGGACGCGAGGGCTGCGGGCGGCCGGTGCGGCCAGGCGCTCCGACAGGTTCCGCAGAGCGGTGCTCAGGCCCATCGCAGGGCCCCCTCGCGCCAGGCGTACACCACGCCGCACATCAGCAGGCCGAGGAAGACGAACATCTCCACCACCGCCGCCGTCCCGACCTCCGCGACGACGACCGCCCAGGGATACATGAAGAGCATCTCGACGTCGAAGGCGAGGAACAGCAGCGTCAGCGCGTACCAGCGGGCGTGGAAACGCGACAGCGCGTGCTCGTCGGGAGTGTTCCCGGAGAGGAAGGGCGCGGCAAGCAGCGGCTCCCCCCGGACGGCCGTCAGCCGGTGGAGCAGGCGCAGCGCGGCGACCGCACCGGCCGCGAACAGCAGCATCGCCCCCAGGTCCAGGAACTCGCGCATGTTCTCCTCGCCCAACGTCCGTCCGGAGTCGTCCGCCCCGGCTCGCACGGGGCGTCCGCACGCCGGTACCCCGCAAGGAGTGATTCATTCCGTACGGCGACCGCTCCGGCCGGGCCGGAATCCGGAGAGCGGATCACCGCCCCGGTCAGGATTTGGCGGGTGGGCCGGAGGAGTGCAGGACGGCCAGACGGCCCCGGTACTCCTCCTCGTCGATCTCGCCGCGGGCGAACCGCTCGGCCAGAAGCCGCTCGGCGGAGGACACCCCGGGCGTGCCGGGCCCCTGGGGTGCGCGGGGGCTCTGCCGGGGGCGGTCCAGGGCGCGGAAGAGCAGGACCGCCGCGGTGATGACCAGCACCCAGAACAGGATCATGCCGGCCGACATCGCGAACCACTCCCAGCCGCTGACACCGTGGCCGTTCCAGAACATCATCGTCCGCCACCTCCCGGGCCGGCCGACGCGGTCATCGCGTCCGCTCCGGCGTTCCGCCTACTGCCAGGATGCCTCCGCGCCGACCGCGGCACAGGGGCCGACGGTCCCGGCCGCCGTACCCGGTCGGCCCAGGACCGGACCACAGGCGACGAGCAGCGGCAGCAGCATGGTCGCGAAGGATCCGGCGGCGACGCCCGGCCGCGTCACGCGGTGCGGCCCCGCTCCGGGGAAGAGGAGCCGGTACAGGCGGACCACCGCGCCGGATCCTCCCGCACCGAAGGCCGCCCGGGGCGTCCGGCCCGCCGCCACCCGGTGAGCGGCCGCCCGCGGCCGGCGGCACCGGTTCAGTGCTGGTGTGCGCCGTCGTCGTGGCCCGCGTCCTTGCCGCCCTTCTCCTCTGCGGCCTTCGCCGTGCCGTCGGCGGCGACGGTGAAGGCGGCGGTACGGACCTTCCCGTCGTGCTTGAAGTCCAGGAAGAGGCGGTAGGAGCCGCTGCTGGGGGCGGTGGTGGCGAAGGAGACGGTGGGTCCGGGTTCGGTGGCGCCGTCGCCGGGCTCACCGTTCGGGTGGACGTGGAGGTAGGCGAGGTCGCCGGCGCGCAGGGCGACCAGATGGCCGTAGGCGCCGAGGTAGGGCTGGAGGTCGGTGACGGGGCGGCCGTCCTTGGCGACCTTCAGATCGAGGGTTCCGGTCGCGCCGGGGCGCAGGGAGCCGTCGAGGGTGACGGTGTAGCCGTCGACGGTGGCGGTGCGGGAGGGCTCGGGGAGCTTCTTCGGCTCGTACTCGCCGACGGCGGCGAGGTCGGCGCCCAGGGTGAGGGGCTTCGCGCCCTCGGCGGCCGGGACGAAGTCGGCGAAGACGCGGTAGTCGCCGGCGGCGGGGAGGTCCACCGGGACGCTCCAGGAACCGTCGGCCGCCCGCTTCGGGTGCAGATGGCGGTAGACCGCCAGGTCTCGCGAGGCGAGGATCAGATGGAGCTGCTTGCCGTGCTCGGTGCGGTAGGAGGTGAGCGGCCGTCCGTCCTCGCCCCGGACGGTGAGGCCCAGCTCCGTCTCCTCGCCCGCCTTCACCCGCGAGGTGTCCAGGTCCAGGGTGTAGCCGCCCTCGGAGATCTGCAGGCCGCCGGCCCGCGCCTCCCCGTGGCCGCTCCCCTCTCCCCCGCGCCCCGGCGCGGCGTCCCCGTGCCCCGCGTCCGCCCCGTGGCCGGCGTGCGCCGCGGGGGCGGGTTCGGTGGAGACGGGGTCCACGGCGTTCCCCACGCCGTACGCGGCCCCGAACGCGGCCGCGAGCGCGGCGGTGAACGCGGTGATCTTCAGCGCGGTGTTCATGGTGCTCTCACCCTCCTTGGACGTGCCCTGCCCTAACAGGGCTCGACACGGAAGCATATACCCCCGAGGGGTATGCGCAAGCAGGCGGAGAGGACTTGCCAAACATAGGGGCGGGGGGTATACATGACGACACCAGGGATACCCCCCTGGGGTATGAACGAGATCTCCCGGAGGAACACCATGTCGTCCTGCTGCACCCCTGACGGAAGCTGCTCGACCACCGCCACCCAGACCGCCACCGCCGAGGGCACCGCAACGGTCTACGCGGTCGCCGGCATGACCTGCGGCCACTGCAAGGCCACCCTCACCAAGGTCATCGGCGAGCTGGACGGCGTACTGGACGTCGAGGTCGACGTCGCGGCCGGCCGGGTCACCGTCACCACCGCCGGCGCGCCCGACGACGCCCGGATCGCCGAGGTCGTCGACGAGGCCGGATACGAGCTCACCGGCCGGGCCGCCTGACCCGTCCTCTCCACGCGCCTCCCCCGTGCCGGGCCCCCTGTCCGGCGGGCCCGGCACCCGTCCCTCCCGCCCGGCGGGGACGAGGAGCGCGACCGCGGCCGGTGAGATCACCGGCCGCGAACTCCCGGCCGAGCCGCCCGGCCTCTCTTCCGCACCCGCACCACACCCAGCACCTGTCACTTCTGCCCGAGGAGCAGTGATGACCACCACCGCCAGCGAAGCAGCTGAGGTCGAACTCGCCATCGGCGGCATGACCTGCGCCTCCTGCGCCGCCCGTATCGAGAAGAAGCTCAACCGCATGGACGGTGTGAGCGCCACCGTCAACTACGCCACCGAGAAGGCCAAGGTCGCCTTCGGCGAGGGCGTCGGCGTGGAGGATCTGATCGCCACCGTCGAGGCCACCGGCTACACCGCCACGCCCCCCGCCCCCGAGCGCAAGGCGGCCGGCGGGGACTCCGGCGAGGCGGCCCCCGCCGCGGAAGAGGGGGACGAGCTGCGGCCGCTGCGGCAGCGTCTGGCCACCGCCGTGATCCTGGCCGTGCCCGTCATCGCGCTGGCCATGGTCCCGGCCTGGCAGTTCACCTACTGGCAGTGGCTGTCGCTGACCCTGGCCGCCCCGGTGATCACCTACGCCGCCTGGCCCTTCCACAAGGCGGCCTTCACCAACGCCCGGCACGGCGCGGCCACCATGGACACCCTGATCTCGGTGGGCACCTCGGCCGCTTTCCTCTGGTCCCTGTGGGCGCTGTTCTTCGGCACCGCCGGAACGCCCGGCATGACCCACCCCTTCGAGCTGACCATCGCCCGGACCGACGGCGCCGCCAACATCTATCTGGAGGCCGCCGCCGGAGTGACCGCCTTCATCCTGGCCGGCCGCTACTTCGAGGCCCGCTCCAAGCGCAAGGCCGGCGCCGCCCTGCGCGCCCTGCTGGAGCTGGGCGCCAAGGAGGTCACCGTGCTGCGGGGAGGGCGCGAGGAGCTCGTCCCCGTGGCCGAGCTGGCCGTCGGGGACCGCTTCCTGGTCCGCCCCGGCGAGAAGGTCGCCACCGACGGCACCGTGGTCGAGGGCTCCTCGGCCGTGGACGCCTCGATGCTGACCGGCGAGTCCGTCCCCGTCGAGGTCGGTGTGGGCGACGCGGTCACCGGCGCGACCCTCAACGCCGGCGGCCGGCTGGTCGTCGAGGCCACCCGTGTCGGCTCCGACACCCAGCTCGCCCGGATGGCCAAGCTGGTGGAGGACGCCCAGAGCGGCAAGGCCGAGGTGCAGCGGCTGGCCGACCGGGTCTCGGCCGTCTTCGTGCCGGTGGTGCTGCTGATCTCGCTGGGCACCCTGGGCTTCTGGCTCGGCACCGGGGGGGGGTGGGCCGCGGCCTTCACCGCGGCCGTCGCCGTCCTGATCATCGCCTGCCCCTGCGCCCTGGGCCTGGCCACCCCCACCGCCCTGATGGTCGGCACCGGACGCGG
>NZ_FOSG01000043.1 GCF_900114215.1 Streptomyces mangrovi | reverse complement strand
CCGTCGGCGGAGACCACCACCGTGTGCGACACCCCTGGGGTGTTGTCCACGAAGTTGGTGATCAACCAGTTCAGGTTCTGCGCCGCCTGGCTCATCGGGCTCACACTAACGCTCCTGATCGTAGGTGCTGCCGGGGCCGAAGCCCGGTTGGTCATTCTGGGTGTTGTCGGAGCCGCCCGCGGTGCGTCCCCGCCGGACGCCGCGGTGCAGGTTGCTCA
Source organism: Streptomyces mangrovi (assembly GCF_900114215.1). Taxonomy (GTDB): domain Bacteria; phylum Actinomycetota; class Actinomycetes; order Streptomycetales; family Streptomycetaceae; genus Streptomyces; species Streptomyces barkulensis. The sequence continues at coordinate 3,583 of NZ_FOSG01000043.1, read as the reverse complement.
ACCTGCCTCGGACGTCCTCCGGGGTGCGGGAGACCTGGGCCCCGTCCTGGGGTGTCTGCTCCGCGGCGCCCTCGACCAGATTGGCCTTGGGCACTCGGCGGGGCAGACCGGAGGGGGTGACTCCGCCGGCCTTGGGGTCGCGGAGCCCCTCCGCCCGCTGCCAGCGCTCGTCGTTCGCCGTGCGCCAGCCGGAATCGTCGGAGCGATCCGCCTGCCGGGGCACTTCCGGGGATTCCGCTTGCGGCTGGTACCGCGGGGCCGAGCCCTCCTCGGGGTGCTGCCTCCGCGGCTCCCGGCGCGGGAGTCCCGCGCCGGTCACAGTGGTGGAAGCATCCGAAGCCTGACCCGGTCGATCGAAGCCTACGCGTTCCGCGCCGTCTTCGGGAGCGCTGGGGAAGGATTCCGCTTCCGGATTCCGGACAGGATCCTGCCCGGTGTCGTAACCGTTCTCCGCGTACCCGGTCCCGTAGTCCGGCCGGTACTCGCCCTGGTACTCCTGGCCGTAACCGCCGTCGTACCCGCCGCCCTGTTGCTGGGACTGCTGCTGGGGCTGCTCGTACTGCTGCCGGTAACCGTCCTGGTACCCCTGGCCGTATCCCGTCTCCTGCCCGTAGGGGGCGGTCTCCGGGAATCCGGTCTGCGAGCCGTACCGGCCGGTCTGCTCGGGGTCGTAGAAGGCCTGCTGGGGGGCGTACTGCTCCTGGGCGTCGTGCCCGTCGTGCCCGTCCCCGTAGCCGCCGTAGTCGCCGTCCTGCTGCTGGTACCGGGGCTGCTGGGACTCCAGCGCCGCGCGCCGCTCCTCGCGCATCAGTGAGCGCCCGAGCGGGTCGAGCTGGGGGGAGTTCTCCTGCTCCTCCTCCTGAGAACCGTAGCGGGAGTCGTCGAAGCCCAGGTCCGCGGCGGACAGCTGGCGGTTCTGGGGCGCGGGCTGGGCCGCGTTCGGCTGCTCCGGGACGATCCGGGAGACGGTGAAGTCCTCCTCGACCTCCTCCTGGCCGCCGCCGCCGTGCGTGATCTCCTCCGGAAGCATGACCAGCGAGGTGGTGCCCGCCTGCTCGCCGGAGGGACGCAGCTGGACGCGGATGCCGTGCCGGCTGGCCAGGCGGCCGACCACGAACAGGCCCATGCGCTGGGAGATGGCCACGTCCACCGTCGGCGGGTTGGCCAGCTTGTGGTTGATGTCGGCGAAGTCCTCGGGGGTCAGGCCGATGCCCTTGTCGTGGATCTCGATCATCACCCGGCCGTCGGGCAGCCTGGTCGCGGTGACCCTGACCTTGGTCTGCGGCGAGGAGAACGAGGTGGCGTTCTCCAGCAGCTCGGCCAGCAGGTGCACCAGGTCGGTGACGACGGCGCCGTGGATCTCGCTCTCGGGGACGCCGGACAGCTCGATGCGCTCGTAGTCCTCCACCTCGGAGGAGGCGGCGCGCAGCACGTCCACCAGCGGCACCGGCTGGGTCCAGCGGCGGCCGGGCTCCTCGCCCGCGAGGACCAGCAGGTTCTCGCCGTTGCGGCGCATACGGGTCGCCAGGTGGTCCAGCTTGAAGAGGTTCTCCAGCTGGTCCGGGTCGGCCTCGTTGTTCTCCAGGTCCGTGATGAGGGCGAGCTGGCCCTCGATGAGGCCCTGGTTGCGGCGCGAGAGGTTGGTGAAGATGGCGTTGACGTTCCCCCGCAGCAGCGCCTGCTCGGCGGCGAGCCGGACGGCCTCGCGGTGGACCTGGTCGAAGGCGCGGGCGACCTCGCCGATCTCGTCGCGGCTGTTGATCGGGATGGGCTGGACACGGGTGTCGACCTTGCCCGGGTCGGTGCGGGAGAGCTGGTCCACCAGCATCGGCAGCCGCTGCTGGGCGACGTCGAGGGCGGCGGTGCGCAGCCGGCGCATGTTGCTGCTCATCGAGCGGGCCATCATCCCGGCGATCACGAAGGCGATCACCAGGGCGGCGAGCACGATGACGGAGTTGACGACGGCGTCCCGCTTGGCGTCCGAGGCGATCTGGGTCGTCTCGCTCACCGCCCGGTCAGTGAGGTTCTTCTCCACCTCGCGGTAGGCGTTGAAGTTGGCGGTGGCCGCGGTGTACCAGTTCTCGGCCGTGACGCCGCCGGCCCGCAGCTTCTGGGAGGAGGCCCCGGAGGCGATGGCCTGGATCATCTTGTCGGTCGCCGGCGGTGCGGTGAAGTCCCGTCCCGCGGCCTCCGCCTCCTCCCCGGCCTCGGCGAGCCGCTCCCGGGCGTCCTCGCCCGCCTTGACCTTCTCCTCCTGCAGCAGTTCCCAGTCCTCCGGGGAGGCGCCGCCCCGGTACTCCTCGACGGCGATGTTCTCCAGGTACGCGTAGGAACTGAAGGCGGTGAGCTGTCGCTGCTTGTCCGCCGCGCCCGGACCGGGCTTGATCAGCAGGTGGGTGCCGATCGAGCGCTGCAGGGACTCGGCGGCCTTGGAGAGGGAGATCGCGTAGACGGTGCGGCCGTAGGAGGTGATGTTGCCGGTGCCCAGGCCCAGTTCGTTGGCGAACTCCATCAGCGGGTGCTGGACCCGGACGTAGCCCTCCTCGGTCTCCACACCCTTCAACCGGTCGGTGTAGGCGGCCTGGCGCAGCTCCTCCAGCTCCGGCTCGACCTTTTTGAAGGCGGCGAGGCGGCGCTTGAGGTTCTGCTGGTCGGGCATCTGGTCGACGCGGCGGTAGAACTCCTCGCGCGCGGCGTCGGTGACCCCGCGCACCTCCGCGATCACCGGGTCGTCCGTCTTGCCCTGCAGCAGCGGCGCGGCGGTGCGGTCGCGCTCGTCGATCAGGGCGTGGCCGTACGCGGCGGCGGCGCGGACCAGTTCCGCGGTGCGGTTGGCGTCCTCCGCCTCGTTCAGCGTGTCCAGCGAGTTCTGCACCCGGAAACCGCCGAAGACCAGGGCGACGAGCACGGGGATGAGGAGGATGGCGTTCAGTCTGGTGGCCACGCGCCAGTTGCGCACCGCGAAACGGCCGCCACTGCCCGACTCCCCGCCGTTCCCGGGCAGGTCGGAGTGCGCCCCCACGGCGCGCTGCGGCGGCGTGAAGTTGCCACGCGGCTCCCCGGGCGGGGAGCTCGGATTGCTTCGCCTCACTCGACCAAACCTCTCGGCTTCAGCCCATCGTCTTCGATGAAACCGTAACTACTGCTGAGTTCAGCGAATTTCAGCACGGCAGGCAGAAGCTTTCCAAACACCTGGACCAGTGGCGAATCACACGCGGATGCCCGGGAGGAAAAGGGCATATGGCCCACAGGTTGACGAAAGGCTGAAATTTTGTACGCGCTGGGGAGCGAGGCGCTCGCGGCGAGTGGCATCCACCCCGCAATTCTCTGTCGAAACGTTATGAAAACCGGGACGGACCGGGCGCGATGTCCGGTCCGTCCCGGCTACTGATCCGTAACCCGCTGTCGCCGTCGGCGGCTTGGGCGATCCGGGCGGCCACCGTGCGCACGCGCGCGAGCCCGCGTCCGGATCAGCGCAGGCGTGCCAGGAGCGCGTGCTCGACCAGCGTGATCAGCGCGCTCTTCGCCTCCGCCCGGTGCCGCGCGTCGGTGGTGATGATCGGCGCGTCCGGACCGATCTGCA
>NZ_FOSG01000044.1 GCF_900114215.1 Streptomyces mangrovi | reverse complement strand
GCCCGTCGGTGTCGGGGAAGCCCTGGCCCAGGTTGATCGATCCGGTCCGGACGGCCAGCGCCGACATCTCGGCGAAGACCGTCGTGCCGAACCCGTGGAGCCTTCGGTTCAGCAGTGGCCTGGCGTTCATGTCCTCACCGGTCCTCACTCGTGTGCCCGTCGATACTCCGGGGCCATCCTGACTCATGGCCGGTCCTGCCGACGTGGGAAGCGAGGATCTCAGCGCGGTGAGGGGCACCAGCGCTTTGCCTTGCCGACCTGTCGGTCGGCTCCCGGAGGGTGCCAGCCTTTGCCGAGATGTCGCGCAGCAACGCGTTCCGCAGATCGTGCAGTGTCGCGACCCTGGAGGCCAGGAGCTGTGCCGCCTCGTGCAGGGGTCCTGCCGCCTTGCGGAACTCGGCGCGCGAGAACCGGTCCGGCCAGGTGATCTTCAGTCGTCTCAGGGCAAGGGATGAGATCTCCCGGCTGTTCCGGCCCTGTGCCAAACGAGCGATGTCGCTGCTCCGGCTTCTGAGCTCGTGAAGCAGCCACCAACGGTCATCGTCCTCGGCGGGGCGAATGGCAACGACGCTTCTGAGTGGTGTCGCCGGCCGGCTCAGCACGGCGGTGTGTGCGCCGTCGGAACGAGTGCTCAGCATGATGGTGCCGGGCGGATGCGACTCGCCGGCCTCGGCCAGTCCGCTCAGACGGAACCTCGGAACGTGAGGGGTGGGGAGGTCGTACAGGTCTCTGGGGGCGATCACATCGGCGGAGGGTTCCAGGGGCGGCGGAGGGAGCGAGCGTTCGGAACCTTTGCCTGTCTCCGGCTTGGCGACCTCAGCGAGCGAGCGGGTTTCCCACGGCCCGTCCGAAGAGACCACGTCGTCGTGGAGCGCGTCTGCCAGTGCCACGGCCGTGCGCGCTGTCTCCCGGTAGAGGGAGATCATCTCCTCAATGAGGCTGAAGGCCCGGTGGTAGGCGCTGATGACATCCGGCGGGGGCAGCGGGAACAGCATCTGACGGAGGGTGTCGAGGCTGACGGTCGGCTCGACGTGTGCCGTGACGTCCTCATCGATCCGGGCCTTCGCCGTGGGCGTCTGCAGCCAGATGTGCAGCCATCGCACGATGAGCGGTTCTGCCCGGACGATGCCGATGGACCGAGCAGCTGTCCATCCCGCGTGTTCGGGGGTGACCAGCGCGGACTCGCCCACACGTCGTACGAGTACGACGGCCAGGTCGCCCTCCCTGAGGGTTGCCCGGGTGGGCGGAGCTTCGCCTGGCCAGCACCCGTTGGCCGGGGCCGGGAGGATTTTGCCGCCCCGGACGAACGTTGAGCTTACGACTCCCGGAGCCTTATCGGCGGTCTTGTCATCGAGGAAGCCGCAGGTGGTGTGGATTTTCCGGACTCCCTCGATCTCGATGGAGGTTGTCCGCCAAGCCGTCGTACCGAACTCGACTCGGTCGGCCTCGGCTTCCATCAGATTTCCTCCAAGGCGTCCAGCAACCGGAGTTCCAGGGCGCGCATCCGGTCGAACTGCTCGGTCAGTTCGAGCTTGAGCTGATCGATCCGGTTCCGCGTGTCCCGTTCGGGACCAGGAGGCTCAACGGCGTACGAAGTCGGCATCAGGCTGTACTCGCGGTCGGCGATTTCCTTCACGGAGCAGCTCCGGGACCATCCGACCGTGTCGCTGTACGGCGTTGCCGCCGCACCGTCCTCGGGGAGACCACGCCAGGCTGCGAGCGTGCTCAGGATCAGAGCCGTGTTCTTGTCGCCCAGTCTCCGCGCTCTTGACTGCGGAACCTGCTCGAAAGCCCGACGCGCGTTGATGAAGAGGACCTGCCCGCGACGGTCCAGGGCGCCCCATCCGGGCCGTGCGCTCTTGTCCTTGTTGATCACCCACAGGCAGGCAGGGGCCTGGGAGTGCCCGTACACGCGGAGCGGCAAGGCGATCACGCACTCGACGAGATCGATCCGCAACAGTCGTTCGCGGAGCCGTTTGGGCACGGCCTGTCGGCTTGCTGCCACACGGTCGGCCATCAAGAAGACGGCTCGTCCGGCCGGAGCCAGTGCGTGAGCGATGTGCTGGATCCACGCGGAGTCGGCGGAGCTCCGGGGTGGTGTTTCCTCTGGCCACCGGGGATCGAGAGGGACGGGTGGGCCCGGCCGACTGCCGTGCTGTTGCGTTCCTTCCTCCTGCGTCCAGTCCCGCTGGTTGAGGGAAGGGTTGGCCAGGACGATGTCGTACGGCTCGGGTTCGGGCTGCGCCAGGCTGTCCCCGGGCGGAAGGATGTCGGCCTCGATCCCCCGCACCGAGAGATTCATGCGGGCCACTTGCGAGGTGGGGGCGTGCAGCTCCCTTCCCCGCAGAGACATGGTCGGGTTCAGCCCGACACGCTCACGGACGTAGCAGTGGCTCTCCACCAGGAGCCCGCCCGAACCGCAGGCCGGGTCAAGCACCCTGTGCCTGTCATGGGGGACGGCCGCGCCGACCATCAGACGCGCCATGTCCTCGGGTGTGAAGTAGTTGCTGCCGTCGGCCTGGGCCGCCGAGAGGTCCCGCAGGCACTGGTCGAGCAATGTCCCGACCTGCTGGGTGGATCCGATGGCCTGAATGAGCGCGCGCAGGGACTTTTCGGAGCCAGGAGGCGGAACGGGCACGAGGCTCACCGCGCCCGCTTCGGCGGCCGGATCCTCGATCGCGGGGAGGTGGTGGACCAGGCACTTGGTCACCGCGGCGCGGATTTCCGGGCCCCGCCCCGCCGGCTGACTCAGCAGCCACGACCACGTCGGTACACCCGGGTCGGAGGCGACGCGCGAAGCCCGGCTCAGATACAGCAGACCGATGAGGAGCCGAGTCGCGTCGATGGTGTTCATCACCCGTGAGAGCTGTGTGAGGTGCTGGCGCACTTTCACGAACATCTCGTCGGGCATGGAGGGGCGCGGGGCTTGTGCGCGTCCTCTCAAGGACTCCATGCCGCTCACGAGCCCACCACGCCCAATGCATTCATGACGGCGATGAGGAGAGGCAGGGCGCCGGTGAAGGTGAATGCTCCGGTCCTGAGGGTGGCAGCGGGGCGCCCTCCCTCGATGGCGGTCACGAGGCTGCCGGCAAGCGCGACGGCAAGCGCTGCGAGGACCGCGATGATCACGTACATCAGTCTCAGCTGCATGTGGTTCCTTCCTGAGGTCGAGGGGGACCTTCCAGTGGGCGAGCGAGCCACGTGATCCCCGGCTTCAGGTAGGACAGTAGAAGACGTAAGGCGTGTGGCGTTTGGTGCACACTGTTTGGGATTTCATATGGCGTTCGCCCAGGGATCGAGCCCTGTAGGTGAGTGCACGCTCTTTGGGTTTTCTGGTACTGAGCTCATGAAGAGCGCGAGCAAGACAAGCTCTGAAATCAGAATGGCTGGGTCAGCAAGCCTTGACCCAGCCGACCTTGGCTCCCGCGGTGACGAGGACCTCGGTGTCGGGGTCGTACTCCAGGCCGTAAAAGCGCCGCTGGTGGTCGGCGATCGCGGCGCGCAGCTCCGGGACGCCGGG
>NZ_FOSG01000037.1 GCF_900114215.1 Streptomyces mangrovi | reverse complement strand
CGGGCTGCCAGGCGTTGACGCCGGGGCCGGTGCGCAGGACCACGCCGGCCAGGTCGGAGCCGATGATGTGGTAGGGCAGGTCGTGGCGCCTGGCCAGGGGTGAGGTGCGGCCGTAGCGCTCCAGGAAGCCGAAGGTGGGGACCGGTTCGAAGATCGAGGTCCACACCGAGTTGTAGTTCACCGAGGAGGCCATGACCGCCACCAGGGCCTCGCCCGGGCCCAGTTCCGGCAGGGGCACCTGGTCCAGGTGCAGGGACTTGCGCGGGTCCTTCTGGCGGGTGGGCATTCCGGCGAACATGTCGGCCTCGTCCTTGTGCACGGTGACCGCGCGGTAGGACTCGGGCAGCGCCAGGTTGGCGAAGTCGGCGGGCTTGCTGTCCGACGCGAGGATCGCGTCCAGGATCTCCCTCACTCCGTTCCCGCCCTCCTCGGCACCCGGCCGCGGGCGCCGTCGCGGGGCGTCAGGCGCACGTGCGCCGGTTCCGCGGCACGCAGGGTCATGCCGAGCTGGAGGGCGATCTCGGTCTTCGGAGCGGTGAGGCGGAAGCGCTGGAGCAGGCCGGCCAGGCCGATGACGCCCTCCAGCATGGCGAAGTACTGGCCGATGCAGGCACGAGGGCCGCCGCCGAAGGGGAACCAGGCGTACCGGGGGCGCGCGGCCTCCAGCTCCGGGGCGAACCGGTCGGGGTCGAACCGGTCGGGGTGCTCCCAGTGGCCGGGGTGGCGCTGGGTGACCCACGGGCTCACGTAGACGTCGGAGCCGCCGGGGATGTGGAAGCCGCAGACCTCGCTGTCGGCCACGCTGCGGCGGCCCATGATCGCGACCGAGGGGTACATCCGCAGAGCCTCCTTGAAGACCCGCGTCAGATAGGGCAGTTCGTCCAGGTGCTCGGCGCCGGCCGTACCACCGGACAGCACCGCGTCGACCTCGGCGTGCGCCTTCTCCTGGGCCTCGGGGTGGCAGGCGAGCAGGTGCAGGGCGAAGGCGAGCGCGGTCGCCGTCGTCTCGTGCCCGGCGAGGAGGAAGACCAGCACCTGGTCGCGGATCGCGTCGGGGGAGAGGGCCGACCCGTCCTCGTCGCGGGCCAGGATCAGCCGGGAGATCATGTCGTCGGCCTCACCCGGAGTGGCGGAGCGCTCGGCGATGATGCGGTCGCAGATGGCGTACAGCTCCCGCTGGGCCGCCTGCGTCCGGCGGTTGGCCGGAGTCGGCCAGTGGCGGGGCAGGCGCAACGGTGTCACACCGCGCCGCAGAACGCTCTCGCCGATGACCGGGAAATTTCTCCGGACGACGTCCGCGGCGGCATCGATATCAGCTCCGAACAGAACACGGGTAACCGTTCTGAGTGCGAACTCGGCCATTTCCTCGGCCGCGTCGACGACTTTTTCGGAAAGCGAGTTCCAGCGGTCGGCGGTGGCGACGGCCTCACCGTACACGGCACTGGCATATGCGTCCACCCGGCGGCGGGTGAAAAGCGGCTGGATCATGCGGCGCTGTCGGATGTAATCCTCGTCCTGGCTGGTCAGCAGGCCGTTTCCGATGGACTCCCGGATCTCGGTGTAGACGTCGTTCTCCTTGCGGAAGTTCGACGCCTGGGAACCGAGCACCTGCTGCACGCCCTCGGGGGAGAAGACCGCGTAGAGGCTGGCGCGCAGCCCCGGCGGGCCGGCGTCGAACCTGACCACGTCACCGTGGTCGCGCCGGGCCCTGAGGTAGGCGCCCAGGGTGTCGTGGCGGAGATCCCGCAGCGACCCGAGCACGGGGTGGGCGGCGACCAGCGGTACTTGTGCGCTCACGGAACTTCCTCCCAGGGGTGACCCGACGACGGCCGAGGCGTTCGTCCAAGGATTCTTGTCATCCGGGACGGGATTTCGCCAGAGGGGCCGGTGAATTTTCCCGCTTTCCGTACTTGGTCCGAGGAGTCGGCAGGGGAGAGCCGTTCATGCGGGTACCGCGGTGCTGGTACTCCCAGTACCAGTCCCGGGGCTTTCTGGATGATCCGAAATTCCCGGGTCAGGGTTCGGCTGCGAGATTGGACTCCGAGGCGACCCGAGTAGAGGACATCTTGAATTCATTCGAGTGGGCACCGCTGACGGCATACCAACGTGATATCTGGGTGGCCAACGCCCTGTTCCCGAAGCTCCCCCAGTTCAATCTCTTCGTCTCCCAGCGGCTGACGGGCCCGGTCGACACCGACCGGCTCGCGGCCTGCCTGCTGGAAGCGGTCCGCCGCAACGACGCCCTCCGCCTGCGGTTCACGGAGGAGGACGGGACCCCCCTCCAGCGCGTGGACTCCTCCGACGGGCCGCAGGTGCGGATGCTGGACTTCACCGGCGAGCCCGACCCCCGGGCGGCCTGCGAGGCGTGGATGGCCGAGTCCTTCGGACGCCCCCTGTCCCTCACCGGTGGCCCGGCGTACGAGCTGGCGGTGCTCAAGGAGAGCGGCACCGCGGCCCACGCCTACGTGAAGGCCCACCACATCCTCACCGACGCCTGGGGACTGAACCTCCTCCTGGAGCAGGTCCGCGCCCACTACGCGGGGGAGGCCGACGACGCGCCGGCCCCGTCCTGCCTCGCCGCCCTGGAGGACGAGGAGCGCTACCGGAACTCCCCGCAGTACGGCAGGGACCGCGACCACTTCCGCACCGCCCTGGCGGGCGCCGTCCCGCCGCTGTTCACCAGGCGGGCGCCCAGCGGATCGCGCGGCAGCGGGCGCCACTCCTTCGGGCTGCCGCGCGAGGCCGCCGAGCGGATCCGCGAACGCGGCCAGTCGCCGTTCGCCTTCGTCACGGCGGCCTTCGCCGCCTACCTCTCCCGCGTCCACCTCGCCGACGACGTGGTCATCGGCGTCCCGCTGTTCAACCGGCGGGGCAGGACGCAGCGGCGCACGGTCGGCCACTTCGCCAACACCCTCCCGCTGCGGGTGCCCGTGGCGAAGGCCGCGACCTTCGCGGAACTCGTCGCCGCCGTCCAGGCCGGCTCCCGCGAACTCCAGCGCCACGAGCGGCTGCCGCTGGGGGACGTCCTGCGGGACCTCCCGCCCGGCAGCCCCCGCGAGCTGTTCGACGTCACGGTCTCCTACGTCCAGTGGCCGAGCCCCCGGGAGATCCCGGGCCTGCGGCAGGAGTTCGCCGGCGGGACCCGCGCACACGACGGGGACGCCCTCGCGGTCGTGGTCGCCGAGACGGCCGGCACCGGCGACATCACCGTCGAACTCGACTACGCCCGTGACGTCTTCGACGAGGACTTCCCCGCCGCGGCCCTGGGCCGCCACATCCGCAACCTGGTCCTGGACGCCCTGCGCGACCCCGACCGCCCCGTCGGCGCGATCGGGATGCTCGACCCGGACGAGCGCGAGGAGATCGTCCACGGCCTCAACCGGACCGCGGTGGACTACCCGGCGGACCGGACCCTGCACGGCCTCTTCGAGGAGCAGGCCGCGCGGACCCCCGACCGCACCGCGGTCGTCGGCCCGGGAAGCGGCGACGCCCTCACCTACGCCGAACTGGACGCGCGGGCGGGCCGCCTGGCACGCGCCCTGCGCGCGGACGGCGTGGAGCCCGGCGACCGGGTGGCCGTCGCGCTGGAGCGCTCCACGTCCACGCTGGTCGCCGTCCTCGCCGTGCTGAAGGCCGGCGCCGCGTACGTGCCGGTGGATCCCGCACACCCCGCCGAGCGCATCCGCCTGCTGCTGGAGGACAGCGGCGCCCGGGCGATCCTGACCGGCCCCGGCACCCCCGCGCCGCCCCGGGGCCCGGCCGTCGTCCGCCGCGCGGACGAACCCCTCACCGGGCCCTTCGGGCCGCTGCCGGACTCCGGCGGACCGCACGACCTGGCGTACGTGCTCTACACCTCGGGCTCCACCGGCCGGCCCAAGGGCGTCATGGTCGAGCACCGCTCGGTCGTCAACCGGCTCACCTGGATGCAGCGCCGCTACGCGGTCGGCGACGGCGACGTGCTGCTGCAGAAGACCCCGATCTCCTTCGACGTGTCGGTGTGGGAGCTGTTCTGGTGGGGGCTCGCCGGCGCGCGGCTCGCCCTGCTCGCGCCCGGCGCCGAGAAGGACCCGCGCGAGACGCTGCGCACCATCGGCGAGCGGGGCGTCACCGTCGTCCACTTCGTCCCGTCGATGTTCGGGCCCTTCCTCGACCTGCTGGAGAGCCGGCCCGAGCTGCGCGCTGAGGCGGGCTCGCTGCGCCGCGTCTTCTGCAGCGGCGAGGCGCTGCCCCCGGAACAGGTCAACCGCTTCAACCGGCTCCTCGGCCCGGCCGGCACCCGGCTGGTCAACCTGTACGGCCCGACCGAGGCGACCGTCGACGTCTCCTTCCACGACTGCCCCGGCGACCCCTCCCGGCCCGTCGGCCGGGTGCCCATCGGCCGGCCCATCGACAACATCCGCCTCCACGTCCTGGACCGGCACGGCAACCCCCAGCCCGCCGGCGCCCCCGGCGAGCTCTGCGTCGCCGGCGACGGCGTCGCGCGCGGCTACCTCGGCCGCCCGGAGCTGACCGCGCGGAAGTTCACCGACGACCCCTTCACCCCCGGCGGGCGCCTGTACCGCACCGGTGACCTGGCACGCAGGCTCGCGGACGGCGAACTGGAGTACCTGGGCCGGATGGACGGCCAGGTGAAGGTCCGCGGCAACCGGGTGGAGCTCGGCGAGGTCGAGCACCGGCTCTCCCGGGTGCCCGGCGTCCGCGGCGCGGTGGTGGTCGACACGGTCGACGAGGACCGCTCCGTGCGGCTGGCCGGCTGCTACGTCGCCGACCGCGACCTGGACGCGGCCGGCCTCCGCGCCGCGCTCGCCCAGTCGCTGCCCGACTACATGATCCCGGCGCGGTACGTCCGCGTCGACCGGATCCCGCTGACCCCCAACGGCAAGGCCGACCGCGGCGCCCTGCGGCGGCTGCTCCCCGCGGAGGCGGGCCGCGGGGCGGGTTCCGGGCAGGCTCCGCGCAACGCCACGGAGGCGGCGCTCGCGGAGATCTGGTCGAAGGTGCTCGGAGTCGAACAAGTCGGTCCCCACGACGACTACTTCGCGCTCGGCGGCGACTCGATCCTGATGCTGCGGGTCCGCGCGGAGGCGGAGAAGCGCGGCCTGCGGGTCACCCTCCCGGACCTGGCCCGGCACACCACCGTCGCCGAACTGGCCGCCCGCGTCACCCCCGCGACCGCGGACGACGGCGAGGCCGCCCCCGAGCCGTTCGCCCTGGTGCCCGGGGTGGACCGGGCCCGGCTGCTCGGCACCGGGGCCGAGGACGCCTACCCGGCCACACGCCTCCACCTGGGCATGCTCTACCACAGCAGCGAGGAGAAGACCTCCACCGTCTACCGCGACGTCTTCCACTACCGCCTCGCCTGCGCCTGGGACGAACCGGCCTTCCGCGCCGCCGCGGACCGGCTCGTCGCCCGCCACCCCGCCCTGCGCTCCTCCTTCGCCCTGGCCGGCCACTCCGAGCCGCTGCAGATCGTCCATCCCCGCGTGACGGGCGTGCTGTCGGTCGCCGACCTGCGCGGCACCGACGGGACGGCAGCCGAGAAGGCACTGCGCGAACACATCGAGGAGCGGCGCCACCATGCGTACGACCACGAGCGTCCCGGTCTGTACCACCTGCACGCGCACGTCCGCGACGGAGGCCGCCTCGACCTCGTCCTCAGCTTCCACCACGCGATCCTCGACGGCTGGAGCGTCGCCGGCCTGATGTCCGAGCTGCTGCGGGACTACCTGCACGGCCTCGGCGCGGACGTGGCACCGGTGCCCGACGCCGCCCTGCCCTCCCCGGCCCTCCACGTGCGCGACGAGCGGCGGCTGCTGGAGTCCCGCGAGTCCCGGGAGTACTGGCGCGACCTGCTCGACGGCGCCGAGCCCGTACAGCTCGACCCGTTCGTGCCGTACGAGCCCTCGCCGGGCGAGGAGAGCGTGGTGCGCCACGTGGAACTCCCCGCCGACCTCGACGAGGCGCTCAAGGGCTTCGCGCGCGGCCACGCCCTGCCGCTGCGGCTGGTCCTGTTCACCGCGCACTGCCTGACCCTGCGGCTCCTGGCGGACACCGACGACGTCACGACGGGCCTGGTGACGCACGGCCGTCCGGAGACGGAGGGGGCCGACCGGATCGCGGGCCTGTTCCTCAACACGATGCCGTTCCGCCTGCGCCCGGGGCAGGAGAGCTGGCTGGAGACCGTCCGCGACGTCGTCCGCCAGGAGCGCGACTCCCACCCCCACCGCGCCTACCCCCTCAGCGCCGTGCAGGACGACCGCGGCGGCGCCCCGCTTCTGGACTCGGCCTTCACCTTCGTGCGGCTGCACACCCTGGAGGAGCTGTTCGCCCGGGCGGACCTGGAGCTGCTGGACCTGACGACCTACGAGGAGACCAACTTCGCGCTGCTGGTGAACGCGATCGTCGACCCCCGCGACGGGCGCACCCGGCTGCGCCTGAACTGCGCGGGCCGGTCGTTCACCGCCACACAGGCGGACCTGCTGGCCGACACCTACACCGCGATCCTCCGCCGCATCGTCGAACACCCCGAGGAGGCACCGGACTTCCACTTCCTGGTGGAGTCGGACGAACTGCCCACGAACCCGGCCGCGGAACCCGCCGACGTCATGAGCCTGTTCGCCGCCACGGCCGCCCGGCAGCCGGACGCCGAGGCCGTCGTGCACGGCGGCACCCGGTGGACGTACGCGGAGCTGGAGCGGGCGGCGCGGCAGGTCACCCGGCGCCTGCACGAGCTGGGCGTGGAGCCCGGGGCCGGGGTCGGGATCGCGCTGGACCGCTCCCCCGAGATGATCGCGACCGTGATCGGCGTCCTGCGGGCCAAGGCGGCGTGCGTACCGCTGGACGTCAGCTACCCGCCGGAGCGCATCGCCCGCATGGTGGAGCGGGCCCGGCCGTTCCGGGTCGTCGCCCACGAGCGGCACGCCGGACTCGTCCCCGACCCCGGGCTCGTCCTGCCGGTCGAGTCGATCCCCATGCCCGGCCCGGACGGCGGAGCCGAGCCGGCCGGGGAGCGGGAGACCGGGACTCCGGAGACCGGAGAGCGGGAGACCGGCGCCCTCCCCCTGGACAGCCTGGCACTGATCCTGTTCACCTCCGGCTCCTCCGGCGAACCCAAGGGCGTCGAACTCCCGCACCGGCTGTGGGCCAACTACACGCAGTGGCAGCTGCGCGCGGAGACCGCCGCGCCCGGCGCCCGCACCCTTCAGTTCGCCCCGCTCAGCTTCGACGTCTCCTTCCAGGAGATCTTCTCCACCCTGGCCGCGGGCGGCACCCTCCACCTGGTGTCCGAGCCGGACCGCCGCGACCCCTCCGCGCTGCTGCGGCTGATGGACGAGCAGGAGATCGAACGCTGGTTCATGCCGTTCGTCGCCCTCCAGCAGATCGCCGAGGCGTCACAGCTGCTGGGCGTCCGGCCGCGCGCCCTGCGCGTTCTGATCTCCTCCGGAGAGCAGTTGCGCGTCACCGAGGAGGTACGCCGCTTCTGCGCGGCCCGCCCCGGCACCCTGCTGGAGAACCAGTACGGGCCGACCGAGACCAACATCGCCAGCGCCCACCTGCTCTCGGGCGACCCCGCCGGCTGGCCCGCCCTGCCCCCGATCGGCACCGCCATCGACGGCGCCGAGATCCATGTGCTCGACTCCCGGCTGCGGCCGGTGCCCGCCGGCGTCCGGGGCGAGATCTACCTCGGCGGCGCCTGCCTGGCGCTCGGCTACCGGGGCCGCCCCGACCTGACCGAGGAGCGCTTCGTCCCGCACCCCTGCGGGAAGCCGGGCGTGCGGCTCTACCGCACCGGCGACCTCGGCCGGGTCCTGCCCGGCGGGGACACCGTCTGGCTGGGCCGCGCCGACAACCAGGTCAAGGTGCGCGGATTCCGCGTCGAGCCGGCCGAGATCGAGATCGCCCTCACCGCGATGTCCGACGACTTCCCCGGCATCCGCGGCGCCGCCGTGGTGGCCCGCGGCCGCGGCGACGGCCTCGACTCCTTCCTCGTCGCCTTCCTCCTCGGCGAGGAGGGCTCCGCCGACCTGGAGGAGGTCCGCAAACGGCTCCGCGCCGTGCTCCCCGAGTACATGGTCCCCGCGCACCTGGCCTGGCTGCCGCGCCTGCCGCTGACCCCCAGCGGCAAGCGCGACGACGCGGCGCTGCGGCGGATACCGCTGGAGACCCGGCGGGAAGCCGGCTCGGCCCCGCCGCGCAACGCCCACGAGCGGGCGCTGACCGACATCTTCGGCGAGATGCTGGGGCGCCCCGGATTCGGGATCCACGACGACTTCTTCGAGAGCGGCGGCACGTCGCTGACGGCGATGCGGCTGATCGTCACCATCGAGAAGCGGTTCGGCGTACGCGTCCCGCTGACGGCCTTCGTCGCCGCCCCCACCGTCGCCCGGCTCGCCGAACTGCTGCGCACCGGGGACGCGGCCGCCGCCTTCGACCCCGTGGTGCCCATCAGGAGCGGGGGGAGCCGGCCGCCCCTGTTCCTCGTCCACCCCCTGGGCGGCAACGTCCTGTGCTACGTGCGCCTGGCCCGGCACCTGCCCGACGACCAGCCGCTGTACGCGCTCCAGGCGGCCGGCGCGGAACCGGGCACCGAGCCGGTCGCCACCATGGAGGGGCTCGCCGGGAGCTATCTGGAGGCCATCCGCAGAGTGCAGCCCGAAGGCCCCTACCACCTGGGCGGCTGGTCCTTCGGGGGCTTCGTCGCCTTCGAGATGGCCCGGCAGCTGAAGCGTTCCGGACGGGACGAGGTGGCCTCCCTGATCCTGCTGGACTCCATCGCCCCCTCGCCCGGGGAACGCCCGGACGTGGCCGAGCGCGCCATGATGGAGTGGTTCTTCTGGGAGCTGATCTGGGTCGACCGCGGAGGCAGCGCCCCCGTCGAACGCATCCCCGACGAGCTCGGGACCGACGACGAGCGGCTCGACTTCATCGCCGAGCGCGCGGCCCGGGCCGGGATCGTGTCCGCCCGCGGCGCCCGCTCGGCCGTCCGCCGGCTCTTCGAGGTCTACAAGGCCAACTGGGCCTCGCTGCGCGACTACCAGCCGGCCCCCGACCCCGTCGACGTCACCCTGATCAAGGCGACCGCGCCGCTGCCCGACGTCCTCAGGCCCATGCACGGAGCGGCCCGCACCCTGCACGACGCCCCGGCCAACGGCTGGGCGACCCTCACCAGCGGCCGGCTGGACGTCGTCGACGTCTCCGGCGACCACCTCCTCCTCCTGGACGAGCCGCACGTGCGGTCCGTCGGCCGGGCCGTCGCCGGGGCGATGGCCGCGGGGACGGAGGAGCCGGACGGCCGGACGGGCCGGGAACCGGTACTCACCGACGAAGGGGCAGCACAGTGACGACAGGCCGGAACGGGAAGGCGATCGTCGTCGGGGCCGGCATCGGCGGACTCGCCGCGGCGGCCTGTCTGCGGCGGGTCGGCATGGACGTCGAGGTGTACGAACGGGCGCGGGAACTGCGGCCCGCCGGCGGGGCGCTGTCCTTCATGACCAACGCGGTGGTGGCGCTGCGCACCCTGGGCATCGACCTCCGGCTGGAGGAGAACGCCGAGATCCTGGAGGAGCTCCACTTCCTCACCGCCCGCGGCAAGGTCATCCGCACGCTGCGGTTCAAGGAGATCTGCGACCGGCTGGGCGCCCCCAGCTTCGGTGTCACCCGCACCCTGCTCCAGCGGCTGCTGCTGGAGCAGGTCGGCGACTGCCCGGTCGTACTCGGCGCGGCGGCCACCGGCTTCACCCCCGACGGCGACGGCGTGCGCGTCCACTTCGAGGACGGCCGCGAGGCCCGCGGCGACGTGCTCATCGGCGCCGACGGCTTCGGCTCGGCGGTCCGGCGGCAGATCGCCGGACCCGAGACACCGCGCGAGACCGGCTACCTCTGCTGGGTCGCCACCCCCGAGTTCACCCATCCGCGCGTCACCAAGCAGTACGGCGCCCACTACTGGGGCCGCGGACGGCGCTTCGGACTCGCCAACATCGGCGGCGGCCGGGTCTACTGGTGGGGCACGAAGAACATGCCCGCGGAGCGCGCCCGCGACTGGGACGGCGACAAGGACGAGATCGTCCGCGCCTACGCCGGCTGGGCCGACGAGGTGCAAGCCGCCGTCGCCGCGACCCCGTTCGAGCAGATCACCGCGTTCCCCGCGCGCGACCGCCCGTTCCTGGAGAGCTGGGGGCGGGGACCGGTCACGCTGCTGGGCGACGCGGCCCACCCCATGATGACCAGCCTCGGCCAGGGCGCGTGCATGGCCGTGGAGGACGCCGTCGTCCTCGCCCACCACCTCGCCCGGGAGCCCGGCAGTCCGCAGCGGGCCCTGCGGGCCTACGAGGCGGAACGCCGTCCCCGCACGCGCCGGATCGTCGAGGGGGCGCACGCGCTCAGCGGGCTGGAGCAGACCGAGAGCCCACTGCGGTTGATGGGCCGGAATCTCTTCTTCCGCCTGGCGCCCTCCTCGGTGCTCGACAAGCAGAACGCGGAGTACCTGGACTTCCCCGGCACCCGCGCCACAGACGACCACACGATGGAGGTGCAGCCGTGAAGCGGCCCGCCGCGCACACCGAGGCAGAACGCCCGCTGAGCCCACTGGAGCGCTGGTACTGGATCGTCGACCAGATCTCCCCGCTCAACGTCATCTCGCACGCCCGGATCCACGGCGGACTGTCGGAGGAGCTCCTGGCCCAGGCACTGGACGCCCTGCAACAGCGCCACCCGATGCTCCGCACCGCCATCCGGGCCGACGCCGCGGGCCGCGGACCCCGCTTCACGGCGGCCCCCGGGAACCCGATCCCGCTGCGTTCGGTGACCGCCGGGGCGCCCGGGGAGGCGACCGCCGACGACCGCTGGGAGAAGGAGGTCAACGGACACGAACTCGTCACCCCGGTCGACTGGAGCAGGGGCCCGCTGGCACGCGCCGTCGTGATCAGCACGTCCGGCGCCGAACCCGGCGAGCAGGACGTCCACGACCTCCTGCTCACCCTGCCGCACTGCATCGCGGACGGCACCACCGTCCTCACCCTGATGCGGCAGTGGATCGAACTCGCCGCCGAGATCGAGGCGGGCGACCTCGACCCCGACGGACTCACGGTCTGGTCCGAACGCGTCCTGCCCGCACCCGAGGGAATGCTCCCCCCCGACCACCGCGGCCTGTCCGGCCTGCGCCGGATCGCCGCCCAGCAGCTGACCGACCAGGGTGTCGCGCGCCGGCTGAAGCCGCGCCGGATGGAGGCCACCCGGCGGGTGCCGTTCCGGGAACGCACCACCCGGCTCCTGCACCGCTCGCTCTCCGCCGACCAGCTGGCCGACCTCGCGGAGGCGTGCCGCAGGGAGCAGACCACGGTGCACGGCGCACTGGCGGCGGCCATGGTCCGCGCCGTCGCCGAGGACGCCGGCGCCGGGCCGGGCCCCGTGATGATCGGCTCCCCCATCACCTTCCGCGACGCGCTCGTCCCCCGGGTGACCGACCGGGAGATCGGCACCTACGTGGCGACCGTGCCCACCGTCGTCGACTACCGGCCGGACGCCTCCCTGTGGCCGATGGCGCGGACCGTCAGCCGGGACCTGGTACGGCGCCGCCAGCGCGGCGAGCACCTGACCGCCGTCGCGACCCTGGGCCTGGTGTCGCCGAAGTCGGTGGACAAAAGCGCCAGGTTCCTCCGCTTCATGGAGGAGAAGGGCCCGATCACCCTCTGCATCTCCAACATCGGCCGCTACGACTTCCCCGGCAGCGTCGGACCGTGGCGGGTCTCGTCCGCCCAGTTCATCGCCGGACTGTCCGTCAACGCCCTGTACTGCGCGACGGTCAACACCAGCCACGGGCGGATGGCCTGGAACTTCACCCACGTCGAGGGAGCCGTGCCGGCGGACCGGGCGGAGCGGATAGCCGCCGGATCCGTCGACGCGGTCCTGGCGGCGAGCAAGTCCTGAGAGAACTCGGAGGAACACGTGTCGAACAGGTCGGGTCTGCTGCCCCCCGACGGGCGGGCCGTCGTCATTACCGGAGCCTCCTCGGGGCTGGGGGAGTCCTGCGCGCTGAACCTGGCCCGCGTGGGCTTCCACGTCTTCGCCGGGGTCCGGCGCGCCGAGGACGGCGAGCGGCTGCGCCGCGCGGCGACCGGCCGGCTGACCCCGGTGACGCTCGACGTGACGGACGAGGGCTCGGTCGGCGAGGCCGTGCGCGAGATCGGCGCGCACACCGGTGAGGACGGCCTGTGGGGCCTGGTCAACAACGCGGGCATCGCCGTCACCGCACCCCTGGAGTGCGTCGGCACCGAGCTGCTGCGCCGCCAGCTCGACACCAACGTCGTCGGCCAGCTCGCCGTCATCCGGGGCTTCCTGCCGCTGCTGCGCGCCGGCGGCGGGCGCATCGTGAACGTGACCTCGGGCCTGGGGAACGTCGCCATCCCCTACCTCGGGGCCTACGCCGCCGCCCAGTTCGCCAAGGAGGCCCTCAGCGACGCCCTGCGCCGCGAGCTCGCCCCTCAGGGGATCACGGTCTGCGTCGTCCAGCCCGGTGCGATCATGACCCCGATCTGGGACAAGATGTCCACCGAGGCCGGCAGGACGATCGAGGGCGCCGCCGCACCGCTCCAGGAGCTGTACCGGGACACCTTCCTCCGCTTCGTCGAGACGAACGAGCAGCAGGCCCGCGGCAGCCGCAAGACCCCCGACGACGTCGCCCGGACCGTCTTCCGCGCCCTCGTCGCCAGGCGTCCCAGGACCCGTTACGGCGTCGGCGCCGACGCGACCGGCGGGCGCCTGCTGGCCCGGCTGCTGCCCGACCGGGCCGTCGACCGCGTCTTCGGCTCCGTCGTCCGGCCCTCCCGCTGACCCCACCCCCCCCGTAACCCCCGTCCGAAACCGCGTCCGAAACCGCGTCCGAAACCGCGGGGCATCCCGCATCCCGTGCGGAGCCCGCAGAAAGAGAGACGACATGTCCGCAGTCCAGCCACAGGAGCTGAAGCGACTGTTCGCCCACAGCCTGGAGTTGCTGTCGCAGGGGAAGGTCGAGGAGTGGGTCGGCCTGTTCGCCGACGACGGCGTCCTCGAGTTCCCCTACCCGGCGCCCGGCTTCCCCACCACGATGCGCGGCAGGGACGAACTCCTCGCCCAGATGCGGATGTTCGCCGAGCAGCTCCGGGCCGAATTCTCCGAGCCGGAGTTCTACGCGGTGACCGACGACGGCCTGCTCGTCGCCGCCTACACCGCCGACTGCACCCTGGTCGCCACCGGCGGCCGGTACCGCCAGACGTACCTGTCCGTGGTGCGCTTCGAGAACGGAGCGATCACGCTCTTCCGCGACTTCTGGAACCCCTGGCTCGTGATGGAGGCGGCCGGCGGCGAGGTCGCCTGGAAGCAGGCCATCCAGGCACTCGCCGACCGCTGACCTCCGCGGCGGGAGCCACTCCCGACCGCCGGCCCCCGACACGCCCGGCACCCCGCGACGGTGCCGGGCCCACGGCTTCCCACGCACACACACCACGAGGGACGGGCACCCTATGACCGAGCAGAGCCGCAGCGACCGCAGCACGCCGGGTGCGCAGACGGACGAGCCGATCGCCGTGATCGGCCTGTCGTGCAGACTGCCCGGAGCGAGCAGCCCCGAGGAGTTCTGGCGGCTGCTGCGCGGCGGCACCGACGCGGTCACAGAGGTGCCGCCCGGACGCTGGGGGGCCGGGGAGCCGCACACCGGGGACGCCCCCGCCCCCGGCGCGGCCGACATCCGCCGGGGCGGCTTCGTCGACGGCGTCGACGAGTTCGACGCGGCCTTCTTCGGCATCTCGCCCGGCGAGGCCCTCGCCATGGACCCGCAGCAGCGCCTGGTGCTCGAACTGGCCTGGGAGGCCCTGGAGGACGCCCGGATCCTCCCCGGCAGCCTCGACGGCAGCGGCACCGGCATCTTCGTCGGCGCCATCTGGGACGACTACGCGCGCCTGCTGCACGAGTACGGACCCGGCGCCGTCGACCACTACACCCTCACCGGCCTCCAGCGCGGCATCATCGCCAACCGGGTGTCGTACGCGCTCGGACTGCGCGGCCCCAGCATGACCCTCGACAGCGCCCAGTCCTCCTCCCTGGTCGCCGTGCACACCGCCTGCGCCGCCCTGCGCGCCGGGGAGTGCGACGTGGCCGTCGCCGGCGGGATCAACCTCGACCTCATACCCGAGAGCGCCCTCGCCCTCGCCCGGGTCGGCGCGCTCTCGCCCGGCGGCCGCGTCCGCGTCCTGGACGCGGAGGCCGACGGGACCGTGCGCGGTGAGGGCGGCGCGCTGGCCGTCCTCAAGCCGCTCTCCGCAGCCCTCGCCGCGGGCGACCCCGTGTACTGCGTGATCCGGGGCAGCGCCGTGAACAACGACGGCGCCACGGACGGTCTGACCGCCCCCGGCGCCGAGACGCAGAGCGCCGTGCTCCGCGCGGCCTGCCGCCGCGCCGGAGTCGACCCCACCGACCTCCAGTACGTCGAACTGCACGGCACCGGCACCCCCGTGGGCGACCCGGTCGAGGCCCTGGCCCTGGGGACCGTCGCCGGCCGGGGCCGCCCGGCGGACTCGCCGCTGCTGGTGGGCTCGGTCAAGACGAACATCGGCCACCTGGAGGGCGCCGCGGGCGTCGTGGGCCTGCTCAAGGTCGCCCTCGGCATCCGGCACCGGGAACTCCCGCCCACCCTCCACCACCACACCCCCAGCCCCGCCGTCCCCCTGGACGAACTGCGGCTGCGCGTCCAGCGGGAACTCGGCCCCTGGCCGCGGCAGGACGTCCCGCTGCTCGCCGGCGTCACCTCGCTGGGCGTGGGCGGCACCAACTGCCACGTGGTGCTCGCCGAGGCACCGCACCGGGACCGGGAGGCGGAACGGGAGGCGGCGCATGTGCCGGAAACCCCCGCCGCCCCTCTGCCCTGGGTGCTCTCCGGCCGTACGGAAGCCGCCCTGCGGGCCCAGGCGGCCCGCCTGGCCGACCACCTCGACTCCCGGCCCGGAACCGGCCCCGCGGAGGTGGGACTCGCCCTCGCCACCACCCGCACGGCCTTCGAGCACCGTGCCGCCGTGGTCGGCACCGGCCGCGGCGAACTCCTGGCCGGACTGCGGGCCCTGGCCGACGGCACACCGTCGACCCACACCGTCTCCGGCACCCCGGCCGAAGGACGCCTCGCCGTCCTCTTCGGCGGGGGCGGCAGCCAGCGCGCGGGCATGGGACGCGAGCTGTACGCGGCCCACCCGGTGTACGCGGCGGCCTTCGACGCCGTCTGCGAGCAGCTCGACCGGCACCTCGACCGGCCCGTGCGGGAACTGATCCTCGCCGAGCCCGGCTCCCCCGAGGCCACCCTGCTCGACCGCACCGACTACGCGCTGCCCGCCCTCCTCGCCGTCGAGACCGCCCTGTACCGGCTCTACGAGAGCTGGGGCGTGACCCCCGACCACCTCACCGGCCACTCCATGGGCGAACTCACCGCCGCCCACGTCGCGGGGGTGCTGTCCCTGCCCGACGTGTGCCTGCTGGCCGTCGAGCGGGCCCGGCTCATCCAGTCCGCCGCCGGGGGCGCCATGGCCGCCGTCCAGGCGAGCGAGGAGGAGGTCCTCGCCGACCTCGGCCGGTACGCGGACCGCGTCTCGGTCGCGGCGGTCAACTCGCCCGACGGCACGGTCGTCTCCGGCGACGAGGACGCCGTGCTCGACCTGTGCGCCCGGTGGAAGGCCCGGGACCGCAAGACCAAGCGCCTGGCCGTCACCGTCGCGGGCCACTCCCCGCACATGGACGGCATCCTCGACGCCTTCCGCGAGGTCGCCCGGAGCCTGTCGTACGCACCGGCCCGCATCCCGGTGGTGTCGAACGTGACCGGGCGGATCGCCACCGACGAGGAGCTCACCTCCCCCGAGTACTGGGTGCGGCACATCAGGGCCACCGTCCGCTTCGCCGACGGCATCCGGGCCCTGAGCGACGAGGGCGTCACCACGTTCCTGGAGCTGTCCCCGACCCCTGTCCTCACCCAGGCCGTCACCACCACCCTCGAAGGCGCCCGGCCCCGTCCGGCCACGGTCTCCGCCCTCCAGCAGGACCGCCCCGAGGCCCGGACCGCCGTGGCCGCCCTCGCACGGCTGCACACGGTGGGCGCCGCCTGGGACCCGTCCGCCGTCTTCCCGCCCGGCACCCGCCCGTGCGACCTGCCCACCTACGCCTTCCAGCGCAAGCGCTACTGGCCCGCCCCGGCCGGCCGGCGCCGCGACGGCGCACCGGCCGGAAACGGCGGGCTCAGGGGCGTCGCGTCCGGGACCGCGGCGCCGGACGGCGACAGCGCCTCCGGGGCGCTGCGGCGGCGACTGGCCGACCTGCCCGGCGCCGAACGGGAACGCGTCCTGCTGGACCTGGTGGACGCCGCCGTCGCGGTCGTCCTCCAGCGGCCCGGCACGGAACCGGCGGACCCCGGCACGCCCTTCAGGGACCTGGGCTTCACCTCGCTGCGCTCGGTCGAACTGCGCAACCACCTGGAGACCGCCACCGGCCTGCGCCTGCCCGCCTCCCTGCTGTTCGACCACCCCACCCCCGAGGCCCTGGTCGGCCGGCTCCTCGACGAGCTGCTGGGCGGATCGGACGGGGCCGCGAAGGAGCTGTCCTCGGCGCCGGTGGCGGTGGCGGCGGTGGACGAGCCGGTGGCGATCGTGGGGATCGGGTGTCGGTTCCCGGGTGGGGTGCGGGGTCCGGAGGATCTGTGGCGTCTGGTGGCCGAGGGTCGGGACGCGGTCTCGGGGTTTCCGGAGAACCGGGGGTGGGATCTGGAGGGGTTGTACGACCCGGATCCGGAGAGTGTGGGGACGTCGTATACGCGGCGGGGCGGGTTTTTGCATGATGCGGACCGGTTCGACGCGGAGTTCTTCGGGATCTCGCCGCGGGAGGCGCTGGCGACCGATCCGCAGCAGCGGTTGCTGCTGGAGACGGCGTGGGAGGCGCTGGAGCGGGCGGGGATCGATCCGGGGTCGCTGCG
>NZ_FOSG01000019.1:1374-119470 GCF_900114215.1 Streptomyces mangrovi | reverse complement strand
GACCACCTGCCGCAGATGCTCCGGCGTCGTCCCGCAGCACCCGCCCACCAGCGACAACCCGTACTCGGCCACGAACGACTCCTGCGCATCCGCCAACTCGCCCGGCGTGAGCGGATAACGCGCACCGTCGGCGGTCAGCTCCGGCAGCCCCGCGTTCGGCATGCAGGACAGCGGAATCCGGGAGTGGCGGGCCAGATACCGCAGATGCTCGCTCATCTCCGCCGGGCCGGTGGCGCAGTTCAGCCCGATCATGTCGACACCCAGCGGCTCCAGCGCCGTCAGCGCGGCCCCGATCTCACTGCCCAGCAGCATCGTGCCGGTCGTCTCCACCGTCACCGAGCAGATCACCGGCACCGACAGCCCGGCCGCCTCCAGCGCCCGCCGGGCGCCCAGCACCGCGGCCTTGGTCTGCAGCAGGTCCTGGGTGGTCTCGACCAGCAGCGCGTCCGCACCCCCCGCCAGCAGCCCCTCGGCATTGCGCTGATAGGCGTCCCGCAGCGTGCGGTACTCGACGTGGCCCAGGGTGGGCAGCTTGGTGCCCGGCCCCATCGCCCCCAGCACCCACCGCTGCCGCCCCGTGTCCCGCGTGAAGGTGTCGGCCACCTCGCGCGCCACCCGGGCCCCGGCCTCGGACAGCTCCTCCACCCGGTCGGCGATGTCGTACTCCGCCAGCGCCGCGTGGTTGGCCCCGAAGGTGTTGGTCTCCACACAGTCCACCCCCACCGCGAGATACGCCTCGTGCACCGAGGCCACGATGTCGGGGCGGGTGACGTTGAGGACCTCGTTGCAGCCCTCCAGCTGCTGGAAGTCCTCCAGCGACGGATCGGCCGCCTGCAGCATCGTGCCCATCGCCCCGTCGGCCACCACCACCCGCGACGCCAACGCCTCACGCAGGGCATCGGCGCGGGGGGTCTTCGACCTACCGGCGGAGGCGGGTCCGGCGGTCGGCGTCGGGTCGAGGTCGTGCGGGGTCGGCGAAGCTGCCATGGAAGGGCTCCCAGAGATGCGACGGCTGTCGGCTTTGCGTCTTCCATCGGGAAGCGCACCCGGCCAGGGTATCTGTCGGCGCCGCGAGAGCCTCGGGTGTTCCGAAGCGTGGACGCCGGGCGTCGGGCGGCTACCGCGGCATCGGCATGATCCGATAGCGTTCGACATTGCCGAATGCCGTCTTCCGGCCCACCGAGAGAAGCCAACAGAGGAGAGGTGCCCGATGGCCCGGACCATCCAGTCGCTGGAGCGGGCGGCGGCAGTGCTGCGACTGCTCGCCGGGGGTGAGCGGCGCCTCGGGCTGTCCGACATCGCCTCCACCCTGGGCCTGGCCAAGGGCACCGCCCACGGCCTGCTGCGCACCCTCCAGCAGGAGGGTTTCGTCGAGCAGGACCCCGCCTCGGGCAGGTACCAGCTGGGCGCGGAGCTGCTGCGGCTGGGCAACAGCTACCTGGACGTCCACGAACTGCGGGCCCGCGCCCTGGTGTGGACCGACGACCTGGCCCGTTCCAGCGGAGAGAGCGTCTACCTGGGCGTGCTTCACCAGCGGGGCGTGCTGATCGTGCACCACGTCTTCCGCCCCGACGACAGCCGGCAGGTGCTGGAGGTGGGTGCGATGCAGCCACTGCACAGCACCGCGCTGGGCAAGGTGCTGGCGGCGTACGACCCGGTGGCCCGCAGCGAGGCGATGGACTCCGGGCGCGAGGCGCTGACCGCGCACACGATCACCGATCCGGAGTCGTTCGAGGAGGTTCTGGAGCTGACCCGGTCCCGCGGCTGGGCGGCCGACGTCGAGGAGACCTGGGAGGGGGTCGCCTCCATCGCCGCCCCGGTGCACGACCGGCGCCGGATGCCGGTGGGTGCCGTGGCCGTCACCGGCGCGGTGGAGCGGGTGTGCGCGGACGGGGAGATACAGCCGCGGCTGGTGGCGGCCGTACGGGACTGCGCGCGGGCGGTGTCGCGCGACCTGGGCGCGGGCCGTTTCTGACCCGTCGCGCTTCACCTCGCCCCGCTCTCGGCGACCCGTCCGGTTCGCCCCGGTCCGTCGACATCGAAAGTTCGTTCATCTGCTTGGCACATTATTTGTTCGATTCAGACCTCCACCCGGTTCGGAACAGTCACCCCTGGGCAGTGTCCGGGGGCAACCCGCGGACGCCCCCGCTCATCCCGCCTTGTCCGGCCTCGTCCGACCTCGTCCGGCCGCTTCAGCACGGTTTCGGCCGCTCGGCCCGTGTCCGCCACCACGATCCGCCGCCCGCGCCCTTGACGAGATGTTCGACTGAAGCGAAACTGCCGTTCGGCGGTCGACAATGTCGAACAGTGAACGGAAGTCGGTCCGCCTCCCCCACTTCTTCCATCTGACTCCCTCCGGACAAGAGCAAAGGAGTCGCGGGTGTCCAGCTCCGACATATTCCTGGGCGAGGTCATCGGCACCGCCGTCCTGATCCTGCTGGGCAGCGGCGTCTGCGCCGCCGTCACGCTCAGACGGTCCAAGGCCACCGGTGCCGGCTGGGTCGCCATCACCTTCGGCTGGGGATTCGCCGTCCTCACCGCCGCCTACATCTCCCTGGGCCTCTCCGGCGCCCACCTCAACCCGGCGGTCACCGTGGGCATCGCCGTGCAGAGCGGGGAGTGGGACAAGGTGCCCTTCTACTTCGCAGGCCAGCTGCTCGGCGCCATGGCCGGCGCCGCCCTGGTGTGGGTCTCCTACTACGGCCAGTTCCTGGCGCACCTGACCGACCGCGAGGTCGTCGGCGGCCCCGGTGCCCAGGCGACGGCCGCCGCCGACCGGCGGCGCTCCGATGCCCCCGGCCCGGTGCTCGGTGTCTTCTCCACCGCCCCCGAGATCCGCAGCCCCGTGCAGAACATGGCCACCGAGACCATCGCCACCGCCGTACTGGTCCTGGCCATCCTCACCCAGGGCCTCACCGAGGGGCTGGCCCTGTCCGGCACCGGTGTCCTCGTCACCGCCCTGGTCGTCGTCGGGATCGGCCTCTCGCTGGGCGGCCC
The DNA here is from genome assembly GCF_900114215.1 of Streptomyces mangrovi. Taxonomy (GTDB): domain Bacteria; phylum Actinomycetota; class Actinomycetes; order Streptomycetales; family Streptomycetaceae; genus Streptomyces; species Streptomyces barkulensis. The sequence continues at coordinate 116,473 of NZ_FOSG01000019.1, read as the reverse complement.
GACCGGGTACGCGATCAACCCCGCCCGCGACCTCGGGCCGCGCATCGTGCACGCCCTGCTCCCGCTGCCCAACAAGGGCGGGTCGGACTGGGGCTACGCCTGGGTCCCGGTGGCGGGCCCCCTGCTGGGCGGAGCGTTCGCGGGCGTCCTCTACCGGCTCGCGTTCGCCTGACCGGCTCCCGCTCCCCCACCCCTCCCCGACCCCCCGACGCCATCCTGCCGCCCACCCATGGAGCACCCCGACATGAGCGACACCCGCCGCGAGTTCATCGCCGCCATCGACCAGGGCACCACCTCCAGCCGCTGCATCGTCTTCGACCGGGACGGCCGCATCGTCTCGGTCGGCCAGAAGGAGCACGAGCAGATCTTCCCCGAGCCCGGCCGGGTCGAGCACGACGCCAACGAGATCTGGGCCAACGTCCAGGAGGTGATCGCCGAAGCCCTGGACAGGGCGGGCATCACGCGCGAGGACGTACAGGCGCTGGGCATCACCAACCAGCGCGAGACGACGCTGCTGTGGGACAGGGCCACCGGCGAGCCGGTCCACAACGCCATCGTCTGGCAGGACACCCGCACCGACGCGCTCTGCCGGGAGCTGGGCCGCAACGTCGGGCAGGACCGCTTCCGCCGCGAGACCGGCCTGCCGCTCGCCTCCTACTTCGCGGGCCCGAAGATCCGCTGGCTGCTGGACAACGTCGAAGGACTGCGCGAGCGCGCCGAGGCCGGCGAGATCCTCTTCGGCACGATGGACTCCTGGGTGATCTGGAACCTCACCGGCGGCACGGAGGGCGGCGTGCACGTCACCGACGTCACCAACGCCTCCCGCACCCTGCTGATGAACCTGCGCACCCTGGACTGGGACCCGCGCATCTGCGAGTCCATGGGCGTGCCCATGGCGGTGCTGCCCGAGATCCGCTCCTCCGCCGAGGTCTACGGCGAGGCCCGCGGAGCGCTGGAGGGCGTGCCGGTGGCCTCCGCGCTGGGCGATCAGCAGGCCGCGCTGTTCGGCCAGACCTGCTTCTCGCCGGGCGAGGCCAAATCGACGTACGGAACCGGTACGTTCCTGCTGCTCAACACCGGTTCCGAGGCCGTCAACTCCTACAACGGCCTGCTGACCACCGTCGGGTACCGCATCGGCGACCAGGACCCGGTGTACGCGCTGGAGGGATCGATCGCGGTCACCGGTTCGTTGGTTCAGTGGATGCGCGACCAGATGGGCCTGATCAACAGCGCCGCCGAGATCGAGACGCTGGCCAGCTCGGTCGAGGACAACGGCGGCGCCTACTTCGTCCCCGCTTTCTCCGGGCTGTTCGCCCCCTACTGGCGCTCCGACGCCCGGGGCGTCATAGCAGGCCTGACCCGCTACGTCACCAAGGCGCACATCGCCCGCGCGGTGCTGGAGGCGACGGCCTGGCAGACCCGCGAGATCGTCGACGCGATGGAGAAGGACTCCCGCGTCGAGCTGACCGCCCTGAGAGTGGACGGCGGCATGACCAGCAACAACCTGCTGATGCAGTGCATCTCCGATGTCCTGGACGCTCCGGTCGTCCGGCCGATGGTCGCCGAGACCACCTGCCTGGGCGCCGCCTACGCGGCCGGCCTGGCCGTCGGCTTCTGGCCGGACACCGACGCCCTGCGCGCCAACTGGCGGCGGGCCGCGGAGTGGACGCCCCGGATGGAGGCCGACGTGCGCGAACGCGAGTACAAGAACTGGCTCAAGGCCGTGGAGCGGACCATGGGCTGGCTCGAAGAGGAGAACTGATCCACATGAACACCCTCAAAAGCGTCCCCACCCTCGGGGCGCGCCCGGCCGCCGGCCCGGACCCGGGCCGTGCCGAGACACGGGAGGTGCTGGAGGGCGCGGTCTTCGACCTGCTGGTCGTCGGCGGCGGCATCCTGGGCACCTCGGTCGCCTGGCACGCGGCGCAGTCGGGGCTGCGGGTGGCGATGGTGGACGCCGGCGACTTCGCCGGCGCCACCTCCTCCGCCTCCTCCAAACTGGTCCACGGCGGGCTGCGCTACCTGCAGACCGGCGCGGTGAGGCTGGTCGCCGAGAACCACCACGAGCGGCGGGTGCTGGCCAGGGACGTGGCTCCGCACCTGGTCAACCCGCTCACCTTCCACCTGCCGGTCTACCGGGGCGGCCCGCACGGCGCGGCCAAGCTCGGCGCGGGCGTCTTCGCCTACTCCGCCCTGTCCGCCTTCGGCGACGGGGTGGGCCGGCTGATCTCCCCGGCGAAGGCCGCCGCCGACAACCCGGCCCTGCGCACCGAGGGCCTCAAGGCGGTCGCGGTCTACGGCGACCACCAGATGAACGACTCCCGGGTCGCGGTGATGACCGTCCGCGCCGCCGTGGACTCCGGCTCGGTCGTCCTCAACCACGCCGAGGTCACCGGTCTGCGCTTCACCCACGGCCGGGTCACCGGCGCGGAGCTGAAGGACCGGCTGGACGGCACGGAGTTCAAGGTGGACGCCCGGCTGGTGCTCAACGCCACCGGACCGTGGGTGGACCGTCTGCGGCGGATGGAGTACGCGGGCGCGGCGCCCAGCGTCCGGCTGTCCAAGGGCGCGCACCTGGTGCTGAGGCGGACGGCGCCGTGGCGGGCGGCGATGGCCACGCCCGTCGACAGGTACCGCATCACCTTCGCCCTCCCCTGGGAGGACCACCTGCTGCTGGGCACCACCGACGAGGTCTACGAGGGCGACCCGGCCGAGGTGTCGGCCACCGACGCCGATGTCCGGCAGATCCTGGACGAGGCCGCCTTCTCCGTGCGCGACGAGCAGCTCTCGCCGGACCTGGTGACCTACGCCTTCGCGGGCCTGCGGGTGCTGCCCGGCGGCCCGGGCGGTGTGGAGTCGGCCAAGCGGGAGACGGTTCTCACCGAGGGCCGCGGCGGGATGCTCTCGGTCGCGGGCGGCAAGTGGACCACCTACCGGCACATCGGCCGCACCGTCCTGAGGAAGCTGGCGACACTGCCGGGCACCGCGCGGACCGGCTTCGCCGAGGACGCCGTACCGGTCTCCGAGCTGGTGCGGCGGGTGCCGCTGCCGGGGGTGGCCAATCCGGACGCGGTCGCCCACCGGCTGCTGGTGGACCGCGAGCCGGGAACCCGGCTCGACCCGCTGACCGCCAGGCACCTGGCGACCCACTACGGGGCGCTGGCGTTCGACATCGCCCGTCTGGTGCACGAGGACCCGGCGCTGGGCGAGCGCGTCCACCCGGACGCCCCGGAGATCTGGGCGCAGGTCGTCTACGCCCGCGACCGCGAGTGGGCCGCGACGGCGGACGACGTGCTGCGCCGCCGTACCACGCTGACCGTCCGCGGCCTGGACACCGAGGAGGTCCGCGCCGAGGTCGCGAAGGTGCTGGACGGACGGCGGCCCTGACTCCCGCGCCCCGGCGCTCCGCGGGCCCGTACGGCGGCTTCCCGCGCGCCGTGGCGGGCCCGCGCGCCGTGGCGGGCGGCGGGCCGCCCACGAGCCCCCGGCAGCGGCGGGCCCTCTTCCGGCAGGCCGCGTACTCAGCCGCCGCGGGTGCGGCGGTATCCGGACGGATCACCGCCGCACGGCCCGGGAAGGAGTGTGATGGCTGCGGCGCGGGCACGGTCACGCCGTAGGCTGGGCCCGCACGGTAATGGAACGTCAGCCGGTACGGAGCGCGTGCTCCGGTCGGCCGGAAGGAGGCACTGGGTGATCGAGCTCGAGGGGGTTCCCGAGCTGGTCGACCCGGTCATGGTGGCCGCGTTCGAAGGCTGGAACGACGCCGGTGACGCCGCCTCCGCCGCGGTCGCGCATCTGGAGCGGGAGTGGAAGGGCGAGGTGTTCGCGGCGCTGGACGCCGAGGACTACTACGACTTCCAGGTCAACCGTCCCCAGGTGTGGCTGGAGGGCGGTGTGCGCAGGATCACCTGGCCGACGACCCGCCTGTCGGTGGTGCGGATCGGCGACGCCGACGGCCGGGGCCGCGCCCGCGATCTGGTGCTGGTGCGCGGTATCGAGCCGAGCATGCGCTGGAGGTCCTTCTGCAACGAGATCCTGGGGTTCGCCCACGAACTGGGCGTGGAGATGGTCGTCGTGCTCGGCGCGCTGCTCGGGGACACCCCGCACACCCGGCCGGTCCCGGTCACGGGTGTCACCTCCGACCCGGACCTGGCCCGCACGATGGATCTGGAGGAGTCCCGTTACGAGGGTCCCACCGGCATCGTCGGCATCCTCCAGGAGGCGTGCGGCCACGCGGGCGTGCCGGCGGTGAGCCTGTGGGCCGCGGTGCCGCACTACGTCTCGCAACCGCCCAACCCGAAGGCGACCCTCGCACTGCTCAACCGCCTGGAGGACCTGCTGGACGTGCGGATCCCGCTGGGCGAGCTGCCGGATGACGCCCGGGCCTGGCAGCTGGGCGTGGACCAGCTCGCCGCCGAGGACAACGAGGTGGCCGAGTACGTGCAGTCGCTGGAGGAGGCCCGGGACACCGCGGAGCTGCCGGAGGCGTCGGGCGAGGCGATCGCCAAGGAGTTCGAGCGCTATCTGCGGCGGCGGGACGGCCAGCCCGGCGGCCATGCCGGGGGCGGTACGGCCGCCGAGGGCGGCTCGTACCTGCGCGACACCTCGGCCGGGGGGCGTACGCGTCCGGCGAGGCCGCCGGAGGACGGGCCGGAGCGCGGTGCGCGGGGCCCCGGAGGCGGGGGCGGCGACCCTCAGGGCACGGAAGGCGGGGACGGCACGGACGGCACGGACGATACGGACGGCGGCCCTCAGGGCCCGGAGAAGGACGACTGAGCGCACAGCGGGACGATGCGAGACGCCCGGGGCGCCCGCCGTTCGGCGGGCGCCCCGGGCGTCTTCCGTCGCGTGCTCAGACGCTCAGAGCGCGACGCCCAGCAGGGCGTCCACGGCCCGCGACACCAGGCCGGGCGCGCCGGTGTCCGTACCGCCGTCCGCGTTCTGGCACTCGGCCCAGCGGTCGACCGCGGCCAGCGCGGCGGGGGCGTCGAGGTCGTCGGCGAGGGCGGCGCGGATCTCCTCCACCAGCGCGTCGGCCGGCGGGCCGTCGGGGCGGGAGACGGCGGCCCGCCAGCGCCCGAGCCGGGCCACCGCCTCGTCGAGAACGGCGTCGGTCCACTCCCAGTCGGCGCGGTAGTGGTGGGCCAGCAGGGCCAGGCGGACGGCGGCCGGGTCGGTGCCGTCGCGGCGCAGCGCGCTGACGAAGACCAGGTTCCCCTTGGACTTGGACATCTTCTCGCCGTGGAGGGCGACCATCCCGGCGTGGACGTAGGCGCGGGCGAAGGGGTACTGACCGGTGAGCGCCTGCGCGTGCGAGGCGCCCATCTCGTGGTGGGGGAAGGCCAGGTCGGAGCCGCCGCCCTGGACGTCGAAGCCCATGCCCAGGTGGTCCAGGGCGATGGCGACGCACTCGACGTGCCAGCCGGGGCGGCCGGGGCCGAGCGAGCCGCCGTCCCAGGAGGGCTCGCCCTCTCGGGCGGCCATCCACAGCAGCGGGTCGAGCGGGTTCTTCTTGCCGGGGCGGTCCGGGTCGCCGCCGCGCTCGGCCGACAGGTGCCGCATCGCCTCGGCGTCCAGACCGGAGACCTCGCCGAAGTGGGGGTCGGAGGCGACGGAGAAGTAGACGTCGCCGTCGAGGTCGTAGGCGGCGCCGGTCTCCCGCAGCCGCTCGATGACGGGGACGATCCCGGGTATGGCCTCCACGGCCCCGATGTAGTGCCTGGGCGGGAGCATCCGCAGGGCGGTCATGTCCTCGCGGAAGAGGGCCGTCTCGCGCTCGGCCAGCGCCGTCCAGTCCTCGCCGGTGGCGGCGGCCCGCTCCAGCAGCGGGTCGTCGACGTCGGTGACGTTCTGCACGTAGTGGACCTGCCGCTTGGTGTCGAGCCACACGCGCTGCACGAGGTCGAACGCGTTGTAGGTCGCCGCGTGCCCGATGTGGGTCGCGTCGTACGGCGTGATGCCGCAGACGTAGAGGCGGGCGACGGGACCGGGGGCGAGGGTCACCCTTCCGCCGGTCGCGGTGTCGTGGAGGCTGAGGTCTCGGCCCTGACCTGGCAGGGCGGGCACCTCGGAAGCGGGCCAGGCATGCATGGTCATGAGCGTAACCGGCACGCTGTGCCGTCCACGAACGGGATGCGCGCAATGGCCTGAACCGGGGCGCCGCGGCCGATGTGGCCCGCTTGACGGACCGCCGCCGGACGGGTCCGTCCCTCCGCCCGGACGGGGCGGGCAGGGCCGGCAGGGCGGACGGGTCCGACGGCTCAGACGGGTGGCCAGGGGATCGCGGGCCAGTCACCGCCGGGCAGCGGGTGGCGGCCGGCGGCGATCAGGGTGTCGGTCCGCTTGCGCAGGGCGTCCAGCTCGGCGGAGGTGATCAGTCCGGCCAGCCGGGTGGCGAGCGGCCCGCCGTCGGCCAGCGCGGCGGACAGGCCGCGCAGCGCTTCCAGCGCCTCCTCGGGCAGCGGCTCGCCCGCCCAGCCCCACAGCAGGGTGCGCAGCTTGTCGTCGGTGTGAAAGGTCACACCGTGGTCGATGCCGTACAGCTTTCCGTCCGGGGCGGTCAGCAGATGCCCGCCCTTGCGGTCGGCGTTGTTGATCACCGCGTCGAGCACGGCCAGCCGGCGCAGGCGGGGATCGTCGGCGTGCACCAGCAGCGCGGTGCGGTCCCCGCCCACGCCGACCGGGACGACGGACTTCCAGCCCGGTCCCGGCTCCCCCTCCTCGACCAGCGCGAGCAGTTCCGCCGCGGCGGGCCCGCCGTCCTCTCCCGGCTCCTGCGTACCGTCCGGCCGGGGCCCGATCCACAGCTGGCACATGCCCTCGCCGTACGGGCCGTCGCGCAGCACGGTCGGCGGCACCAGATGCCAGCCCAGGGCCTCGGAGACCTCGTAGGCGGCCACCTCGCGCCGGGCGAGACAGCCGTCGGGGAAGTCCCACAGCGGGCGCTCCCCGCGTACCGGCTTGTACACGCAGGGCACCTCCCGCCCGCCGTCCCCGCCTTCCGCGCCCGCCTCGGCGACCGTGCAGTACAGCACCGTGTTGGAGGCGCCGCCGAGGCGTCCGCGCACCGTCAGCTCACCGCCGGCCAGCAGTTCGGCCGGCGGTGAGCCGCCGTGGTCCGCCTCCGGCCTCACAGGCCGCGGCGGTATCCGTTCTGGCGCGGGCATACGTGTCCCTCCGGGTCGAGCGGCAGACTGCACAGCGGGCACGGCGGCCGGCCGGCCTTGACGACCTCCATGGCGCGCTTGGCGAAGGCCCGGGCCATGGTGCCGCTGATCCTCACGCGCAGCACCGGCGGGCCGTTCTCGTCGTCCCTCAGCAGCCGCTCCTCGGCCTCGGCCAGATCCTCGTCGGAGTCGGCCTCGATCTCGACGAGGGCCTGCGCCTCCACGATCACGCACTCGTCCTCGCCGTCCCAGGCCAGCGCCATGGTGCCGACCCGGAACTCCTCCTCCACCGGAGCCCTCAGGGGAGCGTTGTCGGCCGTCTCGGCGGGCGCGACGGCCGGGACCGGGGCACTGCCGCCGGTGCGCCGCACGACCTCGTCCAGCAGTTCGTCTATGCGCTCGGCGAGCGCCTCGACCTGCGCCTTCTCCAGGGCGACGCTGGTGGTGCGGCCGGCTGCGGACGCCTGGAGGAAGAACGTCCGGCGGCCAGGCAGCCCGACCGTGCCGGCCACGAAGCGTTCCGGGGGGTCGTAGAGGAACACCTGACGGGACACGTTCCTGCTCCATCGGTCGACTGCTGGGACACTGGCACCCTACTGCGCCCGGCGATCACCGTGCCGACCACCGCACCCGCCACCGTGTCCACCGCCGCGCCGGGTGCCGTGCCGGGTGCCGCGCCGGATGCCGTGCCGGACGGACGCCCGTATGGTGCGGGCGGCTTCCGGGTGGTCTCCGGGTCGTGCTGTCAGGCGCCGCCCCCGACGACCGCGTCCCCGTCACCGCCGGCCCGAGGCGTGCCGTGCGCGGCGTCCGCCTCGCGCGGAGCGAGCGAGGCGAGGTCACCGGTGTCGCCCAGCCTCAGCAGGAAGGGGCGCAGCGGGGTGTAGCGGATGGCGGTGACCGAACAGGGCTCGACGTGGACGCGCTGGAAGAGGTCCAGGTGCATGCCGAGGGCGTCGGCGACCAGCGACTTGATGATGTCGCCGTGCGAGCACACCAGATAGGTGGCGTCCGGTCCGTGCTCCCGCTCGATCCGCTCGTTCCACTCCCGTACGGCCTCCACCGCCCGGGCCTGCATACCGCGCATCGTCTCGCCGCCGGGGAAGGCCGCGGCCGAGGGGTGCTGCTGGACGGTGGCCATCAGCGGCTCCTCGTTCAGCTCGGCGAGCTTGCGGCCGGTCCAGTCGCCGTAGTCGCACTCGCCGACGCGCTCCTCGGTGTGCAGCGGCAGGTCCGGCCTGGCGGCGGCCAGCGGCGCCAGGGTCTGGCGGCAGCGCTCCAGCGGGCTGTGGACGGCGGCGGCCAGCGGGAGCGCGGCCAGGCGCGCGGGGAGGGCGGCGGCCTGGGCGGCACCGAGCTCGTCCAGCTCGACCCCGGGGGTTCGTCCGGCCAGCAGTCCGGAGGTGTTGGCGGTGGACCGGCCGTGCCGGACGAGGAGCAGCGTGGGCATGGCAGCCAGCGTAGGCGAGGGCGGCGGGGCCGAGTAGGGGCGGGGGGCGGAGGCCGGGCGGGTGGCCGCCGCACACGCCGCCGGGCCGGCGGGGGAGAATCGTGGGTGTGATTGTGGACTGTGCGATCTACCGGGACGGGCGCCGCGCCGAGGACCCATCCGGCCTCGCCGAGGCCTTCCGGGCGGCCCGCGCGGACCGCGAGGCCTTCGTGTGGATCGGACTGCACGAGCCCACCGAGGAGGAGTTCGGTCAGGTCTCCCGGGAGTTCGGGCTGCACCCGCTGGCGGTGGAGGACGCCCTGTCGGCCCACCAGCGGCCCAAGCTGGAGGTCTACGAGGACTCGCTGTTCCTGGTGCTCAAGCCGGTGGACTACGACGAGGCGGCCGACACGGTGCACACCGGGGAGCTGATGCTGTTCCTCGGCGACTCCTTCGTGGTGTCGGTGCGGCACGGCACGACCAACCCGCTGGGCTCGGTGCGCGAACGGCTGGAACGCAACCCGCGGGTGCTGCAGCACGGTCCGACGGCCGTGCTGTACGCGGTGAGCGACGCGGTGGTCGACCACTACATGGAGGTGGCCGCCGAGCTGCAGATCGATCTGGAGGAGCTGGAGGAGGAGGTCTTCACCCCCGGCGGAACGGCGCGCGGCACCGTGGCGAGCCGCATCTACGCCTTCAAGCGCCAGGTGCTGGAGTTCCGCCGGGCCACCGGGCCGCTGGTGGAGCCGATGGAGCGGTTGGCGGGCATCGGCGTACCGTTCGTGCACGACGACTCGCGTCCGTTCTTCCGCGACGTCAGCGACCATCTGACCAGGGCGAACGAGCAGGTGGAGGCGTTGGACCGGCTGCTGTCGGACATCCTGTCGGCCTATCTGGCGCAGGTGGGCGTCCGGCAGAACGACGACATGCGCAAGATCTCGGCGTGGGCGGCCATGGCGGCGGTACCCACCATGATCGCCGGGGTGTACGGCATGAACTTCGACCACATGCCCGAGCTGACCCACCCGCTGGGGTATCCGGGGGTGGTGGTGCTGATGGTCGCCGTGAGCACCGGCCTGTACCGGTTCTTCAAGCGCCGGGGCTGGCTGTAGCCGCGTCCCCGGGCCAGGCCCCCGCCCCGTTCCCGGGCTCCGCCTCGGAGTCGGGCTCCGCCTCGGGGTCGGGCCCGCGCCCGGGTTCGGGCAGTGCGGGCAGTGCGGGCAGTGCGGGCAGTACGGGCAGTACGGGCAGTACGGGCAGTACGGGCAGCGGATCCAGACGCACGGCACGGTGCCGGCCGACCAGCCGCTCGTAGGCGTACCGGGCCTGGACACCCCCCTCCAGCACCACCGACCTGGCCATGCTCCAGCCCAGCAGATGGCCGGTGCGGGCCAGTACGGCGAGGGCGGCGTCGCGGTGGGCACGGGCCTCCGCCAGCGCGTTCTCCCTGAGCACCAGTTCGACGGCGGCGACATGGCCGGCGCGGGCGAAGCCCAGCATCCCCTCGCGGCACCAGGCCAGGTACTCCCGTTCGGCGCGGCAGACCTCCCGGACCGCCTCGCCGGCCCCGGGACGGGCGAAGGCGTACCCGGCCAGACGGGCGAGCCAGCCGGCGGCGCGGGCCGAGGCGGCGTGCCCGTGGGCGAGGTGGGCGAGGACGTCCCGCTCGCTCAGCGGCTGCCCGCACCGCATCCGGGCGTGCGCCGGGCAGCTCCCCCGCCGCTCCAGGAGGGCGGCGTGGTCCGCCTCGGGGGGCACCTCGGCCGGTTCCGGACCGCAGTCGGCGAGCAGCCCGGTCAGCAGCCGGGCGTGCCGCTCCTGGAGCTCGCCGTACCGGGCCATCGCGGGGGCGAGGCCGCGCCGGCCCTGGGGGACGAGGGCGGCGATCCGGCGGTTCTCCCGGCCGTTGCGCGCCTGGGCCGCGGCGGCCAGCGAGCACAGCAGCCGGAAGGACGCGTCGTCGTCGAGGACCTCCCGCACCAAATCCCTTCTGCGCAGCATGGCCCGACACCTTCCGTGGACGTATCCGCAGAAATCCGAGTCAACCGGCGCGGGCGGGCGGCGGCAACAGCTCACCTGCGCCCCTGGGCCGAACGGACGTGTCCGCCGTGCCGGGCGTGACCCCGGCGGCTCCGCGCCGTTGTGCCGGGAGACGGCCGTGGCGGGGAGGACCCCCGAGCCCCCACCGCGGCCGTGGGCACGTCCCGGCGCGGGGTGCGGCCGGACGGCCCGGTCCGGCCGCGCCCCGCGCGGCGTTCACGGCGGGGGCGGGACACCGGAGGCGGAGGGCCGGATGCGGCGGCTCCTCAGGAGGCGGCCCCGGACCGCTCCAGGGCCTCCACGCCGGCCCGCAGCGCGGCGATCCGCTCCTCCAGGGTGAAGCCGGCCGGCGCCAGCGACAGGGTGGTCACCCCGGCCTCGGCGTAGGCCCGCATCCGGTCGGCGATCCGCTCGACGGGGCCGAGCAGCGTGGTGGAGTCGATGAGCTGCCGGGGCACGGCGGCCGCGGCGCCCTCCTTGTCCCCGGACAGGTACCTGTCCTGGATCTCGGCGGCCTCCTTCTCGTACCCCATCCGTCGGGCGAGCCGGTTGTAGAAGTTCTGCTTGCGGCTGCCCATGCCTCCGACGTACAGGGCGGTGTACGGGCGGAAGGTGTCGGCCAGGGCGTCGACGTCGTCGCCGAGGGCCAGCGGCACGGTGGGCGCCACGTCGAAGCCCTCCATGGTCAGGCCCGCCTTCTCGCGTCCGGCCCGCAGCGCGCCGAGCGTGGTCTCCTCGGCGTGCTCGGGGGCGAAGAAGATCAGCAGGGCGCCGTCGGCGATCTCACCGGTCTGCTCCAGGTTCTTCGGGCCGATGGCGGCGATGTACAGCGGGATCCGCTCACGGACCGGGTGGACGGTCAGCTTCAGCGGCTTGCCGGGGCCGTCGGGCAGCGGCAGCGTCCAGTGCTCGCCGGAGTGGGTCAGCCGCTCGCGGGACATCGCCTTGCGGACGATCTCCACGTACTCGCGGGTGCGGGCGAGCGGCTTGTCGAACCGCACCCCGTACCAGCCCTCGGACACCTGCGGTCCGGAGACGCCCAGGCCCAGGCGGAAGCGTCCCTTCGAGAGGGTGTCGAGGGTGGCGGCGGTCATGGCCGTCATGGCGGGGGCGCGGGCGGGGATCTGGAAGATGGCCGAGCCGATGTCGATCCGCTCGGTCTGGGCCGCCACCCAGGCCAGGACGGTGGGGGCGTCCGATCCGTAGGCCTCGGCGGCCCAGCACACGGAGTAGCCCAGCCGGTCGGCCTCCCGGGCGACCGCGAGATTGTCGGCGTCCATCCCGGCGCCCCAGTAGCCGAGGTTGATCCCGAGCCTCATCCGCGTCCCCTTACCGATCGGTAACGTGCCCGTCGCCGGGACTCTAGCGCGCGGCCGCAAGTACTCTCAACGCCCATGAAGCACAGGCACGTGGGCCGCACCGGCCTCCGCGTATCCCGGATCGGGCTCGGTACTCTCACCTGGGCGAGGGACACCGGGGAGCGGGAGGCGGCCGACCTGCTGAAGTCCTTCTGGGAGGCCGGCGGGACGCTGGTGGACACCGCCGACGTGTACGCCGACGGCGGTGCCGAGTACCTCCTGGGCCGGCTGGTGCAGGATCTGGTGCCCCGCCGGGATCTGGTGATCGCCACCAAGGCGGGCGGCGTACCCGACCCCGAGCGTCACTTCGACTGCTCGCGCGGTCATCTGCTGGCCGCGCTGGACGCCTCCCTGGAGCGGCTGGGCACCGACTACGTCGATCTGTGGCAGGTCCACGCCTACGACCCCTTCACTCCCCTGGAGGAGACCCTCCAGGCCCTCGACACCGCGGTGGCCAGCGGCCGCGCCCGCTACGCGGGGGTGGCGGGCTTCTGCGGCTGGCAGCTGGCCAAGGCCGCCGCCTGGCAGCTCGCCGCCCCGGGGGCGCGCGCCCGGCTGGCCGGCGTCCAGATGGAGTACTCCCTGCTCCAGCGCGGTGTGGAGCGGGAGGTGCTGCCGGCCGCGCTGGACCTGGAGGTGGGGCTGCTGGCGTCCTCGCCGCTGGGCCGGGGCGTGCTCACGGGCAAGTACCGGCACTCCACCCCGCCGGGCTCGCGCGGGGCGTCGGAGCATCTGGCGCCCTTCGTGGAGCCCTACCTGGACGACGCCGCGGCGCGGATCGTCGACGCGGTCGCCACGGCCGCCGACGGACTGGCCGTCACCCCGCTCCAGGTGGCACTGGCCTGGGTGCGCGACCGGCCCGGGGTGGCCGCACCGGTCATCGGCCCGCGTACGCCGCAGCAGCTCGGCGAGGCTCTGTCAGTGGAGGGCCTTACGCTTCCCGACGAGATCTGCCGGGCGCTGGACGATGTGTCGGCCCCCGTGCACCGCTATCCCGATCACGACTGGAGCACGCTTTGACCGCGTCCGGCGCCGACAACGCCGATCAGGCCCGCCAGCCCGCCGCCCCGGGCGCCCCGGACAAGGCCGCCGAGCTCATGGCCGCCGTACGCGCCGTGGAGAGCGGCGAGCGCTCGGCCGCCGAGTTCTTCGCCGAGCCGAAACCCGCGCCCCGGCCCCGGCGCGCCGCCCCGGCCGCCCGTCCCGGGGGCGGCCCCGGCGGTCCGCAGGCCGTACCGGGCGGCGGCCCGGTGGCCGTGCCCGAGGGCGTCACCGCGCTGCTGGCCGAGGGCGGCGCGCCCGCGGCGCTGGGCACGGCCGTGGTGGAGACCTTCGGTGAGGGTGCCGAGGAGGTGCTGCGCGCCGATCCGTGGGAGCTGCTGGCCGTTCCGGGCGTGGCGCCAAAGCAGGCGGACGGCTTCGCGCGGGCGCTGCTGGGGCCGGACGGCGGTCCGGGCGACGAGCGGCGCTGCCGGGCCCTGGCGGTGTGGCTGCTGGAGCGGGCGGCGCTGTCCGGGCACACGGTGCTCGGCCCCCAGGCCCTGGCCGAGGGCCTGGCCCGGTACGGCGTACCGGACGCGGAGACGGCGGTGGGCGAGGCGATCGACGCGGGCGCGGTGCTGGCCTTCGAGGACGCCGGCGAGGAGGACCCCGCAGCCGGGGCCGGGGAAGCCGGGGCAGCCGGAACCGGGAGCACCGCGGCGGGCGAGGAGGAAGAGGAGGGCGGGCGGCCCGTACGGCTGCTCGTCGGCCTGGAGCGCCACGCGCTGGCCGAGGAGAGCCTGGCCGAGGGCCTGGCCCGGCTGAGCAGCACCTTCGTCCCGCCCGGCGAGGAGGAGGCGGCCCGCTGGGAGGAGGCCGCGGGCAGGGCGCCCGGCCCGTCCGCGGCCGAGCTGGTGCGCGCCGCCGCCCGCGGCGGTCTGGTGGCGCACACCGGCGGCGAGGCCGCCCGTGCCGAGCCGGCGGCGCTGGTGGCCGCGGCCCGGGCGCTGGGGCTGCGGGCGTACGCCGCCGCGCACAGCGAGGACGGCAGGCGGCGGCTGGCAGAGCTGCTGGACACCGAAGGCGGTGGCGGGGGCGGCCGGAGCGACGGTCAGGACGGGGACGGCCCGGACGGCGGTATGGGCCCGGCGGCCGTCACCGTCGACGGACTGCTGGCCGGCCGGGAGGGCCCCGGACGCGACGAGGAGGGCGCGTACGCGCTGGATCTGCTCGCCGTGCTCGACGCCCCCCAGCTCGACGCCGAACGCGCGGCGATGCTGGTCGAGGCGGTGCCGGACGGTGCGCGGCTGGTCCTCAGCGGCGATCCGCACCTGCTCGGCTCGGCGGGTGCCGGTCAGGTGCTGGCCGATCTGCTGGCGGCGCGCGTCTGCCCACAGGTGGTCTCCCGCACCCCGGATCCCGGGCCGGTCGGCGAACTGGTCTCGGGCATCGGGATCGGCGAGCTGAACCAGGTGGAGGCGCCCGGCCGGGAGGTGGTGATCGTCCCGGTGCGCGACGCCGGGGAGGCGGTGCACCGCACCGTGCAGCTCGTCGCCGACTCGGTGCCGCGTGCGCTGGGGGTGCCCGCCGAACTGACGCAGGTGATCACGCCCGGCCACGGCGGCGCCGCGGGCACCCGGGTGCTCAACGCCGCGCTCAAGGAGCGGCTCAACCCCGGCCCCGGCCGGTTCGGCGGCTTCGACCCGGGCGACCGGGTGGCCCACTCCCCCGCCCCCGGACACACCGCGCTGGGCACGGTGGTGTCGGGGGACGAGGAGGGGCTGCGGCTGGACTGCTCCGGCCGCGCCGTCACCGTCCCGCGCGAGCGGGTGGCGCGGACGGTGCGGCACGGCTGGGCGATCACCGCCCACCAGGCCGTCGGGACGCGCTGGTCGGCTGCCGTGGTGGTGCTTCCGGGCGACGCGGTCCCGGCGCTCAGCCGCGCCTGGGTGTACACGGCGTTCGGCCGCGGCGAGCGGCATCTGTCCGTGGTGCACGGTGTGGATCAGGCGCTGCCGCGGGCGGTGGAGCGGATCCCGGCCCCGGAGCGCACGACACGTCTGCGCACACTGCTGCGCGCGCAGGCGGCGCAGGCGGCCCCGTCGCCGGAGACCGCGGACTGACCTCCGGCGGCGCGTCCCTGCCACCGGAGGCCGCCGGGCCACGGGCCGGCATCCCGGTGGCAGGGGCGGGCCCGGGTCAGTCCGCGGCCCGGAGCACCGGCCCGCGGTCCCCGTCCTCGCCGTAGAGGTCCTCCTCCTCGTCGAAGACGGTGCTGACGTCGAAGCGGCAGACGACCTGCTCGGGGTCGGCCCCGTCGAAGGGCGAGCCCAGCCACTCCCCCGGCTCGGCGGGCTCGTCGCCCGCGATCACCCAGAGCGTGGAGTCGCCCTCCTCCAGGCCGAACTCCTCGTGCCGGGTGGCGATCTCGTCGGGTTCGTACTCGCCGAACAGCACGCTGAGGGCGGCGTGCACCCCGCTCCCGGCGAAGGGGCCCTCCAGCGCCTCCTCGTCCGCGTCCGCCGAGTCCGGGTCGAGCGCGGTGACGCGCTGCGCCTGGGCCATCAGCCGCTGCGGCTCCACGACTGTGTAGTCGCGGCGGATGAGGACGCCGATGGTGCTGGGCTCCTCCGGCCCTGCGTAGGCGGGCATGCTGTCGCCGCCCGGGATCTCGAAGGGTGTGACCTCGTCGTAGACGTCGTACAACAGCTCGTCGTACGCCTCGCCCGCCGCGGCGAGTTCGTCGAAGGCGGCGTGGACGGCGGCCTCGGCCCGGGCGGCCCCGGCGCCCGAGCCCCCCTCGGCAGACCGTCGTTCGACGGCTTCGAGGTGACGGTCCAGCGCGGTCTTCAACGCTTCGGCGGCGGCTCGTACCTCGGCAGCACCGGGCTGCGCAGCATCAGACATAGTGCAGACGCTATCCGTACCGGGGCCCCGCACGCACAATAGATTTGATGCCGGAATACGAATTTCGTGATGTGTACGTCCCGCGCGGGGTCTCCCGCAGGGCCGCCACACGTCTGCTGACCGAACACGCCGAGTACGGACACTGGGAACTGGACCGCCTCAGGCTCAACTCCGACGGCAGCCGCCAGGTGCGGCTGCGGCGGCGGATCATCCGCCAGTTGCGCGCCACCTGGTGACGCGGAAGGCGGAAGGAGCGGGCCCCGACCCCGGTAAGGGGCGGAGCCCGCTCCTCGTCGTGCTTTTGGCCGTGGTCCCTGGCGTGGCCCCCGGCGCCGGTCAGCCCCGCATGGCGCGGGCGCGCCGGTAGAGCAGGGCGCCGCCGAGCAGGACCCCGGCGCCGACCGGGACGACCGCGCCCAGCCCGCTGCTGCCGGTCTGGGCCAGCTCACCGCCCATGACCTGGGGAGCGGGCTTCCCGGGGGCCTCGGCACGGGGCTCGTCCCCCTTCTCCGGCTGCTTGGGCTCCTCCGGGTGCTTGGGCTTCTCCGGCTTCGGCTTCTCCGGCTTCGGCTTCTCCGGGTGCTTGGGCTCCTCGGGCTTCGGCTTCTCCGGGGACGGCCTGTAGTCGCTCACGTTGGCGCACTCGTTGCCGGCGGCCGGGTTGAGCGCGCCCACCACGTTCACGGAGTTGCCGCAGACGTTCACCGGCGCGTGCACCGGGGCCTGGACGGTGTTGCCGGACAGCACGCCCGGCGAGCCCGCGGCCACGCCCTCGGCCCTGGCGCCGCCGTCGCCGGCGTGCTTCCCGTGCTGCTTCCGGCCGTGGCCCTCGCCGTGCTCCCTGTCCTGCTCCCAGTGCTGCCCGCCGCGGTCCTCCTGGTGGCCGCCCTGGTGCCGGCCGTCCTGGTGGCGGCCTCCCTCGTGCCCGTCTCGGTGCCGGCCGCCGTCGCGGTCGCCCTGCTGGTGGCCGCCCCGGTGGTCGTCCACGTTGGCGCACTTGTTGCCGAAGGCCGGGTTGAGGCCGCCGCCGACGGTCGCGGTGTTGCCGCAGGCGTTCACCGGCGCGTGCACCGGGGCCTGGACGGTGTTGCCGGACAGCACGCCCGGCGAGCCCGCGGCCACGCCCCGGGCCTCGGCGTCCGCGTGGGCGGCGTGGCCGCCCGTCATGGCCAGCACGCCGCCGGCCGCGGCGATGGTGATCAGGCCCTTCCTTGTGACCTGTCGCATGTGTACTTCCCCTTGCCCTCTGATGTGCGGGTGGCTTGCGGTCTACGGGTTGTGCGCGGGCAGGAGGCACTCCTCGACTCCCCGCCCGCCGAAACAGCGGCCCCGGAGCGCATGGCGCGCGCTCCGGGGCCGCCGCGCACAGGCCCTTCGCGGGCCCGGGCGCGACGTCAGTCGTTGACGCAGAAGTTGCCGAAGGCGGGGTTCAGCAGCCCGATCACGCTGACCGTGTTGCCGCAGACGTTCACCGGGACGTGGATCGGCGCCTGGATGACGTTGCCGGAGATGACACCGGGGGAGCCGATGGCAGCGCCCTGGGCACCGGAGTCGGCGGCGGCCACACCCGCGCCCGCGAGCACGAGACCACCGGTGGCAGCCGCGACGGCGACGACCTTCTTGATCATTCTTCCTCCTTGTTGGCAATGCGATCCCAGCCGCGGACCGCACTCCCTGTAACGACACCGGAGGAGGCGGGCTACGGCCCGAGGGCGCATTCACCCGTCCTGGTCGCACACGCACACATGGACGATTACCGAGGAGGCCGGACGTACGGTGCCGGGCCGGTCAGCACTGGTCGAGGAAGCGGTCCAGCACCCGCACTCCGAACTTCAGCCCCTCCACCGGCACCCGCTCGTCCACCCCGTGGAACATCCCGGCGAAGTCCAGCTCCGGCGGCAGCTTCAGCGGGGCGAACCCGAAGCAGCGGATGCCCAGGTCGTCGAAGGACTTGGCGTCGGTGCCGCCGGAGAGCATGTACGGCACGGCCCGCGCGATCGGGTCCTCGGCCTTCAGCGCGGTCTGCATGGCGTCCACCAGGGCGCCGTCGAAGCCGGTCTCCAGCGCCTTGTCGGCGTGCACGTCCTCGCGCCTCACGCGCGGGCCCAGGATCCGGTCGAGGTCGGCCAGGAACTCCTCCTCGTGGCCGGGCAGGAAGCGCCCGTCGACATGGGCGGTGGCCTGGCCGGGGATGACGTTGACCTTGTAGCCGGCGCCCAGCATCGTCGGGGCCGCCGTGTTGCGCAGCGTCGCCCCGATCAGCTTGGCGATGCCGCCCAACTTCTCCAGGGTCGCGTCCATGTCCTCCGGGTCCAGCTCCACGCCGAGGGCGTCGGAGAGCTCGTCGAGGAAGGAGCGCACCGTCTTGGTGACCCGGACCGGGAACCGGTGCCGGCCCAGCCGTCCGACCGCCTCGCACAGCTCGGTGATCGCGTTGTCGGTGTTGGTCATCGAGCCGTGCCCGGCGGTGCCGTCCACGGTGAGCCGCATCCAGTGCATGCCCTTCTCGGCGGTCTCCACCAGGTACAGCCGCAGCTTCTCGTTGACGGTGAAGGAGAAGCCGCCGACCTCGCCGATCGCCTCGGTCACGCCCTCGAACAGCCCCGGGTGCCGTTTGACCAGGTGCTTCGCCCCCCAGGTGCCGCCCGCCTCCTCGTCGGCGAGGAAGGCCAGCACGATGTCGCGCGGGGGCCTGCGGCCGCTGCGCAGCCGGTCGCGCACGACCGCCAGCGTCATCGCGTCCATGTCCTTCATGTCGACCGCTCCGCGGCCCCACACGCAGCCGTCGGCGATCTCGCCGGAGAACGGGTGGTGGGTCCAGTCCTCGGCGTTGGCCGGGACGACGTCGGTGTGCCCGTGGATGAGCAGCGCGGGCCGGGAGGGGTCCTCGCCCTCGATCCGGGCGACGGTCGACGCCCGGCCCGGGTGCGACTCGAAGATCTCCGGCTCCAGTCCCACCTCCGCGAGCTTCTCCGCCACGTACTCGGCCGCGGCCCGTTCGCCCGGTCCCGAGTGGTCGCCGTAGTTGCTGGTGTCGATCCGGATGAGATCGCGGCACAGGTCGACGACCTCGTCCTCGCCCCTGACCGCGTCGGCCGCGGTGGTGGTCGCGTTCGGCTCGCTCACACTGCCTCCTCGTGTTGCGGGGTCCGCGCCCATCCTCCCGTCTCCGGGGTCCGGGGCACAGGAGCCGGGGTGATCGCCCGGCTCCGCTCCAGTGCTATGGTTTACACGTCGCCACGACCACGGTCGGCGGCACGCACCTGTCCGGGTGGCGGAATGGCAGACGCGCTAGCTTGAGGTGCTAGTGCCCTTTATCGGGCGTGGGGGTTCAAGTCCCCCTCCGGACACAGAGAGAGGTAAAGGCCCCGCGGACGTCCGCGGGGCCTTCGCCGTTTCCGGTCCACCGGCGGGGCGGCGGGCCCGGTCCGGGCGCGGTTGCCCGTCCCGGGCCGGCCTGTCGGCCCGGGACGGCTCAGCCCACCGCCTTCGCCGCCGCGCGGCCGGCGGTGCGGCCCGAGAACAGGCAGCCGCCCAGGAAGGTGCCCTCCAGGGAGCGGTAGCCGTGCATGCCCCCGCCGCCGAAGCCGGCGGCCTCGCCCGCCGCGTAGAGGCCGGGCAGCGTCTCGCCTTCGGTGGTGAGGACGCGGGAGGACAGATCGGTCTCCAGGCCGCCGAGGGTCTTGCGGGTGAGGATGTTCAGGCGCACGGCGATCAGTGGGCCCGCCTTCGGGTCCAGCAGCCGGTGGGGCGGGGCGACGCGGATCAGCTTGTCGCCGAGGTAGGTGCGCGCTCCCCGGACGGCGGTGATCTGGAGGTCCTTGGTGAAGGGGTTGGCGATCTCGCGGTCGCGGGCGGTGATCTCGCGGCGCAGGGCGGCCTCGTCGATCAGACCGTCGCCGGTGAGCGCGTTCATCCCGCGCACCAGGGCGGACAGGTCGCGTTCGACGACGAAGTCGGCGCCCTTGTCCATGAACGCGCGTACCGGGCCGGGCGCTCCGGATCGGGCCCTGCCGAGGACCTGGCGGATGCTGCGGCCGGTGAGGTCGGGGTTCTGCTCGGAGCCGGAGAGCGCGAACTCCTTCTCGATGATCTTCTGTGTGAGGACGAACCAGGTGTACTCGTACCCCGTGCCCATGATGTGTTCGAGGGTGCCGAGCGTGTCGAAGCCGGGGAAGAGCGGCACCGGCAGCCGGCGGCCGGTGGCGTCCAGCCACAGGGACGAGGGGCCGGGCAGGATGCGGATGCCGTGCCGCGCCCAGATGGGGTCCCAGTTCTCGATGCCCTCGGTGTAGTGCCACATCCGGTCGCGGTTGACGATCCGGCCGCCGGCCTCCTCGGCGATGCCCAGCATCGCGCCGTCGACGTGGGCGGGCACTCCGGAGAGCATCCGCCTGGGCGGAGTGCCCAGCCGTTTCGGCCAGTTGGCGCGCACCAGGTCGTGGTTGCCGCCGATGCCGCCGGAGGCCACGATCACCGCCTGGGCGCGCAGTTCGAAGACGCCGGTCACCTCCCGGCCGCTGGCCGTGCCGCGTGCGGCGCCGCTGGGGGCGAGCACCTCGCCGGTGACGGTGTCCACCGCTCCGGCGCTGCGGGCCAGCCCCGTGACGCGGTGCCGGAAGCGCAGGTCCACCAGGCCCCGTTCGGCGCCCTGGCGCACCCGCCGCTCGAAGGGTTCGACCAGGCCCGGTCCGGTGCCCCAGGTGATGTGGAAGCGCGGCACCGAGTTGCCGTGGCCGCCGGCGTCGTAGCCGCCCCGCTCGGCCCAGCCGACGACGGGGAACAGCCGCACGCCCTGGGCGCGCAGCCAGGCGCGCTTCTCCCCGGCGGCGAAGTCGACGTACGCCTCGGCCCAGCGGCGCGGCCAGGCGTCCTCCTCGCGGTCGAAGCCGGCCGTGCCGAGCCAGTCCTGCCAGGCCAGCTCGCGGCTGTCGCGCACGCGCATACGGCGCTGCTCGGGCGAGTCGACGAGGAACAGCCCGCCGAAGGACCAGTGCGCCTGGCCGCCCAGGGACGCTTCGGGTTCCTGGTCGAGCAGGATCACCTTCCGCCCGGCGTCGGCCAGTTCGGCGGTGGCCGCGAGCCCGGCCAGGCCCGCCCCGATCACGATCACATCGGCGTCGTACGCCATCGGCCCATCCGTTCCTCGGTCCGTCCCGCTGGTGACCGGAGAGTAACCCGCCGCCCGGAGGCGCGGCACCCCCGCGGGCTGCTTTGATGATCGGATGACAAATAAGGAGGCGGCGGGTAGATCCGCGGACGAACTGCTGGACATCGTGGACGGGTACGACCGTGTGGTCGGCCGGGCCCGGCGCGGCACGGCCACCGCCCGGCGGATGCGGCACCGGTGCGTGTCGGTGCGGGTGCGGGACGCCGAGGGCCGGATCTTCGTGCACCGCCGCACCCCGGGCAAGCTGGTCTTCCCCTCGATGTACGACCTGGTGGTCGGAGGTGTGGTCGGCGCGGGCGAGAGCTACGACGAGGCGGCGCTGCGCGAGGCCGAGGAGGAGCTGGGGGTGAGCGGGCTGCCGCATCCGGAGCACCGGCTGACGTTCCTGTACGAGTCGCCGGAGCACACCTGGTTCCTGGCCGTCTACGAGGTGCGGTGCGAGCTGCCGGTGCGCCCGCAGCCCGAGGAGGTCGCCTGGTGGGACTTCCTGCCGGAGGACGAGGTGGAGCGGCGGCTGGAGGAGTGGGACGTGGTGCCCGACGGGCTGGAGTGCCACCGGCGGCTGGGGGAGTGGCACCGGGAGCGGGGCGGGGGTCCCGCGTAGTGTCGGAAGCATGATCAAACGGCTCTGGTACGGACTGCGGGACCCGCTGCGTCTGTGGCTGGCGCCGGAGCGGATGCGGGCCGAGGGCACCACCCCCGACTACCGCTTCTCGCTGGCCAACGAGCGCACCTTCCTGGCGTGGATCCGCACCGCGCTGGCACTGGTGGCGGGCGGCTTGGCGGTGGACCAGTTCCTGACCGGGCTCCGCCCCGGCCCCCGGGCGGCGATCGCCGTGGTGCTGCTGGCCGGCGGCGCGCTGTGCGCGGTACGGGCGGTCAACCACTGGCTGCGCACCGAGCGGGCCATGCGGCGCGGCGACGATCTGCCGCTGTCCCGCTTCCCCGTGCTGCTGGCGCTGGGCACGGCGGTGGCCGCGCTGGTGGTGGTCGCCGGAGTGCTGCTGGGAGAGCTGGGCCGGTGAGCGCGGACCGCCGGCCGCACGGGGACGGGCCGCACGAGGACGGGACGGCCGTACGCGATCCGGCCGCGCAGCCGGAGCGCACCCGGATGGCGTGGCGGCGCACCACCCTGGCCTTCGCGGCCGTGGTGGCGCTGCTGGCCCGCGGGACGCTGCACGACGGCGGGCCGCCGCAGGCCTACGCCCCGGCCGCGCTGGGGGCGCTGGTGTGGCTGGGGTTCCTGGCGCTGGCCCACCGCCGCATCCGCGCGCTGGATGTGCCCCGGCCGGGCCCGCTGGGTACGCGCACGGCGTACACGGCGGCCGTCTGTACGCTGTCCGTGCCGATCTTTGGAGTGGTGGTGTGGCTGTGGTGAGTCCGCTCGTCGTGGTGATGGGTGTGTCCGGGTCCGGGAAGACGACGGTGGGCACGGCCCTGGCGGAGCGGCTGGGGGTGCCGTACGCGGAGGCCGACGACTTCCACCCGCCGGAGAACGTGGCGAAGATGGCCTCGGGCGTCCCGCTGACGGACACCGACCGCGCGCCATGGCTGGACACGATCGCCGCCTGGCTCAAGGCCCAGGGAGGGGCGGGCGGCGTGGTCACCTGCTCCGCCCTCAAACGCGCCTACCGCGACCGGCTGCGCCGGGCCGCGCCGGATGTGTTCTTCCTCCACCTGGACGGCCCGCCCGAGCTGATCGGCGAGCGACTGACGGGCCGCACCGGGCACTTCATGCCGTCCGCGCTGCTCAAGTCCCAGTTCGAGACGCTGGAGGCGCTGGACGCGGACGAGGCGGGCGCGGTCGTCCCCATCGACGGGACGCCGGACGAGGTCACGGAGCTGGCCGTCGCCGCCGTCCCCCGCTGATCCGGCCCACGTACCCCCCTCGTATCGGCCTCGACACCGTCTCCGCGCGGTGTCGAGGCTCTCTTTTCGCCCCCCTCTCTGGACTCCATACCGACTGGTCGGCATCATTACCCGGTACGCACGACCACCCTCTTCCCGCCGAGGAGCCTGCCGATGACCGAGCACCACCCACCGGGCCTCGATCCCGCGCGGCTGCGCGCGTACCTGGACGGCGAGCGCCCGGGGCTCGTCCAGGGGCCCCTGAGCGCGGAGCTGATCGAGGGCGGCCGCTCGAACCTGACCTACAAGGTGAGCGACGGGGCCTCGCGCTGGGTGGTGCGGCGCCCTCCGCTGGGCCACGTCCTGGCCACCGCGCACGACATGGCCCGCGAGCACCGGGTGATCAACGCCCTGGGCCCCACCGACGTGCCCGTGCCCGGCGCGGTGCTGCTGTGCGAGGACACGTCCGTCCTCGGCGCGCCCTTCTACGTGATGGAGTACGTGGAGGGCACCCCCTACCGCACCGCCGAGCAGCTCGCCCCGCTCGGCCCCGAGCGCACCCGCGAGCTGGTGCTCGGCCTGTCCGACGCCCTGGTGAAGCTCCACTCGGTGGACCCGGAATCCGTCGGCCTGGGCGACTTCGGCCGCCCCGAGGGCTTCCTGGAGCGGCAGCTGCGGCGCTGGGGCAAGCAGCTGGACGCCTCCCGCAGCCGCGAACTGCCCGGCATCGACGAGCTCCACGCCCTGCTCGGCAGCCGGCTGCCCGACTCCCCCGCCCCGGCGATCGTCCACGGCGACTACCGGCTGGACAACGTGCTCATCGGCGCGGACGACGAGATCGCCGCCATCCTCGACTGGGAGATGTCCACCCTCGGCGACCCGCTGACCGACCTGGGCCTGCTGGTGATGTACAGCAGCCAGCAGCGCATCCCCGGCGCCCCCATCGCCACCACCCGCGAGGCCCCCGGCCACCCCGACGCGCGGGAGCTGATCGAGCGGTACGCCTCCTCATCGGGCCGCGACGTCTCCGGCATCGCCTGGTACACGGCGTTCGCCTACTTCAAGCTCGCCGTGATCCTGGAGGGCATCCACTACCGCTACACCCTCGGGCAGACCGTCGGCGCGGGCTTCGACCGCATCGGTGCGCTCGTCCCCCTCTTCGTCTCAGAAGGCCTCACCACCCTGCAGGAAGGCTGACCCGCCATGGACTTCGGATTCGACGCACGCACCGAGGAGCTCCGCGAGAAGCTGCTGGCCTTCATGGACGAGCACGTCTACCCGGCGGAGGCCGTGGCCGACGAGCAGCGGGCGGCGCTGGACTCGCCGTGGCGCACCCCGCCGGTGGTGGCGGAGCTGAAGGCCGCCGCCCGCGAGCGCGGCCTGTGGAACCTCTTCCTGCCCGATGCCGAGCACGGCGCCGGACTGACCAACCTCCAGTACGCGCCGCTGGCCGAGATCACCGGCCGCAGCCCGCAGCTCGCCCCGACCGCCACCAACTGCGCCGCGCCCGACACCGGCAACATGGAGGTGCTGGCCCAGTTCGGCAGCGCCGAGCAGCGCGAGCGGTGGCTGAAGCCGCTGCTGGCCGGGGAGATCCGCTCGGCCTTCGCCATGACCGAGCCCGAGGTCGCCTCCTCGGACGCCACCAACATCGAGACGCGCATCCGGCGCGAGGGCGACGAGTACGTCATCACCGGCCGCAAGTGGTACATCTCAGGGGCGATGAACCCCGACTGCGCGGTCTTCATCGTGATGGGCAAGACCGACCCGGACGGCGACGACATCCGCCGCCAGCAGTCGATGGTGCTGGTGCCGCGCGACACCCCGGGCGTCGAGGTGCGCCGCGCGATGACGGTCTACGGCTACGAGGACCACTGGCACGGCGGCCACGCCGAGGTCCTCTTCCACGACGTGCGCGTCCCCGCCGCCAACCTGATCGGCGAGGAGGGCGGGGGCTTCGCCATCGCCCAGGCCCGCCTGGGCCCGGGCCGCATCCACCACTGCATGCGGCTGATCGGCATGGCCGAGCGGGCGATCGAGCTGATGTGCCGCCGGGCCAACACCCGTACCGCCTTCGGCAGGCCGCTGGCCGCGCAGGGCGTCGTCCAGCAGTGGATCGCCGACGCGCGGGTGTCGGTGGAGCAACTGCGGCTGCTGGTGCTCAAGACGGCCTGGCTGATGGACACCGTCGGCAACCGGGGCGCGCACACCGAGATCCAGGCCATCAAGATCGCGGTGCCGCGCGAGGTGGTGGGCATCCTGGACCGCGCGGTGCAGCTGCACGGCGCGGGCGGCGTCAGCCAGGACTTCCCGCTGGCCGAGCTGTGGGCCGGCGCCCGCACCCTCCAGCTCGCCGACGGCCCGGACGAGGTCCACCAGCGTTCCCTGGCCCGCCGCGAACTCAAGCGCTTCGCGCCTGCTCAGGCCTGAGGCCCCGCGCCCAGCGGGCACGCGAAGGTGTTAGGACTACACTCCTAAGGAGTGTAGTCCTAACACCTGGAGCGAGATGCCCCGCCCGAGTCTCCCCGCCAAACCACCCCACGTCTTCGGCCGGGACGCCGAATGGGACGGCCTCTCAGCCTTCGCGGCCCGCCCGCTGCCGCACGCCATGCTTGGAGTCGTCAGCGGCCGGCGGCGCATGGGCAAGACCTATCTGCTGCGCGCCCTCGTGGAGCAGCGGGGCGGTTTCTACTTCGGTGCCACGACCGCGACCGCCGCGGAGTCGCTGCGCCAGTTCGGCGCCACTCTGGCCGAATACACCGGCTCCCCGGCCCCGTTCTCCTTCGCCACCTGGGACGACGCGATCTCCTATCTGTTCGGGCTGGCCCTGCCCGAACGCGGCGAGGGACCGGTGCTCGTGGTCATCGACGAGTTCCCCTACCTGGTGAAGACGGCTCCGGAACTCCCCTCCTTGATCCAGCGGGAGATCGACCGCTTCCAGGTGCGGGAGAGCCGGATGCGGCTGCTGCTGTGCGGCTCGGCGATGTCCGTCATGGGCGGGCTGCCGGCGAGCACCGCCCCTCTGCGCGGCCGGGCCCAACTGGAGCTCGTCGTGAGGCCCTTCGGATACCGGGAGGCGGCGGACTTCTGGGGCGTGGCGGACGATCCCGCCCTCGCGGCCCGCCTCCACGCCGTCCTCGGCGGCACACCCGCGTACCGGCGGCAGTTCCTGGCGGACGACGTTCCCGGCAGCCTGGAGGAGTTCGACGACTGGCTCTGCCGTACCGTCCTCTCCCCCCTCAGCCCGCTCTTCCGGGAGGCCCGGTACCTGCTGGCCGAGGAGGCGGACATCCGCGACACCGCGCTCTACCACTCGGTCCTCGCCGCGGTGGCCCAGGGCAACACCTCCCGGGGCGCGATCGCGGGCTACATCGGCCGCAAGTCGGTGGACATCTCCCACCCCCTCCACGTCCTGGAGGACAGCCATCTGCTGGTCCGCGAGGCGGACGTCTTCCGAGCCGGGAAGTCGCACTACCGCATCAGCGAGCCGCTGATCACCTTCTACGAGGCCGTGATGCGACCCTCCTGGGCGCGACTGGAGAGCGGTCAGGCCGCACAGGTGTGGGAACGGTCGGCCGAGCGCTTCGCCTCCCAGGTGGCCGGACCGCACTTCGAGGCGGTGTGCCGCGAGTACGTGCTCGGCCCGGGGCAGGCCCTGCTCGACTCCTTCCCCGGGCAGGTGGGCAGCGGCGTCGTCACCGACCCGGCGGCGCGCAGACAGATCGAGATCGACGTGGCAGCGGTCGAACCGGGATCGGGGGCGGGCAGATCGTCTGTGGCCCTGCTCGGCGAGGCCAAGTGGGGCACGGTCATGGGCGTGAAGCACCTGGAGAGACTCAGGCGGGCCCGGGAGATCCTCGCCCAGCGGGGCACGGCGGACACCGGTGGATGCCGGCTGGCCTGCTTCAGCGGCGCGGGCTTCAGCGACGCCCTGCGCGCCGAGGCAACACGCGACGGCGACGTACTGCTCATCGGCCTGGAGGACCTCTACGCCTGAACGGCGCGGCGGCCCGCCGGGACTTGGGCGGATGGCCTGCGGCGCGCGGGTCCCACGCTCGGGGCAGGCACCGTCACCCGGTGCGGCTCCTCAGCACGGCGACGGTCTCCCCGACCAGCGCCCGCGTCTCTGCCACCATCGCCGCCAGCGACTCCGAAGTCTCGCCGGGCGCCCCCAGCAGGCGGCGGGCCCGCGGGCCGAAGCCGGCCGGCGCGGCCGGCAGCGTCTCGGCGACGGCCAGCGCGCCCTTCTCGTTGAGGCACCAGCGCCGGTCCTCGGCGAACACCGCCTGCACCAGCACACCGACCGCGCGGGACAGGCAGAGCGAGACGTAGAGGGTGTCCGCCCCTGCCACGCCCTTCGCCGCGGCGTCGACCAGGAACTCCGCCTCCCAGGCTGCCGCGGTCAGCGCCTCCCGCAGCGGCTCTGGGTAGACCGCGGTCCTGCGCCGAAGATCAGCCAACTCGCCGGACGGGTCGGCCAGTACCTTGCCGAGCGCCACCTCGCCCGCATAGCACGGCGACCAGAATCCGAGCGGGTGACCCGCCTGTACGCCCACCTCGTACCGGCCTTCCCGGCAGTCCGCCCACACCCGCTCGACCCGGTCCAGGTCCCGCAGGATCCAGTCCACCGCCACACCGTCGATCCGCAGCCACGCACCGCCGTTCACCCAGGGTCCCCATCCGCCCGGACCGGCCACCTCCACTTCGGGACCGGCCAGCACGCGCAACGCGGCGAGATCGAGATCGCCCCGGTAGTAGACGCCGAGGTCCCAGTCCGAGCCGGGCCAGTGCTCCCCGCGTGCCCGGCTGCCGCCGAGCATCACCCCGACCACTCCCGGCACCTCGGCCAGACGGCCCGCCATGTCCTCGATGATCGCCCGCACGGAACGAGTCTGGCAGCCGGCGACATGTCGGGCCGGCGGATGACGCTCCTCACATGGCCGGTGTCTCCCGCCAGGATCCACCCTTGACCTCAACCTCGCTTGAAGTAAGAAACTCAAGCGCATGGATACCACGAGCAGCGGCACCATCCTCTTCCGCAACACCATGCGCATCACCGACGGCCACCTCGACGGCTTCCGCCGCGCCATCGCGCAGGCGGTGGCGTTCGCCCGGGAACACGGCCCCCAGCTGATGGTGGAGGTCTTCATCGACGAGGAACGGATGCTGGCGCACAGCTTCCAGCTCTACCGCGACTCAGACGCCATCCGCACCCACTGGCGGCTGTCGGACCCGTACATCCGCGAGGTGATGGAGCACTGCACCGTGCAGCACTTCGAGGTGTTCGGCGAACCGGACCACGACATCGTCGCGGCCCTCAAGACCCCCGGCGGCGAATCCTTCCCCTTCACCGTCTCGCCCCGCCTCGCCGGCTTCAACCGCCTTGCGGAGCCAGGGCGGGGGTGAAGCACCCGCCGAGGCGGCCGGTGCCGTGCCGCCCGGCAGCCGTCACACCGGCCGGCGCCGGAAAACCGCCCGCTTCACGGCCGGCGTGGGCTGAGGCGCACGAAGGGCAGTCGGCGTCCGACCGCACGGTAGTCCTCCGGTGTGCCGTCGACGGAGAAGCCCATGAAGCGCACGAGTCTGCGTGCGGCCCGGGGGTGGCGGGATGCGTAGCGGGCCATGAGGTCGCCGCCTTCCTCCCCGTCGAGCGGGTGTGCGGTGACGGGGAGGGTGCGCAGGCCGACCTGGACGCCGGCCTCGGGTGTGGCGAGGAGGTTCCGGTACCAGGCGGCCTTGGCGCCGAAGCCGGAGCAGACCACGTAGCTGCCGTCGGTCCGGTCGTGCTCGATGACCTCGATGACGACCTGACGGCGCTTGCCCGAGACGCGTCCGGTGTGGTTCAGCAGTAGCAGCCGGCCGCCGAAGACCCAGCCGAGGCGCAGTCGGTAGAGGTGGACGGGGGCCCGGAACAGCAGGCGGCGGATGCCGGTGGGCGGGGCGGGGCGCGTGGTGATCTCCATCGTGGGTGCCCTTCGGGTGCAAAGGAGGGTGCTGGTGGTGTCGCCGTGGCCGCGGCGGGGTCCGTACGCCTTGCGCGGACCCCGCGCCCGGAGTACGGCCGTGGCGCTCGGCGCGGCGTTCGCCGCGGTGGTCATGGAGCGATGTCCCCTTCGGGTTCTCCCTCGGGTGCGGCGGTGAGCCCGCCGGAATAGATCGCGAGCACCTCGGGCCCCCAGCGGGCCATGCCCTCGGCCGACAGCGGGTCGGCACCCAGGACGGCGGTGAGGTGGTCGCGCAGCAGCAGCACGGCCAGGTCGTTGGCCATCAGAACCGCCGCGCGCGCCGCCGGGTCCCGGCCCGGCGCGGCGAGCCCGGCCCCGGCCATCGCGTCGAGAGTCGCCCGGCTCAGCTCGTGGAGCCGGGCGAAGAGCCGCCGCCCGGAGTCGCTGCCGGACAGCAGGAGCCGGGAGAGGTAGGAGGGAATCGGGGAGTTGGCCGGCAGATGCTCGAGCATCGCCTCGGTCAGCGACCCGTATGCGGCCGGGGCGGTGGAGTCCGGCGCGCCGTCTGCGGTGATCGAGCCCAGCACCTGGTCGAACACGTCGAGCACATACCGGTCCACCTCTTCGCGGAGCCCGTCCTTCGAGCCGAAGTGGTGCAGTACCAGGCCGGGAGAGACCCCGGCAGCGGCGGCGATCTGCCGCACGGAGACGCCGTCCGGGCCCTTCTCGGCGAAGAGACGGAGCGATTCGTCGCGGAGGACCGCGCGAGTGGTCCTGTCCTCAGACACTGAACGCATGTTCAGCATCCTAAACGATCGTTCAGCAAGGCGGTGCATCGGATACTCCTGCGTCCACGTGCCCACCGGCTCTGTTCGGCCCGATCGAACCGGGATCTCTTCACCACCCAGGTCGACGCTGTCCGATTGAGAGGAGCCGCCCTGGTGAGCGACACCACTCCTTCCGCACGTCGCGGCAGGCGACCCCGGCCGACTCACAGCGGTTGGGGGCGGTCCTGGTGTCGGTGCGGGCGGCTACGGTGCGACGACACGGACGGGGACGATCTCGGGAGGGGTTTTGGGGGCCAAGACGGGGCTGCTCGTATACGCCGACGGGGACGTGCCGGACCTTCTGCGGCAGGCGGGGGCGGCGGACCCGGCACGGACCTCCGCTCTGCTGCGTCGCCTGTATCCGGGCCGGGAGATCGAGGAAGGCGCGGGCTCAAGCCTGCGGGGCGGCGTGTACCCGCCGGACGGGACGGTGTACGCGGCCTGCCGGCCGGGTCTGGAGATCGTCTGCGACCGGGAGGTGATGATCGACTTCCCGTCGCAGCTTCCGGAGCACCTCGTCGCGGCGAGCACCGGCCGACGGCTCGTCCTGCACGCCATGCACAGCGTGGTCGACTGGTTCGCGTTCGCCGTGTGGGAGGACGAGCGCCTCGTCCGCTCCCTGAGCCTGTCGCCGGACGACGGGATCATCGAGAACGTCGGCGAACCGCTCCCCTTCGAACTGCCCTACTGGGCCGGGAACCGTCCCGCCGATGTCATCCCCTGGCCTGACGAGGATGGGGAAGAGGAGGAGGAAGAAGAAGAGGAGGAACCGTACCCGTTGCCCTTCCATCCTCTTGAGCTCGGCGAAGACGCGCTGCGCGCACTGTTCGGGTTCGTCCTGGAAGGACGCCCCGAGCCCGACGACATCGACGCGGGAGCCGTCGAACTCCACGGTTTCCGTGTACGGGACGCGAGCGGACCCGGCCCCGCCGAGCGAGAAGCGGAACCGAGGCAGGCCGTGGAGGCCATGGGCCCACCACGCTTCTACACCCTGGGCCCCGACGGCTCACTGACCAGGCGCGACAGCCTGTGACTCGCCCTGAGACCTCAGCTCATGGCCGGGCACACTCACACGCTTTGAGTGGGGGGTGGTCGGCCTCGAAAATGAGGTGCTCCAACTGTTACGCCTCCTTACGCTTCCTGCCATGGACAGCACCTGGGCCGAAGGCCTCGTCAACGTCGTGGACGTCGAAGCGACGTGTTGGGCTGGTTCCCAGCCGTCTGGCGAGGTCAGCGAGATCATCGAGGTCGGGCTGACTGTCATCGACCTGGACGTCGGCGAGCGCCTCGCCCGGCACCGGATCCTGGTGAGGCCCGCCCGGTCCACGGTCAGCGAGTTCTGCACGGAGCTGACCGGTCTCACTCAGCAGGATGTCGATCAGGGAGTCACTTTCGCCGAGGCGTGCCGGCTACTGGCGGCCGAGCACCGCGCGGGCGCCCGGCCGTGGGTCAGTTGGGGCGACTACGACCGTCACCAGTTCACACGGCAATGTCAGGCCACACGGACGCCCTACCCTTTCGGCCGCCGTCACACCAACGCGAAGGCTGTCTTCACCGAGGCGTATGGCCTGCGCAAACGCCCTGGCATGGCACAGGCCCTGAAAATCGCCGGGCGGCGGCTCGAAGGCCGTCACCACCGGGGCGAGGACGACGCCTGGAACATCGCGGCCCTCGTGCTTCACCTCTCCGAACGAGGAGCCTGGCCGGCCACGGCAGAACGTCCCGTCCGACGCACCCGCCCGGTTTGAAGGGCATCCTGCGACGGTCCATGTCACTCCAGGTCAGCGGTGCTCCCTCCACGGGGTCGGATCCGACCAGTTGAACTGCGGTTCTCCCAAGAGGGCTTGGATGGTCGATCGCAGTACACGAGGACATGTTCCCTTCCGGCGGTTGCCGCTCAGCTTGATCACTCTGCGGTACGGCGGTCGTGCTCGATGGTGTAGGCGACCGTCTCGGCGCAGTGGACGACCAGCTGGAGGCGGTTGAGCACGTCGCGGCGGGCGGCCTCGATGAGGTCTTGGTGGGTGGGGGTCGGTTCGGTGCTGGTGTGGGGTGTCCAGAAGCCGCGGTGGCTGTGTTCGGTGACGATGTCCTGGCAGGCGCGGACGACGGCGTTCAGGGCGGCGGTGATCTCGTAGCGGTACAGCTGCTCGTTGTCGGCGGCGCGGTCGAAGGTCACGGGTGGGGCCTTGTGGTCGGGTGGGCGGTGAGCAGGTAGCGGACGGTGTCGTCGCGGATGGTGTGGGCGTAGGGCGTGCCGGAGGCGAGGACGGCCAGGGCGTGCTCGTGGGCCCGGTCGTCGTGGAGCCAGGCCAGGAGGGGCCGTGCGGCCGGTGGGTCGAACTGGTCGCCGATGTGGCGGGCGCGGTCCCGGAGCCAGCGCAGGGTGAGGCGGGGTGAGTCGGCCGTATGGGTGCCGAGGGGGAAGATGCGGCCGTCGTCTGGGGCGTGGGCGATGGCCTGGCACCGGTAGAGACGGAGTGCAGGTCCGAGGAGGCGGAGCCCGGTGGCGGCCGTGGCGCCTCGCGGTGGTCGGCGTACGTCCTGGTGGCAGAACGGCTCGGATACCTGCGTCTCATGGAAGGGCCAGGGCCGGTTCACAGGAGCCGTCCGGTGTGGAGGTCGACCAGGGTGCAGCCGTTGAGATTGCGGGCGGCCTGGGCGGCCAGCGTCCAGCGGATCTCGGGTTGTTCGTACAGGACGACGATCTGCCGGTCGGGTACGAGGCGGCCGTTGTGGAGGCGGTGGGTCTGGCCATGGACGCCGTCGAGGGAGGAGTCGCGGACGCGGACCGCCACCGCTCCGGTGCCGCGCAAGTGGGGGCAGAGCCCGGCGGCCTTCGGCGCGCAGGGCAGGCAGACGGGCGGATGGACGGTGACCAGGCCCTCCGGCCAGCCGGCCCAGTCGGCGCGGTCGTCCTCCAGCAGCCACAGCACCCCGTGCTCGTCGCGGTCGGCCGGAGAGCCGCAGATCTGGCACAGCAGCCGGGCCATCGCCCGGCGTTGCCGCTGGGGATGGACGCGGGAGTAGCGCGGCCTGCCCCGGCCCGGATGCAGGGCGCGGCGGACCCACAGCGCGCCGTCGGCGTCGCGGTCGAGAGGCACCTCGTCGGGGTAGGCGATGCCTCGTGCGGTGGCGATCACCGCAGGGGTGAGGCGCTGTTCGCCGCTCCAGGCGGTGATGTACGGCACCACGTCCGGCCGGCTCCGAGGCTGTGCGTTCACGGTCACCGCGCCTCCCCTGCCGGTGCGGCGGCGGTGCACGGCCGCCTGCCGTTGACCGCCACCAGATGCACGAACCGCACCGGGTGGGCCCGCCAGGTCAGCCGGTGCCCGTCGCGGTAGACGGTCAGCGCGCAGGGGCGGCCCCGGTGCAGCCGGACGTAGTCCTGGAGCGAGCCGGGCCCGTGCACCCAGTGGTCCAGCACGTACCCGGCCTGCAACGGTCCCAGCGACGACGCCGCCGCCCGCGCCCCGACCCGCAGCCACCGGACCGCCGCCTCCGGCGACGCGGCGGCGTACGCTCCGCGCCGCTCCTCCGCGCCCGGTTCGCTCTCGGCGGCGGTGACCGCCTCGCACCACACACCCGGCCGGACGAGAGCGGCACGGGGCAACACCTCCCGCATCTGTGCGGAAAAACAGACGAAGAGGCGCCGCGCTTGGGTCGCACTCCAAACCGTCGGGCGAGCGTTGTCGAGGTGTGGACGCACTGTTTCCTGCCTTCGTCGGAAAACCGCACTCCTGCTCGCCTCCCCAGGGAAAGTGCATCGCCCGGGGCGAAGCCTCCGTTTCCCGGCGAGGCGAGGTGCGTCAGGTTCGCCGTGGCGGCAGGGGGCGAACAACCCGGAGAAATCACGGATGGTGCCCAACGCGCGGCTTTTCCCGGTTGACCGGGGCAAACCCGCGAGAAGTCACGGGTTTCCGTCACGGAGCGTGGAGACGATCACTACGCTCGATGACTGCCCGGGTGAAATGGAGGTAGGAGCGTGCAGGGACAGCACCGCCCCTCATGCGCCAAGCGCTGGCGGGAGCACGCGACCGCCGAACAGTGGGCCGTAGAGCGGACGGTGGATGCCATCCACGGCTGCTGCGGAGTGAGCAGGCTGCGGGCGCACCGGCTGGCCCGTGGCTGGACGCTGGGCACCGCCGTGGCCGAGTTCCGCGCATGTGCTCCGAGGCGGGCGTGACCTCGCCACCGAAAGTGGACGAGGACCAGCTCGCCCTGTGGGAGAAGCGCCCGGACCGCCGCCCCAGAGCAGCGACGGTGGATCTCCTCTGCCGTCTGTACCGGACCGACTCCCAGGGCATCGGTCTGGTCGGGGATTACCGCCGCTCCTCTCGGTTGGAAGCTCCGACTCCCTGTTCCCCGTCGGGGTACGTTCAGGAGAACTCGGCGAGGGGGCCTTCCGCCGCCGCCCGTTCGGAGGGCGGCACGATCACCGATCTCCCGGCCGATCCCATCGAACGCGTGGCGGGAGCGGTACGCCGGTCCGTCGACAGGACGCTGGCGTCCACCAGCGTGAGCAACGGTCAACTCGACCTGTTGGACGAGCGGTTGCTGTGGCTGCGTACGCAGTACATCTCCACGCCGCCGGAGGCGATGCTGGGGGTGCTGCTCGCGGACCTCGAAGAAGTCCGGACGCTGGCGGCCGAGCGGCAACCGGCCGCGGCGCAGGTGCGGCTGTCGGAGACGATCGCGCTCCTGGCGACCCTCGTCGCCGACTGCCTGATGAAGCTCGGCCGCCTCAGGCAATCACGTGCGTGGTACGCCACGGCCCGTACGGCGGCGGACGACAGCGGGAACATCGAGATCCGCGCCAGGGTGCGCGCTCAGGCGGCGATGCTGCCCTACTACTACGGCCCGCTGGAGTCCGCGATCTCGCTGGCCCGGGAAGCCCGTCTGCTGCTGCGCCACCGCTTCAGTGTCACGGGTGCCTTCGCCGCAGCCGCCAGGCCCGTGAAGTCCAGCAGCGGGCACTGTCCTTGTATCCGAGCCACAGCGGTATCGACCCCGCGCTACTCAGACTGGAGCAGGCCATCTGCCTCGCCCGTGAGAAGAACCTGACAGAGGCGTGCAGACTGGCGGGTGCGGCCTACCTTCAGGCATCCCCGGCCCATCGGACGACGATCCTGGGAGCACGGGCACGGCACGTCATCGAGGCGCTGCCACCCTCGGCGAGGTCCGCCCGAGCCGTGCGGGAACTGGGCGAGATCCTGGCGCTTCCTCCGGGGACGGTGTGACAGGCATGCGCACCCTCGGCCAGCCTTGGTCCATGACTGCACCGCTGCCCCGCCACGGTGGGTTCGCCGAATCCGAGCTGCGACACGTGTTGGAACGCGCCTGCGAGACGGCCGGGCTGGACGGCACCGGCGCGGTGCTGCTGCGCGGCCACACCAATGCCGTCGTACGCCTCGCCCACATGCCCGTCGTCGTCAAGATCGCGCGGCGGGGCTCGCACCCGGCCGGGGTCGAGAGCACCGTCCGCTTCGTCCGGTGGCTGATGGAGCGGGACTTTCCGACCGTCCCGCTGTATCCGGGCCCGGATCAGCCGGTCGTCATCGACGGCCATCCGGTCACCTTCTGGACGTACCTCCCCCAGCCCGGCAAGCCGATGACCGCAGGCAGCCTCGCCGGGCCGCTGCGCGCCCTGCACCGGCTGCCCGCCCCGCCGTTCCGTCTCAGGACGCTGGACAACGTGTCGGCGATCCGGGCCTCCCTCGCGGCGATCACCTCGCTGCCTCAGGAGTCGGTCCGCTTTCTCTCCCAGCGTGTGGATCAGCTGGAGAAGCAGCTCACCGATGTCGTATACGAACTGCCCGAGACCGTTCTCCAGGGCGATCCTCAGCACCGCAATGCCCTGTACGACGGCGATCGCGCCGTGCTGTGCGACTGGGACACCGTGGCTTGGGGTCAGCCGGAGTGGGATCTGACGACCATCGAGATCCACTGCCGCCGCTTTGGCCACGGCACCGAACACTACGAGCGGTTCGCCCGGGCCTATGGCTACGACGTCACGGGCTGGTCCGGTTATCCGGTCCTGCGTGACATCCGGGAGCTGAGGATGGTCACCACCAACGCCCGCAAGGCGGCCCACACCCCCGGTTCCCTGGCAGAGGTGGAACGCCGCGTCGTGGGATTGCGGGAATCGGACACCCGGCTGCGCTGGAACATACTCTGATGCCGTATCCGCCCCTTCCCACCACATACAGGAATGCCGGGCGCGATGCCGGCAGTGAACGGGACAACGGCCCATACACCGAAAGGCGGGGAAAGAGTGCTCGACCCTCGACGACCGCTGTGAAGGGAGTGTCCGCATGACTGACGAGCAGGGCGCCAAGGGGACCGTCGGCTATCTGATGGAGATGGGCGCCCTCAAGCGCGGCAAGCGAAGCGGTTGGTGGATCGTCGGGGTCAAGGATCCCGAGACAATCGCCGAGCACTCGTTCCGTACGGCCGTCATAGGGGCTGTGCTGGCCATGATGGAGGGCGCCGACCCTGCCAAGGTCGCCCTGTTGTGCACTTTCCACGACACTCAGGAAACCCGGGTGGGTGACATTCCGTGGATCGGTCGGCGCTACCTCCGGGCGGCCTCGAACGAGGAGGTCACCGCCGACCAGGTCGCGGACGCGCACCCCGCCGTGGCAGAGGGCATCAGGGCCGTGGTCCACGAGTACGAGAACGGTGAATCGCTGGAGGTGCTCGTCGCGCGTGACGCCGACAAACTGGAATGCGTGATTCAGGGGCTGGAGTACCTGGAACAGGGCTATTCCAACGCCCGGGAGTGGGTGGACACCACCCGGGCGAAGCTGAAGACGCCATGCGCGTGGGAATCACCGGGCATCGCGGACTGCCCGAGCCGGTCGCCGAGCGGGTTCGGGCCATGCTGGAGGTGGAGGTGCGGCAGTACCCGCCGGGTGAGCTGGTGGCAGTGTCGTGCCTGGCGGACGGGCCGGACGCATGGTTCGCCGAGTATGTGCTCGACCATGGCGGGCGCGTCGAGACCGTCCTGCCCGCCGAGCGGTACCGCGACGATCTGCCAGAGTGGCACCACCCGGTGCACGACGGCCTGCTGGGGAGCGCGGCCGAGGTGCACCGCACCGGGCTGGTCGAGTCCGGATCCCACGCCCACCAGGCGGGCAGCGAGATCCTCGTCGGCCTGGTGGACCTTCTGCTCGCCGTCTGGGACGGGAAGCCGGCGCGCGGCTACGGAGGCACGGCGGACGTGGTGGCCTACGCCCGCCGCACCGGCGTCCCCGTCCGGGTGCTGTGGCCCGAGGGCGCCTCCCGGGACTGACGGCATTGCCGCCCCACCCGGTCCGGCGGAAGAATCCGTGGAATGCGTGATCGACTGCGGTTACCGGCCGGGCTGTGCCTGCGTCCGTGGGCGCTGTCCGATGTCCCCGCCGTGCTGGAGGCGTTCGCGGAGCCGGTGATGGGGCGGCAGGCCGACGCGCCCGTCACCACGGCGGCGGAGGCCGAGCAGTGGGTCCGGCGGCGGCGGGACCAGTGGCGCCGTGGAGTGGCCTACGGCTTCACCGTCGCCGACGGCGGCGACACGGCTCTGGGCGGTGTCGCGGTGGGCGGCGTCAACACGCGGCACGGCACCGGTTGGATCTCCTACTGGACCACCGCCGCCGCCCGTGGCAGGGGTGTGGCGTCCCACGGCTGCCAGGCGCTGGCCGACTGGTGCTTCACCGACCTGGGCCTGTTCCGCCTGGAGTTGGGGCACCGCACCGACAATCCGGCCTCCTGCCGCGTGGCCCGCGCGGCGGGGTTCGCACCCGAGGGCCTGCAACGGCAGAAGCTCGCCTACGACGGCGTCCGCTACGACGTCGAGCTGCACGCGCGGCTGGCGACGGACCCGCACCCGGAGCGGCAGGAGCACGAGTCGCGCATCAGCCGCCACTTCGAGCGTGCGCGCAAGTGGGGTGCTGTTGAAGACGCCGAGCGCCTGCACGAGGCGGAGAAGCGCAACCGGTGATCCACTTCTCGACACCTCCGGCCTCGCCCGGCTGCTGAGCGACCCCGAACCGCAGTCGGTCCGGCACGACGCGACCGACGCCGGACGCATGTCGACCGCGGATGTTGATCGGCCCGGCTCGGGGTGTTCACGGGAAATGGCGACGGCTGCCGGGGCCTCGCGGATCATGGGCAGGGTGGGCATCCTTCCTCGCCAGAGGTAACGCTCACCTGCGATCCCGAAGCCGCGGCTCGGATAGAACCGGATCGCCCGTTCGTTGCAGTCGGCGCCCCCCGGCCGGATGCGTGCGGAACCTGCCCGGGCGAAGAACTCGGCCATCAGGCGGCCCTGCGAGCTACTGGGTGCTCCAGCGGCGCGGACGGCCAGGACCGGTGGAGCAAGCGAAGACACTGAGCTTGCCGGAGCGGCCCACGGTGACTTCGGCGGGGGTGCGGGCCGAAAGGCGGGGGCAGGTCTCGGTCCTAGTGGCCGGCCGTCGGCGTGGCCGTGGGGTGCCACTCGCGGCGGAGGATGCCGAAGACCCAGGAGTCGGAGACATCGCCGTTGACGACGCAGTCCTCGCGGAGAGTGCCTTCGCGGACGAAACCGAGCTTCTCCAGGACCCGGGCGGACGCCACGTTGCGGGTGTCGGTCTCGGCCTGGACGCGGTTCAGGTCCAGGGTGTCGAACGCCCACCGCAGGACGGCGTGCGCGGTCTCCGTGGCGTAGCCGTGGCCCCACGCGGCGGCGTCGAAGGCATAGCCCAGGGACGCGCTGCGGAAGTCCGGGTTCCAGCTTGTCAGACCGCACCAGCCGATGAACGCACCGTCGCAGACGCGATCGACGGCCACCCGCGCTCCCGTGCCTTCCTCCTCGATCCTCCGGCAGGTCGCGATGAAGCGCTGGGCGCGGGCCGGTTCGGTCCACGGCGGGGAGTCCCAATAGCGCAGCACGTGGGCGCTGCTGTGCAGCGCGTAGAGCGGCGCCGCGTCGGCATCGGTGAACGGCCGCAGTCGCAGGCGGGCGGTGCGCAGCTCGGGGGTGGTCAATGCCATGCGGAGCATCCTGCCGCATCACGCTCGCCCCCGGCCATCCGTTTGTCCGGACGGCCGGGGGCGCGCACATCCCCGGTGACACCGGACGCGCCGCATGGGCGGTGGGTCCGCGGTACGCGATCAACCGGGCTGGTGAACATTTCGATTCCCTCTCGGGCGGCTGCTGCCTCCCAGACCTGTGCACATCCGCTGCCCGTTCCCGCGCGGACAGAGCCACACGGTGCAGGCGGGCGGGCCGGAGAGGCTCAGGGCTGGATGACGACGCGGCCGGTGGTGGTGCCGTCGGCGACGCGCTGGACGGCGTCGGCCGCGCCCTCCATCGGTACGCGCTCGCTCACCAGCGGCTTGATCGCGCCCTGCTCGGCGAGCCTGGTCAGCTCCTCGTGGCAGGCGCGGACGGCGGCCGGGTCCTGGGTGTTGTACAGGCCCCAGTGCAGGCCGAGGATGGCGTAGTTCTTCACCAGGGCGTGGTTGAGGCCGGGGCTGGGGATGGTGCCGCTGGCGAAGCCGACGACCACGATCCGGCCCTCGAAGGCGACGCACTTGGTGGAGGCGGTGTACGCGTCGCCGCCCACGGGGTCGTAGACCACGTCGGCGCCGTGGCCGCCGGTGGCCTCCTTGACCGCCTGGGCCAGGCCCTTGACGCCGTCGACCGCGCGCCGGTCGATCACCGTCTCGCAGCCCAGCTCCCGGGCGACCGCGGCCTTCTCGGGGCCGCCGACGACGCCGATCACCTTCGCGCCCGCCGCCTGGCCGAGCTGGACGGCGGCGCTGCCCACTCCCCCGGCGGCGGCGTGGACCAGCAGGGTCTCGCCGGCCTGGAGGCGGGCGCGGCGGTGGAGGCCGAACCAGCCGGTCTGGTAGCCGATGTGGAGGGCGGCGGCCTCGGCGTCGTCCAGCGCCGCGGGCGCGGGGGCGCAGTGGGACTCTTCGACCGCCACCAGTTCGGCGAAGGCGCCGTGGGGCAGGTCGGGCTGGGCGATGACGCGGGTGCCGGTGGCGGTGGACGTGCCCTCGCCTGCCGCCACGACCTCGCCGCACAGCTCCACGCCGGGGGTGAAGGGCAGCGGGGGCCGTACCTGGTAGTGGCCGCGGCACAGCAGCGCGTCGGGGAAGTTGACGTTCGCCGCCCGTACGCGCAGCAGGAGGCGGCCGGGGCCCGGCTCGGGGTCCGGGACCTCCTCCAGCCGCATCGCCTCGCGCGGTTCGCCGTTCTCGTGGACGCGCCATGCCTTCACTGAGGCCTCCGCCTTGGGTAGTGGGTCGTGTGGGGTCGTGGGTCGTGCCGGGTTCTTCGGGGGGTCCGCAAGGCGCCGAGCCGGGGGCTTTACGGCCGCAGGGCCCGCAGCAGCAGGTCCGCCAGGTGGTCGGCGACCTCCTGCGGGGTCATGCGCCCGCCGGGCCGGTACCAGGTGCTGAGGTGGTGGACGGAGCCGAAGTGGTAGTCCACCACCAGGTCGGCCGGGGTGGCGGTGGAGAACACCCCCGCCTGCTGCCCCTCCTCGATCAGGGCGCGGAACCGCTCGTGGTAGCGGCGGCGTTCGGAGCGCACCTGCTTCTGCTTGTCCTCGCTGAGCTGGTGCATGGAGCGGAAGAAGATCGAGGCGTCGTCGAGGTTGTCGATGGTGGTGACGACGACGTCGGCCGCGGCGTCGCGCAGCCGCCGCTCCACGGGGGCGTCGGAGGAGGCGAAGGCGTCCAGCCGCTCCTGCTGCAGGCGCAGCACCCGGCCGTAGATCTCGTGCAGCAGGTCGTCCTTGGAACCGAAGTAGTGGTAGAGGGCGCCCTTGGTGACGCCCGCCGCCTCGACGATCTCCTGGACGGAGGTGCGGTCGTAGCCGCGGTCGGCGAACAGCCGGGTGGCGGCGGCCAGCAGCCGCTGCGGGACAGGCTGGGTGGGGGCGTCGTCCTGCCGCTGGTTCGCCGGGCTCGTCATGGCGGTTCCTCCTGCTTTTCGGTGGCCTTACCGGGCCTGCCGGCCCCGCTGGATTGTCTCCAGCTTCCGCTGCACATGATTCATGCCGTCCAGCCACTTGTCGGTGTCGGATGCGCGCGCGACGGCGTAGCGGGCGGCCTCCGGGTGCGGAAGGACCAGGAAGCGCCCGGCGTCGACGGCCTCCAGGGTGGCGCGGGCGACGTCCTCCGGCTCGATGGCGGTGGGCCTGAGCACCAGGTCGCCGGCGGTGGAGGCGGAGGCGAGCATGTCGGTGCGCACGCCCTGCGGGCACACGGCGTGGACGTCGATCCCGCGGTGGCGGTAGGTGAGCGACAGCCACTCGGCGAAGGCGAGGGCGGCGTGCTTGGAGACGCTGTAGGGCGCGGAGCCGACCATGGTGAGCATTCCGGCGGCCGAGACGGTGGCGACGAAGCGGCCGCGGCCGCGCTCGAGCCACTCGGGCAGCAGCTCGCGCGCCGCCCGGACGTGGGCCATGACGTTGACGTCCCAGGCGGCCTCCCAGACGGCGTCGGCGGCCTCGGGGCCACCGCCGGGGGCGATGCCGGCGTTGGCGCAGAAGACGTCGACACGGCCGCCGAGGGCCTCGCGGGCGGCGGGGACGATTCCCGAGGCGTCGCCGGGCACCGCCGTGGCGCCGATCTCCCGTGCGACGGCCTCGGCCTTGCCGGCGTCGAGGTCGTTGACGACGACCCTGGCGCCGCGCGCGGCGAAGGCGCGGGCGAGGGCGGCGCCGATGCCGCCGCCCGCCCCGGTCACCACGACGCCCGAGTCCCGCAGGTCCTCCATGTGCCCACCCTCCGTCTCGTTCCGGTCGCCGGTGGTGGCCGTGTGGGGGCCGCGCCGGGGCCGTGTCCGGCCCGCTCCCGGTGATCCATGGACTTCCCTCACAGACTAACCAGTCGGTATGTGGCATCGGAAGATTCGGGGGCACACGGATCCATTGGAGGGTCCGGTACGTCCCAGCGATGACGGCTGTGGTCGATTACGTCGGAGGTGGTACACGTTGGCCGGTTTCAATGCCCTGGCGGAACAGGTCCGTGATCCCGGAAGAGACCCGTCCCAGCGCAGGCAGGCCCTGCGCAAGTGCCTGGAGCGCTTCGCCCCCTACGGGCACCGCGCCACCTGGCACCATCTGTGCGCCCGCGCGGGCATCTCCCCCGACGACCGCAGCCCCGATCCGGAGCGTCTGGTGGCCGCGCTGGAGGAGCTGGAGGAGGCCCGGGAGGTGTGGCTGGCGTACGAGCGCGACTTCGCGCGGCGGCGCAGGGAGCAGAAGCACGTCGGCGTCCGGCAGCCGCCGGGCGACGCCTGGCACCGCAGGTGCTGGGGTGGTCGCGGGCTGCTGCCCGTGGAGGATCCCGGCGCCGCGCCGCCCGCCCCGCTGGCGGAGGTGCTGCGGCGGCTGGTCCGTGAGGCGGAGGCGCGCGAGGCGCGGCGTGCGGCGCAGGCGATGCACAGCGCCGAGCAGGCCCCGCGGGCCCGGCGGCCGGGGACGGTGGCGCACGGCAACGGCGCGGGAAGGGTGGCGGTCGGCGGCTGACACCCGCGGTCGGCACGGGCGGCCCGGATGCCCCGGGCGGCCCGGTGGAGCATGACGCGTCACGGCGGGTCCCGGAAGCTCCGGGGCCCGCCGTGACGCGTCGCGCACGCGGGGGACGGGCCCGGCCGTTGACA
Organism: Streptomyces mangrovi; assembly: GCF_900114215.1. Taxonomy (GTDB): domain Bacteria; phylum Actinomycetota; class Actinomycetes; order Streptomycetales; family Streptomycetaceae; genus Streptomyces; species Streptomyces barkulensis. The sequence goes on along the minus strand of NZ_FOSG01000019.1, from coordinate 74,156 downwards.
TGCCCGACGCCCCCGACCATGCTGAGCAAGCGCTTAGTAGCGTGTACCGACACCACGGACACACGGACACCACGCATGGTTGGGGAGGCGAGCTTCGATGGCGGAGCCCCGGGTTTTCACATCGGTAGACGAACTGAAGGCCGCTGTCGGCGAGGAGTTGGGCACCAGCGACTGGCTGGAGGTGGACCAGAAGCGGATCGACCTGTTCGCGGACGCGACCGGCGACCACCAGTGGATCCACGTCGATCCGGAGAAGGCCGCCGCCGGTCCGTTCGGCACGACCATCGCACACGGCTATCTGACGCTCTCGCTGCTGCCGGTGCTGGTACCGCAGCTGATCCGCGTCGAGGGCGTGCGCATGGGCATCAACTACGGTGTGAACAAGGTCCGCTTCCCCTCCCCCGTGCCGGTCGGTTCGCGGGTGCGCGCGACCGCGCGGATCACCGAGGTCTCCGAGGTGGGCGAGGGCTGCGTCCAGCTCGCCTCGCTGGTGACGATCGAGCGGGAGGGCGGGGAGAAGCCGGTGTGCGTCGCGGAGAGCGTCGTGCGCTACTACATCTGACCCGCGCCGTCCGCCGGGCTCACGCGCCCCGGTCGGCCCCGCCCGCGGATTCACCGGCGGGCCCGGCCGGGGCGCCGGCCATCCTCAGCACCAGTCCGGCGTAGAGCTCGCCGAGCTCCTCGGGGGTGCGCGTGCCGCCGGAGCGGAACCAGCGGGCGACGTCGACGCAGAGCGAGAGCACGGCCAGAGCCGTGCCCCGGGTGTCGGGGACGGTGAAGTCCCCGGCGGCCACTCCGTCCTCCAGGATGCCGCGCAGGATCTCCTCGCTGCGCCGCCGCAGGGCGACGATCTCGGCGTAGTGCTCCTCGGCCAGCGCGTTCAGCTCGTACTGCACCACCCGGGCCGTGGTGTGGCGCTCGGCGTGCCAGCGCACGAAGGCGCGCACCGCGGCGGCGAGCCGGTCGGCGGGGGTCACCGCGCTGTTGCCGGCTTCGGTGAGGATGCGCACCGAGCGCTCGTGGCCGACCCGGCTGATCTGGTAGAGCAGCTCTTCCTTGGTGCGGTAGTGGATGTAGAGGGCGGCGGGGCTCATCCCGGCGCGGGAGGCGATGTCCCGGGTGGTGGTGGCGTGGAAGCCGCGCTCGGCGAAGGCCTCGACGGCCGCCAGCAGCAGCCGGCGGGCGGCGTCGGGGGCCACCTCGCCCCAGGAGTCGTCCGGCTCCCCGGCGCCGTCCTCGGCGTCCCGGACACCCTCCTCGGCATCCGCGCCCTCCTCGGCGTCCGCGCTCTCCACGGACTCCGCTCCCGTCTCCGCAGCCATCAGCACCTCGCCCGTTCGTCCCGCCGGGCGAACACCATACAACGGTTGCTGAGCAGCCGCTTAGGGAGCGGGCGCCGCAGGGCGTCAGAAGGCGGAGACCCCGGTCAGCGAGCGGCCGATGAGCAGCTTGTGGATCTGGCTGGTGCCCTCGTACAGGGTCATCACGCGGGCGTCGCGCAGCAGCTTGCCGACGGGGTACTCGTCGATGTAGCCGTAGCCGCCGAAGACCTGGAGGGCGTTGTTGGCGGCGCGCACCGCGGCTTCGGAGGCGTAGAGCTTGGCCACGGAGGACTCGGTGGCGAAGGGCAGGCCCCGGTCTATGCGGTCGGCCACGCGCCAGGTCAGCAGCCGGGCGGCGTCGACGTCCACGGAGATGTCGCTGATCAGCTCCTGGACGAGCTGGTGGCGGGCGATGGGCTTGCCGAACTGCTCGCGCTCGGTGGCGTAGGAGACGGCCGCGTCCAGCGCCGCCTGGGCGATGCCGACGCAGCCGGCCGCCACCGACATGCGTCCCTTGGCGAGGGCCGACATGGCGACGGAGAATCCCTTGCCCTCCTCGGCGATGCGGCAGTCGTCGGGGACTCGGACGCCGTCGAGCACCAGCTCGGCGGTGGCCTGGCCGCGCAGGCCGAGCTTGCCGTGGATCTCCCGGCGGGTCAGGCCGGGGGTGTCGGTGGGGACGAGGAAGGCGGTGATCCCCCTGTGGCCGGGCTCGGTGCCGGTACGGGCGAAGAGCAGCACCACGTCGGCCCAGGTGCCGTTGGTGATGAACATCTTGGTGCCGTCGATGATCCAGTCGCCGCCGGGGCCGCCGTCGCGGCGGGCGCGGGTGGTGAGGTTGGCGGCGTCGGAACCGGTGCCCGGCTCGGTCAGGCCGAAGCAGCCGATCGCCTCGCCGGAGCAGAGCCGGGGCAGCCACCGCCGCTTGTGCTCCTCACTCCCCCAGGCCGCGATCGACTTGGCGACCAGGCCGAGGGAGACCGACAGCACCCCGCGCACGGCCGAGTCCCCGCGCCCCAGCTCCTCGGTGACCAGGCAGTACGCCAGGTGGTCGCCGCCGGACCCGCCGTACTCCTCGTCGATGGTCAGGCCCAGGAAGCCCAGGTCGCCCAGGGACTTCACCACGGACCGGTCGATGCTCTCGGCGCGGTCCCACTCGGCGGCGTGCGGGACGATCTCCCGGTCGACGAACTCCTTGGCGAGCTGCCGTACGGCAGCCTGCTCCTGAGACAGCTCCAGATCCATGCCCAATAAACTAGCAGCGCTAGTTGCAGCTTCACAGATGCCGGACGAGACCCGAGGATGTGATCCGTGGCACGCCCACGTACCCCCCTGCTGAGCCGCGAGCGGATCGTGGCGGCGGCGCTCGCGCTGGTGGACGGCGAGGGCATGCCCGCGGTGTCCACCCGCAGGCTCGCCGCCGAGCTGGGCGTCAGCGGCCCGTCGCTGTACAACCACTTCCGCACCAAGGACGAGATCCTGGACGCGGTGGCCGACACGGTGTGCGCCGATGTCGACCTGTCGATGTTCACCGACGGCACCGACTGGCGCGAGGCGCTGGTGGCCTGGGCCCGCTCCTACCGGGCGGCGCTCAGCGCGCATCCCAACATCGTCCCGTACCTGGCACAGGGGCCGGGCCGGCGCCCCAGCCAGCTGCGGATGGCCGACGCGGTCTACGGCGCGATGCTGGACGCCGGGTGGCCGCGCGCCCACGCGACCCGCATCGGCGCGCTGATGCGGTACTTCGTGGCCGGCTCCGCCCTGGGCTCCTTCGCCCGCGGCTTCGTCGACGACGCGGCGCTGTACGAGCGCGACTACCCGCATCTGGACCAGGCCCATCTGCTGGCCGAGCACCAGCAGCGCGTCGACGAGGGCGCCTTCGAGACGGGCCTGCGCGCCCTCGTCGACGGGCTGGCGCTCCGCTTCCCGGACCGGGGGCGGGCCCGGGAGGCGGAGGACGGCGAGGGCCGGGCGCGTTAGAAGACCACCAGCGCCCGGCCGCCGCGTCCGGCGAGCATGGCCTCGAAGGCCGCCGGCACCTCCTCCAGACCGATCCGGTCGGTGACCAGCGCACCCAGGTCCAGCCGCCCCGAGCGGACGTGCTCGGCGAGGACGGGCAGGTCGCGCGCGGGGTCGCAGTTGCCGAAGACGCAGCCGGACAGGGTGCGGGCGAAGTGGAAGATCTCCAGCGGCGAGAAGGAGACCTGGCTGTCCTTGCCGCCGATGCCCACCACCGAGGTCCGCCCGCCGCGCCGGGTGGAGGACCAGGCCGCCCGGATGGTCTCCGCGCGGCCGACGCACTCGACGGCGGCGTCCGCGCCCAGCCCGCCGGTGATCTTCCGGACCTCCCTGGCCGTGGCGTCGGAGGCGATCAGGAAGTCGGTGGCACCGGCGCGGCGGGCCAGTTCCTCCTTGCCCGGGGAGACGTCCACGGCGACGATCCGCTCCGCGCCCGCGATCCGCGCCGCCTGGATCACCGCCAGGCCGACCCCGCCGGCGCCGAAGACGGCCAGCGACTCGCCCTCGCGCAGACGGACGCTGTGGTTGACCGCGCCGTAGCCGGTCAGGACCGCGCAGCCCAGCAGGGCCGCGTCGACCAGCGGCACGCCGGCGGGCAGCGGCAGCACGCCTCGCTCGGCGACGACCGTCTCCTGCGCGAACGCGGCCGTGCCCAGCCCCGGATACAGGTCGCGGCCGTCGGCCGAGCGGGCGTAGGGGACGCCGCTGGCCGCGTTGGCCTCGGTGCACAGCCAGGGCTCGCCGAGCTTGGCGCAGAAGTGGCAGCTCCCGCAGGCGGGCGCCCAGTTGAGGACGACCTCGTCGCCGGGGGCCACGGTCGTGACGCCCTCGCCCACGGCGGTCACGGCGCCCGCGCCCTCGTGGCCGAGGACGGCGGGCACGGGCTGGCGCAGGGTGCCGTTGGACAGCGACAGGTCGGAGTGGCAGACCCCGGCGGCGGTGAGGCGGACCCTCACCCGGCCGGGGCCGGGCTCCGGCAGATCGATCTCCCCCATCTCCAGCGGGGCTTTGACGGCGGGCAGGACCACGGCGCGGACCACGTGGCGTCTCCTCTCACGTCCTGGGCGGACGGGCTGCTTGCGTTGCGTTGGGGTCGGGCGGGGGACCGGGCGGCCGGCTGGACGCGCGGCCGGGCATGCGGCCGGGCAAGGCGCTCAGAACTGCAGGGACTTGGTCTGGAGGTACTCGGTCAGGCCGTGCGGGCCCAGCTCCCTGCCCACGCCGGACCGCTTGTAACCGCCGAAGGGCGCGAGCGGGTTGAACCGGCCGCCGTTGATGTCCACCTGGCCGGTCTGCAGACGGCGGGCGAAGGCGGTGGCCGTCTCGTCGTCGGCGGCCCACACCGCGCCCGACAGCCCGTATTCGGAGTCGTTGGCGATCCGGGCGGCATCGTCGGCATCCTGGTAGCGCAGGATGCTCAGGACCGGGCCGAAGATCTCCTCGCGGGCGATGGTCATGTCGGGTGTGACGCCGGCGAAGACGGTGGGGCGCACGTAGTAGCCGCGTTCCACCCCCTCGGGGGCGTCCGCGCCGCCCGCGACGAGGGTGGCGCCCTCCTCGATCCCGGTGCGGATGTAGCCGGTGACGCGCTCGCGCTGCCCGGCGTTGACCACCGGGCCCAGCCGGGTGGCGGGATCGGTGGGGTCGCCGGGGACGTACTTGGCCGCCGCGGCGGCGGCGATCTCCACGGCCTCGTCGTAGTGGTCGGCGTGGACCAGCATGCGGGTCCAGGCGCTGCACGTCTGGCCTGCGTTGGCCATCACGTTGCCCACGCCGATCTTCACGGCCTTCACCAGGTCGGCGCCGGGCAGGATCACGTTGGCGGACTTGCCGCCCAGTTCCAGCGCGACCCGCCTGACCGCGCCTCCGGCGATCGCGCCGATGCGGCGGCCGACGGCGGTGGAGCCGGTGAAGGAGACCATGTCCACGCCGCCGTGCTCGGCCAGCGCCTGCCCGGCGACCGGGCCGCGCCCGGTGACGAGGTTGAACACCCCGGCCGGCACCCCCGCCTCGGCCACGGCCTCCGCGAACAGCCGCGCGACCAGCGGGGTGTCCTCGGCGGGCTTGAGGACCACCGTGCAGCCGGCCGCCAGGGCCGGGGCGACCTTGGCGACGATCTGGTGCAGCGGGTAGTTCCAGGGGGTGATGGCGCCGACGACGCCGACCGGCTCGTGCAGTACGCGGGAGTTGCCCAGCCTCTCCTCGAAGGGGTGCTCGGCGGCGAGCTTCGCGTACGTCCCGGCGACCGTGACGGGCAGGTCGGCGTGGACGGCCTGCGAGAAGGACAGCGGAGCGCCCAGCTCCGCGGTGACGGTGGCCGCGATCTCCTCGCGGCGGGCGGCCAGGGCGTCGTGCAGCGCGCCGAGCCGGGCCGCGCGCTCGGCGGGCGGTGCGGCGGCCCAGCCGGGCAGGGCCGCGCGGGCCGCCGCCACAGCCGCGTCGACGTCCTCGGCGGTGCCCGCCGGGACGGTGCCGATGATCTCCTCGGTGGCCGGATCGACGACCTCGATCGTCTCCGCGCCCGCGGCGGGGCGCCACTGTCCGTCGATGTACATGCCGTTGTGTGCCTGCATGACCCCAAACTAGCGGCGCTAGTTTGGGGTGTCAGCAGGACGGCGCATGCCGTGGATCACACGGAGGACCCGGCGGCGGCCGAGGAGGCCGGTCCGGCCTCCTCGGCGGGTGTCACCGCGGCCTCCTCGGCGGGCGCCGCGGCAGGCACAACCCGGACCGGGAAGCCGTTGAGCACGGCGGTCCCCGACAGCGGGTCCAGCAGCCGCCCGTCCAGGAGCTGGTTGACGTTGGCCCCGGGTTCGGCGGAGGCCACCGGCGTCCGGGTGCCGGGCCGGTCGTGGCCCCAGCCGTGCGGCAGGCTGACGACCCCCCGGGCCACCTCGTCGGTCACCTCCACCGGTGCCCGGACGGCGCCCCCGTCGCCGGTGACCTCGGCGAGGGAGCCGTCGGCCAGGCCGAGCCGGGCGGCGTCGGCGGGGTGGACGTGGAGGGTGCAGCGGTTGCTCCCGCCCTTCAGACCGGGGACGTTGTGCATCCAGCTGTTGTTGGAGCGCAGATGGCGGCGGCCGACCAGCACCAGGGCCCCGGGGTCTCCCTGACGACCCGCCAGGGACCGGCGCAGCCGGGGTATGTCGGCGGCGATCGGCTCCGGGCACAGCTCGACCGTGCCCGAGCGGGTGCGCAGCACCTCGGGCAGCCGGGGGCGCAGCGGGCCCAGGTCGATGCCGTGGGGGTGCTCCAGCAGCTTCGCCAGGGTCAGGCCGTCGGGGTCGGCGCCGAAGCCGTCGCCGTAGGGGCCCAGCCGCAGCATCATGTCCAGCCGCCGCTCGGGGCCGCTCTCCCCGCTCAGCAGGCGGGTCAGCTCTGCGGTGTCCCGGCCGTGGACCGGGGAGAGCGGGTCGGCGACGGCGGCGGACAGGGTGTGCTCGACGACCATGGCGTCGACCGACTCCGGGTCGGCCTCCGGCGCGCCGGAGGCGCACAGCACCAGGCGGGCCAGGATCGCGCTCTCGCTCATCTCCCCCTCGCCCAGGGGGATCACGGGCCGGGTGTAGCGCACCTGGTTGCGGACGGCCAGGGCGTTGAAGCTGAAGTCGAAGTGCGGGGAGCGGGAGGGCGGGGGCGGCGGCAGCACCACATGGGCGTGGCGGGAGGTCTCGTTGAGGTACGGGTCGACGCTGACCATGAAGTCCAGCCCGGCCAGGGCTCGCTCCAGCCGGGCGCCGTCGGGCGCGGAGAGCACGGGGTTGCCGGCCACGCAGACCAGCGCCCGCACCCGCCCCTCGCCCGGGGTGTCGATCTCCTCGGCCAGCGCGGCGGCCGGGAACTCCCCCTTGACCTCCGGGTGTCCACTGACCCGGCTGCGCCTGCGGCCGGTGGCGAAGCCCCGGCCCGGGGCGGGCGGCCGGGGGGCGCGGGCGGTGGCCGACAGCGGGAACATCGCGCCGCCGGGCCGGTCGAGGTTGCCGGTCAGCGCGTTGAGCACGTCCACCAGCCAGCTCGCCGTGGTGCCGAACTCCACGGTGGTGCTGCCGATGCGGCCGTAGACCGCGGCGCGCTCGGCGGCGGCCAGTTCGCGGGCGAGGGTACGGATGACCTCCGGCTCGACGCCGCAGGCGCCGGACACGGCCTCGGGGGTGAAGTCGGCGGCGAGGCGGGCCACGTCCTCCACACCGCCCAGGTGCTTCCCGGCCGCGCCGGTGTCGACCAGTTCCTCGGCGAAGAGGACCTGGACCATCGCCATCAGCAGCAGTGCGTCGCCGCCGGGCCGCACGGCCACGTGCCGGTCGGCCAGGCGCGCGGTGCGCGTGCGGCGCGGGTCGACGACGGTGAGGGTGCCGCCGCGCCGCCGCAGGGCCCTGAGCCGGCCGGGGAAGTCGGGGGCGGTGCACAGACTGCCGCCCGAGTCCAGCGGGTTGGCGCCGACGACCAGCAGGTGGTCGGTGCGGTCCAGGTCGGGGACGGGGATGGCCAGGGGGTCGCCGTAGAGCAGCACGCTGGAAGCGTGCTTGGGCATCTGGTCGAGGGTGGAGGCGGTGAAGACGTTGGGGGTGCGCAGCGTCTTGACCAGCAGGGGCGGGTAGAGGGCCCCGGCGACGGTGTGGACGTTGGGGTTGCCCAGGAAGAGGGCGACGGCCCTGGGGTCGCCGCCGGCCAGGACGCCACCCAGCCCCTCGGCGACCGCCGCGAACGCCTCCTGCCAGCTCGCCTCCCGCAGTTCGCCGTCGCGGCGGACCAGTGGGCGGGTCAGCCGGTGGGGGTCGGCGTCCAGCTCGCCGAGGAGGGTTCCCTTGGGGCAGACGAAGCCGCGGCTGAGGACGTCGTCGCGGTCGCCGCGGGCCGCGGTGATCCGCTCCCGTCCGCCGTCGCCGGGGGCGACGGTGACGACCAGGCCGCAGGTGGCCTCGCACAGCGGGCAGATCCGCAGCGCGGTACGGGAGCCGGCGCCCGCGGACGGTCCGGTGCGTGCGCCGGGCTGTGCGCCGGGCTGCTTGGTGACACTCTCCGGCATCGATCCCCCTGGTGAGCGGTGTCCGGGTGGGCGGTGCGGTCCGGCGGCCCCATACCGACCGGACGGTAAGTGAACCTTAGCCCCGTCACCCCCCGGCCGCCCAGAGGTGGGAGCCGAAACGGCGGCGCGCCCGTCCAAGACGCGCCGTTGACGTGCGGACCCCCGCATTCCTATGGTTGACAACAGGAAACCCTGAGCACCGGGAGCGTTGCGATGAGTGGCACCACAAGCGGTTTCGAGCAGGCGCGCAGGACCGCGGAGGGGCTGGCGTACTCCTCCGGCTTCGGCAACGAACACGCTTCCGAAGCCGTTCCGGGAGCGCTCCCCGTCGGCCGCAACTCCCCCCAGCGCGCCCCTCTGGGGCTCTACGCGGAGCAGCTCAGCGGCACCGCCTTCACCGAGCCGCGCGCCCACAACCGCCGCTCGTGGCTGTACCGCATCCGCCCCTCGGCGGCCCACCCCCGCTTCGTCCGCGCCGATGACGGCTCCCTGCGCGGCACGCCCTTCACCGAGACCGAGCCCGACCCCAACCGGCTGCGCTGGGACCCGCTGCCCGACCCCGCCCCCGGCACCGACTTCCTGGACGGACTGTGGACCCTGGGCGGCAACGGCGACGCCACCCGGCGCGAGGGCGTCGCCATCCACCTGTACGCCGCCAACGCCCCCATGGAGCGCCGGGTGTTCAGCTCCGCCGACGGCGAGCTGCTGATCGTGCCCGAGCGCGGCGGCCTGCTGCTGCGCACCGAGTTCGGCCTGCTGCGCGCCGAACCGGGCCACATCGCGCTGATCCCCCGCGGGGTCCGCTTCCGCGTCGAGCCGCTGGATACGGTGGTGCGCGGCTACGTCTGCGAGAACATGGGCCGCCCCTTCGTCCTGCCCGACCTCGGCCCCATCGGCGCCAACGGCCTGGCCAACCCCCGGGACTTCCTCGCCCCCACCGCCGCGTACGAGGACGTGGAGGGCCCGGTGGAGGTGGTCAACAAGTTCTGCGGCGGCCTGTGGACGGCCACCTACGACCACTCCCCCCTGGACGTCGTCGCCTGGCACGGCAACCTGGTGCCCTACGTCTACGACCTGCGCCGCTTCAACGTGATCGGCAGCATCAGCTACGACCACCCCGACCCGTCGATCTTCACCGTCCTCACCTCGCCGTCGGACACCCCGGGCCTGGCGGGCGTGGACTTCGTCGTCTTCGCCCCGCGCTGGCTGGTCGGCGAGGACACCTTCCGGCCGCCGTACTTCCACCGCAACGTGATGAGCGAGTACATGGGCCTGATCGAGGGCGCCTACGACGCCAAGACCGCCGGCCCCGGCGGCTTCGTCCCCGGCGGCGGCTCGCTGCACAACATGATGTCCGCCCACGGCCCGGACCGCGAGACCTTCGACCGGGCCGGCGCCGCCGAGCTGGTCCCGCAGAAGGTGGACGACGGGCTGGCCTTCATGTTCGAGACCCGCTGGCCGGTGACGCTGACCGCCCGGGCACGCGACGCCGGACACCTCCAGCACGGCTACGACGACGTGTGGCAGGGCCTGGAACGCCACTTCCGGCAGTGATCCGGCAGTGATCCGGCAGTGAGGGGCCGCATCCGCAGGCGATGGCGCGTACCGTGACCCACGACGTACCGCCGCACCGCCGCCGCGTCATGGCATCGTGACGCGGCGGCCCGGCAACACCCGGCAACCCAGCCTGGCCGTCCGGAGGCCGACGTGACCACCTTCGCTCCCGACTCGCTCGCGCTGAACCGCAAGCTGCCGCTGTGGTATCAGGTCTCGCAGTCCCTGCGCGCCTCGATACTCGGCCGCTCCCCCGGCGCACCCCTGCGCCTGCCGACCGAGGAGCGGCTCGCCGAGCACTACGGCGTCAGCGTGCTGACCATGCGCCAGGCGCTCAAGGAGCTGGAGAACGAGGGGCTGATCTCCCGGCACCGCCGGCGCGGCACCTTCATCGAGCCGAGTGCCCGCAGCGGGTCCCCCGTGCGGCTGCTCGGCTCGGTGGACGCCATCGTGGCCCAGCAGTCGGGCGAGGAGACGGTGCTGCTGGGGCACGGCGCCGGACCGGTCCCCGGGGAACTGGCCGAGTACTTCCCGGACCTCGCCGAGGCGGTGGCCTACCGGCGGCTGCGCCGCGACCGGGAGACGGGCGAGCCGACCAACTGGGCGGAGAACCTCGTCCGCCCCGAACTGGCCGACCGCATCGACCTGGAGGACCTGGCGCGCTGGCCCATGACGAAGGTGCTGCGCGACGCCGTGGGCGTGCGCATCAGCCGCATCACCGACACCGTCCAGGCGCGGCTGGCCGACCCGGAGACGGCCGAACTGCTCCAGGTGCCGCTGCTCAGTCCGATCCTGCACTACACCGGCGTCACCTACGACGAGAGCGGACGGGTGGTGGACGTGGCCCGCATCCACTATCGCGGCGACCGCTTCTCCTTCTCCGTCACCGTGGAGGCGGACTGATCCGCGCCGGACCGATCCACGTCCGTGGCATGCGTGCGGCAGGCCGTACGGAAAGGACAGCAGGGAGGGAAACGGTGGGTGCCGGAACGGACGGCGACCGCGGCCAGGACGTCCCGCTCGACGAGCTGATGCCCTGGTCGGTCCGGACGGTCCGGCCGGGCCGGGACTGGGTGACGGCGCCGGACGCGGCGTCGCTGCGGTCCCGCTGGGCCGCGCTGCTGCGGGCCTCCGGCGACGAGCGCGCGGCGCTGTTCGTCCCCACCCGCGCCCGCACCACCCGTACCGCCGTCTCCCGGCTGCCCGGCCCCGCCGCGGACGCGGGCGCCCCCACCGGCCGGCTGGACCGGGAGGACGGGCCGTGCCCGGAGCCGGTGCGGGTGCTGTGCGGACCGTACGACCGGCAGTGGCTGATACCGGACCACCGCCTGCTCGACGCCGCCCGGCCGGAGCTGTGGCGGGTCGCCGACGACCGGCAGATCCTCCTGGTCGAGCCCCCGGCCGCGCCCCGCTCCCCCGCCCCGGAGCCGGTCTTCACCGAACTGCTCCCGCTCGGGGCCGCCGCGTCCCGGACCGGCCGCGTACGCCCCCTGTACCGGCGCCCCGGGCGGCCATGCCGTGCCGCTCACCGCGGACCCCGGGATGTGGCGGGAGGGCGTCGCGCTGGGCCGCGAGGTGCTGCGGGCGCACACCCGCGGCGCCCGCTGCGGCGACGGCGCCCGCCCGCGCCTGCCGGGCGGGCGGCGCCCCTACGTGCGGGCCGCGCTGCCCGAGCGCCCGGCCCCGGACGCGCTGCGCCACGACGCGCGGGAGGAGACCCTGTGGGTGGGGGACGGCCGGATAGCGCCGGTGGCGCGCGGCGCCTGGGAGTTCGAGGCCGGCGGCGTCCGGGTGCTCGCCGACTGGTTCGCCCGCCGTACGGCCCCGGCCGCACCCGGCCCCCTGGCGGCGGTGCGCCCGAAGGCCTGGCCGCCCCGGTGGACCTCGGAACTGCTGGAGCTGATCACCGTGCTCACCCTCCTCGACGGGCTGCGCGGGGCGCGCACCGAGTTCACCGGCCGGCTGGCCGGGCGTCCGGCGGTGGAGGTGTCCGCGCTGCGCGGGGCCGGTGTACTGCCGCCGCCTTCTGCGGCGCGGCGCCCGGCCTCCGTGCTGGACCACCGCGAGGAGGGGCCGGAGGGGCAGCTGGCGCTGCTGTGAGAAGCCGTTTCCCACCGGCGGCGGGCGGCCGCCGGCCGTGGAAGCGGGGGTGCGGGCAGGGAGAGTGCGCCGGGAGAGTGCGGGACGCGGCCGGGGACGGGCTGTGACGCCCGGCCCGCCGCAGGGGAGGCCGGCCTCCCGGAGCCCTGAGCCGAAACCTTTATCCTCCGGCCCGGGCGCTCCAGATGCTCCAGATGCCGCGGGTACGGCCGGGCGTGGTCAGGCATGGCCTCCGAAGAGGGAGCGCCGCAGCCGCCGCAGCGGCGCGAAGAGGGAGACCCGCGCGCCCCTGTTGCGGGAGCGCATGTGCACCGCGTCGCGCGCGGTCAGTTCGCGCATGAGCAAGGTCGCCTCCGCCGTGTCATCCTGGGAGACGGCGGGCCCCGCCAGCACGCTCAGGTGCCGGTCCAGGCGCGAACCGGTCGCACCGCTCCCGCACTGGATCGCAGGGATCCGCGCCCTGCTGCGTACCGTTATCTGTTCCATGACACTCCCCACCCAAACGAGGGCTCCCGGCCCGGGCAGGGTAACCCTATCTCCCGACCGTGACCCACGGGTATTCCGGTCACTCGATCCACCTTCCCCGCAAGGGGGTTGACGAACACCGTACGAGACAACAGCATCCGACCGGCCCCATGGCGGGGCCGGGGACGGGGGACGAGGATGAACACCGGTGACAACGGACGGCTGCTCGCCGACCGCTATCGTCTCGCCGCCGAGCTGGGCCGCGGCGAGGTGGGCGTGGTTTGGCAGGGACGCGACGAGGTACTGGGCCGCGAGGTCGCGGTCAAGGAGGTGCGGGCCGCAAAGGAGCTCTCTCCGGCCGAGGTGCGCGCCCTCTACTCCCGCCTGGAGCGGGAGGCCATGACCGCCGGGCGCATCTCCCACCGCAACGCCACCACCGTCCACGACGTGGTGATCGAGGACGGCCGCCTGTGGATCGTGATGGAACTGGTGCGGGGCCTGTCACTGGCCGCCGCGCTGGAGGCCGAGGGGCCGATGTCCCCGGCCGGTGCCGCACGGATCGGCGCCGAGGCCGTCTCGGCGCTGCGCAGCGCTCATGAGGCGGGCATCACCCACCGCGACATCAAGCCGTCCAACATCCTGCTGGGAAACGACAACAGGGTCGTCCTCACCGACTTCGGCACCGCGCAGGTGAAGGCCGGCACGGCGCACGACCGGCCCGGTGCGCCGGTCGGCCGGCCCGAGTTCCTCGCCCCGGAGTGCGCGCGGGGACAGGACCCGGGTCCGGCCGCGGACCTGTGGGCCCTGGGCGTGGTGCTGTATCTGGCCGTGGAGGGCGTCTCGCCGTTCCGCCGCGACACCCCCGAGGCGACCCTGCGCTCCCTCGCCGCGTACACCGACGCCGATCTGCCGCCCATGCGGCGGGCGGGCGCGCTGGCGCCGGTGCTGGAGGGGCTGCTGCGGGCGGACCCGGCCGAGCGTACGGACGCCGCCCGGGCGGAACGGCTGCTGCGCGTGGCCGCGGCCGGCGGCGGCCCGCGCGCCGCCGTTTCCTCCTCTTCCTCCTCCCCTCCGTCCCCACCCGCCTCCGGTGAGGGTGCGGGCGGTGAGGATGTGGACGGCGGGAGCGGCGGACGCCGGGACGCGCCGGGCCCCTGGGGCGCCGACCGGGGACCGCGCGGGGTGCTGGCGATCGTCGCCGGACTGCTGATCCTGCTGCTGGCCGCCCTCGCCGTGGCCGTCGCCCTGCGCTGAGCGTCCGCCGAATCCCGGCGAGGTGCCGGAAACCTGCGTGCGCACGGACCCCCCGTGCCGGATCATGGGGGCCATGTGTGCCGACCGTCGTGCCGTGCCGACCGAGGAGTCGCTGCCCATCCGACTCAACATCGACGACAGCGACTCCCCCTCCGACGTCATCGACGCCCTCTTCCTGGGGCGCTTCACCACCGGTGAGCAGCCGCACGCCCGCAGCCGCTCCCTGGAGCGGGTGCGCAAGGGCATGGCCCTGCTGCCGCCGGGAGCGGCCGTGCTGCGCTCGGCCCGCGACGGCGACCGCGGCGCGACGCTGGCCGAGGGCGACGGCTGGACGGTGCTGGTCTCCCGCTGGTCCCGCGGTGCCGACGTGACCGTGACGGCCGTCAGCGAGGAGCTGGCGGAGCGGACTCTGAAGGCCGCGGTGGAGGACGCGGAGGACGAGCCCGAGCCCCGGCCGGACGACGTCACCATGGGCTTCTGGTACAACTCCCCGCGGCGCGGCCCGTACCGCACCACCCGCCGGATCACCGCCGGGAGCTGGGAGGAGATCCGCGGCAACTACACCGCCCCGGTCGCCGAGGCCATGGACGGGCTGATGAAGACCACCCCGGACGACATCACCGGGCGGCTGCTGCTGCTCCACGGCCCGCCGGGCACCGGCAAGACCTCCGCCCTGCGGACGCTGGCGCGCTCCTGGCAGGACTGGTGCCAGGTGGACTGCGTGCTCGATCCGGAGCGGCTGTTCAACGAGGTCGGCTATCTGATGGACATCGCCATCGGCGAGGACGACGGCGCCCCGGACCGGCCGGGCCGGGAGCGCTGGCGGCTGCTGCTCCTGGAGGACTGCGACGAGTTGATCCGCGGCGAGGCCAAGCACGCCACCGGCCAGGCCCTGTCCCGGCTGCTGAACCTCACCGACGGGCTACTGGGCCAGGGCCGCAACGTCCTGGTCGGCCTGACCACCAACGAGGACCTGGAGCGGCTGCACCCGGCGGTCGTCCGCCCCGGACGCTGCCTGGCCCGCATCGAGGTCGGCCCGCTGACCCGCTCCGAGGCCGTGAACTGGCTCGGCGCCGAGGAGGGCGTCGGCCGCGACGGGGCGACCCTGGCCGAGCTGTACGCGCTGCGCCGCGGCTCGGGCCCGGCCTCGGTTCCGTCGCAGCCCGGTCGGTCGGACGAGGGGATGTACCTGTGACTCCTCCCCGGCGGGCGCCCGAGGGGCGCGTGGACGATCCGGTGGCGGAGCTGGTCGAACGGCAGGCGCGCGGAGAGCGGATCAAGTACCTCCACTTCTGGGGGCACACTCCGCCCCGGGGACGGGACGACGGCTCGCCCGGCCCGTGGTGCCTCAGCCAGTGGTGGTCCTCGCCGTTCACCGTGGACGGCGTCCCCTACCCCACCGCGGAGCACTGGATGATGGCCGCCAAGGCGCGGCTGTTCGGCGACGCGGCGGCCGGGGAGCGGATTGCGGCCACGCCGGAGCCGGGCGCGGCCAAGGCCGCGGGACGTGCGGTGCGGGGCTTCGACGAGGAGGTCTGGGCCCGGCACCGCTTCGGCGTCGTGGTCGAGGGCTGCGTCCACAAGTTCGGGCAGCACGGCGAGTTGCGGGCGTTCCTGCTCGCCACGCGGGGGCGGGTGCTGGTGGAGGCCAGCCCGCTGGACCGGGTCTGGGGCATCGGGCTGGCCGCCGACGACGAGCGGGCGTCCGACCCGTCGCGCTGGCGCGGGCTCAACCTGCTGGGCTTCGCCCTGATGGCCGCCCGGGAGCGGCTGGAGGAATACTGAGGCGACGTCAGTCCCGCCGGTCGTACTCGGCGGCGACCGCCTCCCCGGCGGCGGCGAGTGCGGCGGCCCGGTCCAGGCCCAGGCGCCGCGCCCGCCGGGCGTACGACCGCGCCGCCGACGCGGCCTCGCGGGCGGCGGTGTCCCCGCCGGCGGCGATGAAGCTGCCGTGGCGGCCCCGGGTCTCGATCACCCCGTCGGCCTCCAGCGCGCGGTAGGCCTTGGCCACCGTGTTGGCCGCCAGTCCCAGCTCCTCGGCGAGTCCGCGCACGGTGGGCAGCCGGTGACCGACCGGCAGCCCGCCGCCACGGGCCTGTTCGGCGATCTGGGCGCGCACCTGCTCGTAGGGGGCGGCGGGGGCGTCCGGGTCGACGGTGATGCTCAGGGGCACGGCACTTCTCCTGCGGCGGGGTCGGAACGTCGGATGGCGCGGGGTGCGCGGGTGCGCGGGTGCGCGGGTGCGCGGGTGCGCGGGTGCGTCGATTGTGCACCAGCACGTCAGCCGCGCTCCCAGATCCCGGTCTCCGGCGCCCAGCGGTACTCCGGCCGGCCCTTCGTGCCGTCCGCTCAGTCGCGCAACCGCCGGCCCACTTCACCCAGCGCCCGCGCCAGGACGGCGAGTTCCTCGCGGTCGAGGACGTCGATGAGCGTCTCGCGCACCGTCGCCACATGGCCGGGGGCCGCGGTGCGCAGCAGTTCGCGCCCCTCCTCGGTGAGGACGGCGAAGACGCCGCGGACATCGGTGGGGCAGGCGCGGCGCCGCACCAGACCGCGCCTCTCCAGCTGGCCGACCTGGTAGGTCAGACCGCTCTTGGAGGTGATCAGCCGTTCGGCCAGTTCGGTCATGCGGATCTCGCCGCCGGGGGCCTCGGCGAGGTGGACCAGGATCTCGTACTGCGGGTGGGACAGGCCCGCCTCGTCCTTGAGCTGCTGCTCCAGCCGTCGGGTGACGCGGTTGCCGGCTTCGAGGAAGCCCTGCCAGGCCGCCATCTCCAGCTCGTCCAGCCATCGGGGCTCCTTCATGCCCCCATCGTACTCGGTTGTTCAAATTCGAACCACACTGTACGCTCGCCATCGGCAAGTGGTTCGAATTTGAATCACCATGAATCGACCCGATCCGATCCGACCCGGGAGGACGCCTCCATGACCGCGACCACTCCGTTGGCCCCGGACAGCTCTGCGGCAGGCCGCATGCCCGTGCTGTACCTCAGCCACGGGGCCCCGCCGCTGGCCGACGACGCCCTGTGGACCGCGCAGCTCGCGAACTGGTCCGCGAAGCTGCCGCGGCCCGAGGCCGTGCTGATCGTCTCCGCCCACTGGGAGTCCGCGCCGGTGACGCTGGCCGCCACCCGGACCGTCCCGCTGGTGTACGACTTCCACGGCTTCCCCGAGCACTACTACCGGGTCGCCTACCCGGCTCCGGGCGCCCCCGGTCTGGCCGCGAAGGTGCGGGCCCTGCTCGCCGGGCCGGGCACCCCGGTGCACGACGCGCCGGACCGGGGCCTGGACCACGGCGCGTACGTGCCGCTGGCCGAGATGTACCCCGACGCCGACGTCCCCGTGCTCCAGCTCTCGATGCCCACCCTGGACCCGGGGGAGCTGCTGCGGCTGGGCCGCAGGCTGGCCCCGCTGCGCGACGAGGGCGTGCTGATCGTCGGCAGCGGCTTCTTCACCCACAACCTGCGCGGTCTGATGTGGGGCGCCGGGCCCGACGAGGCTCCGTCCTGGTCGAAGGAGTTCGACGCGTGGGGCGGCGAGGCCCTGGGGAGGGCGGACCTCGACGCCCTGCTCGACTTCGAGCACCGGGCCCCGGCGGGCCGGATCGCCCACCCGCGCACCGATCACTTCGCGCCGCTGTTCGTCTCCCTGGGAGCGGGCGAGGCCGACCTGGGCTCCCAGCGCACGGTCGTCGACGGCTTCTGGGGCGGGCTGGCCAAGCGCTCGGTGCAGTTCGGCTGAGCCCGGTCGGCCGAACCCGTCCGGTCCGGCCGCCGCGACAGCCCTCCGCGACAGCCCCCCGCGGCCGCCTCCGCACCGGTCAGGTGGCCGGAAGCACCACGACCCGGTCGGGAGCGTCCGGGTCGTAGGCGATGGAGTCCCCCGGCCGGTGCCAGTGCAGCGCGAAGCGGTGGCCCGCCCGGTACGCCTCCAGTCCGGCCCGGCAGTAGGCGACCATGTCGCCGGGCAGCGCCGCCAGCGGGAACCAGCCCAGCTCCGAGCACTTGTCGGGCTCCGCGTTGACCGGCTCGCGCCCCTGATCCGCCCACGCTTCGAAGAACCAGCCCATCCGGGGGTCCCCGGCCGGGGAGCGGTGCTGCATCACGAGGGCGACCTTCAGCTCCCCGGGCGCCAGGCACAGCCCGATCTCCTCGTACGCCTCCCGGATCACCGCCTCCCGCACGTCCTCACCGTCCTCGGCGTGGCCGGACGGCGCGTTCAGCAGGCCGTCCGCGTAACCGGTGCCCGCCCGGCGCGCGAGCAGCACCTCCTCGCCGCGCCGCAGCACGAGGTGGACGTCGACGATCTCCCTGTGCCGCCTTCTGTTCCGCAGGCTCCTCATGGTGCGCGATCATCGCATCCCCCTCCGACACCGGCCCCCTCGTTCGAACGCGGGGGCCGGAGGCGAAGAGGCCGGGAGTCCCCCTCCCGCTCCCGGCCCCCGTGCGGCCGCCGGGCTCAGCCCACCGGCGCCGGCAGGTCCACCAGCGCGGCGAGCGCGGCACGGTGGCGGTCGGGGGTGCCCAGCGCGATCTGGTCGGCCTTGGCGCGCTTGAGGTACAGATGCGCCGGGTGCTCCCAGGTCATGCCGATGCCGCCGTGGAGCTGGACGCACTCCTCGGCCGCCCGTACCGCCAGCTCCCCGCAGTGGGAGGCGGCCACCGCGACGGCCACGGGGGCGTCCGGGTCGCCGGTGGCCAGCGTGTCGGCGGCGTACCGGGCGGCGGCCCGCGCCCCGACCACCTCCAGCCAGAGGTCGGCCAGCCGGTGCTTGAGCGCCTGGAAGGAGCCGAGCTGCCGCCCGAACTGCCGCCGGTCCTTCAGATACGCGACGGTGGCGGTCAGGCACCACTCGGCGATGCCGAGCTGCTCGGAGGCGAGCAGTCCGGCGCCGGTCAGCAGCGCCCGCTCCAGTGCGGCGGGGGCCTGCTCGGCGCCGGCCAGCCGCCGGGCGGCGGTGCCGGTGAGCGTCACGTCGGCCACCGGGCGGGTGAGGTCGAGGGAGGTGCGCGGTACGACGGCCAGTGCGGCGGCGGTGGTCTCCACCGCGTACAGCCCCGGCCCGTCCCGGCCCTCGGCCGGGACGATCAGGAGGTCGGCGGCCGCGGCGTCGGCGACCGAGGTGACCGTGCCGGTCAGGGTGCCCGCGCTGTCGGCCCGTACGGCCAAGGGGAAGGCCCCGGTACCCGGCATCGCGGAGAGCGGCACCGCCAGTGCGGCGGTGCGCTCGCCCGCGGCGAGGGACGCGAGCAGCTTCGAGGCCTCGCCGCCGTCGCCGCCGTCGCCGTCCGTGCCCTCCAGGGCGAGCAGTGCTGTGGTGGCCAGGACGGCGCTGCCCAGGTACGGCGTCGGCGCCGCCGCCCGGCCCAGCTCCTCCAGCACCACGGCGGCCTCGCGCACCGAGGCTCCGGCGCCTCCCGCCTCCTCCGGTACCGCCAGGGAGGCCGCGCCCAGGTCGCGGGCGAGGGTCTGCCACAGCCCGCGGTCGTAGGGCTCGCCCGTCTCGCAGCGGGCCAGGGTGCTCTCGGGCGGGCAGCGGTCGGACAGCAGCGCGCGGACGCTGGCGCGCAGCTCCTCCTCGATCTCCGAGTAGAGAAGGTCCGTCATCGGGCCAGCTCCTTCCAGGGGAGGTCCTTGTCGGTGCGGGGCTCGGCGGGCAGTCCCAGCACCCGCTCGGCGATGATGTTGCGCAGGACCTCCGAGGTGCCGCCCTCGATGGAGTTGCCCTTGGCGCGCAGATAGCGGTAGCCGGCCTCGCGGCCGGTGAAGTCCACGGTCTCGGGCCGACGCAGGGTCCAGTCGTCGTAGGACAGTCCCTCCTCGCCCAGCAGCTCGACCTCCAGGCCGCTGAGTTCCTGCGCCAGCCGGGCGAAGGCGAGCTTCGTCCCGGCCCCCTCGGGCCCGGGGTGGCCCGCGGTGAGCTGCTGGCGCAGCCGCTCCCCGGTGAGCCGGGCGACCTCGGCGCCGACCCAGCCCGACAGCAGTCGCTGGTGGAGGCCGTGGGTGCGCAGCTCGGGGCGCTCGCGCCAGGTGGCGGCGGCCTTGCCGATCATGCCGCTCTCGCGCGGCATGCGCCGGCCGCCGATGGCGACGCGCTCGTTGTTGAGGGTGGTCTGGGCGACCTTCCACCCCTCCCCCACCCCGCCGAGCCGGTGGGCGTCGGGGACGCGGACGCCGGTGAGGAAGACCTCGTTGAACTCCGCCTCGCCGGTGATCTGGCGCAGCGGCCGCACCTCGACCCCGGGGTCGGTCATGTCGCAGACGAAGTAGGTGATGCCGCGGTGCTTGGGGACGTCCGGGTCGGTGCGGGCGATCAGGATGGCCCAGCGGGCGTTGTGCGCGCTGGAGGT
This sequence comes from Streptomyces mangrovi, assembly GCF_900114215.1. GTDB lineage: Bacteria > Actinomycetota > Actinomycetes > Streptomycetales > Streptomycetaceae > Streptomyces > Streptomyces barkulensis. The sequence goes on along the minus strand of NZ_FOSG01000019.1, from coordinate 54,066 downwards.
CCACACCTTCTGGCCGTCCACCACCCAGGAGTCGCCGTCGCGTACCGCCCGGGTGGCCAGTGCCGCCAGGTCGGAGCCGGCTCCGGGTTCGCTGAACAGCTGGCACCACACCTCCTCGCCGGTCCACAGCGGACGCAGGAAGCGCTCCTTCTGCTCCTCGGTGCCGTAGCGCAGGATCGTCGGCGCGGCCATGCCCAGGCCGATGCCGTTGCGGCCGGGGTCGTTGTCGGGGGCGCCGGCGGCGGCCAGCTCGGCGTCGACGACGGCCTGGAGGGCGCGGGGCGCGTCGAGCCCGCCGTGGCCGTGGGGGAAGTGCACCCAGGCCAGGCCCGCGTCGTAGCGGGCGCGGAGGAAGTCGAGCGGTTCGGTGACGGCCGGATCGTGCTCCGCGAGCAGGGCCTGGGTACGTCGGCGCAGTTCGTCCGGGTCGGTCACGGGGGTGTTCGCAGGGGGCACGGGATCTCCTTCACGGGCCACGACTAAGCGCTTGCTTATCCTCGCGGCATACCGGCCGGTACGTCAATGGCCCCGCAGCCGCGCCCGCGATGCCCGCCGCGCCCACACCCGGTCCCGGCGGGAACCGGCGGTTTCACCGATGCGGAGCCGCGTGCTCCGGCACCACGATGCATCCGTCCGACCCCAGAAGGTCACCCCTCACACACCTGGAAAGGGTCAGCATGGAGCCGCAGCAGCACGACACGACCCCGGGCACGGCCACCAGACACCGCCGCGCCCCCCACCGCCTGACGAAGCTGGGCGTGGCCCTGGCCATGGTCCTGGGCGGTGTGGGCGTCGCCCTTCCCACCGCCCAGGCCACCCAGGACTCCGGTGCCGCGCCGGCCGCCGTCCAGGCCGCCGAGAACCCCTACGAGCGCGGTCCGGACCCGACCGAGCGGAGCATCGAGGCCGTCCGCGGCCCCTACTCCGTCTCCGAGGACCGGGTGTCCTCCCTGGTGTCCGGCTTCGGCGGCGGGACGATCTACTACCCGACCACCACCAGCGACGGCACCTTCGGCGCGGTCGCGATCTCGCCCGGTTACACCGCCGACCAGTCCACCATGGCCTGGTACGGGCCCCGCCTGGCCTCGCAGGGCTTCGTGGTCTTCACCATCGACACCAACACCCGGTTCGACCAGCCCGGCAGCCGCGGCGACCAGCTGCTGGCCGCGCTGGACTACCTGACCCAGCGCAGCTCGGTCCGCGGCCGCGTCGACAGCAGCCGCCTGGCCGTCATGGGGCACTCCATGGGCGGCGGAGGCAGCCTGGAGGCCGCCAAGGAACGGCCCTCCCTGAAGGCCGCGATCCCGCTCACCCCCTGGAACCTCGACAAGACCTGGCGCGAGATCACCGTCCCGACCTTCATCGTCGGCGCCGACGGCGACAGCATCGCCCCGGTGCGCTCCCACGCCGAGCCCTTCTACGAGAGCCTGCCGTCCACCACCAACCGGGCGTACATGGAGCTCAACAACGCCACGCACTTCGCGCCGAACACCTCGGACACCGAGATCGCGAAGTACAGCATCTCCTGGCTCAAGCGGTTCGTGGACAACGACACCCGTTACGAGCAGTTCCTGTGCCCGCTGCCGCGGCCCGACTTCCAGATCGAGGAGTACCGCGGCAGCTGCCCGCTGCGCTGACCCGCGCCCCGGGCATCCGACGATCTCGCACAGTGAAGGTGGCGGTCGCCGTGAGGCGGCCGCCACCGCCGTGTGCGCCCACCGCCACGAGCGTGAGGTGGACCACAGAAATTGGCACCCTCCCGTCCGGCAGGGCAGGGTAGAGGGTTGACGCAGCGGGACACGCACGACAGAAGGAGCCCCATGAGAATCGGCATCGTCGGAGCCACCGGCCAGGTCGGTGCAGTGATGCGCGAGATCCTGGCCGAGCGCGACTTCCCGGTGGAGCAGCTGCGGCTGTTCGCCTCGGCTCGCTCGGCCGGACGGACTCTGCCCTGGAAGGGCGGCGAGATCACCGTCGAGGACGCCGCCACGGCCGACTACACGGGGCTGGACGTCGTGCTGTTCTCCGCGGGCGGCTCGACCTCGAAGGCCCTGGCCCCGAAGGTGGCCGCGGCCGGACCCGTGGTCATCGACAACTCCTCCGCCTGGCGGCTGGACCCCGAGGTCCCGCTGGTGGTCTCCGAGGTGAACCCGCAGGCCGCCGCCGAGCGCCCCAAGGGCATCATCGCCAACCCCAACTGCACCACCATGGCCGCCATGCCGGTGCTGCGGCCGCTGCACGCCGAGGCCGGGCTGACCGCCCTGGTCGTGGCCACCTACCAGGCGGTGTCCGGCAGCGGTCTGGCCGGCGTGGCCGAGCTGGACGAGCAGACCCGCAAGGCGGTCGAGGGCGACGCCACCCGCCTGACCTTCGACGGCTCCGCGGTGGAGTTCCCCGAGCCCGACAAGTACGTGCGGCCCATCGCCTTCAACGTGCTGCCGATGGCGGGCTCCATCGTGGACGACGGGCTGGGCGAGACCGACGAGGAGCACAAGCTCCGCAACGAGAGCCGCAAGATCCTGGGCATCCCGGAGCTGAAGGTCTCGGGCACCTGTGTGCGCGTGCCGGTCTTCACCGGCCACTCCCTCCAGATCAACGCCCGCTTCGAGCGGCCGATCAGCCCCGAGCGCGCCCGGGAGCTGCTGGAGGGCGCCCCCGGCGTGGTCCTCTCCGACGTGCCCACCCCGCAGCAGGCGGCCGGCCAGGACCCGACCTACGTGGGCCGCATCCGCGCCGACGAGACCGCCGAGCACGGCCTGGCCCTGTTCTGCGCCGGCGACAACCTCCGCAAGGGCGCGGCGCTCAACGCCGTCCAGATCGCGGAGCTGGTCGCGGCCGAGTCCCGCTGATCCGGCGGGCCGCTTCGACAGGTACCGGCCGGCGTCGCCCGGTACGCGGCCCCGCACTCCACCGCCCGGCCCCGTCTCCCTTCGGAGGCGGGGCCGGGCGGTTGCCGCGGGCGGGGCGGTCAGCCGATCCGGGCGCCGTGGTCGCGCAGCGCCTCGGCCAGCGGCTGGTAGAAGGTCTCGCCTCCCCGCGAGCAGTCCCCGCGTCCGCCGGAGGTCAGGCCGTGGCCGGTGGTGCCGGAGAACAGCGGGCCGCCGCTGTCGCCGGGCTCGGCGCAGACGTCGGTCTGGATCAGCCCGTCGACCCTGCCCTGCGGATAGGTCACGGAGACGTTCACCGCCGTGACCTCGCCCTCGTGGACCTTCGTGGTGCTGCCGCTGCGCCGCACCTGCTGGCCGACGATGGGGTCGGCGGCCCGGGTGATGGCGTGGCTGGACCCGTTGTACAGGTTCACCCGGCTCCGGTGGTCCGTACGGGTGGTGTACCGCACCAGTGCGTGGTCGTCACCGGGGAACTCGCTCGCCACGGTGATCCCGACGCTCCGCCCGGACCGGGTGGCGGACCAGCGGTCGAAGAGCCGGGCGCAGTGGCCCGCGGTGAGGAAGTACGGCATGCCGTTCCTGACCACGTTGAAGCCGAGTGAGCAGCGGGCGCCGTCTCCGCGCCAGATCGCGTCGCCGCCCAGGGCCAGGGGGGCGAATTCCCCCTCGGCCTGCCTGAGGACCGCCATTCCGCCCTGCGCCGCCACCCGCTTCTCCAGATCGGCCAGCTCCTCTCCCCCGACCGTGCTGTCCGCGGTGACGACGACCTTGTTGAGCCGGTGGTCGACGGCGCGCGCGGTGCCGGGGACGCTCTTGGCCGTGAGGTCCTTCCGCACGGCGTCGAGCCGGGCGAGGGAGTGTTTGACGATCCGGGGCTCGGCACCGGCCTGCCGGACCTTCTCCGCGCCCGCCCCGCTGAGGACGTTGACCACCAGTTTGCGCCCCTCGGCGTCGTAGTAGGCGCCCGCCATGTCGTCCTTGAGGTCGCCGGCGAGGGTCGAGGCCAGCTGCCCCGCGGCGGTGGGGGTGAGCGGTCTGGGCGCGACGGGGGCCGGGGTGTCCGCGCTCGCCGGGGCGAGGGGGGCGGAGAGCATCGCCGCCACGCCCACGCCCGCGATGGCGATGCGCCGCGTGAGTGTCCGTCGGTGTTTCAGCACAGTGCCTCCCGTGGGGGGTGGGGCCGCCTGTGGGGGCGCGGCCCCGGAGGAATGTCCGGCTCGGTCATCCTTTCCTCGGCCGGCGGGGCTACACACGCACAGTGCGCACTCCGCACCGGAGGGTGACGACCGGCTCCGTCATCATCTCCGCACCGGCGCCGTCCGGCACGCCGGGCCGGCCCGTCCAGTGGGTATGCCGGGCACGGCGGAGCCCCCGCCCGGCGCGGCCGGACGGGGGCTCTTGAGGCGGTGGGGTCAGTAGACGCTCACGCCGTACGCGTTCAGCGCCTCCACGACCGGCTGGAAGAAGGTCGTGCCGCCGTAGGTGCAGTTGCCGCTGCCGCCGGAGGTCAGGCCGTAGGCGGTGGTGCCGTAGTACAGCGGGCCGCCGCTGTCGCCGGGCTCGGCGCAGACGTTGGTCTGGATCATGCCGTAGACGACGTCGCCGCCGCCGTAGTTGACCGTGGCGTTCAGACCGGTGACGCTGCCGCTGTGGGTGCCGGTGGTGCTGCCGCGGCGGTAAACGCGCTGGCCCACGGACGGGTTGGCGGCACGGGTGATGTCCTGGTTGCCGACCGTTCCCGGCTTGGACTGCGAGTTGTCGTGCCGGACGATGCCGTAGTCGTTGCCCGGGAAGCTGGAGCCGGCCGTCGGCCCGAGGTAGCCGGCGCTGGAGGACCAGGACGGGTAGCCGTCGGTGCAGTGGCCGGCGGTCAGGAAGTACTGCGTTCCGTTGCTGCTGCGGACGTTGAAGCCCAGCGAGCAGCGCCCGCCGCCGCTGCGGTAGATGGCGTCACCACCGGAGGCCAGCTTGTTGAACTTGCCCGGGGTGCGCTCGATGCGGATGGCGTCCGCGCCCGCGCCGGCGGTCTTCTTGATCTTGGCTATCTCGGCCTTGCTGACGGTGCTGTCCACCGTGACGACCAGGGTGTTGGTCTCCTTGTCGGTGTACCAGGCGGTACCGCCGACGTCCGCGGTCTTCATCGCCTTGTCCGCCATGGCGACCTGGGCCGCGGGCGAGGGGGTGGGGGCGGCGCTCGCCGAGGTCGGCAGGGCCATGGCCGCGGCGGCGACGACGGCGGAGGCCGCGGCGATCAGGCGGATGCGGCCTCGTCTGGCGGAAGCGCCGTGGGGGGAGGTGCGCTCGGTCTTCACTGGCTGTTCCTCCTGTGAAGGAAATGGGGGGAACCCGCGATGGGGCGCGGGCACGCGGAGCCGCCGGGGACCCGCTGTGCGACGCGTCCCTGACAAGCACCGGGAGGGAGTATTCACATGTTCGATCCGTGCGCGCAAGGGTGCCGTTGCGCCAAGTTGCATCGCTCAGCGCACCGGTCACCCCGCATAACGGACGTGAAACGCCGTCAGTCGCAGCCTCCGCAACCGCAGTTGCAGTCGCATCCCCCGTCGCCACCGCCCGAGCCGCCGGAACCCCCCGATCCCCCCGAACCGTTGCAGCACCTGCCACAGTCACCGCAGCACTCGCAGCAGTCGGAGCAGTCGCAGCAGTCGCAGGACCGACACAGGCCCTCGCGCCTGTGTCCCGACCAGGGGTCCTCGTACTCCTCGCGGCAGCAAATCTGACCGGTGCACAGCAGCCCCGTCCACACCATGCATCCGGCCACCGCGCCCCGGCGGCGCGACGGGCCGGGAAACGGCCCTCCGGGACGCCCCGGAGGGCCGGGGTGCCCAGGACGCGGCGGATGGACGCGCGCCGCCGCGAAGGCCCGGTCCACCGCGTGCCCCGCCTCACGGCCCAGCAGCACCCGCACCAGTTCGGCGCCCTCCTCGTCCGCGAACTCCACGTCCCGCAGAGCCAGTCGTACGCCGTGCACGGCGTCGTCGCACAGCCTGCGCACCTCCGGCAGGGGGGTGCCGGTGACGGCGATCGGATTCCACGCACCCGCCTCCTCGTCGGCGGCCAGGTCCTCGACGGCGTCCAGCAGATGCGCCAGCCGTCCGAAGAGCCGCCCGGCCTCGGCAAGCGGCTCCACGTTGCCGGGCCGGCCGGCGAGACGGGCGGTGTGGGCGAAGGCCGCGGCGGTGGCGGCCTCGGTCGGCTCGGTGACCGCCACCAGCGAACCGCCCGGGCCCGTCGCGGCCTCCACCAGCGGCTGCCGCAGGGCGGCCTCGGTCAGCACCGCGGTGTCGAAGCCCAGTTCGGCGCCGGTACGCGCCCCCGCCCGGTCCCAGCCGGCCGCGATCCTACGGGCCGCCGCGGCGACCGGACGGCGCGCCATCGCCCCGTCCCCGTCGGCGACATGGTCGCGCACCTTGACGGAGGCCAGCACCAGGGACACCGTCGCGGCCAGCCGGGCGCCCTCGCCGCGGGCCACGGAGGCGGTGCGCATACCGCGCAGCGGGCACGGGCCGGCGGTACGCCGCAGGACGCCGGAGCCGTTCGCCGGGCGCGGTGTCTGCGCCTCGGTCAGCGCGGAGACGACGATCCCGTCGTAGTTGGTGACGACGCGCGCGAACTGGCCGTGGTCGCCGCGCAGCGCGAGGCAGAGCCCGCACAGATGCGCGGTCCAGGCGGTCAGCAGCCGCTCGCCCAGCCGGTGACGGCATGGCCTGATGATGCCGAACAAGTTTCCCCCCGTTACCCCTGACGTATGAGTGGGTGTCACGATACCGGGCACTTCACCCGTATGCCCTTGGTGACCACTCGTCCGGCGGGGCCGCCCGGTTCGGCGCCGTGTCACCGCCCCTACAGGCTCCCGGCCCTCGCCGCGGGGGCGCGCCACGCGCGTCCTGTGCACCAGAACCGTCACGAATCCCGTGCGGAACGGGTAACTGTTTGGCGCGTTGTCAGCATCATGGACGACGATAGGGGTGCGGGCCCCGCGGCGGAGGCGCTGCCAGACACGGTGGACCGTGCATGTGAGAGGAGGCGTCCATGGGATCGGTGCGCAAGGCGAGTGCCTGGCTGGGCCTCGTCGACGACAGCGAGATGCGTTACTACGACGACGAGTACGCCGAGGGTTCCGAGCCCGAGGACGCCCGTGACGCCTGGGTCACCGACCCTCGGGTGCGCGTGACCGCCGAGACCGCCCAGGACCAGGGCACCCGGATCGCGACGGTCACCCCCGACGGCTTCCGGGACGCCCGGGGCATCGGCGAGCTCTTCCGGGAGGGCGTCCCGGTGATCGTGAACCTCACGGCCATGGAGTCCGCCGACGCCAAGCGGGTCGTCGACTTCGCCGCCGGCCTGACCTTCGGCCTGCGCGGTTCGATCGAGCGGGTGGCCACGCGCGTCTTCCTGCTGACCCCTCCCGACTACCAGGTGATCAGCGGCCAGGAGCGCCGCAGCCCCGACGGCTTCTTCAACCAGAGCTGACCTGTGCCGGCGCCGGCACCGGCACAGGTCAAGGCGCTCACCGGAACGCGTCGACGCCGGTGAGCGCCTTGCCCAGCACCAGTTGGTGCATCTCCACGGTGCCCTCGTAGGTCAGCACCGACTCCAGGTTCGTGGCGTGCCGCATCACCGGGTACTCCAGGGAGATCCCGTTGGCGCCCAGGATCGTGCGGGAAGTGCGGCAGATCTCGATCGCCTCGCGCACGTTGTTGAGCTTGCCGAAGCTGACCTGCTCGGGGCGCAGCCTGCCCGCGTCCATCCGCCGCCCCAGGTGGTGGGCGAGCAGGATGCCCTTGTGCAGCTCCAGCGCCATGTCGGCGAGCTTGGCCTGGGTGAGCTGGAAGCCGCCGATCGGCCGGCCGAACTGCTCGCGGGTGCGCGCGTAACCGAGGGCCGCCTCGAAACTGGAGCGGGCCGCGCCCATCGCGCCCCAGACGATGCCGTAGCGGGCGTGGTTCAGGCAGCTCAGCGGGCCGCGCAGCCCGGTGACCTCCGGCAGCACCGCGTCGGCGGGCAGCCGTACGCCGTCCATGACCAGTTCGCTGGTGACCGAGGCGCGCAGGGACCACTTGTGCCTGATCTCGGGCGCGGAGAAGCCGGGGGTGTCGGTGGGCACGACGAAGCCGCGCACGCCCTCGTCGGTGCGGGCCCAGACGACGGCGACCGAGGCCACCGAACCGTTGGTGATCCACATCTTGCGGCCGCTGAGCACCCAGTCGCCCCCGTCCCGCTTGGCGTGGGTGCGCATCCCGGCCGGGTCGGAGCCGTGGTCGGGCTCGGTGAGTCCGAAGCAGCCGATGGCCTCACCGGACGCCATGCGCGGCAGCCACCGCTGCTTCTGCTCCTCGGAGCCGTAGCGGTGGATGGCGTACATGGCCAGCGAGCCCTGCACCGAGACCAGTGAGCGGATGCCGGAGTCTGCGGCCTCCAACTCCAGACAGGCCAGCCCGTACTGGACGGCGGACGCGCCCGCGCAGCCGTAGCCCTCCAGCGACATGCCCAGGGCGCCGATCGAGCCGAGTTCGCGGGCCAGCTCCCGGATGCCGGGCAGCTCGCCACGCTCGTACCACTCGGCGATGTGCGGCATCACCCGGTCGGCGGCCCAGGAGCGGACGGTGTCGCGGACCGCCTTCTCCTCGGGGGCGAGCAGATCGTCCAGGCCGAGGGGGTCGGCGGGATCGAAGGGGGGCGGGGCGGAGCTGGACACGGTGGCCTCCGGCTGGGGATCTTCGAGGGTCGCGCCCGACGTTACGGCCGGGTAATCCCGCTGGACAAGAGGGGGCCGCCCGGCCGGCCGGGCAGTTCGGCGGGGTCGGGGGACGCACAGGCCCGTGCGGGGACGGCGCCGTCCAGGTCCGCCCGGCCCGGTTCCTCCACCGGCCTCTCCCCACAGCCCCCGCCCGGGCCCCTGCCCCTGCCCTGCCCCTGAGCCCGGTCCTGAGCCCGCTCCTTGTCCTGAGCCTTGTCATCAGCCTTGTCCGGGCCCCCGTCCGGCTCCCCGCCCTGTCCCGGGCTCCCCATCGCGCGCGGCAACCGCAGCGCGGCCAGCGCGCCGAGCAGCAGGAGGCCCGCGCTGACCAGCAGCGCCACATGCAGTCCGTGGACGAACGACTCCCGCGCCGCCTCGCGCAGCGCCTCGCCCGCCGGCCCGCCGAGCCGCTCGGCGACCTCGTACGCGGCGCCCAGCGAGTGGGCGGCGTCCTCCCCGGCCGCCTCCGGCACACCGGCCGCTCCCCGCACCCCCGGGGCGTAGGCGGCGTTCATGACGGTTCCCAGGACCGCGATGCCCATCCCCGCGCCGAGCTGGTAGGCGGTCTCGCCGATCGCCGCGGCGCCGCCCGCCTGGTGGGCCGGGGCCTCGCTGAGCATCGACTCGTACGCGCCGAACAGCGTCGTCTCCAGCCCGAAGCCCAGCACGACGAAGCCGCAGACGAGCAGGGCGGGCTCGTCCCGCAGGCCGACGCCGGTCAGCGCCAGCACCGCGGCGGCGGTGAGCAGGAAACCCACCAGCACCATGACGCGCGGCCCCAGCCGGCGCAGCATCCGGGAGCCGGCCAGCCCGGCGGCGATCGCGGCGAGGCTGAGCGGCAGCAGCCGCAGTCCGGTCTGCAGGGGGGAGAGCCCGAGGACGAGCTGGAGGTACTGGGCCGCGATCAGCGCCAGGCCCACCAGCGCCAGCACCGTCAGCACGATGCAGGCCACCGCCGTGCCGAAGGCGGGCCGGGCCAGGGTGGCGCAGTCCACCAGGGGGTGGCGGCGGCGCAGCTGGCGGCGTACGAAGAAGGCGAGCAGCACCGCGCCCAGCACCAGCGGCACCAGGGTGCCCGGGTGGAGCGCCTCGCCGCCGCCCGCCCGCTTCACGCCCAGGATCAGCGCGCCCAGCCCCGCGGCGGCCATCAGGGCGCCGACCACGTCCCAGGGACCGTCGCGGTCGCCGGTGGACTCCGGCAGCAGGCGGCGCCCGAGCGGGATGCACAGCAGCATCAGCGGGATGTTGACCAGGAAGACCGAGCCCCACCAGAAATGCTCCAGCAGCAGGCCGCCGACCAGCGGTCCCACCGCGGCGCCGACCGCGGCGACCGCGCTCCACACGCCGATGGCCAGCGCCCGCTCGCGGCGGTCGGGGAAGACCTGGCGCAGTATCGACAGAGTCGCGGGCATGATCATCGCACCGCCGATCCCCAGCAGCGCGCGCGCCGCGATCAGCATCTCGGGGGCGTGCGCGTACGCCGCCAGCGCCGAGGCCGCGCCGAAGACGGCGTAGCCGCACAGCAGCACCCTGCGCCGCCCGACCCGGTCGCCGAGGGTGCCGAAGAGGATCAGCAGGGAGGCGCAGACCAGCGGGTAGGCGTCGACGATCCACAGCAGCTCGATGGCGCCGGGCCGCAGCGCCTGGGAGACCGCGGGGACGGCGACGTGCAGCACCGTCGCGTCGACGGCCACCAGGAGCAGGCTGGCACACAGCACGACCAGCACGGTCCAGCGGCTCGCGCCCGGTGCGGGGGGACCGCCGCCGGGGCCGGCCGGTCCCGTCCGTCGCGGTCTCTGCCGGGGGACGTCCGCCGCCCTGGTGACTTTGGCCGTGGTCGTCCCGGACATGTACGCACCTCCTGTAGCGCTCGCACCGCCGCCGGGGGGAATGCCGGGACGCCGGGGGAGCGTCCGGCCCGGTGTGGAGGGTCGAGTAGTGCGTCAGCGTACGCGAGTCCTCCGCACGGTCACGTGGCGCGCCTCACGTTGACGCCGGTCCGAAACCCATCTCATCACTTCGCCCCGGCCCTATGGCCTCCTCGTTCGTGCCCGCGTTCATGCCCGCGAGCGATCTGCTGCCGACCTGCGCCGGGGGCGGGCGCCGGGCCTGCTGGTACTGGCCGGGTGGGCGGTGCCCGCCGTGCCGACCGGCCCGGCGGGAGCCGCGGTGTACGGGGCGGTGCGGCCGCACGGCTCCGGCCCGCCCTGAGCCGGCCCGGCGGCACACCGGTTAACGGCCGGTGGACCATACCCGTCTTCCGGGAAAAGGAACATACGACGCAACTTCGATAACAGCTCGGGGCACTTCGGTCGGAAAATCCGCCGACTTCTCCCGGACGTGGGAAAACAGCCTCTCCGTGTACGGATGGAAGCCCGTTGCACATCACATAGGCATTACGAAGCAGGTGGCCGGTTCGGTGCAGCCGGTCACCGCCTGTAATCTCGCTTGAGTGCGTACCGACCAGATCTTCGCCCGCCTGGAACAGGAGCCAGCGCGGCCGCTCACCCCCCCGCCGGGGATGAGCGGCACCCGCAGGGCGCTCTTCTTCACCACGCTGGGCCTCTATGCGGCCATCGTGGCGGCGGTGCTGACCACCTCCCGGCTGGTCCGGCTGGACTGGCGGGTCATGCTCTTCCGCCCGTACAAGCAGTGGCCGGAGCTCCACGCCTTCCTCGACTACTTCGTGGTCCTCGGCCAGCGCGGCCCCACCGCGGTGCTGGTCGCCGCCTGGCTCGGCTGGCGCTCCTGGCGGCAGCGGACGCTGCGCCCGCTGCTGGCCCTGGGCGCCTCCCTGCTGTTGCTGAACGTGACGGTGGGTGCGGCGAAACTCGGCATGGGGCGCGAGGGTCCGCACTACGCCAACCGTATAGGCGCCAACGAGATGTTCCTGACGGGCGACATATTCCCCTCCGGCCACACGGCGAACGCGGTGGTCACCTGGGGAATCCTGGCCTATCTGGCCACCACGCCGCGGGCCCGGCGCCGGCTGTCGGTCGTCGCGGCGGTCTTCGCGCTCGGCGTCGGCACCACCACCGTCTACATCGGCACCCACTGGGTCAGCGACGTGCTCCTGGGCTGGGCCTCGGGACTGCTCATCCTGCTGGCGCTGCCCTGGTTCGAGCCCCTCATCGCCCGCGTCGAGGCGTATCTGCTGAGCCACTGGTACCGCTTCCGGGAGGGTGTCGCGCCCCTGTCGGCGCGTCTGCGCCCCGCCGGGGCCGGCATCCCGCCGGTCGCCGCCCGGCTCGGCGCGGGCGGGGCGTACCCGGCCTCCGGTCCCGAACCGGCCCTGGCCGAAGCCCTGCTGACCGAAGCGGTGCTGCCCGCCGACCTGCCGCCCCGGGCCGGGGAGCCGCGCACCCACCACCCCGCACACGCGCGGCAGCACGCGGCCCGCTCGGAGCGCTCCCCCGCCGGCAGCCGCCGGCCGTACGGCGAGCGCACGGTGTCACGGACCGCACCGATGGGACCGCGCAAGTGAAGGCGCCGTAGCGCCGGTCAGGCTTCTCGGGACAGGACGGTACGCACCCTCTTCCCCGCTCCGCGGAGCCGGACACATGCGGCGGCCCTGTCCCCCTCGGCCGAGGGGGACAGGGCCGCCGCATGTGTCCTGTCAGCCCTTCCAGCAGCGGGCCACGGCGCCGTCCTCCACCGTGAAGTTCAGCCGTCCTGACAGGTACTCCATGGTGATGACCGCGTCCGGCGGAAGGGACCGCACGGTGGTCCAGCCGCGTTCGCGGGCCTGCCGTTCGGCGGTGGCCACGTCGAGTCCGACGTAGGTCTCGGGGTCGTCGTCCGGTGTGTGCGGGTTCGTGGGTGCCGGTGCCATGGCAGCACCGTACGGCGTCGGCGGCGCAGCCGGAAGTTCCGGACGGATCATGGCGGCGTCACATCTGTGTCACAACTCTCCGCGGTTCGGGCGCCGTCCGGGCGCGCCGTTCGCGAGACCCGCGCCCACCGCTTCGGATTCCGTCCGAGCCGTTCTCCGGACGCCTTGTGAGGGATTTTCCGGAAAGAACATCCGACTCGCCGCGCGGGACAGCCGGAACAGAAATTCAAAGGGCCCGTCAAATTCCCTCGAAAAGAGGCATGTTTACGGAAATCCTCTCGCGGTATCCGGGGTTGAGAGGAGCCCCATGACAGAGAAGAAGACAAGCGACGACAACAAGCGGACGGCGGAGGAAGAAGGCCGTCCCATACCGCTCGGCGAGGCGATGCGCACGGCCCGGTCGGAGTTCACCGACCTCACCGGTCTGCACGCCGAGAGCGTCTCCCGGTTCGAACGGACCGGGGACGGCTGGGCCCTGGAGGTGGAGGTCATGGAACTCGAGCGGGTTCCGGACACGATGAGCCTGATGGCCTCGTACGAGGTGACCCTCGACGAGGCCGGCCACCTCACCGGTTACCGCCGCGTCCGCCGTTACGAGCGCGGCCGGGCCGATTCGTCCCGCCGCGGCTGAGAGCCGCGACACCCGAGAGGAGTGGCCGTACATGACCACGGCAGTCCCCGCACAGCGTTCCACCGGAGGTGGAGGCGGCAGCAGCGGTCTCTACGACGTCCTGGAACTCATCCTGGACCGCGGACTGGTGATCGACGCGTTCGTCCGCGTCTCGCTGGTCGGCATCGAGATCCTGAAGATCGACGTACGCGTGGTGGTCGCCAGCGTCGACACGTATCTGCGTTTCGCCGAGGCGTGCAACCGCCTCGATCTGGAGTCCGGGCCCAGGAAGTCGCCCGGTCTGCCCGAGGTGCTGGAGAACGCCACCGAGAGCGGCGCCAGCAGCAAGACCAAGGGCGCCCTGGCCGGGGCGGCCGAGAGCATATCCGACGCCTTCCGCCAGGGCGATTCCGACGAGGAGGAGTCGGCACCCCGCAGGCGTCGGGCCTCCGCCCGGCGCAAGGAGGAGACGGAGTGAGCGTCTACGTCTACGGAATCACGCGCTCGGACCATCCGGCACTGCCCGATAAGGCGCCCGGCGTCGGCCGGCCGCCGCGCGAGGTCCGGATCTTCCGCGAGGGGGACCTCGCCGCGATCGTCAGCGACTGCCCGGACGACCTGCGGCCCAAGCGCCGCGATCTCCTGGCGCACCAGCAGGTGCTGACCGAGGCCGGCGCCAAGGGGCCGGTCCTGCCGCTGCGTTTCGGCAGCCTCTCCGAGGACGAGGAGGCCGTGCGCCGGGTCCTCGCCGACCACGCCGCCCACTACATCCGGCAGTTGGAGGAGCTGGACGGCCGCTCCGAGTACAACGTGAAGGCCGTGCACCGCGAGGACGAGGTGCTGCGCCTGGTGCTCTCGCAGGACAACGAGGCGCGGAGCCTGGCGGAGCGCAACCGCACCGCCGGCGGCGGCTCCCACGAGGACAAGCTGCGCCTGGGCGAGCTCGTGGCGAGCGCCGTGCGCGAGCGCGAGGCGGAGGACGCCCGGCTGATCGAGGAGACGCTCGCGCCCCTGGCCCAGCGGTACGTGCCGGGCCCGGAGGGCTCCGGCTGGCTGGCGAACCTCTCCTTCCTCCTCGGCCGGGACAGGTCCGAGGAGTTCACCGCCGCCGTCGAGGAGCTGGGGCGCGCCAACCCCCACCTGGACATCCGTGCCACGGGTCCGCTTCCGCCGTACAGCTTCGTGGGCCGGCCCGACGAGGCCGGGCGGACCGCCCAGGCCGCGGGCTCGCCCGCGGGGTGAGCCGGCGTGGGGCTGATCGGCGGGCTCCTGAAGCTGCCCGCGGCACCGTTCCACGGCGCCGGCTGGGTGCTGCGGCAGGTGGTCGCCGAGGCGGAACGGCAGTACTACGACCCGTCGGCGATCCAGCGTGAACTCCACGAACTGTCCAGACAGCTGGACGACGGCCTGATCGACGAGGAGGAGTTCGACCGCCGGGAGGACGAACTGCTCGACCGGCTGGAGGCCGTGCGGGAGCACAGACGGCGCAACCAAGGAGACTACTGAGATGACGAACCGGTCGGCACTGGCGCTGGCCTTCGCCACGGGTTACGTGGCGGGGCGCAGCAGGATCAAAATACCCCTCGGCATGGGCGGGGCACTGCTGGCCAGGCGGCTCGGGGTGGACCCCGGCCGCATCGGCGAGCAGTTCAAGGAGAGGACCCCGCAGCTCGCGGAGGCCACCGGCCGGCTGCGGAACAACGTCAGGCAGGCCGGCAGGGCCGCCACCGGCGCACTGCCGACCGAGCGCCTGGAGTCGCTGACCGGCGGCGTACGGGGGCAGCTCGGCAGGGCGCCGTGGAAGAGCGGCGGCAGGGACGGCTCCGAGCCGGCCGGTTCCGGATCCGAGGACTCCCGAGCGTCGGAGCCGTCAAACGCCTCCGGCGACTCCGACGGCTCCGACGCTCGGGAGAAGCGGGAGGAGAAGCGGGAGGAGAAGCCCGGGAAGGACGCGAACGGCTCGCGGGGCAACGGTGGTTCCCGCGGGGAGTCCGCGGGCTCCGGGAAGTCGGAGGGCAGCGGGCGGGCCGCCTCCCGGCGTGCCCCGGCGAAGAAGACCGCGTCGCGGACCGCCGGGAAGACTGCCTCCGCGTCCCGCAAGCCGGCCGGAGCCGCCAAGAAGGCCACGGGTTCGGTCGGCAAGCAGACCGGCAAGTCTTCCGGGAGCACCCGGAAGACGACCGGTACGGCCAAGCGCACGGGAGGCTCCGAGCGTGGCTGACGCTGCCGACGGCCGCCGGCGGACCGCCGTGGCCACCGTCGCCACCGCCGTTCCGGCCGCCGGACGCCTCCTGGAGGCGTCCGGCGGCCGGGCCGCGGCGTCGGCCCGGCACCTGCTGCTCGCCGCCGCCCGCGGGCTGGGCGAGGTGAGGGAACGGGCCGGCGCCGCGGCCCGGCCGCTGACGGTCGGCGAGTGTGTCGAGGTCGGCGTACCCGTTCGCGAGGCGTACGACCGGTGGCTGGAGTTCCTGGAGGACGGAGCGGGTGACGAGGCCTCACACGGCGCGAGGGTCCTGTGGCCCGGGCGCGGCCGGACGGTGCGCGTCACCGACCGGATCCCGGGCGACCTCGTCGTATGGGACGCCCACGACTCCAGGGCAGCGGTCCGGGGTGTGGCCACCTTCCACCAGCCGGCCGGGAATCTGACCCGGGTGCTGGTCGTACTGGAGTACCGTCCGCGGAGCCTGCCGGAGAGGGCCGCGGGCCTCTGGCACGCCCAGGCCCGCCGCGTACGGCTGGATCTCGCGGATTTCCAGCGCTCGGTGAGCCTGGGCATCGAGGTCGACGACGGCGGCGCGGCACTCGACGGTGACGGTGGCTCCGGAGACCCGGCGGACGCGGCGGACGAGGCGGGCGAAGTGAACGAGGCGGGCGAGGTGGAGGAGGTCAGGTGACCTCACGGCCCTCACGGTCCCGCGCTCACCCCTCCCCCCGGCCCTCCCCGTCCGTCCGCCATGCCCGCGCCGCCCGGCCGAGGCGCTCCGCCAGCTCGGCTATCCGCTCTCCCAGCCCGGCCGGTTCGCGCACCTCGAACTCGAAGCCCAGCATCAGGACGTGGAGGGCCATCTCGTCCAGGGAGAGGGCGCCGGTGCGCAGCAGGCAGGTGCGCCCGTCCACCGGTTCCAGCACGCCGGCCGTGGGCGCGATCCGCTCCGCGACCCGGTCCGCCGGGGCGTGCAGCAGCACGGTCGCCCGCTCCGGGTACGCCGCTGTGGAGATGCCCTCGGAGACATAGGCGGCCCAGTCCTCGGCGGGTGGTTCCCGGGGAGTGAAGCGAGGACCGTGCGGCGGGGTGAGGGCGAGCCGGTCGACGCGGAACGTACGCCAGTCGGCGCGGCCTGCGTCCCAGCCCACCAGATACCAGCGGTGGCTGCTGCACACCAGGCGGTAGGGGTCGACGGTCCGGCGCGAGTCCGAACCGTCGTGCCCCCGGTAGGTGAAGCGCAGTCGCCGGCGGTCGCGGCAGGCGTTCACCAGCTCGGTGATGGTCCCCACCTCGACCGCCGGGCCGCGCCGTCCGCCGAGCGGGTCGGTGAAGGCGGCCAGCGCACTCACCCTGCGGCGCAGCCGGTCCGGCAGCACCTGTTCCAGCTTGGCCAGGGCCCGCACCGAGGACTCCTCCATCCCCTGCACCGCGTTGTGCGCGGCCGTGCGCAGCCCGACCGCGACGGCCACCGCCTCGTCGTCGTCCAGGAGCAACGGCGGCAGTTCGGCGCCCGCGCCGAGCCGGTAGCCGCCGGCGGTCCCGGTGGTGGAGTGGACGGGGTAGCCCAGTGTCCGCAGCCGTTCCACGTCGCGGCGCACCGTCCGCGAGGTCACCCGGAGACGCTCGGCCAACTCGGCACCGGACCACTCTCGGTGGGCCTGGAGCAGGGACAACAGACGCAGCAGTCGTGCCGATGTCTCCATCATGCGGCCGATTCTGCCACCCCTTGAGGACAGGGACCGTCCGCGTTGTCCGCCGGGTACGCCCGGCCCGTCCGGAGAAGCTCCGGGCGGGCCGGGTCCTGCGGGCCGGAAGGTCAGGAGCCGGCCGGCTCCGTGTCCTCCAGCCGCACGGACAGATCGTTGGCGCCGGTGTAGTACGGGCGGGCCGTCATCCCCCCGCTCTCGCCCGCCTCGTCCGCGGTGACCGGCCGCGCCGGGTAGCGCAGGATCCCGTGCTTGTCGACGATGTCGTCCAGGATCCGGGCCACGCGCACCGGCTCGGCGTCCTCGCCGGGGCGCAGCCACAGTTGCCAGTCGCCCGCCGCGCCCGCCTCCCGGGCCAGATCGCCGTACGCCAGCCTCGCCGTGAAGCCGTGCCCCTCGGCAGGCGCGTCGACCGGGGTGACCGGTGCGGTGACGGGCCGCTCCTGCCCACCGTCCGGAGCGGCCGCGCGGCGGGGCCGGGCCTCCAGCCGCGCGGTGGGGGTCAGCTCGGCCCCGTACAGCCTCCCGTGGACGGTCAGTCCGCCGTCGGCGGGCCAGATGTCGCCCGCCTCGGCGTGCGGCCAGCGCAGCCAGGAACGCACCGAGAGGTTGCCGTACTTGGTGGCGTACGGAATGCGCACGCCCAGCCAGGTCCGGTCGGTGCGCGGCACCCGGTCGACCAGCGGGCGCAGGTCGCTGCACCCGGGCAGCAGCCGCCGCGCCTCGCCCTCGCCGATCACCAGATAGGCGTCCCAGCGCCCTTCCTCCAGCGGAACCGTACTGGGCAGGGTGGCGCGCAGCACGGAGCCGTCCGGGTCGCCGGAGAGCGGTTCCAGCGGCAGGCGCACCGACTCCTCGGGGTCGCGGTCGCGCAGCCGCAGCAGCAGGGCGGCGTCCCACCGCTCCGCGACGCCGGGCAGCGCGATGTCGAAGCTGAGGCCGCCCGCACTGTCCGCCGTGCAGTCGGCCCGCGGTGCCGTCTCCCCGGGGACGTCGGGGGCGTCGGCGGGCCTGCGGGTGGTCGCGGTCATGCGGTCCTTCCTCTTCTCAGCGCGCCCCGACGGGCGCGGACCAGGGCGTCCTTGGTGGCGTACGCCCCGCCGAGCAGGGCTCCCCGGCTCCGGTGCAGGGAGGAGCGCAGCCGGCCGATCCCGCCGCGCCCGCCGCGTGCGACGAGTTCCGTGCACAGCGAGGAGTACATCTCGCCGATCCGCGCGGGGTCGTAGCGGGCGGCGTCCGCGACCGCGGCGCGGCCCATCCTCCGGCGCAGCTCGTCGTCGTTGATCAGTTCCAGCAGTGCCCCGGCGATGGCGTCGACGTCGCCGGTGGGCACCAGCCGCCCGTCCACCCCGTCGGCGATGATCTCCCCCGGCCCGTGCGGGCAGGTGGTGGCCACCACCGGCAGACCGCAGCGCATCGCCTCCACGATCGTCATTCCGAAGGACTCCAGACTCGACGTCACGGCCGCGACCGATCCCTTGACCCACTCGGCCTCGATGGGATGGGCCGGTCCCATGAGGAACGCGTGGTTGTACAGGCCGAGTTCCTCCACCATGGCCCGCAGCTTCGCCTCCTCGCGTCCGGCCCCGTAGAGCCTCAGCCGCCAGTCGGGCCGCTGCTCGACCACCTTGGCGAAGGCCCTCAGCAGCACGTCGTAGCGTTTGGCCGGAGCCAGCCGGCCGGCGGCGACCACCCACTTCCCGGTACCGTCGGAGGGGGCCACCGCCGGCTCGGGGACTCCGTTGGGCACCGCCCTCACGTGTACCCCGGGCAGGCGCATCATGCGCCGGTAGTCGCGCGCGTCGGCCTCGGTGACGGTGGTGAGTGCGTCCAGGCGCGGGTAGGCGCCGCGCAGGGTCGCCCGCAGAGCCCGCGAGTGGGTGGAAAGAGTGAGGTGCTCCTGCCCCATGCGCACCGGACCGGGCCTGGTGTGCAGGGCGAGCATGGTGTTGAGGCCGGGGCGGGTGCCGATCACGACGTCCGCCTCGACGCCTGCCAGGTGTTCGGTGATCCGGCGGTCGGTGAGCGCGCTGTACTTGCGGTGGTTGCCGTCGGCGCGCGGGAACAGCTTGGACGGCCGGGCGTGCTCAGGGTCGCCTCCGTCGTAGTCCGGGCTGTGCTTGCGCATGTCCACCAGATGGCGCAGGCGCACCGCGGGGTCCAGGTCGAAGACGGGACGGTCGCGGTGCCGGAAGACCGAGACGATCTCGACGTCGTGCTGCTGCGCGAGCGCGCACGCGAGGTTGAAGGTGGTCCGGATCGTCCCGCCCATGCCGTACCCGTGATGCAGCAGAAAAGAGATATGCATCCGTCTCCATGTCCCACAAAAGCGCACGGGTAAGCATCCCGGCGCCGTGTTTTCCGGTGTCGCGCTCCTGTTGATGCCGTGTCTCCGGTGGAGGAGACCTCGGAAGGCCGCCGCGGGTTGGCCCCCTTGATCGCCTCGTACCCGAAAAGTTCGCCTGTTGTGAGCCTTTTTCAGGAACCGGACGGATCGTTCCGCCGTCCACGCGCGGCCCCGGGGGTTCCTGTCCGGCGGCCGCCGGCACGGGAGCCCCGGGGGCGTCGGACGGTACCGCGCCCGCCCGGCCCGAGACGGCCGCGCGACCGGCACGGCGCGGCGGCCGGGGCCGGTGGAGCGGCGCGGGGCGAAGCGGTGGCGGGGGCGGCCCGGAGGCCGAGACGTGTGTGCGGCACCTCTCCACGCTAGGGCCCCGCAAGCGCGCGACCGGCGCAAACGCGCCAGTGCGGGGCCGAGGCCCCACCCGGTCGGCGGACCGCGCACCGGGCGCCGGGCACTCCTCGCCGCCGCTCCCCCGCTTCCCCCCGGTTCTCCGGGGGGAAGCGGAACGAACCGGCGCGCGTAGCGCACCGCGCATCCGCCCGTGCGACCTGCGCTCCCCCCGGCGCGTTACCACGGCACTCGGTCCCCCGTTGTGCATGTGAACCAGAACCGAACGCCAGGAGTTTCCCCGTGTCCCCCATGCTCGATGTCAGCGACGACGTCCGCGCCGAGATCGGCGAGGAGGAAGCCGCCCGGCTGATCGCCGGTGACAGCGCCCCCGGCAGCTACGACTGCACCTCCTGCCGCGCCCCCGGCGACCCCGAGCAGGAGCGCACCAGCACCGTGCTCTTCCTCGGCGAGGAGACGGCCGTGCTCGCCTTCGCTCACGCGACCTGCATCCCGTCCCAAGTCGTCCCGGTCTCCGAGGAGCAGCTCAAGGACGCCGTGCGCACCATCACCGGCGGGCAGGCCGCCGGCGCCCCCGCACCGGCCGGCGCGCCCCCCGCCGGTCCCGGGCCCGACCCCGCCTCCGCCCCTCGCCAGGCCGTGCTGGGCGTGACCTGCGGCCAGGTGCTCATCGACGACCAGCTCCACCCCGCCCTCGTCGTCGAGCCCACCGCGCCCATCACCCGTCCAGGCTCCGACGGCCTGGGCGACGACTTCCTGCCGCTCCTCATCGAGCAGGGCTTCATGCCGGTGAACGACGTGGCCCGGGCTCCCGCGCCGGTCGGCGGCTGGTCCGTCCTGCTGGCCATGGGCCGGCTCCACGCCATCCTCCAGCCGGGCCCCGCCGGCGGACAGCCCACCTCCTGGTGGCAGGCGCACCAGCCGCTGCCCGTCACCGACGACTGGCGGACGGCGGCCAACCGGAGCCGGACGGTCCACGTCTACGCCGCACCGGTCGGCACCATCGGCCAGCAGCCGCGCGAGGACCTGCTGCGCGAGGCGCTGGAGAAGGCCGCGGCGGGTGGTCTCCTGGTGGCCGCGGCCATGCCGCTGGCGGGCACCTGAGGATTCCGCGGCCCCGCGTCCCCCTACCGGGGTTTCCCCCTGCCGGGCCCGCATCCGCCGGGCGGCGTGATCGTTGGCACTGACGTGCAGCCTTACGAACCTTCCCGCCCCCACGACGCGCATATCGACCGCGGCCGGATCCCGGGGATGCGCGCCCCCCACGAGCCCGTGTCGGGCCACTTCCCGGCCACTCCGATCTACGACGCGCTGTACGCCGAGTACCGGCGCCTGTTCCGGGCCCTGCCCGGGGACCGGAGCGGCGAGGAGGAGCTGCGGTTCACGGGCTTCGGCACCGGGACGGCCCACTGGCACGGCGGGCGCCGGATCGGCGGCTTCCTCCCCGCCGGCCCGGCGCCCGCCGTCCTGCCGCCCGCTCCGCGGGACGGCCGCCCCTACGACCGGTGAGGACCGTGCCCCGCGGCGGGGCACGGTCCTCACCGGTCCTTTCGACGGGCGGGGCGGACACCGGCGTCCGCCCCGCCCTCACCTCACTTCTTGCGCCCGCGCTTCTCGCGCACCCGCACCGAGATGTGGACGGGCGTGCCCTCGAAACCGAACTCCTCGCGCAGCCTCCGCTCGATGAACCGGCGGTAGCCGGCCTCCAGGAAGCCGGAGGCGAACAGGACGAAGCGCGGCGGACGGGTGCCCGCCTGGGTGCCGAAGAGGATGCGGGGCTGCTTGCCGCCCCGGATCGGGTGGGGATGGGCGGCGACCAGTTCGCCGAGGAAGGCGTTGAGCCGCCCGGTCGGCACCCGGGTCTCCCAGCCGGCCAGTGCGGTCTCGATCGCCGGCACCAGCTTCTCCATGTGGCGGCCGGTGCGCGCCGAGACGTTCACCCGCGGCGCCCACTTCACCTGGCCCAGATCGGTCTCGATCTCGCGCTCCAGGTAGTAGCGGCGCTCCTCGTCCAGGGTGTCCCACTTGTTGTACGCGAGGACCAGCGCGCGCCCGGCGTCGACCGCCATGGTGATGATGCGGGTGTCCTGCACGCTGACCGGCTCGCTGACGTCGATGAGGACGACCGCGACCTCGGCCTTCTCCAGGGCGGCGGCCGTGCGCAGCGAGGCGTAGTAGTCGGCGCCCTCGGTCAGGTGCACCCGGCGCCGGATGCCTGCGGTGTCGACGAACTTCCAGGTCTTGCCGCCGAGTTCGATCAGCTCGTCGACCGGGTCGCGGGTGGTGCCCGCCAGCTGGTCCACGACCACCCGGTCCTCCCCCGCCACCTTGTTCAGCAGCGAGGACTTGCCGACGTTGGGGCGGCCGATCAGCGCCACCCGGCGCGGCCCGCCGATCCCGCCGCCGAAGGTCTGCGGCGGCGCCTCGGGCAGCGCCTTGAGCACCTCGTCCAGCATGTCGCCGGTGCCCCGGCCGTGCAGGGCGGAGACCGGGTGGGGCTCGCCGAGGCCGAGCGACCACAGCATCGCGGCGTCCGCCTCGCCGGAGGGGCCGTCGACCTTGTTGGCGCACAGCACCACGGGCTTGCCCGCCTTGCGCAGCAGCCTGACGACCGCCTCGTCGGTGTCGGTCGCGCCGACCGTGGCGTCCACCACGAAGACCACCGCGTCGGCGGCCTCGATCGCGAACTCCGCCTGGGCCGCCACCGAGGCGTCGATGCCCAGGACGTCCTGCTCCCAGCCGCCGGTGTCGACCACCTTGAAGCGGCGGCCCGCCCACTCGGCCTCGTAGGTGACCCGGTCCCGGGTGACGCCGGGGCGGTCCTCCACGACGGCCTCGCGGCGGCCGAGGATGCGGTTGACCAGGGTCGACTTGCCGACGTTCGGACGGCCGACCACGGCCAGCACCGGCAGCGGCCCGTGCCCGGCCTCGCCGAGCGCCCCCTCGACGTCCTCGGCGTCGAACCCCTCCTGCGCGGCGAGCTCCATGAACTCCGCGTACTCGGCGTCGCCGAGCTCACCGTGCCCGTGCTCGTCGCCGACGTGGGTCTGCTCGTTCATGAAGTCCTGTCCTCGTGTGTACGTGTTGTCCGTGGCCCTGCGTGCCCCCGTGGGCGCGTCCCCCGTTTCGGGACCGCGGCGCCCCGCGCGGTGGGCGCGGGGTGCCACGGGTGCAGAGGTCCAGTGTCGCCTAACCGCGCCCGGTGATGCGCCGGGCGTCGGCCAGGTGGGCCGTCAGCCGCTTGCCGATGCGCACCGTCGCCTCGTCCAGCGCCGACCGGGTGCGCCTGCCGCTGCCGTCGCCCGCCTCGAAGGGCTCGCCGAACACGATGTCGACACGGGCCCGCAGCGGCGGCAGCGCGGATATCGCACGCCCCCGCCTCCCGGCCGTCCCCAGTACCGCGACGGGTACGACGGGCGCTCCCGACCGCAGGGCGAAGTAGGCCAGGCCCGAGCGGAGCGAGGCGAAGTCGCCCTCGCCCCGGGTGCCCTCCGGGAAGATCCCCAGCACGCCGCCGGCGCCCAGCACTCCCAGCGCCCTGGTGATCGCGACGCGGTCGGCGGCCTTCCGGTCCACCTCGATCTGGCCGATGCCGGTCAGGAAGGGGTCGAGGGGGCCGGTGAACGCCTCCTTCTTGATCAGGAAGTGCACCGGCCGGGGCGCGGTCCCCATCAGCAGCGGGCCGTCCACGGCGTGCGTGTGGTTGACGGCGAGGATCACCGGCCCGGACGCCGGGACCCGCCAGGCGCCGAGCACCCTGGGCCGCCACAGCCCGTACATCAGGCCGATCCCGATGCGGCGCCCGACCGCGGCGCCCCGTGCGCTGGGCAGACCCGGGCCGCGGCCCCCGTTCGCCGCGCTCACCTGGCCTGCTGCTTGTCTTCGACCAGGGTGACGACGCACTCGATGACCTGCTCCAGGGTCAGTTCCGTGGTGTCCACCTCGACCGCGTCGTCCGCCTTGCGCAGCGGGGAGGTCTTGCGGCCGGCGTCGGCGGCGTCCCTCTTCAGGAGGGCCTCGCGGGTGGCGTCCAGGTCGACCGGGCGGCCGCCGCTGCCCTTCAGCTCGCCGCCGCGCCGGGCCGCGCGGGCCTCGGGCGAGGCGGTGAGGAAGATCTTCAGGTCCGCGTCGGGCAGGACGGTGGTGCCGATGTCGCGGCCCTCGACGACGATGCCGGTGGGGGCTCCCTCGGCGATGGCGCGCTGGAGCTCGGTGATCCTGGTGCGCACCGCGGGCACCGCGCTGACCGCGCTGACCGCGCCGGTGACCTCCTGGGTGCGGATCGGGCCGGAGGCGTCCGCGCCGTCCACGGTGATGGTCGGCTCGGCCGGGTCGGTGCCGGAGAGGATCTCGGGACGGTCCGCGGCGGCGGCGACGGCCTCGGCGTCCTTCACGTCGATGTCGTGGGTCAGCATCCACCAGGTGATCGCGCGGTACTGCGCGCCGGTGTCCAGGTAGCTCAGACCGAGCTTGGCCGCGACGGCCCGGGAGGTGCTCGACTTGCCCGTGCCGGAGGGGCCGTCGATGGCGACGATGACGGGGGCCGGGGCGTCCGGGGACACGGAGGACGCCTGCCGGGAGGTTGCTGCCACGGTGTCGGGCACCTTTCTCGAACTGCTCGGAGCACGGGTCGGAACGCGGGCGCGGGGGCGCCGGCGAGGGGAACGCCGGCACGCCCTCCCCGTCCGGCACAAGGCTACCGCCGGCCGGGAACCCCTACTGCTGCCGGATGGCCCAGCCCCGCTCGCGCAGCGCCGCCGTCAGTACGGGGACGCTGCCCGGCTCGACCATGAGCTGGACATGGCCGGCCTGCTGGCCGGTGGCGTGCTCGATCCGGACGTCCTCGATGTTGACGCCGACCCGTCCGGCGTCGGCGAAGATGCCGGCCAGCTCGCCCGGCCGGTCGCTGATGAGCACCGCCACCGTCTCGTAGGCGGCCGGGGCCTGCCCGTGCTTGCCCGGGATCCGGGCCCGCCCGCTGTTGCCGCGGCGCAGCACGTCCTCGATGCCCACCGCCCCGCCGGTGCGCTCGGTCTCGTCGGCGGACTGCAGTGCGCGCAGCGACCGCACCGTCTCCTCCAGATCGCCGGCCACCGCGGCCAGGACGTCGGCCACGGGGCCGGGGTTGGCGGAGAGGATGTCGATCCACATGCCCGGGTCGGAGGCGGCGATCCGCGTCACGTCGCGGATGCCCTGGCCGCACAGGCGCACGGCCGTCTCGTCGGCGCCCTCCAGACGGGCCGCGACCAGGCTGGACAGCAGCTGCGGGGTGTGCGAGACCAGGGCGACGGCCCGGTC
The DNA here is from genome assembly GCF_900114215.1 of Streptomyces mangrovi. Lineage (GTDB taxonomy): Bacteria > Actinomycetota > Actinomycetes > Streptomycetales > Streptomycetaceae > Streptomyces > Streptomyces barkulensis. Next base: position 29,076 of record NZ_FOSG01000019.1, on the reverse strand, counting down.
GTGGGCGTCGGCGTCCATCACCACGGGAACGGCGCGGCAGAGCGAGACCAGCTCCAGTGCGAGGTTGAGCACCTCGGTGTCGGTCTCCGGTGTCGGGGTCAGGACCCAGGGCCGTCCCTCGAAGAGGTCGGCGGTGGCGGCCAGCGGGCCGGAGATCTCGCGTCCGGACATCGGATGCGTGCCCAGGTAGGTGACCGGATCGCAGCCCAGCGCCTCGGCCTCCCGGCGCGGGCCGCCCTTGACGCTGCCGACGTCCAGGTAGCCGCGTGCCGCCTTCCGGCGCTGGGCCTCGGCGAGGACGGCGGGGATGTGGGCGGGCGGCACGGCCACCACGGCGAGGTCCACCGGTCCCTCCGGCGGCCGGTCGGTCCCCGCGCCCAGGGACGCGGCGGTGCGGGCCTGGTCGGCGTCGTGGTCCTCCAGGTGCACCCGCACCCCGCGCCCGGCCAGCGCCAGGGCGATGGAGGTGCCGATCAGTCCGGTGCCGATGACGAGCGCGGTCCTCACCGCGCGACGCCCCTGCGCGGGGCGGCGGGGAAGCCGCCGCGCGGACCTGCCGCGAACCGGATTCCGGAGCGCGGCGCGCCGCGCTCCGGAATCCCGGTGAGCGGTCGCGGGGCCCGCTCGTCCGCGCGCCCGGCCTCCCGCCCGGCCACGTCCCGGTCCAACCGCACGGCGCCCCGCACCGCTCGTACCGTCACCTGCTCGCTCCCCTGCGTCCGCGGCCGTACTGCTGTCCCGACCAGCGTAGAGGCGCCGCTCCGGCTCCCGCCTCCGCGCCCGCCCTGCGAGACGGCCGCGTGCCACAATCGCGGCCATGTCCTCCGCGCCCGGCATACCCGTCCCGCACGCTCAGGCACCGCGCGGCCCCGCACCGCACGATCTGGTGCGCGACCACACCGTCTACTCGTGTGTGATGGGCTCGCGCGCCTTCGGTCTGGCGACCGAGGGCAGCGACACCGACCGGCGCGGCGTGTACGCCGCGCCGACCCCGCTCTTCTGGCGCCTGGACAAGCCACCGACCCATGTGGAGGGCCCCCGCCCGGAGGAGTTCTCCTGGGAGCTGGAGCGCTTCTGCGCGCTGGGACTGGCCTCGAACCCGAACATCCTGGAGTGCCTGCACTCCCCCCTCGTCGAGCGCCTGGACGGAACCGGCCGGGAGCTTCTGGCCCTGCGCGGCGCGTTCCTCTCCCGGGAGGCGCACCGCACCTTCGCCGGATACGCCGAGGGGCAGCACCGCAGGCTGCGGGCACGGCTGCGCAGCCACGGCGAGATCCGCTGGAAACAGGCCATGCACCTGGCGCGGCTGCTGCTGTCCTGCCGCGACCTGCTGCGCACCGGGGAACTCGTCCTGGACGCCGGTCCGCACCGCGACCGGCTGCTGGCCGTCCGGCACGGCGAGGTGCCCTGGCCCGAGGTGGAGTCCTGGCTGGCCCGCCTCCGCGAGGAGGTGGACGGGGCCGCCGTCGGCACCCCGCTGCCCGCCGGGCCGGACCGCGCCCGGGTGGAGGACTTCCTGGTCCGCGTCCGCCGCGCCTACCTCTGAGCCGGCCACCCGGTCCCCGTGCGGACCCGGACGACCAGGTCGTGGAGGGCGTCCCGGCCCGAGGGCTCGTCCGGGAGCCGGGAGGCGTCCCGGGCCTCGGCCAGTACGGCGTGCAGCGCCTCGACGTCCGCGCTCAGGCGCTCGGCGTCCCCGCCATCCAGCGGGGCCGGCCCGTGCTCGGCCTCGGCCTTGGCCTCGATCAGTCCGGTGAGGTGACCCGGGGCCTCCTCCACCTCCTGGGCGAGGGTGGGCAGACGGGCGCAGACCTCGCCGGTGCGCATCAGATGGATGCCGGTGAGCAACGCGCGGAAGGTGTAGAGCAGCGGCTTGAGCTCACCGGTCCTGCCGTACAGCCGCCACTGGGTACCGGCGAAACCCCGGTAGTGGTGGGCGTGGTGCCGGGTGAGCACGGCGGGCGCGAGGGCGGCCAGCTCGGCGTGCGCCTCGGTGGTGTGCACCACCAGCGGGGACAGCAGCTGCTCCAGGACATAGCCGTTACGGCGGAGCATCAGCCGGGCGAACTTGCGCAGGTCGTGGGTGACCAGGTCCAGTTCGGTGCCGTCCCGGTCCCACATCCGGCTCACGGTCTCCTCGCCCTCCCGCAGCCCGATCAGCTCCTCCACCGGCAGCAGGTGGACCCCGCGCAGGTCGATGTCGGAGTCGCGGGAGGGGAAGCCGTACAGGTGCGCTCCGGAGACGGTCGCGAAGACCAGGGGGTGACGCTGCTGGGCGAGTACGGGGCGCAGGTCGGGCAGACCGGCGGCGGTCGGGGTGGTCATGCGCCCATCCTGGCGTCCGCGCGCCGGCCCCGGCCAGGGGTTTTCCCCGGCCGGGGCCGGCGTCGGGCGGCGCTCTAGAGGTCGACCTCCCGCATCAGCATGCCGACCTCCGTGTTGGTCAGCCGGCGCAGCCAGCCGGACTTCTGGTCGCCCAGCGCGATGGGGCCGAAGCGGGTGCGCACCAGCTTGTCGACGGGGAAGCCGGCCTCGGCGAGCATGCGGCGGACGATGTGCTTGCGGCCCTCGTGGAGGGTGACCTCGACGAGGTAGTTCTTGCCGGTGTTCTCCACGACCTTGAAGTGGTCGGCGCGTGCGTAGCCGTCCTCCAGCTTGACGCCGTCCTTGAGCCGCTTGCCAAGGTCGCGCGGGATGGGCCCCTGGATCGCGGCGAGGTAGCTCTTCGCCACTCCGTAGCGGGGGTGGGTGAGGCGGTGGGCCAGCTCGCCGTGGTTGGTGAGCAGGATCAGGCCCTCGGTCTCGGTGTCGAGGCGGCCGACGTGGAACAGCCGGGTCTCCCGGTTGGTGACGTAGTCGCCCAGGCACTGGCGGCCCTCCGGGTCCTCCATGGAGGAGACGACGCCGGCGGGCTTGTTGAGCGCGAAGAACAGGTAGGACTGCGTGGCGATCGTCAGGCCGTCGACCTTGATCTCGTCCTTCTCCGGATCCACCCGCAGACCCTGCTCGACCACGATCTCGCCGTTGACCTCGACCCGGCGCTGGTCGATCAGCTCCTCGCAGGCCCGGCGCGAGCCCATGCCGGCGCGGGCCAGGACCTTCTGCAGCCTCTCGCCCTCCGCCTCGCCGAAGGTCTTGGGGAGCTTGAGCGCCGGCTTGGCGTGCCGTGCGCGGTTGCGCTCCTCGATCTGGGCTTCGTACTCGCGGGGACGCGCCGGGACCGAACGCCCGCGGGCACCGCTCTTGCCGCCCTGCCTGGGGCCGGCCTTGGGGCCCTTGGGACCTCCCGTCCCGGCGCCCGCCTTCGGACCGCCCCGGGAGGCGCCCCCGGGTCCCTGCCCCTGCCTGCCCTCCTGGCCCTGGCCCTGCCGCCGGTCCTGGCCCTTGGCACCGCCGGGCTTGGCGGACTTGCCCGGCCCGCCCGGCCTGCCCGGCTTGTCGGGCCTTCCGCCGGAGCCGGCGTCGTAACGGCGCTCCTCCGGGCGGGGGCGGCCCGCGCGCTTCTGCCTGTCGTCGCGGCTGTTGCCCGCGCCCCGGTGGTTCCGGTTGCTGTTCCTGCCGCTGCTTCGCATCAAGGTTTCCGTCTAACTGTCTCTAAGTCTGGGAATCGCCGCTGTCGTCCACGTCGAACGACGGCACGCCCTCCTGGCTCTCGGCCTCGACCGTGTCCGCCTCGGGGAGGAAGGGCGCCAGCTCCGGAAGCTCGTCCAGACCGCGCAGGCCCATCCGCTCCAGGAAGTAGTTCGTCGTCCTGTACAGGATCGCACCTGTTTCGGGTTCCGTGCCCGCCTCCTCGATCAGCCCGCGCTGGAGGAGGGTGCGCATGACCCCGTCGCAGTTCACGCCGCGCACGGCCGAGACCCGCGAGCGGCTGACCGGTTGACGGTACGCGACCACGGCCAGGGTCTCCAGCGCGGCCTGGGTCAGCCGGGCCTGCCGGCCGTCCAGGACGAAGCTCTCGACGGCGTCGGCGTACTCGGGGCGGGTGTAGTACCGCCAGCCGCCGGCGACCAGCCGCAGGTCGAAGCCGCGGCCCTGCCGGGCGTACTCGTCGGACAGCTCGCGCAGCGCCACGGCGATCGAGCGTCGGGGGCGCTGGAGCACCTTGGCCAGGTGCTCCTCGGTGGCCGGCTCGTCGACGACCATCAGCACCGCCTCCAGGGCGGGCTTGAGGTCGAGCTCGGCGATGGCAGAGGCGCCGGCCGGCGGCCGTGGCTCCTCGCCCGCTCCCGCGCCCACGCCCGTCCCGGCCGCGCCCGTGTCCGTGTCCGTGTCCGCGCCTGTTTCCGCGCTCATCCGAGGCCGTCCTTCCCATCGTCGCCTGTGCCCCTGCCCGCGCCGTCGCCGGCGTCGAACTCGTCGGTGACCCGCGGTCGCGTCCCCTCCCCGCCGCTCCAGCGCACGGTGAGGCCGCCGAGTGCCTCCTCCTGCTCGAGGACGACCGCGCGCTCGCGGTAGAGCTCCAGCAGCGCCAGGAATCGGGCGACGACGGTGAGGGTGTCGGCCGCGTCCTCGGTGAGCGACGCGAAGCTCGCCTCGCCCAGCTCCCGCAGCCTGGCGACCAGGATCTCCGCCTGCTCGCGCACGCTGACCAGCGGGGCGTGGATGTGGTCGACGTAGACCTGCGGTTCCGGTCTGGGCTGCATCGCCTTGACCGCGAGCCGGGCGAAGCCCTCGGGACCGATGCTGATGACCACCTCGGGCAGCAGCTCGGCGTGGTGCGGCTCCAGTCCCACCGTACGGGGGTGGCGGCGGGCCTCGGCGGCCAGGCGGCCGTCGAAGATCTCGGCGACCCGCTTGTACGCGCGGTACTGCAGCAGCCGGGCGAAGAGCAGGTCGCGTGCCTCCAGCAGGGCGAGGTCCGCCTCGTCCTCGACCTCGGCGGCGGGCAGCAGCCGCGCGGCCTTCAGGTCGAGCAGGGTGGCGGCGACGACCAGGAACTCGGTGGTCTGGTCGAGGTCCCAGTCGGGGCCCATGGCGCGGATGTGCGCCATGAACTCGTCGGTGACCTTCGACAGGGCGACCTCGGTGACGTCCAGCTTGTGCCGGGAGATGAGCTGGAGGAGGAGGTCGAAGGGGCCTTCGAAGTTGTCCAGGACCACCTTGAAGCGGCCGTCGCCGGGCCCGGCGCCCCCGTCCTCCTCACCCTCCCCGGGCTCTTCGCCCTTCCCCGGCCACGGGTCCTTCCCGGACGGCGGCTGCGGTACCCGTTCCGGCTCGGGCCCGCGTACCGGAGCCGGTTCCCGTACGGGCCCGGGTTCGGGTACGTGCTCGGAGCCGCGCGGCGGCCCGGACCCGGGCCCGGGTTCGGGTACGTGCTCGGAGCCGCGCGGCGGCCCGGACCCGGGCCCGGGTCCGGGTCCGGGTCCGGCGGTGGCCGGACCGGCCGGTTCCGGTTCCCCGGAGGACTCGGGTCCGGAGGCCGCCGGGAGTCCCGGCGGCCTCGGAGCGGCCGGCGCCGCCCCCGGTCCCCGGCCCAGCGGGCGGCGGGAGCGCCGGGGGTTCGGCGGGGGGTCGTCGGCGGTCGGCATCGCGGGGCAGGCTACCGCCCCGCGGGTCAGCGACCACGCAGGCGGCGCACCAGGATGCTCGCGTCGCCGCGCGCCTCCAGGTCCGCGAGGACCACGGCGACCGCCTCGCGGACGATCCGGCCGCGGTCCACGGCCAGGCCGTGCTCGCCGCGGAGCACCAGCCGGGCGTGCTCGAGGTCCATCAGCTCCTCGGCGGAGACGTAGACCGTGATCTTCTCGTCGTGGCGCTCCCGTCCGCTGGGGCGCCGTGCCGCGGGCCTGCCGCGCCGGGGCGCCGCCGCGCCCACGGCCGTACGGCCTCTGCCCTGGCCCCGGGCCGCGCCCGCGGCGGGCTGGGCGGGGGGCTGGCCCACGCCCCGGCGGGCCTCCGCCGTGTCGCGGTCGCCGCGCCCGGCGTTCTGGCCGGGCACCGGGGTCTGCCGTGGTTCGCGGCCGCCGTGTCCGCCGGCCTCCCGGGCTCCGGCGGCGCCCGCCGCACGCTCCGGGCCGTCGCCGTCGTCCGCGGGAACGCGCTCTCCCGCGGCGCCCTGCTCGCCCGCCGGGGCGGGGAGCCGGGTGGCGGCGGAGGCGTCGCCGCCGGTGTGCTGCTGGGGGGTCGACGGCTGGACCGGGGACCCTCCGGTGGAACGGAACAGTTCGTCGGCTGCCGGGAGACTCACTCGGCGTGGCACCGGGCGAGCACCTCCCTGGCGAGCTGGCGGTAGGCGGCCGCGCCGACGGAGTTGGAGGCGTAGGTGGTGATCGGCTCGCCGGCGACCGTGGTCTCCGGGAAGCGGACCGTGCGCCCGATGACGGTGTGGTACACGTTGTCGTCGAACGCCTCGACCACGCGCGCGAGCACCTCCCTGCTGTGCACGGTGCGCGAGTCGTACATCGTCGCCAGGATGCCGTCGAGCTCCAGTTCCGGGTTGAGCCGCTCCTGGACCTTCTCGATCGTCTCGGTCAGCAGCGCCACCCCGCGCAGCGCGAAGAACTCGCACTCCAGCGGCACGATCACCTTGTGTGCGGCGGTCAGCGCGTTGACGGTGAGCAGGCCGAGGGACGGCTGGCAGTCGATGACGATGAAGTCGTAGTCGGGCAGCAGCGGCGTCAGGGCGCGCTGGAGTGTCGACTCACGGGCGACCTCGCTGACGAGCTGCACCTCGGCCGCGGACAGGTCGATGTTGCTGGGCAGCAGGTCCATACCCGCCACGGCCGTCTTCAGCAGCACCTCGTCCGCCGACATGCCCCGCTCCATGAGCAGGTTGTAGACGGTCAGGTCCAGCTCCATCGGGTTGACGCCGAGGCCGACGGAGAGCGCGCCCTGGGGGTCGAAGTCCACCAGCAGCACCCGGCGGCCGTACTCGGCGAGCGCGGCGCCCAGGTTGATGGTCGAGGTGGTCTTGCCCACCCCGCCCTTCTGGTTGCACATCGCGATGATCTTCGCCGGGCCGTGCTCGGCGACCGGGCCGGGGATCGGGAAGTACGGCAGCGGCCGGCCCGTGGGCCCGATGCGCTCACGGCGCTGGCGGGCGGCGTCGGGCGCGAGGGTGGCCGCGTACTCGGGGTCGGGTTCGTACTCCGCGTCGGGGTCGTAGAAGTGCCCCTCGGGGAGTTCCTCGTAGTGGGGGTCCGCGTGGTCGGCCGGCCGGCCGGTCTCGCCGCCCCTGCGGTCGGCGGCCATGGCGTTCGCTCGGTGGCCGTCCATGCTCTGATGGGCTGTCATGCTCGCCTGGTTCTGGTGGGCTGCGAAAGTCTGGACAGCGACGGAGCCGACGGCTTTGAGTCCCGAGGGGGCTTCGCCCCGCGAAGGCATTCCCGGTCGAGCACCTGGGGGAGTAAATGTCGACTCATTCACAAGTCGTCCTACCTCCTTGGTGACCAGGAAACTTCTAGACAGGTCAGCGTGGCACCATGCCGATGATTGGCGACTCTATGGCGTGTCGGCCGTCCACAGCAACACAATCCGCCGCAGACGGCCGGATGTGTCGGCAACCATGTACCCGTCTGTCAAGGGTGTAACAGCCGCGCGGACGGGGTCTTCCGGGGGCGCGAAAGGTGCGAAGTGCGACGATCGCGGCGAGTTGACGCCGCGTCGGCCCGGCGCCGGCCCCGCCTCGGGGTCAACCCCCGGCCGCACGAGGGAAACCGCCGGCCGGAACCCGGAGGGCCCGGGTTCCGGCCGGCGGAACGGCGGTAACGGTGTTGACGGGTGATGTTGACGCACACCGTTGACCGTCACCGGCGCTTCATATGACGACTTGTCTACTCCGTCGGCAACTCACCGGCCGAACACCGAACGGCCACCGTCGGCCGTCCGCGGCCCGCCGGCGGGCCGTCAGCCGAGCAGCGCGGCCGGCTCGCGCACCGGCAGCCCGTGCGCCTCGGCGACCGGGCCGTAGGTGACCTCTCCGTCGTGGACGTTGAGCCCCCTGGCGAGCACCGGGTCGCGGCGCAGGGCGTCGCGCCAGCCGTGGTTGGCCAGCTCGACGATGTACGGCAGCGTGGCGTTGGTCAGCGCGTACGTCGAGGTGCTCGGCACCGCGCCGGGCATGTTGGCGACGCAGTAGAAGACCGAGTCGTGGACGGTGAAGGTCGGCTCCGCGTGGGTGGTGGGTCGCGAGTCCTCGAAACAGCCGCCCTGGTCGATCGCGATGTCCACCAGGACGCTGCCCGGCTTCATCCGCGACACCAGCTCGTTGGTGACCAGCTTCGGCGCCTTGGCCCCCGGGATCAGCACGGCGCCGACGACCAGGTCGGCGTCGAGGACGGCCTTCTCCAGCTCGTACGCGTTGGAGGTGATCGTCCGCACCCGGGTGCCGAAGATCCGGTCGGCCTCGCGCAGCTTGCGCACGTCCTTGTCGAGCAGGGTGACGTGGAAGCCCATCCCGACGGCGATCTGGGTGGCGTTCCAGCCCGAGACGCCGCCGCCTATGACCACGGCCCGGCTCGGCGCGACGCCCGGCACACCGCCGGGCAGCACTCCGCGGCCGCCGGCCGAGCGCATCAGGTGGTACGCGCCCACCTGCGGGGCGATCCGGCCCGCGACCTCCGACATCGGCGCCAGCAGCGGCAGCGCGTGGTCGGCACTCTCCACCGTCTCGTAGGCGATGGCGGTGGTGCCCGAGCGCAGCAGCGCGTCGGTGCACTCGCGGGACGCGGCCAGGTGGAGGTAGGTGAACAGCGTCTGGTCCTTGCGCAGCCGGTGGTACTCCTCGGCGACCGGCTCCTTGACCTTCAGCAGCAGTTCGGCGGTGGCCCACACCTCGTCGGCGCTGTCCAGGATGACGGCGCCGGCCTCGGCGTACTCCCGGTCGGGGATGGAGGAGCCCTCACCGGCGCTCCGCTCCACGTGGACCCGGTGCCCGTTGCGTACGAGCTCGTGCACACCGGCCGGGGTGATGGCCACGCGGAACTCGTTGTTCTTGACTTCGCGGGGGATGCCGACCTTCACGTCGATCACGGTCCTTGTCTCATGGGGGTGTCATGGTTGCGGAATGGACCGGGGCCCACCCCACCGCACCGGTACATGGGGTAAATGTCGGATGCGGTCGAGCGGCCGCAGCTCGGCCAGTTTAATGAAGGGTTTCTCCCTGTCCAGCCTTGCAAAGGGTCAATTTTTGCGAGGATCGCTGTCTATTTCGCAGGCCGACTGCCGCTCTCGGCGGTGCGTGGGGCTTCTTCCAGCATCCATCGCGCCACCGCGGGACGCGAACGGGCGCCCTCTCCTCCGCCCCTCTTCCCGGCCGTCTCCCCGCTCCGGTCCCCGTCCCCGCGCCCCGCTCCCGGGCGCCCCCACCGCAGGGCCCGACGGCGGGTGCGCCGCGCCTCCTCGGCGCGGCCCGCGTACTCCTGGACCCTGGCCACCTCCTCCAGCGCCCGCGCGTACGCCTCGCCGTCCCGCAGCCGCCGACAGGCCGCGGCACAGGCCCGCCAGGCCCGCAGGGCCTCCTCCCAGCGCCCCTCCCTCAAAAACGCGGCCCCGATCCGCCCGTGCAGGCGGGCCTCGCCGGCCGGCTCGCCGCGGGTCTGGCACAGCGCCAGCGCCCGGCCGTACCAGTCGCCGGCGCGCCGGTCGTCGCCCAGGTGCGCATAGGTGTCGCCCAGGGACTCCAGTGCCCGCGCGGCCGCCGCGGCGCTCCGGTCGCCACCGCGCCCGCCGTCGGCCCGGGCCGCCTCCAGCGCGGCGCGGTAGCGCGCCAGCGCCCGGTGCGGGCGGCCGCAGAGGGCGTCGAGGTCTCCGAGGTCGAGCAGGATCGCGGCGCGCTCGCCGTGCAGCCCGCGCCGCTCGGTGACGGGCAGCAGCAGTTCGTGGAGCCGGTACAGCTCGGGGGCGGCCGGAGAGGGTCCCAGGTGCGCGGTCAGCGCCCCGGCGAGGGCGGCGGCCAGCCGCCGGGCCAGGGTGTCCAGTTCCCCGTCCGCCACGGCGGTGCGGGCGGCAGCGCGCAGGCCCGGGAGCCGGGGGCCGAGCCAGTCGGCAGCGGCGGCGCGGCTTTCGAAACGCAGGGCGCGCGGCAGCTCGGCCGCCGCCCGGCGTGCCGGTGAACCGGGCGGCTCGGCCGCGGCCCGGCAGGACCGCAGCAGCCGCACCGACCGCTCCAGCACCCTGGCCCGGGCCAGTCTCACGTCCTCCGGGGACTCCCGCTCCTCCAGCACGGCCGCCAGGACGGGGGCGAGGCAGCCCGGGACGGCGTACAGCCCCGGGATGGCGGTGGTGCGCAGCAGGCCGAGCCCGGTGAAGGCCTCCAGCGTGGCCGCGGCCTCGTCCGCCCGGCACCCGGCGAGGGCGGCGGCGGTGTGGGCGTCGGCGAGTCCGGCCGGGGCGAGCGCCAGCAGGCGCAGGAAGCGCGCGGCAAAGGGCGGCAGCGAGCCGTGGACCAGGTGGAAGGCACGGACCAGTGGCCGGGCCACCGGAGCCGGACGGGCGCGGGGGCCGGGGACGGCGGCTCGCGCGGCGCCGGGCAGTCCGCCGGGAAGACGGCCGGGACGGCCGCCGGGCACACGCCCCGACGCGTCCTCGGGCGCGTGGGCGTCGTCCGCCGCACCGCCGGGGAGGTCGTCGGGGAGAGCGGCGAACCGCCGGACCGCCTCGGCCACGGACGCCATGGGGTGGGCCGCCAGCCAGCCTCCGACCAGGACGAGCGCCGCGGGGCGCCCGCCGCAGGCCTCGGCCAGGGACTCCGCCGCACGCGGGTCGACGGTGACGCGTGGGGTGTCTCCGGCCCGCCGCTCCAGCAGCGCGACGGCCGCGGCCGTGTCCAGACCCTCCAGCGGGCAGGGCCGCACATCCGGAATGCCGGTCAGCGGTCCGCGGGAGACGGCCAGCACGAGGCAGCCTTGGCTGTCGGGCAGCAGGCCGTGAAGCTGTTCGGGAGCGGCCACGTCGTCCAGTAGGAGCAGGGCGCGGCGGTCCGCCAGGGCGTCGCGCAGCGCCTCGGCGAGCTCCGCGTCCCCCGCCCCGGCGGGGGGCGCGGCCGCGGACCCCCCGGCCGCGCCGCGGGCGGCGGCGAGAGCGCGGAGCAGATCACGGGCGGTGCGTTCGGTGGGGACCGGGGTGCCGTCCGGGTCGCTGAGCCGGGCGCGCAGGATCCCGTCGGGGTAGTCGGCGGCCGCCCGCCGCGCGAACTCCTCCGCCAGCGCGGTGCGGCCCGAACCGGGCCGGCCCACGACGAGCAGGACGCGGCAGCGGGGGGAGGCGCGGCCGGAGAGGGTGTCGAGGCCGGAGCCTGCGAGGTCGGCGCGCAACCGGTCCAGTTCGCGCCGCCGTCCGAGGAGACCGCCCGCTGCCCCGCCTCCGTCCACGGCTCCGGCGGACGGGGCCGGTCCGCCGGTGTGCACCGCCTGATCCGTCACGGCTGGAAGGGTAGTTCACCGCGGACGGTCCGCACCGGCGCCGCGCGCCCCGGGCGCGGAGCGGCCGCTCCGCGCCCGGGGCGCGTTCACACTCCGGCCGTCACGGCCGGCGCCTCATGCCTCGAAGGGCCTGGCGGGCCAGGGCGCCTCGGCCGGACGCAGGGCGTCCAGGCCGCCCTCGGTCCGTGCGGCGGTCAGCGCCATGACGGCGGTTACCAGGCAGTTGTTGTGCAGGTCCCCCGCCAGCGCGCCACGCACCAGCTGCGCCAGGGGCACGCGGGCCACCTCCATGTCGGCCTCCTCGTCGCTGACCTCGAAGCGCTCGCCCTCGGCGTCGGACAGACCGCGGGCCAGGAAGATGCGCACCGCCTCGTCGCTGCCGCCGGGCGAGGTGTAGATGTCGATCAGCACCCGCCAGTCCCCGGCCTCGACGTGCGCCTCCTCGTGCAGCTCGCGCCTGGCGGCGCTCAGCGGGTTCTCGCCGGGGACGTCGAGCAGGCCGGCGGGGATCTCCCACAGCTTGTGCCGCACCGGGTGCCGGTACTGGCTGATCACCAGCACCCGGTCCTGCTCGTCGAGGGCGAGGACGGCCACCGAGCCGGGGTGGACCTGGTAGTCGCGGGCGGCGACGGAGCCGTCCGGCATCACCACACGGTCGGTGCGCACGCTGGTCTTGGCGCCCTCGAAGGGCGTCTCGGAGGCGGTGATCCGCCACTGCTGCGGGACGTCCCGCAGCACCTGTCCGTCCGCGGGCCCGCCGGCCCGCCCGTCCCTGTCCGCCACGGCTCAGGCCTCCCGGCCCGCCGCGGCGGGGGCGGGGGCGGCCTGGGCGGCGCCGGGGTCCTGCTGCCGCTTCACGGCCGCCTCGACCAGACCGGCGAAGAGCGGGTGCGGTCGGGTGGGCCGGGAGCGCAGCTCGGGGTGGGCCTGGGTGGCGACCAGATAAGGGTGGATCTCACGCGGGTACTCCACGTACTCCACCAGCTTGTTGTCCGGGGAGGTGCCGGAGAACACCAGGCCGGTCTTCTCCAGCTCGGCCCGGTAGGCGTTGTTGACCTCGTAGCGGTGGCGGTGGCGCTCCTCGACGTACGGCTCGCCGCCGTAGACCTCGCGCACGATCGAGCCCTCGGCGAGCTTGGCCGGGTACATCCCCAGCCGCATGGTGCCGCCCATGTCGCCCTCGCCGGCGACGATGTCGAGCTGCTCCTCCATGGTGGAGACCACCGGGTGGGGCGCGGCCCGGTCGAACTCGGTGGAGTTGGCGCCCTCGATACCGGCCAGGTTGCGGGCGGCCTCGACGACGATGCACTGCAGCCCCAGGCACAGGCCCAGCAGCGGAACGCCGTTCTCGCGGGCGTAGGTGATCGCGGCGACCTTGCCCTCCACGCCGCGCTCACCGAAGCCGCCGGGGATGCAGATCGCGTCCACGTCTCCGAGCTGCCTCTTCGCCCCGCCGGGGACGCGGCAGTCGTCGGAGGTGACCCACTTGATCTTCACGCGGGCGTTGTTGGCGAAGCCTCCGGCGCGCAGCGCCTCGGTGACCGACAGATAGGCGTCGGGCAGGTCGATGTACTTGCCGACCAGTGCGACGGTCACCTCGTGGTCGGGCTGGTGGACACGGCGCAGCAGGTCGTCCCACTGGGTCCAGTCCACGTCGCGGAAGGGCAGGCCCATCCGGCGCACCACGTAGGCGTCCAGGCCCTCGGTGTGCAGCACCTTGGGGATGTCGTAGATCGACGGGGCGTCCTTGCAGGCCACCACCGCCTCCTCGTCCACGTCGCACATCAGCGAGATCTTGCGCTTGATGGAGACGGGCACGTCGCGGTCGGCGCGCAGCACGATGGCGTCGGGCTGGATGCCGATGTTGCGCAGGGCGGCGACCGAGTGCTGGGTGGGCTTGGTCTTCAGCTCCCCGGAGGGCCCGATGTAGGGCAGCAGCGAGATGTGGACGACGAAGACGTTGTCGCGGCCGACCTCGTGCCGCACCTGGCGCACGGCCTCCAGGAACGGCAGCGACTCGATATCGCCGACGGTGCCGCCGACCTCGGTGATCACCACGTCGACGTCGTCGGTGGCCATCCGGCGGATGCGGTGCTTGATCTCGTTGGTGATGTGCGGGATGACCTGCACGGTGTCGCCCAGGTACTCACCGCGCCGCTCCTTGGCGATGACCGTGGAGTAGATCTGGCCGGTGGTGACGTTGGCGGAACCGTCGAGGTCGACGTCGAGGAACCGCTCGTAGTGGCCGATGTCCAGGTCGGTCTCGGCGCCGTCGTTGGTGACGAACACCTCGCCGTGCTGGAAGGGGTTCATCGTGCCGGGGTCGACGTTGAGGTACGGGTCGAGCTTCTGCATGGTGACCCGCAGTCCCCGCGCCTTGAGCAGGGCGCCCAGGCTGGAGGCGGTCAGGCCCTTGCCGAGCGAGGAGGCGACACCCCCGGTGACGAAGAGGTGCTTGGTCGTCATGGATGTCGAGGATCGAGTCGGCATGGCCAAGAGGGGGCTCCCGTGGTCGCGAGGTGACGTGCGCTGCGGCCGCCCCGGCCGGATCGGCTCGACCGGCGGGGGTGCCGTCGCTGCGGTTCGGGGGTTGTTGTGCCCTCCGCTCCACGGGCTACCAGGGTATCAGCGGCTCGTCCGGGGTGCCGAGGCGCGGCCCGCCGCCGCCCGGACCATGGCACAGTTACCGGGGCGGCCGCCGGGCCGGCCGGCCCGGCGGCGGTCCCGGCGATCGTCACCGGAGCCGTCCACCGAGGTTGTCAATCACCGAATTGTTGTCACCCGGAGGGCCCCGTCACCCCTAAGGTGACCTCGGCGCGGAACATCTGGCCGCGTCGTATCCTGCTCAGACTGTCCGCGCGGGCCCTCCCGTGCGGCAGGACGGAAAACCGCACGTCCCACGGGGCGTAGCCACTGTTCGACTGGAGATGCTCGTGGCCGGGCGCATCGAGGATTACGCACTCATCGGGGACATGCAGACCGCCGCCCTGGTATGCCGGGACGGTTCGGTGGACTGGCTGTGCCTGCCCCGGTTCGACTCGCACGCCGTCTTCGCCGGGCTCCTGGGCACCGAGGAGCACGGCTTCTGGCGCCTGGGCCCCGCCCACCCCGCCGACCAGGAGCCGCCGGTGGCCAGCCGCCGCCGCTACCGGGGCGACTCCCTGATCCTGGAGTCCGAGTGGGACACCCCGCGCGGAACGGTGCGGGTCATCGACTTCATGCCGCCCCGTGAGCACCACGCGCCGCAGCTCATCCGCGTCGTGGAGGGCGTCAGCGGCCGTGTGCCGATGCGCTCGGCGCTGCGGATGCGGTTCTCCTACGGCTGGGTGGTGCCGTGGGTGCACAAGGTGGACGGCCGCACCGTCGCCGTCGCCGGCCCCGACTCCGTGTGGGTGGACTCCGAGGCCGACACCTACGGCAAGGACCTGACCACCTACGCCGACTTCACCGTCGCGCCGGGCGACCGGGTGGCGATGACCATCAGCTGGCAGCCCTCGCACAAGGAGCCCCCGGCGCCGGCGGATCCGGAGACGTCCCTGGCGGCGACCGAGGACTTCTGGCGCGACTGGGTGCGCCAGTGCACGTACCACGGCCCGTACCGCGAGGCGGTGGTCCGCTCCCTGATCACGCTCAAGGCCCTCACCTACGCCCCGACCGGCGGCATCGTCGCGGCCCCCACCACCTCACTGCCCGAGCACATCGGCGGCGTGCGCAACTGGGACTACCGCTTCACCTGGCTGCGCGACGCGGCGATCACGCTGTCGTCGCTGCTGCGCACCGGCTACCGCAGCGAGGCGCTCGCCTGGCGCGAGTGGCTGCTGCGCGCGGTCGCCGGCGATCCGGAGAACCTGCAGATCATGTACGGCATCGCCGGCGAGCGCGAGCTGGGCGAGACGGAGCTCTCCTGGCTGCCCGGCTACGAGAACTCCCAGCCGGTGCGGGTCGGCAACGGCGCCGCCTCCCAGCTCCAGCTCGACGTCTACGGCGAGGTCATCGAGGCCCTGCACCTGGCGCACATGACCGGCCTGGCACGCAACGACTACGCCAGCCTCCTGCAGATCAAGCTGATCACCTACCTGGAGGACCACTGGAACGAGCCGGACGAGGGGATATGGGAGGTGCGCGGCCCGCGCCGCCACTTCGTGCACTCCAAGGTCATGGCCTGGACGGCGGTGGACCGCACCATCCGCCTGATCGAGTCCGGTGAGGCGGACGGCCCGCTGGAGCGGTGGCGCGCGCTGCGCGACGAGATACACCGCGACGTGTGCGAGAAGGGCTACGACCCCGAGCGCAACACCTTCACCCAGTCCTACGGGTCGAAGGAGCTGGACGCCTCCCTGCTGCTGATCCCGCAGGTGGGCTTCCTGCCGCCGGACGACAAGCGGGTCATCGGCACCATCGAGGCCATCCAGCGCGAGCTGTCCACGCCGGACGGCTTCGTACTGCGCTACCCGACCTCGGGCGAGCACGCGGGCCTGGACGGGCTGGAGGGCGACGAGGGAGCGTTCCTGGCCTGCTCCTTCTGGCTGGCGGACGACCTGGCGATGATCGGCCGGGTGGAGGAGGCGCGCAGGCTCTTCGAGAAGCTGCTCTCGCTCCGCAACGACCTGGGGCTGCTCGCGGAGGAGTGGGACTCCCGTCTGGGACGCCAGGTGGGCAACTTCCCGCAGGCGTTCAGCCACGTTCCGCTGATCGACACCGCCCTGCGGCTGACGGCCTCGGGCGCCTACGGCGGCTGACGGCCCCGGCTCCGCGGCCCGGTCCGGCACCGCCCGGCACCGCCCGGTGGCGTCCCGTTTCCCGGACGCGCCGGGCGGTGCCGCGCCACGGTGCTGTACAACGTACGACGGGGCCGTGAAAGCGCTCTCACCAGCAGAGTGAGCCGGCCTCCCGCGTCCGGCGGTAGCGTCGGGATTCCGCGAGAGAAGGAGTTGTTCGCCCGTGCACGGTCCCAGACCCACCCTCGAAGCGGTCGCCGCCCACGCCGGGGTCTCCCGCGCCACCGTCTCGCGCGTGGTCAACGGGGGCGCCGGTGTCCGCAAGTCCCTGCGGGACCGGGTCCAGGCGTCCGTGGCCGAGCTGGGCTACGTCCCCAACAGCGCGGCGCGCAGCCTGGTCACCCGCCGCACCGGAGCCGTCGCCGTGGTGATCGCCGAGCCCGAGACCCGGGTGTTCTCCGACCCCTTCTTCGCCCAGCAGCTGCGCGGCATCAGCCGCGAGCTGGCGGCGTGCGACACGCAACTGCTGCTCATGCTGCTGGAGGGCCGCACGGACTACGACCGCATCGGCCGCTATCTGGCGGGCGGGCACGTGGACGGCGCGCTGATGTTCTCGCTGCACCGCGACGACCCGCTGCCGTCCATGGCGAACGCCTCCGGCCTGCCCACGGTCTTCGGCGGCCGGCCGGGCTGGCCCGGCGCCGAGGACGACCCCGAGCTGCTGTACGTGGACACCGACAACCGGGGCGGCGCCCGGCAGGCGGTGGAGCACCTGCTGCGGCGGGGACGGCGGCGGATCGCGGTGATCACCGGCCCGCTGGACCAGACCTCCGCCCTGGACCGGCTCGACGGCTACCTCGACGCCCTGGGCGTGGCCGAGCCCGATCCCGCCCTGGTCGCCCACGGCGACTTCACGGCCGAGGGCGGCGAGCGGGCCATGGCCGAACTGCTGGACCGCTCGCCCGGCCCCGACGCGGTCTTCGCGGGCAACGACCTGACGGCCACGGGCGCACTGCGGACGCTGCGCGCCCGCGGACTGCGGGTGCCGCAGGACGTGGCGGTGGTCGGCTACGACGATCTGGAGCAGGCCGCCTGGGCCGAACCGGCGCTGACCACCGTGCGCCAGGACATCCAGGGAATGGGACGGATGATGGCGGAGCTGCTGCTGCGGCGGCTCGGGCTGGGCGACGCCTCCGGCGGCGAGCGGCCGGCCCCGGTCGTCACCCCCGCGCACCTGGTCGTCCGCGACTCCAGCTGACCCGGCCGGGCCCGGAGTCCGGCCGGGTCGTCGGGCGCGGAGGCCCGGCAGGGCTGAGGAAGCCCCGGCACCGAGCAGGCCCGGGCGGTCAGCCTCCCTGCGCCAGCTCGTCGTACACGCTCAGCACCTGGGTCACCGTGTCGTCCTCGCTCGGCCAGGTCGCGGCCTGGGCGCGGCCGGCCGCGGCCAGCCCGCGGCGCCGGGCGGGGTCGCCGAGCAGCCCGCCGACCGCCTCCGCCAGCGCTTCCGCGTCGCCGTAGGGCACCAGCAGCGCGGCGTCGCCGACCAGCTCGGGCAGACCGCCCACCGCGCTCGCCACCAGCGGCACCCCGGCCCGCAGCGCCTCCTGCGCCACCACCGCCCGGCCCTCCCAGCGCGCGGGCAGCACGGCGACATCGGCGGCCGCGAGCAGCTCCAGGGCGTCCTCACGCCGCCCCAGCAGCCGTACCGGCAGCTCCTCGGCCTCGATGCGGCGCTGCAGCGCGGGGCGCGCCGGCCCCTCCCCGGCGATGGCCAGCAGCGGCTGCGGTTCCAGCCGGCGCCAGGCCCGGGAGGCGGTCAGCAAGGTGGTGTGCCCCTGGCGGGGGGTGAGCCGGCCCACGGAGAGGACCAGCGGGCGGCCGGTGACGCCCAGTTCGGCCCGGGTCTTCTCCCGCGCCGCGTCGTCCGTCCCGTCCGGCGGGCCCGGGCGCCCCTCGTACCCGCCACACGGTACGGACACGGTCACCGGAGCCAGCCGGGCGTCGCGGGCGCCGTGGCGGCGGGCCCGGTCCACCAGGTCCGAGGTGGTGCCGAACACCACCCGCGCGGCCCGCACCACCCGCCGCTCCAGCAGCCGCATCAGCCGGGCCCGCACACCCACCGTCTGAGCCCGGGCGTGCCAGGTGACCACCAGCGGTGTCCGGCGCCGCCCGCACAGCGCCAGGGCGGCCGGCACACCGGCGCGCAGCCCGTGGGCGTGCACCACCGCGGCGTCCGCGCACACCACCCGCAGCACCGCGGCCGCCTCGGGGCCGGTGCCGCAGGTCAGGGGCACGAAGTGGGCGCCGAGGCCGGTGAAGCCGTAATCCGGCTCGGTGCCCGGCGGCGCGCAGACGGTCACCCGCACCCCCCGCGCCACCAGTCCGGCGGTCAGGGAGCGCACATGTGCGCAGACGCGGGCGCTGCCGCCGCCGATCACCTGCACGACGTGCAGCGGCGTCCTGCCGCGCGGTGGAACCGGGGTGGTCTTCACAAGAGGCCGGGACTCCTGGGGTGGGGGCTCAAAGGGCTGGGACGGCTCGGACTCGCGGATCCGCCCCGCCGGGGTCGCGGATCACGCACAGCAGCGTACGGCGTACAGGCGGTGCGGCACCTCCAGGATGCCACCCCGGCCCCGGCGGGAGGCCACGCCGTACGGGTGAAACACCGGCGGCCGGAACGGATGCCCGAAGCCCGGGCTCAGATGCCGGAGCGGGCCGCCTCCAGCAGTTCCTCGGCATGGGCACGGGCGAGTTGCGAGTCCTCCTGCCCGGCCAGCATCCGGGACAGCTCGCGCACCCGGTCCTCGCCCCGGAGGGTCTTCACACCGCTGCGCGTCACCGAGCCGTCGGAGGTCTTCTCCACCACCAGATGCCGGTCGGCGAACGCCGCGACCTGCGGAAGGTGGGTGACGACCACGACCTGCGCCGACTTCGCCAGCCTCGCCAGCCGCCGCCCGACCTCCACTGCCGCCCGGCCGCCCACACCGGCGTCCACCTCGTCGAAGAGATAGGTCGGCACCGGGGCGGTGCCCGCGAAGACGACCTCGACCGCGAGCATCACCCGCGACAACTCGCCGCCCGAGGCGCCCTTGGCGATGGGGCGGGGCGGGGCGCCGGGGTGCGGGGCCAGCAGCAGCTCCACCTCGTCCACGCCGTGGGGGCCGAAGGCGACCGACCGACCGTCCACCTCGATCCCCGACTCCTCGTCGGCCGTCTCGTGCTGCCTCAGCTCCACGGTGACGCGGGCGTGCGGCATGGCGAGTTCGGCCAGCTCGGCGGTGACCGCGTCGGCGAACCGCTTGGCGGCCTCCGTCCGCGCCTGTGTCAACCGCTGCGCGAGAGCGCCCAGTTCGGCACGGAGTGCGTCGCGCTCGGCGGCCAGTTCCCCGATCCGGTCGTCGTCCCCCTCGAGTTCGGCCAGCCGGGCGGCGCTCTCCTCGGCCCAGGCCAGGACGGCGGCGGTGTCCTCGCCGTACTTGCGGGTCAGATGGGACAGGACGGCCCGGCGCTCCTCGACGGCGGCCAGCCGCGCCGGATCGGCGTCCAGGTCGTCGGCGTACCCGGCCAGTTCCCCCGCGACGTCCGTCAGCAGGATGCCCACCTCGCCCAGCCGGTCGGCCAGCGCCGCCAGCGCCGGATCGTGCGACCGCACGGCCTCCAGCGCGCGCTGGGCGCCCGCGACCAGCGCGCCCGCGTCCACCGACTCCGGGTCGGCGGGATCGCCGGCCAGCGCGCCGTGGGCGGTGGCCGCCGCCGACGCCAGGGCCTCGGCATGGCCGAGCCGCTCGGCCTCGGCGGCCAGCTCGGCGTCCTCCCCCGCCCGGGGCTCGGCGGCGGCGATCTCCTCCAGACCGAAGCGCAGCAGATCGGCCTCCTGGGCACGCTCACGGGCGCGCGTGGTCAGCTCGGCCAGCTCGGCGGAGACCGCGCGCAGCCGCCGGTAGGCCTGGCCGTACTCGGCCAGGCCCGCGGAGACCGCCTCGCCCGCGTACCGGTCCAGGGCCTCACGCTGCCGGGCCGGCCTCAGCAGGCCCTGCTGGTCCGTCTGGCCGTGCACCGCGACCAGGTCCTCGCCCAGTTCCGACAGCAGCCCGACGGGCGCCGAGCGCCCGCCGACATGGGCGCGCGAGCGCCCCTCGGCCGAGATCGTCCGGCTGACCAGCAGAGCGCCCTCGTCCAGCTCCGCGCCCGCCTCCTCGGCGCGCCGCGCCGCGGGTGCGCCGGGCGGCAGCACGATCCGGCCCTCCACCACGGCGGCCTTGGCCCCCACCCGCACCAGGGCGGCGTCAGCCCGTCCGCCGAGCAGCAGTCCCAGACTGGTGACGACCATGGTCTTGCCCGCGCCGGTCTCGCCGGTCACCGCGGTGAAGCCGGGGGACAGCTCGACGACGGCGTCATCGATCACGCCCAGGGCCCGAATCCGCATCTCCTCCAACACGGATACGACCATACGAGGTTCCACGGCGGGATCCCCACTCACGGTCCGCACCACACGCCCCGCGCGCCCCTTCCTCCCCGCCACGCGCACGCACGGGCGGTGCGGCCGGTGCGGCCGACGGGCCGGCGCGGCGCGGTCAGTGCGGCGCCCCGCGCCACCCGGCCACCGGCAGGGCGAACTTCGCCACCAGGCGGTCGGTGAAGGAGGCGTGGTGCAGCCGCGCCAGCCGCACCGGCACCGCGCCGCGCCGCACCTCCACCCGGGCCCCGGCGGGCAGCTCCGCGGTGCGCCTCCCGTCGCACCACAGGACGCCCCCCTGTGTCTGCGGCTGCACCTCGACGGCCAGCACCGAATCGGGTGTGGTCACCAGGGGCTTGGCGAACAGCGCGTGGGCGCTGATGGGCACCAGCAGCAGCGCTTCGACCTCCGGCCAGACCACCGGCCCGCCCGCGGAGAAGGCGTAGGCCGTCGAACCGGTGGGCGTGGCGCACACCACACCGTCGCAGCCGAAGCGGGAGACCGGCCGGCCGTCGACCTCCGCGACGACCTCCAGCATCCGCTCGCGGGCGGCCTTCTCCACCGAGGCCTCGTTCAGCGCCCAGTCGCGGTGGACGACGTCCCCGTCGCCCAGGACGAGTACGTCGAGAGTCATCCGCTCCTCCACCTCGTAGGAGCGCGCGACCACCCGCCGCACGACCTTGTCCAGGTCGTCGCGCTCGGCCTCGGCGAGGAAGCCGACCCGGCCGAGGTTGACCCCCAGCATCGGCACCCCCGAGGCGCGGGCGAACTCCGCGCCGCGCAGCAGTGTCCCGTCCCCGCCGAGGACGACGATCAGCTCGCAGCCCTCCACGGCCTTCTCGCAGATCTCGCCGTCCGCCACCGTCTGCACGGACGGCGGAAGCGTCAGATCGGCCGCCTCCTGGGCCAGGACACGCGCGCCGATACCGTTGCGCAGCAGCCCCTGGACGACGAGCTCGGCGCTGCGGACGGCGGCCGGGCGGCCGGTGTGGGCGATCAGGAACACCGTCCGCGCGGCGCCCTCCGCGCTCCCGGCGGCCTCGGCGGTCTGCGCGGTCGTGCTCTGCTTCGTGCTCTGCGTGGTCACTGGGGGCCCTCCGCCACGGCTCGGTCGACATCGGCCGGGTCCAGTTCGGGTGCCCCGGCACGCAGCCACAGGAAGTACTCGACGTTACCGGAGGGCCCCGGCAGAGGACTGGCGGTCACTCCGAGCACTCCGAAACCCAGTTCCGCGGCCTGGCCCGCGACGGTGCGGACCGCCTCGGCCCGCAGGGCCGGGCTGCGCACCACGCCTCCGCTACCCAGCCGCTCCCGGCCCACCTCGAACTGCGGCTTGACCATCAGCACCAGATCGGCCCCGGGCGCCGCGCAGCGTGCCAGGGCGGGCAGCACCAGACCGAGCGGGATGAAGGACAGATCGCCGACGACGAGGTCCACCGGCTCACCGCCGATCTGCTCCAGGGTCAGCTCGCGGACGTTGGTGCGGTCGCGCACCAGCACCCGCTCGTCGCTCTGCAGCGACCAGGCGAGCTGCCCGTAACCGACGTCCACGGCCACCACCCGCGCGGCGCCGGCGCGCAGCAGCACGTCGGTGAAGCCACCGGTGGACGCCCCGGCGTCCAGCGCCCGCCGCCCGGCCACGGTCAGCCCGCGCGGGGTGAACGCCTCCAGAGCGCCGGCCAGCTTGTGGCCGCCGCGCGAGACGTAGTCGGGGTCGGCCGCGTCCTCGCCCACGACGACGGCCGCCCCGGTCTCCACCTGGGTGGCGGGTTTGGTCGCGGTGGCGCCGCCGACGGCGACCCGGCCGGCGGCGATGAGCCGGCCGGCGTGCTCGCGCGAGCGGGCCAGGCCGCGGCGCACCAGCTCCGCGTCGAGCCGGTTGCGCCGGCCACGCTGGTTTCGTGACGCTGCCACGTGCGGTTCAGCTCCCGGTGTTGTGCGGCGCGCCCGGTGCGGGCGGCCCGGGTCGCTGGTCGAGCGCGGTCAGCGTGTCACGCAGTCCGCGGTGCACATCCTCGTACACCTCCAGATGGCCGGAGACGGCGAGGTGGTCGGCGTCCGCCAGGCGACGCAGCCGGGCGTCGACACCGGCGTTCCCGGTGGGGGCCATCCGCACCCCCAGGGGCCGCGGCCCGCCGTCCCCGGCCGGGTGCTCCTCCCCCGGCGCCGCTCCCGCGCCCACCGGGTCCTGTACTGCTGGTTCCGTCTCCGGCGCGGTGCCGGACATCGGCTCGTCCATGGTCACGACGCTACCGCGCGCGGCATCCTCCACGACGGCGGGCACTCCCCCTGCGGTACCGTCGTGAGGCGATGGCGACCACACAGCAGTGCCGGACCGCGCTGGAGCGGCTGGCGAGGAACCTCGCGGACGCGGACGACGACGTGCGCAGCGCCGCCGCCCTGGAGCGCTCGGTCAGCTGCCATCTCACCGATCTGGACACCACCTTCACCGGCAGGCTCGTCCACGGCCGCATCGAGGACATGACCACCGTCCACGGCCCGCCCTCCGAGCGCGCCCAGATCAGACTGGCCATGACCGGCGACGATCTGGTCTCGCTGGTGGACGGACGGCTGAACTTCGCCCGGGCCTGGGCCCGGGGCCGCGTCAGGCTGGAGGCGGGTCTGCGGGACCTGCTGCGGCTGCGGTCGCTGCTCTGAGCGGCCCGGAGACCTCCCGGCCGGGAGGGCGCGGAAACCGGGGGTGGGCGGGGTCCCGGGCGGCGATGATGACCGCATGACCACCGCCTCCCACGCCCGCTCCTTCGACTCCGCGGCGGCCCTGTACGCCGCGGGTCGCCCCTCCTACCCGCCCGCCCTCCTGGACGCCGTTGAGGAGCTCTGGGGCCGTCCCCTCGCCGGCGCCCGCGCCGCCGACGTCGGAGCCGGCACCGGGATACTCACCACGCTCCTGGCCGCCCGCGGCGCCCGCGCCGTGGCCGTCGAGCCCGGCGGCGGCATGGCGGCCGAGTTCCGCCGCGCCCTCCCCGGCGTCCTCCTGGTGCGCGGCGACGGAGACCGCCTGCCGCTGGCCTCCGGCCGCTTCGACCTGGTCACCTACGCCACCGCCTGGCACTGGACCGACCCGGGGCGGTCGGTGCCCGAGGCCATGCGTGTCCTGCGCCCCGGCGGCGCCCTCGCCGTCCTGCGCAACGACTCCGACGAGTCCGTCGGCTGGATCGCCGGCCAGGCCGCCCGGGTGCGCCGCTTCTTCGGCGCCGACCAGGAGACGGTGGAGGCGGCCCGGACCCGCTCGCTGCCGTCCGGGCCCGGCTTCACCCGCCGGCAGGTGCGCTGGTCCCGGCAGGTACCGCTGGAGACCCATCTGGCCAACCTCGCCAGCCACTCCGACTTCCTCGTCATCGGCCAGGAGCGCGCCGCCGCCTTCCTGGCCGGGGAGCGCGAGCGACTGGGCGGCCTCTTCCCCGGCGGTACGGTCGAGGAGTCCTACGTCGCCTCGGCGAGCGTCGCCCTGCGCCGACCGCACCCGACCGCGGGCTCATGAACGCGCCCCGCTCCTCCGTGCCCGCGCGGAGAAGCGGGCACGGACACGGAGGTCACAGACCGAGAGCCGCCAGCGCCCCGTCCGCACCGGCCCGGCAGACACCCTCCCCGGCCTGAGTCCACGCGACCGCGCACAGCGCCCGCAGCCCGTCCAGCGGATCGTCCCCACGGCCCTCCAGCCGCAGCGAGCCGTCCTCCGCCGAAGCGGTCCAGCCGCCGCACAGGAACCCGCTCCGTCCCCCGCCGCGCAGCTCCTCCACCTCCGGCTGCGCCCGGTGCAGCGCCCGCAGGTCGGCGGCCACATACGTCGGCCGGTGCTCGGGGGGAGCGGCCAGCAGCTGCGCCGCGTCCGTCACCCCGGTGAGCACCAGCAGCGAGTCCACACCCCCCGCGTACGCGCCCTCGATGTCGGTGTCCAGCCGGTCTCCGACCACCAGTGGCCGCTGCGCGCCCGTGCGCAGGATCGTCTCGCGGTGCATCGGCGGCAGGGGTTTGCCCGCCGTCCTCGGCTCCGGCGCCGGACGCATCCAGCGCGTCGCGATCCGCACCACCTCCACGGCCGCGCCGTTGCCCGGCGCGATGCCCCGGCCGCTGGGGATCGTCAGATCCCCGTTGGAGGCGAACCACGGCAGTCCGCGCCCCACGGCGATCGCCGCCTCCGACAGCCGCCCCCAGGGCATCTCCGGCCCGCCGTACCCCTGCACGACCGCCGCCGGGGCGTCGTCCGCCGACTCCACCGGCTCCAGACCGCGCTCGCGCAGCGCCACCCGCAGGCCCTCCGCGCCCACGCACAGCACCCGCGAACCGGCCGGCAGCTCCTCGGAGATCATCCGCGCCACCGCCTGCGCCGAGGTGACCACCTCCCCCGGTTCGGCGGGCACCCCCAACCGCGTCAGGTGCCCGGCGACGGTCTCGGGGGTGCGCGCCGCGTTGTTCGTCACGTACGCCAGCCGCATGCCGGTCTCCCGGGCCGCCGCGAGCGACTCGACCGCGTGGACGACCGCCTCGCCGCCCGCGTAGACCACACCGTCCAGGTCGAGCAGCGCGGTGTCGTACACCCGGCTCGGCGGGGCTCCGCAGCCCTCCGGCCGGGTGCGTATCGGGCGGTGGTATCCGGTCATCGTCGTCTCGCTCCTCGCGCCGGCGGTCTTCCTCCCCCGATCATCTCCCACCCGGCACACCGGCATAGCATGCATCAATGCTGCGATCCCCGGGCCCCGAACACCCCTCGGGCGGCCTCCTCCTCGCCCCCTTCCGCGGCCTGCGCTACGCCCCCGACCGGGTCGGCAGCCTGGCCGCCGTGACCTCGCCCCCCTACGACGTCGTGGTCCGGCCCGACGGCCTGCACCATCTGCAGACCGCCGACCCCCACAACATCGTGCGGCTGATCCTCCCGGAGGCCGCCGACCCGGCCGCCCGGCATCTGCAGGCCGCGCGGACCCTGCGCCGCTGGGAGGCGCAGGGCGTCCTCGTACGGGACCCGGAGCCGGCCCTGTACGTCTACGAGCAGCGCCGGGGCGACGTACTCCAGCGCGGCCTGATCGGCGCCCTGCGCCTGACCCCGCCGGAGGAGGGCGTCGTGCTGCCCCACGAGGACGTGATGCCGGAGGTCGTCGAGGACCGCGCGGCCCTGATGCGCGAGACCGCCGCCAACCTCGAACCACTGCTGCTGTCGTACCGCGGCGACGGCACCGCGACCGGCGCGACCGCCGTCATCGAGCGCACCACCGGCAGATCCCCGCTGCTCTCCACCACCACCGAGGACGGCTTCTCGCACCGGCTGTGGGCGGTCACCGACGAACAGGAGATCGCCGAGGCCGGGCGCGACCTCTCCCGCCGCCAGGCGCTCATCGCCGACGGCCACCACCGCTGGGCCACCTATCTGCGCCTGCGGTCCGAGCGCGTCGGGGGAGACGCTGGCCGGCACGGTTTCTGGGACCACGGCCTGGTGCTGCTGGTGGACACCGCCCGCTACCCACTGCGGGTGCAGGCCATCCACCGCGTGCTGCCCCGCCTTGCGGTGGCCGAGGCCCTGTCCCGGCTGGGGGACTCCTTCCGCGTCCGGACCGTCGACGGTCCCCTCCCCCGTGCCCTGCGCACTCTGGAGACCACCCCCGGCAACGCCTTCCTGCTCACCGGCGACGGCGCCTTCCACCTGCTCCACGACCCCGACCCGGCCCTGCTCGCACGCACCGTCCGCGACGGCCTTCCCGAGCAGTGGCGGCGACTGGACGCCACGGTCCTGCACTCGACCCTGCTGACCGCCGTCTGGCACCTCCCGGACGAGCCCTCCGAGATCGGTTATCTCCACGACGCGGCGGCGGCCGTGGAGCAGGCCGAGCGCCTGGGCGGCTCGGCGGTTCTGATGCGCGCGGTCGCGGAGGAAACCGTGCGCGGACTGGCCCGCCAGGGCGTGACCATGCCGCGCAAGTCCACGTCCTTCGGTCCCAAGCCCGCCACCGGCCTGGTGCTGCGCGCCCTCGGCGGCCTTCAGGAAGGACCTGCCTGACCGTACGACGGGGGCGGGATCTGTCCGGGACGATCCCGCCCCCGCCGTAGAACGCGCCTCAGAGGCCGCTCAGCGCTCGTCCTCCGCACCCCGGTCGCGGTCCCGCCCTCCGGCCCCGCCATCCCGGTCCTCCCGGCCGGTCTCGGCGGTCTCGGCGGGAAGCTCCCCGCTCGACTTCTCCCGCCCGGGCGCCCCCTCCAGATCCGCCTCCGAGTCCGCCTCCGGGTCGAGCGCGTCCAGGAACTCCACACCGTCCAGCTGGGCCAGCCGGTCCGACGCGTCGGTCATCCCGCCCTGGTCCGCCTCCAGTGCCCTGGCGAACCACTCACGAGCCTCCTCCTCACGGCCCACGGCCAGCAGCGCGTCGGCGTACGCGTAACGCAGCCGGGCCGTCCACGGCTGCACGGAGTTCGACGCCAGCTCGGGGCTCTGGAGCGTGACCACGGCTGCCTCGGCCTGTCCCATGTCGCGCCGTGCTCCCGCCGCGACCAGCCGCATCTCCACCTGCCCGGCCTTGTCGAGCTTCTGCACCTCCGGCTCACCGGCCATGGCGAGTGCCTTCTCCGGCCGGCCGAGGCCGCGCTCGCAGTCGGCCATCACGGGCCACAGGTGGGAGGAACCGGTCATCCGGCGGGCGGCCCGGAACTCGGCCAGCGCCTCGGCGTACTTCCCCACCCCATAGGCGGCGAAGCCCGCGGCCTCGCGCACCGCGGCGACACGGGAGGCCAGCCGCAGCGCGATCTTGGCGTAGCCGTACGCCTGCTCTGCGTCCTCGTCCAGCAGCTTCGCCACCATCACCAGGTTCCTGGCGACATCCTCGGCGAGTGTCTTGGGCAGGCTCATCAGCTCCTGCCGCACGTCCTTGTCCAGTTCCTGCCCGGTGACATCCTCCGGGATCGGCAACCTCCTGATGGGCTCCCGGTCCTGGCCGCGGTCACGCGGACGCTCCTCGCGCCGGTAGCCGGCGCCTCCGCCCTCCCGGCGCCCGCGGAAACCGCCCCGCTCGTCGCGGCCCCGGCCGCCGCCCTGACCGTACGGGCGCCTCCCCCGGTCGTCGTCGCGGCGGTCATCCCGCCGGAACGATGAACGCTCGTCCCGACGGAACCCACCACGGTCGTCGCGACGGTCACCACGCCCCTGCCCCTGTTCCCGGTC
>NZ_FOSG01000019.1:0-864 GCF_900114215.1 Streptomyces mangrovi | reverse complement strand
CACGGTCGTCCCTACGGTCGTCCCTGCGCGGACCACGCGACCGCTCACCCCGATCGTCCCGACGGAACGACGGACGATCATCCCGGCGAAAACCACCACGGTCACCGCGCTCATCGTCCCTGCGCGGACCACGCGACCGCTCATCACGACGGAACCCACCACGCCTCTCGTCACCGTTCTGGCGACGTGGCCTGTCCGAGCGCTCGGGCCGGCCCGACTGCTCCTCGGAGGAATTGGACATTGGTGTGGCTCCTGTCTTGGGGTGATACACGTTCGATCTTGCGCACAAACAGAAAAAGGACCCTTAGTCCCAGCATGCACGCTGGGACCAAGGGTCCTTCAAATATTGTTCGGCGGTGTCCTACTCTCCCACACGGTCCCCCATGCAGTACCATCGGCGCTGAAAGGCTTAGCTTCCGGGTTCGGAATGTAACCGGGCGTTTCCCTCTCGCTCTGACCACCGAAACACCACTCGAGTGTTCCAAGCGAACAAGCACACTGTTCAATTAGAATCCCGAAAAACCTGCCGAGGCCGTTCGTGGTCTCAGAACCCACACAGTGGACGCGAACATCTACGGTCAAGCCCTCGGCCTATTAGTACCGGTCAACTCCACCCCTCACGGAGCTTCCATCTCCGGCCTATCAACCCGGTCGTCTCCCGGGAGCCTTACCCCCTCCAGGGGGTGGGAGTCCTCATCTCGAAGCAGGCTTCCCGCTTAGATGCTTTCAGCGGTTATCCCTCCCGAACGTAGCCAACCAGCCATGCCCTTGGCAGAACAACTGGCACACCAGAGGTTCGTCCGTCCCGGTCCTCTCGTACTAGGGACAGCCCTTCTCAAGACTCCTACGCGCACAGCGGATAGG
>NZ_FOSG01000031.1 GCF_900114215.1 Streptomyces mangrovi | reverse complement strand
CGCTTCTCATCCTGAGCGCCAGGCGATCTCGATGGCGTGAACGGCGGCGACCGTGCGACCGATGCGGTTGGTGCTGCACCGGGCCTTGCGGAGGATCTGCCATTGCTTGAGGCGGGCGAAGGCGCGTTCGCCCGGAGCGCGCAGCCGGGCGTGGTTCCGGTTGTACTGCTGGTAGTGCTCGGGCAGGTCGTGGTGGCGGTGCTTCTGCGAGTAGTACGGCTCGTCCGCCGCGATGCGGTCGGTAGTGATCAGCGTGCCGTCGAGGATGACGAACCCCTCCGGCGGCAGCTCGCGCAGGGCCTCGTGCAGACTCGGGGCACGCTCGGCGAGGAGGTCGACCGTTTCGCTCACGTACCGGCCGGCGGTGGCGGTGGAGACGCCGAACCCCGCTGCGGCCTGGGCCAGGGTCTCGTTCTTGCGCAGGTGTACCAGGACCAGCAGGGCCTGCCGGAAGCAGCCCAGCTTCCGCCAGCGGGAGTTCAGCTCACACCTTCGGGCGTAGATGAGCCAGGAAACGTGCTCCACGACCTCGTGCGGGACGTCGAGCATGGCACGATACGGGACCAACAGGGCTCCTGTGTCGGGACGTTGGCGAGTGAGATCACCAGCCGCAGCGACCAGGAGCCCTGCCGCGTTACGGCCCCCGACCACCAGCCGTCATCACCCACGAGCCACAGGATGAGAAGCGTTCACTGACGGGACCTTTCCCGCTGACCTCGACCTTTCGTGACGGGGGCCCGTCAATCGAGCGGCCCTGTCTCACATTCGGTAGCGACGCTGAGCGGCTGGTGTCGTTGACGCTGTCAACGATCTGGCACGGGTGGCGTTCTCAGGGTTGTCGCCGTTGGTCATAGAAGACACGACGAACGAGGGGCCCAGATCGTGCTGCGGGCACGGACCCGCAGGGGAGGGCTGCGTGCCCGGATTGTGGGGTTAGTCCGGACCGGGCGCACGGGTACTGCTGGCGCCGTCTTGCGGATGTTCCGAGAGATGCGCGCCGGGTGGTGATCGAGGTGCGGGTGCGGCGCCCGGTATGCCCCGCCCTGGGGTGTCGGCAGACATTCCAGGAGCAGCTACCCGAGGCGGTGGCGCGGGAGTCAGCCGGCCCTGCCAGCGGTCGCCGTCTCCCGACACACCGCCCTGCGTGTCCTGGCGCGTCTGCCGCTGCCGACCCGGCCACCTGGAGGTGTGGCTCCGCGCGCGCCCCGGCGTGGAGGGCGTGTGCCGGGACGGCTCGGCCACCCACGCCGAGGCCATCCGCCGCGCTCTGCCCGAGGCCGTACAGGTCGCAGGCCGGTGGCACATCTGGCACGACTCAGCCGAGGTAGTCCGCACGGAGATTGCCGTGCACGGCATGTGCTGGGCCAAGACCGGGCTGCCCCTGGTCCAGGGCAAGCAGGCGGCCACAACCCACGAGCGCTGGCAGCAGATTCACGACCTGCGCGAGCGCGGAGTCGGCCCGCTGGAATGCGCACGCCGGCTGAACCTCGCCCTGAACACGGTCAAGCGCTACGACCGCGTCCCCGAGAGCCTCGTCCGCGCTCTGATGTACCGGCCCGCTCTGGTGGATCCCTACCGTGAGCATCTGCGTGGGCGGCGTGAGCGGAACCTTGCCCTCCCGGTCACCCACCTGCTGAGGGAGATCAAGGAGCTGGACTACACCGGCAGCGCCAACCTTCTGGTCCGCTACATCACCCAGGGCTGCGTCGAGGCCGACCGACCGGCGCTCTCACTCCGGTGCCTGGCCCATTACCTTCTCACCCGCCCCGGCCGTCTCAAGGACCACCGGCGCGGGCGGGTCGAGGCCGCCCGCGCCGCCGCCGATGCCGCCCTCCCCTGCCGTATCGCAATGGCGGTGCCAAAGGCGTCAACAGAAATCCAAGATGACCAGGCGTCAGATGTACGGCCTCGCGAGCTTCCCGCTACTTCGACACCGGATCCTGCTCGGCTGACGATCACACTCTGCCACCACCGGAAGTGAGACAGAGCCGCTCGTTTGACAGACCCGAATCCTCCCGGAGCCCGAGGAAGGCGGGCGGTACGAAGCGGCACGCGAGCACGGTATGCACGCGTTGCGGCACTTCTACGCGTCGGTGCTGCTGGACGCCGGGGAGAACATCAAGGCGCTGAGCACCTATCTCGGCCACTCCGACGCCGGCTTCACGCTGCGGGTGTACACGCACCTGATGCCGAGCAGCGAGGAGCGTACGAGGCGGGCCGTGGACAGCGTGTACGAGGGCGCCGTTTCACCGCCGGACGGCCCACAGACGGCCCAGGACGGGTGAAGCGACTCAGGGCCGACTGCGGTGTGCCGCCGGCCCTGAGTGTTGCCGTAACCGGAACTCCTCGCTGACCTGCGCTTACAGCACCGGCAGGGACTTGCGCAGCTCGAAGGCGGTGACCTCGGAGCGGTACTCCTCCCACTCCTGCTTCTTGTTGCGCAGGAAGAAGTCGAAGACGTGCTCGCCCAGGGTCTCGGCGACCAGTTCGCTGCGCTCCATCAGCGCGATCGCCTCGCCCAGGTTCTGCGGCAGCGGCTCGATGCCCATCGCGCGGCGTTCGGCGTCCGACAGCGCCCACACGTCGTCCTCGGCGCCGGCCGGAAGCTCGTAGCCCTCCTCGATGCCCTTCAGTCCGGCCGCGAGCAGCACCGCGTAGGCCAGGTAGGGGTTGGCGCCGGAGTCCAGGGAGCGCACCTCGATGCGGGTGGAGCCCATCTTGCCCGGCTTGTACATCGGCACGCGGATCAGCGCGGAGCGGTTGTTGTGCCCCCAGCAGATGTAGGAGGGCGCCTCGCCGCCGGCGCCCGCGGTGCGCTGGGCCCCGCCCCAGATGCGCTTGTAGGAGTTGACCCACTGGTTGGTGACGGCGGAGATCTCCCCGGCGTGCCTGAGCAGCCCGGCGATGAAGGAGCGGCCGACCTTGGAGAGCTGGTACTCGGCGCCGGACTCGTGGAAGGCGTTGCGGTCGCCCTCGAACAGCGACAGATGGGTGTGCATCCCGGAGCCGGGGAACTCCGAGAACGGCTTGGGCATGAAGGTCGCCTGCACCCCCTGTTCCAGCGCGACCTGCTTCATCACCAGCCGGAACGTCATGATGTTGTCGGCCGTCGACAGGGCGTCGGCGTACCGCAGGTCGATCTCCTGCTGCCCCGGGGCGCCCTCGTGGTGGGAGAACTCCACCGAGATGCCCATCGACTCCAGCATCGTGATCGCCTGGCGGCGGAAGTCCTGGCCGACGTGCTGCGGGGTGTGGTCGAAGTAGCCGGAGGAGTCGGCCGGGGTGGGCCGGGTGCCGTCCACCGGCTTGTCCTTGAGCAGGAAGAACTCGATCTCGGGGTGGGTGTAGAAGGTGAAGCCCAGGTCGGAGGTCTTGTTCAGGGCCCGCTTGAGGACGTAGCGGGGGTCGGCGTAGGAGGGGGAGCCGTCCGGCATCAGGATGTCGCAGAACATCCGCGCGGTGCCGGGGGCCTCGGCGCGCCAGGGCAGGATCTGGAAGGTGCTCGGGTCGGGCTTGGCGATCATGTCGGACTCGTAGACGCGGGCGAAGCCCTCGATCGCGGACCCGTCGAACCCCATGCCCTCGTCGAAGGCCTGCTCCAGCTCCGCCGGCGCGACGGCGACGGACTTCAGGAAGCCGAGCACGTCGGTGAACCACAGCCGGACGAACCGGATGTCGCGCTCTTCGAGCGTCCTGAGCACGAATTCCTGCTGCTTGTCCATGGTCACCCATCCTCGCTGGTCAGACGGCCCTTCCCCATGCCGCCCGGGAAGGGAGCGGCCCGCACACCAGTATCACGGTGAGGGGTTACCGTCACATTACGCCGACCCGGCCTCCGTGGACCTTCCCAGATAGGTGAGCGGGCCGGGGTCGGGCACCGCCAGCTCGTGGAAGCCGAGGCGGTCGTAGAAGCGCCGTGCGCCGGTGTTCACCGTCAGCATGCCCAGATGGACGCGCCCGGCCCCCTCCCGGCGCAGGGCGTCCAGCAGCGTGCGCATCAGCGCCCTCCCGTGCCCCGCGCGCTGGTACGCGGGGAGGATGTCGATGTGGAGGTGCGCCGGGTGGTCGGCGAGTTCGGGCAGCACCATCCGCTCGGGTGTGTACAGCAGCTCGGTCATCCGCTCGTCCGGTGTCACAGGCTGCCGCGCCCTCGGATGCCTGCCGGCCACCCGCGGCAGCCATTGACGGCGGAACGCCTCGGCGAACGCGGCGGTGTCGGCGGTGCCGATCGCGTACCCGACCGCGCGCCCGCCGTCGTCCAGCACGAAGGCCAGGTGCGGCGCGAGCCACACGTACGGGCCGGCGAAGAGGTCGCCCATCAGATCCGGGTCCCGGTAGATCCCCCGCGCGTCGCCGCCCGCGTCGGCGGTGCGCACGCACACGTCGTACACCGCCTCCCGGTCCCGCGCCCGGTACGGCCGTACGAACGGTCCGCCCCTGCCCTCGCCCACCGAGGCCTCCTTCCACCTACACTGGGAGCGCTCCCAGCATGACCGCACGAGCCCCGCGCGGCAACCCTCCGGGAGCGCTACCCCAGCCCCAGCACCCGGTCCACCTCCAGCGTCACCGGCGCGCCCACCGACTCCGGCAGGGTGAAGGACTCCCCGGGCGGATGTACCGCGT
The DNA here is from genome assembly GCF_900114215.1 of Streptomyces mangrovi. GTDB lineage: Bacteria > Actinomycetota > Actinomycetes > Streptomycetales > Streptomycetaceae > Streptomyces > Streptomyces barkulensis. The sequence goes on along the minus strand of NZ_FOSG01000031.1, from coordinate 48,477 downwards.
GCACGCGGTACTCCCCGTACTCCGGCTCGGTCAGCACATGCACCCGCCGGTTGCGGCGGTCGGCGATGACGTAGACGGGGATCCCGGCGATCGCATAGGCGGTGACCTTCTTCTTCAGGTCGTTGCCGTAGTTGGAGGAGGTGACCTCCAACACCATCCGGAAGACCGCGGGGTCGTAGCAGTTGTGCTCGACAAGGTGATCGACGAAGTCGGCGTCCACGACGGCGAGATCGGGAACGGCGTAGTCGAAGGGACCGTCCGGCAGCCAGACGCCCATGGCCTGGATCACCTTGCTTTCCCTGCCGTGCAGGGCTGCCAGGGCAAAGGTCAGGTCGGTCAACGACAGTCCATGGTGCCCGTCGGCGGGTGGTGTCACGGTGATCTCTCCCCCGATGATCTCGACGCGGTAGCCGGGGAGCTTCCGGGAGAGCTCCTCGGCTTCCTCCAGCAGGTTCGGCGCGTCGTCGCAGGGGTACTCGACTGCTGCGGCGGACATGGCATTCCTCCTGACGGCCGGTGGTCGAGGCCATCATCGTAAGCCGGAAGCCCCCACCACACCTGGGACCGAGACCTTCACCCGAACGGGTGCGACACGCGGTAGCCAGACCGGTCCCCGCCTCCCGGGATCGCGTCAGTACGACGATTAGACTGACCGCGTGCCTCAGCTACGACTCGCCCTGAACCAGATCGACTCCACCGTCGGCGACCTCGCCGGGAACGCGGACGCGGTCGTCCGCTGGACGCGGCACTCGGCCGAGCAGGGGGCGCACCTCGTGGCGTTCCCCGAGATGATGCTCACCGGCTACCCCGTCGAGGACCTGGCCCTGCGCCCGTCCTTCGTCCGCGCCAGCCGCTCCGCCCTCACCGCCCTCGCCGCCCGCCTGGCCGACGAAGGGCTCGGCGAACTCCCCGTGGTCGTCGGCTACCTCGACCGGGCGGAGGAGGCCCAGCCCCGCTACGGCCAGCCCGCCGGCGCGCCCCGGAACGCCGCGGCCGTCCTCCACGGGGGCGAGGTCGTGCTGACCTACGCCAAGCACCACCTTCCCAACTACGGGGTCTTCGACGAGTTCCGCTACTTCGTCCCCGGCGAGACCCTGCCCGTGGTCCGGGTCCACGGCGTCGACGTGGCCCTGGCGATCTGCGAGGACCTGTGGCAGGACGGCGGCCGGGTGCCCGCCGCCCGCGCCGCCGGGGCGGGCCTGCTGCTGTCCGTCAACGCCTCCCCCTACGAGCGGAACAAGGACGACACCCGCCTGGACCTGGTGCGCCGCCGGGCCCGCGAGGCCGGCTGCACCACCGCCTACCTGGCCATGGTCGGCGCCCAGGACGACCTGGTCTTCGACGGCGACTCGATCGTCGTCTCCGCCGACGGCGAGGTCATCGCGCGGGCCCCGCAGTTCGAGGAGGGTTGCGTCGTCCTCGACCTCGACCTGCCCGCCGCCGCGCCCGAACCCCCCTCCGGCAACGTCTCCGACGGCCTGCGCATCGAACACCGCCCCCTCTCCGCCGTCCCCCTCCCCGCGTACGAGCCGCAGGTCACCGGCGCGGAGGCCCCCCGCATGGACGACGACGAGGAGATCTACACCGCCCTCGTCACGGGCCTGCGCGCCTACGTCCTGAAGAACGGTTTCCGCTCGGTGCTCATCGGGCTGTCCGGCGGCATCGACTCCGCTCTCACCGCCGCCATCGCCTGCGACGCGATCGGCCCGGAGAACGTGTACGGCGTCTCCATGCCCTCGCGCTACTCCTCGGAGCACTCCAGGGACGACGCGGCGGAGATGGCCCGCCGCACCGGCCTCAACTTCCGCACCGTACCGATCGCCCCGATGTTCGACGCCTACATGGACTCGCTCCACCTCACCGGCCTGGCGGAGGAGAACCTCCAGGCACGGCTGCGCGGCACCCTGCTGATGGGCCTGTCCAACCAGGAGGGCCACATCGTGCTCGCGCCGGGCAACAAGTCCGAGCTGGCCGTCGGCTACTCGACCCTCTACGGCGACTCGGTCGGCGCGTACGGCCCGATCAAGGACGTCTACAAGACGACCGTCTTCCGCCTCGCCCTCTGGCGCAACAAGGCCGCCGCCGAGCGCGGCGAGACCCCGCCGATCCCGGAGAACTCCATCTCCAAGCCGCCGAGCGCGGAGCTGCGCCCGGACCAGGTGGACACCGACTCCCTCCCCGACTACGACGTCCTGGACCGGATCCTGGAGCTGTACGTGGACCTGGACCGGGGCCGGGAGGAGATCATCGCCGAGGGCTTCGACGAGGAGACCGTCACCCGCGTCCTGCGCATGACGGACACCGCCGAGTACAAGCGGCGGCAGTACCCGCCGGGCACGAAGATCTCCGCGAAGGGCTTCGGCAAGGACCGCCGCCTGCCGATCACCAACCGCTGGCGCGAAACCGGCTGACCCCGTCCCCACAACGGCGGGCGCCCCACCACCGGGGCGCCGGCGCCGTGTCCGGGGAACAACGGGGCTCCGGACCTCGCCCGTTCCGCCCCAGCGAGCCCCCGGCCGCCGGACGGCCGACCGCCGGAGGGGCGGGGAGGGCCGCCCACCAGCACTCGAGTGACAGCGGAAGAGAACCGGACAGAGGCCACCCACCAGCACCCGGGCGACGGCGGGAGGGGACGGGGAGGGGCGGACGTTCCGGACACTCAAGCATGATTTGTGGCCAATAGGCGCTCCACCCGACGGTGCACGGCAACGGCCGTAAATCATGCCGTCCGGAATGTTCGCCCCGGACCGGCCCCGCCCCCACACGCACCCGGCCCCCGCCCCACCTCACGCCCCGCCGCCCACGGCGGAACCGGCCCCGCTCTCAGCGAACCCCGGCCCCACCCCGGCTACCCGCCTCCTCCCGCGAACCGGCCTCACGCGCACCCGCCCCGCGCGAACCCGCCCCGCGAGCCACCACCCGCGACCGCCGCCCGGCCGGCGCCCCCCGGCCCACCCGGCCCACCCGGCCCACCCGGTCCAGCACCCCCGCCACCACGGCGATCACCAGCCCCACCACCGCCAGGCCCGCGCCCACCAGCGCCGGGGACGTCCACCCCCAGCCCGCCGCGATGGCCGTACCACCGGCCCACGCACCGCCCGCGTTGGCCAGGTTGAACGCGGAGTGGTTGGAGGCCGCGGCGAGCGTCGGCGCGTGGCGCGCCTTCTCCATCACGAGCATCTGCAGCGGCGTGGTGGTCATGAACCCCACCGCACCGATCACCACCACGGTCGCCATCGCCGCCCACGGCACGTGGACGGTGAACCGGAACGCCACCAGCACCAGCGCCAGCGCACCCAGCGCCCCGTACAGCGTGGGCCGCAGCGCGCGGTCGGTCAGCGGCCCCGCGGCCAGCGCACCCAGCGTCATGCCGACACCGAAGAGAGCCAGCACGACCGTCACCGACGACTCGGCCATCCCCGTGACCTCGGTGACCATCGAGGCCAGGTAGCTGTAGAGGGCGAAGACGCCCGCGAACCCGAAGACGGCCGTCAGCAGTCCGAGCAGCACCTGCCGGTCCCCCAGCGCCCGCACCTCGCGGCGCAGTTCACGCACCACGCCGCCACCGGCACCCCGCCGCTCCAGCGGCAGACACGGCACCAGCGCCGCCAGCGCCCCCATCGCGACCAGCCCGATCACGGTGACGACCAGGAACGTCGCACGCCACCCCAGTTGCTGCCCCAGTGCCGTGCCACCGGGCACGCCGACGATGTTGGCCACGGTCAGCCCCAGGAACATCGTGGCCACGGCCCGCGCCTGCCGGCCCTCCCGCACCAGGCGGGCGGCGACGACCGCGCCGACGCCGAAGAACGCGCCGTGCGGCAGCCCGGCCAGCACCCGTCCGGCCAGCAGTGTGCCGTAGCCGGGAGCGAGGGCGGAGGCGAGGTTGCCGATGGTGAACAGGCCCATCAGGGCGATGAGCATCCGCCTGCGCGGGACGCGGACCCCGACGGCGGCCAGGAGCGGGGCGCCGATGACGACACCGATGGCGTAGGCGGAGACGAGATGGCCGGCGGCGGGTACGGAGACGCCCAGGTCGTCCGCGACGTTGGGCAGCAGGCCCATCATCACGAACTCGGTGGTGCCGATCCCGAAGGCCGCGACCGCGAGAGCGAGCAGGGCCAGGGGCATGGGAGAGCCTTTCGACGCGAGGGGTGGGTGCGCAGCAGACGCAGGGCACAGGAAGCGGAACCGGCCCGAACCGGTCCGCCCCGGACACGACCAAGTCTCGCAGCTTTTTGTTCCGGCACAAAACAAATAGGTGACAGCCGTGCCACAAACAGCGGACGGGTCGCCCCGTACGGGGCGACCCGTCCTCCGGAACCCTCGATCGGGCCCTTACCAGCTCACCGACGCCGCCAGCGGCAGATGGTCACTGCCGGTCGGCGGCAGCGCCCACGACGACACCGGCTCGACCCCCTTCACCATGATCTGGTCGATCCGGGCCATCGGGAACGACGCGGGCCAGCTGAACCCGAACCCGTCACCCGCCGCGCCCTGCGTGGAGCGCATCTGCGAGGTGACGGACGCCAGCGCCCGGTCGTTCATCGTCCCGTTGAGGTCGCCCAGCAGCACCACCCGCCCGACGGACTCCGCCACGATGGCCTCGCCCAGCAGGTCGGAGGCGACATCGCGCTGGCGGGCGGTGAACCCCGCCTCGAACCTCACCCGCACCGACGGCAGGTGCGCGCCGTACACGGCGACGTCCCCCCTCGGCGTGCCGACGGTGGCGCGCATCGCCCGCGTCCAGCCGATGCCGATGTCCACCGGCCGGGCGTCGTCGATCGGGTACTTGCTCCACAGCCCGACCGTGCCCAGCACCACGTGGTGGGGGTAGGCGTCCGCCAGCGCCTTCTCGTACTCCGCCACCGACCGGCCCGGCAGCTCCTGGAGGGACAGCACCTCGGCGCCGCTGCGCGCCAGCTGCCGCGCCGTACCGGCGGGGTCGGGGTTGTCGGCGTTGACGTTGTGGGTGACCACGGTCAGGTCTCCGCCGTCGGCGCGCTTGTCGGTGACCAGACCGCCGAACATGTGGGTCCAGACCACCGCGGGCAGCAGCAGCGCCACCAGCGCGGTGGCCGAACGGCGCAGCAGCCCGGCCAGGAGCAGCAGGGGGATCGCCAGACCGGCCCACGGCAGGAAGGTCTCCAGCAGGCTGCCCAGGTTGCCGACCCGGTTGGGCATCCGGGAGTGCAGCGCCATCAGCAGCGCGACCAGCACGGCCAGCAGCGCGAGCAGCAGGCCGCGGCGCCACCGGCCCTCGCCGCCCGCCCGGGCGATCGCGCGCCGGAGGCGGGCGACGAAGGAGGGGGCGGGGCCGGGGCGCCCGTCCACCTCGCCCCGCGACGTCTGCGACTCCGCCTCGGTCATGTACGCCCGTGCCATCCGCCGTCCTCACTTGCCGTCATCGCGAGGCCGCTGCCCCGGTCCGGCGTCCGGGTGGCGGCCGGTCTTGCTTGCCGGGCGCGCCGCACCGGGCGGCCCGTACACCTGTACGTCTGCCAGGACGAACGCGGTCCTGTGGCGGGTTCCTGACCTTTCGGCAGCACCCGCCACTGTAACGAAACACGCACATTCCGGCACGGCGCACAGCCCCGCACGCACGTACGCGCGCCCACGCGTCCCCACCGGGAACGCGCCGGCCCTCTCACTCCCCTCACCCCCTCTGCCGCGTCAGCCGCGCGGCCGGGCGCCGTCCAGCACCCCGTCCACGATCTGCTCGGCCAGCCCCTCGGGCAACTGCCTCCACTCGTGCAGCAGCGCCCGCGACAGCATCGGCCCGGTGAACAGCTCCCCCAGCAGCCCGACATCCAGGTCCGCGCGGATCCCGCCCTCGGCCACGCCGCGCCGCAGCACCGCGTGCAGCGTCTCGCGCCGGGCGCGGATCACGGTGTCGTGGTAGGCCTGCCACAGCCTCGGACGGCTGTGGAAGTGGCTCATCATGGTGCGCAGCAGCGCCGAGTCCCGCTTGGCCAGGCCCTTGCGCCGCAGCCCCTCCAGGATCTCCACCAGATCCTCCCGCACACAGTCGCCGCGCACCTCGGCCTGGGGCTCGTCCAGGGCCCGCATGACGTCCAGCAGCAGTTCGTCCCTGCCCGGCCAGCGGCGGTAGACGGTCGCCTTGCCCACGCCCGCCTCGCGGGCGATCCCCTCCATGGACAGCGCGCCGACGCCGGCCCCGCGCTCCAGCAGCCGCAGCGCTGCCGCGATGATCGCCCGGTCCGCGGCCGCGCTGCGCGGCCTGCCGCGCACGGCGCGCACCTCCCCGGCCCCCTCCCCCCTCACCGCTCCACCTCCGGCTGCGCCTTCAGGGCCTCCCGCCCGCGCCCCGCCACGGGCACGCCCACCCCCTCGCTCCGCCCTTCCTCCCCGTCGCCCCTCCCGCCCGGCGCGCTCCGCCTGCCCGGCATGAACAGCGCGACGACCACCGCACCGGCCAGGGCGACAGCGGCGGAGGCCACGACCGTGATGTGCATGGCGTGGACGAACGCCTCGTCGGCCCGTTCGGTCAGCGCCCGGCCCGCCGGGCCCATCCGCTCGGCCAGCGTCCGGGTGGCCTCGATGGACTCGCCCGCCGCGTGCCGGGCGTTCTCCGACAGGCCCGGCAGCCCGGCCAGTTCGCCGTCGATCCGGCCCCGGTAGGCCGCCGAGAGCAGCGAGCCGAGCACCGCGACGCCCAGCGCGCCGCCGACCTGCCGGAAGATGTTGTTGACCGCCGAGCCGGAGCCGGCTCTCTCGCGCGGCAGCGACTGCATGATCGTGACCGTGACGGGCGGCGTGACGTGCGCCATCCCGGCGCCCTGGACGACGAAGAGGACCTCCAGGACCCAGATCGGGGTGTCGGTGCCGAGCAGCACGAAAGCCGCCATGGTCGCGGCGACCGCCAGCAGGCCGGCCGCGCAGGTGGCCCGGGCGCCGAAACGCTTCACGGCCAGCTCCGCCCGGGAGGCGAAGAAAAGCTGCGAGGCGGCGAGCGGGAGCAGCAGCAGACCGGTCTGGAAGGGTGTGTAGCCGCGCACGCTCTGGGTGTAGAAGACCATGAAGAACGTCACGCCCATCAGCGCGAAGAACACCAGCGCCACGGCGGTGACGGCGGCCGAGAAGGCAGGCTCGCGAAAGTACCGCACGTCCAGGGCCGGGTGCCGGCTGTGTCTCTCGTGGAGCACGAAGCCTGCCAGGACCGCGAGGCCGCCGCCCACCGTGAGCAGCACCTCGGGGTCGGTGAAGTCGGCGAGCTGCCCGCCCTTGATGATGCCGTACACCAGCAGCACCAGGCCGACGACCGACAGCAGTACGCCCGGGATGTCGGGGCGGCCGGGCGCGGGGTCCCTGGAGTCGGGGACCAGCACGGCCATCGCGATCAGCGCGACGATCACGATGGGCACGTTGACCATGAAGACCGAGCCCCACCAGAAGTGCTCCAGCAGCAGGCCGCCGGTGGCCGGCCCCACGGCGATGGCCACGCCGACGCCCCCGGTCCAGATCCCCATGGCCCTGGGCTGCTCGTCGCGTTCGAAGACGTTCATCAGGACGGCGAGCGTGGAGGGCATCACCAGGGCGCCGCCGACGCCCATCAGCGCGCGGAAGGCGATCAGCTCGCCGGGCGAGCCGGACAGTCCGGCCAGCACCGAGCCGACGCCGAACAGCACCAGGCCCGCCAGCAGCACCCGCTTGCGCCCGTAGCGGTCACCGAGCAGGCCCGAGGTGAACAGCAGCCCCGCGAAGACGAGCGTGTAGGAGTTCACCGCCCATTCCAGCTGGCCGTGGGTGGCGCCGAGTCCGGTGGGGGGCGGGGTCGCGAGGGTCCTCATCGCGACGTTGAGGATCGAGTTGTCCAGTACGACGATCAGCAGGCTGAGCATCAGGACGGCCAGGATCGCCCAGCGCCTGCGGTGCACGGCCTCCGGGGTCACCGAACACGGCGGCGCTTCGGAATCAACTGCACTCATCGCCACAGATTAGGACATTTGCGATACGAACCCGTCTCGTATCGCTACGCGCTCCCCCGTGTCGCGCCGCGGCGGCCCCTCTTCCCTCCCGCCCGGCGGTAGTGCCACCATGGACGCGGATCCGGGGACGCCGTGAGGGCGCCTCGAGACGACGAACACAGGAGCCGGCGCAATGACGCATGCCCAGCAGGCAGCCGACAGCAGCAAGGCGCTGTACGGCGGAACGCAGCAGCGACGCATCACCGTGAGGGACCTGGCCGCCGCCAAGGAGCGCGGCGAGAAGTGGCCCATGCTCACCGCGTACGACGCGATGACCGCGTCCGTCTTCGACGAGGCGGGCATCCCCGTCCTGCTCGTCGGGGACTCGGCGGGCAACTGCCACCTCGGCTACGACACCACGGTGCCCGTCACCATGGAGCAGATGGCCATGATGTCCGCCGCCGTCGTACGCGGCACCCGGCGGGCGATGGTCGTCGCCGACCTCCCCTTCGGCTCGTACCAGGAGGGCCCCGTCCAGGCCCTGCGCAACGCCACCCACCTGGTGAAGGAGGCCGGCGCCGGCGCGGTGAAGCTGGAGGGCGGCGAGCGCTCGCTGGCCCAGACCGAGCTGCTCGTGCGGTCCGGCATCCCCGTGATGTCCCACCTGGGCCTGACCCCGCAGTCGGTCAACGCGCTGGGCGGCTACTACGTCCAGGGCCGCGGCGACGAGGCCGCCCACCAGCTCCTGCGCGACGCCAAGGCCGCCCAGGACGCCGGCGCCTTCGCCCTCGTCATGGAGATGGTGCCGGCCGAGCTGGCCGCCGAGGTCACCCGCTCCCTGAGCATCCCCACTATCGGCATCGGCGCCGGCCCGGACTGCGACGCCCAGGTGCTGGTCTGGACGGACATGGCCGGCATGACGCAGGGCCGGATGCCGCGCTTCGTCAGGCAGTACGCGCGGCTGCGCGAGACGCTCGGCGACGCGGCACGCGAGTTCGCCCAGGACGTGGTCGGCTCCGCCTTCCCCACCGAGGAGCACACCTTCCACTGACCGGCGGCGGCCGGCCCTCCCCCACCGGCCGACACCGGTCCTCCCGCGGCGGCCCGCCGACGGCCTTCCCCCGGCCCGTCGGCGGGCCGCCCGTTATGTTCGGCCGTACCCGGATACCCGCCACGGCGCACGGACAGGCCACGAGGAAGGAGACACTCCCGTGAAGATGCCAGTACGGCGCGGAGAGGGCACGCAGCGTCCGGGACGGCAGCAGCCGGGCTGGGGCCGGTACGACCCGCGCAGCGAGTTCGAGAACCTGTGGTCCGAGGTGGGCCGGTTCTTCCAGCAGGGCACCACGCCCACCGGTGAGCGGCCCTGGGTGCCGCTGGTCGAGGAGGAGGAAGCCGAGGACGCCTATCTGGTGCGGGCCGAACTGCCCGGCGTCCCGCGCGAGAACGTCTCGGTGGAGCTGGACGCCAACGAGCTGCACATCACCGGCGAGCTCGAGGAGGAGCACCACGGGAAGGTGCTCAGTCGCCGCACCGGCCGGTTCTCCTACCGCACCATGGTCCCGCACGACATCGACGAGGACGCGGTCTCCGCCGACCTGGCCGACGGGGTGCTCACCGTACGCATCCCGAAGTCGCCCCAGGGCAAGCGGCGCACGATCGACATCAGCGCGCAGTAGGCCGGCCGGGGCACGGGCCCCGGCTCGTGCCCCGCCGCCCGCGCCGGGTACGGTCTGGCCCCATGAACAGACAGGTCAGCCCCGTGTTCCTGGGGCTCGTCACCGTCATGGGGGTGTCGGCCTGGGGCGTGTGGGCGGGCTACGCGGCGAGCACCGGTTTCGCGGTGTTCCTCTTCGTCGTCTCGGCCTGGATCGTCTCCCTGTGCCTGCACGAGTACGCGCACGCGCGCACCGCGCTGCACGGCGGCGACATATCCGTCGGGATCAAGGGCTATCTCACCCTCAACCCCCTCAAATACACCCACGCGATGCTGAGCATCGTCCTGCCCGTGGTCTTCGTGATCATGGGCGGCATCGGCCTCCCCGGCGGCGCGGTGTTCATCGAGCGCCACCGCATCCGCGGCCGGCTGGGGCACAGCCTGATCTCGGCGGCCGGCCCCCTGGTCAACGCCGCCCTCGCCCTCGCCCTGGTCACGCCCTTCCTGCTGGGCCTGCTGGACGACGCGCCGATCGCGTTCCGCTGCGCACTGGCCTTCCTGGCGATGCTCCAGGTCACGGCCGCGATCCTCAACTTCCTGCCCGTCCCCGGACTGGACGGCTACGGCGTCATCGAACCCTGGCTCTCGCCCAGGGCCCGCCGCCAGATGGAGCCCTTCGCGCCCTTCGGTCTCCTCGCGGTCTTCGCCTGCCTGTGGATCCCGGAGGTCAACGCCGTCTTCTGGAACGGCGTCGACGCCGTGATGGGGGCTCTGGGCGTCTCCTGGCAGGAGGTGGCCTACGGGCTGCGGTACTTCCGCTTCTGGGAGGGCGAGCCCCAGAACGTCTTCATCCCCTACTGATGCCGTTCGCCTCGGCCGCGGCCCGCTCCAGCCTGGCACGGCGCACGTAGTACCAGGCCATGTTGGACGACAGTCCGGCCAGCAGGACCCAGACGATCCCCACCGGCCAGGCCCCCCGGACGAAGGACACCACCGCCGCCACGACGGCGAGGCCGCAGACGACCAGGGTGAACAGGGGGAGTCGTCGGGTCGGGGACGAGGGGGCCATGGGGGCGGGCTCCTGAGGGTGCGGCGTTACGACGGTCCCCATTGTCCCCCATCCGCCCCCACACCCCCCGCGCCGGGGCCGCCCACCCACCGGCGGAACCCGCCACCGCGCCGGCCCACCGGCGTGGCCGGCACCCCCGCCGCACCGGCCACACGCCCGCAGCTGGGGCTCGCGCCCCTACCCACTCGCACCTCGGACAACGGGCCGGTATCGGCCCAGCCCGCACCACCATGGACCCGCAGCCGGGCGACGGCGGGAGGGGACGGGGAGGGGCGGACGTTCCGGACACTTGGGGTTCCCCATGCCGGAGGCCAGGGGCGTGATTTGCGGGCAATAGGAGTTCCAGAGAGCGGTGCACGCCCAGGCCCGTAAATCATGCCGTCCGGAATGTTCGCCCCGGACCGGCCCCGACCCCCGCACGCACCCGGCCCCCACCGCACCCCGGCCCGTAAACCCTGGCAGGATCGGAGCATGACCTCGAACGATGCTTCCGCAGACGCCCCGAAGAAGGCCCCCGCCAAGGACCCCTGGGAGCTGCCGGACGTCTCCGGCCTGGTGGTCGGCGTGCTGGGCGGCACCGGCGACCAGGGCCGCGGTCTGGCGTACCGGCTGGCCCGGGCCGGCCAGAAGGTGATCCTCGGTTCGCGGACCGCCGAGCGCGCACGGGCCGCGGCCGGGGAGTTGGGCCTGGGCGTGGAGGGCACCGACAACGCCGAGTGCGCACGCCGCAGCGACGTGGTGATCGTCGCGGTGCCGTGGGAGGGGCACGCCGCCACCCTGGAGAGCCTGCGCGAGGAGCTGACGGGCAAGCTCGTCGTGGACTGCGTCAACCCGCTCGGCTTCGACAAGAAGGGCGCCTACGCGCTGAAGCCGGAGGAGGGCAGCGCCGCCGAGCAGGCCGCCGCCCTGCTGCCGGACTCGCGGGTGACCGCGGCCTTCCACCACCTGTCGGCCGTCCTGCTCCGGGACCCGGAGATCGAGGAGATCGAGACCGACGTGATGGTGCTCGGGGAGGTGCGGGCCGACTGCGAGATCGTCCAGGCGCTGGCGGGGCGCATCCCGGGGATGCGTGGCGTGTTCGCCGGCCGGCTGCGCAACGCGCACCAGGTGGAGTCGCTGGTGGCCAACCTGATCTCGGTCAACCGGCGGTACAGGGCGCACGCGGGCGTACGGCTCACCGACATCTGAGCGTGTGCCGGGGTGCGGTGGGGGCCGGGGTGCGTACGGGGGTCGGGGCCGGTCCGGGGTGACGCGGGCCCGTCGCCCGGCTGCGAGTGTGCGGTCGGCGCGGGGACGGTGCCGGGTTCCGCGCCAGTGGCCGGGTGCGGCGCCGGGCGCCGCTCACTCCGTCTCGTCCCGCGGGGCGGGCTCGTTCCAGCGCGGATCGTTCTCCCACCGCTCGTTGCGCTCGCGGGCCGTGTCCATCGCCTGCTCGGCCTCGGCGCGGGTCGCGTAAGGGCCCAGGCGTTCCCTGGCCGGGCACTCGGGGCCCTCCTCGACCGTGTGGTGGGACAGGCAGTAGAACCACTCGCCGGACTTGCCGGTCGCCTTGCGTTTGAACAGTGCCATGTGATCCATGCTGCCCCGCCGGGACGTCACCTATCACGGTTAGACTCGCGCACATGTCTGGCCAGTCGCTTCTCGTTCCCGGCACCCTCTCCCCGCACCGCGGTGTGCCCGCCTCGATCCCCCGCCCGGAGTACGTGGGCAAGGACGCCCCGACGCCGTACACCGGTCCCGAGGTGCAGGACGCCGAGACGGTCGAGAAGATGCGGATCGCGGGGCGGATCGCCGCCCGCGCCATGGCGGAGGCCGCGAAGCACATCGCTCCCGGCGTGACCACCGACAAGCTGGACGAGGTCGCGCACGAGTACCTGTGCGACCACGGCGCCTACCCCTCGACGCTGGGGTACCGGAAGTTCCCCAAGTCGCTGTGCACCTCGGTCAACGAGGTCATCTGTCACGGGATTCCGGACTCCACCGTCCTGCGGGACGGCGACATCGTGAATCTGGACGTGACGGCGTACATCCACGGTGTGCACGGCGACAACAACGCCACTTATCTGTGCGGGGAGGTGGACGAGGAGTCGCGGCTGCTGGTGGAGCGGACGCGCGAGTCGCTGAACCGCGCGATCAAGGCGGTGCGGCCGGGCCGGCAGATCAATGTCATCGGCCGGGTCATCGAGTCGTACGCCAAGCGCTTCGGTTACGGGGTGGTGCGCGACTTCACCGGGCACGGCATCAACAGCTCGTTCCACTCGGGGCTGATCATCCCCCACTACGACGACCCGCGGGCGACGACGGTGATGAAGCCGGGCATGACGTTCACCATCGAGCCGATGCTGACGCTGGGCACCCACGAGTGGGACATGTGGGAGGACGGCTGGACGGTGGTGACCAAGGACCGCAAGCGCACGGCGCAGTTCGAGCACACTCTCGTGGTCACCGGCTCGGGGGCGGAGATCCTGACACTGCCCTGACGGTTTTCCGACAAGCTGTCGGCAAGACGTTGACTTGCGGGCCCGGTCGGCGAGAATCGGTCGGGTCCGGCGGTGCTCCCGTGGTGCCGTCCTCTCATGTCGTCTGGTCCCCGGAGGCCCGCCTTGGTCGCGTCCGCCACGACTCCGTTCTCCGTCCTCATCCGTGAGGCCTCCCGGCAGCAGCACACGGAGGCGGAGGGTTCCGCGTTCATGGGCGCCCTGCTGGGCGGCAGGCTGGGGGTGGAGGCCTACCGGCGCTACACCGAGCAGCTCTGGTTCGTCTACCGCGCCCTGGAGGACGGGGCGGAGGGGCTGGCCGGCGATCCGGTGGCAGGACCGTTCCTGCGTCCCGAGCTGGCCCGTACCGCCGCCCTGGAGCGCGATCTGACCCATCTGCACGGCGGGGAGGGCTGGCGCGGGTCGCTGGCCCCGCTGCCGGCGACGGCCGCGTACGCCGGGCGGATCACCGAGCTGGTGTGCCAGTGGCCCGGTGGCTATGTCGCGCACCACTACACGCGTTATCTGGGCGATCTTTCCGGCGGCCAGATCATCCGGGGGAAGGCCGAGAAGACCTGGGGGTTCGCGCGCAAGGGTGACGGTGTGCGCTTCTACGTCTTCGAGGGGATCGACAACCCGGCCGCGTTCAAGCGCGAGTACCGGGCGGCGCTGGACGCGGTGCCGGCGGACGATCTGGAGAAGCAGCGGATCGCCGAGGAGTGCCGTCGCGCCTTCGCGCTGAACAGCGCCGTCTTCCGCGAGCTGGGTGAGGAGTTCCCGCTCAGCGCCTGAGGGTTCCGGAACCGATTCGTGTCACACCTCTTGACGCGGCATCGGCGGCGGCGGTTGGTTGGGAGCGCTTCCACACCAGACCGCCGGCCCTCGCGCCGCGCCGGTCTGACATCGTTGTCAGCCATACGGTTCACTGGAGTGACAGATGAGACCACGCACCACCCGCGGGGCCGCCGTCTCCGGCGCCCTGCTCGGCTTACTGCTGCCGCTGGCCGGCCTGGGCCAGACCGCGCAGGCCGCGTCCGGGACCACCGGGAGCACTGCCGCCACCGGCCTCCACGTCAGCGGCGGGCGCCTGCTGGAGGGCAACGGGAACGACTTCGTGATGCGGGGCGTCAACCACGCCCACACCTGGTACACCGGCGAGCTCGACTCCCTGGCCCACATCAAGGCCAAGGGCGCCAACACCGTGCGGGTCGTGCTCAGCAGCGGCGACCGCTGGACACGCAACGACGCCTCCGACGTGGCGAACGTCGTCTCCGAGTGCAAGGCCAACCGCCTCATCTGCGTGCTGGAGGTGCACGACACCACCGGCTACGGCGAGCAGAGCGGCGCGGCCTCCCTGGACCAGGCCGCCGACTACTGGATCAGCGTCAAGAGCGCGCTGGAGGGCCAGGAGGACTACATCGTCGTCAACATCGGCAACGAGCCGCACGGCAACAGCGGTTACGAGAACTGGGCCGACGACACCAGGGGCGCCATCGGTAAGCTGCGCGACGCCGGGTTCGACCACGCGCTGATGGTCGACGCCCCCAACTGGGGCCAGGACTGGTCGTTCACCATGCGCGACAACGCCGCGTCGGTCTTCGCCGCCGACCCCGACCGCAACACGATGTTCTCCGTCCACATGTACGGCGTCTTCGACACCGCCGCCGAGGTGCGCGACTACCTGGGCCGCTTCACCGACGCCGGACTGCCGATCCTGGTGGGCGAGTTCGGGCACGACCACAGTGACGGCAACCCGGACGAGGACGCGATCCTGGCGACCACCGAGCAGCTCGGCCTGGGCTACCTGGGCTGGTCCTGGAGCGGCAACGGCGGCGGCGTCGAGTACCTGGACATGGTCGAGGGCTTCGACCCGGACGCCATGACGAGCTGGGGCGAGCGCCTGTTCAACGGCGCGAACGGCATCGCCGCGACCGCGAAGGAGGCCACCGTCTACGGCGGCTCCGGCGGCGACCCGGGCGACACCACCGCCCCCACCCGGCCGGGCACCCCGGTGGCCTCCGACGTGTCCGCCGGAGGCGTCACCCTGTCCTGGGGCGCCTCCACCGACGACACCGGGGTGACCGCGTACGACGTGGTGCGCGTCGAAGGTGCTTCCGAGACCGCCGTGCGGAGCGTCACCGGCACCTCGGCGCAGCTCACCGGGCTGACGGCCGGCACCTCCTACACCTTCGCCGTGTACGCGCGGGACGCGGCCGGCAACCGCTCCGAGCGCTCGGCGACGGTGGACGTCACCACCAGCCGGGGCGGCGACCCCGCGCCGGGCGCCTGCTCGGTCGGCTACAGCATCGTCGGCCAGTGGCAGGGCGGCTTCCAGGGCGAGGTGACCGTCCGCAACACCGGCACGTCCGCGATCAGCGGCTGGACACTGGGCTGGCGGTTCGCCGACGGCCAGACCATCACCAACATGTGGGGCGGCACCCCGAGCCGGAGCGGGGCGGCCGTCACCGTCGAGCCCGCCTCGTACACCGCGGACATCCCGGCGGGCGGCTCGGTGACCATCGGCTTCACCGGCACCTGGAACGGCGCCAACACCGCTCCGGAGGCGTTCACGCTCGACGGCGCCGACTGCACGGTGTCCTGACGCGGCAGATGTGACGGCTGCCCGGCCCCTCCCCTTCGGACCGGCCGAACCGGCCCGGGGCGGGGCCGGGTTGGCCGTGTCCCGGGCCCGGCCCCTCCCGTCGCCCGCCCCCCGCGGAGCACCGGTAGGGTTCGGGCCGGGGAAGCCTCGTGATGGTCCGGGAGGGGTCGAGGAGAGTGCGGACGAAGGCGCGTGGGCTCAGACGTGCGGTGGTGCTCGCGGCGGCGCTGGCCGCTGTGGCGGTACTGCCGGGCTGCGTCACGGTGCACGGCGAGAGGGCCGTGGTCCCGGCGGTGACCGAGGCGGAGGCGGCGAAAGCCCTCGACCGCTTCGCCGAGACCAACAACGAGGCCAACCGCACCAACGACGCCGCCCTGAACGCCACCATCGAGACGGGCGCGCTGGGCGCCGTCGACCAGGCCGGGCTGCGGGCCCGCCGCACCGTCCACCCGGACGGCACACCCGACCACCGGGACCTGGAACTGACCGACGCCCGCTTCCTGATACCGCGGCAGGCGGGCTGGCCGAAGTTCTTCGTCGCCGACACCGCCTCCAGCCAGAGCCCCGGCAAGCGCTGGCTGCTGGTCTTCACCCGCGACGGTGTCGAGGAGAAGTGGAAGGTGTCGTATCTGTCGGTGCTGGACGCCTCCGCCATGCCGGAGTTCGCCGAGGACGGCGAGGGCCACGTCGAGGCCGTCCCCGCCGGCGCGTCGGCCCGGCTGGCCGTCGCGCCGAAGGATCTGGGCGAGGCGTACACGGACTATCTGCGCGAGGGCGGCGACGCCTTCGCCGACGGGCCGGCCACCAGCGGCCTGCGACAGGAGCGGAAGAAGACGGCGGCGAGCCCGGGCGCCCGCACCCAGTGGGCCGACCTCCCGGCCCGGGACGCGCGGTTCGCGCCGGTGGGGCTGCGCACCGAGGACGGCGGGGCGCTGGTGTTCTTCACCACTCACCACCAGATGCGGCAGACCGTGCCCCAGGGCTACAAGCCGCAGGTCAAGGACCCCTACGTCAAGGCCCTGATGGAGGGCACACCGCAGCAGTCGGTGACGTACATCCGCCTGGGCCTCCAGACGGCGGCCGTGCCCGCGGCCGAAGCCGGCGATCCGAAGGTCGAGCTGGTCTACCGCCTCCAGCGTCTGACGAGGGCCAAGGGCGAGTGAGCCCTACGGCGCGCCCGGCGGCCCGGTGGTGACCCGGGCCCCGGCGCGTCAGCGCACCGGCCAGGGGGCGGCGTGGTCCGGCTCCTCCTGCGCGTGCGTGGCGCAGGCGTCCGTCAGCGCCTCCAGCATCGTCAGCGGGTCGGGCAGCGGGCGCTCGGGGGCGCGCAGCCAGCCCACCGCCGAATCGGAGTCGTCGCCGGGCAGCCGGGCGGGGGGTACGAGCACGTAGCTGCCGCGGCAGTGCCACCGCAGGCCCGGGTGGTCCTCCAGGGTCTCGGGGTGGCAGTCCAGCTCGCACGGCCACCACTCGTCCTCGTCGTCCGGGGTGCCGCGGGTGGCGGTGAAGAACAGCATCCGCCCCGTCCGGGGGTCGGTGCCGCACACCGCCACCGGCCCGACCTCGACGCCCTCGGCCTCCAGCCGCTCCAGTGCGGCCCGCCCCGCGTCCACGGGCACGTCCAGCACGTCCTGGGTGCGGCCGGTGGCGGTGATGAAGTTGGCCGACGGCTGGCCGGCGGCCCAGCGGGCGATCTGCTCGGGGTCGGTGGTGGCCTGCGTCTGCCAGGCGAAGGAGACCGGGTGCCGGCCGGGGGTGGGGCAGCCGATCCGGTCGCAGGAGCAGCCGTAGCCCTCGGGGTGCGCGGCGGGCGCCAGGGGGAAGCCGGCGGCGGCGGCCGTCAGCAGCAGGTCCTCCCGGACGCGGGCCGCTTCCTGCGCGGCGCTCGCGTGCGCGCCGCCGCGGGAGCGTCGGCGCAGCCACCGGGAGAATCTGCTTTCGCGTTCCATCGGACTCCTAGTGCTGGGACCACCGGCCTCGGCCTGTGGGGGAATCGCTTCCCTGGTTTGCGGTGCTCGGCCGGTCCCGCGGGGCGTCGGGGCGGGCCGGGCAGCGACCTCCGGCTGAAAGAGCCCCTCCTCGCGGGAGGGGAGCGGAGACCGCGTACCGCCCCACGCGCGACCGAAACCGTGGGTTTCGAGGGTACGAAACCGAGCGCCTTCGGCCGGGCGGAATCCGCGGATCCCGGACGGCCTTCTCCATCCTGCTCCTTCCGCGCCCCCGATGAGTAATCGAACGGTGGTCGCGATGGTCACAGCCCGGCGGGCCGGCGGGTCCGCCCGGCCCGCCGGGAGACCGTCCTGCTCCGTACAGCGGAAATCCTCCTCCCGGACAGGACAGGGAGGCCCGGCCGGGTGGACCATGTGCTGACACAGCGCGACACCTCCGGCACACAGCGATCCTGTGAGGAGCCCTTTCGTGTACACACCCCGCCGCTATCTGATGTGCCCACCGGCGTACTTCGCGGTCACCTACTCCATCAACCCGTGGATGGATCCCGCCAAGCCCGTGGACCTCCCGCTGGCCGTGGCCCAGTGGGAGGCCCTGCGCGACACCTACCGCTCGCTCGGCCACACCGTCGAGGAGCTGGCGCCCGACCCGGAGCTGCCCGACATGGTGTACGCCGCCAACGGCGCGCTCGTCGTGGACGGCCGGGTGCTGGGCGCCCGCTTCGCCCATCCGGAGCGGGCACGGGAGGCCGCGGTGCACCGGGAGTGGTACCGGGCGCACGGCTTCGCCGAGGTGCGCGAGCCGGAGCACGTCAACGAGGGCGAGGGGGACTTCGCCGTCACCGCCTCCTGGCTGCTGGCCGGGCGCGGCTTCCGCAGCAGTCCGCTGTCCCATCCGGAGGCGCAGGAGTTCTTCGGCCGCCCGGTCGTCGGCCTGGACCTGGTGGACCCGCGCTTCTACCACCTGGACACGGCGCTGTGCGTGCTGGACGACACCCGCGACGACGCGGTCATGTACTACCCGCAGGCGTTCTCGCCCGGCAGCCGGGCGGTGCTGGCCCGGCTCTTCCCCGACGCGATCACCGCCGGGGAGGCCGACGCCCGCGCCTTCGGTCTGAACGCGGTCAGCGACGGGCGCCATGTGCTGCTGCCGCAGGCGGCGGTGGGGCTGTTCGGGCCGCTGCGCGAGCGCGGTTACGAGCCGGTCGGCGTCGATCTGGGGGAGCTGCTCAAGGGCGGCGGCAGTGTGAAGTGCTGCACGGCGGAGCTGCGCGGCTGATCCGGGCCCGCCGGGCGGGGCGGGGGTACGGAGACCGGGGCGGGGCCGTCAGTCCCCGTCCCCGCCCCCGTTCTGCCTGTCCTCCTGCCCGCCACCGCCCTGCCCGTCCTCCCAGGCATCGCCCCAGTGCGCGTCCCGGGCGGCGCGGTAGGCCGGCCCGCGGCGCTTGGTGACGGTCTCGCGCCGCAGCCCGCCGCGTTCGGCGTCCGGCCCGGTGCACAGGTCGAGCAGGACCTGGCCCTTGCGGATCTGCGGCCTGCGCACGATCCGTGCCGCGGTGGGCGTCCCGTCCGGGTCGCCGCCGCCCGGATCGCCGCCGCCCGCGCCGGGGCGGACGGCGGCCACGTAGGAGAACTTCTCGTCCTCGTACGCCAGCGATCCTCCCTTCACCCGCCGGTGGAGGGAGGAGCGGCTGACGCGGGCGGCGAAGTGGCACCAGTCCGAGCCGGGCTCTATCGGGCAGGCGCCGCTGTGCGGGCAGGGGGCCAGGACGCGCAGCCCGGCGCCGATCAGCCGGCCGCGCGCCTCGATGATCCGCCGGTAGCCGTCCGGGGTGCCCGGCTCGACGACCACCACCGCCCGCCGGGCCGCCGCGGCGGCGGCGTCGACCAGCGCACCCCGGGCGTCCTCGGGCAGTTCGTTCAGTACATAGGAGACGGTGACCAGATCGGCCGCCTCCAGCCCGGGTGCGGCGCCGATGCGCTCCTGCCGCCACCGGGCCCCGCGCAGGGCTGCCGAGCCGGAGCCGGCGGCCAGCTCGCGGCCGAGGGCGAGGGCGGGCTCGGAGCGGTCCAGCACCGTGGTGACCCGGGCCTCCCCGGTCGGCTGCGCGCCGTCGCCCCAGACCGCGGCGGCGGCCCACACGGCCGCGCCCGTCCCCCCGCCCACGTCCAGGTGGGTGGCCGGGTCCAGCTCCGGGGCCCGGTCGGCGAGGGCGTCCAGGGCGGCGCGGACGGCCTCGAAGGTGGCGGGCATCCGGTAGGCGGCATAGGCGGCGACGTCGCCGCGGTCGCGCAGGACGGGGGCGCCGGCGGCGCCGCTGTCCCGGTAGCCGCTGATCAGCCGGTCGACGGCCGCGGCGGCCTGCCGGGGCGGCAGCCCGTCGAGGAGGCGGGCGAGCGCGTCGCGCAGCTCGTCGTCGATGTGGAGGGGGGCGAACACCGGCCCAAGTGTAGGCGGGCGGTCGCCCGCGTCCCGCCGCCCGGTGGTGGATCTTCCTTCCGGCGGATTCCCGGGGATTCGTTCCCGTCCGCGCCCGGTGGCCGCCGATCGGCCATTTTCGTCTCGCATATGCCAGAGGTCTTTGCATACTTTCGCGGCATTCCACTCCCCCTCCACGAAGGAATCCGGATCATCGGATTCAATTGTGTTCGGCTGCGCACTCGGGGGGCAGACGAGGCAGTGGAGTTGGGAAAGCAGCTCCGAAGCGAGGAGGACCGATGCACAGGGAAGGCCGCCCACCGGAGCGATTGACCAGCCGCTCACCGCAGTCCGGGGACCGGGCGCGGGAGATAACGCGCGGTTTCCTCCGGGAGACCGAGCCGAACGCCTCCAGGGCCGACGTGGACGCCGTGCTGCTGGGCGTCTCGGAGCTGGTGTCCAACGCCGTCCGCCACGCCGGCGGGGTGACGGACTTCCGCCTGGACTCGCGGGACGGCGGTGTGCTGGTGGAGGTCTCGGACGCCAGCGTCCGGCGGCCGAGGACGGTCCAGATAAACCCCTCCGTCCCCGGCGGCTTCGGCTGGCTGCTGGTGCGCGAGCTGGCCACCGACGTCACCGTCACCCTCCATCCGGGCGAGGGCAAGACGATCCGGGCGTCCTTCCCGCTCCGCTCCGCCGCCTGACGCACGGGCCCGGAACCGGCACGCCCCGTCCTCCCACCTCCGGGAACGGCGGCGCGGAAGCGGCGGAACGGGACACCCCCACGACTGCGCGCCATTCCCCCGCAAAATCCG
The DNA here is from genome assembly GCF_900114215.1 of Streptomyces mangrovi. Lineage (GTDB taxonomy): Bacteria > Actinomycetota > Actinomycetes > Streptomycetales > Streptomycetaceae > Streptomyces > Streptomyces barkulensis. The sequence continues at coordinate 27,561 of NZ_FOSG01000031.1, read as the reverse complement.
GACGACTGCCGACTTGTTCTCCAACTCAGCCGGTAAACCGGGCCGTTCGCGTTTTCCGGAAAACTCCGCACCGGAACCGACGACGGGAGTAGAACGTTTCCCGATGGTGATGCGGCGTGGTGCCCGGACGGCGCTACCGCGCCGCGCGGGCCGCGCGTCGCAAGGGGGACGGGGAATGCTGGAGCAGGCTTTGGCGGCGCTGGCCGCCGCCGGGGGCACGGCGGTGGTGCAGGCCGCGGGCACGGAGGCGTGGACGACGGTGCGGGAGGCGGTGGCCCGCTGGTTCGGCCGGGGCGACGAGCGGCGCGAGCGCGCGGAGCTGGAACGCCTGGACCACACCGCCGCCGAGCTGGAGCCGGGAGGGCCGGAGCCGGGCCGGGGCGGTGGTCAGGAGCCCGGCGCCGCCGGGGCCGGGGCCGGGGCGGCGCGCATCCGCCAGGAGGCGGCCTGGCAGGCCCGCTTCGAGAACCTGCTGGAGAGCGTGGACGGCGACGAGCGCGCCCGCCTCGCCGGTGAGCTGCGCGCCCTGCTGGAGCGCCACTTCCCCGCCACCCCCGCCACCGGCCCGTCCGTCGGCCGGGACGGGATGGCCGTGGGCGGGGATGTGCACGTCCGCGCGGACGGCGGCGTCGCGGGCGGGGTGATCCACGGCGGCGCCCATGCGCACCCTCGTCCGCCCGGTCCGGCCCAGGGCTGAACGGACCGGGCGCGGACGGCACGCCTCTGTCCGCCGAGGCGTACGTCCAGGCCCCGGGCGGCATCGGCGCCGGGCACATCGACCGGGCCAGCCTCCACACCCACTACCACTCCGATCCCCGCCCCCGCCCCGGTGTCTCCTGGCCGCATCTGGTCGGGGTGCCGCCCAGGGAGGCCGACTGCTTCCAGGACCGCGCCGCCGTGCGCGAGCTGGAGCGCGCGCTGGACGGCGGCGGCACGGCGGTGCTGTGCCAGGTGCTGTCCGGCATGGGCGGGGTCGGCAAGACCCAGCTCGCCGCCCACCACGCCCGCCGGGTCCTGGCGGCGGGCGGCGTGGACCTGCTGGTGTGGGCCACCGCCGCGACGCGCGAGGCGGTCGTCGCCGCCTACGCCCAGGCCGCCGCCGGGATCCTGTACTCCGACCCGGATCTGCCCGAGACGGCGGCGCGGGAGTTCCTGGCCTGGCTGGAGCACCGGCCCGGTCCTGAGCAGCGCCGCTGGATGGTGGTGCTGGACGACGTGGCCGACCCGGCCGACCTGCGCGGCCTGTGGCCGCCGGCGAGCCCGCTGGGCCGCACCCTGGTCACCACCCGTCGCCGGGACGCCGCGCTGACCGGGCCGGGCCGCAGCCTGGTGCCGGTCGGGCTGTTCAGACCGGTGGAGGCCAGGGCGTACCTCGCCGCGTCCCTGGCCGCCCGCGGCCGCCATGAGCCGGAGGACGAACTATCGGCCCTTGCCGGGGAGTTGGGTTATCTGCCACTGGCCCTGTCCCAGGCCGCCGCCTATCTGATCGACTCCGGTCTGGACTGCGCCGCCTACCGCGCCCTGCTGGCCGACCGCGCCCGCGACCTGGCCGACGCCCTGCCCGATGCCGGGGCCCTGCCCGACGACCAGGCCGCCCCGCTGGACGCGGCCTGGTCGCTGTCGGCGGACCGCGCCGACCGGCTGCGCCCGTACGGCCTGGCCCGGCCCATGCTGCGCCTGGCGGCGATGCTCGACCCCAACGGCATCCCGGCCTCCGTCCTGACCTGCGGCCCCGCCCTGACCCATCTCGCCGACCACCTCGCCGACCGGGCCGCCGGCCAGGCACCGGAACAGGCCGACCCGCCCGACCCGCCCGGCCCGCCCGGCTCGCCCAACCTGTCCACCCGAAGGGTCACCGCCGAGGATGCCGTCGGCGCGCTGCGGGCCCTGCACCGCCTGAGCCTGATCGACCACTCCCCCGGCACCCCCCGCAGGGCGGTCCGCGTCCACCAGCTCATCCAGCGCATCGCCCGCGACTCCCTCGGACCCGGGCGGCGCGACGCCCTGGCCCGCACCGCCGCCGACGCGCTGATGGCCGCCTGGCCGGAGGTGGAGCGCGACACCGCGCTCGCCCAGGCGCTGCGCGCCAACACCGACGCCCTGGCCCGGTACGCCGGGGAGGCCCTGTACCGGCCCGAGACCCATCCACTGCTCTTCCGCTCCGGCCGCAGCCTGGGCAACGCCGGCCAGGTCGCCGCCGCCCTGGTCCACTTCCAGCACCTGGCCGACTCCGTCGGCGCCCGGTTCGGCCCCGACCACCCCGACACCCTCAACGCCCGGCACCGGCTCGCCCACTGGCACGGCATGGCGGGGAAGGTGGAGTACGCCCAGACGGCGCTCACCGGGATCCTCGCCGACTATCTGAGGGTGCTGGGCCCGGATCATCCGGGCACCCTGGGCGTCCGGCACAACCTGGCCCGCTGGCGCGGCGCGGCCGGAGACACCACCGGCGCCAGGAGCGCCTTCGCGGAACTGTTCACCGACCGCCTGCGCATCATCGGCCCCGACCACCCCGACACCCTCGCCACCCGCCACGAACTCGCCCGCCTGCGCGGGAGGACGGGCGACCACGCCGGGGCCATCGCCACCTTCACCGATCTCCTCGCCGACTGTCTGCGCCTCCTGGACCCCGACCACCCCCGCACCCTCGCCGCCCGGCACGAACTGGCCCGGTGGCGGGGCGCGTCGGGCGACATCTCAGGCGCCAGGGCGGCTTTCGCCGAGCTGCTCACCGACCGCCTGCGCATCATCGGCCCCGACCACCCCGACACCCTCGCCACCCGCCACGAACTGGCCCACCTGCGGGGGAAGGCGGGCGACCGCGCCGGAGCCGTCGACACCTTCACCGGCCTGCTCACCGACTACCTGACGGTGCTGGGCCCGGACCACCCCGGCACCCTGGGCGTCCGGCACAACCTGGCCCGCTGGCGCGGCGCGGCCGGGGATCCGGCGGCGGCCGTGGCCGCGCTCACCGGCCTCCTCACCGACCGGCTCCAGATCCTCGGCCCCCACCACCCCAGCATCGCCGCCACCCGAACCGACCTCGCCTACTGGCGCGGCCGGGCGGAGGCCGACGGCCTCCGCGTCCCCCGGCAGCCCCCCGCGCCCCGGGCCGAAGCCCGCGACCCCGACTCCCGCTGACAGCTCCCCGACGCCGGCGTGCACGGCGGGCTGTGCGCCGAGCGGGAATCGCGTCAGCGCGTCCCGAAGGCGTCGGCGATGCCGTCGGGCAGTTCGTCGAAGTCATCCGGAATGTGGACGAGGCCCTTGAGCGAACCCCGATACCCGCGTACTTCCGGAGGCGTCACGAACGTCCCCCGCTCTCCGCTCTCCGCGACCTTCCTGGCCCGTGTCAGTTTCCTGGGCGGGAGTCCGTCACCGAACCGGGTCACCGTGTCCAGGAAGACGACCGACTCCCGGACTTCCTCCAGAGCGGCGGCGAGCGCGACGGGCGAGTGCGAGGTGACCAGGGTCTGGCGGCCGTGCCCTGACGTAAGGGTCGCGGGATCGCTGGTCCTCCCCCGCAACCTCGACAGCAACTGCGGGACCCTGCTGGGGTGAAGACCGTTCTCCGGTTCCTCGAACATGAGGACGCCCTCATGAGCGGAGTCATGGGCGGCGGCGAGCAGCGCCAGCACTCGCAGGGTGCCCGCCGACGCCGTGATGGGAGTCATCCGGTGCTCGTGCTTGTGCTGCAACCAGATGTCCCACTGCCCCCACTCGGCGTTGGCCTCCACCGTGATGTCCGCGAGGTCTGGAAGCAGTGCCGCCGCATCGGCCTTGAAGTCGTACCAGTTCTCGGGATCCCGCGAGAGCCGTCCCAGAACGGCACCCAGGTTCCTGCCGTCCTCGGTGAGAGGCGCGGTGTCGTATGTGGAGGAAGCGACGCGCATGGCCTTGGGAGACGGCTCGATGATCCGCCAGTTCCTGGTCGCCGCGGCAAGTCCCTTGCCGTACCTGCTCTCCTGTACGGGGGCTCCGGTGACGTGCGTCTCCCCGGTGCCGGGTCCCCACACTGCGGGGGGAAGTCCGAGAGAGCGCGCGTACTCGCGCATCTCGGCGCCGGTGAGGTGATCGCGGACGTTGCCGACCTCGACCTCGACATGCAGCGGCTCGGGGGGATCCGCGTACAGGACCCGTGCGACGACCCTGAGGAAGCAGGGCCCCGATTGCCCACCCACGATGACATCGGCCGCGATCCGCATGGCCCTGGCCGGATGGCCGTCCGGGCCTCGCCGGAAGAGTTCCTTGGGACCGCCTCGGCGGGCGTGGTCGACCAGGGTCTGCCCGGTGGGCTCCCGGATCAGCCGGCCCAGCAGGTCCACGGCTTCGAGCAGGTTCGACTTCCCGGAGGCGTTGGCTCCCAGCAGCACCGCAAACGGTTGCAGGTCCAGGACGAAGCCTTCGAAGGACCTGTATCCGTCGATCTCGATGCGAGTGATCGCACTGGACCCACTGTCGCGCATCAGCCGTCAACCTGCTCGGCGGACCGGTCGTCGTTGCCGCTCCGGGGTTGGGCAGGGGCCCCGGGCACGCCGTGGTCAGCCTGCCCGCTCCCGGCCGCCGGCTCCTCCGTGTCGGCCGTCACGGCCTCCTCGCCATCCTTGACGATCAGCGGTTCGGCGGCGTCCACGCGCATCGCCGGGCCGTCGTCCAGTTCCAGCACCATGGCGAGCCCGCCCAGCGGCGACCGCTCGCCCCTGACGCTGCGGATCGTCTTCCACAGCCCCCAGAGCCTGACCTGCTGGCCGGGCTGGACCGTCACCGCCGCGATCTCGCTCTCGACGGGTGCGGACACGAGGTCCGGGGCCTTCAGTTCGGCCCACACCGTCTTCCCGATGCCGCAAGCGCGCTTGCGCACCCCCCAGCGGTGGGCCAGCGACTCCACGAGCAGCAGGCCGCGTCCGCCGGTCTCGTCCTCGCCGGGGTCGCGCACCTTGGGCCACCCGTCCCCCGCGTCGCTCACCTCCAGCCGCAGCAGGCCGTCCGCCTGCGAGTGCGCGATCTTCACCCCCACCTGCCGGTCGTTCGGCACCCGTACGCGCACGGCGTTGGTGACCAGCTCCGACAGCACCAGCTCCGCCGTCTCCAGTACGTCCTGTCCGACCCGCCACTCCCCGAGCACCGCCCCCAGCAGCGCCCGCGCTCTGGGCACGCTGCTACGACGCCGAGACAGCCGGAAGGTGACGTGATGCGGTGTGGCCATGGCAGCCCCCAGGGAGTCGATGCTCGACCGGAGTCCCCTGCGGAAGCGGCCAGTTGGCCGTGGGACGCCGGTGTCCATGGCCAGCAGAATGAAGGCGGATCAAGCGTACTTGCAACGTTTCCGGTAAAGATGATGCCGATGTTCCCTCTTTCGGATTAATACCATTCCATGCAGCCTGTTGCTCTGCTAAACGTGTCGACATGCTTGCGAAGAGCAACACCCTGAACCCGTCCACCGTTCTCGGTCGCCAACTCGGAGACGAGCTGCGCCGCTTGAGAGAGGCGGCAGGGCTGACGACCGTCCAGGCCGCCGAGGCTCTCGACTGCACCAAGGGCAAGATCAGCCGGATCGAGAACGGCCGGGTGGCGGTCCGGCTTCCAGACCTGACCGCCATGCTGCACGCCTACGAGATGTCCGACCCCGACACCCGCGAGCGACTGGCCGCACTGGCGCGCAAGGCCAACCGCCGCCGCAGGCAGGGCTGGTGGAACCAGTACAGCTCCGTTCTCGCGGACACCTACCGTGACTACATCTCGCTGGAGACCATGGCGGACTCCATCCGCACCTTCCAGGCACAGCTTGTGCCGGGGCTGCTCCAGACACCCGAGTACATCCGGGCCGTGACGGTGGCCTCGCAGCAGTGGCAGAAGGCGGACGAGATCGAGAAGTTCGTACAGGTGCGCCTCGCCCGTCAGGAGAGGCTGACCGGCCAATCCCCGCTCCGCCTCTGGGCCGTCGTCTCGGAAGCCGTGCTCCTCCAGCAGGTCGGCGGTCCGGAGGTCATGAGGGCACAGCTACAGCACCTTCTGGACACCTCCGAGCGCCCCAACGTGACTGTCCAAGTGCTGCCGTTCTCCCGTGGCGCCCATGCGAGTATGTTCGGCCCGTACGTGGTGCTGGGTTTCCCCGAAGAGGGGGCGCTCGACGTGGTGTTGGCGGACAACCCGACCGGCTCCATGTGGCTTGAGCGTGAGGCGGAGGTCTCCCGATACCGGGACCTGTTCGACGCCGCACGCACATCGGCGCTCTCTCCGGTGGAGTCCCGTGCCGTCATCCACCGCAGGGCCAAGGAGCACAGAGCATGAAGAACGCACGCCACAGCACTCCGGACCTGTCGGGCGCGACGTGGCGCAGCAGTACACACAGCGGCGGCAACAACGAGTGCGTCGAGGTGGCCGACGACATCCCCGGCATAGTCCCCGTCCGCGACAGCAAGCGCCCCGCCGGCCCGGTGCTCGGCATCAGCCCGGACGCCTGGGGCGCGTTCCTCGACCACCTGCGCTGAGCCGACCGGTCCTCCCGGGCGGTGGCCCCGCCCGGGAGGACCGGCGCGCTCGGGAAGACCGTGAACGGTATGACCGAACAGCCCGAGATCACCGAACCCGAACCGCTCGCCGGATCCGGGGAGTTCATGGACACCGTCCGGGCCGGACAGCCGTTCACCGTCACCCGCGACGGCAGCGGGACCGGCTCGCCGGTCCCGCCACGGCGGCGCAGGCGGTTCGTCCCCCGGGCGGAGTTCGCGGCGACGTCCCGCACCGCTCCCAGCGTCTGCCTGGACGCCTTCCGCGCGGACCAGGACCACACGGCCGAGCAGAGTGATCACCTCCGTGGCCGTGGCCGGGAATCCGCCGCTCCTCACCACCGGCCCGGATGACTTCAAAGGGCTGGACGACCTCCTCACCGTGGTTCCCGTGACCCGCCCGGTAGTACCGCACGAGCAGTGACCCATAGCTGCGGCAAGGCCGCTGGCGTCGGCACCGGTCCACGGCCTGTACCCCGTAGCGCGACCGGGCCGAACCGGCAAACGCCCGTAGGAGCATCCGGCCCCGCCGATCCACCACATCGCTGCCGTGACGCTGGTGCTTCTTTCCCACCAGGACCGTAACCCTGGCATCAAAGCTCCGTACATCTCGGTGCACAGCCCAGGCGCGGACGATATTTGAGCAGGTGGTGGGCCCGCGCGCGGGTGACACCGAACCTCACCTCGCAGTACGCGACCCGCAGCCGAAGCCCGGAGGCAGCCACCCTGCCGTCACCGTGCGGACCGCCGCGTTCAACCGATGCACACCACCGCATCATTGCTTTCGAGCCCCGGTCCTCACATTCGAGCCATCGTTCGAAATAATATTGACCTTCACTCGCGCCTCGTTTTGGATCGGATAACAACACAGCGACTGCTCTGTCTCCAACCATGGAAGCGTCGGTCATTTTCTACGTGAGCTGGAACGGTCGACAAAAGAGAGCAGCAGAAACCGGCGAGAGGAAACGATCGGCCATGAGGTACAGAATCACCACTGCCGCCTTCGCATGCGCGCTGGTAACGACGGGAGCCATCAGTCCCGCCGTCGCCCAGAACAGCCGCCCCACCCTGCGGCAGACAGCCGACGATATGAGCGTGGCGAACATTACGACGACCTGCAAGAACAACGGCAGGAACCACATAGTGCGGACGTATTTCCGAGGACCCGCCAGGTACACACTCCGTTGCGGCACCAGCACGTGGGGGTGGAAGCATATCCAGCACCGCTGGAGTAACTCGTTCGACAACAAGATAAGCAATGCCATAGCGAGCGGGCAGCCCAACGGCAGTGGATACTCCACTTGGACCTTGCCGCCATGCAGCCGTGAGACGTTCCGCACCATCCTGGGGACCCCCGCTGCGGTCAACGATCTCCGCACCGCGTACAAGGTCACGGCGACTGCGGCCTGTTAGTCTCGCGACCGAGAGATCTTGCCGGGGGTAGCAGCACGCGGAGTGCCGCCGCCCCCGGTGAGCGAGACCCGATGACGAACCCAGTGAACCTTCTCGGTCACCGCACCAGCGGCGACCTGTACGGGAACCTGTTTCCCACGGACGGGACGAAAGGCTCGGGCTTTCCATGGCAGCGCAGACTCCGGCGGAGCGGGCTCTGGCGTGCTCATTCACCAGCCGCGGCACGCGGTTCGACGTCTCCGACCTCCGAATCGACCACCACCTGGACCGCAGTACCGTCCTGACGTACCGACTGGCCATCGCGCGTCAGGGCCACCAGGAGGAGCGTTGGGAAGTCACGCTGCCGTGGGACGACAAGTCCTTTGCGGACGTGCTCACTTCCCCCGCGCCCGAACCTGACCGGCTCAGCATGCTCGTGTCCTTGGTCCGCGGCCTGTTGGAGGAGTGGTGGGAAACCAAGGGGCATGAGCGACAGTCGGCGAAGATGGGGCGTCGACTGCCCTGAACTGTGGTGGTCAGCACCGCCCGGACAGAATCGGCCCAGGGCCCATGCCCCTGCTCCCGCGATGACGGGTCCGGGGCGGCACGATGTGCGCGTCTGCGCGGCCCCGGGCTGCGTCCCGTACTTCGTCAGGACCCAGCGGTGCCGGGAGTGGTGCACTTCGGCCTCCGGCCGCCCGGGCGGCCGTGTACAGCGCCGCCCGGAACATCCGCCGGTCGGTTTCCGGCAGCGGCCCGTCCTTCGGCCGGAAGAAGCCCGTGGCGCCTCGCGGCGGTGTGAACGCCGCGCCCTTGTCTGCGGTCATGCGGCTCATTCTGCCGGGGAGCAGTCCCGCCGACGCCCCGCCCGCACTCCGGGCTGCCGCGTTGTGCGGTTCGCAGGAGCTTCAGGAGGAGCGCCCGGTTCGCCGGGACGCCGCCCGTCCCGGCGCCCGGCAGGACCGGGCATCCGGCGCGTTTTCGCCGCCCCGGGGCGGGAGAAAGTCCGCTCAAGGAGCGGACGCAACTCCGGAGTGCTCATTCAAGCCGGGTCGCGGCGGACTCCACGGAGTCGACGAACTTGATCATTTCTGTGTGGTAGGTGCTCCTGGCCGGGTCAGGGAAGCGGACGTTGTGCCGGTAGTAGCAGTGGAAGGCGATGATCAGGGCCGCTTGCTCGATCTCCATGGGCAGCGCGGCGGCGTCCGTGTTGCGAAGCTGTGGCCCGCCCGGTGGTGCCGCACGCGCGGTGACTCCCTGCCCCGGCAAGGCCGTTGGCATCGGAACCGGCCGAGACCGCGACGCCGTTGCCGCCGGCCCCACCTGCCCTGGGCCCCGGTCGTCATCGAAAGCGTGCCGACCGGATCAGGATGCTCAGGTGCCGGATGTCCGGCCGCGACGGCTCCGCCCTCCCCCGGAAAGCGCGTCCCGCTTTCCTCCTGACGGCCGTTGTCAGTGACCGCTGCGATGATCGCCGCACGCCAACGCGAGGAGATCATCATGGGAACCTGGGACCTCGGCCCCTTCGAGAACGACATGGCCGCGGACTTCGCCGGCACCCTGGACGGGACGGACCCGGACGAACGCGAGAGCCTCGTACGCGCGACGCTCGGCCGCGTCGCCCGGACCCGCGACTACCTCGACGGCTCGGAGGGCGAGGAGGCCGTCGCGGCCGCCGCTCTCGTCGCGGCGCAGTGCCCGGGCGGTGAGCCGGTCAGCACGGCCTACGGGCCCAAGGAGGCCCTTCCCGCTTTCTCCGAGGACCTTCGGCCGCTCGCCGTCGAAGCGCTCGACCGGGTGGTCGCCGGGGAGTCCGAGCTCGCCGCGCTCTGGGACGAGACGACCAGCGGCCCGCAGTGGCGGGAGGGCATAGGCCGCCTCCGCGCCGTCCTCGCGCCCGAATCCGGTCCCCGGGAGGAAACACCGCTCGGTGCCTGACCGGTGGCCCGGTGTCGGGGATCGCGGAGCGGGGGCCGGGACCACGCACGGCCCCGGCCCCTTCCCCGGCGGATGCGCCCCTCCCCGGAAGGGGCCGCCGGGACCGCCTCAGGTGAGCTGGCGGAGCAGGGTGACGAACTGGCGCAGTTCCTCGGTCTTGCCCGGCGGCAGCGGTTCGGGGTCGAAGTGGGCGATCTTGTTGCGGATGCCGCGCACCCGGTCGAGCTGGCGGACGAACTCGTCGCGGTCCACGAGCCTGTCCCAGCCGAGCGTCGCCCAGTTGCGGTCGGCGGCGGCGCACGCCGCCTCCTTGCGGGCGCCGTGCTTGTTGCGCTGGTCGCCGTCGAGGAGCTTGACGTAGTCGCCGAATGACAGATCCCTGAACCGGCCGGTCTTCTCCCGCATCTGGACGGCTTTTACGGCCTCGGCGGGGATCTTCGGGCTCAGGCACCTGCGCAGCCGGTGCTCGATCTCGCCGACGAGGAAGAACGGGCGCGCGGTGTCGTCGAAGCGCTCGGTGATGTCGGCCGCCGTGACGATGCCGGTGACCGTGCCGTCGTTCTCCCGCACCAGCACATAGCCGTACTCCCGGATGGTGTCCAGCAGGGAGAAGAACTCCTGGTATGTCTGGGCGACCGGCGGGTCGGGCTCGACGGCGCTGTCCAGTTCCGGGTCCTTCCCCGTGGCGAGGAGCATGGCGACCGAACGCCAGGTGACGACGCCCTTCAGTGCGGAGTCGCCGTCCAGGACGGGCACCTGCGAGTAGTTCTTGGTCTGCATCAGGTACATCGCCCGGGTCAGCGGGTCGCCGGAGGCGACGCATTCGACTCCGCGACGCGCGGCCGGGATGTCGCCGATGGTGAAGGGTTGCTGGGGCAGCGCGCCCCAGGGCAGGCCCTCGTCCTCCTCCTCGACCTCGTTGTCGGGGACCGTCCCCGAGGCGGACTGGAGGAACACCACCTGGAACTCCTCCCGCAGCCGGCGGGAGGCGAAGTCCGGGTCCGTGGTCAGGCCGGCGTCCTTGAGGGCCTGGGTGATGTGCAGGACGGTCTGGTCGTCGCGCGTGCGCACGCCGAAGACCTCCAGCAGGCCGGAGACCGTGAGCTTGCTGCCGCCGAGCGCGCGGAGTTCCTCTTCCGAGGGGTCGTGGGGCACTCCGCTCACCGGTCCTGTGTCTCACGGAAGACGGTCTGCTTGCCCATGGCGGACTTCACCAGCTCCAGGAGCTGCTTGGCGCGGTTGTCGTAGAAGCGCTCGAAGTCGCCCTCGTGGAGAGCGGCGGGGTCGATGAGGTGGGTGGCGAGCACGTCGTCGAACCACTCCGGGCGCATGCCCGACTCCTGGACCAGCGTCTTCAGGTACGCGGACGGGGCACCCACCATGCTGCGACCGGCGTGCAAGGACAGGGGTGTCTTGTTGACGATCGAGTTGACGCGGCGGGCGTAGGCGGGGGCGTTCTTCTCGACCCAGTCGCGGGGGAAGATCTGCCGCACGTCCACGTTCTGCTCGACCAGACGTGCGGGGGTCAGCGGTGTCTCCGTGAAGTGCCAGTCCACCGCGCCCTGCTTGATCAGCAGGGCGTAGACGCCCTTGTAGGCAGCGCTGTTGCGCGTCGCCAGGCTGTTCAGGCGGTCGTCGAGGAAAGCCGCTTCGGCGACTGTGTCGGGGGCGGGCGTGTCCGCGTCGCGGAGCCAGGCGATGAGTTGCTCCACATCGCGCGGGAAGCGGCTCTCGACACCACCGCCGTACATCTCGCCCAGCACACCGCACCAGTACCACTGGTTGATGCGCTCCTCGGCCCCGGGCATGCCCGTCTCCTCGCCGATGATGGCCCGCACAGCGGCCAGCGGGACGAGTTGGGTGCGGTAGGGCAGGTCGGCGGTACGGACGATGCACTGTCTCTTGAGGAAGGTGCCCACCCACTGGAAGGCGTCGGCCAGGCGGGGCGCCAGGCGGTCGAAGTCGGTCAGCGGCAGTTCCAGCAGATCGCGGCGCTTGCAGGAGACCGCGGCGCGCGGCTCCTCCTGTTTGTGTTCCCAGGTTCGCACCAGGGCGACGGCCTGAAGGAAGTCGCTGCTGCTGAGACCATCCTCGACACCGGCCTCCATGCGGCCGAATACCGGGTGGGCGGATGTCAGCTTCCGCTTGATCGCGTGCCACACGTCCGGCAGGCGGTAGTACTCGCCGTTCCGGGCGACGTACTCCTGGTTGCCGGCGTAGGTGGCGGTGAGAAGTTCGAAAACGTTGAGGGGGACGCCGCCGGTGTTGACGCGTTCGAAGACGGCACAGACGGCATCCATGGTCGTGGAGGCCGCCAGCTTGATCATCGGGACCTGGAAGGACTTCACGTTGTTGAGGACGTTCTCCTCGAACTGCGACCAGAGGTCCCAGTTCTCGTCGGCGATCCCCACGAAGATCCTCTTCCAGGCGTTCACCTTCTGCGTGTCGAACACCAGGTGGATCGGGAAATAGCCGGCTCGGCACTCCAGTTCGGGCGTGGTCAGGTCGAGTGCGACCCTGCGGGGGAAGCCCGTTCTCAGCACTCGATCGTCCGGGACGGAAACCACCGCGTCGTCACGCTCCGAGGGCGCGCCGATGGCCTTGGCGATGTCGACGTAGTACCAGCGCCTGAGCGGCTTGCCACGAGTGTCGACCGTCTCGACCGGGCTGTCACGGTGCAGTGCCTGGAAGAGTGAGGTCATGCGCTGCTGACCGTCCAGCAACAGCAGGTCGGGCACCCTGTCGCCCTCCCCCTCGGCCCCCTTGATCGTCCGGGGTTTGAACGGGGACTTGCCTCCGGTCTCCAGAGCCATCACCACGCCGAGCGGGTAGTCGAGCGTCACGGTGGCGATGAGTGCTCTGATCCGCTCGTCGTCCCACTTCCAGTCGCGCTGGAAGTCGGGAAGCTGGAGGACTCCGGAGGCGACGTCCCTCAGGACGTCCTTGAGTTTCGGACTGTCGAGCGCCACGCCGCTTCTTCCCCACGTTCGGCTGAATTGTTCAAAAGACAATTGCAGCAAGTTACTTGACGATGCGTCAAAAGATTCCTCCGCTTCACCCACACCACCGCAGGGATTCGGCCAGGCGGCGGGCGCGGCGCGCGAGGGGACGGCCGACGGGGCCGGGGCGCTCCGGCCACGGGAAGCCGGTGCTCAGGGGGTTGCGGGCGGAGCACCCGGTTCGCCGGAACGCCGCTCGCCCGGCGCCGGGCGGGGCCGGGCATCCGGCGCGTTTTCGCCGTGCCGGGGCGGGTGCCCCCGGCTCGGCACGGGGCAGCCGACCCGGGGATCGCCCCTCACCACCAGTAGGCGGGGTAGCGGGTGGCGGGGCGCAGTCGGCCGGTGGCGGTGCCGACGGCGACCAGGAGCGTGGAGGCGGCGGCCAGCAGGGCGAGGAAGACCGCCGGGTCGGGCGACTGGGCCACGACGATCACGGCGGTGGCGGCGGCGGGCGAGTGGGGCGTGCGGGCCAGCATCATCACGCCGAGCGCGAGACCGCCCGCGACCCCGGCGCCCCAGGGAGAGCTTCCGGCCACCGCCAGGACGGCGAACCCGGTGAGCGCGGAGAGCAGTTGCCCGCCGACGACGCTGCGCGGCTGGGCCAAGGGCAAGGAGGGGGCTCCGAAGACCAGGGCGGAGCTGGCCGCGAGCGGGGGGATCAGCCAGACCTGGTCCAGCCAGGCGCCGATGGCCACCAGCAGGACGAGTCCGGCGACCGATCCGGCGGTGGCCACGGCGACGGTGAGTACGGGCGGGCGCGCGGGGGCCCGGCTGCTCAGCCGCCCGGGGGTGGCGGCCGGCGCCTGCTGCGGGGCCGGCGCCGATGTGGTGCGCAGGGATGGTTCCGCTGTCACGGAGACCTCCGGGTACCCGCCGCTTGTTAATGGGTCAACTCGCATATCATCCATTAGGCATGGAGCATGGCATCATCGTCGGCGAGAGGGCAACCCGGTTCGGCGAGGGGGCGGTTGAGACGGAGAGCGAAACGAAGCCCCGGCCCCCGCTGAGCGGGGAGCCACTGGCGCTGGAGCTGGTGAACACCACGTTCGTCCACGGCGGGCTGCGCGGCAGCCTGGTGGACGCGCTGGCCACCCCGACCGAGCTGGACCTGTGGCTGGAGGAGCACGCGGAGGCCTTCCCCCGGGGCCCGGTCCGGCGGGCGTCCGGCCCGGCGACGGCTTCTCATCTGGCGGGCTTCCGGCGGCTGCGCGAGGCGCTGAGGGAGCTGAGCCGCGCCTGCGTCGCGCAGGAGCCCTACGGCGAGCGGGCGGTCGCCGCGGTGAACCGGGCCGCGAGGCTGGCCGCGAGCTGGCCCGAGATCGGGGACGGGACGGCGGACGCCCCGGCGGACAGGACGGCGGACGGCCCGGTGGTGCGCTGGGCCGAGCCCGATCCCCGCCTGGTCCTGCTGGGCGCGGTGGCCGTCTCCGGTGTGGAGCTGCTGACGGGCCCGAGGCGGCGCGACGTGCGCGCCTGCGCCGCCCCGGGCTGCGTCCTGTACTTCGTCAGGACCCACCGGCGCCGGGAGTGGTGCACTCCGGCCTGCGGCAACCGGGTACGGGTCGCGCGCCACAACAGGCAGCGGCGTCCCTGACCCGCCGGCGCACCGGACCCGCCCGCCCCTAGCGGTCCTCGCGGCGGCGGGTGCGGGCGTAGTGGCGTGAGGCCTTGGCGCGGTTGCCGCAGCCGGACATGGAGCACCAGCGGCGGGTGCCGTTCCTGGAGACGTCGTAGAAGTGCAGGACGCACTCGTCGTTGGCGCAGGCCCGGATGCGGTCGGGGGCGGCGCCCACCAGGCGCAGGTAGTCGTCGGCGGCCAGCCAGGCCGCCAGCCAGGCGGGGTCGTCTGTCTCGGCCCGTTCGACAGGGCCTTCGGGGCCGAGGGTGCGCAGGACGCGCCCGCGCGCCAGGACGGCGTTGAGCCCTTCCCGGGCCCGGTCGTCGCCGGGGTCGGCGACGACGGCCTGAAGCGCCTCGCGGGCGGTGAGGGTGGCGGCCAGCGCGGCCGGGGCGGCGCCGGCCCTCTCCAGCAGGCCGTGACCGGCCAGCCACACGCCGAACCCTTCGAGGCCGTCCAGCAGGTCGTGCCGGACGCCGTTGTCGATCCACCGGGTGTTGAGCAGGTCCAGGCTGAGCGGCTCGCCCAGGAGCGGCCTGGGGTCGGCGCCGGCGGCCCCGGCCGGCGGGCCCGCGTCTTCCGTGCCGGCACCCATGCGCGTTCCTTCCGTCGGCTGTTCGCCACCCCAGCCTAACCGGCTACCGCGGGATAGGGAGTTGCCGCCTTCGCGACTAACCCTTAAAGTCGCTTTCAACGGTTAGCCCAGGATGGCCCCGGGCTCCGTTCTGGAGGTGCTTCGCCATGTCCGCCACCGCCGCCCCCGCCGCACTGCAGACCGGACACATCGGTCTGAACGTCACCGATCTGGAGCGTTCGCTGGACTTCTACCGGAAGGTCTTCGGCTTCGAGGTGCAGGGAGAGGGCCGCGAGCCCGGCCGCGCCTTCGCCTTCCTCGGCCGCGAGGGCCGCCTGATGGTGACCCTGTGGCAGCAGAGCGGGGGCTCGTTCGCCACCGGCCTGCCCGGCCTGCACCACCTGTCCTTCCAGGTGGAGACGGTCGAGGAGGTGCGCGCGGCCGAGGAGGTGCTGCGCGGTCTGGGAGCGGAGTTCGCCTACGACGGCGTCGTCCCCCACGGCGAGGGCGCCGCCTCGGGAGGGATCTTCTTCATCGACCCCGACGGCATCCGGCTGGAGATCTACGCCCCGACCGGCGCCGACTCCGCCACGGCCCCTGTTTCCTCCGCTCCCACCTGCGGTTTCTTCTGATCCGCCGGCGTACGGCCGGGTGGCCGCAGCAGATCTGGTCAGAGAGCTGTGGCCACCCGGCCGTCCCGTCCCGTCCCGTCGCACCGAACCGCACGATCCGAGGAGTGACCACCGTGAACAGCCCCTACCACCGCGGCGAGCGCGAGGCCCAGGAGCGCGCGGGCCTGCGCAGGAAGGCCGAGATCTCCGGGCGCGCGATCCGCGGCACCGTGCCGCCCGTCGCGGCCGCCTTCCTCACCGAGCAGCGCCTGCTGGTCGCCGGGGCCGCCGACGAACGCGGGGATGTGTGGGCCACCGTGCTCACCGGCCCGGCGGGGTTCCTGTGCGCCGAGGGCGAACGCAGCCTGTCCGTCGCGGCCCGCCCGGCGCCGGCCGACCCCCTGGCGTCCGTCCTGGAGCGCCCGGCCCGTCTGGGGATGCTCGCCGTCGACACCGCCACCCGGCGGCGGATGCGGATGAACGGCACGGCGCGCCCGGAGGGCGGCGGGCTGCTCGTCGACCTCGACCAGGTGGTGGCCAACTGCCCCAAGTACATCCAACGGCGAACCCCGCCGACGGCGGATTCGGGTACGCCCTCCGCACCTCTCGCCGCACGGCCGGCCCGGGTCAGCCGCGGCGACCGCCTCGACGACGGGCAGCGGCGCCTCCTGGCCCGCGCCGACACCTTCTTCGTCGCCACCGCCGACGAGCACGGCCGGGCCGACGCCTCCCACCGGGGCGGCAACCCGGGCTTCCTCCAGGTCCTTTCGCCCACCCGGCTGCGCTGGCCGGACTACACGGGCAACGCGATGCTCCTGACCCTGGGGAACCTGCTGGTCAATCCCAGGGCGGGCCTGGTGGTGCCGGACTACGCGACCGGCACCACCCTCCACCTCACCGGCACCGCTCGGATCACCTGGGGCGCGGGACGCGCCGGGGGTCCGGGGGGCGCGGAGACCGGCCGCACGGTCGAGTTCACCGTCACCGGCGTCACCGAGCTTCCCGGTACCCTGCCCGCCGGGTGGAGCCCACCGGAGTTCTCACGCTTCAACCCTCCCGTGCCCGGGGTCGTTTCGGCGAACGCGGCCTGATGCCGCGTCAGGTGCGTGCGCGCCCGCGCTTCGGGCGGCACAGCGCGGCGAAGCAGGCGATCGCGGCGAGCGCGCACACCAGTTGCACCACCGCCATCGGCACGGCGGTGTGCTCGCCCGCGACGCCCACCAGCGGGGAGGCGATCGCGCCGATCAGGAACTGGGAGGTGCCCAGCAGGGCCGAGGCGGAGCCCGCGGCGTGCGGAGTGCGCATCAGACCCTGGGAGTTGGCGTTGGGCAGTACCAGCGCCATGGCGGACATCAGCACGAACAGGCCGGCGGAGACGGGCAGGAGCCCGGCCTTCCCCAGCAGGCCGGAGGTCATCACCAGCAGGGCGGCGGCCGAGAGCGCGATCACGCCCAGGCCGACGGCGATGACGCGGTCCAGGGAGACGCGGCCGACCAGGATCTTGCCGTTGATCTGGCCGAAGGCCACCAGGCCGATGGAGTTGACCATGAACAGCAGGCTGAACGTCTGCGGCGAGGCGCCGTAGATCTCCTGGATGACGAACGGCGAGGCCGCCACGTAGGCGAACAGGGCCGCGAAGCCGAAGCTGCCCACCAGCAGATAGCCGGTGAAGGCCCGGTCGGCGAAGAGGCCGCGCATGGTGCGCAGGGCGTCGGCCACGCCGCCGCCGTGCCGCCGCGCCGGGGGCAGGGTCTCCGGCAGCCGCCAGGCGGTGACGAGGGTGAGGACGAGGCCGAAGGCGGCGAGCACGAGGAAGACGCCGCGCCAGTCGGTGAACCGCAGCACCTGCCCGCCGAAGACGGGCGCCAGGACGGGGGCGGCGCCGGAGATCAGCATCAGGGTGGAGAAGAAGCGGGCCATGGCCAGCCCGTCGTACAGGTCGCGCACGACCGCCCGGGCGATCACGATGCCCGCCGCCCCCGCCAGGCCCTGCAGCAGGCGGAAGGCGGTCAGGGAGTGGATGCCCGGCGCCAGCGCGCAGGCGGCGCTGGCCAGGACGTAGCCGACCATGCCCGCCAGCAGCGGGCGGCGGCGGCCGAAGCGGTCGCTCATCGGGCCGATGACGAGCTGGCCGGCGGCCAGGCCCAGCAGGCAGGCGGTGAGGGTGAGCTGGACCTGGGCGGCCGGGCTGCCGTAGGCGGTGCCGACGTCGGGCAGCGCCGGGAGGTACATGTCCATCGACAGCGCGGGAAGGGCGGTGAGGCCGCCGAGGATGAGGGTGATCAGCAGCCCGGCGCGGGCGGGGCCGGTGGGCCGGGCCCGCTGCGGGGCGCGGTCCGCTCCCCGCCCGGACTTCAAAGGGCCGGACTTCGGGGAACCGGAGTCCGGGGAACCGGACTTCGGCGGTCCGGGCTCCCGGGAGCCGTGGGCCAAGGGCGCGGGGAGTTGCTGGGGTATCTCGGTTTCGGCGGCGGCGGCCGGGGACGGGCCGGGGTCGGTCATTCACCTCTCCAGATTCGACGGAACCGTCCAATCATCCCAGGTTTCCCGACCCCGGCGCACCCCCTTTGTTCAGTATCCGGACAAAACCGCCCGGCGAATCCACCGGGCCCCGGATCACGCCGGCAGCAGCCCCGGCTCCCCGGCGGGCGAGACGAAGGACGCCGCGGTGGTGACCGGCGCGCCCGGGGTGGTCACGGCGGAGACCGTGCGGTAGTCGGCGCGCAGCCGCTCGCGGTCCAGGCCGAGCATCACGTAGCCGCGCCGCCCGTTGTAGTAGCGCATGTGCGGGTTGGCGGTCATCAGCGTCCGCCAGTTGGCGGGCCGCTCCGCGCCGTCCCGGCCGCTGGAGATGGAGGATGTGACGATCTCCACACCGGCGGTGCGCGAGTCCGGGTCGTCGAAGTCGCGCTTGACGTCCAGCCCGTAGTGGACGTGGACGTCGCCGGTGAGGACGACGAGGTTGTCCACGCCGGCCGCCTCCGCGCCCGCCAGGAAGCGCTCGCGGGCGCCGGGGTAGCCGTCCCAGGCGTCCATGGAGACCGGCCAGGGGCCCTCGATCCGGTTGCGGCGGCGGGAGAGGACGACCTGCTGCGGCACCACGTTCCACAGCGCCCGCGAGCGGCGCCAGCCGTCGGCCAGCCAGCGCTCCTGGGTCGCGCCGAGCATGGTGCGCGAGGGCTCCTGCGACTCGGGCGTGGGCACCTTCCAGCCGTCGCCGTTCGCCTGGTTGTCGCGGTACTGGCGGGTGTCGAGCACGTCGAGCTGCGCCAGGCGGCCGTAGTGCAGCCGCCGGTAGAGCCTCAGGTCCGGGCCCTGGGGGCGCTGGGGGCGGCGCAGCGGCATGTTCTCGTAGTACGCGCGGTAGGCGGCGGCGCGGCGGATGAGGAACTCCTCCGGCGGCACGTTGTTCTCCGGTATGCCGCCGGCGTAGTTGTTCTCCGTCTCGTGGTCGTCCCAGGTGACGATCCACGGGTGGGCGGCGTGGGCGGCCATGAGGTCGGGGTCGGTCTTGTAGAGGGCGTACCGCAGCCGGTAGTCCTCCAGCGTCACCGTCTCCCGGGCGAACACCTCCGGCAGTGTGCGGTCGGTGTACTTCCGGTCGCCGCCGGCGGAGTCGACGGCGTACTCGTAGAGGTAGTCGCCCAGGTGGAGGACGGCGTCGACGTCCTCCTCGCGGGCCAGGTGGCCGAAGGCGGTGTAGTAGCCCTGGTGGTAGGCCTGGCAGGAGGCGAGGGCGAAGTTCAGCGAGGCGGGCACCGCGCCGGGCGCGGGGGCGGTGCGGGTGCGGCCGGCGGGGCTGATCCAGCGGCCGGCGCGGAAGCGGTAGTGGTAGTCGCGGCCGGGGGCGAGGCCGCCGGCCTCCACGTGCACGGTGTGGTGGAACTCGGGGTGGGCGAGCGCGGCGCCGCGCGCGACCACATGACGGAAGCGCTCGTCGCGGGCGATCTCCCAGCCGACGGTGACGCGCTCGGCGGGCAGCCCGCCGTCCGGCTCGTACGGCCTGGGGGCCAGGCGGGTCCACAGCACCACGGAGTCGTGGCGCGGGTCTCCGGAGGCGACGCCCAGGGTGAAGGGGTCGCCCGTGATCCGGGCGGGGTCGAGGGCGGGGGCGGCGTGGGCGGTGGAGGGCAGGTTGGTGCTCAGGGCCAGGGCGGCGGCGGCCCCGGTGACGGTCAGGAAGCGGCGGCGGCCCAGGTGGCGTGCGGCGGCTCTGAGTTCTGCGTCGGCGCTCGGTGAGTGCGTCATGCGCATGATTGGAGCGTTCCGGGGCGGCGGCGCGGCGGCAACACGTTGGCGCGTACACGACGCTTTTATGGCGGGCGGGTGACGCGAACCGTGCGGCGGGACGCGTTCCGCTCCGCGCGGGCGGTGCGGAATACGGGCCGGGCGGCACGGGGTTGGGCCGGGCATGACCACCACGGAGACGGGGTCCGGGGCCCCGGACGTACTGCGCTACACGGCCTTCTCATCCGACCCGGACGGCGGCAACCCGGCCGGAGTCGTCCTCGACGCGCGCGGCCTGGACGAGGCGCGGATGCTCGCGATCGCCGCCGAGGTCGGCTACTCGGAAACGGCCTTCCTCACTCCCCTGCCGGACGGGGACGGGGGCCCGGGCACGGAGGCGGCGCCGGGGCGCGGTTTCACCGTGCGGTACTTCAGCCCCGCCGCCGAGGTGTCCTTCTGCGGGCACGCCACGGTGGCCGCCGCCGTCGCGCTCGCCGAGCGGATCGGACCGGGCGAGCTGGTCTTCGCCACCCCGGCCGGGGCCGTGCCCGTCACGGTCGCCGAGGACAACGGCGGCGGCCTGCGCGCCACGCTGACCAGCGTCGAGCCGTACGTGGCGGAGATCGGCGGGGGCGACCTGGCCGAGGCGCTGGCCGCGCTCGGCTGGCAGCCCGGCGAGCTGGACCCTTCGCTGCCCGCCCGCATCGCCTACGCCGGGGCCCGGCACCTGGTGCTCGCCGCCGCGACCCGCGAGCGGCTGGCCGCGCTGGACTACGACTTCGAGCGGCTGCGGGCGCTGATGCTGCGGCTGGACCTGACCACCGTCCAACTGGTGTGGCGGGAAGGGGACTCGGGCGGCGGGACGGGCACGGGGCCGGGAGCGGTCTTCCACGTCCGCGACCCGTTCCCGGTCGGAGGCGTGGTGGAGGATCCCGCCACGGGGACGGCCGCGGCGGCTTTCGGCGGGTATCTTCGCGCCCTGGGCCTGATCACCGCGCCGGCGGTGATCACCCTCCACCAGGGGCACGACATGGGCCGGCCCGGAGTGCTGGAGGTCGGGCTGCGCGAGGACGACCCGCGTGTGCGGGTGTCGGGAGCGGCGGCCCGCATCGGGTGATGCGGGGAACCGAGGGAAGGGACGGACGGAGCATGGGCGAGCCGGGCGGACAGGCCAAGGCACCGGACGCGGAGCAGGGCGTGCGGGGCGTGCAGGGCGCGAACTTCGGCGCGTACCAGAGCGAGATCTACCTGAACGGCCTGGGCGGGCAGCTCCCGCCGTTCACCACCGACCTCACCGCCCTGGAGGCCTCGGCCCGCGAGCGGCTGGAGGACGGGCCCTTCTGGTACGTGGCCGGGGCGGCCGGGTCCGGCGCGACGGACCGCGCCAACCGGGAGGCGTTCGACCGCCGGCGGATCGTCCCGCGCATGCTGCGCGACGCGACGGCGCGCGATCTGAGCACCACCGTGCTGGGCACCGGGATGCCCGCGCCCGTGCTGCTGGCGCCCATCGGTGTGCAGTCGATCGTCCACCCCGACGGCGAACTGGCCACCGCGCGGGCCGCCTCCGCCCTGGGCGTGCCCATGATCCTGTCCACCGCCTCCTCCCACACCATCGAGGAGGTCGCGCGGGCGAGCGGCGACGGGCCGCGCTGGTACCAGCTGTACTGGCCGAACGAGGACGAGGTCTGCGTCAGCATCCTGAAGCGGGCGAAGGCGGCGGGCTTCACCACGCTCGTGGTCACCCTCGACACCTGGACCCTGGCCTGGCGCCCGCACGACCTGGACCTGTCCTACCTGCCGTTCATCCGGGGCGTGGGCACGGCGATCCCCTTCTCCGACCCGGCCTTCCTCGCCGGGCTGGACAAGTCGCCGCAGGAGGACCTGATCCCGGCGGTGCTGCGCTGGGTGCCGATGTTCACCGGCACCGACAAGTCCTGGGACCGGCTGCCGTTCCTGCGCGAGCACTGGGACGGCCCCATCGTCCTCAAGGGCGTCCAGCACCCGGACGACGCCCGGCGGGCGGCCGCCGCCGGCATGGACGGCATCGTGGTCTCCAACCACGGCGGCCGGCAGGTGGACGGCGCGGTGGCCTCCCTGGACATGCTGCCGGAGATCGCCGAGGCGGTCGGTGACCGGATCGAGGTGCTGTTCGACTCCGGGGTGCGCACCGGCGCGGACGTCCTCAAGGCGCTGGCGCTGGGCGCGCGGGCGGTGCTGGTCGGTCGCCCGTACGCCTACGGTCTGGCACACGGCGGCGAGGAGGGCGTACGGCATGTGCTGCGCTCCCTGCTGGCCGATCTGGACCTGACGCTGGGGCTGTCCGGCCACCGCACGCCGGCGGAGCTGTCGCCGGATTCGCTGCGGCGCGCCTGAGCGCGGCGGGCCCGCCCGGTACCTGAGAAGCCGCCCGGCCGCCGCGGTCTCCCCGCGGCGGCCGGGCGGCCCGCTGTCCGTGGACGTGCTCGGCCGGCTCCGTCAGGCGTGCTCCCGCCGGCGGTACAGCAGCGCCGTGACGACCATGCCGGCGGCGAAGAAGCCCGCCGCCCACCCGTAGGCGGCGGAATAGCTCTCGATCCCCGCCTGGGCCACCAGTTCCGGGGTGGGCCTGTGTCCGGCGAGGTGGTCCCGGGCAGCACCCGCGGCGACCGTGGACAGCAGCGCGATGGAGAGCGAACCGCCCACCTGCTGCATCACGTTGATGCTCGCCGAGGCCGCTCCCGCATCCCGCGGGTCGACCCGCGCGGTGCCCAGGCTCATCGCCGGGGCGAGCACGAGGCCGATTCCCAGCCCCATCACGAACACCGGGGGCAGGATCTGAGTGAGATACGAGCTGCCCGCGTCCAGGGGTGTGAGGAAGGCCAGGCCGAGCGCGGACACCGCCATGCCCGCCGACACCACCACCCTGGGGCCGAAGCGGGGCATCAGGGCGTTGCCCGCGCCGATCGCGGTGATCATGATGCCGGTGTTCATGGGCAGGAAGGCGAGACCGGTCTGGATGGGCGAGTACCCCAGGTCCTGCTGGAGGTAGAAGGTCAGGAACAGGGGCGCTCCGAAGAGGCCGGCGCCGGAGACCAGCAGAGCGGCGAAGGAGGCGCCGCGGTCGCGGTCGAGGAGGATCCGCAGGGGCAGGACGGGGTTGGCCGCCCGGGTCTGCCAGAAGGCGAAGACCGCCAGCAGCACGGCGCCCCCGGCCAGGAAGCCCCAGGTGGGCAACGAACTCCACGCGTGCGTCTGGGCGTTGGCGAAGCCGTAGACCACGCAGAACAGCGCGGCGGTGACCAGGAGGCTGCCGGGCAGGTCGAGCCGGTCGCGCTGCTCGGCACGGTCGTTGCCCCTGATGTACGCGAACGTGCCGGCCAGGGCGAAGACCGCGATGAACAGGTTCACGTACAGGCACCAGCGCCACTCCAGGTACTCGGTGAGCACCCCGCCCAGCAGCAGGCCGATCGCCGCGCCGGCTCCGGTGATGGCGCCGTAGACGCCGAAGGCCCTGGCCCGCTCCCTGGGATCGGTGAAGGTGATGTTGAGCAGGGCCAGGCAGGCCGGGGCGACGAGCGCGCCGAAGACTCCCTGCAGCGCCCGGGCGGCCACCAGCACCTCCAGGCTGTCGGCGGCTCCTCCCACCGCGGAGGCGAGGCCGAACCCGGACAGGCCGATCACGAACGTGGCCTTGTGACCGAACAGGTCGCCGACACGGCCGCCGATGAGCAGCAGGCTGCCGAAGGCCAGCGAGTAGGCGGTGATGACCCACTGGCGGTTGTCGTCGGAGAAGCCCAGGTCCTGCTGCGCCGAGGGCAGTGCGATGTTGACGATGGTCACGTCGAGGATGACCATCAGCTGTGCCAGTCCGATGACGGCCAGGACCAGCCAGCGGCGGGCGGACGCGGCAGGGCTCGGCGCGGGGCCGCCGGCCTCTCCCGCGGTGCCCGCCTCGTCGACGGTGGACTCAGACACGACTGCCGGCACTCCCCGTCGCGCTCGAGGCGGCACGGGATCCGATCACCTGGTCTATCAGGCCGTACTCCAGCGCCTCCGGGGCCGTCATGACGTGGTCGCGGTCGATGTCCTCGTGCACCTGCGCCACGTCCCGCCCGGTGTGGAGGGCGAGGATCTCCTCGAGCTGGTCGCGGACTCGCTGGATCTCGCGGGCCTGGATCTCCAGGTCGGAGACCTGCCCCTGCTGCCCCTGGCTGTACGGCTGGTGCAGCAGGACCCTGGCGTTGGGCAGCGCCATGCGCTTGCCGGGGGTGCCGGCGGCCAGCAGCACGGCCGCGGCGGAGGCCGCCTGGCCCATGCAGACGGTCTGGATGTCCGGCTTGACGAACCGCATCGTGTCGTAGATCGCCGTGAGCGAGGTCAGCGAGCCGCCGGGGGAGTTGATGTAGAGGGATATGTCCCGGTCCGGGTCGGCCGACTCCAGGCACAGCAGCTGGGCCATGATGTCGTTCGCCGACACGTCGTCCACCTCGGACCCGAGGAAGACGATGCGCTCCTCGAAGAGCTTGTTGTAGGGGTCGTACTCGCGGGTGCCGTTCGTGGTGCGCTCGACGAAGCGCGGGACCACGTAGCGGGCCTGCGGCGTGCTGGGAGCTGCCATGGTGCCTTGTCCTCCGGGGCTGGGCGATGGGGTGCGCGGCGTTCCGCGGGAGGGGCGGAGCTCTGGGGCCGGGGCACGGACACGGGAGGAGCCCGGCCCCCAGAGCTCCGCCCCTCCCGCGCCTGTGTCAGTGCGCTGCGGTGCCCCCGCCGCCGGGCATGCCCGCGGTCGACCCCATCACCTCGTCGATGAGGCCGTACTCCTTGGCCTGCTGCGCGGTGAACCAGCGGTCGCGATCGGAGTCCTTCGCGATCTTCTCGACCTCCTGGCCGGAGTGCTGGGCGATGAGCTCGGCCATCTCCTTCTTCGTCCTCAGCAGATGCTCCGCGTAGATCTTGATGTCACTGGCGGAGCCCGCCAGGCCGGCCGAGGGCTGGTGCATCAGGATCTTCGTGTGCGGCAGCGCGAACCGCTTGCCCGGCGTGCCGGTGGTGAGGAGGAACTGCCCCATGGAGGCACAGAATCCCATGGCGATCGTCACGACGTCGTTCTTGATGTACTGCATCGTGTCGTAGACGGCCATGCCCGCGGTGACGGAACCGCCGGGCGAATTGATGTAGAGGTAGATGTCCTCCTCGGAATCGGCGGCGAGCATCAGCAGCTGAGCTGTGATCTTGTTCGCGATATCGTCGTCGACCTGCTGACCGAGGAAGATGATTCGGTCCTTCAGGAGCCTGCCGTATACCTGGTCTCCGATTCCCCATCCGGGTGCGGAGCCGGCGTCGGCTCGTAAGTAATTCGCCGCCGGGTCCGACTCCAGAGCATCCCTGCGATAAGTCACTGAACCCCCAGTTGGTTTCGCGGGCGGCGGGAGGCGCTCGGTTGGACCGGAAGCCGCCAACTCGCTTGCCGTACAGTACTTTTGAGGACCGTAGCACGCACGCCGAAACTTCCCCAGTCAGGTCTGCGCATCGTTCGCTCAGAGCGCACACGAGGTACGGGATTAAACATCTCCCACGCCGCGGTCATCCCCGTGCGGGTGTTCGACCGTTGTGGTTAACTGGCGAGACAACTGATGGGCAGATGCTAAGGGGGAAGCAGGTGTCGGTCGATGATCATCGCAGACGTGAACGCGCACACTTCCTACGCAAGCGACGCGAGAAGGTCATGCCGGTTGACGTCGGGTTACCGGGGGGAGTGCGGCGCAGGACACCGGGGTTGCGCCGTGAGGAGGTCGCCGTACTGGCGGGCGTCAGTCCCACTTGGTACACCTATCTGGAACAGGCCCGGGACATCTCACCCTCACCCGAGGTCCTCGACAACCTGGCCAGCGTCCTGGGGCTCAATACCTACGAGCGCCAGTACCTGCACAATTTATCACGCGAGAAGACCGGCGAAGAACCGGGGTTGGAGCGACTGCCCGAATTCCAGGCCCTCCTGGACGATGTCACTTTCTCCATAAACCCCATTCCCTCCTATCTCTGCTCCTATTCCGGCGATCTGCTCAGCTGGAATCCGGCCGCCGCCGAATGGCTGACCGACTTCGGTAGCCTTCCGGGGAATCGGCGCAACATCCTGATGTGGATGATGACCGACGAGGCGGCACGCGAACGCTTCGTCGACTGGGCGGCCCAGGCCCGGCACCTCGTGGCCCGCTTCCGCGCGGAGGTGGTGTACTGCTACGAGTCCCCGCGCGTCACCGAGATCGTCAGGCAACTGTCCGAGGATAGCCCGCTCTTCCGCCGGTGGTGGGAGGAGCACCAGGTCACCGGCCCGCAGAGCGCCGCGTACCTCATGCACCGCCCCGGCCGCGGTGCCGTCGCCGTGCGGACCGTGGAACTGCTCTACCGGGAGGCCTCCGGCTCCCGCGCCAAGCTGACCGTCCTCACACCCGCCGGGGACGCGCCCCGGCTCGGCGCGCATCGCGAGCTGTCGCCGGGAGCGGGCCGGGAGCACCCGGCCGTCCCCGCCCCCGGGTGAGACCGGTGGACCGGTGACAGGGTCCGGCGCTCCGCGACGGCGGGGCGTCGGGCCCTGTCCCGTTCCGGCTCAGTCCTCCCTCGGTCCGGACCCCCCGGCCGCCAGTTCCTCCGCCAGGTACCCGGCCAGCGCCTCGACCGTGGGGAAGTCGAACATCAGCGAGCCGGGCAGACTCAGACCGGTCGCGGCGTTGAGCCGGTTGCGCAGCTCGACCGCCATCAGCGAGTCCACGCCGAGGTCCATCAGCTCCTCGTCGACGGCGACCTCCTCCGGCGAGTCGTGGCCGAGGACCTCCGCGACGTGGCCGACGACCAGGGACAGCACCTCCTGCGGGTCCGGCGGGCCGGTGACGGCGGGACCGGCGGTTCCGCCGTCACCGTCCGTCTCGTCCGTCTCGTTCGTCTCGTCCGCCGCCCTCGTTCCACCGGACACCGGCAGCAGACCGGCCAGCATCGGCTGCAGCATGCCGGAGACCGCCCGGTCCCGCAGCGCCCCGGAGTCGAAGAGGGCGGGCGCCAGCTGCGGGGAGGGCAGGGCGAGGGCGGAGTCGAGCAGTGCCAGCGCCTGCTCGGCCCGCATGGGCAGGATCCCGGTGCGGCTCATACGGGCCCGGTCCACCTCCGACAGTTCACCGGTCATCCCACTGCTCTGCCCCCACAACCCCCACGCCAACGACACCGCCGGCAGACCCTCCGCCCGACGCCGCACCGCCAACGCGTCCAAAAACGCGTTCGCCGCCGCATAATTCGCCTGCCCCGCCGTCCCCAACGTCCCCGCCACCGACGAGAACAACACGAACGCCGACAGACCCATCCCCCGCGTCAACTCATGCAGATGCCACGCCGCATCCACCTTCGGCCGCAACACCCCCTCCACCTGCCCGACCGTCAACGACTCCACCGTCGCATCCGCCAACACCCCGGCGGTATGCACCACCGCCGACAACGAACGCCCGGCCAGCAACCCGGCCACCGCCCCCCGATCGGCGACATCACAGGCGGCCACCTCCACCTCCGCCCCCAACCGGCCCAACTCCGCCACCAACTCGCCCGCCCCCGCAGCCTCCCGACCCCGACGACTGACCAGCAACAGACGCCGCACCCCATGCACCACCACCAGATGCCGCGCCACCACACCCCCCAGCGTCCCCGTCCCACCGGTCACCAGCACCGTGCC
>NZ_FOSG01000030.1 GCF_900114215.1 Streptomyces mangrovi | reverse complement strand
CACCGGCCGTCGGCGCGACCACCTCCTCCTCGGTCACCCTGAACTGGAACGCCGTCGACGGCGCCACCGGCTACACCGTCTACCAGGACGGGACCAAGGCGCTGTCGGTGCAGGGCACCTCGGCGACCGTCACCGGACTGGCGGCCGCCACCTCCTACGAGTTCCGCGTCAGCGCCGTCAACGGCGCGGGCGAGTCGGCCAAGTCCGCCCCCGTCACCGCCACCACCGACCGGACCGGCGACGGCGGCGGCCCGGACACCGGCGTCCCCAAGCACGCCCTGACCGGCTACTGGCAGAACTTCGACAACGGCGCGCGGGTGCAGAAGCTGCGCGAGGTGCAGGACCAGTACGACATCATCGCCGTCTCCTTCGCCGACTCCACGGCCAACACCGGTGAGATCACCTTCAACCTCGACCCGGCGCTCGGCTACTCCTCCGTCCAGGAGTTCAAGGACGACATCGCCGCCAAGCAGGCGGGTGGCAAGAAGGTGATCGTCTCGGTGGGCGGCGAGAAGGGCAACGTCATCGTCAACGACTCCGCCTCCGCCGCGCGCTTCGCCGACAGCGCCCACCGGCTGATGCGGGAGTACGGCTTCGACGGCGTGGACATCGACCTGGAGCACGGCATCAACTCCACCTGGCTGACGCAGGCCCTGCGCTCGCTGTCGGCGAAGGCCGGACCCTCCATGGTGCTCACGATGGCCCCGCAGACCATCGACATGCAGTCCACCTCCACCGAGTACTTCAAGCTGGCGCTGAACGTGAAGGACATCCTCACGGTCGTCAACATGCAGTACTACAACAGCGGTTCGATGCTGGGCTGCGACAACAAGGTGTACTCGCAGGGCTCGGTGGACTTCCTCACCGCGCTCGCCTGCATCCAGCTCGAGGGCGGCCTCGACCCCTCCCAGGTCGGGCTGGGCACCCCCGCCTCCACACGCGGCGCGGGCTCCGGCTACGTGGACCCCTCCGTGGTGAACGCCGCCCTGGACTGCCTGGCCAGGGGGACGAACTGCGGCTCGTTCAAGCCCGCGCGGACCTATCCGGGCATCCGCGGCGCGATGACCTGGTCCACCAACTGGGACGCGCTCAACGGCGACCGGTGGTCGAACACCGTCGGCCCGCACGTCCACGCGCTGCCGTAACACCGGCGGCGGAACACCGGTACGACGAGAGGTAATAGGTGAGAGGTAAGGGGCCCGGTCCGCGTCCACCGCACACCGCGGACCGGGCCCCTTGCCGTTCCCGCACGAACGCCCGGGTCACCGGGTCACCGGGTCACCGGGTCACCAGGGCAGTTCGCGCACCTGCTGGACGCACAGCACGACGAAGAGCAGGCCGGCAGCCGCCAGCATCGCGTTGCTCAGCGGCCCGTTGCGCCACTGGCGCGGAGTGCGGCCGGAGTTGAGCAGCCACAGCAGCGTCCCGGCGAGGAAGGGCATGAAGAAGGCGCCCAGCACGCCGTAGGCGATGACCAGTCCGAAGGGCTTGTCCAGCCACAGCAGCCCCATCGGCGGGAACGTCAGCCACAGCAGGTAGCCGCGGAACGGCCGGGAGCGCTCGCGCCGCCCGCGCGCGACCTCCAAGGCGGGGGGCTCGCCGCCGGTGCCCTGCGCCCGCGCCGCGCGCGTACGCTCCACGAAGTCGGCGAACAGCAGGCTGACACCGTGCCAGACGCCCACGAGGGAGGAGAAGGAGGCGGCGAGGAAGCCGATCAGGAAGAGCTTGGCGGTGACGGCCCCGAAGCGTTCCTCCAGGATCCGGCCCAGGTCCAGCAGCCCCTGGTCGCCGGAGCCTACGGCGGTGCCGGCGGCGTGCAGCAGCTCGGCGCCGACGATCAGCATCGCCACCACGAAGACGCCGGTGGTCAGGTACGCGACCCGGTTGTCCAGGCGCATCATCCGCATCCAGCCGCTGTCGGTCCAGCCCTTGGCGTTGACCCAGTAGCCGTACGCGGCCATGGTGATCGTCCCGCCGACGCCGCCGACCAGGCCGAGGGTGTAGAGCAGCGAGCCGTCCGGCAGCACGGGCAGCAGCCCGGCCGCGGCGTCGCCGAGGTGCGGGGTGACACGGACCGCCACATAGACGACGACCACGAACATCACACCGACGAAGACCATCATGATCTTCTCGACGATCGCGTAGCGGTTGAACCAGACGAACGCCAGGCCCGCCAGCCCGCACAGGATCGCCCATGTCTTCAGTTCCAGGAGGCCGGGGAAGAGCGCGACCAGCGGCAGCGCGCTGGAGGACATGGCGGCGGCGCCGTAGACGAAGCCCCACACCGTGACGTAGACCGCGAAGTAGACGGTGGTCCACGCGCCCAGGCTGCGCCAGCCGTCGAAGATCGTCCGGCCGGTGGCCAGGTGCCAGCGGCCGGTCGCCTCCGCCAGTGCGATCTTCACCAGGCAGCCGACGACGGCCGCCCACAGCAGGGTGTAGCCGAACCTGCTGCCGGCCGCGAGGGTGGCCACCAGGTCTCCGGCGCCGACGCCGGTGGCCGCCACCACGATGCCGGGGCCGACCAGCCGCCAGCTCGCCTTCCGTTCGGGAGGGGCCGCGGCGCTCTCCGCGGCGGCCTTCGTCCCGCTCCCGGGCCGTTCCGCCCCGTCCGCCGCGCCCTTCTCGCCCGTACTGGCCATGTGCGCCCTCCGCTCTCGTCCCCGCAACCGGCGTGGCGCATACAACAGCGCACCGCCGGACCGCACAAGAGGGCGTACCGGCACGCGCGGGCGCACGGGCGCACGGACGAGCCCCCGGCGTCACCCGGGCGTCAGTCCAGGACGGCCATGGCGTCGATCTCGACCAGCAGCCCGGCGGGCAGGCCGACGTAGACGGTCGTCCGCGCCGCCGGGGGGCCGGTGAGGCCCGCCGTGCCGGCGAGGTACTCGTCGTAGATCTCGTTGAACTCGGCGAAGTGGCCGGTGTCGGTGAGGTAGACGCGGACCATCACCACATCCTCCCAACTCGCGCCGCCCTCTTTCAGGACCGCCTCCACGTTGGCGAGGGTCCGGAGGGTCTGCTCGCGCAGGCCCGGCCCCGCCGGGGTGGGCGGCTGCCCGGGGACGGCGGGCAGGAAGCCGACCTGTCCGGCCACTTGGAGGATGTTGCCCTTGCGTACGCCGTGCGAGAAGCGGGCGGGCGGGGCGGTGTGGGACGGCGGGGTGAACGCGGTCTTGGCGGGGGTCTCGGCGGGGGTCTTCGCGGGGGTGTCGCTCACGGTCTTCCTTCCGGATGGGGCTGGCTTCACGGGGTTCCGCGGGGTTCCGCGGGGCTCAGGAGGCGGGCGGCCTGCCCGAGTACTCGGCGCTGACGGCGTCCGCCGTACGCCGCACCAGGGGCAGCAGCCGCATGAGCTCGTCCGAGCCCGCGACGGCGGCGGGCGCGGAGACCGACAGCGCGGCCGCGACCCGGCCGTCCGCGCCGCGCACGGGGGCGGCGACGCAGTTGACCGTCTCCTCGTGGCCGCCGAGGTCGGTGGCCCAGCCCTGCTCGCGCACCCGGGCCAGTTCCTTCAGGAAGGCGTCCGGTCCGGGTGTGGAGCGGGGGGTGTGGCGGGGGTAGTCCAGGCGTTCGGCGAGCGCGCGCCGTTCGGCCTCGGGCAGGTCGGCGAGGATGACCTTGGCGACCGCGGCGACGGTGACCGCCACCGGTCTGCCGATGCGCGAGTACATCCGCACCGGGTAGCGGCTCTCGACCTTGTCGATGTAGAGGACCTCGTCCTCCTGCCGCACCGCCAGGTGGACGGTGTGGCCGCACGCCTCGTTCAGCTCGGCCAGGTACGGGTGGGCGACGGCGCGCACGTCGATGTTCTCCACGGCCTCCTGGGCCAGCGCGATCAGCCGCGCCCCCAGGCGGTAGCGCTGGTCGGCCTGGCGGTGGACCATGCCGTGCTCGTGCAGGGTGCGCAGCAGCCGCAGGGCGGTGGACTTGTGGACGTCCAGGTGCCGGGCGACCTGTTCGAGGCCTGCCGGTCCGCGCGCGAGCAGGGGGAGGATGCTCAGCGCCCGGTCGACGGTCTGGCTCATCTGTCTCACGCCTTCCGTGTGGTCCAGCCGGGGGTGAGCCGCAGTCTGCCCCAGGCTTCGTCGTCGAGCGCGGCCAGCCGGTCGGCCAGGGCCCGGCCGGGCGGCTCGGCGAGGTCGCCCGGGCAGGTGAGCGCGGCGGCGGCGGCCAGATGGCCGTGCCGCAGCCGCGCCCGCGGGGGCAGTCCGCGCAGGGTGGCGGAGAGGAATCCGGCGGCGAAGGCGTCTCCGGCGCCGACGGGGTCGGCCGTCTCCACGGACAGGGCGGGCGCCTGCCAGGTGCCCGCCGCGGTGTGGGCCGTCGCGCCCCGGCCGCCGTCCTTGACGACGAGCACGGACGGCTCCGGCAGCAGCTCGCGCAGGGCGGCCGGGTCCGCCGCTCCCCAGACCGCCCGCGCCTCGTCCGCGCCGGTGAAGACCAGGTCGCAGCGGCGCGCGAGATCGAGCAGGACGGCCGGATCCCGGCCCTTCCACAGCCCCACCCGGTAGTTGACGTCGAAGGACAGCAGCGGCCGTCCGGGCCGGGGCGCGGTCAGCTCGTACAGCAGCGCCCGGCAGCCGTCGGACAGGGCCGCCGTGATGCCGCTGAGGTGGAGGACCCGGCCGGATTCGGCGGCGGCGCGGTCGACGGTGGCCGGGGACATCGCCGAGGCGGCCGATCCGGCGCGGTGGTAGAGCACCTCGGCCAGGGCCGGGTCGGCGGGCCGCTCGCCGGTGGTGGAGCGCTCGCCACCGGTGCGGAAGTAGACGCCGGTGGGGCGGTCGGGGTCGCGGCGCACCGCGGAGACGTCCACGCCGTGGGCGGCGATCTCGGCCAGTACGTGGTCGCCGAAGCCGTCCGTGCCCACGCGCCCGATCCAGCGGACCCGGTGCCCGGTGCGGGCGAGCAGGCAGGCGGTGTTGGACTCGGCGCCGCCGACGCCGCGGACGAAGAGCGGGGAGTCGGCGAGCCGGCCGGGGCCGGCGGGCCGGAAGGCCGCCATGGTCTCCCCCAGGCAGACCACGTCGAAGGGGGCCCCGGCGCGGGGGCCGCGGTCCGCGGCGGGTGCGGAGGGCGCGGGGGAGGCAGGAGCCGCAGGAGTCGCAGGAGTCGCAGGGGGCACGGGAGGCACTGTCACGGTCGTCCCTCCCCTCCTCCGCCTCCGTCCCGGCCATCCGTTGACCGGGCGTTCGCGGGGATGCTAGACAGCAACGAGCACTATGCGCAATAAGCGTTGCACATATCGCAATTACTCTCCCGGGGCCCGTCCCGGAGTCCGGAGTTCACCATGACCGACGAGCACCCCGAGCACGCCGAACGCCCCGATCACGCCGCACGCCCCCGGCACACCGGCGGACCCGGGCCCGCCGACCCGGTCGCCCGTCTCGCCGACGAGGTCGTCGACCACCGCTTCAAGGGACTGCCCCCGGACGCGGCCGGACTGACCGTGGGCGAGCTGGCGGCCCAGCGGCGCCCGCTGTTCACCGGCGGCTTCACCACCCCGGTGCTGACGCTGGCCGCCGGGGCGCTGGAGCACAATCTGCGGCAGCTGGGCGCCTTCGCCACCCGGCACGGCCTCGCCTTCGCCCCGCACGGCAAGACCTCGATGTCCCCGCGGCTGTTCCGGCGCCAGCTCGACCACGGCGCCTGGGGCATCACGGCGGCGGTGCCCTCCCAGGTGCGCGTGTGCCGGGCCTTCGGGGTGCGGCGGGTCTTCCTGGCCAACGAGGTGGTGGACGCCGCCGCGCTGCGCTGGATCGCCGCGGAGCTGGCGGCGGACCCGGAGGCGGTGATCGTCTGCTACGTGGACTCGGTGCGCGGCGTGGAGCTGATGGACGCCGCCCTGGCCGCCGCCCCGGCCCCGGCCCGCGACGCCTCCCCCGTCCCGCGTCCCCTGGACGTCGTCGTCGAGCTCGGCGTGCCCGGCGGCCGTACCGGTGTGCGCACCGCCGACGAGGCGGCCCGGGTGGCGCGGGCGGTGACGGACGCGGCCTCGCTGCGGCTGGTCGGTGTCGCCGGTTACGAGGGCGAGGTGCCGGACGCCGACGCCGCGCGGGTGAGGGCCTGGCTGGAGGAGCTGGTCGCGCTGGCCGCCGCCCTGGACGCGGCGGGCCGCTTCGCCGCCCTGGGGCCGAAGGAGGAGATCGTGGTGAGCGCGGGCGGCAGCGCCTGGTTCGACGTGGTGGCCGAGGTCCTCGGGCGGCTGCCGAAGCTGTCGCGCCCGGTGCTGAAGCTGCTGCGCTCGGGCGCGTACGTCTCGCACGACGACGGTCACTACCACCGCGTGACCCCGTTCAACCGCGTTCCCGGGCAGGGCTCGCTGCTGCCGGCGTTCCGGCTGTGGGCGCAGGTGATCTCCCGGCCCGAGCCGCATCTGGCGTTCCTCAACGCGGGCAAGCGCGACGCCTCCTACGACCTGGGCCTGCCCCAGCCGGTGGCCGTCCGCGCCGCCGGCGGCGCGGAGCGGGCCGCGGACGGGATGGAGGTGGTGAAGCTGGCCGACCAGCACGCGTTCGTACGCCTCGCGCCGGGCGCGGAGCTGGAGGTGGGCG
The DNA here is from genome assembly GCF_900114215.1 of Streptomyces mangrovi. GTDB lineage: Bacteria > Actinomycetota > Actinomycetes > Streptomycetales > Streptomycetaceae > Streptomyces > Streptomyces barkulensis. The sequence goes on along the minus strand of NZ_FOSG01000030.1, from coordinate 47,185 downwards.
ACTGGGTGGCGCTGGGCCTGTCGCATCCGTGCACGGTCTTCGACCGGTGGCAGCTCATCCCGGTCGCCGAGGCCGACGGCACCGTCACCGACTTCGTCCGCACGTTCTTCTGATCCCCCTCCCACCCCACTCCCCCGCACCGTCCCCGTCCCCGCCCCCGAGCCCGAGAACCGGAGTCCGCCGTGGAACTCGTCCTGCGCGGCGCGCGCGTCGCCGACGGCACCCCAACCCCCGCCCGCCGGGCCGACGTCGGCGTCGACGGCGGCCGGATCGCCGTGATCCACCGCGAGGGGGACCCCGGGCCGCGCCCCGGCGCACGGCGTGTGCTGGAGGCGGACGGCCTCGTCCTCGCGCCCGGTTTCATCGACATGCACGCCCACAGCGATCTGGCACTGCTGCGCGATCCCGCCCATGTCGCCAAGGTGGCCCAGGGCGTGACGCTGGAGGTGCTCGGGCAGGACGGCCTGTCGTACGCGCCGGTGGACGACCGCACACTGGCGCGGGTGCGGCAGGCGATCACCGGCTGGAACGGGGACGGCTCGGACGTGGAGTTCGACTGGCGGACCGTCGGGGAGTACCTGGACCGGCTCGACCGCGGCACCGCCGTCAACGCCGCCTATCTCGTCCCCCACGGCACGGTGCGGGCGATGGTGGTCGGCTGGGAGGACCGGCCCGCCACGGACGGGGAGCTGGGCAGGATGCGGCGCCTGGTGGCCGAGGGCCTGGAACAGGGCGCGGTGGGGATGTCGTCCGGCCTGACCTACACCCCGGGGATGTACGCTCCGGACTCCGAGCTGACCGAGCTGTGCCGGGTGGTGGCGTCCTACGGCGGCTACCACTGCCCCCACCACCGCTCCTACGGCGCCGGCGCGCTGGCGGCGTACGCGCAGATGATCGAGGTCGCCCGCGCCTCGGGATGCGCCCTGCACCTGGCGCACGCCACCGTGAACTTCTCCGTCAACGCCGGCCGCGCCCCCGAGCTGCTGGCCCTGCTGGACGCGGCCCTGGACGAGGGCGTGGACCTGACGCTGGACAGCTATCCCTACCTGCCCGGCTGCACCACCCTGGCCGCGCTGCTGCCGAGCTGGGCGGCCGAGGGCGGTCCCGGGGCGACCCTGGCCCGGCTGCGGGACCCGGCCGTCTGCGCCCGGATCCGGTACGCCATGGAGACCGAGGGCTCGGACGGCTGCCACGGGGTGCCGGTGGACTGGGACACCGTGGAGGTCTCCGGGGTGACGGATGCCGCCCTGGCCGGATACGTGGGCCGCACGGTCGCGCGGTCGGCGGCCGGGCGCGGCGAGGAACCGTTCGCGGTGGCGCGGCGGCTGCTGCTTCAGGACCGGCTGGGCACCACCGTCCTCCAGCACGTCGGGCACGAGGAGAACGTCCGGGCGATCATGCGGCACCGGGCCCACACCGGCGGTAGCGACGGCATCCTCGTCGGCGGCCGGCCCCATCCGCGGGCGTGGGGCACCTTCCCGCACTACCTGGGCCGCTATGTGCGCGAGCTGGGCGTGCTGTCGCTGGAGGAGTGCGTGGCGCATCTGACCGGGCGGCCGGCCGCCCGGCTGCGGCTGCCGGACCGGGGGCTGGTGCGCGAGGGGTACCACGCCGATCTGGTGCTGTTCGACCCGGAGACGGTGGCGGCGGGGGCGACGTTCGAGGCGCCGCGCACCCCGCCGCCGGGTATTCCGCATGTGCTGGTCGGCGGCCGGTTCGCCGTCGAGGACGGCCGCCGCACCGGTGTGCTCGCCGGCCGCTCGGTGCGGCGCGGCCCCTGACCTCCGGCCGGGGCCGGAGGTCAGGGGCCGGGTACGGGGCCGCGCGTCAGGTGGCGTTGTAGGCCACCAGGGAGATCCCCACGTAGTGGACGGCGAAGGCGGCCAGGGTGAGGGAGTGGAAGACCTCGTGGAAGCCGAACCAGCGCGGTGAGGGGTTCGGCCGCTTGATGCCGTAGACGAGGCCGCCCACGCTGTAGAGGAGGCCGCCGACGACCACGCACACCAGGACGGCGACGCCGCCCGCGCGCAGGAAGTCGGGCAGGAAGAACACCGCGGCCCAGCCCATCGCGATGTAGCAGGGGGTGTAGAGCCAGCGCGGCGCGCCGACCCAGAAGACGCGGAAGGCGATGCCGGCGACGGCGGCGGCCCAGATGCCCCACAGCAGCAACTGGCCGCGGCCTCCGGGGACGAGCAGGATCGTCAGGGGCGTGTAGGTGCCCGCGATGATCAGGAAGATGTTCGCGTGGTCGAGGCGGCGGAGCACCGCGTTGGCGCGCGGCCCCCAGTTCCCTCGGTGGTACAGGGCGCTGACGCCGAACAGCAGACAGGCGGTCAGTGTGTAGACCGCGCAGGCCAGGCGACCGCGCGGGGTCTGCGCCAGGGCGGTCAGGAAGATTCCCGAGACCAGCACGGCCGGGAACATCCCGGCGTGCAGCCAGCCCCGCAGGCGGGGCTTGACGGGGTGGGCGGACCTGTCGGCCCCATGGTCCTCGCGGTCCCCACGGCCGTCACGGTCCTCGCGGTCGTCGGCGGGCAGAGTCCTGGGGGATTCGGGCACTGCGGCGGTCATACGTCTCATCGTACCTACGTGACCGTAGGTATCACCGCCGCGTGGCCATGCTCACCACACGGCCGTCTGGACAGAATCGCTCCGAAGGCGGAGTATCAAATGAGCGTGGTCGGCACCGGATGAGCAACGCCGCAGCATCCGGGTCGCAGCCCCCACGGGGCCGAGTCTGAAGTACGGATGAACAAAACGGATACACGTGCGGTATCCGGCACGAAACCCTCGACATCTGGAGCGATTGTGGCGCGCAGTACTGCGGCTCCCGGCAACACCATCCCCACTCGTCACCAGGAACTGGCCGCCTGGGTCGACGAGATCGCGGCCCTCACCCGGCCCGACCGCGTCGTCTGGTGCGACGGCTCGGAGGCGGAGTACGACAGGCTCTGCGAGGAGCTGGTCGCCAAGGGCACCTTCACCGAACTCGACCCGGTCAAGCGCCCCAACTCGTACTACGCCGCCTCCGACCCCTCCGACGTGGCGCGCGTGGAGGACCGCACCTTCATCTGCTCCGAGAAGGAGGAGGACGCGGGCCCCACCAACCACTGGATGGACCCCGCGAGGATGCGCGAGGTCTTCACCGGGTCCGGTGGCGAGGGCGGCGTCTTCCGCGGCTCGATGCGCGGCCGGACGATGTACGTCGTCCCCTTCTGCATGGGCCCGCTGGGCTCCCCGCTCTCCGCGCTGGGAGTGGAGATCACCGACTCCGCGTACGTGGCCGTCTCCATGCGGACGATGACCCGCATGGGCAGCGCCGTCCTGGAGGAACTGGGCGAGGACGGGACGTTCGTCAGGGCGGTCCACACCGTCGGAGCCCCGCTCGAGCCGGGCCAGGAGGACGTCCCCTGGCCGTGCAACTCCACCAAGTACATCTCCCACTTCCCCGAGACCCGTGAGATCTGGTCCTACGGCTCGGGCTACGGCGGCAACGCGCTGCTGGGCAAGAAGTGCTACGCGCTGCGCATCGCCTCGGTGATGGCGCGCGACGAGGGCTGGCTCGCCGAGCACATGCTGATCCTCAAGCTCACCCCGCCCGACGAGGGGGCGGACCGAAGGTCCTCGTCCAAGGGTGGTGGTGGGCGACGGGCTGGCGAGTCGAAGTACGTCGCCGCCGCCTTCCCCAGCGCCTGCGGCAAGACCAACCTGGCGATGCTGGAGCCGACGATCCCGGGCTGGACGGTCGAGACGATCGGCGACGACATCGCCTGGATGCGCTTCGGCGAGGACGGCCGCCTCTACGCGATCAACCCCGAGGCCGGCTTCTTCGGCGTGGCGCCCGGCACCGGCGAGCACACCAACGCCAACGCGATGAAGACCCTGTGGGGCAACGCGATCTTCACCAACGTCGCGCTCACCGACGACGGCGACGTGTGGTGGGAGGGCATGACCGAGGAGCCCCCGGCCCGTCTGACCGACTGGCGGGGCGACGACTGGACGCCCTCCTCCGGCACCCCGGCCGCGCACCCCAACGCCCGCTTCACCGTGCCCGCCTCCCAGTGCCCGATCATCGCGCCGGAGTGGGAGGACCCCAGGGGCGTGCCGATCTCGGCGATCCTCTTCGGCGGGCGCCGCGCCAGCGCGGTGCCGCTGGTGACGGAGTCCTTCGACTGGCAGCACGGCGTCTTCCTGGGCGCCAACGTGGCCTCGGAGAAGACCGCCGCGGCCGAGGGCAAGGTCGGCGAGCTGCGCCGCGACCCGTTCGCCATGCTGCCGTTCTGCGGCTACAACATGGGCGACTACATGGGCCACTGGCTGGAGGTCGGCGCCAAGGCGGACCCGGCGAAGCTGCCGAGGATCTACTACGTGAACTGGTTCCGCAAGGATGACGGCGGCCGGTTCGTGTGGCCGGGCTTCGGCGAGAACAGCCGGGTGCTCAAGTGGATCGTCGGCCGTCTGAACGGCGAGGCGGAGGGCACCGAGACGCCCATCGGCATCGTCCCGGCCAAGGGCGCCCTGGACACCGACGGCCTGGCGCTGCCCGAGGCGGACCTGGAGTTCCTGCTGAAGGTGGACGAGAAGGTCTGGCGCGAGGAGGCCGCCCTCATTCCCGAGCACCTGAACACCTTCGGCGACCACACCCCGAAGGAGATGTGGGACGAGTACCACGCCCTGGTCGAGCGCCTGGGCTGAGCGGGCGAACGGCCGGGCGGGCGGTCGAGCCGCCCGGCCGAGCCGCCGTGCGAGAGCCCGCGGGCCCCGTCCCGGCACAGGATGCCGGGACGGGGCCCGCGGGCTCGGCGGGCTTCCCGTCCTCCGGTCGGCGCCGGTCAGCCGACCTCGGCCAGACCGAGTGCCCGGGCGTGGTCCTCCATCCGCTCGGCGGCCAGGGAGGCGGCCGCCGCGTCCGAACGGGAAGTGGCCACGACCAGGGCCTGCCCGGCGAGCGTGTGGGCCCGCTGGTGGAGGGCCGCGACACGGGAGGCGTCGGCCCCGGCGGCGGACGGCTCGGCCCGCAGCGGGGCGCGCCCCGCGCACAATCGGGTGACCTGGGCGTCGAGCCGCTGTGCGGCGTCGTCCAGCTCCGCGTCCGGGGTGTGGACGCGGAGCTCGTCGGTCACGGTCAGCAGCGCGGTCAGATGGCCGGCGAGCCTGTTGTCCAGCTCCTCCTCGCGGGAGCGGCGCGGGAGGAGTCCCTCGGTCCTGGCCGGATCGGCCATGGTGTGGACCGACGGCGTGCGAATCGGTTCGTACATGGGATGGCCTCCTGGCTGATGCAGGAGTCCATCCTAACTTGGACTCTGTCTAAAGTTGTCACGGGTGCAGAAAACTCCCCGGCGTCCTCACCCGCTCCCGCCAGGCCTTTCTCACCCGTCCGGACTCCGGTCGCCCCGCACCGTCCACCGGGCGCGGGCAGCCCCTCAGCGCTGCCTCAGTACTGGCCGTAGCCGTCCAGGAACTTACCGATCCGCTGCACCGCGTCCGCCAGATCCTGCGACGGAGGCAGCGTGACGATGCGGAAGTGGTCCGGCTCGGGCCAGTTGAAACCCGTACCGTGGACGACCATGATCTTCTCCGCCCGCAGCAGGTCGAGGACCATCTGCCGGTCGTCCTTGATCTTGTAGACCTGGGGATCCAGCCGGGGGAAGAGGTACAGCGCCCCCTTGGGTTTCACACATGTCACGCCCGGGATGGACGTCAGCAGCTCGTACGCGGTGTCGCGCTGTTCCAGCAGCCGCCCGCCCGGCAGCACCAGATCGTTGATCGACTGCCGTCCGCCCAGTGCGGTGGCCACCGCGTACTGGGACGGCATGTTGGCGCACAGCCGCATGTTCGCCAGGATCGTCAGACCCTCGATGTAGCTGGCGGCGTGCGTCTTCGGCCCGCAGACCGCCATCCACCCGCAGCGGTACCCGGCCACCCGGTAGGACTTGGACAGACCGTTGAAGGTGACGGTCAGCAGGTCGGGGGCGATGGCGGCGGTGGGGGTGTGGGTGGCGCCGTCGTAGAGGATCTTGTCGTAGATCTCGTCGGAGTAGACGATCAGGCCGTGGCGGCGGGCGATGTCCGTCAGGCCGCGCAGCACCTCTTCGCCGTAGACGGCGCCGGTGGGGTTGTTGGGGTTGATGACGACGATCGCCTTGGTGCGGTCGGTCACCTTGCTCTCGATGTCGGCGAGGTCCGGCATCCAGTCGGACTGCTCGTCGCAGCGGTAGTGCACGGCGGTGCCGCCCGACAGCGAGACCGAGGCCGTCCACAGCGGGTAGTCCGGCGCCGGCACGAGCACCTCGTCGCCGTCGTCCAGCAGCGCCTGCATCGACATCTGGATCAGCTCGGAGGCGCCGTTGCCGATGTAGACGTCCTCGACGTCCAGCTCGATGCCCTTGGTCTGGTAGTACTGCATCACCGCGCGCCGGGCCGCCAGCAGCCCCTTGGCGTCGCCGTAGCCGTGCGCCGACCCGACGTTGCGCAGCATGTCCTCGAGGATTTCCGGCGGGCACTCGAAGCCGAAGGGCGCGGGATTGCCGGTGTTGAGCTTGAGGATGCGGTGACCCGCCGCCTCCAGCCGCATGGCCTCCTCGAGAACCGGGCCCCGGATCTCGTAGCAGACATTGGCGAGTTTCGTCGACTGGATCACCTGCATGACCGCCACTGTACGGACACCCCGTGCCGGGCGCTCCGTGTTTTTCCCCACGTGGGTGACGCACGGGCGGCGCGCGGGGGCTGTACGGGTGGTGTGCGGGCGGTGTGCGGACGGCGGGAAGGGGGCCGCCGCCCGCACCGCCTCACGCTCCGGCGGACGCGCCCACCGTCCGCGCCAGCCGCTCCGGATCGGCCGTGGGGGCGTCGCACGCGAAGTGCCGGCAGACGTACGCGGCCGGGCGGCCGTCCAGCAGCGGCCGGTCGCGCAGCAGCGCGGGCGTCTCCTCGTCCGCGCCACCGCCCGCCCCGCCGTCCGCGCCACCGCCCGCCCCGCCGTCCGCGCCGCCTCCCGCGCCCCGGCCGCCGTCCGCCGACGGCTCGCCGAGGGCCACCACCGCGCCGGGCGCGGTGGCCAGCAGGGCCGTGCGGTGCAGCACGGCGGTGGCCGGATCGCCCGCCGGGCCGACCACCGCGATCTCGCGCGGCCCGTCCAGCGCCGCCTCGGCGGCGGCCAGCCCCCAGCCGATGAAGCGCGGCACACGCGGGGCCAGCGCCGTCACCACGCCCAGCGCCCGCTCGGCGGCCTCCCGGTGGCGGGAGGAGCCGGTGTGGGCGGCGTACGACAGCAGGGCCGCGGCGGCGGCCGTCCAGCCGGAGGGCGCGGCGTTGTCGGTGGGGTCCTGGGGGCGGCGGATGAGCCGCTCGGCGTCGTCGGCGGTGTCGTACAGAGTGCCGTCGTCGGCGGTGAAGCGCCTCAGCACGGTCTCCAGCAGGGTGCCGGCCAGCTCCAGCCAGCAGCTCTCGCCGGTCACCGAGTACAGGGCGAGGAAACCCTCGGCCACGTCGCCGTAGTCCTCCAGCACCCCGGCGCCGGAGCCCGCGGCGCCGTCGCGGGAGGTGCGCGCCAGCCGCCCGCCCGCATCGAGGTGGACGGCGACCAGCAGATCGGCGGCGGCGGTGGCCGCCTCCACCAGATCGGGGCGGTCGAAGTAGGCGCCGGTCTCCGCGAGCGCGGCGATCGCCAGCCCGTTCCAGGCGGCGACGGCCTTGTCGTCCCGGCCGGGGCGCGGCCGCGCGGAGCGGGCGTCCAGCAGCCTGCGGCGCACCGACTCGATCCGCCCGGCGTCCGCGGGACCGTCGGTGTCCGGGAGCCGGAGGACGGAGGCCCCCTCCTCGAAGGTGCCCTCCTCGGTCACCCCGAAGTGGGCGGCGGCCAGCTCCGCGTCCTCCTCTCCGAGGACCTCGCGCAGCTCGGCGGGCGTCCAGACGTAGTACGCGCCCTCCCGGTGCCGCCCGGTGCCGTCGTCGCTGTCGGCGTCCAGCGCGGAGGCGAAGGCACCCTGGGGGGTGCGCAGTTCGCGGACCATGAAGTCGGCCGTCCCCAGCGCGACCCGCCGCGCCCGCTCGCTGCCGGTGGCGCGCCACAGGTGCGCGTACACCCGGCACAGCAGCGCGTTGTCGTACAGCATCTTCTCGAAGTGGGGCACCGTCCAGGCGGCGTCCACCGAGTAGCGGGCGAAGCCGCCGCCGAGCTGGTCGTAGAGGCCGCCGCGCGCCATCGCCTCGCAGGTCGCCTCCACCATCTGCAGCGCGCCCTCGGAGCCGGTGCGGGCGTGGTGGCGCAGCAGGAACTCCAGCACCATCGACGGCGGGAACTTCGGGGCGCCGCCGAAGCCGCCGTGCCGCGCGTCGAACTCGCGGGTCAGTGCGAGCAGTGCCGAGCCCACCTCCTCCGGCCGGGGCGGGTGCGGGGCGTCCCCGCCGCCGTAGCCGATGCTCCGCCCCGCCAGGTCCGCCACGATCCGCCCGGCCACCTCGGCGACCTCCTCGCGCCGGTCGGTCCAGGCGGCGCGCACCCCTTCCAGCACCTGGCGGAAGGAGGGCATCCCGTGCCGGGGCTCGGGCGGGAAGTAGGTGCCGAAGTAGAACGGTTCGCCCTCCGGCGTCAGGAAGACGGTCATGGGCCAGCCGCCCTGCCCGGTGGCGGCCTGGACCGCCTCCATGTAGACGGCGTCGACGTCCGGGCGCTCCTCGCGGTCCACCTTGACGGACACGTAGTGGGCGTTGAGGTACTCGGCGGCGGCCTCGTCCTCGAAGGACTCCTCGGCCATCACGTGGCACCAGTGGCACGAGCTGTAACCGACGCTGAGCAGCACCGGGACGTCCCGTCGCCGCGCCTCCTCGAACGCCTCCGGCGACCAGGGCCACCAGTCGACGGGGTTGTCCGCGTGCTGGAGGAGGTAGGGGGACGTCTCGGCGGCGAGTCGGTTGGCCATGTCCCCATCCTGCCCCCTGTGCGCCCCGGAGGGGCAAACGCCGCCTCACAGCCGCGCCGCGGGGCCCGCCTCCCGGACGCCTTGCGCCTTGATCGGGGGCGGGCCTCCGCGGGCCTCCGCGGGCTTCCGCGGGCCTTCGCGAAGGGGCCGCGCAGAGGGTCAGGAACCCTCCGCCTGGAAGTCGGAGAGGGCCTGGTTGAAGCGGGTGAGCAGTTCGCAGAAGACCGTCCGCTCCTCCTCGTCCCAGTCCCGTGTCAGCAGTTCCATCAGCTCGCGCCGCGAGGCGCGCACCTGCTCCAGCCGCGCGACGCCGCGCGGGGAGAGCTGGAGGACCACGGCGCGGCCGTCGTCGGGGTGGGAGGTGCGTTTGACCAGACCGGACTCCACCAGCGGGGCCACCTGGCGGGTCACGGTCGAGGAGTCGATCCCCATGCCCGCGGCGAGCGCCTTGACGCCCGTGGGTCCGTCCCGGTCCAGCCGGTTGAGCAGCAGGTAGGCGGCGCGGTCCATGGAGTTGCGGGCCTGTCCGACGCCGCCGAGCCGGGTCTGCTCCGCGCGGCGCGCGAAGAGGGCCACCTGGTGCTGCAGGGCGTCGAGGTCGAGAAGGGGTGCGGAGCCGGTCCGGTCCTGGTCGGGGTCCGGGCGGCCTGCTGTGGGGGGCATGCTGGCCTGCACGCTCTCTTCGCTCGTTTCGTCGTGGGGGTGTGCGGTCGTCATGTCCGGGTGCGTGGGCATGGCCGGGTACTCGCTTCTTCGTGAATACGGGGTACGACGGGCTGAGGGTGTGCCACAGAGTACGCGTCCCGGGCCCGCCCCGTACCGGCAGCGTACGAATGAAAGGCTCCCGCAGCGGGAAGCGGTGCGCGGCGCCCGCCCGGGCTCCGCGGGGCTCGGGAGCCGGCCGGGTCCCCGCAAGCCTCCCGCGGGCCGGGCTGCCAGACTGGCGGCATGGTCGCCAGCACTGTCCAGCACACCGGCCGCGACGACGCGCCGGCACTCACCCTCGACGATGTACGCGCCGCCCAGAAGACCCTCTCCGGCGTGGCCCGGACGACCGCGCTGGAGGGCAGCCGCCACCTCGGCGAACTGGTCGGCTCCCCCGTCCACCTCAAGTGCGAGAACCTCCAGCGCACCGGTTCGTTCAAGGTCCGCGGCGCCTATGTGCGGATAGCCGCGATGTCCGCCGAGGAGCGCGCCCGCGGGGTCGTCGCGGCCTCCGCGGGCAACCACGCCCAGGGCGTCGCCCTGGCGGCGTCCCTGCTGGGGGTGCGCTCAACGGTCTTCATGCCGGTGGGCGCGGCGCTGCCGAAGGTGGCGGCGACCCGTGACTACGGCGCCCGGGTGCGGTTGCACGGGCAGGTGGTGGACGAGACGCTGCGGGCGGCGCAGGAGTACGCGGCCGAGAGCGGCGCGGTCTTCATCCACCCCTTCGACCACCCCGACATCGTCGCCGGCCAGGGCACGGTCGGGCTGGAGATCCTGGAGCAGTGCCCGGAGGTCCGCACGGTCGTCGTCGGCATCGGCGGCGGCGGGCTGGCGGCCGGGGTGGCGCTGGCGGTGAAGTCGCTGCGGCCGGACGTGCGCGTGGTCGGGGTGCAGGCCGAGGGGGCCGCCGCCTACCCGCCCTCGCTGGCCGCCGGGCATCCGGTGACCTTGGAGTCGGTCTCGACGATGGCCGACGGGATCATGGTCGGGCGGCCCGGGGACGTGCCGTTCGAGATCATCGGCAGGATGGTCGACGAGGTCCGCACCGTGAGCGAGGACGCGATCTCCAGCGCTCTGCTGCTCTGCCTGGAGCGGGCCAAGCTCGTCGTCGAGCCGGCCGGCGCCAGCCCGGTGGCGGCGCTGCTGTCCGCTCCGGAGGCCTTCGAGGGGCCGGTGGTGGCCGTGCTCTCCGGCGGCAACGTCGATCCCCTGGTGCTGCAGCGCACCCTGCGGCACGGCATGGCGGCGGCGGGCCGCTATCTGTCGCTGCGGCTGCGGCTGACCGACCGTCCGGGGGCTCTGGCGGCGCTCCTGGCGGAGCTGTCGGTGGCGGACGCCAACGTCCTGGACGTCAGCCATGTGCGGACCGACCCCCGGCTCGGGCTGACGGAGGTGGAGGTGGATCTGCATCTGGAGACCAAGGGTCCGCAGCACTGTGCCGAGGTGAAGGCGTCGCTGGTCAGGGCCGGCTACACGGTGACGGGCTGAGGCGTACGGGGGCGGCCGCGCGGGGCGGCGCGGAGCGGGTCGCCCCGGGCACGCCGCGCCGGTGGGGCGCCGATGGGGGGCACTGCCGGAACGCGTCCGCGGGACACGCCGTAAATCGTTTGACGCGATATATCGCGTTGCTGCATAGTGCTGACCCGCACCGCGCCCGCGGTGTGTCCACGCGCATCCGCACGCGCCGTCGCATTCGGTGCGGAGCGGCTGCTCTCCGCGGTTCCCAGCGTTCCCATCCTTTTCCGACCACCCACACCCATGGGAGACCTCCATGCCAGGTGCCATCCACGCCGAGGGGCTGGTCAAGACCTTCGGCGACGTCAGGGCTCTGGACGGTGTCGACCTCGACGTCCCCGAAGGCACCGTGCTGGGCCTGCTCGGGCCCAACGGAGCGGGGAAGACCACCACCGTACGAGTGCTGACCACACTGCTGCGGCCCGACAGCGGCCGCGCGGTCGTGGCGGGCATCGACGTGCTCAAGCAGCCCCAGGAGGTGCGCCGCTCCATCGGTCTGTCCGGGCAGTTCGCCGCCGTCGACGAGTATCTGACCGGCCGTGAGAACCTCCAGATGGTCGCTCGCCTCTACCAGATGTCCGCACGCGACGCCAAGCGGCGGGCCACCGAGCTGCTGGAGCGGTTCAACCTCGCCGACGCCGCCGACCGGACCGCCAAGACGTACTCCGGCGGCATGCGCCGCCGGCTCGACCTCGCCGCCGCGCTGGTCGTCAGCCCGCCCGTGATGTTCATGGACGAGCCGACCACCGGCCTGGACCCGCGCAACCGCCAGGCGCTGTGGGAGGTCATCGAGGAACTGGTCGCCGGCGGCACCACGCTGCTGCTGACCACCCAGTACCTGGAGGAGGCCGACCGGCTCGCCCACGACATCGCCGTGGTCGACCACGGCCGCGTCATCGCCCGCGGCACCTCCGACGAGCTCAAGGCCCGCATCGGCGGCGAGCGCATCGAGGTCGTCGTGCACGAGCGCGGCGACATCCGCACCGCCGAAGAGGTCCTGCGGGGCCTGGGCAGGGGCGCGGTCGCGGTGGAGGAGCACACCCGCAGGCTGACCGTCCCGGTCGTCGGCGGCGCCAAGCTCCTGGCCGAGGCCATCCGGGAGCTGGACGCCCGCGGCGTGGAGCTCGACGACGTGGGCCTGCGCCGCCCGACCCTCGACGACGTGTTCATCTCGCTGACCGGCCACGCGGCGCAGGACGCCGAGGAGGCCGGGGCCGGCCCGGACGGGGACGGCAGGGGCACCGGGTCCGCCGCGAAGGCCGCGGGCCGGAAGGAGAACGCCAAGTGAGCACCACCACCGGTTCCACGTCCACCACCCGCGCGCCCCGCTCGGGCGGCGGCATCGGGCAGTCCCTGACGGACTCGCTGACCATCGCCAAGCGCAACCTGCTGCGGATGATGCGCATCCCGGAGATGGTGATCTTCGGCCTCATCCAGCCGGTCATGTTCGTGGTGCTGTTCAGCTACGTCTTCGGCGGCTCGATCAGCATCCCCGGCGCCGGTGTGGACGCAGCCGCCTACCGCGAGTTCCTCATGGCGGGCATCTTCGCCCAGACCGTCACCTTCGCCACGGCCGGCGCGGGCGCGGGCATCGCCGAGGACATGCACAAGGGCCTCGTCGACCGCTTCCGCTCCCTGCCGATGGCGCGCGGCGCGGTCCTGACCGGCCGCACCCTGGCCGACCTCGTCCAGACCGCGCTGACACTGGTGGTGCTGGCCGTCGTGGCGGCGATCGTCGGGTGGCGGGCCCACGAGGGCGTCCTCAAGGCGCTGGCGGGCTTCTGTCTGCTGCTCCTGCTGGGCTACGCCTTCACCTGGATCGGCGCGCTGATCGGCCTGTCGGTGCGCACTCCGGAGGCGGCGACCTCCGGCGGGCTGATCTGGCTGTTCCCGCTGACCTTCATCTCGATCGCCTTCGTGCCCTCGGAGAACATGCCGTCGTTCCTGCAGCACGTCGCCGAGTGGAACCCGTTCAGCGCGACCGTACTGGCGGCCCGCGAGCTGTTCGGCAATCTCCCGCCCGGCTACCAGGCGCCCGACGCCTGGCCCATGCAGAACCCGGTACTGGCCTCGCTGCTGTGGTCGGTGCTGATCATCGCGGTCTTCCGCACCCTGGCGGTGCGCAAGTACCGCTCGGCGGCCTGACCGGCGCGCCGTGCCCACGGCCGTGCTCACGGTCGCGGGCACGACCGTGAGCACGGCGAAGCGGCCCCCGGCCGCCACGGAAAGGATCCGTGGCGGCCGGGGGCCGCGTCGTCCGCCCCTCGCGGGGCTCAGCCCTGGTACGGCTTGGCGTTCAGGACCCGCACCGAGGCCATCTTGCCGTTGGGCAGCTCGTACTCGGCGTCGTCGCCGACCTTCTTGCCGTTCACACCCCGGCCCAGCGGGGACTGCGGGGAGTAGGTCTCGATGTCCGAGCTGGCGTACTCGCGGGAGGCGAGGAGGAAGGTGATCGTGTCGTCCTCGTCACCGTCGAAGGCGACGGTGACCACCATGCCGGGCTCGACCACGCCGTCGTCCGCCGGAGCCTCGCCGACCTTGGCGTTCTCCAGCAGCTGGGTGAGCTGGCGTACCCGCAGCTCCTGCTTGCCCTGCTCCTCCTTGGCCGCGTGGTAGCCGCCGTTCTCACGGAGGTCGCCTTCCTCGCGGGCCGCCTCGATCTTCTTGGCGATCTCGACGCGGGCAGGACCCGACAGGTACTCCAGCTCGGCCTTGAGCTGGTCGTACGCCTCCTGGGTGAGCCAGGTGACGTTGTCGCTGGTCTGGGTCACAGGTGCTCCTCGTAGGTACTCTCGGGATATAAAGCAACGCCCTACCCGAAGGGTGCGCCTTCATGGGTGGGCGAAACCACGAGCCTAACAATTCCGCCGGAAAAGGGAAGAAGGTCGGACCTTCGGGGCCCGGGGAGGACCGTCAGTTTCCGCCGGCCGCCGTACAGCCGACCAGCTGGGCGCTGGTGGCCCGCTTCGTGGTGCGTACGGTGACGACCTCGTCGATGCGGCCGCGCGGCCCGTCGAAGGTGAAGTCCGCGCGGCCCACGTCCCCGCCGTCCGCCGCGAGGGTGTTGACGGTGCACACGCCGGTGACGTCCTCGCCCTTGCGGACCTCCAGGTGGACGGCCACCTCCCGGTCCGAGACGATCTCGAACTTGATCAGCTCGCCGCTGACCTTCGTCCCGGTGACGTACGACACCCCGAACCAGGCGATCAGCGCCAGGAACGCCACGCCCAGCACCGCGCCGACCGCCTTCAGGCGGCGGTCCGAGCGCTCGTCCGCCGAGCGCCCGTACCGCCCCCGGGGCAGCTTCGCGCGCGCCGGGTCAGCCGAACTCATCGCCATGTCCTGCCGGTCCTGTCGGTCCTATCGGGAATACAAGCGGATGCCGCTTCGGTCACTATAGAAGCCGTCTCCCATGACCAGGTAACGAGGATCGAGCCTTGACTGAACAGCTCAGACTGATGGCCGTGCACGCGCACCCCGACGACGAGTCGAGCAAGGGCGCGGCGACCATGGCGAAGTACGTGTCCGAGGGGGTGGACGTGCTGGTCGTGACCTGCACGGGCGGGGAGCGCGGCTCCATCCTCAACCCCAAGCTCCAGGGCGACGCCTACATCGAGGAGCACATCCACGAGGTGCGGGCCAGGGAGATGGCCGAGGCCCGCGAGATCCTGGGCGTGAAGCAGGAGTGGCTGGGCTTCGTCGACTCCGGTCTGCCCGAGGGCGACCCGCTGCCGCCGCTGCCGGAGGGCTGCTTCGCGCTCCAGGACGTGGAGGAGGCCGCCGAGCGGCTGGTGCGCAGCATCCGCGCCTTCCGGCCGCACGTGGTCACCACCTACGACGAGAACGGCGGCTATCCGCACCCGGACCACATCATGACCCACCGGATCACGATGGCGGCCTTCGACGCCGCGGGCGAGGCCGGCCGGTACCCGGAGGCGGGCGAGCCCTGGCAGCCCCTGAAGCTCTACTACAACCAGGGCTTCAACCGTCCCCGCACCCTCGCCCTGCACGAGGCGATGCTGGAGCGCGGCCTGGAGTCCCCCTACGGCGAGTGGCTCAAGCGGTGGGATGAGTTCCAGCGTGCCGAGCGCACGCTGACCACCTACGTGCCCTGCGCGGACTTCTTCGAGGTCCGGGACAAGGCGCTGATCGCCCACGCCACCCAGATCGACCCCGACGGCGGCTGGTTCAGGGTCCCGATGGAGCTCCAGAGGGAGGTCTGGCCGACGGAGGAGTACGAGCTGGCGAAGTCCCTGGTGGACACGTCCATCCCCGAGGACGACCTCTTCGCGGGCATCCGCGACAATTGACGCCATGAGCCCTACCACTCTCGCCCTCACCCGGGCCCCCGGCCTCGTCGACCTCGCCAAGGAGTTCGACGAGAACAAGGTGACGCCCGGTGTCCTCGGCTTCCTCGTCTTCGCGGTGCTGGGGCTGGCCGTCTGGATGCTGATGAAGTCGCTGAACCGCCACATAGGGAAGGTCGACTTCGAGGAGTCGCCCGCCTCGGACGCCGGGCGGTCCTGACCCCGTCCGGCACCTGCGCACACCGGCCGTGCACCGGCCCGGCCCCGCGTGCGCGCCGCGCGCCGCCGCACACCCCCCTCGGGCGTGCGGCGGCGCGTCGGCGTGCCCCGGGAGAGCGGGCCCGGCGCCCGGCACCTCAGACCTGGGCGCCGCTGTCGCCCGGCCGGCGTCCGTCCCCCGTGGCGAAGCGGCCCGCGGCCGCCGAGGATCTGCTCCGCGCCGGCCTCGGCGGCGGCGCGCTGCTGCGCGCCTCCAGTTCGACGGCCAGCGGCGTCGCGGTGAACACCGAGGACCAGGTGCCCACGACGATGCCGATCAGCAGCGCGACGGCGAAGTCGGTCAGCGTGTCGCCGCCGAGCAGGGCGAGCGCGGCCAGGATGAACAGCGCGCCCATGCCGGTGTTCACGGTGCGGGGCACGGTCTGGAGGACGGCGGCGTTGGCGACCTCGGCGAAGGGCGCCCTGCGCCGGGCCGCCCACAGCTCGCGGACCCGGTCGAAGACCACCACCGAGTCGTTGACCGAGTAGCCGATCACGGTGAGCAGGGCGGCCAGGAACACCCCGTCGACCGGCTTGCCGAGCCAGGCGAAGATCCCGACGAGGATGAGCACGTCGTGGACCATCGCCAGCACCGCGCCCACCGAGAAGGTCCAGCGGAAGCGGATCGCCAGATAGAGCATCTGGGCGGCCAGCGCGACGCCGAGGGCGATCAGGGCACCTCTGCGCAGCTCGTCCCCGAGGCTGGGGCCGATCAGCTCGTCGCGGATCTTCTCCGCACTCCCGCCCAGTTCCCCGATCGTCTCGGCCACCTCGGCCGCCTCGTCGTTGGACAGTTCGTCGGTGCGCACCGAGAGATCGCCGTCCCCCGAGCTCTGGACGACGGCGCGGGGGAAGCCCGCCTCGGCCAGCGCCGAGCGCGCCCGCTCCGGGTCGACGGGGGAGGCGGTGGAGTACTCGATCAGCCGCCCGCCGGTGAACTCCACCCCGAAGTCCAGCCCGCGCGCCGCGATGCCCGAGCCCGCCAGGACGACGGCGGCCAGTGAGACCGCCAGCCAGCGCCGCCGCCGGCCCATCAGGTCCGGCTCACGGCGGTTGATCCACTCCCGCACCCGGCCCACGCCCGCGATGCCGGTCAGGCCAGGACGCCTGCGCACCGCGTCGCGGGAGACGGCGAACTCGGTGAGCACCCGGGTGATCAGCAGGGCGCTGACCATGGAGGCGAGCACACCGATGGACAGGGTCACGCCGAAGCCGCGCACCGGTCCGGAGGCGAAGAAGAACAGCAGGCCGGCGGCCAGCAGCGTGGTGACGTTGGAGTCGGCGATGGCGCTCAGGGCGTTGCGGAAGCCCTCCGTCAGCGCCCTGAACAGGTTCTTGCCGCCGCGGGCGGCGTACTCCTCCCGGGCGCGTTCGAAGACCAGCACGTTGGCGTCCACGGCCATGCCGATCGCCAGCACGAAGCCGGCCAGTCCCGGCAGGGTGAGGGTAGCGCCGAGCGCGGTCAGCGCGGCGTAGGAGATGAGGCCGTAGCAGGCCAGGGCCACGGTGGCGAGGGCGCCCAGCAGGCGGTAGACGGCGATGATGAACAGCGCGGTCAGCGCGGTGCCGATGACCGCGGCCCGGGCGCTGGCCTCGATGGCCTCCTCGCCCAGGGTCGGGCCGACGGTGCGCTGCTCGATGATCTCCACCGGCACCGGCAGGGCGCCGCCGTCGATGAGCAGGGCCAGCTCCTTGGCCTCCTCCTGGGAGAAGC
Source organism: Streptomyces mangrovi (assembly GCF_900114215.1). Classification (GTDB taxonomy): domain Bacteria; phylum Actinomycetota; class Actinomycetes; order Streptomycetales; family Streptomycetaceae; genus Streptomyces; species Streptomyces barkulensis. The sequence continues at coordinate 29,765 of NZ_FOSG01000030.1, read as the reverse complement.
CGCCGGTGATCTGGGTGGAGCCGCCGGTGATGCCCCGCTCGCAGGCGACCGAGGGGTCGACCTGCGGCGCGGAGATGATCTCCTCGTCCAGCACGATCGCCACGCGCCGCCTGGGGTCGCCGGGCGGTGAGCAGGCGGCCTGCCCGGTCAGCTCGGCCCAGGCCTCCTCGCCCCCGCCGCGCAGGTCGACGGTGACGTACCAGCCGCCGCCGGTCTGCTGGTCGATGGCGGCCTCGGCGTCCTCCACCCCCTCGCCGGTCAGTTCGGCCGGCCCCAGGCGCAGCGGCTGACCCGAGGTGTCGGGCAGGACGCGCTCGCCCTCCTCCTCGGCCTCCTCTCCCTCGGCGGCGGCGCCGAGGACGGGGTGGAAGGTGAGCTGTGCGGTGCGGCCGAGGACGTCGGCGGCCTCGCGCGGGTCCTGCAGGCCGGGCAGTTCGACGATGATCCGGTTGTCCCCGGACCGGGTGATGTTCGGTTCGGCGACGCCGAGCGCGTCGACACGGCGGCGCAGCACCTCCAGGGTCCGGTCGGTGGCCTCGCGGTCGGCCTCGGTGGTGGGCGAGTCGCGGGTCTCCAGCACGATCTGGGTGCCGCCGCGCAGATCGAGGCCGAGCCGCGGGGAGGAGGTCACCGCGGCGTAGACGGACAGGGCGATCACGGTGAGGGCGAGGAGCGCCCGCACCAGGGTGGCGCGTTTCAAGGTGTGCCTCCAGCAGGGCGCCGCGGCCGGGTGCCGGCCGCGGCGGTGGGACGGGTGGGACGACGGGTGACGTCAGCTGTCCGGCGAAGGCGGCGGCGCCCGGCCCTGGTGGCGTGCGGTGTACGGGGGACGTGCGGCGGTGTGCGGCGGGGGCGCGGGCGGGCGTATGCCCGCGGTGGTCCGGGCGCGGCGGGCCCGGACCGGCAGGGCCGCCCCCGCGGGGTGCGGGGCGTGCGGCTCGGCCGCGGCGTCCCGGTGCAGCAGGGGGGTGCGGTCGCATTCGGCCGCGCAGGGCCCGTCGGCGGTCCGCGCGCCCGCGGCGTTCGGCGCGGCGTGCCCGGGGGAGCCGGGCGCGGCGAGTGCGGAGGCGGCGGGCGCGGCGAGTGCGGAGGCGGCGGGCGCCACGGCGCCCAGCAGGAGGACCAGGGCCGTCAGCAGGACGCGGACCGGGGCGGCGCGGAGCGCGGCGGACCGCTGGACCATGCCGCCTCCTCCTCCGCTGTCCTCTCGCGGCGCCAGCGGCGCCGTCGGTCACCGCCGGCGCCGTCGTGGCGCCCGCGGTGACCGTCCGCATCCTCCCGCATCCGCAGGCGGCGCGGAACCGGGCTCAGGGCTCGATCAGCCCCGCGCGGATCGCGTAGCGGGTCAGTTCCAGGCGGTCGCGCAGCCCGAGCTTGTGCAGCATGTTCGCACGGTGCCTCTCCACCGTCTTGACGCTGATGACCAGTGTCTCGGCGATCTCCTTCGAGGAGTGGCCCTCGGCGACCAGCTTGAGCACCTCCTCCTCCCGTGCAGTGAGCACCCGTTCGGGGATGTCCCCGCCCTGCCGGACGCGGTCGAGGTAGCTGCGGATCAGCGCGGTGACCGCACCCGGGTAGAGGAACGGCTCGCCGCGCATCGCCGCCCGGCACGCCTCCACCAGATCCCGGTCGGCCACCGACTTCAGCACGTATCCCGAGGCCCCGGCCTTGAGCGCCTCGAAGAGGTACTGCTCGTTGTCGTACATCGACAGGATCAGGATGCGCAGGCCGGGATGGCGGGCGGACAGCTCCCGGGCCGCCTGCAGTCCGGTCATCCGGGGCATGGCGACGTCGAGGACGGCCAGGTCCACGGGGTGCTCGCGGGCCGCGGCGACGGCCTCGGCGCCGTCCCCGGCCTCGGCGACGACGCTCAGGTCCGGTTCGCCGTCGAGGATGAGCCGCACCCCGCGGCGGACCAGCGCGTGGTCGTCGGCGAGCAGGATGCGGGTGACGGCGGGCTCGGGCGCGTTCACGCGGCCGCCTCCTCTGTGGTGGTGGCCGTGCCGGCCGGCGGCGTCGGTCGCGCGGGCACGCCGTCCACGGGCACCGCCAGCCGGACCCGGGTCCCGCCCTCCGGCGCCGGGCCGATGTCCAGGTCGGCGCCGACGAGCAGCGCGCGCTCCCGCATGCCGCGGATGCCGGCGCCCTCCCGGGCGGAGCCGATGCCCCGGCCGTCGTCGCGCACGCTCAGCACCACGCCGTCGGCGGTGCGCCGCAGCCGCAGCTCGACGCTGCCGGCGCCGGCGTGGCGGGCGACGTTGGTCAGGCTCTCCTGGGCGACGCGGTACAGCACCAGCTCCCGCTCGCCGTCCAGCGGCGGCAGCCCGCCCTCGAAGCGGCGGCGCACCCTCAGTCCGGTGTGGGTGGAGTAGTCGGTGGCCAGTGCGGTGAGGGCGCTGACCAGGCCGAGGTCCTCCAGTACGCCGGGGCGCAGCCTGCGCGCCAGCCGCCGCACCTCGTCCAGGCTGCCGCGGGTGGTCTCCTGGGCGTGCCGGAGCTCGGCGCGCAGCTCCTCGTCCGGGGTGCGGTCGGCCGCCCGCTTCAGCTCCAGCAGCACGGCCGTCATGCTCTGGCCGACCTCGTCGTGGAGCTCCTGGGCGATACGGCGGCGCTCGGCCTCCTGCGCGGACAGCACCCGGGCGCTGCTGGCGGCCCGCTCGGCCTCCAGCCGGTCGAGCATGTCGTTGAAGGTGCGGATCAGATCGGCCACCCCGCCGTGTCCGGACACCGGCAGCCGGTGTCCGGGCCTGAGCAGGTCGACCCGGGTCATCAGCCGGGTCAGCCGCTCCAGCGGCGCCAGTCCGACGCGCAGCAGGGCGGCGTTGGCCACCAGCATCACGGCCAGGCCGGTGACCAGGACGACGGCCTCGGTGAGCAGCACCGGCACCGAGACGGTCACCGGCGCCCACAGCAGCAGCGCCGTGGCCGCACCGAGTACCAGGGCGTTGAGGGCGAAGATCCGCCAGAACAGGGACACGGCGTGCACGTCCTCCTCCATCACCTGCGTCCCCACCACTATCCGCCACCGGCGCGGTCCGGCCGGCATCGACCGGCCCTTCCCCGCCAGCCTGCCGCGGCGGGGCCGCCCCGGTCGATCGGTGACGCGGGCCATCCCGCCCGGCCCCGGTGCCCCTGCCCCGCCCGGTGCGTACACACCGCCCCCACCCCGGAATGGGTGGCGCCACCGATGGACCGGAACCGGCACGCCGTCCATGGTGGGAGCGCAGGGGCGCGTGGCCCCTCTCCCGGGACGGGCCGCGCGCCCTCCCGTATGCCATCGGCCTCCCTCAGCCCGGAAGGAACACGACCGCGATGACGATCGACGCGGCCCGCTCCGCGGACCCTCCCGAACGCACCCCGGCGCACGACGTACGCCTGCGCCTGGAGCACGAACGCGACTCCCGCCTGTCCCAGCTCGACGCCGTCGAGGAGGCCGCGGACCAGGCGTCCGCGGACCTGCTGGCCGTCCAGACGGACTCCGCCCGCCGGGTGCTGGCGGAGATCGACCTGGCGCTGGCCCGGCTGGAGAACGGCACCTACGGGATCTGCGAGGGCTGCGGCAGCGCCATCCCGGCCGAGCGGCTGGAGATCCTGCCGTACGCGAGCCGCTGCGTCGGCTGCCAGCAGCGCTCCGCCTGACGGCATATCCACCTGACGGCACGGGGCGGGCGTCACGGCGGGGGCGCGGACACCACACGCCCGCGCCCTCGCCGTGATGCCCGTCCCCCGCGCACCACTCACGCACCACCCGCGCCCGCACGAGGACGTGACCCGATGAACGACCAGGCCACCGGCGTCCACGACGCCCCCCTCACCCGCCGGGAACTGGCCGCGCTGCGCGAGGACCTGGAGGAGCAGCGCCGCTTCCGCCTCGACCAGCTGCGGGAGTTCGGCCACCCCCGCCCCGGGACGGCGCAGTCCGGGACGGCACGGCCCGAGTCGGTGCGGCCCGAGTCGGCGCAGTCCGGGGCGGTGCGGGCCGGGATCACCGCGACCGCCGAACTCGCCGAGATCGACGCCCGGCTCGCAAAGTCCGCCCGGATGGTCCTGGCCGACGTGGAGGCCGCCCTGGAGCGGATGGAACAGGGCGGCTACGGCCGCTGCCTGCTGTGCTCCCGCCCCATCCCGGCGCGCATGCTGGAGATCGTCCCGCAGGTCCGCTACTGCGCCCACTGCCGGCGCGCCGAAGAGACGCGGCGGTGACACCGGGCGGCGCCGCTCCCCCGCCGCTCACGCACCGCCCCCGCACAGGACGGCGGGGACCGCGACCCCGCCGCGATCCCCGCCGACACCCCGTACGGGCCCGGTCAGGCCCGAGCCCGCCCCTGGCTCAGCCCAGCGCCTGCGCCAGATCCGCCACCAGGTCGTCGGCGGCCTCGATGCCCACCGACAGCCGCACCAGGTCCGAGGGCACCTCCAGCGCCGAGCCCGCCGCCGAGGCGTGCGTCATCCGGCCCGGGTGCTCGATCAGGGACTCCACCCCGCCCAGCGACTCCCCGAGCGTGAACAGCTCCGCCCGGTTGCACACCTCGACCGCCGCCTCCTCGCCCCCGGCGACCCGGAAGGAGACCATGCCGCCGAAGTCGCGCATCTGCTTGGCCGCCACCTCGTGCCCGGGGTGCGTCTCCAGCCCCGGGTAGTACACCTGGACGACCTTCGGGTGGGAGACGAGCAGTTCGGCGACCCGCGCGGCGTTGGCGCAGTGCCGGTCCATGCGCACCGCCAGCGTCTTGGCGCCGCGCATCACCAGCCAGGAGTCGAACGGCCCGGCGATGGCGCCCATCGCGTTCTGGTGGAAGGCCAGCTCCTCGCCCAGCGCGGCGTCGGCGGTGATCAGCGCGCCGCCGACCACGTCGGAGTGGCCGCCCATGTACTTGGTCGTGGAGTGCACCACCACGTCCGCGCCGAGCGCCAGCGGCTGCTGGAGGTAAGGGCTGGCGAAGGTGTTGTCCACCACCAGGCGGGCGCCCGCCGTACGGGCCACATCGGCCAGCGCCGCGATGTCGGCGATGCCCAGCAGCGGGTTGGAGGGGGTCTCCACCCACACCGCCTTCGTGCGCGGGCGCAGCGCGGCGCGCACGGCCGCCGGGTCGGAAGAGTCCGCCACGTCCCACTCCACGCCCCACCGCTCGGCGACCTTCGCGAACAGCCGGAAGGTGCCGCCGTAGGCGTCGTTCGGGATGACGACGTGGTCGCCGGGGGTGAGCAGGGTCCTCAGCAGGCAGTCCTCGGCGGCCAGTCCGGAGGCGAACGCCAGCCCGCGCCGCCCGCCCTCCAGCGCCGCGAGGTTCTCCTCCAGCGCGGTGCGGGTCGGATTGGCGCTGCGGCTGTACTCGTAGCCGCCGCGCAGGCCCCCCACCCCGTCCTGCTTGAACGTGGAGACCTGGTGGATCGGCGGCACCACCGCCCCGGTGGCGGCGTCGGGCTCCTGCCCGGCGTGAATGGCGAGGGTCTCGAAGTGCTGCGCCGGGGTACGCGCCGCGTTCTGCTCCGCGTCCCGCGCCTCGTCCCGTGCTGCGTGCTGGTCATTCATGGCCACGAGCCTAGCCCCGCGGGCCGTACCGTGGAGGCATGGAAGCCCTGCTGTTCCTCATCGCCACCGCCGCCGTCGTCGGCCTGCTGATCGTGCCCGCGGTCCGCCGCCGCCGGGCGCTGACCGGTTCCGGGGGATCTCCCGGCATCCGGATCGCCGGCGATCCGGACCGCTACGGTCTCGTACCGCCCGAGCGGCTCGACGTACGGCTGCCGGGCCCCGACCCGGAGCTGGTCGAGGCGCTGGAGGAGACCCAGCGGACCCAGGACTGGCGGCCCGTCGCCCGGCTGCTCGCCCTGACCGGCGACGACTGGGAACTGCGCTGGCAGCGCGTGCAGTCGCTGGCGGGCGCCGCGGCCGTGGAACTGGCGCGCTCGCGCACCGCCCCCGCGCCCCCCGAGGCCTCCGAGCCCCCGGCGGAGCCGGCCCCCTCGGCCGACCAGGCCCTCTCCCTCGACAAGGAGCGGCCGCCGGCCCCCGCACCCGCCCCGGACGCGCGCTGGCTGCGGAACTGGCGCACCACCTCCCCGCGCGACGCCGGCTGCGCGCAGGTGTACGCGCAGTTCCTGGTCTGGCAGGCGCTGGGCGACACCGGCTCGGCCGACCGGCGGATCATCCTGGAGGAGGCCCGCGAGATCGCCCGCGAGGCGATCCGGCTCGCCCCGGCCGACCCCACCGCGTACATCACCGACCTGTTCGCCGCCCGCGCCCTGGGCGTGCGCCGCCCCGAGTTCGAGGAGCGGTGGGAGGAGGTGCGCAGGCGCGCGCCGCACCACATGGGCGCGCACCTGGTGGCGCTGCCGTACTGGTCCGCCAGGGGCCACGGTTCCAAGGAGGACGCCTACGCCTTCGCGCAGCGCGCCGCGGGCGAGGCACCCGAGGGCAGCCTGCTGCCGGCCCTGCCGCTCTTCGCGGTCTACGACCACCTGCCGGAGGCCAACATGGTCAGCGGCCTCTACCGCAGCGCGGTGGTGGAACAGGCCATCGAGGGCGCGCGGTACGCCCTGCACCACGCCCGGGCCGACCACCCCGTCGCCCCGCACGTGCGCCATCTGCTGCTGTGCTTCCTGGTGCGCGCCGAGCGGTACGCGCAGGCCCTGGAACAGGTGCGGGCCGTGGATGGTTATGTCGGTGCGCTGCCCTGGGTCGACGGCGGCGACCCGGTGGCGGAGTACTCGGCGTACCGCGCCCTGGCGGTCGCCGGCTACGAGAGCCTGGGCGGCGACGCGGCGCACACCCCGCCGGCGCACTGAGACGTAGGAGCGGCGTATCGCACACGGCGTACGCCGCCCCAGGCGGCACCGGGCCCACCGGGCCCGCCGAGGCCACGAGGAGAGTTGAGCATGCTGTTCGGCCACTTCAGGAAGTCCCTCCCCACGGCGGAGGAGGCCCTCAAGGGCCGCCCGGAGCGTCCCTACACCGTCCCCGGAACCCACACCGTCCTGGGCAACCCGCTGCTGGGCCCCTACCCGGAGGGGCTGGAGACCGCCGACTTCGGCCTGGGCTGCTTCTGGGGCGCGGAGCGGAAGTTCTGGCAGACCGAAGGGGTGTGGACCACCCTGGCGGGCTACCAGGGCGGCCACACCGAGAACCCGACGTACGAGGAGGTCTGCTCGGGCCTGACCGGGCACACCGAGGCCGTCCGCGTCGTCTTCGACCCGTCCAAGGTCACCTACGAGGAACTGCTGCGGGTCTTCTGGGAGTCCCACGACCCCACCCAGGGCTTCCGCCAGGGCAACGACGTGGGCACCCAGTACCGCTCGGCGGTCTACACCCACTCCGCCGAACAGGAGGCCGCGGCGAAGGCGTCGCGCGACTCCTACCAGGCCGTCCTGACCTCCTCGGGCTACGGCGAGATCACCACGGAGATCCTCCCCGCCGGGCCCTTCTACCCGGCCGAGGGCTACCACCAGCAGTACCTGGACAAGAACCCCGGCGGCTACTGCGGCATCGGCGGCACGGGCGTGAGCTGCCCGGTCGGCGTGGCCCGGGCCGAGGGCTGAGCCCCGTCCGACCTCTGCCCGGCCGCCTCGTCGCGACGCCCCCGCCTGCTCCCGCAGCGCGGGGGCGTCGCTGTCTTCCCGCCTGGTCAGCCGAGGTAGGGCCGGTCGCGGTGCTCCAGGAAGTGCCGGAGCCTGAGCCGCTGGGTGTGGTGCATCGGCAGGGAGTCGATCTCTCCGGGCGGCACGAACCGCAGCTCGGTGGACTCGTCCGAGATCGCCGGTTCACCCCCGGTGACGCGGGCGGTGAAGCAGACGTTGAACTGCCGCCTGACCTCGCCGTCGCTGTAGGCGATGACGTGGCGGGGGTCGGTGTAGGTGCCGACCAGGCCGGTGATCTCCACATCCAGCCCGGTCTCCTCCTTCACCTCGCGCACGGCCGTGCCCGGCAGGGAGTCGGTCATCTCCATGCCGCCGCCGGGCAGGGCCCACAGGTCGTTGTCGCGGCGGCGCTGGAGCAGGATGCGGCCCTCCTCGTCGGTGACGACGGCGGAGGCTGCGACGACCAGACTGTTGGGCTCGGGGGCGTCGGGGTCGTCGTAGTACTCGGTCCGTGCCATGCCTCACTCTTCCTGTACCGGTGTCGCCGTCGCCCAGACGGCGTCGAAGCTCTGCGCGTAGGTCCCGAAGACCTTGCCGTTGTCATGGCGGCGCAGGTGCCACACGGGCGCCCCGTAGGCGTTGACACCCCACACGTGGGCGTTGACCAGCATCTGGTCGTCTGCCCGGTAGAGGGAGTTGTAGAGCGTGGTTCCGTGTGTGCGGATCTCGATGCCCGGCACGCCGACCAGTGGCCGGTAGTGCATGAGCGCGAGTCGGCAGCGGGACTCGATGCCGTGGCCGAACTTCTCTTCCCGGCCGCGCTGCTGGACGTTCTCGCTGTCGGCGTCGCCGATGGCGATGCGCACAGTGCATCCCTCGGCCGCCCGCTCCCGCAGCAGGTCGTTGAGGCGGGGGTACGCCTCGTGCAGGAAGACGGCCGCGTAGACCAGTACGTCGATGTGCTCGCGTGCCTGGGTAAGCATGTCCGTGAAGGCCGATACGGGAACGTCCGCGCGCTGGTCGTACAGGGCCATCAATTCGGGGCTTATGGCTCGTGCGCTGCGGGCCTGGCGCAGGGCCGGCCAGAGTGCGTGCACGTCTTCTCCTAAGGCTTCGGCAGCCAGCATCGCCGTCGTGCGACGCGGGGTGCGGCCGAGGTTGACCCACCGCTCAACGGACTTGGGGTCCACCTCCGCCTTCGCCGCGAGGGTGGCGTAGGTCCACCCACCGGCTGCCATGGCGGCTCGTAGTCGCTCGTTCTGCACCGAGTCTCTCCCTGGTCGAGGGGACGTAGCCAGGGGCGTTCCACCAACTCCGGGACGTCCCCAAATGGGTTTTGGGGGAGGTACCAACGTCCGTGGTACCGGCGTGATCCTCACTGCATGAGCGACAAGGGAGCCCTCGACGTGGGCACGCTGGCGCTGGACGAACGAACGGGCCGCGTGGGCCGGGTGATGGACCACCTCGGCTCGCACGTACAGCTCAGACCGCCCGGCGGCGGCCTGGAGTGGGACGCGGACCCGGGCCAAGTGCGGCCCGTCACCCCGAAGGAGCGGCTGACCGCGCGGCTGGCCGAGGTCAACGCCTACAGCAGAAATCCGTACGGCAAGGACGCGCTGTGATGCGCACGGTCTTCCGCTACATCACATGGACGATGGCACCGCACATCAATGCGGACACCCCCGAGATGCTGCACGAGCTGGAGTGCTCCTCGTGTCTGGCCTCCTCCGGCACGGAAGCGGACTTCGACGAGGCGCGCGCCCGGGCCTTCTCCCACACGGGAAGCCACCCGTCCCACCGTACGTACCGGGAGGTCGTCACCCGCAACTGGCACATGACCCCTGCCGAGGGGGAGTGCCTGTGAGGCAGCGCCTGTTCTGCGTGCTGATGGTCGTCTTCTGGGCCGCGGTGGTCATCCCGCTGGCGATAGCCGGCGACCCCTACCCACGCTGACCGGCAAGACAAGTGAAGAAGCCGGACCACTCCTCGTCTGGACAGCATCCGGGTGGTCCGGCCCTGGGAGCCCTCGCGGACCCCGGTGCCCGATGGCACCGGGGCCGCCGTCATGCCTGATCGTCGGCGCGAATGGCACGGTGCCCAACCTCATTCCCAGGAAGGGAAGTTCAGTGCAGCACGACCCGACAGGCCCTGCCTCCGAGAGCGGCGAACTGGACCCGGACGGCTGGCTCTGGGTCCGCGGCGCGGACTACGTGGCGGGCTGGCGAGACGCGACGAACGCGGCAGCGACCTGACCGACGCCCTGTCATCGGCCGGCATCGACACCACCGAGCTGGCAACCCGTGCCGACACCGCCACCGACGGCTCGGGCGTCCTCCACTTGCGCCTACCGGCCCTCGTGGCCCAGGAGGTAGCCCGCCTGCTGCGAGCAACCGAACGCATCGACGGCCTGTAGTACCCCAGACCGTGTGCTGACCGCCGCTTTACAAGTTCGGCTGTCCCTCATCGCCAACAGCCGGAACGTGCCTTCTCACCCGCTGCCGAGACCGTCACCGCCCCTGCTCGCCCGTCGACGTCCAGCCGTGTTGGTGTCAGCTGGTGATGTCAGTCGGGTGGGCGCTCGTCCTCGCGGTACAGCGAGTGGTAGGTGAACTGATCAGTGTCCGGCAGCGGCTTCCGATCCACAGAGATGTAGACAGGGCCGTATGGGGTCGCCGTCTGCAGAAGTGCCCACTGATCCAGCTCGTGGGTACAGAACCGGTGCAACAGTCCGCGGAGCTGATTCCACTCATCGTCCGACAGGGGACCTGCACCACCGGCGTCACTCATGACGGCAGCCTAGCGAGCGCCCACCCCGTCCAGAGCAGTGAACCGCCCCGGGTTCGGTAGAGATCTCGGATTATGATTGTGACCTGGGGTTTTGTGAGTTCCGTGTAGTAGTGGGTCTCGTACTCGACGGGTGGGACGTGGCCTATCTCACCGCGGACCTCGGCGACCATGCGCACCGCGCGGCGGCGGAACTCAAGGGGGTAACGGGAGGGTCGTGCCATGACTCGATCCTTTCATGAAATCGAGCCTCCATCCGACCCGGGGCGGTTCAGTACGAGGGTGAGCACGGCTCGTTCACCGAGACCGAACTGCGCGCCGCGACTGGCGTGTGGGACCGGGCCGAACAGATGGAGAAACGGTGGCGCGCGGGCGGATGACGCACGCCATGGCGGAGGGTCCGGCCAGCGTGTAGGGCGCGGACGCCGGAGCAGACGTGGCGTTCCTGTGCTCATGGGGTGTCGGCGCTCAGGGGGTGTCGGGGGCGGGCTCGCCGGGGAGGTCGGCCAGTTCGGCCAGGTCCCGCCCCTCGGAGTCCAGCCAGTACCTGGGGCCGGAGGCGTATCCGGGCCGGTTCCCCGTCAGCTGCTCGACCATCTCCTTCACCAGCGACGTCGGCGCGTAGCACTGCCCGTCGTACTCCCACCGCAGGGGGCGGCCGCGGTCGCCGGTCCAGGTGGCGCGGCCGCGCCTGGGGTCCTCCGCGACCCACCTCTCGATCTCGTTGTTGTCCCAGGCCATGGACTCCGGAAAGGCGCGGAAACGGAGCGTCTGGCCGGGCTGGACCGAGCCGTTGTCGATGATGCGCAGCACCGCCTTGCGGTTACGGGTGCTGTTCGCGGCGCGCTGGGCCGTCTCGGCCTTCTCGGCTCGGGCGGGGACCACGGTGAACTCCTCCAGCCCCGGCACCGGGTAGAGCACCGAGGTCGTCATCACGTGTGTCCCCTCGTTCGCCCAGAGCCGGAACTGGACCAGCTTGACGTCGATCCCCATCTCGTTCAGCCATACGGCCGACGAGGTCACCTGCTTCGGGAAGGAGCGGGCGACCAGCACGATCCGGGGCTGCTTGAGCAGTGCGGCGTCCAGTTCGTCGCCGCAGTGCGCCCGGATGGCCTGCAGGGCTTTCGGGATGTCGTGCTCCTCGCCGGAGCGCCGCAGGAAGTCCGCGTGGATGCGGGCGAGGTCCTCCTCGGTGAAGCGGGACACCATGGCCGCGTAGGTGATGGCCTGCAGGTGTACGTCGTCCGGGGCGTCGTCGCGTTTGAGCTCCATGACGACGAGGTGCCCCTCGGAGTCGAGGGCCAGCAGGTCCAGCCGGTCGCGGACCCTGTCCCCGCCCGACGTGGCCCACCTGTCGTACTCCTCGGTCAGGATGAGCAGGCCCGGCTCGACGAGGGAGGGGTCGGCGATGATCCACTTCTGCAGATCGGCCCGTTCCTTCAGTCCCAGGTCCGCCAACCGGGCCTCCTTCGCTGTGACGGGCTGTGCCGCGCCGATGATCGACACCCTTTCAATCGCCATACGGATTCCCCAAGTTGCCGTTCGTATCGCACCACTTGGAGTCTAGGAAGGGATCTAGGAAGGGACCTAGGGAGGGATCACGGTCCGCTGCGGCCCCGGCCCGTGGGCGGTCTTCGCCCGCGCCTGGCGGGAAGCTGACGTACTACGGACCGGGTTGGGGCGCGCGGGCTGGTCGTATCGTCCTATGCTGCGCCCAGTCATGGCGGTGCGGTCGTCCGGAAGCGGGTTCACGCCGTCCGAGCGCCGGGGGCCGCCGGTTCCCCGAAGGTTCTGAGCGACACCAAGGAGACTTCCAGTGCTCTCACGGGACGAGGCCATCGACTCCGCCCGCCGGTTCCTCGACGAGGCGTTCCCCGAAGGGGAGTTCACGATCGTCGTGCAGGACGGGCTGACGCAGGAGCATCCGGTGGCTTGGGCGGTGCGGTTCGACTCGCAGGAGCACATCGACACCGGGAACATGGCGCTGGCGCCCTTCGTCCGCGTGGTGGTCGTGCCCAAGGACGGCAGCGGGCCGCACTTCCCCCCGACCCACCAGCCGCTGGGCGAGTACCTGGGTGAGCTGGCCAGGGACGCCTACACCACCGGCGCCTGACCGCCGGGGGCAGGCGGACGCACGTGTGGGCCGCCCGCGCGTGGCGGGCGGCCCACAGCGGGTCGGGCGGGGCCGGAAGCCGCGTGGCGGGGTCAGGCCGAGACGGTCTGGAACTCCCGCAGGAACGCCTGGTTGAACGCCTTGAGGTCGTCCGGCTTGCGGCTGCTGACCAGGGTGTTCGGTCCTTCGGTGCAGACGGAGACCTGTTCGTCGACCCAGTTGGCGCCGGCGTTGCGCAGGTCCGTCTCCAGGCTCGGCCAGGAGGTGATCTTCCTGCCGCGCACCACGTCCGCCTCGATCAGCGTCCACGGGCCGTGGCAGATGACCGCCACCGGCTTGCCGGTCTGGAAGAACTCCCGGACGAAGGAGACGGCGCCCTCGTCCGTCCGCAGGAAGTCGGGGTTGGCGACGCCGCCGGGCAGCACCAGCCCGTCGTAGTCCTCGACCGCGGCCCGGCCGACCTGCTTGTCCACCTCGAAGGTGTCGGCCTTGTCGAGGTGGTTGAACGCCTGGATCCGCCCGCCGGTGGTGGACAGCAGGTTCGGGGTGCCCCCGGCGTCGATCACGGCCTGCCACGGTTCGGTCAGCTCTACCTGCTCCACACCCTCGGGGGCGACGAGAAAGGCGACCTTCACTTCTGCCACGTCCTTTCGGCAGCTCGGGTCCTCGGTACATGCTGCGTACTCCCCCGTACTCGGATACGGGTTTCCACCGGGAGCGGTCCTATGCCGCTTTCCGTGTCTTTCCGGGCGGAACGGTCGCGTGTCGCGGCACCGCCCGCATCTCCCGTCCCGCCGGCCCCGTCCGCCTCCCCGGCGACGCGGAACGGCCCGCCGGAGTGGTCGCTCCGGCGGGCCGCACTGTCACCAGTGGCCATATGTGGCTCATGGGCACTGTGTCGCCCGTGTGACCGCGGGTGTCATCTGGTGCGGTAGGCGTCGACGATCGTCTGGGACAGGGTGTTGCCCTTGACGTCCTTCACCTTCGCCCTGAAGGAGACCGTGCCCTTCCTGCCGGGGTTCTTGAAGGTGATCTTCCCCTTCCTGACGGTGGTCTTCTTCCAGCTCCTGCCGCCGTCGAAGGAGACGTGGACGGCCAGCGACTTCAGGTGCTTGCCGGCGGCCGATCCCTGGACGGTGACCGGTACCGGCATGGTGGCCTTCGCCCTGGCCGTGCCGTCCAGGGCCAGCTTCGGCGCGAAGCGCACGGTCGTCGCCGCCAGGCGGGTCTCGCCGGAGGTGCGGGCCGAGGTGAAGGTGTAGGAGGCGCTCACCCTGGTGCTCAGCCGGGAGGTCTTGGCCCGGCTGAGGGTGGTGACCAGTTTGTACTCCGCCCTGCCCTTGGGGAGGGTGAAGCCGGTGTAGTCGAGGATCTCCTTCTCCGCGGCGTACTTCTTGCCGTTGCGGTACAGGGTCGTCCGCGCCGAGTCGTAGGCGACGTCGCCGTGGTGGCCGGCGCCGTCCGTGAGCGGGTTGAGCATGCCGTAGAGGTCGTCGCCGTCGCGGAAGATGCCGCCGTACTCGCCCAGATGGGGACCGAAGACGGCGTTGTTGAAGGTGCGGTGGTAGGTCCTGCCGGCGGTGAACTTCCGTTCGTCGGCGTAGTAGTCGGCCTCGAAGTCGCCCTCGGGGCCGAGCTGTGTGAAGTACTGCGACCAGCGGGCGCCCTCGGCCTTGACGTAGACCGTGTTGGTGCTCGGGAGCCTGCGCTCGGTCCCGATGAAGGAGCCCACGCCGGAGGGCACGGTGGCCAGGACTCCGGTCCGGCCGGGGGCCGAGGCGCCCTGCCGGACGTTCAGCCTGGCCATCTGCGACTTCTTCGTGTGTGTCCTCAGGCCGGTGTAGAAGCCGCCCTTACGGATGTGGAAGGTGTTGTAGTCGGTGCCCTTGCGGGTCCACACGGCGGCGGCGGTCGAGGTGGCCTCGACGTCGCCCGTGCCGCCGACCTGGGCGGTGCGCAGGGTCCGCCCGCCGCCCTCCGTGCCGCCGTAGAAGCCGACGTAGCCTTCGTCGCCGAGGGTGCCGGTGTACTCGACGGACAGGTCGATCCGCTTCGCCTTGCGGTCCGGCACCGTCATCCTCATCTCCTCGGCCCTGCGGGCGTCGAAGGTGACGGTGGTGTCCTCGGTGAGCCGGACCGCCGGGGCCACGAGCCAGTCGCCGCCCTTGTACTCCTCCTCGGTGCTGCCGGGCAGGGCGATGTCGGTGGACAGGGCGTAGGTGCCCTTGGGCACGCGGACGGTGGTGGTGCCGTCCTCTCCCGTCAGGCTCTTGAACACATCGGTCCGGTAACCGACGAGCATGCTGCTCCACAGGGGGGCGGGCCCGCCGTCGCGGCCGAGGGCGCGCACGGTCAGGTCGTAGGACTCCACCTCGCGGTCGACTGCGCCCGCGGTACGGACGCTCCGGCCGCCGCCGGTCGCGGTGACCGCCACGCTGTAGCCGCCGTTCACGCTGCCGCCGAGCCGGGTGTCGGCGGTGACGGCGACGGACGCCGTGCCGCCCGCGGGGACGGTGATCTCGTCGGCGGCCAGGGTGAACATGCCCTTGGGCGCCGCCTTGCCCCGGGGGTCGGTGCCGGTGGCGGTCAGGGAGAGGGTGACGTCCTCGGTGCCCAGGTTGCGGTAGGTGATGTCCTTGGTGACCGGCTTGTCGTCGCCGTGCGGCCACTGGGCGGTGCCGAAGCCGATCGACACCGGTTCGGCGACGATCGTCTGCTTCAGCGCCTTGTTCACATCGGCCCGGCCGGAGCCCTGCTGGAAGGCGGTGTAGCCCTTGCCGGGCTCGGTGGAGGCCGTCAGCGCGCCCTTGATCCGCTCGCCGGTCCAGTCGGGGTGCCGCTGGGCCAGCAGCGCGGCCGCGCCGGCGACGTGCGGGGTGGCCATGGAGGTGCCGGAGATGGAGACGTAGCCGTCGGCGACCGGGTCGCCCTCCTGCTCGACCAGGCTGCCCTCGGCCGCCGCGGCGCCGATGTCCACGCCGGGGGCGGTCAGGTCGGGTTTGACCGCGCCGTCGCCGATGCGCGGGCCGATGGAGGAGAAGTCGGCGAGGGCGTCCTGCTTGTCCACGGCGCCGACCGTCAGCGCGGCGTCCGCGCTGCCGGGGCTGGAGATGCTGGAGGCGTAGGGGCCCTCGTTGCCGGCCGCGATGACGAAGAGGGCGCCGCTGTCCCGCGACAGCCGGTTGACGGCGTCCTCCATCGGGTCGATCTCGGGGGTGTCGCCGCCGCCGAGGCTGAGGTTGACCACCTCGGCGCCCTGTGCGACGGCCCACTCCATCCCGGCGATGATCTCGGAGTCGCTGCCGTAGCCGGCGTCGTCGAGGACCTTGGCGTTGAGCAGCTTCGCGCCGGGGGCCACGCCCTTGTACCGGCCGCCGGACTTCGCTCCGGAACCGGCCGCGATGGAGGCGACGTGGGTGCCGTGCCCGTAGCGGTCCTCGGTGTCGTCGGACGCGGTGAAGTTCTTCTCCGCGGCTATCCGCCCGGCGAAGTCGGGGTGGGCGGCGTCGATGCCGGTGTCGAGGACGGCGATGGTGACGCCCTTGCCGTCGTAGCCGGCCTTCCATGCCGCCGGGGCGCCGATCCGCGCGGTGCTCCTGTCGAGCGCCGCCTTGCGGACGCCGTCGAGGGAGACGGTGGCGACTCCGGGAGCCGCCGCGAGCTGTCCGGCCGAGGCCGGGCGGGTCAGGGCCTTCCACGCCTTGGCGGCCCGGTCCCCGGCGACGGCCAGTGCCTCGCCGTTGACCGACCGGAAGGCGGCGCGCACGGTCGGATCGGCCTCGGCGTGGAGTTCGGCCCTGGCCGCGGGCTTCGCGCCGCGGTAGGTGACGATGACCGGTACGTCGGTGCCGGTCCTGTCGCGGTACTGCTCGCGGCCGAGTTCGGTGACGTCGAACAGCCGCCGGTCGAGCCTGCGTTCGGCGATGAGCCGGGTGACGTCCTGCGGGATCACATAGGTGCGGTCCCTGGTGCGGACGACCCGGACGGGTACGTCCTCGCGTCCTTCGGCGCGGATCATCGAGGTGACCCTGCCGTGCCGGTCCAGCACGACCCGGTCGCCGGTGACGAGGGTGACGGAGCGCCGGCCGCGCTCGGTCCGGTCGGTTCCCCGCGGCGGGCCCGCCTGGAACGCCCCCGTTCCCGGCCCCGTCTGCGGTGCGGTCTGCGATGCGGTCTGCGATGCGGCGTCCGGCGCGGCGTCCGGGCCGGTCCCCGGGGCGGCGGACGATGCGGTGGTCAGCCCCATCGTCAGTGCGACGGCCACGGCGGTGGCTATCGCGGCGGCGCCCGCTCTCTTCCGTTGTGTCAACTTTCCCCCTGGTGAGGTGATCACCATGCGTGGGGGACCCCTGCGGCCCCCCGGCGCGATCAGTCTGCGGGAGGCCGTGACGCCCGCACCATACGGCCTCGTATGGGACAGGTGTTCTGGGTGTGACGCCGCGCCGGTTCCCCTCGGTCCGGGGCAGGAGCGGGCCGCTTCCGGCTCTCGCGACGGTGAGGACGCTCCCGGGGCTCCTCCGGGTTCACTTTCGGTCCGGTCTTCCGCGACATCCCCTGCGATTTTGCTCTTTCATGGTTCTCCGGCGCCCGGCCGCGAGGCCGCCGGGCGGGAACGGGGAAACGGCGGAAGGCGGCGGGAACGGCGCGGTGCGCCGTTCCCGCCGCCTTCCGGGAGGTGTTCCGAAGGAGCGGTGTATGCCGTCAGCGAGCCGTCACGGGCTCTTGCGGAAGGCCCGTGCGGAAGGCCTGGGGGGTCGGAGGGCGGCTCAGAGGGCGGATCCGGCCTTCCAGTCCTCCCAGGACATGTTCCAGCCGTTGAGCCCGTTGTCCGGGGCGATCTGCTTGTCGGGCGAGTTCTTGACCACGACCACGTCGCCCAGGAGCGAGTTCTTGAAGAACCAGGCGCCGTCCTGGCCGGGGTCGTCCGCGCCCTGGACGTCGTTCAGGCCGACGCAGCCGTGGCTGGTGTTGACGTTGCCGAAGACCGAGTCGGCGCCCCAGTAGTTGCCGTGGATGAAGGTGCCGGAGGTCGACAGGCGCATGGCGTGCGGCACGTCGGGGATGTCGTACTCGCCCTTGCCGTCGTCGTCGGTGAAGCCGACGGTCGCGCCGTTCATCCGGGTCTCCTTGTACTTCTCGGAGATCACCATCTGGCCGTTGTAGGTGGGGGTCTCCGGCGCGCCCGCGGAGATCTTGAAGGTCTTGACGGTCTTGCCGTCCCGGACGACCTCCATGGTCTTGGTCTTCACGTCGACCGTGCTGACCTGGGAGCGGCCGACGGTGAAGCTGAAGCTCTTGTCCTGGACGCCGGTGACGCCGTTCGCGCCCTCGACGCCGTCGAGGTTGAGGTCGACGGTGACCTTGGAGCCGGCCTTCCAGTAGTCCTTGGGCCGGAAGTCCAGGCGGGTGTCGCTGAACCAGTGGCCCACGACCTCCTGGCCGCTGGTGGTGTTGACCTCGATCGCGGCCTGGACGGCCTTCTTGTCGGTGATCCCCTTGTCGAAGTTGAGGGAGACGGGCATGCCGACGCCGACGGTCGAGCCGTCCTCGGGCGTGAAGTAGCCGATGAAGCTGTTGTTGGGCGAGACCGTGGTGAAGGTCGAGTTCTCCAGCACCTTGCGGCCCTCGGAGTCCTCGGCCTCGGCGGAGATCGTGTACCGGGTGGCGCGCTGCAGCTGACCGTTGGGCTTCCAGCCGCTGCCGTCGGCCGCGAGGGTGCCCTCGACCTCCTGGCCGGTCGCGGCGGCCTTCATGGTCACCGAGGTGAGCTTGCCGCTCTTCACCCCGACCTTGGCCGCGTGGATGCTGGCGTTGTCCGCGCCGTCCTTGGGCGTGATGACTATTCGGGCGTCGGAGGACTTCTCCGCCGCCGCCTTGTCCACCTTGGCCTGTTCCTTCTCCGGCTTCTTCGCGGAGCTTGCGCCGGGCTCGCCGCCGCTGCCGCTCTCACCCCCGCACGCCGACAGTGTGAGCACTCCACTGAGCAGCGCGGCCGCCGCCACGACGCTCCTGCGGCGCTTGCCGTCCCTCATCACACGCTTCTCCATCCGCTGACGAACCTCTGGCTCCCCGTTCCGCGTCCCACGCCGTCCGGTGAAGGCGAAGCGGGACATCCACCCCACGGCCGTACGTACGAGAACGCGAGGGAACTGTGACCCGTTCCACCCAGGGTAAGACTGTGGGGTAAGACACCCTCCGGTCACCAGGGGTTGCACTGGCGGGCGGGAATTCCCCCCTCGGGTCCGGATCGTTACCGGCGGCCCGTCCGCCCATGACACCCGATCACATCACAGCACTTTCCTCCTGTCACGGCGCTTATATGGCAATGTGACCGATTTCGCATGAGACGGCCGGGGGTGGGAGACCGCGGGTACCGGCCGCCCTTCACGCGGCCCCCCTCCCGTCGTTAGCATCGGTCACGGCACCACCGATCCGCTGTCCCGAGGGGGCTCTTCCGTGCGAGCACACCGTCGACCGCTGGTGACCGCCGCCGTCGCGGGCGGCCTCCTGTGCGGGCTGTGGTTCGTACCGTCCGCGAACGCCACCGGTGACGGCGAACCGGCCGGAACCGCCGCCTCGCAGACACAGACCGGCACACAGACCGGCACACAGACCGACGCGCAGGCCGGCGCGCAGGACCGGCCCCGGGCCGGCTCCGGTGGTGAGGTGCTGCTGGCCGACACCGGCAGCTTCGACACCACGCCCTATCTCGTCGGCGGCCTCGGGTTCCTCGGCGCGGGCGCCGCCCTGCTGGTCAACGCCCGCGTCCGGACCGGCCGCGAGGGGCTCACGCCAGTGGCCCGGTGACGGCCTCGGCCGCCGCCACCAGCCCTCCCGTGCGGACGAACGCCTCCGCCGCCGCCAACTCCGGCGCCAGATAACGATCTTCCCCCGGGCCCCGCACACCGGCCCCGCGCGCCGCGGCCACCACCGCCGAGGCGGCGGGCGAGGGGGTCAGCCCCTCCGCCGCGCGCAGCTCGACCGCGCGGGCGGCCGCGCACAGCTCCACGGCCACCACGCGGGTCAGCCCGTCGACGGCGGTGCGCAGCTTGCGGGCGGCCGACCAGCCCATCGAGACGTGGTCCTCCTGCATCGCCGAGGACGGGATCGAGTCCACCGAGGCCGGGACCGCCAGCCGCTTCATCTCGCTCACCAAAGCGGCCTGGGTGTACTGGGCGATCATCAGCCCCGAGTCCACGCCCGCGTCGCCCGCCAGGAAGGGCGGCAGCCCGTGGCTGCGGTTGCGGTCCAGCAGCCGGTCGGTGCGGCGCTCGGCGATGGAGGCCAGATCGGCCGCGGCGATGGCCAGGAAGTCCAGTACGTAGGCGACCGGAGCGCCGTGGAAGTTGCCGTTGGACTCCACCCGCCCCGCCTCGGGGAGCACCACCGGATTGTCCACGGCCGCGGCCAGTTCCCGCTCGGCGACGGTACGGGCGTGCGCCAGGGTGTCGCGTCCGGCGCCCGCGACCTGGGGGGCGCAGCGCACCGAGTAGGCGTCCTGTACGCGCGGGGCGTCGTCCTGATGGTGGCCGGTGAGTTCGGAGCCGGCCAGGATCTTGAGCATGTTGGCGGCGGAGGCGGCCTGTCCGGGATGCGGGCGGACGGCGTGCAGCTCGGGCGCGAGCACCCGCTCGGTGCCCAGCAGCGCCTCCAGGGTGAGGGCGGCGGTGATGTCGGCGCAGGTCAGCAGCCGGGCGAGGTCGTCGCAGGCCATCACCAGCATGCCGAGCATGCCGTCGGTGCCGTTGAGGAGGGCCAGCCCCTCCTTCTCCCGCAGCTCGACGGGGGCCAGTCCGTGCTCGGCCAGCAGCTCGGCCACCGGCCGCACCCGCCCGTCGGGTCCCTCGGCCTCGCCCTCGCCCATCAGGGCCAGCGCGCAGTGCGACAGCGGCGCCAGATCGCCGGAGCAGCCGAGCGAGCCGTACTCGTGGACGACGGGTGTGATGCGCGCGTTGAGCAGGTCCGCCATGGCGCGGGCCACCTCGGGCCGCACCCCGGTGCGGCCCGAGGCCAGGGTCTTCAGCCGCAGGAACATCAGCGCCCGCACCACCTCGCGCTCCACGCGCGGGCCCATGCCGGCGGCGTGCGAGCGGACGATGTTGCGCTGGAGCTGTACGCGCAGCCCGGCGGGGATGTGGCGGACGGCCAGGGCGCCGAAGCCGGTGGAGACGCCGTAGACGGGGTCGGGGGCCGCGGCCAGGTCATCGACGATCCGGCGGGCGGCGGTCAGGGCGGCCAGCGCCTCGTCGGACAGTTCGACGCGGGCCAGGCCGCGGGCGACGGCTACGACGTCCTCGGCGGTGGTGCCGGAGGAGCCGATCACCACACGGTTCTGCATATCCATATTCAGGAACACTAAAGAGTGAATCGAGTTCTGTCACGACCTCGCCGGGACCGCGCCCGGCCCGCCCGCACCGGACCCGCGCCGGACCCGCGTACTCCCCCGGGCCCGCGCCTGGAGCGCTCACACGTCCAGGCCGCGCAGCCGGCGGCGGTCGCCCCGGGCCCCGATCCGCCCCTCCTCGGCCTGGTCGGCCAGGCGGACCACGGCGTCCCCGGTGTACTCGGGGCCCTCCGCCCGTCCGGCCGCACCGGCCTCCCCGCCGCCCTCGCGCCCGGCCACCACCGGCTTGTCGGTACGGGCGGCCTTGGCCCGGTACTGGGCGGCGTCGGCGAGGCGGAACAGCCGGCGGGCCGAGCGGACCGGGCCTATCGGATCGCCCGTCGAGGCGACCCCGCAGGCCACCCCCTGCCCCGTCTCCAGCTCCGCCGCCCGGCGGCACACCTCGTCCGCCACCCGGACCACCTCGTCCGCCGGCGGCCCCACCGCCAGCAGACAGAACTCGTCCCCGCCCAGCCGGGCGGCCAGGGTGTCCGGGAGCATCGCGCCGCACAGGGACAGCACCGAGGCGAAACGTTCCAGCAGCCGGTCGCCCGCATCGTGGCCCAACACGTCGTTGACCCCCTTCAGCCCGTTGACGTCGCAGACCAGCAGGCTGACCACCGTCCCGTCCGCGCGGTGCCGCTCCAGCGCCTCGTCCAGCCGCACATCCACCGCCCGGCGGTTCGCCAGGCCGGTGAGGGGGTCGGTGAAGGCCAGCCGGCGCGCCTCCTCCAGCCGCTCGGTCTGGGCGATCCCGGCCGCGATCACCGAGGCCAGCGCCTCGGCGAAGTCCGCGTCGGCACGGTCGAAGACCGGCCGGCCACTCTCGCGCGCCACGTACAGCTCGCCCCACGCCCGCCCGCCCACCACGACCGGGGCGACCACACAGCAGCCGCGCCCCCGCCGGCGCAGCGCCGGGGGCCGGCCTCCCCGGGGCGCCCCGGGGCCGTACCGAGAGGCCCGCTCCCCGTCGGCGGCCGTCTCCACCCAGGCGTGCGTCCCGGCCCCCGGGCCGTTCCCGTGGCGCAGGCCGGTGATCTCGGGGAAGTCGTGGACCGGGTACGTCTCGTCCTCGGGGAACTCCTCCTCGTCCCCGCGCCGCTCGCCGGTGTTGACCAGCACCCGCAGCAGGCCGCGCTCGCGCTCCCAGACGGACAGGGCCGCGAAGGAGCCGCCCAGCGCGGCCCGCGCGCCCTCGGCCGCGGTGCGGGCGACCTCGCGCAGGGTGTGGGCGGCGGCCATCTCCTGCGCCAGCCCCACCACGGTCCTCAGCCGCGCGTCGTCACCCATGCCGTACCCGATCCACACGACCCAGGTTATGGGCCTTCACTCCGGGTCGCCGACCGGCTCACACCGGCCCGTCCGGCTCACCGGGCTCGTGCCCGCTCGTCGCCGGGTCACTCCCCCGGCCAGCGCGGGGCCCGCTTCTCGTTGAAGGCGGCGACCCCCTCGGCCCGGTCGCCGGAGAACGCCACCGAGCGCCAGGCCGCGTCCTCGACCTCCAGACCGGCGCGCAGGTTCATCCCCCATCCGGTGCGCAGCGCCCGCTTGGCCGCCCGCAGGCCGACCGGGGAGTTGGCGGCGATGCGCCGGGCCAGCTCCAGCGCCTCGGCGCGGTCCTCGCCGCGGGCCGCCAGATGGTCGACCAGGCCCATCTCGCGGGCCTCGCCGGCCTCCACCCGGCGCGCGGTGAAGACCAGCTCCGCGGCACGGGCGGCGCCCACCCGGCGCGGCAGGAGCTGGGTGCCGCCGCCACCGGGGATCACCCCGACCGACACCTCCGGCAGGCCGACCACCGCGGTGGGGTCGGCGACGATCAGGTCGCAGGACAGGGCCAGCTCGAAGCCGCCGCCGAGCGCGAACCCGTGCACAGCGGCGATCGTCGGCATCGGCAGCTCCAGCACCCCGGTGTAGGCGGCGCGGGCGTACGGCCGCTGCCGGGACAGGTCGGCGTCGCTGAAGGAGTTGCGCTCCTTCAGGTCCGCGCCCACGCAGAACGCCCGCTCGTGGGTGGAGGAGAGCACCACGGCGCGCACCCGCCGGTCCGCCGCGAGCGCGGCGCAGGCGTCCCCGATGTTCCGGGCCATCTCGGTGGAGACGGCGTTCATCGCCTTCGGCCGGTCCAGCACCAGCTCGGCGACGTGCCCCTCCGGCTCCCGCCGCACCGCGACCCACTCGCCGAACCGCTCCTCGCCCACGCCCTCGCTCACGCCCTCGCCCTCGCTCACGTCGTCCACGCAGCCCTTCCGGTTAACGATCGCTCACTGGTGTACGGGCGCATCATGCCATCCGCCCCGCCCGGCGGGTCAGGGGCCGGGTCAGGGGCGAGCGGCGGTACGCGGACGACAGCGCCGCGAGCCGGGGTGGTGCGAAACCGCCGAACGGCGGTCAGGAACCGGGGGTGCGGCGGGTCAGCAGCCAGGGCTCGATGACGCCCAGACCGCGCACCGGGCGCTGGTAGAGGGGCCGCAGCGCGAAGCGGTACGGCGCGTCGGCGTCCGTCTCCTTCTCCGACTCCGGCGCCTCCCCGGCGGCCACCAGTTCGGCGCGCAGCGCGCCGTCCACCAGCACCGCGTCCTTGGGCGCTATCGAGGTCAGCCGGCTGGCCAGGTTGACCGTGTTGCCGAAGACATCGCCCATCCGGGTGGTGACCGTGCCCAGGGCCATGCCCACCCGCAGCTCCGGCATCGTCGCGTCGTTGGCCAGGGTCTCGATCAGCCGCAGCCCGATCTCGGCCGCGGTGCCCGCGTCGTCGGCGACGTAGAGCACCTCGTCGCCGAGCGTCTTGATCAGCCGGCCGCCGTGCGCGGCGACCAGATCGGCGGCGGTGGTCTCGAACGCCTCGACCAGCTCGCCCAGCTCCTCCTCCTCCAGCCGGCGCGTCAGCCGGGTGAAGCCGACCAGATCGGCGAAGGCGACCGCCAGGCGCCGGTCCACCATCTCCTCGTCGTCGGCCGCCTGCACCACCCGGCCGGTGGCGGCGGCCAGCTGCCGCCGCCAGACGTACACCAGGAACTCCTGGAGCTCCGGCAGCAGCAGCTCGACCAGCGGGTAGGCCACCTCGGTGCGGGTCATGCCCGGCTCGGGCGGCTCGGTCAGGCCCTCCAGGAAGGAGTCGATCTGCCACTCGGCCAGCCGTGCGGTGGTCTGCCCGGTGGACCGCGCCACCTGCACCGCCATCGCCTCGCTCAGCAGTCCCGCCTCCACCAGGCCGGCCAGCCGCCGCAGCGCGATCACGTCCGTCTCGGTGAGCGCCTTGGCCTGGCCGATGTCGGCGAACCCCATCGCGCGCCAGAAGCGGGCGGCCAGCTCCATGGGGACGTCGGCGGCGCGGGCCGCCTGGAAGGGCGTGTACTGCCGGCCGGCGCCGAGGATCAGCTGCTCGATGCGGAGCGCGAGGGGGTCCTCCTCCAAAGGGGCCTGTTCACGATCCGCCTCACCGGCCGCCTCATCGGTCACCTCACCGGCCGCCTCACCGTCCGCTTCGCCGTCCGTCGCCGGCTCTTCGGCTGGGGTGCCCGAGTCGTCCACTGCCCTTCCGATCCACTCACTGCCGCCACGCCCGCCGCGCTGGGTCGACTCAACGATACGGCAGGTGTGCCCTGGCTCACTCTCCCGGCGACTGCCCCTACGCCTCCTGTGAACCGGGCCTGAGGTGCACGATGTCACCCGCGCCCACCGGCTGCTGCACGCCCTCGGCGCCGGCCAGGACCAGGCGCCCCGCGCCGTCCACCGCGACCGCCTCACCCAGCAGCTCGCGCTCCCCGGGAAGCACCGCGCGCACCCGCCTGCCCAGGGTGGCGCAGCCGGCGGTGTACGCCTCGCGCGCTCCGCTCGTCTCCGGGTCGCCGCCGGCATCCCGCCAGCGGCCGTACCACTCCTCCACGGAGCGCAGCACCGCGCGCAACAGGGTGTCGCGGTCGGTGACGCGCGCGCCCGCCAGGGCCAGGGAACCGGCCCCGGGCACCGGCAGCTCCTCCTCACGCAGTGTGACGTTGAGGCCGACGCCCAGCACCACGGCGGCCCGGCCGCCGGGGCGCTCGACCCGCTCGGAGAGGATGCCGCCGATCTTGCGCTCCTCGTCCCCGGAGCGCACCAGGACGTCGTTGGGCCACTTCAGCACCACGTCCGCCCCGGCGACGCGGGACAGGGCGGAGGCGGTGGCGACCCCGGCGAGCAGCGGCAGCCAGCTCCACCGGTCGGCGGGCACCTCGGGGGCCAGCAGTACGGAGAGGAACAGTCCCGAGCGGGCGGGCGCCGTCCAGGTGCGCTCCAGCCGCCCGCGCCCCGCGGTCTGCCGCTCGGCGACCAGCACCTCCCCCTCCCGTGCCTCGCCGCGGGCGGCCCGCGCGGCGAGGTCGGTGTTGGTGGAGCCGGTGGAGTCCACCACCTCCAGCGAGGTCCACAGCGATTCGGGCCGCACCAGCGCACGGCGCAGCGAGGCGGCGTTCAGCGGGGGGCGCTCCAGGTCCGACCAGGGACTGTCCGACGGGTCGTTCGGTGTCATGCAAGACAGATTAGGTGTGGCAAACGCCGCACCGCCGGACCACTCCCGCGCCGATACGCTACGAGTCGGTAGCCAGACGCCACGACGCACGACGCACGACGACCGCACGCCACGACGAGGAGCCGCAGCCCGTGTCCGAGCAGCAGAGCCCAGCCCCCGAGGACCAGGATCGTCACACGACCGCGGGCAGGATCGCGGATCTGCGGCGGCGCATCGAGGAGGCCACGCACGCGGGTTCGGCGCGCGCGGTGGACAAGCAGCACGCCAAGGGCAAGCTGACCGCCCGCGAGCGGATCGAACTCCTCCTGGACGAGGGGTCGTTCACCGAGCTGGACGAGTTCGCCCGCCACCGCTCGACCAACTTCGGCCTGGAGGCCAACCGCCCCTACGGCGACGGCGTCGTCACCGGCTACGGCACGGTCGACGGCCGCCCGGTGGCCGTCTTCTCCCAGGACTTCACCGTCTTCGGCGGCGCTCTGGGCGAGGTCTACGGCCAGAAGATCGTCAAGGTGATGGACTTCGCGCTGAAGACCGGCTGCCCGGTCATCGGCATCAACGACTCCGGCGGCGCCCGCATCCAGGAGGGTGTGGCCTCGCTCGGCGCCTACGGCGAGATCTTCCGCCGCAACACCCACGCCTCCGGTGTGATCCCGCAGATCTCGCTGGTGGTGGGTCCGTGCGCGGGCGGCGCGGTCTACTCCCCGGCGATCACCGACTTCACGGTGATGGTCGACCAGACCTCGCACATGTTCATCACCGGCCCCGACGTCATCAAGACGGTCACCGGCGAGGACGTCGGGTTCGAGGAGCTGGGCGGCGCCCGCACCCACAACTCCACCTCCGGCGTGGCGCACTACATGGCCTCCGGCGAGGAGGACGCGGTCGAGTACGTCAAGGCGCTGCTGTCGTACCTGCCGTCCAACAACCTCTCCGAACCGCCCGCCTTCCCCGAGGAGGCGGACCTTCAGACCTCGGAGACCGACCTCGAGCTGGACACGCTGATCCCGGACTCGGCCAACCAGCCGTACGACATGCACGGCGTGATCGAGCACGTGCTGGACGACGGCGAGTTCCTGGAGACCCAGCCGCTGTTCGCGCCGAACATCCTCACCGGCTTCGGCCGGGTGGAGGGCCACCCGGTCGGGATCGTCGCCAACCAGCCGATGCAGTTCGCCGGCTGCCTGGACATCGACGCCTCCGAGAAGGCCGCGCGCTTCGTGCGCACCTGCGACGCCTTCAACGTCCCCGTGCTGACCTTCGTGGACGTGCCCGGCTTCCTGCCCGGCACCGACCAGGAGTACGGCGGCATCATCCGGCGCGGCGCCAAGCTGATCTACGCCTACGCCGAGGCGACGGTGCCGCTGATCACCGTCATCACCCGCAAGGCGTTCGGCGGCGCGTACGACGTGATGGGCTCCAAGCACCTGGGCGCCGACCTCAACCTCGCCTGGCCCACCGCCCAGATCGCGGTGATGGGCGCGCAGGGCGCGGTCAACATCCTGCACCGCAGGACGCTGGCGGCGGCGAGGACGGACGAGGAGCGCGAGGAGCTGCGGGCGAAGCTGACCGCCGAGTACGAGGACACCCTGCTCAACCCGTACGTGGCCGCCGAACGCGGGTACGTGGACGCGGTGGTGGTGCCCTCCGAGACGCGCCGCCACATCGTGCGGGGCCTGCGCTCGCTGCGCAACAAGCGCGAGTCGCTGCCGCCGAAGAAGCACGGCAACATCCCGCTCTGACCGCCCTATGACCGTTCTGTGACCGCCCGCGACAGCGAGGAGACCGTGACGTGATCAAGGTCGTACGCGGTAACCCGACCCCCGAGGAACTGGCCGCCGCCCTGGCGGTGGTGCGCACCCGGGCCGCGGCCCTGGCGGCCGCGGAAGGGGCCGGCGGGTCCGCCGAGCGCGGCTCGGAGTGGTCGGACCCGGCCCGCACCGTCCCCGGCCACCGCCTGCCGCACCCGGGCCCGCGGGCCTGGCGGACGGCGTACTGGCCCGCCTGACCTGCCCGTCGGCGAGAGACACCGCACACGGCCGGGCGCCTGAGTACGCGTACTCAGGCGCCCGGCCCGGCCGTGGCGCAGGATCGGGGCATGCTCTGGTCCGACCCGGCCGACGAACCCCCCGAGGAGCTGCGCACCACCCAGGCGATGCTCCGCCGCACCGGCTGGCTGCTCGCCGTCGCCATGGTGGCGGTCTTCCTGCTGCTGTGAGCGAGCGGCCCCGGCCCCGGGCCGCCGGGAGGCTTCCTAGGATGGGCCGTATGGCCCACACCAACGCGCCCCGCCGCCGTCTCGTCCTCGCCTCCCAGTCCCCCGCCCGGCTCGGACTGCTCAGGCAGGCGGGGATGGCGCCCGAGGTGATCGTCAGCGGTGTGGACGAGGACGCCCTGGACGCCCCTACCCCGGGCGAGCTGGCCCTGCTGCTGGCCGAGGCGAAGGCCGGCGCCGTGGCCGGGCGCCCCGAGGCCGCGGGCGCGCTCGTCGTGGGCTGCGACTCGGTGCTGGAGCTGGACGGGCGGCCGCTGGGCAAGCCGACGGACGCCGAGGAGGCCGCGGCTCGCTGGAAGGACATGCGCGGGCGGGCGGGCGTCCTGGTGACCGGGCACTGCGTGGTGGACACGGCCACCGGCCGCCGCGTCTCGGCGACCGCCGCCACCACCGTCCGCTTCGGCGAGCCGAGCGACGAGGAGATCGCCGCCTACGTCGCCAGCGGCGAACCGCTGCACGTCGCGGGCGCCTTCACCCTCGACGGCCGCTCGGCCCCCTTCGTCGACGGCATCGAGGGCGACCACGGCAACGTCATCGGGCTGTCGCTGCCGCTGCTGCGCCGCCTCCTGGCCGAACTGTGCGTCTCCGTCACGGAGCTGTGGGCGTGAGGGACGGCCCGGCCGGTCCCGCCGGAGCCTCCCCGAATCCCTCCGGGCCCTCCGGCGTGTCCGGGCCCTCGGGCGCGCCCGGCTCCCGCACCTCCTTCGTACGGCCGCGGGGGCCGTACGCCACCAGGGTCAGCACCAGCAGTCCCAGCACGAGCATCATGGCCGCGAACGCGGCCCAGCCCACCAGCCCGACACCGAGGGCGCCGAGCACCCCGTGCACCACGGCCGCGGCGACCAGCAGGGCTCGGGCGAGGCGGCCGGGCGGCCGGTCGGCCAGCCCCGTACGCAGCAGCAGCGCGGCGCACAGCAGCAGGTAGGCGCCGACGAGCACACCGCCGGTCCATGTCGAGAGGGCCATCAGATGCGGGTCGAGCCCGGCCAGGGACATCTCCTGACGGTCGACCATGAGGCCCAGCACCCAGTGCAGCCACCCGGCGCCGGCCGCTTCGGCCGCGAGCACGGCGGCCGCCGTCAGGGCCACCGGCCTTCTGAGCGCCATCCCGTCCCCACCCCTCGTCCCGTGGGCGCGCGGTGCGCGGCCCTTTCGACAGCGCGCATGCTACTAACGGGTAACGGCTCGGGAAAGACCTCGCGCCCCGGCAAAGAATCACCCCTCCCTTCGTAGGAATCCCACAAAGAGTCAGGGACGCTCGTTTCTCAGCCGGACAGTAACCTTGACCACACCGAAGATCTCCAGCCGGACGCGAGATCGCGGCGTACCGTGTACCCACAAGGGATTTGAGCTCCCGGGGACTTCCGGGATCACATTCCGTGTGGGCAAGCTCACCCCCCTGGGCGACTCGGCCTGCGGTGTCGCCGATACCTAAACTCACATCGCTCATATGTTGCGGCCCAGCGCCAAGGAGGAAGCCATCGTGCGCAAGGTGCTCATCGCCAATCGCGGTGAAATCGCTGTCCGGGTCGCCCGGGCCTGCCGGGACGCCGGGATCGCGAGCGTGGCCGTCTACGCCGACCCGGACCGGGACGCGCTCCACGTGCGGGCGGCGGACGAGGCCTTCGCGCTCGGCGGTGACACCCCCGCCACCAGCTACCTGGACATGGCCAAGGTCCTCAAGGCCGCCGCCGACTCCGGCGCCGACGCGGTCCACCCCGGCTACGGCTTCCTGTCGGAGAACGCCGACTTCGCCCAGGCCGTCCTCGACGCCGGACTGACCTGGATCGGCCCCCCGCCGCAGGCCATCCGCGACCTGGGCGACAAGGTCGCCGCCCGCCACATCGCCCAGCGCGCCGGCGCCCCGCTGGTGGCCGGCACCCCCGACCCGGTGGCCGGCGCGGACGAGGTCGTCGCCTTCGCCACCGAACACGGCCTGCCCATCGCCATCAAGGCCGCCTTCGGCGGCGGCGGCCGCGGCCTGAAGGTCGCCCGCACCCTTCAGGAGGTCCCCGAGCTGTACGACTCCGCCGTCCGCGAGGCGGTGGCCGCCTTCGGCCGCGGCGAGTGCTTCGTGGAACGCTACCTGGACCGGCCCCGGCACGTGGAGACCCAGTGCCTGGCCGACACC
>NZ_FOSG01000054.1 GCF_900114215.1 Streptomyces mangrovi | reverse complement strand
CCCGGCACCACCGCCACCGCACCCCGCGTCACCACCACCAACGGCCCCTCACCACCACCGGACAAACACTCCTGGACCAGGGCGAGCGCCCGGCGGGCCGCCGCGCGGGCCTCCTCGGCGGTGTCGGTGTCGGTGTCGGTCTCGATACCGGTGCGGGCGGCGGACGCGCCGAAGTGCGCGAACTCCGGTTCCGGCGCCGGGCCGCCGGTGGTGTCCGGGGTCAGCTCGGTCCACTCGAGGCCGAACAGGGACGGGTGCGGCCGGCGGCCCGCCGACGCGATCCCCTCGGCGGGCAGGGGCCGCAGGGAGAGCGACTCCACCTCCGCCACGGGTTCGCCCACGCCGTCGGTGACGGCGAGGGTCGCGGTGCTCCCGCCCGTGGCCGACAGCCGTACGCGCAGCGCGGTGGCGCCGACCGCGTGGAGGCGCACTCCCGCGAAGGAGAACGGGATCCTGGGAGCGGTCGCGCCGTCCGCCCCGTCGAGCACCACCGCGTGGAGGGCGGCGTCCAGCAGCGCCGGGTGGATGCCGAAGCGTCCCGCCTCGTCCGCCGCCTCCTCGGGCAGCCGCACCTCGGCGCAGAGGTCCGCGCCGTCCCGCCAGAGCGCCTTGAGCCCCTGGAACAGGGGGCCGTAGTGGTATCCGAGGTCCGCCAGCCGCTCGTAGGCGGCGGTGACGTCGACGGGTACGGCTCCGGCGGGGGGCCAGGCGCCGGCCGCCGACGGGAACGTCCGGCCGGTGGCGGCAAGCGTCCCGGCCGCGTGCCGCGTCCAGGGCGTGCCGTCCGGATCGGCCTGTACGTCCTGGGGGCGGGAGTGGATGGCCACCGGTCGGCGGCCGGAGTCGTCCGGGGCGCCCACGGCCACCTGGAGCTGTACCGCCGCGCCGCGTTCGGGCAGTACCAGCGGCGACTCCAGGGTGAGTTCGTCGAGTACGGTGCAGCCCGCCCGGTGACCGGCCCGGAGCGCCAGTTCCAGGAACGCGGTGCCGGGGAGGAGGACGGTGCCGCCGACGGCGTGGTCGGCCAGCCACGGGTGGGTGCGCAGCGACAGCCGCCCGGTGAACAGCAGTCCGCCGCCGTCCGCGGTGGGCACCGCCGCGCCCAGCAGCGGATGGTCGTCGGTGCCCTCCAGACCGAGGCCGGCGGCGTCGCCGGTGTTCCCGTGCGGCTCCAGCCAGTACCGCTCGCCCTCGAAGGGGTAGGTCGGCAGCTCGATCCGGGGGTGCGGTCCGGTTCCGAGCACAGCGGTCCAGTCGGCCTCGGCGCCCAGGACGTAGGCGTCGGCGAGCGCGGTGAGTGCGGCGGCCGGTTCCGGTTCGCCGCGGCGCAGGGCGGGGATCACCGTCCACCGTCCGTCGTCGCCGTCCTCCTCCAGTGTCCGCTGGACGGCGGGGGTGAGGACGGGGTCGGGGCCCACCTCCAGA
>NZ_FOSG01000029.1 GCF_900114215.1 Streptomyces mangrovi | reverse complement strand
CCGCGACACCTCGCAGATGTTCATCACCGGCCCCGACGTGGTCAAGGCGGTCACCGGCGAGGAGATCACCCACAACGGGCTGGGCGGCGCCGACGTCCACGCCGCCACCTCCGGAGTGGCGCACTTCGCCTACGACGACGAGGAGAGCTGTCTGGAGGACGTGCGCCACCTGCTGTCGCTGCTGCCGGCCAACAACCGCGAACTCGCCCCCGTCGAGCCCTCCGACGACCCGGCCGACCGGCTCACCGAGGCCCTGCTCGACCTGGTGCCGACCGAGCCGGGCCGCGCCTACGACGTGCGGGCGGTGATCGAGGAGATCACCGACGACGGCGACTACTTCGAGGTGCACCCGGCGTGGGCCCCCAACATCGTCTGCGCGCTGGCCCGGCTGGACGGGCATGTGGTGGGCGTGGTCGCCAACCAGCCCTCCGCCATGGCGGGGGTGCTGGACATCGAGGCCTCCGAGAAGGGCGCGCGGTTCGTGCAGTTCTGCGACGCCTTCAACATCCCGCTGGTCACCCTCGTCGACGTGCCCGGCTTCCTGCCCGGCGTGGACCAGGAGCACGACGGGATCATCCGGCACGGCGCCAAGCTGCTGTACGCGTACTGCAACGCCACCGTGCCGCGGATCTCGCTGGTGCTGCGCAAGGCCTACGGCGGCGCGTACATCGTCATGGACTCGCGCTCGATCGGCGCGGACCTCGCCCTGGCCTGGCCGACCAACGAGATCGCGGTGATGGGCGCCGAGGGCGCGGCGAACGTCGTCTTCCGGCGCGAGATCAACGAGGCCGACGACCCGGAGGCGGTGCGCCGGCAGCGCATCAAGGAGTACAGGGCCGAGCTGATGCACCCCTACTACGCGGCCGAACGCGGCCTGGTCGACGACGTCATCGACCCCCGCGAGACCCGTTCGGTCCTGGTGCGCTCCCTGGAGATGCTGCGCTCCAAGCACGCCGACCTGCCGTCGCGCAAGCACGGCAACCCGCCGCAGTGAGGAGGAACCCCGTGACCGCGCATGCCGAGCCTCCCCCGCCGGACACCGGACCGCGGGTCCTCGTGCGGGTCGAGAGGGGGGCGCCGACGGACGACGAACTGGCCGCGCTGGTCGTCGCCCTCATGGCCCGCGCCTCCCACACCTCCCACGCCTCCGGCGCGGAGCCGGCGGAGGGGGAGGAGGAGCGCCGCCACCGGGCGCGCTGGCGGCGTCCGGAGCGCGTCACGGGCCACCGCGCTCCGCGCAGCTGGAGGGACGAGACGCACCGCGCCGTCCCGGCCGCGGGAGGCCGCCGATGAGGAGACGCGGCCTCGGGGTCGTCCGCGCCGTCGCGGCGGCGGCGGCCGCGGCCCGGCTGCCGGTCCCGGCCGTCGGACCGGGCGGGGCCCTGCGGGCCCCCGGCGGCCCGGGGCACCGGTGCACGGACCACCGGTGCCCCGGTCACCGGTGCACGGCCGAACCGGGGGAGCTGTGGGCCGAGGTGGAGGCGCTGCGGCGCCGGGTCCGCGAGCTCGGGGACCGGATGGAGATCCAGGCGCTGATCGACCGCTACGTCACGCTCCTGGACACCCAGGACGAGGACGGGTTCGACGAGTCCTGGCCCGCCACGGTCTTCACCGACGACGTGCGGCTGCGCTTCCCCGTCGGGAGCCACCGGGGCCTGGAGGGCGTGGCCGGTTTCCACCACCGGGCCAAGGCGAGGTTCGACCGGACCCTGCACACCGCGTCCAACTACGCGGTCCGGCTCGACGGCGACCGGGCCCGGGTGCGGCTCCACATGACCGCGACGCATGTGCACGGGGACAAGCCGACGGGGCCGTTCTTCGGCATCGGCGGACCCTGCGGCGGGCTGGCGGTGCGCACGGAGCGGGGATGGCGCCTCGCGGAGTGGGAGTACGACCTGACCTGGGCGTCGGGACCCGGCCCGAACGGTACCCCGCTGGTGTGGCGGGGTACCCACTACACCCCGTCCTGACAACCGTCCCGGCACCCGGCCGGGCACCCCGCTCCGGCGCCCCCTTCCGGTGGTGCCGGAGCGGGGCGCCGGACCGGGGCCGTCGCTTCCGCGTGCTCCGAGGAGGACTGATCACATGCCCGATTCACCGGACACCGGTGTTCCGGATGTCCGCGAGACCGTTCTCGACGCCGCGGGCGTCCCGCTGTCGGCCCTGGTCGCCGAACCGGCGGAGCGACCGCCCAGGGCCGTGCTGGTCGCCTTCCACGGGGGCGGGATGAGCGCCGGCTACTTCGACAGCCGGGCCCGCCCCGGGCTCTCGCTGCTGGAACTGGGCGCCCGGCTGGGGTACACGGTGCTGGCGGTGGACCGCCCCGGCTACGGCCTGTCCGCCCCCCACCTGCCCGAGGGGCAGCGTGTGGCGGACCAGGCGGAGACCGTGCACACCGCGCTGGCCGGGTACGCGGCCGCCCACGACACCGGCGCGGGCTTCTTCGTGGTCGCCCACTCCAACGGCGGCAAACTGGCGCTGGCGCTGGCGGCCCGCGCCGCCGGCGGTGACGGGCCGATCGGCCTGGACGTCTCGGGCCTCGGCTGCCGCCTCGCCGTCGAACCGCACCGGATCCCCGGCCCCGGCGGGCACGGCGACTGGCGCCGCCACTGGGGAGCGCTGCGGCTGTACCCGCCGGACGCGTTCCGCCTGGGCGGCGGGCTGGTCAGACCGGTGCCCGCGCTGGAGGCCCGGGAGGGGCCGCTGTGGCCGCGGATGTACCCGCGGATCGCGTCACGCGTCACGGTGCCCGTCCGCTTCACCTTCGCCGAGCAGGAGCAGTGGTGGCGCTGTGACGAGGAGGCTCTGGCCGCGCTCAGGGCCCCGCTGACCGCCGCCCCGAGGGTGCGCGTCGACTTCCAGCCCGACGCGGGGCACAACATCGGCCTCGGCTGGGCGGCCCGCACCTACCACCTGCGGGTCCTGGGCTTCCTGGAGGAGTGCCTCCTCGCCCGGGACGCCGCCCCCGCCGGCCGGCCCCGGCCCGCGACCGCCCGCGGCACGGGACCCGGCACGGGATCCGGTACGGAGAAGAGTCCGTCCCCAGGAGAGGAGGAACGAGATGTCCCTGAGCGTCGAGGAGGCGGGCCGGACCGCGCAGAGGCTCCGGCCGCCCGGCTCACGCGGTGAGACGGCCCGCCGCGGCGGTCTCGCGGACGCGGACGCGGACGCGGGCGGGCCGGACCGCACGGCGGCCGGCGTCCGGGCCCGGGAGGGGTGCGGCTGCCGGGAGGCCGAGGCGCAGCGGCCCGCGCTGCTGGCGGGGGAGGAGGGGGAGCATCCCGACCCCCATGTCTTCCGCGGCCTCGACTGAGCGGCCGGTCCCGCCGCCGTCGCCGCCCGCCGCCGCACCGCCCGCCGCGCCGCCCGCCCTCACCGCCCGCCGTAGAGACGGAGGAACGTCTCCACGCCGGAGGAGATGAGCGCCTCCGCCTCCTGCCGGGGCAGGGGGCGGGCGCCGTGGAAGGACCGCTCGTACACCTCCATGGTGACGAGCTGGACGAAGTGGGTCGCGGCGAGCCCGGGGTCGGACGCGTGGATCCGGCCGGCGGCCGTCCACGCGGCGAAGTGCTCGCCGAGCCGGGCCCGGGTGTACTGCGGCCCCTGCGAGCGCCAGTCGGCGAGGACCTCGTCCGGCAGCCGGGAGGCCTCGGTGAAGATGATGCGGACGAGGGCGAAGTGCTCCCCGAAGCCCTCCCGGGGCGTGGTGAGGTCGTGTCCCAGGCCCTCGAGCGCGGCACGGACGTCGTCGGGGTCGGTGAGGTGGCGGTCGACGAGCGCCCGCTGGTACTCGGCCACCGCGCGGGTGCTCTCCCCCAGCACGGCGAGGAAGAGCCGCTCCTTGTCCTGGTGGTGGTTGTAGATGGTGCGCTTGGACACCCCGGCCTCAGCCGCGATGGCGTCGACGCTGGCGCCGGTGTAGCCCTCACGGCCGAAGACGGTGCGCGCCGCGGCGTCGATGGCGGCTCTCTTGGCCGGGCGTCCGGTACGGGTGACCGTGTCCGACGGCATGGCCGGCTCCTCTCGCTGATGGCCGATGGCCGGTTCACATTTTGCTATGCACGGTGTAGTTTACTTTCTGTGGACGGGGCGGCGGAGGAACGAGTCCCCCGCTGTTCCGCCGTGCCCCGTCCATCATGGCGAGTCGCCGTGCTCTGAACCGGATGGGGGCGTGGAAAGGAACCACGGCATGTTCGGCAAACTGACGGTCACCAAGATCTTCTGCGCGGACCTGGACGCCATGGTCGCGTTCTACCGCGACCGGCTCGGTCTGGCCGTGCGCGAGGAGTACCCCGGCACGGCCGTGGTCCTCGACACCGGTCACGGAGGCGAGCTGATCCTGGCCAGGGGGGACCGGCCCGCCGAGGGGGACCGGCCCATCAGCATCGCCTTCACCGAGGTGGACATCCCCGCGGCGCGGGAGGCGCTGGCGGACCTCGGGGCCACCGGCATCGTCCCGCACAAGACGGGCCGGCGCTTCGAGGTCCGCGACCCGGAGGGCAACAACGTCATCTTCGTCGACGCCTGACCGGCCGCGCCGGGCCGCCGTACGCTCTCTCCTCCCCGGAGCGGACGGCGGCCCGGCGTGCCTCAGTCGGTGAGCGCCAGCTCCACGTCCGGCACCACCGGAACGTCCGGCACCACCGGAACGTCCGGGGCGGCCGCGTCCCGGCCGGAGCCGAGCAGCGCGGGCAGCTCCTCGGCGCACAGCTCCATGTGCCGGACCACGAGGTCGTCCGGCATCCCGGCGATGCTCGCGAAGAGGATGACGTGCTCCACCGGGAGCCCCCGGGCGAGGTCCTGGATGTGCCGCGCCGCCTGCTCCGGCGTGAGCACCCGGTGCAGCTCCCGCAGCTCGTCCCCGTCCCGGTCGGGGTCGAGCAGTTCCGGCTCCGGCTCGTCGCGGCCCTCCGCCCAGCCCAGCCGGTAGCTGTTGCGCTGGTGGACGACGTGCGGCACCAGGCGCGGCCACACCGCCTCGGGGTCGTCGGCCAGGGTGAGGAACAGTACGCCGCCCGCACGGGCGGCGTTCACGTCGTGACCGCCCTCGGCCAGCCCCGCACGGTAGTGCTCGAACATGGGCCGGGACAGGTTCAGGTACCCCATCCCCGCGCGCCCGGCCATCCGGGCTCCCCTGGGACCGTAGAAGCCGCCCCACACCGGCACCGGACTCTGCAGCGGTCCCGGGGTGACGGCGCGCTCCTCCCACAGCCGGCGCACCTCCCCGACGGCCTGCCCGGCGCGGGAGACGCGGCGCTCGTAGGGGACGCCGAAGAGCTGGAACTCCGGCTTCCGGTAGCCGGCGCCGACGCCGAGCTCCAGCCGGCCCCCGCTGATGAGGTCGACCAGCGCCGCCTCCTCCGCCAGATGGGCGGGTTCGCGCAGCGCGGGCAGGACGACCGAGGTGCCGATCCGGGCGTGCCGGGTACGGGCGGCGGCCGCGGCGGCCATGGTCAGGGGCTGCGGCAGGTAGCCGTCCTCGAAGCGGTGGTGCTCGGTGAACCACAGACCGCCTATGCCGCGCCGGTCGGCCTCCTCGCAGAACTCCAGGGTGCGCGCGTAGTGGTCCGCCCACGGACGTTCCCACCGCACGGGGTTGCGCATGTCGAAAAGCAGGCCGATCTTCATGCCGACTCCGTCTCAGGATTTCGGAAGAGCGAGAAAAGCGGGAAAAACGAAAACGAAGACACCCAGGACCACCGGTCCTGGGTGTCTTCTGTGCCCGCGGGGGCGCCGGGGCCGTTCTCCGCGGCTCCCCGGCGCCCCCGCGGAGATTCAGTTGCTGGTGAACTCCACCACGTTGCCCTCGGGGTCCTTCATGTGGAACTCGTAGCCGTCCGGGTGCCTGGTGATCTCACCGGGTCCCAGGTCGCCCAGCGCCGCGTGCGCCGCCTCGATGTCGGTGTGGGTGAAGGCGTAGGTGACGGCGGGCTTCTCCGCCTGCTGGAGGATGAGGCGGGTCCCGGCCTCGGTGACCAGCACCTGCTCGCCCTCCTTCTCGGCGAGGGTCTTCATGCCGACGCGGTCCCTGTAGAACTCCGTCATGGCCTTGAGGTCACGGCAGTAGATGACCGTCAGGGAATTGTTCGCGTACATGGTGGACTCCCTTGTGGGAAGTGGAAGTGGAATTCCCCGTCGCGAATACGGTAGGGGGCGGAATCTGAATTCTTCGTCCGGGCGGCGTCAAATCTTCGCAGGTACCGGACGGATGCCGGACGGATGCCGGGCGGACACCGGGCGGGCGCCGCACGGGCCGCCCGCCCGGATCACCCCTCGTAGGGGCGCTCGGCGCGGCCGCTCCGGAGGGTGGTGCCCCACCAGTCGAGCTGCTCCAGCATCCGCTTGGCCGCGGAGGCGGCCGCCTCCTGGTCCTTGGGCAGGCCGTCCTCCCCGAAGACGTCCCAGGCGTTGTGGAAGCTCAGGGCGTCCCGGACGGTGACCGTGTGCATCTCGGCGAACACCTGGCGGAGCTGCTCGGCGGCCCGGACGCCGCCGGCCTGCCCGCCGTAGGAGATCAGACCGGCCGGCTTGGCCTGCCACTCCTCGCGGAACCAGTCGATCGCGTTCTTCAGCGACGCGGGGAAGCTGTGGTTGTACTCGGGGGTGACCACCACGAAGGCGTCGGCGGCGGCCAGGCGCCGCGACAGCTCCTGCTCGTGGGGGGCGGCGGCCGGGTCGGTCTCCTCGCCCCAGCCGGGCATCACCAGGGGGAGCGGCACGTCGGCGAGGTCGATCACGTCCACCTCGTACCGGCCGTGGGCGCGGGCCTCCTCGGCGAACCAGTTCGCCACCGTCGGCCCGAAACGGCCCCGGCGGACGCTGCCGATGATCACGGCGAGGCGCAGCGGCATGTCGGTCATCACGGTCTCCTCGGTCGGTTGGCTCTCGCGATGACCCAACGTTCCAACTTGAACCTAAGGTGAAGTCAAGTCAGTCTGGTGTGTATGACGTCCCTCTCCTGGAAGACGCAGGAACTGACCGTCGGTGAGCTGTCCGCGCGCAGCGGCGTGTCCGGCTCGGCGCTGCGCTTCTACGAGCGCAACGGCCTCATCCACAGCCGCCGCACCACCGGGAACCAGCGCCGCTTCAGCAGGGACACCCTGCGCCGCGTCGCGTTCATCCGGGCGTCCCAGCGGGTCGGGATCCCGCTGGAGCGCATCCGCGAGGTGCTCGGGATACTCCCGCAGAACCGCACGCCCGACCGCGAGGACTGGGCGCGGGTGTCGGAGTGCTGGCGCAAGGACCTCAACGAGCGGATCCTCCAGCTGGAGGAGATCCGCGACGACCTCGACGACTGCATAGGGTGCGGCTGCCTGTCCATGGAACGCTGCGGCCTGGTCAACCCGATGGACATCGCCGGTGAGGAGGGGCCGGGGCCCCGGCGGCGCCTCAACCACTGAACGGGTCCGGGCCCGCGCCCCGGAAGGCGCGGGCCCGGGCGCGCGGGCGCGGGTTGTGCGGGCCCGGTCGCTCAGGCCGCCCGGAGCGCCGCGGCGAAGGCCTCCTCGGACTGCTCCCCCGTCAGGGTGGGCCCGCCCTCGAACTCGAAGACCGGGACCGCGCGCACGCCCAGCGCGCGCACGCTCTCCAGCTCCCGCCGCAGTTCGGCCTCACCCCCTTCGGACACGGTCACCCCGGCCTCCTCGGCCAGCCGGGCGAGGACCTCGGGGTCGCCGAGGTACAGCCCGTCGGTGAAGTGGGCCCTGAACAGCCGCTCGACCATCTCCTCCGCCCGCCCCTGGGCCGCCGCCTGGGCGATCAGCCGGTGCGAGTGGAAGGTGTTGGCTCCCACGGCCCGCTCGTAGCGCAGGTCCAGGCCCTCCCGCGCGGCGGCCTGGGCGATCCGCCGCGCGCTCTCCAGCGCGCCCGGTCCGAACGCCTCCCGCAGGGCGTCGAGCAGCGGCTCGGGCTCGTCGGGGGCGTCGGGGGCGAGCTGGAAGGGCCGGAACTCCAGCTCCGCCGTGCCGCCGCCCTCACGGTGCCGCCGCAGCACCCGGGCCAGCCGGGTGTACGCGATGTAGGAGTGGGCGCAGACGACGTCGAGAACCATGGTGATCTTCATCGGTCCACCTCTCTGTTGGCTGCCATCATCTTCAAAGGGGCCGACACCACCGGTTGGTTCACGCCACTTCCGGCCGCCCGGACGGCCTCCAGCAGTTCGGCCTCCCGCAGGCACTCCGGCCCGGCCACCACCTCGCCCGCGCGCACCGCGGCGGCGAAGGCGTCAAGGGTGCGGGCGACCTGGTCCTCGGGCGGCAGCCGCGGCTCCTCGCGCTCCGTGCCCCGCTCCACGAGCACGGCGGGAGCCTGGTCGGGGCCGGGGGTGAAGGCCCGGTCGACACGGATACGGCCGCGCGAGCCGACCAGTTCGTAGCAGGAGCGGTAGCCGTGGTCCAGGCCGAACAGCAGCTGCGCGGTGACCCCGCCGGGCGTGCGCAGCAGCGCGGCGCCGGAGACGTCCACACCGTGGCGCGGATGCGTCTCCAGGTGCGCGCCGAGCACCGACAGCTCGTGGCCGAGGAAGTGCAGCGCGGCCCGCACGGGGTAGACGGCGGTGTCCCACAGCGCGCCGCCGCCCAGCTCCGGGCTGTGGCGGATGTCGCCCTCGGGACGGGCCGGCACCGTGAACTCGGCTCGGAAGGAACGCAGTTCGCCGATGGCTCCGCCGCGGACCAGCTCGCCGACCGCCCGGTGCTGGCCGTGGTGGACGAACATGACGTTCTCCATCAGCGCCAGCCCCCGGGCACGGGCCAGGGAGAGGAGCGCGGCCGTGCGGTCCCGCCCGGTGGTCAGCGGCTTCTCCGCCAGTACGTGCTTGCCCGCCCGCAGCGCGGCCTCGACCCAGCGGGCGTGCAGCGCGGCCGGGAGCGGCACGTACACGGCGTCGATCTCCGGGTCGGCCAGCAGCTCCGGGTACCCCGTCGCCCGGCAGCCGTAGGGCCGCGCGGTCTCCTCGGCGCGCCGGGGGTCCCGGGCCGCGACGGCGGCCGGCCGGACGTGGGGGGAGGCCGCCATGGCGGGGAGCATCCGGCGCCGGGCGATGTCCGCGCAGCCCAGCACACCGATCCGGACCGGTTCCGTCACAGCTCCACCGCCCCCGTGTTGAAGCAGGCGAGCAGCGTGCGCGCCTGGACGTTGACGTAGTGGCCGTGCCGCACCAGGGCGTTGAGCTGGTCGACGCTGACCCAGCGGTAGCCGGGCGGCGGCGCCGTGCCGTCCCCGGCCCCGGTCACGGCTCCGCCCTCGTCACCGTCATCGTCCGAGACCACCAGGTAGCGGGACTCGGCGTTGAGGAACCGGCCGCCCTCCTCGGAGTGGACCGCCTCGTACAGGACGCTCTCCGGCCGGGCCCGCAGCACCCGGTCCAGGAAGGCCGGCCGGTCGGCCCCGGCGAGGTGCGCGTAGTTGTCCGGCGTGTACTGGACGGTCGGGCCGAGCTCGACGGTGTCCAGGAAGCCGCCCTCGACGCGCGCGTGGACCAGCACGTGCGGCACGCCACCGATCCTGCGGGTGAGGAACGCGGTCACCCCCAGCCCGACCGGCTCGAACAGCGGCTGGGTCCAACCGGTGACCTCTCGGTTCCCGGCCTCCACGGAGACGGCCACCACCTCGAAGTACCGCCCGGCCTCGTGGCGGATCGCCCACTCGTCCCGCCGCCAGCCGTCCACCCGGTCCAGCGGGACGCGCTCGGCCCGCACCTCGTGCCGGGACCGCTCGGCGGTGAACCAGGACAGCAGCTCGGTGTCCGAGTGCAGCGCCCCCCGCCCGTCGCGCCCGGCCGGGGCGCAGGCCAGGACGGTGCGGGCGTCCATGTTGACCACGTTGTCCCGGCGCAGCAGCTCGCCGATCTGCCCCAGGGTCAGCCAGCAGAAGTCCGGGTCCACCGGTACGTCGCCGGCGGCCTCCACCAGCATGTTCCGGTTGGACTTGCGGAAGAACCAGGAGCCGTGCTCGGACTGGAGCACGTCGGCGAGCACCCGCCCGCGGCCCGGCGAGACGAAGTGGTCGATGTACTTGACCGGCGAACCCCGGTGCACCCCGGTGTAGTTGGAGCGGGTCGCCTGCACGGTCGGGGAGAGCTGGAGCAGGTTCCTGTTGCCCGGCTCCATCTTCGCCTGCATCAGGAAGTGCAGGACGCCGTCGAACTCCTTGGCGACGATGCCCAGGATGCCCACCTCGGGCTGCTTGATGATGGGCTGGCGCCACTGGCGCACCGGCCCCTCGTCCACCTCGGCGTGCAGCCCCTCGACGGTGAAGAACCGACCGCTGTCGTGGACCAGGTTCCCGGTCCCCTCCTCGAAGGACCAGCCCCGCAGCCGGTCGAAGGGGATGCGCTCGACGGAGAAGCGGTGCGCCTCGGCCCGCCGGGCGAGCCAGCCGGCGAACTCGTCGGTGCGCATCTGGGCCCCGGCGCCGCGCTCGGCGGCGGAGCGGGCCAGGCGCGCGGGCAGCGCGGTGTCCTCCCGCGGCCGCAGCGGGACCGTGGTCGTCACCGGTGCCTCCCCACGAACTCCTTCACCGAGGAGACGACGTAGTCGATCATCTCGTCGGTCAGTCCCGGGTAGACGCCGATCCAGAAGGTCTGCTCGGTGATCAGGTCGCTGTTGGTCAGGTCGCCCACGACCCGGTGCGGGCGGTCGACGTACGCCGGCTGGCGGGTCAGGTTGCCCGCGAACAGCCTGCGGGTGCCGATCTTCCGGCCCTCCAGGAAGTCCACCAGCGCGGCCCGGCTGAACGGGGCCCGGGGGTCGACGGTGATCACGAACCCGAACCAGCTCGGCTCGCTGCGGGGCGTGGCCTCGGGCAGCAGCAGGTGCGGGACCCCGTCCAGCCCCTCGCGCAGCCGCCGCCAGTTGCGCCGCCGCGCCTCGATGAAGCCGTCGAGCTTGTCGAGCTGGGTCAGGCCCAGGGCGGCCTGGAGGTCGGTCGCCTTCAGGTTGTAGCCGACGTGGGAGAAGATGTACTTGTGGTCGTAGCCCTTGGGGAGCTTGCCCATCTGGTACTCGAACCGCTTGAAGCAGGTGTTGTTCTTCCCCGGCTCGCACCAGCAGTCCCGGCCCCAGTCGCGCAGCGACTCCACGACGCGGGCCACCTTCAGGTCCGAGGTCAGCACGATGCCGCCCTCGCCCATCGTCAGGTGGTGGGCGGGGTAGAAGCTCACCGTGGAGAGGTCGCCGAAGGTGCCGGTCAGCCTGCCGTCGTAGGTCGAGCCCACCGCGTCGCAGTTGTCCTCGACGAAGAACAGGTCGTGCTCACGCGCCAGTTCGGCGATCTCGGCGACCTCGAAGGGGTTGCCGAGGGCGTGTGCGATCATGATCGCCCTGGTCCTGGGACCGATGGCCCGGGCGACGCGCTCGGCGGTGGTGTTGTAGATCCCCATCTCCACGTCGACGAAGACCGGGATCAGGCCGTTCTGCACGATCGGGTTCACCGTCGTCGGGAAGCCCGCCGCCACCGTGACCACCTCGTCGCCGGGCTTCAGCCGGCGGTCCCCCAGAACATGGGAGGTCAGGGCGGTCAGGGCCAGCAGGTTGGCCGACGAGCCCGAGTTCGTCAGATGGGCCTTGCGCCGTCCCAGCAGCCGGGCGAAGCGGGACTCGAACGTGCGGCACCGCCGTCCCGCGGCGATGCTCATGTCCAGCGCGGCCTCCACCAGCGCCGCCCGGTCGTCGGCGTCCAGCACCGCTCCCGAGGGCCATATCTCGGTGACACCGGGCACGAAGCCGCGGTCGCCCTGGACCTCCAGGTGGTACTTGCGGGTCTCGTCCAGGACCAGAGCCCTGTGCTCACTCATGTTCGGCTCACTTCTCCCTCGTCAAGGCGTGCCCCGTGGAGCGCTCGTCGCCGCCGTGCTTGGCGGCCTTCCACCAGCCGGGGTTGGAGCGGTACCACTCGACGGTCTCCGCCAGCCCCCTTTCGAAGTCGATCCGCGGCGCGTAGCCCAGCTCCTCGCGGATCTTGGTCTCGTCCAGCGAGTAGCGCAGATCGTGGCCCTTGCGGTCGGCGACGTGGCGGACCATGGACCAGTCGGCGTCGCACAGCCGCAGCAGCCGCTCGGTGACGGAGCGGTTGGTCTGCTCGTTGCCGCCGCCGACGTTGTAGACCTCGCCGGCGCGCCCCCGGGTGAGGACGAGCTGGACGGCGCGGCAGTGGTCGTCCACGTGCAGCCACTCCCGCACGTTGCGCCCGTCCCCGTAGAGCGGCAGGGGCTCGCCCTCCAGCAGGTTCGTCACGAACAGCGGGATGAGCTTCTCCGGGTGCTGGTACGGCCCGTAGTTGTTCGAGCAGCGGGTGATGGACAGGTCCAGCCCGTGGGTGCGCCAGTAGGCGCGCGCGACCAGGTCGGAGCCGGCCTTGGACGCCGCGTAGGGCGAGTTGGGGGCCAGCGGCCACTCCTCCGTCCACGACCCCCGCTCGATGGAGCCGTAGACCTCGTCGGTGGAGACGTGCACCACCCGCTGCACGCCCGCCTCCAGACAGGCGTGCAGCAGGTTCTGGGTGCCGCCCACGTTGGTGCGCACGAACTCGGCGGCCGACTCCAGCGACCGGTCGACGTGGGACTCGGCGGCGAAGTGCACCACCGCGTCGTGGCCGGGCAGCAGCTCCCGCAGCAGCACCGGGTCGCACACGTCGCCCCGTACGAACTCCAGCCGCGGATGGTGGGCGGGCAGGTTGTCCCGCCGCCCGGCGTAGGTCAGTTTGTCC
Source organism: Streptomyces mangrovi (assembly GCF_900114215.1). Taxonomy (GTDB): domain Bacteria; phylum Actinomycetota; class Actinomycetes; order Streptomycetales; family Streptomycetaceae; genus Streptomyces; species Streptomyces barkulensis. The sequence goes on along the minus strand of NZ_FOSG01000029.1, from coordinate 41,080 downwards.
ACAACGGTGACCCGGGCCTCCTCGTACCCGGCGTAGCCGCCGTCGAGGAGTGTGCGCACGTAGTGCGAGCCGATGAAGCCCGCTCCGCCGGTGACCAGGATCCTCATGCCGCCACCTCGATCCGGGTGTGGTCCCCGATGACGAGCCGGTGCCGCGCCGAGGCGCCCACACTGGCGTTGCGGCCGATGAGCGAGCCGTGCAGCCCGGGCAGATCGGCGATCGACGCGCCGTCGAGCACGATCGAGTCGGTCAGCCGGGTGTTGCGCAGCACGCAGTCCCGGCCGATGGACGTGCCGGGGCCGAGGTCGCTGCCCTCCACGACCGAGCCCGCGCCGACGATCGCCGGGCCCGTGATCCGGGACCGCACGATCCGGGCGCCGGCCTCGATCACCACCGGGCCGGTGACCTCGCTGTGCGCGTCCACCTCGCCGGCGGCGTACGGCCGCAGCGTCTCCAGCAGGCGGCGGTTGCACTCCAGCACGTCCTCGACGCGTCCGGTGTCCTTCCAGTAGCCGCCGTACACGCTTCCCCGCACGTCGCGGCCCTCGGCCACGAGCAGCTGGATGGCGTCGGTGATCTCCAGCTCGCCGCGCGCGCTGGGCTCGATCGCGGCGACCGCGCGGTGGATGGCCGGGGTGAAGAAGTACACCCCGATCAGCGCCAGGTCGCTGCGCGGCCGGGACGGCTTCTCGACCAGGCGCTCGACCCGGCCGTCGGCGTCCAGCTCGGCCACCCCGAACGCCCGCGGGTCGGCCACCTTGTGCACCACCACCTGCGCGTCGGGCCGCCGCGCGGTGAACTCCTCGGCGATCGGGACGATCCCCTCGGGCAGCATGTTGTCGCCCAGGTACATCACGAAGTCCTCGTCGCCGAGGAAGGGTCTGGCCAGCGCCACGCAGTGCGCCAGCCCCAGCGGCCTCTCCTGCGGGATGTAGGTGACGCGCACCCCCATGGACGAGCCGTCGCCGATCACCTCGGAGATCTGGGCGGCCCGGTCGCCGACGACGACGCCGACCTCGGTGACGCCCAGCGCGCGGATGTTGTCCAGGACGTGCGCCAGGACCGGCTTGTTCGCTATCGGTATGAGCTGTTTGGGCATGGAGTAGCTGAACGGGCGCAGACGGGTGCCCGACCCGCCCGACAGCACCAGGGCCTTCATGGCAGTTCTCTCCTCACAGCGGTACGCGGCGGGGGCTGTCCTCCTGCCGGCGGGCCAGCAGCCCGGCCGACAGCGCCTGTGCCACGGAGGGCGCCTCGGCGTCCTTGTCCGACAGCAGGGGCGGTTCCGTGAACCCCCAGGGCAGCGCGAGATCAGGATCCAGTGGGTTGATGTCTATCTGCGTGCCGGGCACATAGGTGCTGGACAGCACGTAGCAGATGCAGGTGTCGTCGGTCAGTGCCAGGAAGCCGTGGCCGACGCCCTCGGGCACGTAGACCGCCCGGCCCGACGCGGCGTCCAGCTCCCGCACGGAGTACCGGCCGAACGTGGGGGAGCCCACCCGCAGGTCGACCACGATGTCGCGCAGCGCTCCCCGTACGCAGGTGACGTACTTGGCCTGGCCGGGAGGGCGGGCCACACCGTGGATGCCGCGCAGGGTGTTGCGGCGGGAGGTGGAGTAGTTGATCTGCCGGGGCGTGAACGGATGCCCCAGGACCTCCTCCAGGAGATCGGTGCGCAGTCCCTCGTAGAAGTTGCCGCGCCGGTCGTGGAGCTGCTCGGGCGTGACGACGTACGACCCGGGGACGGCGGTCTCCTCGACGCGCACGGCTACTCCCCGCCGGCCGGGTCCGCCGACCGGTTCTCCACGGCCTTGCGCAGCTCGTCGGCCACCGTCCGCACGTCCGTGTCGTCGAGCCCCTGGTGCAGCGGCAGCAGCAGCGTGGTCTCGGCGGCCTCCTCGGCGCCGGGCAGCCGGAGGTGGGTCGCCCCGTAGGCGGGCACCCTGTGCAGCGGCGGGTAGCGGAAGGTCGTGTAGATCCCCCGGTCCAGCAGGTCGGCGGCGACTTGGTCGCGGACGGCCGGGTCGAGCCGCACCCAGTAGAAGTAGTAGGAGCCGGTGTGCCCCTCGGGCAGCGGCGGGGGCAGGCGCACGCCCGCGGCGTCGGACAGCAGCCGGTCGTAGGTCTCGGCGACCTCGCGCCGCCGGGCGATGTTCTCCGGCAGCCGCCCGAGCTGGACGCTGCCGATGGCCGCGGTGACGTCGTTGCCGATGATCCGCCGGCCGAAGTTCCGCACGTTCAGCTCCCACCAGCGGTGGGACACCTTCGCCGCGGAGAAGCCGCTGGACTGCTCCAGACCGTGGTACGCCAGGGTGCGGGCCCGGCGCGCGAGTTCCGGGTCGCGGGCGTAGAAGGCGCCGCCGTCCCCGGTGACCAGCACCTTCATGGAGTCGAAGCTCCACACGGCCAGGTCGCCGAAGGTGCCGCAGGCGGTTTCGCCGGCGCGGGAGGCCACGGCGCAGGCGGCGTCCTCCACGAGCTTGACCCCGCGTGCGCGGCAGAGCTCCGCGATGGCGGCGATGTCGCCCGGGTACCCGCCGTAGTGCAGCACCAGCACCGCCTTGGTGCGGGCGGTCAGCGCGCTCTCGACCTGGGCGGCGGTCGGGTTGAGGGTGCGCGGGTCCACGTCGCAGAAGACGGGGCGCGCCCCGGTGGCGGCGACGGCGTTGGCGGCGGCGACGAAGCTGACCGAGGGCATGACCACGTCGTCACCGGGGCCGAGCTCCAGCAGCTCGGTGGCGAGGAAGAGCCCGGCGGTGCACGAGTTGATGAAGACGACCTGCTCGGGGTCCGCCCCGATGTGCGCGGCGAACTCCGACTCGAAGGCCTTGGTGCGCGGCCCGTGCCCGAGCCAGTTGCTCTCGAACACCTCCGCGACAGCTGCTAGTTCCTTCTCGCCCAGACTGGGCTGGAATACGTTGATCATGCCTCTCCTTGAGGGGTGGGCCCCGCCCTCCGGGCGAGGCGCTCGGTGGTGCGGCGGGCCGGTACGGCGCGGGCCGCGCCGCGGCGCCGCGGGGACGCGTGCGGGAACGCGTGCGGGACACGGCCAAGAACCACGGACGGGAAGACGGACGGGAGGACGGACGGGAGGACGAGCCGAACCGGGGGCGGAAACACGAGCGGGGCCGCGGCCAGTGGCCGCGGCCCCGTGGGGACCGGAGACGTCCGCCGTCGGTCAGCGCACCTCGAAGATCTTGTACTGACCCTTCTTGAGGAACATCACGCCGTCCTCGGCGTCCTTGAACCAGTTGATCACCACGTGCGGTCCCGGCTCCAGCGGCAGCTCCACCACCTGGGAGTGGCCGGGGGAGAGCGGGAGGGCGCCCGGGCCGTTGCCGAGCGGCCCCGGGTCGTCCGGGAACCGGCCGTGGTCGCCGAACTGGTCGAACCAGGCCACCAGGTCCTCCTCGGTGACCCCTTCCTCCAGCGGGAAGACCACGGCCTCCGCGAGCTGCCGGGCGGGCATGTGGTTGCGGAACAGGATCGGCCGGCCGGCCCGCACGGTGCCCGAGACGGTGAAGCGGGGCTCGCCGCCGTCCATCGTGGCGGTCAGCGTCGCCGAGGCGCTCGGGACGCGTCCCGAGAACGCCCCGGAGACCACGAGCCTCTGTACCCGCGGTTCGGGGGAGTTGACGTGGTGGTAGTCGAAGAGGAAGTAGGTCCCCGGCCGGAGGATCTGGGTGAAGGACGCCGGCAGGTCGGGGTAGACCACCGTGCCGCCGAGCAGCGTTCCGGCCGCCTCCAGTTCCCCGCTGCCGCTGATGATGGCCTCGGGGTCCGTCGAGATGACCTTGCCGATCGCGGCCCGGAGCTCCTCCCACGGGACTCCCTCGTGGGGGCGGGCCAGGCCGACCCAGCCGGTGAAGTCCTGCGTCGTCGTCGTGCGGAAGGTGGTCGGGCCCGGGGTCGCGGTGCTCGGCGCGGACATGCCGTCCGCGGTGGAGTGGATCTCCAGGACGCGGCTGTCCAGGGTGCCGTGCTGCGTCCCGGCCCAGGCCGGCGCACCGGCCCGGGCCCGGACGGGCAGCTGCTCCGGGGCCGCCGCCGCGGGAGCCGTCTGGGAGACGGCCAGCAGGACACCGCCGAGCACACCGGCCCAGACGCGGCGCAGTAAGCGTTTGTGCACCAGATGCCTCCTCGGATGGGGTCTTGAACAGGTCTTGGACGGGCTTGGACGGGCTTGGACGGGGCCTGCGCGTGGCCCGCGGGCGGCTCAGCGCGCGGCCAGCTTCTCCAGCTGCGGGACGAACTCCGAAGGCGGCGGCAGCTCGGCGAGCTCCCGGGCGAGCGCCCCCGCCCGCTCCCGGTAGGAGGGCTCGGAGAGCAGCTCGCGGCACGCGGTGGCGACGGCCTCGTCCGTGGCGTCGTCGGGCGCCAGCGAGATCGCCGCCCCGTAGTCGGCCAGCCGTCGCACCGGGGGCAGGAAGGCGAGGGTCTCGGAGACGACGAGCTGGGGGACGCCCGCGCTCATGGCCGTCATGGTGGTGGCGCCCCCGGCGTGGTGGACCACCAGGTCGCAGGTGGGGACCACGACGTCCAGCGGCAGCCAGCCGGTGCGGACGCCGGGGAGCACCCGGCGCAGTTCGGACGCCAGCTCCTCCGGGGCGGGGATGACGATCTCCACGTCCAGCGGGGCGATCCGCTCGGCCAGTCCCCGCAGGAACTCCAGGCTCCGCTCGCGGCTCGCCCGGCTGCCGGCCGTCAGGCACACCCGGGGGCGTTCGGGCCGGGAGTACATCCACGGCTCGGCCTTCCGCTGCAGGTTGCCCGGGGTCCAGCGCATGAGCTGCGCGTCGGGGAAGGCGTCGGGCGGGGTGAGGCTCGGCGGGTAGATCTCGATGCGCAGGTCCGGTTCCGGTATCCGGTCCAGTCCCAGCTCGCGCAGTTCGGGCTCCAGGACCGGCAGCGCCCCCTCGTCCGTCCACCGCCAGTCGCCCGAGTCCCAGGCGACCCGTATGTACGGCACCCCCAGACGGGCGGCGATCAGCGGCGCCGCGTAGCACATCGTGCCGCCGACCACGATGTCCGGCCGCCACTGCCCGGTGAACTCGCGGAGCGTGGCGTAGCCCTCGGCCCCCAGGTGGGCGAACCAGCCCCCGGTGAAGCGCATCTCCTCCTCGAAGCCCTTGACGAACGTCCGGGGGTTGCCGTTCCGGTCGGTCCACACGTAGTGCCAGATGTCGTGCTCGGCCATGGAGACCGCGGGGATCCCGTTGCCCGACACCGAGGGCATCATCGGTTCGTTCGCGGCCATGAAGACCTCGTGTCCGCCGCTGCGCAGCGCGTTCGCCAGCGGCACCAGTCCGAAGACGATCGCGGGACTCCCGGCGCCGATGAACAGTGCTCTCACTATCTCCTCCAGGTCTCGCGGTGGTCGGCGGCGCCGCGGCGGGCTGCTACGCCTCCTTGGTGGTTCCGGCGGCCGGCACCGCGGAGTCCTTCGGGACGTCCTGCTCCCCGGCGTTCTCGCCGGGGTCGTTCAGCCTGACGACCAGGAGGACGATCAGCAGGACCAGCGCGATGCCGGTGGCGGCCAGGTATCCGGTCCTGACCGATGTGGTGTCGACCAGCGGCCCCAGCAGCAGGGGCGAGACGAACTGGCCGGCGAAGCTGGCGGTGCCCGACAGCGCGGTCGCCTGACCGCGCAGGTCCGGCGGGGCCGAGTCCCCGATGAGCACGGTCACGGCGGGCATCTGCAGTCCCATGCCCAGACCGAACAGACCCATGGCGACCGCGATCAGCACGGGCGATCCGGTGGTGGACATGATCGCGAAGGCGGTCACCCACAGCAGTGCGACGAGCTGGAGCAGCCTGCGGTAGCCCAGGCCCGCCCGGGCCTTGGCGTAGGCGAGGCCGACCAGGGTCATGGCGACGGAGTTGGCCATGCTGATGAGGGCCACGACGAACGGCGCCCGGACGCCGACCTCGCCCAGCCGGATCGGGGCGAACACGGCCAGGCTGTACAGCAGCAGGGACGCCACGATCAGCATGGCGTAGTACCCCAGGATCGCGGGACGGCGGCGCAGCAGCGGCAGGATGCCGCCGCCCTTCTCGTCCCGGTCGGTCTCGGCGGCGGCGCGCGGCAGCACCAGCAGCGTGGCCAGGCCGAGCGGGATGCCGAGGGTGTAGATGGCGAAGGGGGTGTGCCAGGAGAACTCGCCGAGGGCGCCGGCCAGGAGCGGCCAGGCGACGCCGCCCAGGCTGATGGCGGTGGACCGCCAGCCCATCACCTTGTCGCGCGCCGTTCCCCGGTAGTAGGCGAGCAGGGCGACCGTCGTGCCGGTGAAGACCGCCGCGGCGCCCAGGCCGAAGACGAACCGGCTGGCGATCAGCGCGGCGTAGGACTCGGTGAACATTCCGGCGCCGCCCGCCACGCCGTACAGGACGAGCCCTCCGGCCAGCGGGGCGCGCACTCCCCAGCGGTCGATCAGCCATCCCGCCAGCGGGCTGGCCAGGGCGGTGGCGAGGCCGTGGGTGGTGATGATGAGACCCGCGGCGGTACCGCCCACGCCGAGGTCGCTGCGTATGACCTCCAGCACGGGCGCGACGACGGCACCGGCCATGATGGTGAGGGTCGACGCGAGCAGCAGTATGACCAGTGGGGCCGGGCGGCCTACGCTCCGGCCTTCCTCGGGAGGGTTCATCGAAGGGCTCCATTCGGTGAGCGGTGGGTACGCCGATACAGACCCTCCAACTTGAACGTAACTTCAAGTCAACCCGGGAACGTGCCGTGGTGCCGGAGGGGCGAACGAGTCGGGGAGACCCGCGCCCGGCGGCCGGGGGGCGGTGCCCGGCCCGGAGGGGAGGGGGCCCGGGCGGCTCCGCGCCGCCCGGCCGCCGGGCGGCCGGCGTCAGCCGGTGCGGGGGGTCGGCCGGTGCGGCGCGTCAGCCGGTGTAGGGGGTCCTGGCACGTGCCTCGCGCAGCGTCCGTCCCCACCACAGGAGCTGGTCGAGGAGGGCCTTGGCCGCGGGCTCGCTGCCCTCGGGGCTGACCGGCCTGCCGTCCTGCTCGAACTTGTCCCAGGCGTTGTGGAAGCTGAGCATGTCGCGCACCGTGAGCGCGTGGACCTCGGCGAAGATCTGCCGCAGGTGCTCGGCGGCGCGCAGGCCGCCGCCCATGCCGCCGTAGGAGACCAGGCCCACCGGCTTGGCCTTCCACTCGTCCAGGTACCAGTCGATGGTGTTCTTCAGGACGGGGGAGGTGGTGTGGTTGTACTCGGGCGTCACGACCACGAACGCGTCCGCGGCCTCGAGCCGCACGCGGAGGCCCTCGTAGACCTCCTTCGTCCCGGCGTCCGGCTCCTCGCCGAAGGGCGGCATGGCCAGCGGCAGCGGGTGGTCCACGAGGTCGATCAGATCGACGCTCACGCCGCCGTGCTTCTCGGCCTGGCCCGCGAACCATCGGGCCACGGTCGGCCCGAACCGTCCACCGCGCACGCTCCCGATGATGACGGCCAGCTTGACGGCATCTTCCGACATATTCCACTCCGGGTTTCTGGCAGGGCAGGCTGCCTCGATGTGGCGCTCCGTTGCGCAACCACCGAAAAGGAGGTTGCGAGCACAGCAGTAATTCTCTTCGGATGCGATCGGATTCAACAAGAAATCTGACGAAGAATTGCAGTTCGGATGTGCGGACCGCGGCGGCGCCCGGGTGTTTTCGCCGGTCGGCCGTTTCCGGGGCGGGCGTCCGGCCGGGCCGAGGGCGCAGTGCTCCCGCGCCGGCCTGCACGGAGGATGGAAGGATCCCCTCCGGGAAACGGTGGAGCGGGATCGGCGGGATTTCCCGCCGGGGACGGCCCGTGCGGTGTCCGAACGGCCGGGGTACAGAGCAAGGGAACCTAGTGGACAGGTTCTTCGGGTGGGTCGTGCCGCGTCAAGGGTATTCGCCGGGGACGACCGCAAACCTGTGTCAGGAAAATTAGATTCATCAAATCCGTGTCAATCGACGTCAGATTCTCTCAAATTCTCCGCGAGATTCTCGGGGGGCCGGCCGGGGCCGGTCGGGGGCCGGGGTCCGCCGGAGGTGCGGGGTCCACTGGGGGTGGAGGCCGGTCGGCCGAAAATGTGCGGTTCACAGAGGGAACTGCACCGTGTAGTTTACTTGGCGTGGGCGGGGCCGCCGAGGCCCGCTCCCCGGGGCCGCCGTGCCCTGCCCACACCTTCGGGCCGTCCGCGGCCCGCCTCCCCGTGACCGACCGACCAAGGGACCGGTGTCATGTCGCATCCGCTCACCCCCGCACGTCCCTCCGACACGGGACTGCGCGGGAGACTCCCCCGCTACGCCCTCTACCTGGCGGGCTGCGTGGTCTTCGCCTCCGGCGCCACGCTGTTCATCCACTCGGGACTGGGCGTCGACCCCCTCGACGTCCTCTCCCTGGGGATCCTGGAACACGTACCGCTGACCATCGGGCTGGCCCAGGCGATGATCGCCGCGGTCTGCGTCGCCCTGTGGTCGGTGTGGAACCGCCGCCGCCCGGTGGTGATGCCGTTCGTGACGTTCCTGCTCTGCGGCAGCCTCATCGACCTGATGCGGCTCGCCGACCCGCAGTGGATCCGGCCGGTGCCCGCGCTGGCCCTGGCGGTGCTGCTGTGCGCCTACGGGTCGGGCCTGATCATCATGAGCGGCACCGGGATACGCGCCATGGACCTCATCGTCATCTCGCTCCACCAGCGCATGGGAGTGCCGTTCTGGGCGGCGAAGGTCGGGGTCGAGGCGGTACTGCTCACCCTGGGCTGGCTGCTGGGCGGTCCGGTCGGCGTGGGGACCCTGGCCTTCCTGGTCTTCGTCGACGGACTGATCCAGCCCTTCATGGCCTTCAACGCGCGGGTCCTGAAGCTGACCAACCACGGCCTGGCCGCTCCCGCGGCCGGATCGTCCCGCCCCCTGCGGCCGGTCCTGGGCAGCGCCCGCTGAGCGCACGCCCCCGCGCTCCGCGCTCCAGTCCTCCGGGCCCCGCGCTCCGCGCGGGGCCCGGAACGGCGGTCAGGCGACGTCCATGCCGCCGTCGAGGGTGATGATCTGGCCCGTCACCAGGGAGCTGGAGGGCTCGGCGAGGCGGGTGATCCAGGGGGTGACGTCGTCGGTCTCGCCGACGCGGCCCAGCGGCACCTGGTGCTTCACACCCTCGAACAGGCCCTCCACCTGCTCCGGGCCCAGCCCGTTGGCCGCGTACGCCTCGGTGCGGACGAAGCCCGGGGCGACCGCGTTGACGCGGATGCCCTTCGGCGCCAGCTCGGCCGCCCAGCTGCGGGTGAGGCTGTGGACGCCCGCCTTGCTCGCGGCGTAGACCGAGGAGCCCGGGGAGGCGTTGTGGCCCGCGCGGCTGGAGACCAGCACGATGCCGCCCCCGGGGGAGCGCAGCATCGGCAGCAGCTTCCCGGTGAGCAGCAGCGGTCCGACCAGATTGATGTCCACGACCTCGCGGACGGTCTGGGCGGACAGGGCCTCCAGCGGGCTGAAGCGGAAGACGCCCGCGTTGTGGACCAGGACGTCCACCGTTCCACCGAGTTCGGTGACGGCGGCGGCCACGGCCTCGGCCCCCGTCTCCTCGCGGACGTCGGCGGTCACCGTGACGACGGCGGGGTGCAGGGCGGCGACCTCCGCCAGGCGCTCGGCGCGGCGGCCGGTGACGACCACGTGCTTCGCGCCGAGGTCGGCGAAGGCCAGGGCGGCGGACCGGCCGATGCCGGTCCCGCCTCCGGTGACGACGACGGTCTGATCGGCGAAGGGCTTGTCCGACATGCGTGCTCCCTGTCTGGGCCGGATGGGTGGTCGGCCGGTCGGACGGCCGGTTGGACGGCCGGTTGGACGGGCCGGGTGCGGTCGGCGGCCAGTACAGCCCGGGCCGCTGCACCGCCGGTCGAGCCCGGCCGGAGGGCGGGGGAGCGGACGGCCGGGCGCCGGACGGTCAGGGGGCCTCGAAGCGGATGTCGCGGGCGCCGGCGTCGTCGGCGGCCGCGGCGAGCAGGCGCTCGGCCTCCCCGGCGAGCGCCTCGCGGTCCGCGGCCTTCAGCGCGGCGAAGGGTTCGAGGACCAGCGTGGCCGCCTTCTTCCTCCGGTCGATCCGCCAGGTCCCGGCCACGAAACCGTCCACCAGGAAGGTGGACTTCACCAGGCCGTTGCGGGTGATGATCAGCCGGCGCTGTTCGTCGGTGAGGATCCGGGTGCGGTCGGCGTGGGAGAGCAGGACGTTGTCGAACTCCGGCAGCAGGCGGACGGGCGCCGGGACGTCGGGGCCGGGGCGCGGGGCGTTCGGGAGGTCGAAGAGCTCCCGGCCCTTCTCGTCGCGGAAGACGGCCAGTTCGGGGCGGAGGTCCTTGAAGACCGCGGCCATCCGGGTCATGCCGGACCAGGTCTGCATGTCCGCGGCCGTGGCCGGGCCGAACGCCGCCAGATAGCGCCGCACCACCTGACGCGCCGAGTCGTCGGTGGACAGCGGCTCGCCCAGCCAGGCCTCGGCGGTGGTGTGCGCGGCCTGCCCGCTCTCGCCCCACAGGCCGCGCGGCGGCACCTGCACCAGCGGCTCCAGGGCGCGTACGACGTTGGCCAGGGCGAAGGCGTCCCGGTCCGGCCACCGCTCGGCCAGCCGTTTGCCCAGCTCGCCCAGGGTCAGGGGCTCGGACTCCACCAGGCGCCGGCCCTCGGCGGCCACCTCGGCGAGGTCCAGCCCGGTCAGCTGACGTCCGAAGGAACTGTTCAGACCGCGGGTCAGGGAGGTGTGCAGCACCGGGCGCAGGGCCAGGCAGTCGCGTGCGGTGGCCAGGTGGATGGTGCTGCGCATCAGCACCAGGCGTACCGCCCGCCGCTGTCTGACCAGTGTGGCCAGATCGTCCAGGCGGAAGCCGGCGATGCGGGTCCACAGGCCCAGATAGGGCGGGTTGGGGGCCTGGGCCTGCATACCGACCAGATGCTCCAGGACGTCGGACGCGGAGGCGGTGGTGCGCTCCAGCAGCCACTGCCGTGCCAGCAGCGCCCGGTTGAGCGCTCGCCGGTCCAGCACGCTCGGCGTTCCGTTCGTCATAGGGGTTCCTCTCCGGTGGTACGGCTGGTGGTACGGCTTCGGTGGTACGGGCTGTGGCGGTGCGGCTTCGGTGGTACGGCGAACGCGCGGCGGTGCTCCCGCGACGTCCTTACACGTCGCGGGAGCACCGCCGCGCGGTGGGGGGTTCGGGGAGGGCGGGCGGAGGTTCAGGACAGCTTGACCAGGACCGTACCGCTGTAGCGGCGCCGGAGCAGATCCACGAACGCCTGCGGCAGCGCCTCCACCCCGCCGTCGACGACCGTGTGCGGGAAGACGATGCGGCCCTCCCTCAGCCATGCGCCGAACCGCTCGTTCCAGCCGTCGATCTGGTCGGGGGTGTGGAGGGTGGCGAAGCCGCGGAACGACAGGTCCCGGCTGATCGCGGTCATCAGCGGCAGGCGCGGGCTGCCGCCGTCCCCGCCGTGCTGCCCGGCGAGCGCGCCGCACAGGGCGAACCGGGCGCCGCGGTTGGCGAGTCGGACGGCCGCCTCGAACTGCTCGCCGCCCACGTTGTCGAAGACCACGTCCAGGCCGTCGGGGGCCAGTTCGGCGAGCTGCTCGGCCACCGGGCCGTCGTGGTAGTCGAAGGCGGCGTCGAAGCCGATCTCCTTCACCAGGAAGTCGATCTTCTCCCGGGAACCGGTGCTCCCGATGACGCGCTTCGCGCCGCGCAGCTTCGCGATCTGCCCGGCCAGCGCGCCGACGCCGTTGGTGGCGCCGGAGACGAAGACCGTCTCGCCCTCGCCGGCGCCGACGGTGTCGACCATCCCGTGCCAGGCGGTGGGGCCCTGGGAGAGGAAGTACTCCGGGCCGGGCAGCAGGTCGCGGTCGCGGCGGAAGAACTCCTGCGCGGAGCCGACCGCGTACTGCCGCCAGCCGGAGAAGTGCTCGACGAGGTCGCCGACGGCCAGGTCGGGGCTGCTGGAGCGCACGACCGTGCCGACGGTGCGGCCCCACATCGCCACCCCCGGCTGGAAGACCGGGATCGGCAGCTTCGTGGCCGGGTTCATCTGGTCGCGGGCGACCGAGCCCAGGGTCATCCAGTCGTTGCGGACGACGACCTGGCCCTCGCCGGGCTCGGACAGTTCGCTCTCGCCCATGGCGAAGTGGTCGAGGGTGACCTCGCCCTCGGGGTCCGGGTAGGCGGCCAGCCGCACTTCGAGGCTGGTGGCGGGCAGGGCGTCGGGCAGGACGGCGGTGCTCATGAGGTGCTCCTTCGCAGTTCCACAGGGAGGGTGAGCGGGTTGTGGTTGACGTCGCCGGTCCGCCAGGGGACCTCGGCGGCGGGCACGGCGAGCCGCGCCCCGGGAAAGCGGCGGGTCAGCTCCTCCAGCGCCACGGAGAGTTCGAGGCGGGCCAGGGGAGCGCCCAGGCAGCGGTGGATGCCGTGCCCGAACGCCAGGTGCGGGTTGTCCGCGCGGGAGGGGTCGAGGTGTCCGGGGTCGGCGAAGACCGCCTCGTCGCGGTTGGCGGAGGCGAAGGAGACGAACACCGCGTCGCCCGCGGGGACGACCGTCCCGCCGACGGCCACGTCCTCGGTGGCGAGCCTGGGCAGGCCGGAGGTGTCGTCCGCGTTGAGGTTGACGGTGCGCAGCAGCTCCTCGACGGCCGCCGGCACCTCCCCGGGGTGTTCGCCCAGCCGGCGCCACAGCTTCGGGTGGTGGGCGAGCAGGGTGAGGGTGAAGTTGGCGATCTGCCCGGCCGAGGAGTCGAATCCGGCGCCCAGCAGGGTGTACCCGAGGCCGATCAGCTCCTCCTCGCTCAGCCGGTCCTCCCCGAGCCGGGCGGTGGTGAGAGCCGACAGGACGTCATCGGCGGGGGCGGCGCGCTTGGCGGTCACGAGGGAGGCGATGTAGGCACCGAGGCTCTCGCGGGCCTCCACCGCCTGCTCCTCGGGCGCCGACAGGTCGGCGAACCGCCGCACCCAGGTGTGGAACCGTCCGCGGTCCTCCCCGGGCACGCCCAGCAGTTCGCAGATGACGGCCATCGCCAGCGGGGCGGCGAACCGCGCCACCAGGTCCACCGGTCCGCCCCGGTCCGCCTCCGGTTCCAGGTCCCGCAGCAGCCCGCCGGCCAGCTCGCGCACCCGCGGCCGCATGCCCTCGATCCGCCCGGGCGAGAACGCCTGGGAGGCCAGGGCGCGCAGCCGGGTGTGGTCGGGCGGGTCGAGGGAGACGATCATGCCCGGCGGGGCCTGGAACAGGCCGCTGAAGCGCGGGGCGCCGGGTGCGTACATCGCGGCCCGGCTGAACCGGGGGTCCTCCAGCACGGCCCGTACGTCCGCGTGCCGGGTCACCAGCCAGGCGTGGCCGCCGCCGGCCGTCCCCACCCGTACGACGGGCCGCTCGGCGCGCAGCCGCGCGTAGACGGGGGCGGGGCCCCGGTAGCTCGATCCCGGGAACGGGAAGGGGGGCAGGGGCTCGGGGGCGTGTGCGGCCTCGGATGAGGTGCCGGCAGGGGCCTGGTGGACGGTCACGGCGTCGCCTTTCGCGGTCTCGGCTCGCGGTGCGGTGCGGTGCGTGGGCTGCGGTGCGGGTGCGGTGCGCGGCCCGGGGCGGGGCGGCGGGCGTCAGCGCAGCGGGCGGAAGAAGGAGCGCAGCTCGCCCACGAGCAGTTCGGGCTGCTCCAGGGCGGGGAAGTGGCCGCCGCGGTCGTGGTCGGTCCAGCGGCGCAGATCGGTGAAGCGGCCCTCGCACCAGGCGCGCGGCATCCGGCCGTCCTTGGGGAACAGCGAACAGGCGGTGGGCACGCCCACCGGGCCCAGCGCCATCTTGTTGTGGCTCTCCCAGTAGACGCGGGCCGAGGAGGCGCCGGTGGCGGTGAACCAGGCGACCGACACCGCGTCCAGGATCCGGTCCCGGGGGATCACCTTGTCCAGGTCGCCGTCGTGGTCGCTCCAGGCCCAGTACTTCTCCACCATCCACGCCAGCTGCCCGGCCGGCGAGTCCGTCAGGCCGTAGCCGAGGGTCTGGGGGCGGGTGGCCTGGAGGACGGAGTACGCGCCCTCGCTCTGCTGGAACTCCTTCAGCGCGGCCAGCCCGGCCAGGTCCCGTTCGTCCAGCTCCACCTGCTCCTGCGGCGGACGCGCGAAGGGCATGGCGATGTGGATGCCCGCCAGACGTTCCGGGCGGGTCTCGCCGAGGATCGCGGTGAGGAACGAGCCCCAGTCGGTGCCGTGCGCGGCGTAGCGGCCGTAGCCCAGCCGGGACATCAGCTCGTCCCAGGCGGCGGCGGTGCGCTCGATCGTCCACCCCGCCTCGGCCGGCTTGTCGCTGAAGGCGAAACCCGGCAGGGAGGGGCAGACCACATGGAAGGCGTCGGCCGGGTCCTCGGGGTCGGTCAGCGCGCCGACGACGTCCAGGAACTCCACGACCGAGCCGGGCCAGCCGTGGCTGAGCAGCAGCGGCATGGCGTCCGGGTGCGGGGAGCGCACGTGCAGGAAGTGGACGCCCAGGCCGTCGATCTCCGTGCGGAACTGCGGCAGCGCGTTCAGCCGCGCCTCGGTCGCGCGCCAGTCGTAGCCGTCACGCCAGTGGCCGGCCAGCTCCTCCAGGTACTCCAGGGGGACGCCCTGGGACCAGTCGCCCACGGTCTCGGCCTCGGGCCAGCGGGTCCTGGCCAGCCGTTCCCTCAGGTCGGTGAGGTCCGCCTCGGGGACCGCTACGCGGAAGGGCGTCACTGCCGTGCTCATCGGCGTTCCTCCAGGGCTGGGCTGGCTGGGCTGGCTGGGCTGGTTTGACTGGCTTGACTGGCTTGACTGGCCGGCCGGGCCGGGACGAGCCGCTCCACCGGACGGGCCGCACGCTACGGACGCGGCCTAGAGACCGGGTCGAACAGCGCCCGGGGCGGAGGAAGGGGGGTTCGAGCCCTGTTCATGCCTCTCTCCAGAGGCGGGTGTCAGCGTCGCAGCCGTCCTGACGAGGAGGGACCAGCGATGAGCACACAAGCCGAACAGACCGGTGCGGCAGCGGAGGAGACCTTCCCCTACGAGCGGAAGTGCCCGTTCTCCCAGCCCGAGCAGTACGCGCAGTTCGCCGACGAGCCCGTGAAGCAGGTCCCGCTCACGACCGGACTGAAGGTCTGGGCGGTCACCGGGCACGAGAACATGCGCCAGCTGCTGACCGACCCGCGCACCAGCGCCTCGCGCAAGGAGGCGAACTTCCCCTTCTACTTCGACGCCCCGCCGGAGTTCCGCACCGAGACGTCCTTCATCGGTTACGACCCGCCCGAGCACACCAAGGTCCGCCGCAAGGCCGCCGTCACCTTCACCAACCGGCGTGTGCAGATGCTGCGCCCGCAGATCGAGAAGATCGTCGACGAGGCGATCGACGCGATGATCGAGCAGGGCCCCGGCGTGGACATGCACCACGCCCTCTCCCTGCCGGTGCCGATGACGGTGATCTGCCTGCTGCTCGGCATCCCCTACGAGGATCATGAGTTCTTCCAGGTCAACGGCACCACCCTGCTGGGCGGCACCGCGACCATGGCCGAGCGCCAGGCCGCCCTGGTGGACGTCAACAACTACCTGTTCGACCTGGTGGCCAAGAAGGAGAAGGAGCCCGGCGACGACCTGCTCAGCCGGGCGATCGCCGAGTACCGCGAGTCGGGCGAGGAGTACGAGGCCCGCGATCTGGTCAACCTGTGCCGGCTGCTGATGAACGGCGGGCACGAGACCACCGCCAGCATGATCTCGCTGGGCACCGCCTGCCTGCTGGAGCACCCCGAGCAGCTGGAGCAGCTGAAGGCCGACCCCGAGCTGATCGGCCCGGCGGTCGAGGAGCTGGTCCGCTACCTGACCATCGGCGACGCGGCCGTGCCGCGCGTGGCCACCGACGACATCGAGCTGGCCGGCGCCACCATCCGCAAGGGTGACGGCATCCTCTGCCTCGGTCTGACCGCCAACCGCGACGCCGAGGTGTTCGACAACCCCGACGAGCTGATCCTCGCCCGGGGCAACCGCCGCCACTTCGGCTTCGGTCACGGCCTGCACCACTGCATCGGAGCGGACCTGGCCCGGCTGGAGCTCCAGCTGGTGTGGGGCAGGCTCTTCGAGCGCATCCCGACCCTGCGGCTGGCCAAGCCCTTCCAGGAGATCCGCTCCAAGGAGCGCGCGATCATCTACGGCCTGTGGGGACTCCCGGTCGCCTGGGACGAGTGAGCCGGTGATGGGCCCTCTGGAGGGGCTGAGGGTCGTGGAGCTCGCCGCGATCGGGCCCGCGCCCTTCGCCTGCATGATGCTCGCCGACCTCGGCGCGGACGTCGTACGCGTCGACCGGGCCGACGGCCGCCGCTCGTTCCCGGACTGGCACGTGGTGCTGGACCGCGGGCGGCGGTCGCTCGCGCTGGATCTGAAGGACCCCCGGGGCGTGGCGGAACTGCTGTCGCTGGTGGAGACGGCCGACGTGCTCGTCGAGGGTTTCCGGCCCGGGGTCGCCGAGCGGCTGGGGATCGGCCCCGGGGACTGCCGCGCGCGCAACCCCGCCCTGGTGTACGCGCGGATGACCGGCTGGGGCCAGGAGGGGCCGCTCGCGCGGGAGCCCGGCCACGACATCAACTACCTGGCCCTGACCGGGGCCCTGCACGCGATCGGGCGGGCCGGCGGGCCGCCCGTTCCCCCGGTGAACCTGCTGGGGGACTTCGGCGGCGGCGGGATGCTGCTGGTCGTCGGGGTGCTGGCGGCGCTGCGCGAACGCGAGGCCTCCGGTCTCGGGCAGACCGTCGACGCGTCGATCGTGGACGGCGTCGGCGCGATGCTCGGCATGCTGGTGGGCATGGCCGGAAGCGGCCAGTGGAGCCATGAGCGCGGGACGAACCTGCTCGACGGCGGCGCCCCCTTCTACCGCTGCTACGAGTGCGCCGACGGCCGCCACATGGCCGTCGGGGCACTGGAGGAGCGCTTCTACACCGCCCTGCTGGACGGGCTCGGCCTCGATCCCGGATCGCTTCCGGACCGCGACGACACCGCCAACTGGCCTTTTCTGCAAAGGCTGTTCGAGGAGTGTTTCGCCCGGTACGACCGCGACACCTGGACGGCCCGCTTCGCCGGGACCGAGGCGTGCGCCACCCCGGTGCTCACCGTGGAGGAGGCGGCCTCCCATCCGCACCACCGGGCCCGCGGCAGCGGCCCGACCGCGCCCGCGCCGCGCTTCAGCCGGACTCCGGCGCAGCCGTGCTGACACCGCGTACGCACCACCGCGGGCCGCCCGCACGGCGCAGGCACCGCACGGCGGAGCGCCCGCCGGCGAGAACCACTCGCCGGCGGGCGCTCCGCCGTGTACCCGTCGGGCGTCACGCCGCCCAGTGCGGGGTCTCCAGAAACTCCAGCACCGCCACCGACCAGACGTAGCCGGCGCCCGCGCCCTGGAGGACGGCGATGTCGCCGGGCCTGGGGGAGCGCGTCGCGATGACGTGGTCCAGGCCGAGGACCGGGTCGGCCGTGCCGACCATTCCCAGGTCCAGGCCCCAGTCGAAGGTCGAGGTGGCCCGGTCGACGCCCAGCAGGCCGTAGATGGCGTGGGTCGCGATCGACTCGGCGATGTGCTGGTGGAGGAAGAAACGGATGTCGGCCGACTCCACCTCCGCCTCCTTGAGCGCGTGTTCCAGGGAGTACTTCACATTGCCCGCGATCTTCTCGATCGCGCCGTCCAGCTCCAGGTCCTCCGCCAGCAGGTAGTCGCGCTTGCGGGCGCTGACGCGGATGGTCTCGCCGCCGGGGAAGGGGACGTCCGTCCACGCGGCGCCGCTGCGGCCCATCGACTCCAGGGAGGAGTCGCCGATGGAGAAGGTCGAGCGCACCCGGGCGAAGCCGCCCCGGCTGGAGAGCACGAACGCGGCCGCGCCGTCGCCCTCGACGGTCTGCTCGTCGGTGCCCCACCGGTCGATGTAGGGCATGCGGAAGGCGTCGCCCGCGGTGACGAGGGCCGCGGTGACGTCCGGGCGGCCGGTGACGAACGAGCCGCCCAGCTCCAGGGCGGCCAGCATGCCGTTGCAGCCCTGCTTGATCTCGTAGGCCGGTCCGCTGCCGCCCACGGTCTCACGCTGGACGTAGCTGGCCGGGGTCCACATGTCGAGTCCCGGGTGCCCCAGGTAGCTGTGCAGCACCAGCCCGAACTCCTCGGGATCGTGCCCGGATCTCTCCACCGCCTGCCGGCCGGCCTTCGCCGCCATCATCGGGCCGATCTCACCCGGCGCCGCCACCCGGACGGCGCGGTAGCCGTTCACGGCCTTCTTCTTGGAGGTGTAGCGGCCCGCGGCGATCGCCTCGTCGGCGGTCTCCACCTGCTCGGGCAGGTAGCTGCCCACACCGGCGATGTACAGGTCGTTCCAGCGCATGTCAGTTCTCCTTCGTGGCGGTGGCGGTGGCGGTGGCTGCTGCGGCCGTGTTCGTGGCCGTGACCATGGCAGCGGGCGCGGCCGCGTTCAGCTCCCGGACGAGCGCCTCGGCCGTGGGCGCGCGGTAGACGCGCCGGGAGGGGAGCATGACGCCGAACCTGCCGTGGATGCGCCGGACCAGCTGGGCCGCCAGCAGCGAGTGGCCGCCCAGGTCGAAGAAGTCGTCCTGGGCCTCGACCTCGGGTATCCCGAGGACCTCGGCGAACAGCTCGCACATCTCGCGTTCGTTGGTGATCATCTGATGCCTCCGTGGTTTCCTTCGTGGGGGGGCTGTATGGGGGGTGTGGTGGGGGGAGGCGGGCCTTCCGCGTGTCAGGCCGCGGCCAGCAGGTCGAGGAGCTCGTCGTCGTACAGCTCATCGGTGGACATGCCGCCGGCCGCGGCGGCGAAGTAGCGCGAGGTCAGGGAGGCCGAGGTCCGCACCGCGCGCAGCATGGCCAGCCGTTCGGGAGTGACCTCCAGCCGGCTCACGAACAACGTGTTCCGGTACCCCTCGAAGAGTTCCTCCTGGTGCCGGTCGGCGTACCGGCGCAGGGCCTCGTCCAGCCGCGCGGGGTCGTGCAGCCCCTCGCCGACGCAGTCGGCCAGCAGGTCGGTCTGGAGGAAGGCGTCGCTGATGCCGCGGGCGGTGATGGAGTCCTTGTGGTGCGCGGCGTCGCCCACCAGCGCCCAGCCGGGGCCGCTCGCCCGCCGGAAGAAGTTCTGCTGGTCGCCCGTGCCGCGCAGCCGCTCGACGCGCTCGCCCGCGACGGCCCGCCCGTACAGGTCCGGCGCCGTGGTGCGGATGTTCTCCAGGTAGTGCGACAGCGCGTCGCCGCGCACCCGCCGGAACTCCGCCTGGGGAAAGTACGCGGCGATCAGCGTGGCCCCGTCGTTGGTGGGGATCGCGCCGATCCACCGGCCGGGCCGCTCGTACAGCTCGAAGTCGGCCCGCAATCCCTGCCAGTACGTGTAGTAGATGCAGGTCTGGAGCGGGTCGTGGACGGTGAACTCCGCGCCCACGCCCCGGGCGAACGCCGACCGCATGCCGTCGGCGCCCACCACCAGCCGGGCCCGCTCCCGTGTCCGCGTCCCGCCCGCCGTACGGCACAGGACGCCGGCCACCCGGTCGCCCTCGAACAGGGGTCCGGAGACGGAGCAGTTGTCGCGGAACTCCGCCCCGGCGGCCACCGCGGCGTCGACGAGGATCTGGTCCAGGACCTGCCGGCGCGGCGCGTACGCCGTCCGGTACCCGTCGGAGGGCGCCGAGCAGCCGTCCAGCCGGACGTCGCCGACCTCGTAGACGCTGCGCTCCAGAGGGGGGCACCCGGAGGCCCGTACGGCGTCCAGGACCCCCCAGCGCGCCAGGCGGGCCACTCCGGGCTGGTGGATGTAGTGCGTCGAGAGAGTGTCGCTCGGGAAGCGCGCCCGATCGAGGAGCAGCACGCTGTAGCCGGCCCGCGCGAAGCGCAGGGCTGTGGAGGCGCCCGCGACACGGGCGCCCACCACGATGACGTCGTACATGCCGGGCCTTCCTTTCTGGCCGGTCTGGCCGGTTCCCGGCCCTCTTCCGACCGGCGGAGCGCGACCATGGCACGGCCGCCTCGAAGGCGGCTTGCGTTCCGCCTCTCGCGGGAGGTCCACCGGGGCTCGACCACCGCGGCGTTCCCTGGGCGCCCGGAGCACCCCCGAGAGGAGAAGCGGCGATGACATCGGTACCGGAGGTTTTCCGCGACTGGGCGGCGAAGGCGCCCGACGCCGCCGCGATCTCGGCGGAAGGGGAGCGGATCAGCTACTCGGAACTCGACGCCTGGTCGGAGGCGGTCGCGCGGCACCTCGCCGAGGACGCCGGGGTGCGCGCCGGGGACCGGGTCGCGGTCTCCATGGAGCGCTCCCCCCGGCTCGTCGTGGCGATGCTCGGGGTGCTCAAGGCCGGCGCGGCCTACGTGCCCGTGGACGTGAACGAGCCGGACCGGCGGCTGGCCGCCGCGGTGGAGGACGCCGGGGTGCGCGTGGCGCTGTGCGAGGAGGGGGAGGAGGACCGCTTCACCCTCCACGGGGTGTCCACGGTGCCGGTGCCCCCGCCGCCCGCGGCGCCGCCGGAGGGCGGTCGCGCCCCCCTCGGTCCAGTCGGGCCGCACGATCTGGCCTACCTGATGTACACCTCCGGATCCACCGGCCGGCCCAAGGGCGTCATGGTGGAGCACCACAGCATCGTCAACCTGGCGGACGACCCCGACTTCGCGGACTTCGGCCCCGGCGACAGGATCCTGCCGACGGCGCACGTGGCGTTCGACGTCGCGACGTTCGAGATCTGGGGGGCGCTGCTCAACGGGGCCGAGCTGGTGATGGTCCCCGCGCACCGGACGCAGCCCGAGGAACTGGGTGAGACGCTGCGCCGCGAGGGCATCACCTTCGTCTGGCTGACGGCGGCGCTGTTCCACCGCCAGATCGAGGTGGACGTCCGCGCCTTCGAGGGCGTCGGCACGGTCATGGCCGGCGGCGACGTCCTGTCCGCGCCCCACGTCCGCGAACTGCGCGACGCGGTGCCCGGCTGCCGGATCGTCAACGGCTACGGGCCGACCGAGGCCACCGCCTTCACCACCTGCCACCGGGTCGGCCCGGACGAGGAACTGGGCCGGTCCGTGCCGATCGGCCGCCCCCTGCGGAACGTCGAGGCCCGCATCGTCGGTGAGGACGGCCTGCCCGTCCCCGACGGCACCCCCGGCGAACTGTGGATCGGCGGCGCCGGGGTGGCCCGCGGGTACTGGGAGCGCCCCGAACTCACCGAGCGGGCGTTCGTCACGCCCGCCTGGGCGAAGGGCACCCGGTTCTACCGCAGCGGCGACCGGGCGCGGCGGCGGCCCGACGGCGTCGTGGAGTTCCTCGGCCGCATCGACGACCAGTTCAAGCTGCGCGGCTTCCGCATCGAGCCCGGCGAGGTCGAGAGCGTGCTGGCCGGCCACCCGCAGGTGCGCAACGCCGCCGTCGCCGTACGGACCAGCCACCTGGGCGACCAGCGCCTGGTGGCGTGGGTGGTCCCGGCCGGCGACGGCGTGGAGCGGCGTGCGCTGCGGGCGCACCTGCGCGGCCGGGTGCCGGAGCAGATGATCCCGGCGGTCTTCGTCGAGGTCCCCGAACTGCCCATCACGGCCAACGGAAAGACCGACCGCAAGGCCCTGCCCACGCCGGAGTGGACCTCCAAGGCGGTCTACGTCTGAGGAAGGTCCAACGGCTCCCGTCGCACAGGGGTTCCCGGCCGCAGCGGCGCTCCAGCGGCGCTCCAGCGGCTTCTTCCACACTGCGTAAAGGCATGACTACGGCCATGGGCCGCCACCCCCTGAAGCCCCGATAGTCAGAGAGGTACATCATGGCTATTTCGACTGAAAACGTCTCTTCCGCCGGTGAGGAGGTGACACCTCTTGCGACGGACGCGGAGCCGACCGCCGGCGCCCCGGCCGCCGAGGACGTGCCGGACCCCAAGCGCTGGCTGGCGCTGCTGGTGCTGCTGGTCTCGGCGTTCATGGACTTCCTCGACGGCACCATCGTCAACGTGGCGGCGCCCGCGATGCAGAAGAGCCTCGGGGCGGGCTATTCGGCCATCCAGTGGATCATGGTGGGCTACCAGCTCGCCTTCGCCCTCCTGCTGATCCTCGGCGGACGACTCGGCGACATCTACGGCCGCAAGAAGGTCTTCCTGATCGGCGTCGCCGGATTCACCATCACCTCCCTGACGGCTGGGCTCGCCCAGGAGCCGTGGCAGCTGGTGGTCTCCCGCATCGCGCAGGGCGCGTTCGCCGGCGTCATGGTGCCGCAGGTGCTGTCGATCATCCACGTCACCTTCACCACCGCCAAGGAGCGCGGCGCCGCCTTCGCGATGCACGGCGCCGTCAGCGGCGTGGCCGCCGCCATCGGCCTCTCCGCGGGCGGTCTGCTGGTGGCCTGGGACCTCTTCGGCCTCGACTGGAGGCTGATCTTCCTGATCAACGTGCCGGTCGGCATCTTCGGCATGATCTACGGCTCGAAGGTGATCAGTGAGTCCAAGGCACCGCAGGCGCTCAAGCTGGACGTCATCGGCGTCGTCCTGGGCACCGCCGCCCTGGTGATGGTCATCTACCCGCTGCTCCAGGGCCGCGAACTGGGCTGGCCGACCCTGGGCTTCGTGTCCATGGCCGCCGCGGTCCCGGTGCTGGGCGCCTTCATCGCCTGGCAGAAGCACAAGACCCGCAAGGACAGTTCGCCGCTGGTCGCGCTGAACCTGTTCCGCATCCGCAGCTACTCCTCCGGCCTCGGTGTGAACCTCGCGGTCTACATCGGCGTGGGCATGTTCAACATCGGCTGGATGCTCTACATGCAGATCGGCCTGGGCTGGTCCCCGATGCGCGCGGGCCTCACCAGCCTGCCGTTCTGCATCGGCGCCTTCCTCACCGCCACGATGTCGGTGATGGTGCTGGTGCCGAAGTTCGGCCGCAAGGTGATGCAGATCGGCGCCCTGGTGCTCATCGCGGGCCTGCTCGACTTCATCTGGGTCGCCGGCAACTACGGCAGCGGGGCCGAGTCCCTGCACCTGGCCCTGCCGCTGCTGCTGATCGGCATGGGCTTCGGCCTGGTCGCCACCCCGCTGCCCCTGGTCGTCACCTCCGAGGTGCCGGCCGAGGACGCGGGCTCGGCGTCCGGCCTGGTCAACACCAACACCCAGCTCGGCTTCGCCATCGGCGGCGCGCTGGTCAGCGTCGTCTTCTTCGCCGGCCTGGCGGGCAACACCGGGGCGGCCGTCGACGGCCAGGTGCCGGAGCTGCGCAAGGAACTGGCCGCCACCGCGGGGCTCTCCCCGGAGCGCGCCGACGACGCCATCGCGGCCTACCGGACCTGCATGGTCGAGCGGTCCCGGCAGAAGGACGTCGCGGTGACCCCGGAGAGCTGCGCGTCCGTCCCCGTCCTGCAGGACAAGGATGTCGCCGCGGTCCTGGAAGCGCATCGGGAGGACGCCACCGGCGTCTCCTTCGCCAAGAGCTTCCAGACGCTGATGTGGGCCTTCATCGGGATGTCCGCCCTGGTCATCCTGCTGATGTTCGCCATTCCCAGGCAACTGATGGGACAGGGCGGCCCCGAGGGCGCGGACGAGCCGGAGAAGCCGAAGCCCGCCGCGGTGTGATCCCCGCGCACCCCGGTCGCTGTCACGGGGGGTGGGCCGGCGCCCTGAGCCGGTCCGCCCCCCTTCGACATGCCCGGACGGGGACCACCGGCCCTCGAGCGCCGGTCCAGCCGGTCGTCGGACGGTGGGCCGTACCCGCCGCGGTAGTCGGCCGCCGGCGGCACCAATGAGGAGGGACGATGGCCGATCGGCGCTTCCAGCTCTACGACACGACCCTGCGCGACGGAACACAGCAGGAGGGCCTGGCGCCGACGGTCGAGGACAAGCTCGCCGTCGCACGCCACCTGGACGCCTTCGGGGCGGGCTTCATCGAGGGCGGCTGGCCCGGAGCCATCCCCAGGGACACCGAGTTCTTCCGCCGGGCGCGCACCGAACTGAACCTGCGCAACGCGGAACTGGCGGCCTTCGGGGCCACCCGCAGGCCCGGCACCCTGGTCACCACCGACCCGCAGGTGCGGGCGCTGCTGGAGGCCGAGACCCCGGTGGTGACCCTGGTGGCCAAAGGCCACACCCGGCACGTCGAACTCGCCCTGCGCACCACGCTCGCCGAGAACCTGGCGATGATCGGCAGCACCGTACGGCATCTGGTGCGGGCCGGCCGCCGGGTCTTCGTCGACGCCGAGCACTACTTCGACGGATACCTCGCCAACCGCGAGTACGCCCTGGAGGTCGTCCGCGCCGCCGCCGAGGCCGGCGCCGAGGCCGTCGTGCTGTGCGACACCAACGGCGGCTCGCTGCCCGACGGCATCGGCGCCGTGGTGGCCGACACCCTCACCGCCACCGGCGCGCGCCTGGGCATCCACTGCCACGACGACTCCGGCTGCGCGGTGGCCAACACCCTGGCCGCCGTGGACGCCGGCGCCGACCATGTGCAGGGCACCGCCCACGGCTACGGGGAGCGGTGCGGCAACGCCAACCTGTTCACCGTCGCCGCCAACCTGGTCCTCAAACGGGGCCGCACGGACGTCGTCCCCGCCGAGCGGCTGCGGGAGATGGCCGAGACGGGCCGCGCCATCGGCGAGCTGACCGGGGTGCACGCCCACCCGGCGGCCCCGTACGTCGGCGCCTCCGCCTTCGCGCACAAGG
The DNA here is from genome assembly GCF_900114215.1 of Streptomyces mangrovi. GTDB lineage: Bacteria > Actinomycetota > Actinomycetes > Streptomycetales > Streptomycetaceae > Streptomyces > Streptomyces barkulensis. Next base: position 16,444 of record NZ_FOSG01000029.1, on the reverse strand, counting down.
CCGGGCTGCACGCCTCCGCCCTGCGCGTGGACCCCGACCTGTACCAGCACATCGACCCGGCCCGGGTGGGCAACGCCATGCGCACCCTGGTCTCCGACATGGGCGGGCGCTCCTCCATCGAGCTCAAGGCCCGGGAGCTGGGCTACGAGGTCTCGGCCGGCTCCGAGCCGGTGGCGCGGGCCGCGGCCCGGGTCAAGGAGCTGGAGGGGCGCGGCTACAGCTTCGAGTCCGCCGACGCCTCCTTCGAGCTGCTGCTGCTGGAGGAGCTGGCCGGCGGCGGTCTGGAGCACCCCTTCGAGGTGGACGCCTGGAAGGTCGGGGTCGAGGAGCGGTCCGGCGGCGAGGTGCGCACCGAGGGTTCGGTGCGGCTGCGGATCGACGGCACGCCGCTGGCCGCGACCGGCACGGGCAACGGGCCCGTCAACGCCCTGGACCGGGCGCTGCACCAGGCGCTCGACCCGTTCTTCCCCGAACTGGCCCGGCTGGAACTGGCCGACTACCAGGTCCGGGTGCTGGGGAACGGCTCGGGCAGCGCCGCCGCCGCACGCGTCCTGATCACCTTCACCGACGGACGCCGCCGCTGGGGCACCGTCGGCGTGGACGGGAACACCGTCGCCGCCTCCTGGCGGGCCCTGCTGGACGCGGTCCGCTACGTCCTGCTCACCGAGCGCGGGGCCGACCACCGCGCCCACCGCCGCGCCGCGGTCCCCGCGGTCGCGGCCGCGGGCTGACCGCGCCGTCCCGGACGGCACCGACGACACCCGGACGAGATGGGGAGTGGACCGTGCGAGTGGAAGACATCTACATACGGGGGACCGGGGTGCGGCTCCCCTCGTCCCTGCCGGTGGCCGACGCAGTGGCGTCGGGCGCCTGCCCGGCCCGGGTGGCGGCGGCCACCGGCATGGTCTCGGTGGCGTACTCACCGGACGAGTCCGCCGCCGAGATGGCCGTGCACGCCGCCCGCACCGCCCTGGACAGGGCGGGCGGCAGCGGTGGCGACACCGATCTGATCCTGCACGCCGACACCTACCACCAGGGCCAGGACCTGTGGCCCGTCGCCTCCTACGTACAGCGCGAGACGCTCGGCAACAGCTGCCCGGCCATCGAGATCCGGCAGATGTCCAACGGCGGCATGGCCGCCCTGGACCTGGCCCACTCCTACCTCACGGCCGTCCCCGGGCGCCACGACGCGCTGCTGACCACCGCCGACCGGTTCTGCGAACCGGGCATCGACCGCTGGCACACCGACCCGGGCACCCCGTACGCCGACGGAGCCACCGCGCTGGTGCTCTCCCGGCGCGGCGGGTACGCCCGGCTGCGCTCCCTGGCGATGCTCGCCGACCCCGAGCTGGAGCCCCTGCACCGGGGCGACGAGCCGTTCGGGCGGGCGCCCTTCTCGCACCGCGTCCCGGTGGACTTCGAGGAGGCCAAGCGCTCCTTCGTGGCCCGGGTGGGCATGTCCTACGCCGTCACCCGCGCCCACGCCGGGCAGCAGACCGTGCTCAAGCAGGCGCTGGCCGACGCCGACCTGGAACTGGGCGAGGTGGACTGGGTGGTGCTGCCGCACTTCGGGCGGCGCCGGCTGCGGTCCATCTACTACCAGCCGTTCGGCATCGACCCGGCCCGCACGGCCTGGGAGTGGAGCCGCACGGTCGGGCACCTGGGCGCGGGCGACCAGTTCGCGAGCCTGGACCACCTGGTCGTCTCCGGCCGGGCGCGGCCCGGCGACAACTGCCTGCTGGTCGGCGTCGGGGCCGGCTACAGCTGGGGCTCGGCGGTCGTGGAGATCCTGGACCGGCCCGAGTGGGCGCACGCTGCCTGAGCACGCCGCCTGAGCACACCGTCTGAGCACGCCGCCTGAGCACGGCGGCGCGAACCCCCGAACCCCTTGAACGCGGCGGGCCGGCACCGCCCGGCCCGCGCCCCCCCCGCCCGGCGGTCCGCCGGGCGGGCTCGAACACCCCTCCTCCGGCGCTCCAGTCCTGCTCGAGCGCACCCTGCCAATCTGACACAGGCGCCGTGCGAGCGGCGCGACCCGAAGGGAAGATCCGCCATGGTGCCGAACACCGCCACCGCCGTCGCCGAAGCCGCCGGAACCGGGGCCACCGGGACCGCCCGGACCCACGTCACGGAGCACGCCGTCGTCGTCGACGCGCCCGCGGACACCGTCTACGGCCTGGTCGCCGACGTCTCGGCCTGGCCGCAGGTCTTCGGCCCCACCATCCACGTCGAGGTGCTGGAGGAGCACGCCGACGAGCAGCTCCTGCGGATCTGGGCCACGGCCAACGACCAGGTCCGCTCGTGGACCTCGCACCGCATCCTCGACAGCCGCGCCCGCACCGTCTCCTTCCGCCAGGTGGCCTCCGCGCACCCGGTGGCGTCGATGGGCGGGAAGTGGCTGGTGGAGCCCAACGACGACGGCGGCAGCCGCGTCGTCCTGCTGCACGACTACACCGCCGTGGACGACGACCCGGCGGCGGTCGAGCTGATCGAGCGGGCCGTGGACCGCAACAGCCGCGCCGAGCTGGCGGCCCTGAGGAACGCCGCCGAGCAGAGCGGCGGCGCGCGGGAGGACGGCGGGCGGACGGGTGCGGAGGACGGCGGGCTGCGCTTCACCTTCAGCGACTCGGTGGACATCGGCGGCTCGGCCGAGGACGTCTTCGCCTTCCTCGACCGCGCCGACCTGTGGCCCGAGCGCCTGCCCCACGTCGCCCGCATCGGCCTGGAGGAGTCCCCCTCCGACGGCGGCGGCTCCACCGTCCAGCGCATGGACATGGACACCCGCAGCCCGGACGGCTCCCTGCACAACACCATGTCCGTGCGGGTGTGCTTCCCCGACCGGTCCGTCATCGTCTACAAGCAGCTGCGGGTACCGGTGGTGATGAGCGGGCACACCGGCCGCTGGGAGATCGAACCCCATGGAAAGGGCGTGCGCGCCACCTCCTGGCACACCGTCACCCTCGACCCCGAGGGGGTGCGGCAGCTGCTGGGCCCCGAGGCCACGCTCGCCGAGGCGCGCGCCAAGGTCCGGCAGGCCCTGGGCGCCAACAGCACCACCACCCTCCAGCACGCCAAGCGGTTCGCGGAGGACCTTCATGACCGACCGTGACCTCAGCAGTCCGCTGACCACAGTCCACCGGTTCACCGTCAAGGGGGACCCGCGCCGGTTCGAGCAGGAGTTCCGGGAACACTCCCAGTACCTGCGCGGCCGGCGGGACTTCTCCTATCTGGTGACCGTGCGGCTGCTGGACTCCCCGGCCTCCTACGTCCACGTGGGGCACTGGCGGAGTCTGGAGGGCTTCATCGAGACCGTGCACACCGAGACGTTCCTCGAACACGTGCGGTGCCTGGAGCCCATGGTGGACACCGAGGCCGACCAGGCGGTCAGCGTCGACCGCCTGCTGGTGCGCAACGCGCTGCCCGGGCACGACAACGTGGTGCTGCTGCCGTGCACCGTGCTGGGCGGGGTGCGGGAGTTCGAGAAGGAGGCCCGTGAGCTGTTCCGGTTCCTGGCCGGCACCGGCGGCTTCGGCGGCTTCGACCTGCTGCGCTCGACCTTCCGGCCGCAGCGGTACCTGGGCATGGCGTGGTGGGCCGACACCGGGTCCTGTGAGCGGGCCCTGGTCAGGGCCGAGCGCGCCGGGGCGTACGGCGGGCTGGGCCGGGCGGCGCGCTTCCGTGTCGAGCGCACCCGGCACATCGCCTACGAGCGGGGGCTCGCGGCCTGAGCACGGCCGCCGGGAACGACGGGCCGGGCCCTTCGGGGCCCGGCCCGGCCGCGTCCATCCGACCGCGTCCATCCGACCGCGTCCGCCCCGCGAGCGCCCCTCGAGCCGCGGGGCGCACCCTGCCCGCATGGCCAACGACACACCACAGGCCCTGCTGACCGTCGTACGGGGGAACCCCGACGCGGGAGAGCTGGCCGCCGTCACCGCCGTACTGCTGGCGCTGTCGGCCCACCGGACCCCCGCGGACGCGGACGGCCCGGGGGAGCCGGACGCCGCGGCGGACGCCGGTGACCCGGAGGCGTCCGCGGACCGCGCCGGCTGGCCGGCCGGGCGGACCGGCTACCGCCCGCCCACGGCATGGTCGCGGGCATGACGGGGAGTCGGCCCGGCGGACCGGGGGCGCCCGGCGGTCCGGGGGATGTCGAGTCCGGTTCGAGAGGACGTTCGTACCTTCCCGGAGAAGTCACACGGGCCGGTGCCGCGGGCACGGCGGCCACGACGGCACGCGAGGGGGAGGCGATGAACGGTTACCGGAGCTTCACCGATCTCATTCTGTCCAGGGCCCGGGACACGCCCGGGCGGGCGGCGCTCGTCCTGCTGGGCGAGGCCGGTGGTCCCGGCGGCGAGCAGAACGCCGAGACCGTCTCCTACGGGGAGCTGGACCACGAGGCCAGGAAGCTGGCCGGCTGGCTCCAGGAGCACGGCGCCCAGGGCGAGCGGGTGCTGATCCTGCAGTCCTGCCGGCGGCTGTTCGCCGTCAGCCTGGTGGCCTGCCTGTACGCGGGGGCCGTCGCCGTCCCCGTGCCGCCCGCGGGCGGCCGCCGCCACCACGAGGAACGGGTGACCGGCATCGTCAAGGACGCCGCCGTGCGGTTCGCCCTGACCGACTCCGCAGACGCCCCCGAGGTCTCGCGGCTGCTGGCCGGCGCCGGGTACGGGGGCGTCGCCTGCCTGCCGGCGGACGCCGTCCCCGGGGCGGGGCCGTGGCACCGGCCCGACCTCGGACCCGACTCCGTGGCCTTCCTCCAGTACACCTCCGGCTCCACCCGCGACCCCCGCGGCGTGGTGGTCACCCACGGCAACGTCATGGCCAACCAGGCGGCGATCGGCCGCGCCCTGGGCACCCGGCCCGGCGACCGGCTGGGCGGCTGGCTGCCCTTCCACCACGACATGGGACTGGTCGGCCAGCTCCTGCACCCGCTGTGGCTGGGCGGCACCGCCGTTCTGCTGTCCCCCACCGCCTTCGTCAAGCGGCCGGTCCGCTGGCTGGAGGCGATCTCCCGGTACGGCGTGCGCGTCAGCGGCGCCCCGGACTTCGCGTACGAGCTGTGCCTGCGCCGGATCACCGACGAGCAGCTCGCGGGCCTGGACCTGTCCGGCTGGGAGGTCGCCGTCAGCGGCGGCGAGCCGGTGTGCGACCGGACCCTGCGCGCCTTCACCGAGCGGTTCGCCGCGGCCGGGCTGCGGCCCGGAGCGCTTACCCCCTGCTACGGGCTGGCCGAGGCCACCCTGCTGGTGACCGGCGCCGTGCGCGGGCCCGGCGGGGATCCCGCGCGGCTGGTGGTGGACGCCGCCGCGCTGGAGCGCCACGAACTGCGCGAGCCGGCCTCCGGCGCCGCGCGGCGCACCCTGGTCTCCTGCGGCCCCGCCGCCGACGGCGAGGTGCGCGTCGTGGAGCCCGCCGGCGGCGAGGTGCTGCCCGAGGGCCGCATCGGGGAGATCTGGCTGCGCGGCCCCGGTGTCGCCCGCGGCTACTGGGGCCGCCCGGCGGAGACCGCACTGGCCTTCGACGGACGCACCGCCGACGGGGACGGCGGCCACCTGCGCACCGGGGACCTGGGCGCCGTCGTGGGCGGCGAGCTGTACGTCACCGGCCGCCTCAAGGACATGATCGTGGTGGCCGGCCGCAACATCTACCCGCAGGACCTGGAGCGCACGGTGCAGCGGGTCAGCTCGCTGTTCGGGGCCGCCACCGCGTTCGCGGTGCCCGGCGAACGGGACCGGATCGTCGTCGTCCAGGAGCTGCGCGCCCGCGGCCGGTACGACATCGACCTGGCCGCGCTGACCTCGGCGGTGGGCAACCGCCTGACCGAGGAGTTCGAGGTGCGGCCCGGCGGGGTGCTGCTGGTACGCCCCGGCACGGTGCGCCGCACCACCAGCGGCAAGGTGGAGCGCGCCGCGATGCGCGGTCTGTTCCTCCGCGGCGAGCTGCGGCCGCTGCACGAGGAGATCCTTCCCGAGGTCAGGGAACTGATGACGGCCGGGGCACGGTGATGGGGGCGTACGGGGACCGCGCCGACGCGCTGGAGCGCGCCTTCGGTCCGCTGGACGACCCGGCCAACCCGCTGGGCCAGGACGCGATCCTGGCCGCCGACGCGGCGGGCCGGGTGCCCGCCGGCGCGGAGGAGGTCCTCGACGCCCACCGCTTCAACGCCGAGTTCGTGCCCGCGGAGCTGGGCGGCGGACTGTCGCGGATGGACGGTCTGGGCCGGGTGCTGCGGCCGGTCTTCCGCCGGGACGCCTCGCTCGGCTTCGGCCACGGGCTCAACTGCTTCTTCGCCGCCGCCCCCGTCTGGATCGGGGGCAGCGCCGGGCAGCGGGCCGAGGTGGCCGGGCATCTGCTCCAGGGCCGCCGCGTCGCCGTGGCACGGCACGAGGTGGCGCACGGCAACGACTTCGTCCGCGAGGAGTTCACCGCCCGGCCCGCCGGCGGCGGGTTCCTGCTGAACGGCAGCAAGTCGGTGATCGCCAACGCCTCGCGGGCCACCGGACTCGTCGTCTTCGCCCGCACGTCCACCGGCGGCGGCGGACGCAGCCACTCGGTGCTGCTGCTGGACCGGGACGGGCTGCCCGAGGGCCGGCTGACCGACCTCGCCAGACGTCCCACCAACGGGATGCGCAGCGCCGAGTTCGGCGGGCTGCGGGCCGCGGACTGCCCGGTGCCGGGCGGGGCGCTGGTCGGCGAGGCCGGCGGCGGCTACGAGCTGTCCCTGCGCTCCTCGCTGCTCATCCGGGGCCTGATCCCGTCCATCGTGCTGGCCGGGGCGGACACCGCGCTGCGCACGGTGACCCGGTTCGCGGTCCGCCGCCGGGCCACAGGGCGCTCCCCGCTGGACGTCCAGCATGTGCGCGACGTCCTCACCGGCGCCTTCCTCGACCTGCTGCTGAGCGACTGCCTGGCCCTGGTGGCCACCCGGGGACTGCATCTGATGCCCCGGCAGACCAGCGCGTACGCGGCCGCGGCCGCCTATCTGGCCCCGAAGATCGTCGCGGAGTCGATGGACGAGATGTCCGCCGTCCTGGGCGAGGAGAGCCTCGCCCGGGACGGCGCGTACGCGATGTTCGCCAAGCAGCTGCGCGATCTGCCCGTCACCTCGCTGGGCCATGCGGGCAGCGCGGGCCGCCAGGTCAGCCTCCTGCCCCAGCTGCCCTTCTTCGCGCGGCACGTGTGGTTCAACGACGCCGAGGCGCCCGCCGAGCTGTTTCGGCCCCACGGGGACCTGCCGCCGCTGGATCCGGCCGGGCCCGCCCTGCTGGGCGACAGCGATCCGCTCGCCGCGACCCTGGTGGCCACCGACGGCCTGCTGGGCTCCGACGGCCTGCCCGGGGAGGCCCCGGGGGAGCGGGGGGCGCTCGGCGCGCTCACCCGCGCCCTCGTCGCCGAACTGGGCGAGCTGCGCACGGCGTTCGCCGGGATCGGGGCGGACGACCGCGCGGCCCTGGTCGATCCGCGCAGCTTCGCGCTGGCCGACCGGTACGCCCTGGTGCTGGCCGCCGCCGCCTGCCTGGGCGTGTGGCGGGAGCAGCGGTCCGGCGGCGCGGCCGGAGCCTTCCTCGCCGACCCCGCCTGGCCCACCGCGGCCCTCTACCGCCTGTGCCGGCGGCTGGGGCTGCCGCTCCCGGAGCGGCCCGCCGCGTGCGAGAGCCGGGTGCTCGCCGAGGTCCTGGCACGGCTGCACGGACGGCGCAGCTACGACCTCTACGGCACGGGTCTGGCCTGACCACCCCCGCGCCGCCCCCCTTCGGATCGCTGAATAAGGAGCGCGAGATGTCCGTACCCCCCCGCCGGGTGCGCGAGCAGGCGTACGCCGACTGGCTGACGGAACGCCTGGCCCACTACCTCGGCCGGCCGGTGGAGGAGGCCGTGTCGTTCGCCGAGCACGGCCTGGACTCCGTGGCCGCGCTCAGCCTCTACGGCGACATCGAGGAGAAGTACGGCCCGCTGATCGACCCCACCGACGTCTGGGCGTACCCGACCGTGCGCGCCCTGGCGCGGTATCTGGCGCTGCGGGACCCCCGGCCCGGCGGGGACGGCCGGGTGCGCGCGGCGTTCGTCTTCACCGGGCAGGGCTCCCAGCATCCCGGTATGACCGCCGGCCTGTACCTGCACTCCACGGGGTACCGCGCGCATCTGGACGCGGCGGCCGACGCGCTGCTGCCCTACACCGGCCTGTCGGTCGTCGACCTGATCCTCAGCGGGGACGCGCGGATCCACCAGACGGCGTTCGCCCAGCCCGCCCTGTTCGCCGTCGAGTACGCCCTGGCCCGCACGCTGGAGGAGTCGGGGGTGTGCCCGGTGGCGGTGCTGGGCCACGGCATCGGGGAGTTCGCCGCCGCCACCGTCGCCGGGGCGCTGACACTGGAGTCGGCGGCCCAACTGGTCTCCTTAAGAGGGGCGTTCATGCAGTACCTGCCCTCCGGCGGCGGGATGACGGCCACCTGCGCCCCCGCCTACGAGGCCGCCGAGCTGCTGTCCTGCGAGCCCGGCGTGAGCATCGGGGCGGTCAACGCGGCGAAGGCCACCGTGCTGTCCGGGGAGATCGCCGGTCTGGAGCGGATCCAGGAGAAGCTGGCCGCACGCGGCATCGCCGCCACCCCGCTGAAGGTCACGCACGCCTTCCACTCCCCGCTGATGGCGCCGGTCCTGCCGCGCTTCGAGCAGGTGGCCCGGAGGCTGCCCGGCGGCGCGCCGAGGGTGCCGTTCTACTCCACGGTGCGGGGCGGCTACACGGGCGAGCCGCTCTACTCCCCCTACTGGTCCCTCCAGATCACCTCCACGGTGCGGTTCGCCGACGCGGCCCGGCAGCTGCTCGCCCAGCAGGCCCCGACCCATGTCGTCGAGATCGGCCCCAAGGCGGTCCTCACCCCCTTCGTGCGCCGCATGGGCGGCAGCCGGGGGCCGGTCTGCCTGGCCATGTGCCGGGGGCCGGAGAGCAACGCGGTGGACCTCGCCGGAGTGCTGTCCGAGCTGGACGCCGGCCCGCTCTCCCTGTCTCTGGCGGAGGGCTGAGGTGGCGCCTTCCGCACGGGCCGCGGGAAGCGGTGAGCACGGGGGAGGGGGGCCGGGCCTTCTGGAGGTCGCGGGCCCCCACGGCCCCTGGGACCGGGTCCGGGGGGAGCTGGCGCACCGGGGGACCGCGGTGGTGGCCGGGCGTCTGCCCGACTGGCGCCTGCCGGGCGGGGAGGCGGCGCTGCGCCGGATGCTGGGCCGGGACTGGCACCGCTACGAGGCCATGTCGCAGCCCCTCATGAAGGAACGTTTCTCCGCTTCCCGGCTGCTGCTGCGGCACGTGATCGCCGCGGCGATCGACACGGTTCCGGAGCAGGTGGACCTGGCGTACCAGCCCGGCGGGCGGCCGTATGTGCGCGGCTGCGACCAGATCGACATCAGCCTGAGCCACACCCGCCGGACGCTGGTGGCCGGGATCACCCGCAGAGGCCGGATCGGGGTGGACGTCGAGTCGGCGGACCGCCGGATGGCCGGCACCGGCTCGGAGTCCCAGGGCTGCACCCCGTACGAGCTGGCCCGGCTGGACGAGGGGGAGGCGGGTGAGCGCAACGCCACGCTGGTGCGGTTGTGGACCCTGAAGGAGGCGTACAGCAAGGCGCTCGGCCAGGGGCTGCGCTTCCGGTTCACCGAGTTCGGCTTCGACCTGGGCGCGGACCGGATCCGGCTGGTGCGGCCCGACGGCACCCCGGCGGACGGCGGCGAGTGGGCGTTCGGCACCGGAGTGCTGGGCGGGGATCCGGGCGGGGATCCGGACGGCGGGCAGGACGGGGACCCGGGCGGGGGGTACGTCGTCGGCACCGCCGTGTACGACTCCGGGTTCGGCGAGACCTCCGACCTGTCGGTGCGCACCGCCCTGGACGCCGGCCTCCTCGACGCGCTGCTCGGCGCGGCGGCCCCGCCGACCGCCTTCGAGGCGGACCCGCGAGCGGCCCCGTGAGCGGCCCCGCGGGGCACCCGGGGCACGCGGCTCAGGGGATCCAGCCGGCCTCCTCGGCGATCCGCACGGCGTCGATGCGGTTGCGGGCGTTGAGCTTGGCGACGATGGTCGTCAGGTAGTTGCGGACGGTCCCCTTGGACAGGTAGAGGGTGCCGGCGATCTCGGCGGCGTCGGCGCCCTGCGCGGCCAGCCGCAGCACCTCCAGCTCCCTGGGGGAGAGGGGGTTGTCCGGGCAGTCCCAGGCGGACAGGGCCAGCTGCGGGTCGATGACCCGCTGGCCCTGGGCCACGGAGCGCACGGCGTGGGCGAGCCGGTCGGAGGGCGCGTCCTTCAGCAGGAACCCGGTGACGTGCGCGGCCAGGGCCCGGCGCAGGGTGCCCGGACGGCCCAGGCTGGTGAGGATCAGGGTCCGGCAGTCGGGAAGCCGCTCGTGCAGCTCGGCCGCCGCCGTGAGGCCGTCGACACCGGGGAGGTCGACGTCCAGTACGGCCACGTCGGGCCGGGTCGCCAGCGCCCGCTCCACGACGAGGTCCCCCCGGTCGACGGCGGCCACGACGCTGAAGTCGGGCTCCAGCTCCAGCAGGGCGACCAGTGCTCCCCTGATCATGTGCACGTCCTCGGCGAGCAGGATCTTCACCGCCAGCATTGGCCCCCCAGACCAGGATGGCGCCCGGCTCCCGGACCGGACGCTTGTGTCAGGCCGCGGATCTCGCGGCGTTCGCCGTGCCCAGCCTCCCGGCCTCCGGCGGATGCGCCGCCGCCGCGGGATGCGCGGGGGCCTGTGCGACGAGGTGGAACCGGCCGTCCTCGCGTACGCCCGCCTCGACCCGGCCGCCGATCGCCGCGAGCCGGTCGCGGAGGTTGCCCAGGCCGCTGCCGCTGTGCGCGGAGCGGTCCGGACGCTGCCCGGCCACCCCGTCGTTCACCAGGCTGAGCACGACGGTCTCTCCCTTCGACTCGACCGATACCACGCAGGTCTGGGCCTTGCTGTGACGGAGGATGTTGGTGACGCCCTCCCGCAGCGCGGTCGCGAGCACGGTGTCGGTGACCGGGTGCAGCCGGCCGCAGGAGACGTCCGTCCGCGCGCGGATGTCGGCCGTCGCCAGGATGGCGGCGGCCGACTCCGCCTCCGCCGCCAGCGACATGTCGCGGTAGCCGCTGGCGACCAGCCGTACGTCCGACAGCGCCTGCCGGGACACCTCCAGGACGGAGGCGATCTCCTCACGCGCCCGGTCGGGCCGGGAGTGCACCAGGCGGTACGTCAGCTCGCTCTTGAGCGTGATGGCGGACAGGCTGTATCCCAGCAGGTCGTGCAGGTCGCGGGCGAACCGCAGGCGTTCCTCGGTGACCGCCATCCGGGCCATCTCCGCCCGCGACGCCTGCACCTCGGCCACCAGATCGCTCAGCCTCGCCGTCCCGTAGAGGATCAGTCCCGCCATCATGGTCGAGGTCGTCAGATAGACGACCGTCACCCAGTCCAGACCGGCCGAGACGGTCATGGCCAGCATGGTGCCCGCGATCACGCCGTAGGAGGGCCAGGCCACCCTGCCGGGGAGCAGGAGCAGCAGCGAACCGGCCAGCGGGCCGGCCATGCTCCCCCAGTTCAGGCCGAAGAAGAGGAACGGCAGATAGGTCAGCACGGCCTGCGCCAGCAGGGTCGCGCAGCGGCGGCGCGGAGACCAGCGCTGCGCGCGGGGGGATATGTGGAGGAACTGGAAGACGAAGACCGCGGCCACACACCCCAGGCACAGCAGCACCTGGCTCCGCTCGGCGCCGCTGCGCAGGACGTTGAGCAGCGAGATCCCCGAGTAGTACAGCAGGGTGGCGACCGTGATCGTCCTGGCCAGCTTCGGCGCGAGCAGTTCGCGGTGGCGCGTCTGCGACCGCAGGGGAGACGTGCTCCGGGCCCCCGCTTGAGCGGGAGCCCGGAGGGAGGAGACGCTGTCCGGGGTGTCGTGCACCTGGCTGCTCCTCGGTCAGAAGCCATGACGTTGAACCACGAGTTGACCGCATCGTATTGGCCATCGGCTGACTCTGGCCACCGGCGAGGAGCAGCGTCCGAAATCAGACGAACAGCGGGACCGGATTCAGGTTCTCGTAGGCCGTCGGCCGCTCGAGTCGGCCAAGTGTCACCGGTATGTCGAACAGGCGGCCCGGCGCGAAACGCGCCCAGAAGTGGCGCAGACCGGGGGCGATCACCCTGACCACCGGAACGCCCACGTCAGGGCGCGTCTGATCGAGCACCAGCAGCTCCGTTCCACGGGCTTCGAGAAGGGAGCGCGCTGCCTCCACATCGTCGTGCAGATCGTGACGAGGGGTGTGCGCGTAGTCATGGGGGGCCAGGGGGGTCGTTGACTGGCTCGGAGCCAAATATGGCTGGTTTCTTATGGTCGCTCGGGTCCACCACTCCACCAGTTCGGCGGGCGCGGCACCATATCCGGCCCCTTTCTCGGCTTCTCCGGCTTCTCCGGCTTCTTCGGCGTTCCCGCCGACGCGGGCCACCGAGGCGGCCAGCTGCCCCATCTCCGTCAGCGCGCGGCGCAGCGCCAGCCGGGGGTCGAAGTGGGCGCCGAATCCCAGGACGATGTCCTGCGCGGGCTTGTCCGTGCGCCGCGACAGCGCCGCCATCACGGGAATGCCCAGGTCGGAGGTGAGATCCAGGACCCACAGATCCCGCCCCATCCGCGCGTAGACCTCCCGCAGCCCGGCGAGCCAGGGTTCGTCGAAGGCGTCCAGGTCCACGGCCGGCTGACGGGTGCGGTTGTACCACCACAGGGCCACCGCGTCGCGCTCGACCAGCTCCAGAAAGCCCTGGACGACGGCGTCCTCCAGACTGCTGCCGGCCGCGTTCCCGTTGGAGTCGGCGCGGGGCTCGCCCGCGTCCGGGGAGGTGCGTTGGCCGAAATACAGCATGGAGGTCGGCAGCAGCCGGTGGGTCCGGGCCGTCAGGGACCACACGGGCGTCCACTCCACCGGGCGGTCGGCGTCGAAGGGGGCGCACACCTGGTGGAAGGGGGAGGCGGTGGCGTTCCAGCGCTCCCGGTCCCGGAACTGCCGCTCGTCGAAGAGCTGGCACGCGTTGGGGTGGATCGCCTGCTCCCCCAGGCCCCGCAGGCTGTCGTACACCACGGGCTCGTCGCCCTGGCGGGTGGCGCTGTAGCGCTCCACCGCCTCGCACAGGGCGCCGACCTCGGCCTCCAGCGCGGTGACGCCCTTGCCGCCGCTGAGACTGCGCAGCCCGCCGCGGAGGTCGGCGAGCGTGTGCGCGTCCAGCGCCAGATTGTGGCCCGAGACATAGGAGTTGAGGCCCTCGGGCAGCCGGTCGTCCCGACGGACCTCGCGCACGATCCCGGTGACCGGGTCCACCAGATGCCCGTACCGCTTCAGGACCTCCTCGGGAGTGAGGGCGCGGTCGTTGCTCCCGCCCCGCGCCGCCTTCGGCCGGGGCGCCAGGGCGACCGGCCGCCGCACCAGCCCGGAGACCAGCGACGGGTCGCCGCACTCCGGGCACTGGGGGCGCCGGTGCACCGTGTGGTGGCCGGTGCCCAGGGTGAGGGTGTCCAGGACGCGGACGGCGCCCTGGCCCTCGTTGCGCACCCCCGCCAGCCACTTGGCCGCCTCCAGCACCGCCATCCGCAGACCCATCCCCCGCCCGGCCGCCAGGGAGGCGGGCGGGCGGGGCAGGGGCGCATCACTGCCGATGGCCCGCTGGAGCGGCACCTCCGAACGGCGGTGGATGCGGATCCGGTGCGCCAGGCAGGACCAGCAGGGCCCCGCGCCCGGCCGGAACACCGGCCCCACCCAGGGCTCGGGGCCATAGGGGCCGGCCAGCAGCCAGGGCAGTCCCCGCTCGCGGTGCCAGGCGTCCACGGACCGCAGTCCGGGCGCCAGGTAGTCGTCGCAGAGCACCAGCGAGAAAACGTTACTGCCGAGTCCGCCGTCACCGGCGCCCTCCCGCCCGGCCCGCTCCCCCTCGGGCGCGGGGAGCGGGCCCAGCACCCTCAGCCCGGACTCCTCGCAGGCGGCGCGGGCCTGGTCGCCGTCCACCCCGCCGACGGTGACCAGCCGTACGGCGGTGCGGGCCAGCGCCGCGCCCGCGGCGCCGCCGTCCAGACCGGCCAGCTCCCAGTAGGCGGCCGCCGAGACGTCGGTCCCCTCACCGGGAGCGGACCGGTAGCCGACGAGATTGGCCCGTGCCAGTTCCCCGATGATCCGGCCGGCCTCCGCCGGAGGGACCAGGGAGCCCGCCTCGCGCAGCACCCCGGCCACCGTGCGGGTGCCGTCCAGCAGCGGGGCGAGTGCCTCGGCGGGCCGGCCGTACAGCGCCCTGACCCCGCGCGGCGAGAGCAGGTAGACCGCCTCGCCGGGCACCACCTCGGCCCGCAGATGGCGACGGAAGCCCACGAAGGGGCCGCCGCCGGCAGCCTCTTCGCGTTGTCTCACGCTCCCACCGGCCCCGGAACCTCCAGGCGGAAGTCGTCCGCGCGGGTGCAGCCGAAGCAGGCCAGCTGCTCGGCGTCGCGGGTGTCGAGCTGCTCCAGGTCCTCGATGAGCAGCGGGTCGCCGGCGTAGACCGGTTCGGACGCGTACAGTCCGAGCTCCGCGAGGATCGCCACGGAGTCCGGCACGCCGCCGTGGGGCGCCTCGGCGGCGGGCAGGCCGAACCCGGACAGCACCGCCACCGGGTCGGCGGTGTAGCGGGCCTCCAGGCCGGGCTCCAGCCCGGTGCGGACGGCCAGTTCGGCGAAGCGCCGGTCCTCCGCGCCGGTGTTCTCCGTCGAGGCGGTGGCGGACGTGTTGGTTCGCATGTGAAGACCCCCTGTGAGTCGGACGGCCGAGCGTTCGAATCAATCGTGATGATTGTGTGATCCCTGCCGCCGGGGAGCCCAGTGCGGCGTTCACCACCGACCCATGAGATTTTCACGACCCCGCTCATGAGCGCCTCACTGTGCGCCGCTCCCGCACCGTGCGAGCCTCACTCAATGCTCCGAGAGGAACCGTCAGGCGGACTGCCGGCGGATTGAGCTCGACAAGGGGAGAGCACACCATGGAGATCAAGGTTCTGGGTCCGCTCGCGGCGGTGGAGCGGGGAGTGTCTGTGGTCCCGAGCGCCGCCAAGCCGAGGCAGATCCTCGCACTGCTCGCCCTCCAGGCCGACCACGTGGTGACCGTGCCGACCCTGATGGAGGAGATCTGGGGCGAGAACGTCCCGCGCAGCGCCGCCACCACCCTGCAGACCTACATACTCCAGCTGCGCCGCAGGATCGCGGTGGCGCTGGAGGGCGATCCGGCGCGGGAGGCCAAGGACGTGCTGATCACCCAGCACGGCGGCTATCTGCTCCAGGTACAGCCCGGCCAGGTGGACGTCCAGGAGTTCGAGCAGCTCGCCGCGTCCGGCCGGGCCGCCCACGACGCCGGCGACGACCGCAAGGCCTCCGAGATGCTGGGCCGCGCGCTGAAGATGTGGCACGGCCCCGCACTGGTGGACGTGAGGGTCGGCAGTGTCCTGGAGCTGGAGGTCCTGCGCATGGACGAGGACCGGATGGCGGCACTGGAGCGCCGCGTCGACGCCGACCTGCGGCTGGGCCGGCACACCGAACTCGTACCCGAACTGCGGGTACTGGCGGCCCGTCACCCCATGCACGAGAACTTCTGCGCCCAGCTGATGGTGGCCCTGCACCGCTCCGGAAACTCCTGGCGGGCCCTGGAGGCCTACCAGCGGCTGCGCAACACGCTCATCGAGGAGCTGGGCATGGAGCCCTCGCCGAAGCTCCAGCGGCTGCACCACGCGGTGCTCTCCGGCGACCCGCAGCTGGACGCCACGGCGCACGCGGTGCGCTGACCGGCGCCGGCCGGTGCCTGCCGGCCGGCGCGGGACGGGCGCGGGAGAGGCCCGGCGGCTGCTCCAGCCGACCTCTAGGCGGCGTTCCTACGTTCGCCCGATGACGATCCTCGACGACATCACGACGAGTGCACCGGCACCGCGGACCGCCCCGGACCAGGACCTGGACCGGGCGCCGGACCGGGTGGCGGAACCCGGCCCCGATCTGCGCCGGGCCACCGCGGAACTGCTCCGGCTCAAGGAGGAGGTGGGCCGGGGCCCCGATCCGGACGCCACCCGCCGGCAGCACGCCAAGGGCAAGCTCACCGTCCGCGAGCGGCTGGACGTCCTCTTCGACGAGGGCACCTTCACCGAGATCGAGCCGCTGCGCCGGCACCGCGCCACCGGCTTCGGCCTGGAGGACCGCAGACCGCACGGCGACGGGGTGGTCACCGGCTGGGGCACCGTCCACGGCCGGACCGTCTTCGCCTACGCCCACGACTTCCGGATCTTCGCCGGCGCCCTGGGCGAGGCCCACGCGCAGAAGGTCCACAAGGTCATGGACCTGGCACGGGCCGCGGGCGCGCCGCTGGTCTCCCTCAACGACGGGGCCGGCGCCCGCATCCAGGAGGGCGTGACCGCCCTGGCCGGCTACGGCGGCATCTTCC
>NZ_FOSG01000052.1 GCF_900114215.1 Streptomyces mangrovi | reverse complement strand
CAGGACACCACGTAGTTCTGCCTGCCCTCCGGCAGCAGGCCCATCAGCGCGCCCTGACCGATCTCCACCGGCTCGTACGGCCGCACCACCCGCACACCCTGCGGTGTCGCGGACGGCGCCGGAGGTACGGAAGAGGCCGCGGGCGGTACGGCCGGGGCGGGGCCGGAGGAGACCGGCAGCGACGGCAGGAGTACGCCGCCGGCCAGGCAGGCCAGTACGGCCGCGGCCGCCGCGCCCGCGGCCGTCCGGCGGCGCCGCACCAGGCGGCGCCCCTCCCGCACCAGGGCCTCCACCGGCACCGGGCCGGCGGCCAGGGTGTCGGCCTCGCGGCGCATGGCCTCCGCCAGGCGGGCGGTCTCGGTCGCGCTCCCGCCACCGGTCCTCGTCCCCGTCCAGGTCTCGTCGTCCACCGGCACGTTCCCGCTCATCGGTTCACCACCGCCGCCCTGCCGCGTCCCGGGCCCAGGCCCAGGACGGCGCCGTCGCGGCGGAGTCCGGCCAGGGCCCGGGCGGTGTGGCTCCTGACCGTGCCGACCCCGGTGCCCAGCACCGCCGCCACCTCGCTCTCACTGCGGTCCTCCAGGAAGCGCAGGACCACCACCGCCCGCTGCCGCGCCGGCAGCCGGCCCAGGGCCTCCATCAGCAGACTGCGGTCGACGATCCGGTCGGCCCGGTCCGCGCTCTGCCGCTCGGGGAAGCGGTTGGTCAGCCACTCCCGGACCTTCAGCCTGCGGAGCCGGTCCGCGTTGGCGTTGATCATGATGCGCCAGACGTAGGCGTCCGGGTCCGCGGCACGCTGCACACGCTCCCATCCGGTGTACGCCTTGGCCAGCGCCACCTGCGCCAGGTCCTCGGCGTCGTGGTGGTTGCCGGTGAGGAGGTAGGCGGTCCTGAGCATGCGCGGCCACCGGTCGGCCACGTACTGCCGGTACTCCGCTTCCGCGCTCGTCTTCAAACGGGTGCCTCGGTTCGCCGTGGGGCCGCCGCCGGGCCGGGGGCTCGTGCCCGGCCCGGCGGCGTGCGTCCGTGGTCTCGTTGCGTGGGACGGCCGGCGGGCTACGGCGTGCCGGGCGTGTGGGGTGTACGGGGAAACGTCATCGTCAAGGTGTCGATGACGCCGCCGTCGGGCGCGTAGGCGGTCACGACGACGTCCGAGGAGAGGGCGTCGGTGCGGCCCGCGTCGAGGTGGTAGGCGCCCCAGCCCGGGTCGCCGGGCAGCCGCAGCATCTTCGCGTCGAAGGTGCCGTCGACGGTGCGGACGGTGATCCGGCCCGGCACGACGTCGGTGCGGAACGCCCCGGTGAACAGCACCTCGCCGTCGTCGAAGTGGTAGCCGCCGCTGATGGTGTTCGGGCGGATGTCGTCGCCCACGATGCCCTTGGCGTACTCGACGTCCTCCCGGAAGGCCTCCGGGCCGCCCCAGGACACCACGTAGTTCTGCCTGCCCTCCGGCAGCAGGCCCATCAGCGCGCCCTGACCGA
>NZ_FOSG01000028.1 GCF_900114215.1 Streptomyces mangrovi | reverse complement strand
TGCGTCGTGCGGGCGGAGAAGCTCATCGAAAGGGCGCGATGAGCGACGTACGCACGACCACCGGGCCGCAGACGGCCCCGATGCCCGCACCTCTGTGTCGTGCGGACGGAGAAGCTCATGGAAAGGGCGCGGCATGAGTCTCGACACCGTCAAGCACGCGAGCGACACCCCGGACGTCGAGCAGCCCTGGGCCGAGCTCGGCCTCAAGCGCGACGAGTACGACCGCATCCGGGAGATCCTCGGCCGCCGCCCGACCGGCGCGGAGCTGGCCATGTACTCCGTGATGTGGTCCGAGCACTGCTCCTACAAGTCCAGCAAGGTCCACCTGAAGCAGTTCGGCGAGAAGGCCCCGGAGTCCGACGCCATGCTGGTGGGCATCGGCGAGAACGCCGGCGTCGTGGACGTCGGCCAGGGCTACGCCGTCACCTTCAAGGTGGAGTCGCACAACCACCCCTCCTACATCGAGCCCTACCAGGGCGCGGCCACCGGCATCGGCGGCATCGTCCGGGACATTCTGGCCATGGGCGCCCGCCCGGTCGCCGTCATGGACCCGCTGCGCTTCGGCGCGGCCGACCACCCCGACACCCGCCGGGTCCTGCCCGGCGTCGTCGCCGGCATCGGCGGCTACGGCAACTGCCTGGGCCTGCCCAACATCGGCGGCGAGGTCGTCTTCGACCCCTGCTACCAGGGCAACCCGCTGGTCAACGCCCTGTGCGTGGGCGTGATGCGGCACGAGGACATCCATC
Source organism: Streptomyces mangrovi (assembly GCF_900114215.1). Taxonomy (GTDB): domain Bacteria; phylum Actinomycetota; class Actinomycetes; order Streptomycetales; family Streptomycetaceae; genus Streptomyces; species Streptomyces barkulensis. The sequence goes on along the minus strand of NZ_FOSG01000028.1, from coordinate 62,506 downwards.
TGGCCAAGGCGTCGGGCACCGGCAACAAGGTCATCCTCTACGGCGCCCGCACCGGCGGCGACGGCATCGGCGGCGTCTCCGTGCTCGCCTCGGAGACCTTCGACGAGACGGGCCCGGCCAAGCGCCCTGCCGTCCAGGTCGGCGACCCCTTCCAGGAGAAGCTCCTCATCGAGTGCACCCTGGAGGTCTTCGCCGAGGACCTGGTCGTCGGCATCCAGGACCTCGGCGGCGCCGGCCTGTCCTGCGCCACCTCCGAGCTGGCCTCGGCCGGCTCCGGCGGCATGCGCGTGGAGCTGGACACCGTTCCGCTGCGCGACTCCACGCTCTCGCCCGAGGAGATCCTCATGAGCGAGTCGCAGGAGCGCATGTGCGCCGTCGTCGAGCCGGACAAGGTCGACCGCTTCCTGGCCATCTGCGAGAAGTGGGACGTCATCGCCACCGTCATCGGCGAGGTCACCGACGGCGACCGGCTGGAGATCTACTGGCACGGCGAGCAGATCGTGGACGTGCCCCCGCGCACGGTCGCCCACGAGGGCCCGGTCTACAACCGCCCCTACGCCCGCCCCGAGTGGCAGGACGCCCTCCAGGCCGACGACGCGAACAAGCTGCCCCGCCCGTCCGGCGGGGACGAGCTGCGCGAGCAGGTCCTGAGGCTGGTCGGCTCCCCGAACCAGGCGTCCAAGGCGTGGATCACCGACCAGTACGACCGCTATGTGCTCGGCAACACCGTCCTGGCCCAGCCCGAGGACAGCGGCATGATCCGCATCGACGAGGAGACCGGCCTGGGCGTGGCCGTCGCCACCGACGGCAACGGCCGCTACGCCAAGCTCGACCCGTACACCGGCGCGCAGCTCGCGCTGGCCGAGTCCTACCGCAACGTCGCCGCCGCCGGCGCGAAGCCGCTGGCCGTCACCGACTGCCTGAACTTCGGCTCGCCGGAGGACCCGGGCGCGATGTGGCAGTTCGCCGAGGCCTGCCGCGGACTGGCCGACGCCTGTCGGACGCTGGGCACCCCGGTGACCGGCGGCAACGTCTCCCTCTACAACCAGACGGGCGACACCGCCATCCACCCCACCCCGGTGGTCGGCGTGCTCGGCGTGATCGACGACGTCACCCGCCGCACCCCGATGGCGTTCGCGGAGGAGGGCCAGCTCGTCTACCTCCTGGGCGACACCCGCGAGGAGCTGGGCGGCTCGGCCTGGTCCCAGGTGATCCACGACCACCTGGGCGGGCTGCCGCCGAAGGTGGACCTGGAGCGTGAGCGGCTGCTCGCCGAGATCCTGGTCTCCGCCTCCCGCGACGGCATGGTCGACGCGGCGCACGACCTGAGCGACGGCGGTCTGGTCCAGGCGCTGACCGAGTCCTGCCTCAAGGGCGGCAAGGGGGCCCGGCTGGTCGTCCCGGACGGGCTGGACCCGTTCGTGTTCCTGTTCTCGGAGTCGGCCGGCCGCGCGATCGTCTCGGTGCCGCGCAGCGAGGAGCTGCGCTTCACCGACATGTGCGGCGCCCGCGGCCTGCCCGCCACCCGCATCGGCGTGGTGGACGGCGACACCATCGAGGTCCAGGGGCAGTTCTCCGTCCCCCTGGCCGAGCTGCGCGAGGTCCACGAGGCCACCATCCCGGCGCTGCTCGCCTGACGCCCGCGCCGGCGCCCGGTACGACGGCCGTGCCCCGCCGCCCGCCCCGGGCGGCGGGGCACGGCCGTCACAGGGCGCCGACGTGTCCGCCACTGACGGGCCGGAAGAGGCTGGGAGCCAATGCCGGTGGATCCGTCGCGGGGTGGTCAGTCCGTGTGCGGGACCGGGCGGTCGGGGGCGACCAACCACGGTGTGTGGTGTCCGTCCGGGGCCACGGTCATACCGAACGCCTCTGGGCCGGGGCGGCCCTCGCCCTCCCACCACCGGTGGGCCGCCTCCACTTCCTGCCACAGCCGGCGGGGCCCGTGCTCCCAGACGGTGAACCGATCGTCGGTCTGTCCGTCCCAGTCGACGGCCGCCCAGGACACGGCATCGGTGGTGGCCAGCCACAGCCGGGAGAGCACGCCGTCCACGTCGGGATCCTCGTGCCAGGACCACCAGACGTCACGCAGCCGGAGACCGACGGCGAACTGCGCCGCCCAGTCGTCCCCGGCCACCGCCCATGGGGGCAAACGTGTGGTGGACTCCTCGGGTACATGCTCGTCCCGCACCACATCGCGGAAGATCCGCAGGTCCGTGCGCTGGCCGCGCATGAGCATGAACGCCGAGTGCGGGTAGAATCGGCCGGACGCCGATCCGTCTCGGTCCACGCTGAGCCGCAGCAGGCCGTAGCACAACCACGGCGTCTCCCATGGGGTGAGGATGAGGCCCCCGGGCACAACCTGGGAAAGCCACGGACGCGGAATCTCCCGGACGGAGCAGGTGGCCACGATGCGGTCGTACGGCGCACGCTCCGGATACCCTTCGGCTCCATCGCCGGTGACGACGCGCGGCTCCACGCCAGCGACCTTCAGGTTCCTCACCGCTTGGTCGGCCAGGGCCGCGTCCACCTCCACGGTGGTCACCAGGTCCGGCCCGAGCCGATGGGCCAGAAGAGCGGCGTTCCATCCGGTCCCCGTTCCCACCTCCAGCACCCGCTCCGTGCCGTACAGCTTCGCCATGTGGAGCATGCGCACAACGATGGACGGGGCGGAGGCGGAGCATGACGCCCAGCGGTCGCCGTCGCCCGGATCGGCTCCATCGTTGATCTGTGTCACCACGGGCTCGTCTGCGTAGGCCGCGCCGAGCCAGACATCCGGAGCCTCACTGCGCTCGTACGGCATGAGGTCGTCCCCCAGCCACACCTTCTCGGGAAGAAACAGATGGCGGGGGACCCCTTCAATCGCTGCCCGCCACTCGGGAGCCAGGGGAAACGGTGACGTCTCGTCCAGCCTGCGGAGCAGGCCGCGTACGGCGGCCTGCCCGGCGGCCCCGGGGATACCGGTCATCAGGGGACCCCTACTTGCCGTGTTTCGGGCCCGGCTTGGGGGCGTTGGTGTCCGACGACGGCTTAGAAGTGCCCGGGTCCTTCTTCCCGGCGTGCTTCCCATCGCCCCCGCTTCCGCCCTGTCCTGTGCCCCAGCCCATGCCGGCCTCCCTCGTATCGTTGCCGTGATGGCAACGCTAAGGACATGGGACTTCAACTCCCAGTGAGTTCTACGTTGTTGCACGTGAATCTCAGCAGACGGTCTCGCGGGCGGCGCTCACCAGCTCCCGCGCCTCGGCTCCGTACACCGCGAGTTTCCGCAGCTCCGTGAACGCCCTGACGTACAGGCTCACCTCGCTGGGCGCGGTGAGTGTCACCTGAGCGGACAGCAGCTCCACGTGCACTCGGTTGTCGTCGAAGATGTTGAACGCCTCCAGTGTCCACATCTCCCGCTCCCGCGCGGTGAGGGGAATGACTCCCAGCGATACGGCAGGTAGCGACATGACCATCAGCAGGTGGTCCAACTGTCCGGCCATCGTTTCGGTGTCCCCGATCTGATAGCGCAGGACCGACTCCTCGAGCAGCAGGGTGAAGCGGTGGCCCGCCTCATGCAGCACACCTGAGCGAGCCATGCGGGCCGCCACTGCTTCGTGGGTGTCATCAGGCGTGCCGTGGAACCGGCTGATGGCCGACAACAGAGCGGAGGCGTAGGCGGGAGTCTGGAACAGGCCCGGTACGACGTGCGAGGCGTAGCCTCGGACCAGCCGGGTGCGCTGGTACAGCGGGATGCGTGATTGCTGAAGGCGCCGCAGACCGGTGCGCTGGAGCCGCTTCCACTCCAGGTACATCGAGTCCGCCGTCCTCGACGCGGCGATGATGTCCGCCGCCTGGTCCCGCACACCACACTCTTCGCACCATGTGCGGACATCGGAGTCAGTCGGAGGTGTGCGTGCTGTCTCGATGCGGGAGACCTTGGACTTGTGCCAGCCGCAGCGAGCCGCCAGCTCGTGCCCCTTGAGCCCGGCGTCCAGGCGCGCTTCTCGCAGCCGCGCCGCAATGGCCTTACGGGCGGCCTCGACACCCGGTGATTGGTGGCTGGGCATGAGTCGGACGACTGACGACGGGATTCAGATCATGAACTCCGCGTGCGGTGTCGCACGCTCCCACACGGCCTCGAAGGCATCGGCGCAAAGTTTGATCACTTCCTGCTCGTCGCGCAACTCGTGCCCGGCCGACGAACCGTCCCCCGCGAAGTGTCCGAAGCGGACCAGCCGGTCGTCCAGCAGCCAGAAGTCCGCTCCCGGGAGAGCGAGTGTCGCCGCCTCCCGGCGAGGGAGCCAGCGCACGGACTCTCCCGCGCCGACGTTGAGGTGCGTACCCGCGTGCTCGTATCGAATGTACTCACTGACCGGCACGGACACGATCCGGGCTCGGCGCACGACGACCCCACGGCGCACGGTCTCCCGTACCAGGTCCAGCCATGGGCGGCGGCGCTCGACGGACGCGGGAGTGATCCGGCCGGACGCCTGCCACTCGGCGAAGTCGTCAGCCTCCGAAGCGACACTGTAGGCGTCCCGCATCTCAAGATGGACGGCTGACCGTCGGCACGTGCCGACCAGATCAGCGAATGGCGGAACGCTGCTCGACCTCATCGCATGCCTTCCTGATCTGGGACACCATCCGGGCCGGGATCCGGATCACCGCTTCGGTGTCGGGGATGTGCCCTGTGGCCAGGCACTCCACTGTGGTCGATCCGTCGGCTTTCCAGCCCTGGAGCACGAGGTCCGCCGAGGCGTCATCCACCCACACGGTAGGGCAGTCGTCGCCGTTGGTTTCCGGGTCCTTGCCGAAGAACAGCAGAGCCATGACCGCCTCCGATGCCGGATGGAGTGTGTGACGCCCCACGAGCGTCAGGTCGTCGGGGCGGGAGCGTCAACAGTGTGCCGACCGTTGACGCGAATGTGACTGCCTTACGGGGAGGAAGGGAGTGATTCAAGCCGCCAAGAGGGCGGGGCCCCACGATCCCGCTCCTTCGCAGGAGTCGGCTGAGCAGCGTGAATGATCAGACCGCCGAGCCCTTTTGTGCTGTCAGCCGCTCCCTGAGGCTCTGTGCGGCTGTGGTGTCCGGGATGCCCGGCAGGCGGGCGGCGATGTTGCTGATGCCGTCGTCGATCCGCACGGAGTGCACGCCCTCCGCGCAGTCCAGGAAGCCATGCCAGCTGGCCAGTGCCTGGTCGGTATCGCCACGCTTGAGCTGAACGTGGCCGAGGTCGGCCAGAACGATGGCGCGGGTGCGTCTGCGGTCCAGGCCGTGGATGTCGAGCGCGAGACGTAGGTGCTCCTCGGCGGCCTGCAAGTCGCTCATCTTCGCGTGAATCATGCCGGACTCATGTGCCCATCGCCCGTGGCTGTAGTGGGACGCCCATGATTCGCCGGGAGCAGCCGAAGCGCGCTCGATCGCGGTTTGGGCTGCGGTGAGCATGCGGGCAGCCGTGGAATGGTCGCCGTCGGCGGCGGCTGCACGGGCATAGGTGTTGCGGTAGTAGGCCAGCGCCTTGTGGTTGTCCAGCGCGCGACCCTGCTGTTCGCAGGCTTCGGCGAGCCGTACGGCGGTCGGGACGTGCCCGAGGTCGATGGCCTGGTCTGCCAGGCCGCGCAGGGCGGTGGCCGCGAGTTCGCTCTCGCCGGCCTCCGACGCGAGTTTGTAACTGTGGACGTGGTAGCGCTGTGCGAGCCCCTGGGCGCCTTCGTCGCGGGCCATCCAGCCGATGAGGTGGACGAGCTGGGAAGTCGCGGCGTACAGCTCCCGGCCGACCCGCTCGGTGTAGGAGCCGTTCAACCAGCGGCTCACGTCGTCGGTGAGGTAGCGGACCGCCAGATGCCGGGCGTGGCCACCGCCGAGTTCTGAGGCGGCGTCGCCCAAGGCTGTCGTCATCGGGGCTCTCTTTCGTGGATACCCCGTCCTTTGGGGCGGGGAGGAAACGAAGCTCCTGCGGAGCAGGGCAGGGAACGCCGGTTCGCCGCCAGGGCGGACCGGCGTCCACCCGCAACTGCCCACACTCCGTCACAAACTGATGGGGTAGTATGTGAACCGTGAAGACCACCCACGTGAAGCGGGCTTTCAAGTACCGCTTCTATCCGACCGATGCGCAGGCAGCTGAGCTGTCGCGCACGTTCGGCTGCGTGCGGAAGGTCTACAACCTCGCCCTGGCCGCGCGCACCGAAGCGTGGACGCGGCAGGAGCGGGTGAACTACAACCAGACGTCGGCGATGCTGACGGCCTGGAAGAAGACCGAGGAACTCGCCTACCTCAACGAGGTGTCCTCCGTCCCGCTCCAGCAGGCCCTGCGGCACCTTCAGACGGCGTTCACGAACTTCTTCGGCAAGCGGGCGAAGTACCCGCGCTTCAAGTCGCGGAAGAAGTCCCGCAAGTCCGCGGAGTACACCACCAGCGCGTTCCGGTTCCGCGACGGCAGCCTCACCCTGGCGAAGATGGCGGAGCCGCTCGACGTCGTGTGGTCCCGTCCCCTCCCGGAGGGTGCGTCGCCGTCCACGGTGACCGTGTCCCAGGACGCGGCCGGACGCTGGTTCGTGTCCCTGCTGTGCGAGGACCCGTCCGTCAAGCCGCTCCCCGCCACCAGCGCGGCCGTCGGCATCGACGTCGGGCTCGACCACCTGCTGACCCTCTCGACCGGGGAGAAGATCGCCAACCCCCGCCACGAGCGGCGCGACCGTACCCGCCTCGCCAAGGCGCAGCGGCAGCTTGCCCGCAAGGCCAGGGGTGACGGAGCGAACCGGGCAAAGGCACGCCGGAAGGCTGCCGAGGTCTACGCCCGCATCACCGACCGCAGGCGTGACCACCTGCACAAGCTCACCACTCGGCTCGTTCGTGAAAACCAAACGATCGTGATCGAGGACCTCACCGTCCGGAACATGGTGAAGAACCGGAGCCTGGCCCGCGCCATCAGCGACGCGGCCTGGTCGGAGTTCCGGAGCATGCTGGAGTACAAGGCCCAGTGGTACGGCCGCGAAGTGATCGCGATCGACCGATGGTTCCCCTCCTCCAGGCTGTGCTCGACCTGCGGCACCTTGCAGGACAAGATGCCGCTGAACGTCCGCACCTGGACGTGCGACTGCGGGACGACCCACGACCGGGACGTGAACGCGGCGAAGAACATCCTGGCCGTCGGGCTGACGGCGTCTGTCTGTGGAGCTGGTGTAAGACCTCAACGGAGTACTCCGGGCGGGCAGTCGGCGATGAAGCAGAAAACCCCACGGCGCGAGCCGTAGGAATCCCCCTCCTTCAGGAGGGGGAGGAAGTCAATGACCGGATGGCGCTCACCTCGCCCATGCCGACCCTGACGGGACCGGGCCGGTTCGCTCGGCGAGTGACGGCCTCGGCGTCGGTGAGATCCAGTGCCGCCAGGCTGACGGCAGCGGAGGCCGCTGTCAGGAACCGCCGTCGTTCCACGTCGTCCCTCCCGAGGAGCGTCACCGAGGTCACGGTATCGCCGGACGACTCGGTAGCCGCGTCAGTATCCGTATCGGACAGATCGATCCGAAGGACCTTTTCAAGGTGGGGGGAGCCAGTCGGTCGGCTCCCGTCTGCCGGTCTCCCACCGGTACACCTGTTGCCGGTCGCAGTAACCCGTTCTGCCCCAGCGGGCGATGGACAGCTCGTCCGCCAGCTTCGCCTGACTCCACCGGGGAGTGTGCGCGGTCCGTGCCGCGCGGGGCCCCCGATCCGTACCACTGACCAAGGTGTACACCACCGGTGGACGAGGCGCTCTGCGGTGGTTGCACGGGGAGGCAGACCGGCTCGCGGACCGGATCGGCCCCGGCGTCCGCCCCGCGCCGGGCATGGCCCGGCTGCTGCGGATGTGGAGCAGGAGCCTGATCGCGGGCGAGGCCGTGCTGGACACCCTTGCCTTGGGGCGGCCGTACACGCTGATCGTGCGGGACGGCTCCGGCACGGCGTACGTACTGGAGGCCCGGCGGGCGATCTTGCCGTTCGTCCCCGACCCGATGGGAGAAAAGACCCGTAACAAAGAGGAGGAACTCCGTGCCCAGCAGGTCTGAGACGACACCGACGACGATGTCCCCGCCGGTCCACGTCGGTCTGCCGCTGCCGGATGCCGTACCGGTGGGCGGATGCGCTCACTGCGACCGGTACGAACGCGACCGGGACCGGGCGCGGGCAGCCGGGGACTGGTCGGCGGAGTCCGATGCGCACGTGCTGTGGCGGTGGCACAGTCTCCGCGCCCATGGGTGGAGCCGGTCCGTATGAGCGTCGGCCGAACCGGCCCGACCGGCGGGTAGCCGCCTGCTTCCGCCACGCGGCGTTCTACTCTGACGCCATGCCTCCGGTGAAGCGCAAGCCCAGGACGTACGACCCGGCCATGGTGCGGGCCGGGCTCATCGGGCAGGTGGAGGCCGTGCGCAACGCCGTGCACGCCCTCACCCCCGACCAGCTGGCCCGGCCCTCCGGGCTGCCCGGCTGGGACGTGCGCCATCTGGTGGTCCACATCGCCGGGCAGATCGAGGCGGTGCCCCGGCTGCTGGCCGAGCCCCCGCCCCGGGCCGCCGCGCCGCAGACGGACCTGAACGCCTGGGCGCTGTCCGTGGCCGGCGCCGCCCACGAGCTGGACGAGGCGACCCGCAGGCACGCGAAGGCTTACGAGGACGCGGCCCGCGCGGTGGACGACGCCGTCGAGGAACTGGAGCCGGTGCTGGAGCAGGCCGTGCGCGCGGACGTGCTGCTGCCGCACCCCTTCGGCGCGATGCGGGCGCTGGACTTCACCGTGACCCGCCTGCTGGAGCTGGTGGTGCACAGCGACGACCTCACCCGGGCCACCGGCGTACGCGTCCCGCCGGTCCGCCAGGCCCTGGCGACGACCGTGCGGCTGCTGGCGGACGCGCTGGCCGCCAAGGCGCCCGGCTCCTCGGTGGAGGTGCGGATCCCGCCCTTCGCGGTCGTCCAGTGCGTGGCGGGCCCGCGGCACACCCGCGGCACCCCGCCGAACGTGGTGGAGACCGATCCGCTGACCTGGATCCGCCTGGCGACCGGGCGCACCGACTGGTCGGCGGAGCTGGATGCGGCGCATCTCACAGCCGGCGGCGAGCGCGCCGATCTGCGCGATCACCTCCCTGTACTGGAGTGATGACCTGCGGTAAGAGATCGCCGGGGGCCGCGGGGGAGAGGCGGTCCCGGGTACTGAGCACCGCGGAACCTGTCCTAGACTCGGTGGCGTGCCACGTGGTGACGGACGACTCAACCACGACCTGCTCCCCGGAGAGAAGGGCCCCCAGGACGCCTGCGGCGTCTTCGGAGTCTGGGCCCCGGGGGAAGAGGTCTCCAAGCTCACCTATTTCGGGCTGTACGCGCTGCAGCACCGGGGACAGGAGTCCGCGGGCATCGCGGTGAGCAACGGCTCCCAGATCCTCGTCTTCAAGGACATGGGCCTGGTCTCCCAGGTCTTCGACGAAACCTCCCTCGGCTCCCTGAAGGGCCACATCGCGGTCGGTCACGCGCGCTACTCGACCACCGGCGCCTCGGTGTGGGAGAACGCCCAGCCCACCTTCCGGGCCACCGCCCAGGGCTCGATCGCGCTGGGCCACAACGGCAACCTGGTCAACACCGCCGAACTGGCCGAGATGGTCGCCGCGCTGCCCAGCACGGGCGGCCGGGCCACCCAGGTCGCCGCCACCAACGACACCGACCTGATCACCGCCCTGCTGGCGGGCCAGGTGGACGACGAGGGCAGGCCGCTCACCGTCGAGCAGGCCGCCCCCGCGGTCCTGCCGAAGGTCAAGGGCGCGTTCAGCCTGGTCTTCATGGACGAGCACACCCTCTACGCCGCCCGCGACCCGCAGGGCATACGCCCGCTGGTACTCGGCCGGCTGGAGCGCGGCTGGGTGGTGGCCTCCGAGACCGCCGCTCTGGACATCGTCGGCGCCTCCTTCATCCGGGAGATCGAGCCCGGCGAGATGGTCGCCATCGACGAGGACGGGCTGCGCGCCCAGCGCTTCGCGGAAGCGAAGCCGAAGGGCTGTGTCTTCGAGTACGTCTACCTCGCGCGCCCCGACACCGACATCGCGGGCCGCAACGTCTACCTCTCCCGGGTGGAGATGGGCCGCCGGCTGGCCGCCGAGGCCCCGGCCGAGGCCGACCTGGTCATAGCGACCCCGGAGTCCGGCACCCCGGCCGCGGTCGGCTACGCCGAGGCCAGCGGCATCCCGTACGGCAGCGGCCTGGTCAAGAACTCCTACGTGGGCCGGACGTTCATCCAGCCCTCGCAGACCATCCGCCAGCTCGGCATCCGCCTCAAGCTCAACCCCCTCAAGGAGGTCATCCGCGGCAAGCGCCTGGTGGTCGTCGACGACTCGATCGTCCGCGGCAACACCCAGCGCGCCCTGGTGCGGATGCTGCGCGAGGCGGGCGCGGCCGAGGTGCACGTGCGGATCAGCTCGCCGCCCATCAAGTGGCCGTGCTTCTTCGGCATCGACTTCGCCACCCGCGCCGAGCTGATCGCCAACGGCCTGTCGGTCGAGGAGATCGGCACCTCGCTGGGGGCGGACTCCCTGGCGTACATCTCGCTGGAGGGCATGGTCGAGGCGACCACCATCGCCAAGCCCGATCTGTGCCGGGCCTGCTTCGACGGCGAGTATCCGATGGAGCTGCCGGACCCCGGGCTGCTGGGCAAGCATCTGCTGGAGTCCGAGACCGCCGAGGCCGTCGGCGCCGACCCCGACGGGGTGCGGAGCATGCTCGCGGGCCCCGGCGCGGCCGACGCGCTGCGCAGGCCCTGACCCCGTCGGCTCGCCGGCGGCCGTCCCGGTGAGCCGGCAGCCGCCGACCGTCCCGGTGAGCCAGCGGGCCACCGTCCGTCCCAGAGGAAGACCATGACCTCCACCAACCCGACCCCGGCCGGCCAGGGCGCCAGCTACGCCGCCGCCGGAGTGGACATCGAGGCGGGCGACCGCGCCGTCACGCTGATGAAGGAGTGGGTGGGCAAGGCCCGCCGGCCCGAGAGCATCGGTGCGCTCGGCGGCTTCGCGGGCCTGTTCGACGCGTCCGCGCTGAAGGGCTACCGGCGCCCGCTGCTGGCCTCGGCCACCGACGGCGTGGGCACCAAGGTCGCCGTCGCGCAGAAGATGGGCGTCCACGACACCATCGGCCACGACCTGGTGGCGATGGTCGTGGACGACCTGGTGGTCTGCGGCGCCGAGCCGCTGTTCATGACCGACTACATCAGCGTGGGCAAGGTCGTCCCCGAGCGGGTCGCCTCCATCGTCAAGGGCATCGCGGAGGGCTGCGTCCTGGCGGGCTGCGCCCTGGTCGGCGGCGAGACGGCCGAGCACCCCGGTCTGATGGGCCCGGACGAGTACGACGTGGCGGGCGCGGGCACGGGCGTCGTGGAGGCCGACGAGATCCTGGGCGCGGACCGCATCCGCCCGGGCGACGCGGTCGTCGCGATGGGCGCCTCCGGTCTTCACTCCAACGGGTACTCGCTGGTGCGGCACGTGTTCTTCGACCGCGCCGGCTGGTCGCTGGACCGCCATGTCGAGGACTTCGGCCGCACGCTGGGCGAGGAGCTGCTGGAGCCCACCAAGATCTACTCGCTGGACTGCCTGGCGCTGACGAGGGCCACCGAGGTGCACGCCTTCTCGCACATCACCGGCGGCGGGCTGGCCGGCAACCTCGCGCGTGTCGTGCCCGACGGGCTGCACGCCACCGTGGACCGCTCCACCTGGAGCCCGGCACCGGTCTTCCGGGCGGTGGGCGAGCTGGGCGGGGTCGAGCGCGCGGAGCTGGAGAAGACCCTCAACATGGGCGTCGGCATGATCGCCGTCGTCCCGCCGGAGTCGGTCGCGGGGACGCTGGCCCTGATGGGCGAGCGCGGTGTGGACGCCTGGGTCGCCGGCGAGGTCACCGAGCGCGGCGACCGCGGTGAGGCCGTCGCCCTCACCGGGGACTACGCGGGCTGAACGGCGGAAGCGGACAGGATCAAAACCCGGTCCGGCGGTGGCCGGACCGGGTGATGACCGCTGCTCGGTATGAGATCGCTTTGTTCAGTGGACGACGACGTCCTCAGGCGCGGCGTCGGTGGTTCGACGGTGATGAGGACCCGCGGGAGTCGACCGCATGGTCGTCGCCCTCCGTGTCCTCGTCATCGTCGTTGTACAGATCCGCGTACCGTGCGTACGGGTCGTCCAGCTCATCGTCCTCGAACCGCTCGCCGTTCGGCGGCTGACTCGATGTCGATGCGCCCAGCTCCTCGGCCAGACGTGCGAGATCGGTCCCACCGCTGTTGTACTTCAGCTGGCGGGCGACCTTCGTCTGCTTGGCCTTGGCCCGGCCGCGCCCCATGGCTCGACCCCCTCAACGACGGGGCTCAACGGCCCCAGAGTCTTGACACGCGTTCACGATGCGGAGCGGACCCTCGATTCGATCGAGAGACCGTCCGTGGAGCTTCAACGGTACCTGCTTCCGTGGCCGTACGGTACGCCGCCCGCACGACACGGCCGGTGCCGCCCTGCCTGGTGACCATTTCTCCGCTGGTCAGCGACGATTTTACCTTCTGTCCGTCCGGTCACCCGCCCAGGGGTGGTGAGGGATGTCTCCCCCACTCTTCATCACCGGGGGTGACGCCTTGGTGGACGCTGGGTCAGGCGTGCGGGCCGGCCCCGCGCACCTGACCCAGCGGGCCGGAACCGCCGGGCCGAAGCCGCCGGGTCAGCTCGCGGCGCCGGCCTTGCGGGCCTCGGCCATCCGCTGCTCGGCGATGCGGTCGGCCGCCACCGCCGGCGGCACGCCGTCGGCCGCGGCGCGCTCGAAGATCGCCAGCGTGGTGTCGTGGATCTTCTCGGCCTTCGCCTTCGCGCGTGCGAAGTCGAAGCCGTGGAGCTCGTCCGCGACCTGGATCACGCCGCCGGAGTTCACCACGTAGTCGGGCGCGTAGAGGACGCCCCGGTCGGCGAGATCCTTCTCGACGCCCGGGTGGGCGAGCTGGTTGTTGGCCGCGCCACAGACCACCTTCGCGGTCAGCACGCCGACGGTCTCGTCGTTCAGGGCGCCGCCGAGCGCGCAGGGCGCGTACACGTCCAGGCCCTCGGTGCGGATCAGCGCGTCGGTGTCGGCGACCGCCACCACCTCCGGGTGCGCGGCCGTGATGCGCTCGACCGCCTCGGTGCGCACGTCCGTGACCAGGACCTCGGCGCCCTCGTCGAGCAGATGGCCCACCAGGTGGCGGCCGACCTTGCCGACGCCCGCGACGCCGACCCTGCGGCCGCGCAGCGAGGTGTCGCCCCACAGGTGCTTCGCGCTGGCGCGCATGCCCTGGTAGACGCCGAAGGCGGTGAGCACCGAGGAGTCGCCGGCGCCGCCGTTCTCGGGGGAGCGGCCGGTCACCCAGCGGGAGGCGCGCGAGACCACGTCCATGTCCTGGACGTAGGTGCCGACGTCACAGGCGGTGACGTAGCGGCCGCCGAGGGAGTCGACGAAGCGGCCGTAGGCCTCCAGCAGGGCCTCGGTCTTGTGCTGCTCGGGGTCGCCGATGATCACGGCCTTGCCGCCGCCGTGGTCCAGCCCGGCGAGCGCGTTCTTGTACGACATGCCGCGGGCGAGGTTGAGGGCGTCCTTCACGGCGGCCTCCTCCGGGTTCTCCTCGGAGGCGTAGGCATGGAAGCGGGTGCCGCCCAGAGCCGGGCCCAGGGCCGTGGAGTGGATGGCGATGACCGCCTTCAGGCCGGTCTCCCGGTCCTGGCAGAGGACGACCTGCTCATGGCCGCCCTGCTCGGAGCGGAACAGGGTGTGCAGGACCGAACCTGTGGTGCGCTGCGCGCTCACGGCGCTCTCTGAGCCGTCTCGGTGTCCGTCGACGCTGACGGCGGGACGTACGTCAGTCACGGTGGTGACTCCTGTATGTCGCGGAAGGGTGCCCTTCCAGCATTCTCCCGCTTGTGGCGGTGGGATGCGGAGCGGGCCGGTTGGCATGAGGGTACGGCCTGACGGCCCCCGGGAGTACGGGTGTGCAGTTGCGGTGCCACGATCAGGGTATTGAACTGCCGTTGTCCGCCCCTCGGCCCGCTGCTCCGGGAGGAAGAAACCCTTGGCCCTCACTACTCCGGTGGCCGTCCCGTACGCCTCCTACCTGCGGGTCTACGAGCCGCTGGCCGCCTTTCCCGAGCCGGAGCGCTCCCACTGGGCCCGCTACGCCCGTCGCGGGAGCCTGCCCGGGGCGCAGGACGAGCTGCGCCGGTCGCTGTCGGACCTGCTGCCGGTGCCGCCCGTGGTGGTGCCGGTGCGCGAGAGCGCGGACGCCTTCGTGGCCGAGGTGGACGGGGTGCTGTGCGTCTGCCCCTGGCGGACCAGGCTGCGGGGCTGGCAGGCGCTGGCCGGGCTCGGCGACGAGCTGCCGGCGCCGGTGCTGGATGCGGCGGTGCCGCCGGTGGTGCGGCGCGAGGCCGCGGCGGACTACGACAGCTGGCGGGAGCGGAACCCGGACGCCCGGCCGTGGATCCGCTCGGCGACCTGGCACGTCCCGGTGCGCTGGTTCGTGCTCTTCGCGGACGAGGAGCGCGAGTACGACAAGGGGGCGGACGCCGGCGCCGGCGGCGCGGGGGAGGGGGTCGTCCTGCGCTACCGCACCCCGATGGTGCAGGCGAGGCGGCGGGTGGCGCGTGCGCTGAAGGTGCTGCGCGAGGAACTGGAGGACAGCCCGCTGATCGACGGGCTGGTGGACGTGGGGCGCTGGCTGGAGGAGTTCCATCCGCGTTCGATGGTGGAGCTGGACTACGGCGGACTGGTGTATACCATCCCGGAGGAGCAGCTCGCCTCGGACCACTCCGCGGCCGACACCGCGGAGGGACTGGCGGCGCTGCGGGAGGGCGACGGCGAGCGAGCGAGCGCCGTCTACGAGCGGCTGACCGAGCGCTGGCGGGCGGTGCGGCACCGCGGGATGGCCAGCTGAGACCGCCGGCCGGGGGTTCCGGTCGGGGTGCTTTGGCCGGGGCGTTCCGTGTGGGCGGGACCGGGCCGCCGGGCGCCGTGGGCTTCCCGGGTGCCGTGAACCGGGTCCTTCCGATCCGTTCCCGGCCTTCGGGTCAAGGGCTCCACAAGGTGACCGACCGCACTTACCGGGGTCTTGCCCCGAAGGACACCTCTCGTGCCAAAATAGGACAAGGAGTCCGGAGGGGGCTTCATCCGTCCAACTAAGGTCGGATCCATCGGTATTGCGATCCTTTCCAGGGGGACTGGAGAGGTCCGCTCACGTTGTAACCGATCGTCACGATGGTGTGACCGTCCGTTATGACACGGTCCATCGGCTTCCGTCGAGGTTGGACACCTGAGAGGGCAATTCCGTCGGTTTGGCCGACGTGGCTGGACAGATGGTGTAGTTGTAGTGCCGAGGACAAGCCGTTCGTCCTATAACCGACTCGGCCCGCGTCCGCCATTTCGGGCAACGCGGGTCAAGGTGCAGAATTTAGAGGAAAGAACCGTGATGGTTCGGTTCTCCCGAGGAGGCCGCTCATGACCGCTCGCACCCCTGATGCCGAGCCGCTGCTGACCCCGGCTGAGGTTGCCACCATGTTCCGTGTGGACCCGAAGACGGTCACGCGCTGGGCCAAGGCAGGCAAGCTCACGTCCATCCGCACGCTCGGAGGGCACCGCCGCTACCGCGAGGCGGAGGTGCGCGCCCTGCTCGCGGGCATCCCGCAGCAGCGCAGCGAGGGCTGAACAACCCCGTGAATCGGGCGTGACGGGGTCCCCATCCCGCTTCGCCGCCCGACTCGGCACCACCTTTCGGGCCGGTGTCCCCCACACGGCCTGAACGTCGATCGCGCTGGGCTCCGCCGGGTCCAGCGCGATTTTGCGTACTCCTTCGCGCCCGCGCGTCGTGCCGGCAAGGCCCCTCGACCGGAATCCCGTTCCGGTCGAGGGGCCTTGCCGTGCGTCAACGGGGCCTGCTCCGCGCCCGGTTCGCCGCGCCGGCCAGAGAGGCGCCGGCCAGAGAGGCGCCGGGGTGCGCCGAGAGGTGCCCGGAGGGCCCTTCGGGGGCGCGGAGAGCGCTCCCGTACGGGGGGTGCGCGGAGGTGCGGGGAGGGATGCCCGGACGCAGTGCAATGGCACATATTAAATTTACCCGATGTAGGAAGGGGGTAAATTCCTCCTCCTGATCAACCGATTCGGTGACTCCCGTCACATCGCGCAGGTCTTGCACGCCCCAACTACCGTACGGTAATGGGAAATAAGCGTACGACGCCCCGCAATCGGACCTCCGGCCGGATGCCGGTGCGCCGTCGGTCGCCGCCGGTGCGCCTCCGGGCCGTCGCCCGGCCGCGGGGCCGCGTCGCGGCGGCGCACGGGCGGAGAGGCCGTCAGAACCGCCTCAGGGGCCGCCTGGGCCCGGCCGGCCCTCCGTGGGCGGTTCGGGGCCCTCGCCGGGGCGTACGGACCGCACGGGCCGCACGGGCGGTTCCGGGCGCGGAACGGAGGAGGCGATCGCGGGCGGCCCGCCGGGGCGCTCGCCCGCGGGCTCCATCGCCAGCCGCTGCAGCCGGTGGCAGACCGGGCAGTGCCGGGTGGCGTGGCCGTAACGCGTCGCGGCGGACAGATGGGCCCGCAGCAGGGCCCGTGTCTCGTGCCGCGGATACTCCGGAGTCGTCGGCATCGCGCCCACCTCCCTGTAGCAGGGGTACCCGCGGCCTGAGGAGCCGTCAAGACGGCTCGTGCGCCCGGGATGCCCGGAGGCGCGCAAAACAGCCAGTGGCCCGGATCCACGGGGGATCCGGGCCACTCGATGCGGTCCTGACGGGATTTGAACCCGCGGCCTCCACCTTGACAGGGTGGCGAGCACTCCAAACTGCTCCACAGGACCTGGGAGCCGCAGCGCCGGGCGCTGCCCGAGCTGCGAGAAGGACTCTACAGCAGCTCAGGGACACAAAGCGAACTCACTCACAGTCCCCGGCCCACTACCGGTCCGCCACCGGCCCGCCACCGTCTCGCGGCCGGTCCTGCCACCGGTCCCGCTACGGCGCCGCCGCGTCCACCGCCTTCACGATGCGCTTGTCCGAGACCGGGTACGCCGTCCCCAGGGCGTGCGCGAAGTAGCTGACCCGCAGCTCCTCGATCATCCAGCGGATCTCCCGCGCCTCCCGAGGCACCGGCCGCCCCTTCGGGAACTGCTCCAGCAGCCACTCGTACTCGTCCCGCATCTCCTTCACCTTCGCCATCCGGGCGCGGTCCCGGTCGACGCCTGTGGGCAGTTGCTGCAGGCGGCGGTCCACGGCCGTCAGATAGCGCAGCAGGTCCGGCAGGCGCCGGGCGCCGTGGGCGGTCACGAAACCCGGGCCGACCAGCTCCGTGAGCTGCTGCCGCACATCCGCGAGGTTCGGCGCCAGCGTCGGACTGACCGACAGCGGCGGCGACTTCATCCGCCGCTCGCACGACTGCCGGGCGGCGAGCACCTCGCGCACCTGCCGCACCGTCGCCACCGTCGCGTCGGTGATGTCGGCGCGCACGGCGTCGAAGAGCTTGCGGAAGCCCTCCTCGTCCCAGGCCGGGCCGCCGTGCGCCGCGATCAGCCGGTCCGCGGCGGCCGCCACGCAGTCGTCGAACAGCGCCTGGACGCTGCCGTGCGGGGAGGCGGCGAGGGAGAGCCGGTCCTGGTTGGTGAGCTTGGACTGGGCGAACTTGGCCGGATTGGAGGGGAGGTTGAGCAGGATCAGCCGGCGTGTGCCGCGCCACATCGCCTCGCGCTGCTCGTCCTCGGTGTCGAAGAGCTTCACCGACACCGAGGCGCCGTCGTCCACCAGCGCCGGGTACGCCCTGACCGGCTGGCCGGCCCGCCGGGTCTCGAAGGTGCGCGGCAGGGCGCCGACGGTCCAGGAGGTCAGCCCGGTGCGCTGCTCCAGACCGCCGCCGCCGACGTCGCCGCCCTTCTCCCGGGCGGAGTCGAACGCCTCGGACAGCGCGGCCCGGGTACGCGGGCGCAGGGCGTCCCTCAGCTCCTCCAGGTCCTTGCTCTCGGCATCGCCGGAGACCTTGCGGCGCCGCTCGTCCACCACCCGGAAGGTGATCTTCAAATGGTCGGGGACCCTGGACGGGTCGAAGTCCTCCGGGGTCACCCGCACCCCCGTCATCCGCGTCAGCCCCCGCGCCAGCACGGCCGTCAGCGGCTCGTTCAGCGTCTCCCGGGGGATGCCACCGTCCTCCCCGGCGACGGTGTCCAGGAAGCGCCGGGCGAAGTCGGGGGCGGGCACGTAGTTGCGGCGGACCGGCTTGGGCAGCGAGCGGATCAGCTCGGTGACCAGATCCGCGCGCAGCCCCGGGATCTGCCAGTCGAAGCCCTCACAGGAGACCTGGTTGAGCACCTGGAGGGGGATGTGGACGGTGACGCCGTCGGCGTCCGCGCCCGGCTCGAACTGGTACGTCACCCGGAACCGCAGCCTGCCCTGGCGCCAGGAGTCGGGGTAGTCGTCCTTGGTGACCTGCCCGGCCCGCTCGTTGATGAGCATGGACTTCTCGAAGTTGAGCAGGTCCGGCTCCTCCTGGCGTTTGCGCTTCCACCAGGAGTCGAAGTGCGCGCCGGAGACGACGTGTTCGGGCACGCGCTGGTCGTAGAAGTCGAACAGCGTCTCGTCGTCGACGAGGATGTCGCGGCGGCGGGCCCGGTGCTCCAGCTCCTCCACCTCGCCCAGCAGCCGGCGGTTGTCGTGGAAGAACTGGTGGTGGGTGCGCCAGTCGCCCTCCACCAGGGCGTTGCGGATGAACAGCTCGCGGCAGGTCTCCGGGTCGATGCGCCCGTAGTTCACCTTGCGCCGGGCCACGATGGGCACGCCGTACAGCGTCACCTTCTCGTAGGCCATCACCGCCGCCTGCTTCTGCTCCCAGTGCGGCTCGCTGTGGACGCGCTTGACCAGATGGCCGGCGAGCGGCTCGATCCAGTCCGGGTCGATCTTCGCGTTGACCCGCGCCCACAGCCGCGAGGTCTCCACCAGCTCGGCCGACATGATCCAGCGCGGCGGCTTTCTGAACAGCGCGGAGCCGGGGAAGACGGCGAACTTGGCGCTGCGCGCGCCCAGGTACTCGTTGCCCTTCGCGCTCTCCCGCCCGCCCTCGCCCGGGGAGCTCTTCCCGCTCTCCTTGATCTCCTTGAGCCCGATGTGCGACAGCAGGCCCGCCAGCAGCGACTGGTGGACGCGGTCGGCGTCCGCGTCCTGGTCGTTCATGTGGACGCCCATGGACTTGGCGACCTGGCGGAGCTGGACGTAGATGTCCTGCCACTCCCGTATGCGCAGGTAGTTGAGGAACTCGGACCTGCACATCCGGCGGAAGGCCGAGGAGGACAGCTCCTTCTGCCGCTCGCGCACGTAACGCCACAGGTTGAGCAGGGCGAGGAAGTCGCTGTTCTCGTCGCGGAACCGGGCGTGCTGCTGGTCGGCCTGCTGCTGCTTGTCGGCGGGGCGCTCGCGCGGGTCCTGGATGGACAGCGCCGCGGCGATCACCATGACCTCGCGGACGCAGCCGTTGCGGTCGGCCTCCAGCACCATCCGCGCCAGCCGCGGGTCGACGGGGAACTGCGCCAGCTTCCGCCCCGTCTCCGTCAGGCGCCTGCGCGGGTCCTTCTGCTTCGGATCCAGCGCGCCCAGTTCCTCCAGCAGCTGCACACCGGCCTTGATGCTGCGGTGGTCCGGCGGGTCGATGAAGGGGAAGCGCTCGATGTCGCCCAGTCCCGCGGCGGTCATCTGGAGGATGACGGAGGCCAGGTTGGTGCGCAGGATCTCCGGGTCGGTGAACTCCGGCCGGGAGAGGAAGTCCTCCTCGGAGTACAGCCGGACGCAGATGCCGTCCGAGGTCCGGCCGCAGCGGCCCTTGCGCTGGTTGGCGCTGGCCTGCGAGACCGGCTCGATCGGCAGCCGCTGCACCTTGGTGCGGTGGCTGTAGCGGGAGATGCGGGCGGTGCCGGTGTCGATGACGTACTTGATGCCGGGGACGGTCAGCGAGGTCTCGGCGACGTTGGTGGCCAGCACGATCCGCCGGCCGCCGTGCTTCTGGAACACCCGGTGCTGCTCGGCGTGCGACAGCCGCGCGTACAGCGGCAGCACCTCCGTCTCGTGCCCGATATGCGGCTTCGCCGCGTGGCGCAGGTTCTTCCTGTTCAGCGCGTCGGCGGTATCGCGGATCTCCCGCTCGCCGGAGAGGAAGACCAGGATGTCGCCCGGTCCCTCGGCCTGGAGTTCGTCGACCGCGTCGCAGATCGCGGTGACCTGGTCCCGGTCGGGGTTGTCGCCCTCTTCCTCCAGCAGCGGCCGGTAGCGGACCTCCACCGGGTACGTACGGCCGGACACCTCCACGATCGGGGCGTCGCCGAAGTGGCGGGAGAAGCGCTCGGGGTCGATCGTCGCGGAGGTGATGACGACCTTGAGATCCGGGCGGCGGGGCAGCAGCCGGGCGAGATAGCCCAGCAGGAAGTCGATGTTGAGGCTGCGCTCGTGCGCCTCGTCGATGATGATCGTGTCGTACCGGCGCAGCTCGCGGTCGGTCTGGATCTCGGCCAGCAGGATGCCGTCCGTCATCAGCTTGACCAGGGTGTCCTCGCCCACCTGGTCGGTGAAGCGGACCTTCCAGCCCACCGCCTCGCCCAGCGGCGTGCGCAGCTCCTCGGCGACGCGCTCGGCCACCGTGCGGGCCGCGATCCGGCGCGGCTGGGTGTGCCCGATCAGCCCCTTCACCCCGCGCCCGAGCTCCAGGCAGATCTTGGGGATCTGGGTGGTCTTGCCGGAGCCGGTCTCGCCCGCGACGATCACGACCTGGTTGTCCCGTATCGCCTGGAGGATCTCGTCCTTCTTCTGGCTGACGGGGAGCTGCTCGGGGTAGTCGATCGCGGGGACGGCGTCCCGCCGGGCGGCCACGCGCAGCTCGGCCTGCTCGACCTCGGCGGCGATCTCCGCGAGCACGGCACGCCGCGCCTCCGGCTTGCGGATGCGGCGGGTGCCCTCCAGACGGCGGCCGAGCCGCTGCTGGTCGCGCAGCATCAGCTCGGGCAGTCGCTCCAGGACGGCGGGGAGGCTGGGATCAGACACAGTGGACATACGGGCTCCAGGATCGCACCCGCACCGAGTGCCGGGCGAATCAATTCACCGCTCCCCGTGACCGGCTTGCGGCGATATGGGCGAAACGACTGTCTAGGGTGAGCGCATGAACGACCGGCGCCACCCCCTCTCCGACGGCCCTGACGGTCCCGAAGGCACCGAAGGCACCGGCGGTCCCGACGACTCGCGCACCGCGCACGGCTCTCATGATGCCCGCGCCGGGGAGGAAACCGGACAGGGCCGCCGGGCAGGGGGCGCCGCCGGACGGTGGCGGCGCTTCAAGGATTCGCCCTTCCTGCCCGCCGCCGTGCTGTCGCTGCTCATCGCCGCCGCGGCCGGGCTCTTCGCCGGCTCGTACACCTACGCCATGGCCGATCCCACCCCGCGCCGCATCCCCGTGGCGGTCGTCGGCGCCACCGGGGACGTCCCCGTCCAGCGGGAGCGCGCGCAGGCGTTCGCCGCCGCGATCGGTGAGGACCTGAGCTCCTCCCTGGAACTGCGCGAGTACCCCACCGCGGCGGCGGCCGACGAGGCCCTGGAGTCGCAGAAGGTCTTCGCCGTGCTGCGCGTCCCCGCCGACCCGGGCCGGGGGCGGCCGGTGCTGGAGGTCTCCAGCGCCTCGGGCGCCTCCGTGGCCGAGCTGCTGACCGAGGCCGCCCGCTCGGTGGGCGAGGAGACCGGACTGCGGGTGGCGGTGCGGGACGCCAAACCGCTGGACCCGGGCGACCCGCGCGGCCTGGCCCTGTTCTACGTCACCCTCGCGGCGGTGGTCACCGGCTTCATCGGGGCCATCCAGATGAGCGTCCACGCCAGGGACCTGAACCCCGCCGAGCGGATCGCCTTCACGGCCGCCTACTCGCTGCTGGGCGGCTTCGCCATCGCGGCGGCCGTGGACTGGCTGCTGAACGCGGTCGACTTCCCCTTCGTCCACTCCTGGATGATCCTCGCCCTGACCATGTTCACCTCGGGCATGGTCTTCACCATGTTCCAGGCCCTGATCGGCCGCTGGGCCATGCTCCCCACCTGGGGCCTGATGGTCCTCATCGGCAACCCCTCCTCCGGGGGAGCGGTCTCCTGGCCCCTGCTGCCCTCACCGCTGGGCACCATCGGCCGCTGGCTCCCGCCCGGCGCCTCCGTCAACGCCCAGCACACGGCCGTCTACTTCCCGGGTTATCCGCACGCGCAGCCCTACCTGGTGCTGGTCGGCTGGGCGATCGTCTCCTGCGCCGTCTTCTGGATCCTGCGCCACCGCCACCCGGGCGGCCGGGCCGGCGGGTCCTGACCATGTCCGGCTGGGGCGACTTCCTTGACGCACGTCGGCCGCGGGCTCCATATTGGGTGTATGACATTTGTACGACAGGCTGGAGGAGGAGTGGACACCGCATCGACCCGCGGGAAACGGCTGGCCCGGAAGCCCGCCGCGAAGACATCCGGGCGCAACGCGGCGGCGCCTGTGCTCGGGCCCAGCAAGCTGGCACAGGTCCGGCTCCGTAGCGATGAGGTGGAGGCCCTTCAGGAGGTCATGCGGACGCTGCATCTCGACTCGACTTCCGACGCCCTTCGCGAAGGGCTGAGGCTCCTCGCCAGGGAGGCGGCCGAGGTGGGGGCGACCGAGGAGATCCGTGCCTTCTACCAGGGGCAGGCCGCGCCGCTGCCCGAGGGCGTGGCCGAGCCGAGTGAGGCCGAACTCGCGGCAGCGGACGAGACGCAGTGGTGAGTCCTGGGACGGCTCTGCGCGGTGAGGTGTGGGTCTGTGCGCTGCCCCAGCCGGTGGGACCGCATCCGGTGGTCGTGCTCACCGTCAACCGGATCGCGGAGCCGCTCGCCTCGGTCACGGTCGCACTCATCACCGGCACGCCCGGCCCGCAGCCCACCCATGTCCCGATCGGACCGGACGCGGGCCTGACGAAGTACGACGAGTCCTACGTGGACTGTGCGGACATCCACACCGTGGCCAAGCCGCGGCTTCGGAGGAAGCTCGGGCTGCTGGCCCCGGGCGAACTGCACCGTGTGGAGGATTCCGTCCGGCTGATCCTCGGGCTGCGGCGCTGACCTCGGTGCCTGACCCCGTCGGCGTACGGACTGGCGCGGAAACGGTGAAAGCCCCGCTCCGGAGACCCGGAGCGGGGCTTTCACCTGCGGTGGCTGGGGCCGGGGTCGAACCGGCGACCTTCCGCTTTTCAGGCGGACGCTCGTACCAACTGAGCTACCCAGCCGCAGCGGTCCTGACGGGATTTGAACCCGCGGCCTCCACCTTGACAGGGTGGCGAGCACTCCAAACTGCTCCACAGGACCAAGCTATGTACGAGCACCAGTCTCGCACAGGTTGTGCGTGCCCCCAACGGGATTCGAACCCGTGCTACCGCCTTGAAAGGGCGGCGTCCTGGGCCACTAGACGATGAGGGCTGATGGCCCACCTGGGCGCTTCTCGGCGCGTCGGGGACGTGAGAAGCATATGGGATGGCGGGACGGATCGCCAAAACGGATTTCCGGCGGCGCCCGGGTGGGCTAGTCGGCGGGCCGCCCGGACGGCGACGGGGACGGGGATCGGGACGGGGACTCG
The DNA here is from genome assembly GCF_900114215.1 of Streptomyces mangrovi. Taxonomy (GTDB): domain Bacteria; phylum Actinomycetota; class Actinomycetes; order Streptomycetales; family Streptomycetaceae; genus Streptomyces; species Streptomyces barkulensis. The sequence continues at coordinate 38,904 of NZ_FOSG01000028.1, read as the reverse complement.
GACGGGGAGTCGGACGGGGAGTCGGACGGGGAGTCGGAGGGGGACGGGGACGGGGAGCTGCCCGGCTCCACGTCCTCCGGCAGATGACGGCTGACCTCGGCCGTCGTCAGACCCAGACCGCCCAGGGTGATCTCGTCCCACGCCTGGAGCCGCTTGGTGTCCCGGTCCAGGTAGAGCACCGAGGTCATCACCTTCTGCGGCTCGTCACCCTCCACGGCCCGCAGTCCGCCGCCGCCCGTGGAGCCCTCGATCATCAGCCGGGTGCCCTCCTCCATCACCCGCGACTCCCGGCGGTGGACGTGGCCGGCCAGCACCAGGGGCACGTCGCCGTCCGTCTGCTGGGCCGCGATCGGGTTGTGCGCGGCGGCGATGTGCACCGGCTTGTCCGCCGCCGCGCTCCTGCGCAGCGAGGCGGCCAGTTTCCGGCCCGCGACGCGCTCGGCCGCGTCGCCCTTGGCGACCACCGAGCGGTCCGGGGTGAACTGCGGGTCGCCGATGCCCGCGATCCGCAGACCGCCCACGGTCACCGGCTTCCCGTCGTCCAGGACGTGGGTGTTGTCCAGCTCCTCGATGTACTTCTGGGTGGTGAGCGAGTCGTGGTTGCCGCGCACCCACACGTACGGCGCGCCGAGGTCCTCGACCGGGTCCAGGAAGCCGTTCTCGGTCGCGGTGCCGTGGTCCATGGTGTCGCCCGAGTCGATGATCACGGCGATCTCGTACTGCTCGACCAGCGACCTGACGATGTGCCACGCGGCCGGGTTGAGGTGGATGTCGGAGACGTGCAGCACACGGATGGTGCTGGGATCCGGCTGGTAGGCGGGGAGCGTGGAGGTGGCGTCGTAGAGCTTGGTGACGTTGGTGACCAGGCGCGCCAGCTCCTGCTGGTAGACGTCGAAGTCGGTGACGATGCTGCGCGCGTTGCCCACCACGCTCGGCGCGCTGGCCAGCAGTCCGGAGAACTTCGGCTCCAGCAGCGACTTCGGGTTCCACGTCGCGTAGGCGCTCGCGCCGGAGGCCGCCAGGAGCGCGAGGGCGAGGCCGCCCGCCGCGAGCGCGCGCCGCGGGCGCCGGTAGACGGCCAGGCCGAGCGCCGTGGCGCCGGCGACCACCGCGACGGAGGCCTTCACCGCCAGGTCCTGTGTACCGGACCGCACGTCACGGGTGATCTGCGCCTCCAGGCCGCTGATCCGCTCCGGGCGGTCTATCAGGGCCTGGGCGCGCTCGGGGTCGAGCTGGTCGATGTCGACGTCCAGGGCGAGCGGGGCGAGGTGGCTGTCCAGTTCGAGCGCGCCGAGCGGCGGCACGCTGATCTCGGTGCCCCCGGTCAGCGAGGGGCGCAGTGACATCCGGGTGTCCACCGGTCCCACGTCCGCCTTCACGCTGCCCACGACGAGCAGTCCCAGCCAGGCACCGAGCAGCGTGACGGCGGCCAGCGCGAACGCCCGGGCGTACGGGTGGGGGGTGTGGCTCAGGGAGTGCACCGGCGCGGGCCGGTGCGCCCGGAAGCGGCGACGCAGAGCACGGGGAACGGCTGCGGCCCGGCGGGCGGGGGCCCGGCGAGGCCGGAGGGGCTCTCGGCTCATGCCGTGCCATATGCCCGTCCGGGTGGCGACTATGCGGCGCACGCGCGGCGTCTGTGCGGCGGCCGCCCGGTACGCCGTTCCGCCGCCGTCCGCCGCGCGCCGCTCCGTGCGCCGCCCGTGCGCCCTCCGCGTGCCGTGACGGACAATGGGCGCGTGCTGGAGATGACGCGCGAGGAGTTCGAGGAACTGGTGGCCGAGGCGCTCGACCGGATCCCGCCGGAGCTGACGCGGCTCATGGACAACGTGGCGGTGTTCGTGGAGGACGAGCCGCCCGCCGAGGATCCCGAACTGCTCGGGCTCTACGAGGGCACGCCGCTGACCGAGCGCGGCGAGTGGTACGCGGGCGTCCTGCCGGACCGCATCACCGTCTACCGCGGGCCCATCCTGCGGATGTGCGAGCGCGAGGGCGGCGACCGGCAGATGGTCGTCGAGGAGGTGGAGATCACCGTGGTGCACGAGATCGCCCACCACTTCGGCATCGACGACGAGCGGCTGCACGACCTTGGATACGCGTGAGCGGAGGCTTCCGGGAAGGGCCGGGGAGGGGACTGTGAAGGGTTCCGGGGAGGACGGGGGCCCGGAGGACGGGGTGATCGACCCCGACGTCGATCTGCACGTACCCGCCCAGCGCGCCGAGACCGCCGGGGCGCACGCGGTGGTCGTCCTCGCCGCCGTCGCGGCGGGCGGCGCGCTCGGCGCCTGCGCCCGGTACGCCCTCACCCTGCCCTGGCCCGCCGCGCCCGGCGGCTTCCCCTGGGCCGTCCTCGCGGTCAACGCCGCCGGGTGCGCGCTGATCGGCGTGCTGATGACGCTGCTGGAGGAGCACGGCGGGAAGAGGTCCGGCGGGGCGTGGGCGCGTCACCCGCTGGCGCGGCCCTTCCTGGGCACGGGTGTGCTGGGCGGCTTCACCACCTTCTCCGTGTACGCGCTGGATGCCGTACGGCTGCTGGAGGAGGGCGCCGCGGGCACCGCGCTGCTGTACCTGGGCGCCACTGTGGCCGCCGCCCTCTGCGCCGTGTGGGCGGCCACCGCCGCTACCCGCGCCGCCACCACCCGGGCGGCGGTGGCGCGGTGAGTGGCACGGTGAGCTGGCTCCTGGTGGCGCTCGGCGGCGCGGCGGGCGCGTGCCTGCGGTACACGGCGGACCGCGCGGTGCAGTCGCGGTACGAGTCGCTCTTCCCCTGGGGCACCCTCGCCGTCAACGCCGCCGGCAGCCTGCTGCTGGGCCTGGTGACCGGTGCCGTCGAGGCGGGCGCGGCGGGGCCGGGGGCCGCCGCGCTGCTCGGCACGGGGCTGTGCGGCGCGCTGACGACGTACTCCACCTTCTCCTACGAGACGCTGCGGCTGGCCGAACGCGGCCACGGGCGGGCGGCGCTGGCGAACGCGGCCGTCACGCCGCCGGTCGCCCTGGGGGCGGTGTGGGCGGGTCTGGAGCTGACGCGTTACCTGGCGGGCTGACGGGAGTTGGGCAGGGGGAGCCCGCCTCACAGTCTCCCGCCTCCCGGAGGTGCCGCCCGTGCGCCCGTCCAGTCCCGCCCACCGCGAACCCGCCCGCGAGCCCGTCCCCGAACCCGTCCGCGAGCCCGCCCGCCGCGGGCACGCCCCCGAGCCCGCCCGCCGGTCCGCTCGTACGGACGCCCGCGCGAGTGTCCGTACGGCCGCCGGCGCCCTGCTGCTGGCCACCCTCAGCGGCTGCATGACGGTCGGCTCCTCCGGAGGCGAGGGGGAGGGCGGCGGCCGGCAGCCGGCCGGGCACCGGGTCTCCAGGGACGCCGGCGATCCGCGGACGGGCGGCGGGGTCGCCCCGCGCGGCGGAGGCGGGGAGCGGGGCGCGGACCACGGAGGGCAGGGCGGACGGAAGGACCGGGGCGGCGAGGACGGGTCCTCGAAGCGGCCGTCCGGTTCGCCGTCCTCCTCGCCCCCGCGGTCCTCCGCCACCCCTCCGGCGGGTGCTCCGCGGCCGAAGAAGCCTTCTCCGTCCGGGAGTTCGGGCACGGGCGGAGGACGTACGACCGCCTCGCCCACCCCCTCGCGCACCGCCGCGCCACCGCCCGCGAACCCCACGACCCCGCCCGCCGAGCCCACCCCGTCGCAGGGGAGCGGCGGAGCCGGCGGAGGGGGCGGCGACGGTGACGGCGACGGTGACAGCGGGGGCGGTGGCGGGCAGGACGGCCCCGGCGAGGGGGCGGAGGCCGGCGCCGAAGGGCTTTCCGGACTGGCGGCGCGGTACGGAATGAACGGGGGGCCGTCCGTCGTTCACTTCCCGTACGACGTCCACGGAACCGGCGGCCCGCACCACTCGGGCGAACGCTCCGGCTCCGCGGACGGGTAGACTTCCCCGCAGGCGGTCGCCACCGCCGTTCCTCCCGCCCCATCGGCAGCGCTGACAAGAGATTTGCGCTCGGGGAGGGGAGGTCGTATGGTGGCAGATCGTTTGCTCCCATTTGCCCGGCGCCGTGAATCAGTAGCGCGCCGTGTGGCGCGTTCCTCACCTGAGCCGTGGCTGACCGCATCGAGGCGGTCTTATGCGAAAACACGGAGTTGCGGGCGCGTGCCATGTGACTTCCGAGAGGTTTGTTTCCGCATGTCTGTGACCACCCCTGACGTCGTCCTGCCCGAGGACGAGCCGACGACCACGTTCGCCGACCTCGGCCTGCCCGGCGAGATCGTCCGCAAGCTCGCGCACAACGGCGTCACCGTCCCGTTCCCGATCCAGGTCGCGACCATCCCGGACGCGCTGGAGGGCAAGGACGTCCTCGGCCGCGGCCGCACCGGCTCCGGCAAGACGCTCAGCTTCGGCCTGCCGCTGCTGGCCCGCCTGGCCGGCGGCCGCACCGAGCGCAAGCGCCCCCGCGGCGTCATCCTCACCCCCACCCGTGAGCTGGCCATGCAGGTCAGCGACGCGCTCCAGCCGTACGGCGATGTCCTCGGCCTGAAGCTGAAGGTCGTCTGCGGCGGCACCTCGATGGGCAACCAGATCTCCGCCCTGGAGCGCGGCGTCGACATCCTCGTCGCCACCCCGGGCCGGCTGCGCGACCTGATCAACCGCGGCTCCTGCTCGCTGGACGACGTGGAGACCGCGATCCTGGACGAGGCCGACCAGATGGCCGACCTGGGCTTCCTGCCCGAGGTCACCGAGCTGCTCGACCTGGTGCCGGCCGGCGGCCAGCGGATGCTGTTCTCCGCCACGCTGGAGAACGAGATCGACACCCTGGTGCGCCGCTACCTCGTCGACCCCGTCCACCACGAGGTGGACGCCGCCCAGGGCGCGGTCACGACGATGAGCCACCACGTGCTGATCGTGAAGCCGCGCGACAAGGCGCCGGTCACCGCCGCCATCGCCGCGCGCAAGGGCCGCACCATCGTCTTCGTCCGCACCCAGCTCGGCGCCGACCGCGTGGCCGAGCAGCTGCGCGAGGCGGGCGTACGGGCGGACGCGCTGCACGGCGGCATGACGCAGGGCCTGCGCACCCGGACGCTGGCCGACTTCAAGGACGGCCGCGTCAACGTGCTGGTCGCCACCGACGTCGCCGCGCGCGGCATCCACGTCGACGACATCGACCTGGTGCTCAACGTGGACCCGGCCGGCGACCACAAGGACTACCTGCACCGCTCCGGCCGCACCGCCCGCGCGGGCCGCTCCGGCACGGTCGTCTCGCTGGCGCTGCCGCACCAGCGGCGGCAGATCTTCCGGCTGATGGAGGACGCGGGCGTGGACGCCTCGCGCCACGTCATCGGCCGCGGCGACGCCTTCGACGACGACGTGGTGGAGATCACCGGCGCCCGGTCGCTGACCGAGGTGCAGGCCGAGTCGGCGCTGAACGCCGCCAAGCAGGCCGAACGCGAGGTGGCCGAGGTCACTCGGCAGCTGGAGCGCGCCCAGCGCCGCGCCGCCGAGCTGCGCGAGGAGGCCGACAAGCTGTCGGCGCGCGCCGCCCGTGAGCGGGGCGACGACCCGGGGGCGGCCGTGGCCGCGGTCGCCGAGGCGACCGAGGCGGCGGTGGCCGAGTTCACCGCCGAGGCGGACGCGGCGGAGGCGAAGGCCGAGGCCGACGCGCGCCGGGCACGCGAGGAGCGGTCGTACGAGCGCCGCGACGACCGGGGCAACTTCCGCCGTGACCGGGACCGCGACGACCGCCGCCCGTACGGCCGCGACCGTGACGACCGGCGTGGCGACCGTGACGACCGCGGCGACCGGCGTCCCTACAACCGCGACCGGCGCGACGACCGCGGCGACCGTGGTGAGCGCGGGGAGCGCCGTCCGTTCAACCGCGACCGCCGTGACGACCGGGGCGGCTTCCGCCGCGACAACGACCGGCGCGAGTTCGGCCACCGCGGCGGCGGCGACCGCCCGTTCAACCGGGACCGCGACGACCGCCGTCCCTTCAACCGCGACCGCGACCGTGACGACCGCCGCCCGTACGGCCGCCGTGACGACCACCGCGGCGGCGGCTACCAGGGCGGTGGCTACCAGGGTGGCGGGCACCAGGGCGGTGACCACCGCGGCGGCGGCCGCTCGTTCGACCGCCGTGCGGACAAGCCGCGCTGGAAGCGCAACGGCTGAGCCGGACAGACCGGTTGAGGGCCCGGCCCGGAGCATCGCTCCGGGCCGGGCCCTTCGGCGTGTCCGGGCCGTACGGGCGGTGAATATCGCGGTGCCGCTGTCACCGCCCGTTGGTAGCCTCCCGGAGGCTTGTACGGCGCGGCCGCACGGAGTCCTTCCCCCTCTGTCCCGCTTCCGTCTGTTCCCGCCTGCCTCCCGTCCGCCTCAGCCGCGTGCGGGACGCGCGGAGGGCCGATGTCCCCGACGACCTCGAAGGATGATCAGAACGTGCGAAAGCACCGAAGAGCCGGCCACCGGTCCCGGCCGGTCCGGTTCGCGGCCGTGGCGGCGACCGCCTCCCTGGCCGTGACCGGCCTGCCGACGGTGGCCGCCGCGGCGGAGAACAACCCGCCGTCCCGGCCGCTCGTCTCCGAGCTGTCCACCGGGAACGCCGAGTGCGCCGCCGGGGAGGACCGCCCGTACCTCGGGACGCGTCCCCAACTCCGGGCCGTGCTCCGCGACCCCGACGCCGCGCCGGGGGTCGCCGCGCAGGTCGTGGGGGAGTTCGAGATCGAGTGGAAGGACGCCGACGGCGAGCGGCAGCGGCGCACACTGGGCCCCACCCCGCGGAAGGCGAGCGGTTTCCCCTTCACCGTGTCCGCTCCTTCGGACATCCCCGCCCACACGGTGATCTCCTGGCGGGTACGGGCGCACGACGGCACGGAGTGGGGGCCGTGGAGCTCCTCCGGCGGGCAGCACCGCTGCGAGTTCGTCCACGACGACGAGGCCCCCGCCGCTCCGGCGGTCTCCTCCACCGACTACCCCGACGACTACGTCTGGCGCGAGGGTGTGGGCGACTACGGGTCCTTCGTCCTCGAGGCGGCCGACGACGACACGGTGGCCTACCAGTACTCCTTCGACGGGGCCCCGCTCCGGACCGTTCCGGTGCCGGACTCCGGCGAGCCGGTGACGGTCCGGTGGCTGCCCACGAGGAGCGGGCCCCACTGGATCGAGGCTCAGGCCGTGGATCGGGCGGGCAACACGAGCCTCCCCGCCCGGCACGACTTCCGCGTCGGTGACGGCCGAGCCCCCGTGTCCCACTGGAAGCTGGTGGACCCGGCCGGCTCCGGCGAGGCCGCGGACGAGTCCGGCCGGCATCCGGCCGCGGCCGGCGGTGGAGTGGAGTTCGGCGCGGCCGGCCCCTCCGGCACCTCCATCGCCTCGGCGGCCGCCCTCGACGGCACCGGGAACGCCTATCTCGCGCCCGGCGCCACCGCGGTGGACACCACCCGGGTGTTCTCCACGGGGCTCTGGGTGCGCCCCCGGAGCGTGGACCGCGACATGACGGCGGTCGGTCAGGACGGCACCTCGGGCGGCCCCTTCACCCTCGGCCTCGACGCGGACGGCGGCGCGGACGGCACGGGCCCGGCGTGGATCCTCGAACTGCCGACCGGAGCAGGCCCCCTGAAGGTCCGGGGCGGCCACCCGGCGGCCGGGCAGTGGACCCACCTCGCCGGTGTGTACGACCCGGTGGCGGAGAAGGCCCGGCTGTACGTGAACGGCCGCGCCGTGGCCACCGCCGAGCCTGCCGCCGACGCCACGGCCACGGGGGTGCTGCAGATCGGCCGTGCCCACCGGGACGGTGAGGCGGGCGGCCACTGGCACGGCGAACTCGCCGACGTCCGGGCGTGGGACCGGATCGCCGCCGCCGGCGAGCTGACGGAGCTGGCGAAGCGCGGGGCCGAGCGCACCGGCTACTGGCAGCTCAACGAGGCACCGGACGGCACCAGTCCCGAGTACGACGGCGGCCAGGGGCTGACCCTGGGGGGCGACGCCGAGGTCTTCGTGCCGGAGTGCAGTACGGACACCGACATCTTCTGCGACGCCGAGCAGCCCCTGGTCGGCACCGGACACCTGCGGCTCGACGGCGACGGCGACCACGCGGCCACCGCGGCGCCGCCCGTCGCCACGGACGACGGCTTCACCCTGGCCGCCCAGGTACGCGTCGCCGAGCTGGAGCCGTCCCGCGACATGGCCGTGCTGTCCCTGCCCGGCGAGCACACCAACGCCCTCGTCGTCCGCTACCGCGCCGACGTCCACCGGTGGGAGCTGTCCGTCTCCCACGCGGACCGCGCGGACGCCGGGACCACCACCGTCACGGCCGAGCCCTACACCGGCAGCACCCTGGGCCAGCACCTGGCGGTGGTGTACGACGCGAGCGGCGGCACCGTCCGGCTCTACGTGGACGGCAGCCTGCACGCCTCGGCCGAGGCGGACCTCCCGGCCTCCCGCACCTGGGCGGCCACCGGCGGCCTCCAGGTGGGCCGTGCGCTGACGGCCGACGGCTGGGGCGAGTACCTGCACGGTGACGTGGACGAGGTCCGCGCCTACTCGGGCACGCTCACCGAGTCCCAGCTCATGATGCTGAGCATGCCCATGGAGATGCCCCACCTGTAGACCGCGCCGGCCCACCGGCCGTGACACCGTGCGCAATGCCTTCGAAGCGCGGCCGGTGGGCGGGCTATGCTTCGTGGGCGGGCCGTTAGCTCAATTGGCAGAGCAGTGGACTTTTAATCCATTGGTTGTGGGTTCGAGTCCCACACGGCCTACCGGGCCCCTCGGGGCCGGAACCCCCGCCGACCTGCGTCGGCGGGGGTTCTGTCGTCTCCGGCGCGGCCGTGTCGGCCGAATCCGCGGCCGTGGCCGGGGTGTTGTGCGTGCGGGCACTCCGGTACGACGGAGGGCGCCGTACGGCAGGTGTGGGGCCCGCGGAGGCGGGAACCCGCTCCCTGTGCCCGGAAAGCGGCTCGGACGCGGTGCGGGGGCGGAGGCGGCGAGCTCACCGGCGAGGCGAGCCCCGGAGGCCGGCTCCGCGCACGCGTGCGGGCGCTTGGCGCGGGCTCACCGTCCGGACCGTCCGTCCAGGGAGCTGAGCGAATGATCCGTCCAGCAGACATCCGCGAGTGGCGCGGCCACGATGTCGTCGATGCCGGAGGGCACAAGGTCGGCCCGCTCGAGGCGGTCTACACCGACACGGCGACCGACGAGCCCGCCATGGCCACCGTGCGGATCGGACTGCCCACCCGTCAGCGCCTGGTGTTCGTACCTCTGGACGGGGCGGTCGTGGGGCCGGGCTACCTCATGGTCCGGTACGACAAACCGCTGGTGAAGGACGCTCCGTCCATCGGCACCGATGACGTGCTCCCCGCCGAGGAGGAGGAACCGGTCTTCCGCCACTACGGCATCCCCTACCGCGCGGGCGCCGGAGGCGAGCGGCGGCTGGCGCGCGGCTGACCGGCGCGTCCGAACAGCGCGAAGGAGGCGTTCACCCATGTGGTTCTTCCTGTTCCTGCTTCTCGTCGCGGCTGTGCTGGGAGTGCTCGGCGCGGTGGTGGAGGGGCTGCTCTACCTGCTGTTCATCGGGATCGGGGTCCTGGTGCTCGCGGTCCTCGTCATCTCCCTGCAGCGGTCCCGCCGTCGCGCCGGCCGCTGAGGCCGCCGGTACCCGTACGTCCCCTCCCCGCCCCCGCCCGGCGGGCGGCCCGCGACCTGCGGGTGCGGGCCCTGTAGCGGTAGCGTCCGGTGCGGCCGGTGAGCGCCGGTCGCCGGCCGCCGACAGGGCCGCCGACACGGGCACACCCACGGGAGGGGACGGGTATGAGCGGGACGGCGGAGGGGGCGCGGGAGGCTCCCGGGCTGCGGCGGCGGCTGGGCACCGGCGACGCGGTGGTGATCGGCCTGGGGTCGATGATCGGCGCGGGCGTCTTCGCGGCCTTCGCCCCGGCGGCCCGCGCGGCCGGGGCCGGGGCCGGTCTGCTGCTCGGCCTGGCGCTGGCGGCGGTGGTCGCGTACTGCAACGCGACCTCCTCGGCCCGGCTGGCCGCCCGCTACCCGGAGTCCGGGGGCACCTACGTCTACGGCCGCGAGCGGCTGGGGGAGTTCTGGGGCCATCTGGCCGGCTGGGGCTTCGTGGTCGGCAAGACCGCCTCGTGCGCGGCGATGGCCCTGACGGTGGGCCTGTACGTGTGGCCCGGGCAGGCGCACGCGGTGGCGGTCGCGGCGGTGGTGGCGCTGGTGGCGGTGAACTACGCGGGCGTGCGGAAGACCGCCTGGCTGACCCGCGCGATCGTGGCGGTCGTCCTGGCGGTGCTGGCCGCCGTCGTGGTCGTCTGTCTGACCTCCGGCGAGGCGGACGCCGCCCGGCCGGCCTTCTGGTCGGCCCCGGCAAGGGAGGCCTCGCCCGGGGACGTCTCGCCCGGCGGCGTCTCGCCCGGTGGTGTGCTCCAGGCGGCGGGCCTGCTGTTCTTCGCCTTCGCCGGCTACGCGCGCATCGCCACCCTCGGCGAGGAGGTCCGCGACCCGGCCCGCACCATCCCCCGGGCGATCCCGGTGGCGCTGGGCATCACCCTGGTCGTCTACGCCGCCGTCGCGGTCGCGCTGCTCGGCGTGCTGGGCGGCGACGCGCTGGGCCGGGCGACCGCGCCGCTGGCCGACGCGGTGCGCGCGGCGGGCGTACCGGAACTGGTCCCGGTGGTACGGGTGGGGGCGGCGGTGGCGGCGCTGGGCTCGCTGCTGGCACTGATCCTCGGCGTCTCCCGCACCACCCTGGCGATGGCCCGCGACCGGCACCTGCCGTCCGTGCTGGCCGCCGTGCACCCGCGCTTCGGCGTGCCGCACCGCGCCGAGCTGGCGGTCGGCGCGGTGGTGGCGGTGGTGGCCGCCACGGGGGACCTGCGCGGCGCGATCGGCTTCTCCTCCTTCGGCGTCCTGGCCTACTACGCCGTCGCCAACGCCTCCGCCTGGACCCTGGGCCCCGGCGAGGGACGCCCGCCGAGGATCGTGCCGGTGGTGGGGCTGGCCGGGTGCGTGGTGCTGGCCTTCGCCCTGCCGCTCGCCTCGGTGGTCTCGGGGGCGGCGGTGCTGGCGGCCGGGGCCGCCTCGTACGGGGTGCGCCGCGCGCTCGCCGCACGCGGGGCGTAGGCGCCCCCGCGCCCCCGCGTTCCCCCGTTCGGGGCCCGGTCGTCCGACCGGCGCTTGATCGACTCGCCGGGACGCCGGGCGTCGGGGAGATTGGAAGGATGCGGGGCGACGGGCAGCGGGAGACGGACGGCGGCAGGACCCGTGTCCGCGCCATCCCCGTCATCGGCCGCCCGCCGTGGATGCTGCCCCTGCTGCTGGTCCTGCTGGGGCTGGCGGTCAATCTGCTGACCCCCGCCGACGTCTTCCTGAGCGCGCCGTTCATCGCGGCGTCCCTGGTCGCCGCGGCCCTGTGGACCTTCGGCGGCACGGCGGTCACGGTGGCCGCATCGACGGTCGCGGTCGTCGCCCTGCTGGTGCGCGCCGGGCTGCACCCGACGGAGAGCACGGTGCGGCTGGTCACCAACGCCACCGTCGGGGTGCTGGCGCTCGTCCTCAGCCGGGTCCTGCACCACAGCGAGGTCAGCGCGGCCTCGGCCCATCAGGTCGCCGAGGCCGTCCAGCTCGCCGTGCTGCCCGTGCCGCCCGGCCGGGTCGGCGACCTGAGAATCGCGGTCCGCTACGAGGCCGCGCAGGCGCACGCCCGGATCGGCGGCGACCTGTACGGCGTGCAGCGCACTCCGTACGGGCTGCGGCTGCTGGTGGCCGACGTGCGCGGCAAGGGGACGGAGGCCGTCGGCACGGTCACCGTCGTCCTCGGCGCCTTCCGGGAGGCGGCCGAGGCCGAGGCGGATCTGGCGGCGGTCGCGGACCGCGTCGAGCACGCCCTGCTCCGGGAGGCAGGGCAGCGCCAGGCGTGGCCGGGCCGGTCGGAGGAGTTCGCCACGGCCGTGTTCGCCGAGGTCCCGGCCGGTGCCCCGGGGAGCCTGCGGATCGTCAACCGGGGCCATCCGCCGCCGGTACTGCTGACCGGGCGGGGAGAGGTGCGGCTGCTGGAGCCGGACACCGAGCCGGGCACGGAGGCGTACGCGCTGCCGCTGGGACTGGGGGACCTGGCGGTCGGCCCCGGGAACGGGCGGACGGAACCGGTGCCCTTCCCGCCCGGCTCCCTGCTGCTGCTCCACACCGACGGCCTGACGGAGGCGCGGAACGCGGCGGACGTCTTCTACGACCTGGCGGAGGGGCTGCGCGGCCAGCGCTTCACCGGGCCGGCGGCCCTGCTCGACCACCTCCTCGCGGAGGCCGGCGCGCACACCGGCGGGCACCAGGGCGACGACATGGCCCTGCTGGCGGTCATGCGCGACCCGGAGGTCCCGGAGCCTGCGGAGCCCCCGGAACCCCCGGCCGCCGGTGACCGTCCGTAGTCGACGTGCGCCCCTCCGCATAACAACTGAGGCAACGTCAGATGGTGTGGCGTGCGTCTCATGCGCCGATCCGGCGGTCGAATCGCCCGAATTGGCCCGCTGATGCCCCGATGGTCCTCCGTCAAGAAAGCCCCATGTTCAAAGAGGGGACTTGGAAACCGGAGCGCACCTCTATTAACGTTCGATAACGCAGCGCGGTCGTCACTGTCGCCGAAGAGGGCGGCACCGTGCGCCGTCGCCGAATCCCGCAAGCGCGGCCCCGCCAACAGCGAGGACGCGTCCAGGGAACCGGGGAACCACCAATTGGGGTGAATCGGAGTCATACGGCATGCCCGTATGGATCCGTAGGAGACCTTCCTGCTCCGAACCCGTCAGCTAACCCGGTAGGCGAGAAGGAAGGAAAGGAGAGCGCCCCCGTGGCGTCCAGCACCCCGGCCCCCGAGGTCTCGTACGACCCGCACACCGCCGCTTTCGCCCCGTTCGGTCCGGAAGGCGACGGCGACCAGCCGGTGTGGAACCCGACCGAGGACTCCGTCCGCCCGGTCCGCGGCCGGCACCGCGTCGCCAAGCAGCGCAACGGCATGGCCCGCAGCGGAGCGGTCCTCGGCGTCGGCATGATCGCCGCGGTCGGCGCGGGCGGCATAGCCACCGCCAAGGACAAGTCGCCGGTCGCCATCTCCATGCCGGACGTGGACCTCGGCGCCGTGGCCGAGGGCATCCCCGTCGTCGGCGGCCTCGTCTCCGACGGCGGCGACGGCGGCGACTCCGCCCCTCAGACGGAGACCACCAGCCCCTTCGGCGGCACCGCCACCCAGGCCGGCCTGGACACCTCCGACGCCACCACGACCGTCGTGACGGCGGACGCCGGCGAGGCACTGCGGGCGCGCATCCTCCAGCAGGCCGACCAGCAGCAGACCGGCGCCACCCAGGCGGCGCTGGAGGAGGCCGCCGACCAGGCCGCGGACAAGGCGGCCGAGGAGGCCGCCGACCAGGCCGCCGAGGAGGAGGCCGAGCGCAAGCGCAAGGCCGCCGAGGAGGCGGCGCGCAAGGCCGAGGCCGAGCGCCTGGCCAAGCTCGCGGCCAGCTACACCCTCCCGCTCACCTCGTACCAGCTCACCTCCACCTTCGGCCAGTCCGGCTCGATGTGGGCCAACAACCACACCGGCCTGGACTTCGCCGCCCCCACCGGCACCCCGGTCAAGGCGGTGCACAGCGGCGAGATCGTCGAGGCCGGCTGGGCGGGCTCTTACGGCTACCGCATCATCCTCCGCCTCGACGACGGCACCGAGATCTGGTATGCCCACCTGTCCTCCATGACCGTCACCACCGGCAAGGTGACCACCGGCGACGTCATCGGCCGCGTCGGCTCCACCGGCAACTCCACCGGCGCGCACCTCCACATGGAGGTCCGTCCCGGCGGCGGCGACCCGATCGACCCGCTGACCTGGCTGCGGAGCAAGGGCCAGTCCATCTGACGACGGCCGGCCCGTCCGGCCCCGTCCGTCCGGCCCGTCCGGCAGCGGTCCGCTCCGCTCCGCCCCGACCGGGGCCCCGAGCCCCGGTCCCACACACCCCGGCGGCCCTGGTGATCCCCCCCGACACCAGGGCCGCCGGTCCTTTCCCCACCCGCGTGCTCCCCGTACGCCTTCCGCCCGCCGCGCTGACGTTCGGACGGGCGGCTAGCCTCGACCCCGCGACGGACGCGACGGGGGAGGCGGGGCCGGTGACGGGGGCGAGGACGGACGGCGCGGGAGCGGCTGACGGCGCGGGCGGGACGCCCGGGGTGATCGAGACGCCCGGGGCGACCGGGGCGGGCCCCTCCGCGCGGTTCACCAGGGTGCTGTGGTGGTTCACGTTCCACACGGCGTGCGCCACCGCCGCGGTGGCCCTGGCCTACCTCGCCCCGGCCGCGCCGCTGAGTTGGTGGCTGCGGGGCCCGGCCACGCTGACCGCCTGCCTCCTGATCCCGCTGGCGGCCCTGCTGATACCCGTGCTCGAACTGCGCCCCCTCCCGTGGGACCGGCGCAAACTGGCGTGGCAGCTCGCCTTCCCCGTCCTCACCGGGGTCGTGCTGGGCGTCACCGCCGGGCAGGCCGGGCACGACGACGGCCTGCGGGAGCGGGGGCGGTGGACACAGGCCGTGGTCGTGGAGCGGAAGGAGGGGAAGACCGACCGGTGCGTCCTGCGGGACCGCTTCGGCCGGGAGATCTCCCCGGACCTGACGCAGGGCGACGGCTGCGACAGGTATGTGGAGAAGGGCGACGTGCTGCGCGTACTCCACGACCCCGAGGGCGCGGCCGATCCCGCCACGGACGAGGACACCCCGTCGTACGACGGGATCCTGGCGGGGGCGGCACTGGCGCATGTGGTGCTGGGCACCTGGGGGAGCGCGCGCACGCCGCGCCTGAACCCGGGGAGCCGGGCGAACCCCGCGCGCCCCGGGACCGGCGGCCGGTCCGCGCGGACCGGCCGCCGGGCGTGAACGGCCCGCCGCCGGATCAGGCGGGCAGCCGCTCCTCGATCGCGGCGACGACCTCCGCCGCCTCCGGCTCGACGGCGGGACGGAACCGGGCGGCGGGAGTGCCGTCCGCCGCGACCAGGAACTTCTCGAAGTTCCACTGCACGTCCCCGGCCTGCCCCTCGGCGTCGGCCAGCTCCGTCAGCTCGGTGTAGAGCGGGTGCCGGCCGTCCCCGTTGACGTCGGTCTTCTCCAGCATCGGGAAGGTGACGCCGTAGGTGGCCGAGCAGAACGTGCCGATCTCCTCGGCGGTACCGGGCTCCTGGCCCATGAACTGGTTGCACGGCACGCCGACCACGGTGAACCCGCGGTCGGCGTACTGCTTCTGCAGCCGCTCCAGGCCCTCGTACTGCGGGGTCAGCCCGCACTTGGACGCGACGTTGACGACCAGCAGCACCTTGCCCCGGTGCTCGCCGAGGGTGGTGGGCTCGCCGGTCAGGGTGCGCAGGGGGATGTCGTAAAGGCTCATACGCCCTGTCTAGCAGAGTTCGCGCCCGCGCCCGTCGTGAGCCTTCACACCGTCCAGGAACGTTTCCCACGCCCCCGCCGGAAACCTCAGCACGGGCCCGCCCGCCCCCTTGCTGTCCCGCACGGCCACACCCCCCGGCCCGTACGCCGCCTCCACGCACTCGGTCCCGCTGCCGCCGCTGTGGGAGGACTTGAACCACTCGGTCCAGCCGCCTGTGGACTGCTGTCGCATCAAAGCTCCTCGCAGGCTCGCTCGATGGTGGCCGCCGACGCCGAGATGTCCAACGCCTGCGCCCGCAGGTATTCGAACGCCAACCTATAGCGCTCCAGTTCCTCCGGCTTCTCCATGAACAGGCCACCTCCGAGGATGTCCACATAGACCACGTCCAGCGCGGGCTTGGGACCGCCCAGTACCACAAAGCTCCCCACCGCGGCCGCATGTGCTCCGGCCGCGAACGGAAGGATCTGCACCGTGACGTGAGGCGACTCGGCGCACGAGAGTAGATGCCGCAACTGCTCCCGCATGGTGTCGCGCCCGCCCACCATCCGCCTGATCACGGCCTCGTCGACCACCGCCCAGATGTGGGGCGGCTCTTCCCGCCTCAGCAACTCCTGCCGCTTCATGCGGATGTCGACCATGTGTTTCACCTCCTGCTCCGTGCAGCGCATCTCGGAGGCGCGGTGTACGGCCTCGGCGTAGGCACGGGTCTGGAGGAGCCCGGGGACGTAGACGCTCGCGTAGTGGTCCTCGCGTACGACCTCGTCCTCAAGGGTGAGCATGAGGTTCATCGACTCCGGGATGGGATCGGCGAGCGAGCGCCACCATCCTTGGATCTTGGCACCCTTGGCGAGTCCGACCAGCGCCTCGCGTTCCTCGTCGGTGGCACCGTACTGGCGGCAGAGTGCGTCCACGACCGGCCACTTGACCGGGCCCTCCTTGGTCTCGTAGCGGCTCAGCGTCGCCTTGGAGATGCCGACGCGGGCGCCCGCCTCCTCCAGTGTGAGGCCGCTGCGCTCGCGCAGGCGGCGGAGGTCGGCGCCCAGTTGGCGGCGTCGGGTCGTCGGTCCAGCAGCCATGGTCACGGCCTTCCTCTGTCGATCTCCCCGAGCCTGCACGGCCTGGTCGTGTGGGTACAACCGCGGCGTGCGCCAGGGGGCGCGCGGCCGGGAGAACACTTCCGTTGATACCAGGTGAGAGTTTCATAAAGAGAATGAGAGTGTCACTCTGAGAGAGCAACGACGGCATCCCGGAAAGGTCGCAGGCATGCTGAAGAACGAGTGCGCGGTACCGCGAGGCGGACTGACCGTTCCCCTTCTGGCGCAGCCCGAGGAGCTCTCGCGCCTGAGGCGGTTGACTCGCTCCTACCTTGAGCTGTGGGAGCTGGAGACCCTCGCCGACACCGCCCAGCTCTGCGTCAGCGAACTGGTCGCAAACGTCATCCTGCACATCGGGGAGGGCACGCCGATCACACTGCGCTTCTCGGCTCGCGGGCGGCGTCTGCGCATCGAGCTGAACGACCCCGAGCCACATCGGATCCCCGTGCTTCTCCCGGCCTCGGACGAGGCGGAGTCGGGACGAGGCATGGCGCTGCTCGACGCGGTCGCCGCCGACTGGGGCGTCGCCCTCCATGCGGAGGGCAAGGCCATCTGGTGCGAGTTGGACACCACCCCTGGTGCCCCACAGCTCAGGCCCGAGGATCCGTGCCCCGTCAGGACGGACGTGCTCCTCAACTTCTACGTCCGCACGGAGCCGGCGCCCGGCCGTCTGGCAGGCGCCGTCAGCGAGGACGCGGCCGTACGACTGATCGCCGACGTCCTCCACTGGCTTCGCGCCCACGGCCACGATCCGGACACCGCACTCGACCACGCCCAGACGCGCTTCGAGGCGATGGCGGCGGAGACCAGCCGGTGGAACTGACGGCCGCGGCGGTCACGCACCGCTCGCGACGGACGTGTGCGTCCACACGTCCGCCGGCAGGGGATGGGCGAGCCGCCACACGACGCCCATCGGACGACTGCCCTTGTGGGACACGTACTCGGCCGGACCTAGCAGCATCCAGGGCCCGGGGCCGCCTATGTCCGTCGTCTTGAAGCGCCGGGCGAAGAGCAGGACGTGGGTGCCTAGCTCCCGGTGGCGCCGGTAGCGCCGCCCGGTGGGGGAGGCCTCGGAGGTGGTGCTCTGGGACTCCCAGTGGAACAGCTCCTGACTCAGTGCGTAGTCCTTGTACCGCGTCTGCGGCGAGAAGTCCTTCTCGTCCTTCTCCAGCGTGACGAGCAGGGCGTCGGTGCGCAGGTTCTCGCACCAGCGCACGCCCTCGCGGAAGTTGACCGGCCTGAGGCCGTCCAGGTCCGCCTGTCCCAAGGCGGTCAGGATCTCCTCGCGGTTGTAGAAGGCGTGGACGGTCAGGGGGACGGAGGCGTGCGGGCCGTCGAGCGGGATCGGGTAGTGCCCGGTGTGCTCCAGGTTGTACTCCAGGAGTTGGCGCACCTCGTCGCGGAACGCGGTCTGCCCGCGCAGGGACTCCAACCCCTCCCCGTAGTCGTCGAAGCCCCCGCCGCCCGGCCACAGGGAGAAGAACAGCATCCGGGCGTACGCCTGCTCCCTCGGGGCCAGCGACGCGTAGTGCGGGGCGTCATCGACCAGGAGGCGGGTGTAGGCGGCCACCCGCTCGGGGTCGTCCACGTGCAGGAAGGCTGAAGCGCGCCTGAGCAACTCGGCTTCCCCGTCCGGCGCCGCGCCGGATATGAGCCCGGCGCGGCGCAGCAGGCCGGTCCAGGAGTTCTTCCCCCGGTACAGGTCCCTGGGCTCCCGTCCGCTCTCGCGGAGGTAGGAGCCGAGGCTGGGCTCGGCGTAGGAGGCGATCTCGCGGGCGAGCCGGGCGGCGTTGACGGTGATGTTGCTCCGGATGTTCTCCAGGACGCGTTCCTTCGACTTGCGGTCGAGGACGATCTGGCAGCCGGAGGGGAGTTGGGGGAAGTCCTCCTCGGCATGGCGGAGCAGTCTGGTGCGGCCGAGGTCGGTCAGCGCGCGGAACTGCTCCTCGAAGCGGAACTCCCGGCGGTGCTGGCCGATGAAGTCCAGCACGGTGAGCACGGCTTTGTCCTGTGTGCGGCGCAGTCCGCGTCCGAGTTGCTGGAGGAAGACGGTGGCGCTGGAGGTGGGGCGCAGGAGCAGCAGGGTGTCGACGTCCGGGATGTCCACGCCCTCGTTGAACAGGTCGACGGAGAACAGCACCAGGATCCTGCCGTCGCGCAGCCCCGCCAGGGCCTCGGCGCGCTCGGCGTCCGGGGTGGAGCCGTCGACGGCTTTCGACCTGATGCCCGCCCGGTTGAAGAAGTCCGCCATGAAGTGCGCGTGCCGCACGGAGACGCAGAATCCCAGCGCACGCATGGAGCGGGGGTCGGCCACCTTGTCCAGCACGGCGGCGACGATGAGTCTGGCCCGGGCGTGGTTGCCGGTGAGGAGGTTGTCGAGCTCGCCGGTGTCGTACGCCCCGCGCTTCCAGGTGACCGACTCCAGGTCCGTGGTGTCGGCGATACCGAAGTAGTGGAAGGGGGAGAGCAGTTCGTTCTCCAGTGCCTCCCACAGCCGCAGCTCGGCGGCGATGCGGCCGCCGAAGAACTCGTCCTGGACGTTGCGCCCGTCCATGCGCTCCGGGGTGGCGGTCAGCCCCAGGAGCTCGGTGGGCCGGAAGTGATCGATGACGCGCCGGTAGGTGGCGGCCGTGGCGTGGTGGAACTCGTCGATCACCACGATGTCGAAGTGGTCCGGCGCCAGGCGGGCCAGGGCGGCGGGTCTCGACAGCGACTGGACACTGGCGAAGACGTGCCGCCAGTCGCGGGGGACCTCGCCGCCGGTGAACAGCGAGCCGAAGTTCCCGTCGACCAGCACGTCCTGATAGGTGCGCAGCGACTGCTTCAGGATCTCCTGGCGGTGGGCGACGAAGAGCAGTCTGGGGTCGCGCCCGAGCTCCCGCCGCAAGGCCCGGTAGTCGAGGGCGGCCATGACGGTCTTGCCCGTGCCGGTGGCGGCCACCAGCAGGTTGCGGTGGCGGCCATGGACGGCACGCTCGATCCGGAGCCGCTCCAGCATGTCCTGCTGGTGCGGGAAGGGGCGGACCTCCAGCCCGGAGAGGGTGACGGCCCGGGTGTCGCCCTGCGGACTCCTGCCCCCGGCCTGCGCGAGCGCCTCGTCGAGCCGCGAGACGTCTGCGTCGCTGTCGGGGTCGTACGGCTCGAAGGCGGGATCGCTCCAGTAGGAGTCGAAGGTCGCCCCGAACTTCCTCAGCACCGCGGGCGTCGCCACCGACGACAGCCTGACGTTCCACTCCAGGCCGTCCAGCAGGGCGGCCCGCGAGAGGTTGGAGCTGCCGACGTAGGCCGTGTCGAAGCCGCTGCCGCGGCGGAACAGCCAGGCTTTGGCGTGCAACCGCGTGGAGCGCAGCTCGTAGTTGACCCGCACCTCGGCGCCGAAGCGCTTCGCCAGGCGGTCGAGCGCATGCCGCTCGGTGGCACCCAGATAGGTGGTGGTGATGACGCGGATGGGTACGTTCCGTTCGGCGGCCTGCCGCAGGGAGTCCTCCAGCACCCGCAGTCCGTGCCACTTGACGAAGGCGCACAGCAGGTCGACGCGGTCGGCCGTGGCGAGCTCGGCTCGCAGCTCGTGGCCCAGACCGGGGTCCTCGGGGGCGTTGGTGATCAGGGCGGCGTCGGACAGCGGGATCGAGGGACGGCGGAGCTCGTAGACGCCCTGGGCCTGCTGCCGGGCGACGGCGACGAGCTGCCTCGGGCCTTCGGCGACGCGGTCGATCCACTCCTCGGCGCCCTCCCTGGTCACCAGTGCGTCCAGGATCCGGTTGGCCTCGCCGACCCGCTCCTCCTCGGAGGGCAGGGACTCCAGCACGCGGCGGACGGCCTCGGCTATGTGCCGGGCCAGGACGTGGGGCGAGGACTGCTCGCCCACCTTCTCCTCGACGGCGCGCCACTCGCCGCCGTCCAGCGCCCGCAGCCGCTCCTCCAGACGTGCGGTGACCAGCTGCTCGTACAGGCCCGGGGCCGGTGCTGTGCCCTGCCCGGCGGGCCGTCCGGCGAACTGCTCCGCGATGGCGTCGGCCACGGGCGTTCCTCCTCGTCTCGGCGGTCGCCCCGTCTCGGCGGCCGACGTCGGCCGTTCTATCAGCAGGCACCGACAGTCCGTACGCCCGACCGGCCGATCGGCGCCGGTTCCGCGGGCTTCGCGGTCCGGCCGCGACGCCGTATGCGGTCGGGCGTACCCGCCCCGCCCCCGGCGGCACCGGTGGTGCTGTGGCGAAGGAGCCCGGCACGCGCA
The DNA here is from genome assembly GCF_900114215.1 of Streptomyces mangrovi. GTDB lineage: Bacteria > Actinomycetota > Actinomycetes > Streptomycetales > Streptomycetaceae > Streptomyces > Streptomyces barkulensis. Next base: position 18,182 of record NZ_FOSG01000028.1, on the reverse strand, counting down.
GGGCCGGTGGCCCGGCTATTTCCGGTCTCGGGCCGCGAGCGCCGCCGCACTGGCGCGAGCGAAGGCATCCGGGGTGTCCAGCATGATGTTGTGTCCGCAGTCCGGGATCGCGACCACGGACACTCCGGCCTCGACGAGTTCTTCGGTTCCCGGGAGCGGGCCGTCGGCCTCGGGCAGCAGATATGTGCGGGGGATCCTCAGGTCCAGCAGAAGCTTGCGCATGGTGGGGACGGTGCCGCGGGCGAGGTGGACCGCGCTGCGGTACAGGGCCTCACGGCCCGCCAGACGCATCGTGGACCACCAGTGGGAGCCGACCCGGTCGCGGACCTCTTCCCAGCCCCCCGCCAGGAATTCCCGCTCGGAGTACGCGGCGATACCGCTGCTGCCGCCGGAGCCGGGCACGGGCGGGATCGGATCGAGGTTGGCGTCGACCATGATCAGGTTGGAGACCAGGTGCGGATGCCGGGCGGCCAGGACGACGGCCACCGAGCCTCCCATGCTGTGCGCGATCAGCTCCGCACCGGTGACATCCGCGGAGGTCAGGGCGGCGGCGAGTGCGCCCGCATGGGATTCCAGGGTGTAGTCGAAACCCGTCGGCCGGTCGCTGAGGCCGTGACCGAGCAGATCGATCAGCAGTGAACGGCGGCCGGCCAGCAGAGGATGGGTCGCGACCTCCGTGAAGTAGGCGGGTGAAGTGGCGCCCAAACCGTGCACGTAGACACGTGCCGGTTCCCGCCCCGGCAGCTCGACCCAGCGGATCTGGTCGCCCTCGGGCGTCGCGGCGGCACTGCGCACAGTCTGCTCCTCCTGCGGTCGGATCGACGAAGGGATGAGGGTAGCCGCCAAGCCCGGACGAACCGCCGTCGATTTCCACGGGCGGGCCCTCTGCGCGAGCACGGCCCGCCCGGCGGCCGGCCCGCCGCCGGGCCCCCGTCAGGGGAGGCGGCGGAAGAGGAGGTCGCGGACGACGTGGCCCTTGTCCAGGCCCTGCTGCTCGAAGCGGGTCAGCGGCCGGAAGTCCGGGCGCGGCGCGAAGCCGCCGTCTGCCTGCGTGTTCTCCAGGGCCGGGCAGTCGGTGAGGACTTGGAGCATCTGCTCGGCGTACGGCTCCCAGTCGGTGGCGCAGTGCAGCAGCCCGCCCGGCCGCAGCCGGGAGGCGGCCAGCTCCACGAACTCCGGCTGGACGATGCGCCGCTTGTGGTGGCGCTTCTTGGGCCACGGGTCCGGGAAGAAGACGCGGATCCCGGCGAGGGAGCCGGGGTCGAGCATCTCGCGCAGCAGGATGATCGCGTCGCCGTTGGCGACCCGGACGTTGGACAGCCCCCGCCGTTCGGCCTGCCCCAGCAGGTTGCCCTGGCCGGGGGTGTGGACGTCGGCGGCGAGGATGCCGGTGGCGGGGTCGTCGGCGGCCATCCGCACGGTGGCCTCGCCCATGCCGAAACCGATCTCCAGCACCACGGGCGAGCCGGGCGGGAGGGCGTCGAAGAGTTCGTCGAGGTCGAGGCGGCGGTCGCCGTCGATCTCCACGCCCCACTCCGGCCACAGTCTCAGCAGGGCGTCCCGCTGGGCGGCGGTGACGCGGCTGCGGCGCGGCTGGAAGCTGCGGATGCCGCGCTCGTGGCGGTCCCCGACGGGGTTGGCGGAGGGGCCGGTGCCGTCGGGGAACATGGCGCTCTGCGCGCTGGGCGTGCCCTGTGCGCCCCGGGTGCTCCGCGTGTCCCGGGCGGGGGCCGCGAGCGCTCCGCGCGCTCCGGGGTGCGTCTCGGGCGTCTCGGGTGCTTTTGCCGCTTCGGCGGGCTGGGGATTCTTCTCGGACACAGTGCGTACGAGTCTACGGCCGCCCGGCGCGGACCCCGGCGGCCGCGGTAGCGGGGGGCCGTGCCGGGCCCCTGCCGGGAGGACGTGAGGAAGCCCGGACGCCGGGCCGGACGCGGTGTTCGGGCGGGAGGGAGGTCGTTTCGCGGGGTCGGAGTTCCGGAATGCGGACGACCCCACCCCGGTCCGGGGGATGGGTGGGCGCTGACGCCGTGTGGGATCGTGTGCCCCTCACGGTCGGCACCGAGGAGGCGGACAGGATGGCGGACGGAACGACGGGCGGCGGGAGCGGGATCGACAGCTCCCGGCCCCACTCGGCCCGGATCTGGAACTACCTCGCGGGCGGCAAGGACTACTACACGGTCGACGCCGACGCCGCCGAGAAGGTCCTGGCGGCCTTCCCCGGCATGCGCGACATCACCCGCACCTCGCGCGCCTTCATCGGCCGCGTGGTGACGCACCTGGCCGGGCAGGAGGGGATCCGGCAGTTCCTGGACATCGGCACCGGCCTGCCCACCAGGGACAACACCCATGAGGTCGCCCAGCGCGCCGCCCCGGAGTCGCGGATCGTCTACGTCGACAACGACCCCCTGGTGCTGGTGCACGCCCGCGCCCTGCTCACCAGCTCCCCCGAGGGCGCGTGCGACTACATCGACGCCGACGTCCGCGACCCCGAGAGGATCCTGGCCGAGGCCGCGCGGACGCTGGACTTCTCGCGTCCGGTCGGGCTGATGCTCATGGGCATCCTGGGCCTGGTCCCCGACTACGACGAGGCCCGCGCGGTGGTGCGGCGGCTGGTCGAGGCCCTGCCGCCGGGCAGCTTCCTCGGCCTGAACGACGGCTCCACCGCCGACCCGGTCTACGTCCGGGCCATCGAGAGCCACAACGCCCGGGGCGCCGCCACCCCGTACACCCCGCGCGGCCCGGAGGAGATCGCGGGCTTCTTCGAGGGGCTGGAGCTGCTGGAACCCGGCGTCGTCTCGTGCTCGCGGTGGCGTCCGGAGGGCGAGCCGGGGCCGGAGACGGCCGTGTACGGCGGGCTCGCGCGCAAGCCGTAGGGGCTGCGGGCCGGCGCGGGTCAGCGGCCGGCGTCCAGCGCCGCCAGCGCCCGCCGCGCCACCTCGCGGCCGATCGGCAGCGACGCCGTCGCTGCCGGGGAGGGCGCGTTGAGGACGTGGACGGTGTGCGGGGCCTCGGTGATCAGGAAGTCGTCGACCAGCGCGCCGTCCCGCCCGACCGCCTGGGCCCGCACCCCGGCCGGGGCGGGGCGCAGATCGGCGGTCTCCACCTCCGGCAGCAGCCTGCGCACCGCCTCGGTGAAGGCCGTCTTCGACAGCGAGCGGCGCATCTCCCCGGCCCCGTAGCGCCAGTGGCGGCGGGCGATGTGCCAGAAGCCGGGCCAGCCCAGCGTCCCGGCCAGATCGCGGGCGCGGGCGGTGCGCCACCGGTAGCCCTCGCGGGCCAGGGCGGGCACGGCGTTGGGGCCGATGTGGACCGAGCCGTCGATGCCGCGCGTGAGGTGGACGCCCAGGAACGGGAACGCCGGGTCCGGCACCGGGTAGACCAGGCCCCGCACCAGCCGGCCGCGCTCCGGGGCCAGCTCGTGGTACTCCCCGCGGAACGGCACGATCCGCACCGGCGGCGCGTCGCCCGCCAGACGGGCCACCCGGTCGCAGTGCAGCCCCGCGCAGTTGACCATGGCGCGGGCCCGCACCACCGCGCCCGCCGCCGTACGGACGGCCACGCCCACGCCCGGGCGGCGGTCCACGGCGGCGACCTCCGCGCCGTGGCGCACCTCGGCGCCGGCCGCCTCCACCAGGCGGGCCAGCTCGGCGGCGACCGCGCCGTAGTCGCACACGCCGGTGGTGGCCACATGGATGGCCGCCAGGCCCCTCACGTGCGGCTCGTACTCGGCGATCTGGGCCGGACCCAGCTCGCGCACCGGGATGCCGTTCTCCCGGCCGCGCTGCACCAGCGCGTGCAGCCGGGGCAGCTCGGCGCGCTCGGTGGCGACGATCAGCTTCCCCGTCACCCGGTGCGCGATGCCGTACTCCGCGCAGAACTTGACCATCTCCGCCGCGCCCCGCACCGCGAAGCGGGCCTTGAGCGAACCGGGGCGGTAGTAGACCCCGCTGTGGATCACCCCGCTGTTGCGGCCGGTCTGGTGCCGGGCCGGGCCGTCCTCCTTCTCCAGCACCACCACCCGCGTACCGGGCCGGGCGCGGGTGAGCGCGTACGCCGTCGACAGGCCGACGATCCCGCCGCCGACCACCAGCACGTCGCAGTCGTACGCCGTGCGCCGCGCGGTGGGCGCGCCGGCGGCGGGGGAGGGGGAGGAGGCGGCCGAGGAGACAGTGGACACGTCCTCCATCATGGCCCGGAGCACTGACGGACAACCGTCCGGCCGCGCACCGGACATCCGAACGGCTCCCGGAGGCGGGCCGTACCGCCCGCTTCCGGACACACCGGGCGTACGTCCTCCGCCGGGCTCGCCGGGTCCGCCGGGTCCCCCGGGTCTCCCGGGCGCCGCGAGCGCGGCGGGCGGGGCGGGCGGACCGGCGGGCGCCGCGGGGCGGGCTGGGTCATGTCAGGGTCACGCCGGGGCGGCGAGCAGCGGGCGGGCCCGCTCCCGCAGCTCCGCCACCCGCGGCTCGTCGCCGTACGGCTCCAACCGGTGCAGCAGGTCCCGCACGTACTCCGTCGTCCGCGCCGAGGAGATCCGCCCGGCGACCTCCACCGCCCGGGTGCCCGCCGCGCAGGCCGCGTCCAGATTGCCCGACTCCAGCTCCGCGACCGCCGACACCACCAGCCGCAGACCGTGCGAGCGGACGAACTCCTCCGTCGGCCGCGACAGCGCCTGCTCGGTGAAGCGGCGCACCTGGCGCGGGGCCTTCAGATCGCGGTAGCACTCGGCGGCGTCGGCGGCGAGGCGGTCGTAGGAGTAGAAGTCGAGCCAGGACGGGTCCGGGTCGCCGTCGCGGGAACGCTCCAGCCAGCCCTCGGCCGCCGCCAGCGAGGTGCCGCAGGCCGCCGACTCGCCGGCCTTGGCAAGGGCGCGGGCCTCGACCAGATGGAAGAAGCTCATCGTGCGGGCCGTGGCCAGACCGCGGTTGCGCTCCAGCGCCGCCTGCGCCAGGTCCACGCCCTCGTCGGCGAAGCCGCGGTACGTCGCCTGTAGCGACATCGACGCCAGCACGTACCCGCCCAGCGGCACGTCCGCCGCCGCCCGGGCCAGCCGCAGCGCCTGGATGTAGTAGCGCTGCGCGGCCTCCTGCTGGCCGGTGTCGAAGGCCATCCAGCCGGCCAGGCGCGTCAGTTCGGCGGTGGCGCCGAACAGCGAGCGCCCCACCTCGTCGCTGTAGGAGCCCAGCAGCAGCGGGGTGGCGTCCACCCGCAGGCACTCGGGGACCATCGACGAACGCCAGTCGCCGCCGCCGTACTTGGAGTCCCAGCGCCGGGCCTCCTGCGCGGCCTCCCGCAGCTTGGCCACATCGCTGTGGCCCACGCGCGGGGACGTGGGGGCGGGCGGGGGCGGGCGCTGCTCGTCGGCGGGACCGGCCTCGAACCCGGCGGCACCGGCGGCACCGGCGGCCCCGAACAGGGTGGCCCCGGACAGAGCGATCCCGGTCGGGGCGGTCCCGGACAGCGCCGACGCGTTCCGCGCCACCGAGCTGTCGGCGGGCTTGATGAGCCAGCGCGAGGTGGGCACGGCGTAGGCGCTCACCGAGAACGAGCCCGCCAGCGACTGCCACACACCCCCACCCCCGCCGCGCCGCCCGGCCGGATCCAGCCGGTACAGCTCGGTGGCCGACCGCACGGCCGCGCCGACGTCGCGGGGGAAGGACAGGCCGACCTCCGGGGCCGGGTCGGCGTCCGCCAGACCGATCTCGTGCAGCGGGACGGGACGCCCCAGCTTGCTGCCGATCGCGGCGGCGATCAGATGGGGGGCCACGCCCTGCGGCACCATGCCCTTGGAGACCCAGCGGGCGACCGACGTCTTGTCGTAACGGAGGGTCAGTCCTCTCTGCGCCCCGAGGTCGTTGACCCGGCGGGCGAGCCCGGCGTTGCTGATTCCGGCGAGGGCGAGGACGGCACCGAGTTTCTCGTTCGGCCCGCGTGGCTCCCTGGACATGCGCACCCCTGACACACACCGACGGCCACCCCGTGCCGCGCACACGGGGCATTCGTCAACACAGCGTAGTTCGCCGCATCCCTACCGTTAAGGGCCGTCTTCCGGGATGGCGGGATTCGTGCAGGCTCCGCGGAGCGCGGGCCGGCGGCGCGTGAACGGGGCGCGGGGCGCCGACGGGCACTCCGGACCGCACCGCGCATGCTCCCCCGGCGCGTGCTCCGGGTGTGTGCCGGTGCGCCTGTCCGTGCGCTCTGTGCGGTCCGCAGGGGAGGCGTTTCCATGGGTGCTGCGTGGGTCGGCCCACTGCGCTGGAACCAGTGGGCTGGGGGAATGCCGTCGTCCCATTCCCCGCGGACGGCGGTCCGGTCCGGGAGGCGGTGAAGCCTCCCGGACTGCCGACGACGCTCCGACAACGCGCCGAAGAGACGCCGATGATGATTCGTTAGGCATATCTCACGGCAAATATTTGGCCGAATGACGCCGCTCCCGTCGGAGTCGTCCGGCGGGCCGTCACGGCGCCGGGGTCCGGCGTCGGCTTCCGCGCGTCCGCGTCCCCGAACACCTCCCCCACGCCCATCCCGTGGCAGCATGGTCCGCAGCGACGGCGGTTGACGGCTGCCGACGGTGACCCGCCACCGATCGGCCGCCGACGACGCCGAGTTACCGATCCACGGGGCCATGCGGAGGCGGCGATGCGGTGGTTGGTGGGATGGGCCGCAGACCACGCCTCCGGCGCGGGCGGCGCGGCCAGACCCGGGCAGACGATCCAGCCGGTGGGGGCGCGGCAGTTGTGGGACGGCCCCGACCCGCTGTGGGCGGTCGGTGACTGGCGGCCCGACGAGGTGCGCCTGGTCGAGGCCGACGGCGGCAGCAGACTCGCGGTGCTGGGCTCCTGCGGCGCCTCCGACGAGCAGCTGCGCATCGGACTGTTCGCCGCCCGCGGCGGCGCCCTGCGCCATCTGACCGCCTGGCCCGGCAGCTACACCGCGGTCGTACGCGTCGGCCGCCGCGTCACCATCACCACCGACCTCGCCGGAGCCCGGCCCGTCTTCCACACCCCGTGGGCGGGCGGCACCGCCTACGCCACCGCCGCGCTGCCGCTGGCCGACCTGATCGAGGCGCAGCTCGACGTCGGACACCTCGCCGCCCTGCTCGCCTGCCCCGACGCGCCCGAGGCGCTGGGCGACGGCACACCCTACGCGGGGGTGCGCCGCGTGGCGCCCGGCCACGCGCTGGTCATGCGCGACGGCCGCAGCCGCGAGACCGTCGGCTACGAACCCGCCGTGCCCACCGTCGTCGCCGCGCCCCCCGTGGACGCGGAGGCGGCGGTCGCCGGAGTGCGCGAGGCCCTGGTGGAGGCCGTACGGGTGCGGCTGGCCGCCCCGCGCCACGCGCCCGTGCCCGACCTCGGCAGCCTCGACCCCGGGCCGGTCCCCGGCATGGGACCGGCCCAGCGGCTCGCGGACCGCCCGGGAGGCGGGCGGGCCAGAGGCCCCGCGCCCGGCATCGGCGCGGACCTGTCGGGTGGCAGCGCGTCGGCGGCGCTCGCGCTGCTGGCCGCCGGACTGCCCGGCGTCCCGGGCACGGTCTACGGCACGCCGGGGACGTCGGCGGGCGAACGGCTGCTGGCCGTCACCTTCAACGACCTGACGCTGGACCCCCTCTCGGGACGCGAGGCCGAACTGGAACGCGCCCGCAGCATCGCGGAGAACCCCCGGCTGCGCCACGTCGTCGTCGCCGCCGGCGAGGAGGCCCTGCCGTACGCCGGGCCCGGCGGGGGCCCGCTCGCCGACGGGCCGCTGACCGACGAGCCGGGCCCCTCGCTGGTCGCCGCCGAACGGCACCGGCTGCGCCTGGCGGCGGGCGGCGCGGACCACCTGTCCGGATACGGCGCCCGCGAGGCGCTCGACGCCCACCCGGCCCGGCTGGCGGACCTGCTGCTGGACCGGCGCCGCCGCCATCTGCTGCGGCCGGTCACGGCGCTGGCGAAGGCGGAGGGCGCGACCGGGCGCTCGGTGCTCGTGCCGCTCACCGTCTACCGCGCGGCACGGAGACTGGCCCGTACGCCGTACCGGGACGGGGTGCGGGAGGCGGCGCGGCGGCTGCGGGATGTCACCGGGGGCGGCGTGGCGGGCTCCGGGGCCTGGGGCGCGGGCGGTGCGGGCGGGGGCCTCCACGAGGCCGGGCCGGGTGTGCTCGACGCCTCGCTGTCCGCCCTCGCATGGTGCCGCCCGGGGCCGGCCGCGCGCTGGCTGACGGGGGAGGCGCTGGCCGAAGTATCGATTCGGCTGGAGCAGGCCGCCCTCCGCCCGGTGCCCGGGGAGACCGGCACGCGCCCGGGGGAGCGGCGGGCGCGGGCGGCGCTCGCCCGGCTGGCGGCCGACCACCGGATACTCGAACAGGCCGCGGAGGTCCGCAGCCAGCGGCTGCACGCCCCCTTCCTGGACAACCAGGTCGTCCGCGCCTGCCGAGCCCTGCCCGAGGCGCTGCGCGTACAGCCGGGGGCGCGGGCTGCGGTACTGCGCGCCGTCCTGGCGGGGGCGGGCGTCCACGAACTGCCGCCCGGCTGGGGCACCCCCTCCCGCACCACCCACACGGCGGCGGCACGGACCGGGCTGCGGTCCCGCGTCGGCGACCTCATCGACCTCTTCGACGCGCCCCTGCTGGCCGACGCGGGGCTGGTGGAGGCCCGGGTCGTCCGCAAGGCGCTGCGGGCCGCGGCCGAGGGCGAGGCACTGCCGCTGGACGGGCTGGCGGAACTGGTCTCCACCGAGGTCTGGCTGCGCCGGCTGCTGGCCCGCCGGGGCAGCTGCTGGACGGGCACGGGCACGGGCGCGGCCACCGAGGGCCGGCGCGCGGTGGCGGGAGGAGTGCCGCAGCGCCCCAGCCTGTGAAACGGGCCGGAATCGGTTCCGAACGGTTCCGAACGGGTCCGGGCCGGACTCGCCCCCGGGTACGCCGGGCCACCTCGCGAGCGGCGGAGGCGCGGCGGGTCAGCGGCAGCCGATCCGCGCCCGCGCCCAGTCCGCCATGACCACCGAGTCCAGCACGCCGTTCGGCTCGACCACCAGCCGGAGCGTCCGCACCCCGGACAGGGGCACGCGGACCGGCACTGGCTCCTCGCCCCGCCGGACGACACCCGACTCCCACAGCCGGACCCCGTCGCCGTGCACGGAGAACCGGACCGCACCCCGTAGCGCCGTCAGATCGTCCACCCCGGCGAGCGCCTCGAACGAGGTGCAGGCACCGCCCAGATCGACCGCCACGGAGGAGCGGGCGGACACCGTCACCCCGTAACCCCGGTCACGGCCGCCGATACGCAACCGCGAGCGCTGCCACAGCCGGCTGCTTCCCTCCCGTACGGAGAGGCCGTCCGAACCGCCTCCACGGGGCAGCCGGTCGAGCCGGTGGACGGTGGCCGTGGACGCCCGGGGCGCCGAAGGGGCAGCCGACGGGGAGGCCGGTCCGGACGTGGGACCGGCCTCCCCGTCGGGTACCGGCCCGGCCCCGGGAACCGGCGCGGACGGGGAGCCGGGCCACGGCTCCTGCCCCTGCCCCTGCCCCTGCGTCAGAGGCTCCCCCGACGGTGCCGCTTTCCGGTCCGTAACGCCCTCGCCCCCGTCCACCGCCTCCCGCGGCGACACGGTCTGCGCCCTCGAACCCCCCGCCTCCGCTCCCGGCCCGGTCTCCGTCCCGCCGGACGCGCCGGCCGCCGACGGCCGTACCCCCGGCCCCCGGTACGGGCCTCGCGACGGCTGGCCGTCGGTCACCAGCGCCAGCGTCAGCGCGGTGGCCACGGCGGCGGCCATCACCCCCGCCGTGACGCCCGCCTTCGCGGTCGAACCCAGTCCGTCGAACACCGCGGCCCCGCTGCCGGCCGGACCGTCCATGCCTCCGGCCGCGGTGGCCGTGCCCACCGCCCCGGCCACCGGGTACGCCTCCGCGGCGCCCCCTTCCTCCGCGCCGGCCTGCGCCGCGTACACCTGCGCCGCGTACGCCTGTGCCGAACCCACCGCCGGGTACGGCGAGTACACGTCCGCACCCCAGCCCACGACCGCAGGCGGCAGCATCACCCGGAGCCGTTCGCAGGCGTCCCTGGCACCCAGCGCCGCCGACCGGCAGTCGGCGCACCGCTCCAGATGACGGCGCAGCCCCCGGTCCGCCCGTGCCCGCAGCCCTCCGCGCACATACGTCCCCAGCCGGTCGGCACGGTGTGCGCAGTCGCCGCCCGCCGCCCGCGTCCCGGCGGTGTGCACCGTGAGGTAGGACTGCTGTAATCCCTCCCTCGCCCGCTGTGCCAGCGTCGCCACCGCGTCCTGCGCCATCCCCAGCAGGGGCGCGACCTCCCGCGGTGACTCCTCCTCGATCACGGTGTGCCACAGCACCACCTGCCACCGCTCGGGCAGATCACGGAAGGCGCGCACCGCGGTGGACCGCTCGGCCCTCCGCATGGCCCGCACCTCCGCGTTCGCCCCGGAGCCCTTCCCGCCGCCCGGCGAATCGGCCGCCGCCGCGAAGACCGCGAACTCCTCGACGAGCAGATCCCAGCCGCTCGTTCCCGCCCAGGCCGCCGCCACGTCCCGGACCGCCGCCAGCAGATGGGTGCGCACCGCCGTGTCCGGCCCCGCACCGTCGCGCACGGCCAGCAGCGTGCGCGCGAAGATCTCGTCCGTCAGGTCGTTCGCGGTCGCCGCGTCCCGGCAGCAGTGGCGTACGTAGCGGCGCACCGCGGCGGCGTGCCGCCGGTACAGCTCCTCGTACGCCCGGGTGTCCCCGCCGCGCATCCGCGACACCAGTTCCGCGTCGCCGGGCACGGCGTCCGTCGACCCGTCCACTCCGTCCACACCCTGTGGACCGCGCGGCTCCCCCCGCCCGTCAGCACTCAAAGCGAGAACCCCCGTACACACAGTCGCCACCGAACACCGGCAAAGCGTGTCACGGTGAGGGCCGCGCATTCCCGGCCGTGCGCCTCAATCACCCGTCCGGGGCGGGAAACCGCAGAACGGTGCGCACGCGGCGCTCGTACGAGGTATGGGAGCCGAACGGCGGTGACGTGAATCTGGCCGAAAAACGCCGCTCCAACGCCGCTCCAACGCCGCTCCAACGCCGCGTCACCGGCGCCCCGGACCTCGCCTCAGGCCCCCACGGGCTTCGCGTGCCGCGGCCTGAGCCCCTCCAGCAGGATGTCGAGCAGCCGTGCGGAGGCCGCGGCCTGCTGCACCGCGTTCGGCAGGGACGGCGCCGCCGTGGCTATCACCAGCAGCACATCGGCGACCGTCACATCGGACCGCAGCTCACCGGCGGCCTGGGCCCGCTCCACCAAACGCCCGACGACGTCGAGCAGTTCGAGGACGCCCGCGTCGTCCTCGGTGCTCCCGGTGCTGCCGGCGTCCTCCCGTTCCCGGCCGGTCTCCTCCGGTGCGTCCTCCCGGCCGGCCCGGCCGTCCACCAGCCGCAGTCCGGGCTGCCCGTGTCCGCCGCCCTGCGGCGTACGCGCCCCCCTCGGGCCGGCGCCCATGTCCTCGGCCGCCCCGTCCGGCCCGTCGGTGAGCGGCCCGACCCGGAGTATTCGAGGCGGCAGTAGCCGTCCGGCACCCGAATCCACCGAGGTGCGCAGGAACCGGGAGAGCGCCGACCACGGCTCCTCCTCCTGCCCCAGCGCCGCCCGGGCCTGCTCGGTCAGCCGCGCCGTCTCCTCCTGCGCTATGCGCCGCACCAGTACGTCCTTGCTGGGAAAACGCCGGTAGACCGTGCCGACCCCGACCCGCGCCCGGCGGGCGACGTCCTCCATCGGAGCGCCGTAGCCCAGCTCACCGAAGACCTCGCGGGCGGCGCGCAGCACATGCTCCAGATTGCGCTGGGCGTCGACCCGCAGCGGAGCCGTACGCCTGCTCCCCCCGGCGTTCCCCCTGCCGGCCGCGACGCTCTCCCCGTCGGCCGGGCGCGTGGCCCCGTGGCCTGCGCCCGCCCCGTTCACCGGGCCCGCCCCGCCCTCCGCGGAAGAGTCGGAGATGACGGCGGTCGACCAGCGAGAGCCCTGAATGCCCTGAATATGCATGTTGTATTCCCCCGGTTGTATGGCAGCCTCCCCCCGGAGGCCCCCCACCCTTTGCCGCCGGGACACGGTCATGGCTCCGCCCGGCGTGCTACGAACATAGTTGAGCCCCGGTCACGAGAGAAGAGAGATGTTCCGCCACCTCCGCCCCCGATCGGAGTACGCCGCCCACCCCTCCTTCCGACCCCCTCCCGGACCCCCCTCGCACCCCCGCTGAGCTGCTGCTTTTTCTTGCCCGCAGTGGGTCCGCGAGCCCCGGGCCGAAGCCCTCCGCCGGTCATACGTTTCCCAGGACCTGTGGACAAACGTCTGCCCGCGGGTGCGTCATGGACAGGTGACGAAGGAACCCGCGCGCATTCTCGTGGTCGGCGGCGGCTACGTCGGCATGTACACCGCCCTGCGCCTCCAACGGCGCCTGAAGCACGAACTGAGACGCGCGCGGGAGGGCGGCGGGGGTGTACAGGTCACCGTGCTCGCCCCCGACCCCTACATGACCTATCAGCCCTTCCTGCCCGAGGCGGCCGCGGGCTCCATCTCCCCGCGCCATGTCGTCGTCCCCCTGCGCCGGGTGCTGCCCCACTGCAGGATCGTCATCGGCGAGGCGAAGTCCGTCGACCACGCCCGGCGCACCGCCACCGTCGAGACCCTCGCCACCGAGCACGCCGGCACCGGTCCCGTCGAGGTGCCCTACGACGAACTCGTCCTCGCCCCCGGCTCGGTCTCCCGCGCCCTCCCGGTCCCCGGCCTCGCCGACCACGGCATCGGCTTCAAGACCGTCGAGGAGGCCATCGGCCTGCGCAACCACGTCCTCGAACAGCTCGACATCGCCTCGTCCACCCGCGACCCCGCCGTCCGCGACGCCGCCCTCACCTTCGTCTTCGTCGGCGGCGGCTACGCGGGCGTCGAGGCGCTGGCCGAACTGGAGGACATGGCCCGCTACGCCTGCCGCTACTACCACAACATCCGCCCCCGGGACATGAAGTGGATCCTGGTCGAGGCCACCGGCCGCATCCTCCCCGAGGTCGGCGAGGCCATGGGCCGCTACGCCGTGCGCGAACTGCGCGGCCGCAACGTCGACGTACGCCTGGAGACCCGGCTCGACTCCTGCGAGAACCGCGTCGCCCGGCTCAGCGACGGATCCCGCCACCCCTGCCGCACCCTCGTGTGGACCGCGGGGGTCAAGCCCCACCCCCTGCTGGAGAGGACGGACCTCCCCCGCGACGGACGCGGCCGGCTGCGCTGCACCGCGACCCTGCGCGTCGAGGGCACCGAACACGCCTGGTCGGCGGGCGACGCCGCCGCCGTCCCGGACCTTGCGGCAAAGCCGTCCCCCGGCCGGGGCTCCGGTGAAGGACCGCCTCCGGAGTGCGCGCCCAACGCCCAGCACGCCGTACGCCAGGCGCGCCTCCTGGCCGACAACCTGGTGGCGTCGCTGCGCGGCCGGGAACCGGCGCGGTACGAGCACGCGTACACCGGCTCCGTCGCCTCGCTCGGTCTGCACAAGGGCGTCGCCCATGTGTACGGCCGCAGGCTCAAGGGCTACCCTGCCTGGTTCCTGCACCGCGTGTACCACCTGAGCCGGGTGCCGACGGTCAACCGCAAGGCGCGCATCCTCGCGGAGTGGACGCTCGCCGGCCTGTTCAAACGTGAGATCGTCTCGCTCGGCTCGCTGGAGCACCCGCGCGCGGAGTTCGAACTCGCCGCGGGCACCGGCCGCCACCCCGAGGGCCCCTGACACCGGCCGGTGCCGTCGGTCACACTGGACGTGTGACCATGGGTGGACCCGCGTCAGCGAAGAGTCACCGGCGGGCGCGGTCGGCGCGACGGGCCCGCGGGCACGGGCATCCGCACGTACCCGCACGCACACACCGGACACCAGACACGAGAACATCGGAATCGGATCGGACCGCACGCAGTGAACTTCACGCGCTGGAGCGCCCGGCTGCCCGGCACGCAGCGGCAACGACGCCTCGCCCCCAGGGCCGTACGGCGCCCGCCCGAGGCACCGGCCCCCGCCGGGGCCGTCCCGGCCGCCCGGGACGAGCACGGCGAGCCGTCCGCTCCGGGCACCGCGGGAGCGGGACAGGGCGCCGGCCGAGGCCTCGACGACCTGCCCGTGCGGGACCTGCTCGGGCAGGTCCCCGCCCTGGTCGCCCTCGTCCACGGCCCCGACCACCGCATCGCGTTCGTCAACGACGCCTATGCCGCGGCCTTCGGCCCCCGCGAGCCCGGCGCCCCCGCCCGCGAGGCACTGCCGGAGCTCACCGAGCTGGGCCTCCTCCCGCTGATGGACCAGGTCCTGCGCAGCGGCAGGCCCCGCACGGTCAAGTCCCGCAGGGTGGAGGGCCGGGACGGCGGGATCCCCGGAGCCGTCGGCGGCGGCACGCGCCCGGGCTACTACACCTTCACCTGCACCCCCGTCGACCTGAAGGGCCCCGGATCACGGCGCGGCGTCCTCGTCTTCGCCGCCGAGGTGACCGACCAGGTCGAGGTCGCCGAACGGCTGCGCGTCAGCGAGCGCCGGCAGCGCGAGGCGGCCGTCACCCTCCAGCGCAGCCTGCTCCCGCAGCAACTGGAGCAGCCCGACGACCTGCGGGTGGCCGCCACGTACCGTCCGGGCGGCACCGACGCGGCGGTCGGCGGCGACTGGTACGACGTCATCACCCTGGGCGCGGGCCGCACCGCCCTGGTCATCGGCGACGTGATGGGCCGCGGGGTCCGGGCGGCCGCCGTCATGGGGCAGCTCCGCACGGCCGTGCGCGCGTACGCCCGGCTGGACCTGCCGCCCCACGAGGTGCTCCAGCTCCTCGACGGGCTCGCCGCCGAGATCGACCCGAACCAGATCGCCACCTGCCTCTACGCCATCCACGACCCCAACGAGGGCCGCCTGGCGTACGCCTCCGCCGGCCACCTGCCGATCCTCGTCCGGGACCCGGACGGCACGGTCCACCGCACCGACGAGTCCACCGGCCCGCCCCTGGGCACCGGCGGCTGGCTGCACACCTCCGCCTCCGTCCCCTTCGGCGAGGGCTCGGCGGCCGTGCTCTACACCGACGGCCTGGTCGAGCGGCGCGACGCCGACATCGACCAGGGCATCGAGGTGCTGGAGGAGGCCTTCGCCGGGGCGACCGGCAACCCCCAGGTCGTCTGCGACCGGCTCCTGCGGGCCATGGGCATCACCGCCGAACACGACGACGACGTCGCGCTCCTGGCCCTCCAGCACCCGGTCCGCACCGGCCACGACGCGGAGCTGTTCCACAACGCCGCACTGGACCTCCTGGGAGGGGTCGAGGCCGCCCCGCGCGCCCGCGCCTTCGCCTCCGGAGTCCTGACGAGCTGGCGGTTCCCCCGGGAACTGCACGACCTGGGGGTGCTGGCCGCCAGCGAACTGGTCGCCAACTCCCTCCAGCACGGCACCCCGCCGATGTGCCTGCGCCTGCGGCGCACCGACCGCCGCCTGATCGTCGAGGTGACCGACGGCGACGACCACCTGCCGCGCCGCCGCCGCGCCGAACCGGTGGACGAGAGCGGCCGGGGCATCTCCATCGTCGCCACCATCGCCTCCGCCTGGGGATCGCGCCGCACCCCGGGCGGAGGAAAGGCGGTGTGGTGCGAGTTCGCGCTTCCGGAGACCGTCTCGCGCCGACCGGCACGGACGGGCCGAAACACGGCCTAACCGGCCCGCACGGATTCGGCGGACCGGACCGGCACCGAGGCGGCGACCACCAGGGACGCCCTCAGCGGGTTGTCCTGCTCGGCGGTCAGTCTGCGGCCCAGCAGCAGGGCCAGCACGGTGACGCCGAGCGAGCACAGCACCAGCATCACGATGTACGGCCCGTGCGCGGTGGCGCCCATCGGCCCGCCCACCGCCGGACCGATCGCCAGCGCCAGCTGCTTCACCAGGGCGAAGGCGGAGTTGTACCGCCCGACCATCCGGGCCGGAGCCAGGTCCGCCACCAGCGG
Source organism: Streptomyces mangrovi (assembly GCF_900114215.1). Lineage (GTDB taxonomy): Bacteria > Actinomycetota > Actinomycetes > Streptomycetales > Streptomycetaceae > Streptomyces > Streptomyces barkulensis. The sequence goes on along the minus strand of NZ_FOSG01000028.1, from coordinate 2,217 downwards.
GGCCACGGTCGGCGACAGCATCGCCTCGCCCAGTCCGAACAGCGCGTACGTGGAGATGATCGCCGCGACGGCCAGCGCGTGGCGGTCGGCGACCAGCCCGGACGCCCCGGCCGCCAGCCACGCCACCGTCCAGATCAGCCCGACCAGCGCGATCACCCGGCTGCGCCGCCGCCGTTCCACCACCCTGAGCACGACGAACTGCGCCAGCACGATCACGGCGGTGTTCGCGGCCAGCGCGATCCCCAGCGTCACCGGGGAGATCCGTGAGGCCTCGACCGCGTACGCCGAGAGCCCGGACTCGAACTGCCCGTAGCAGGCGAAGAACATCACGAAGCCGAGCGCGGAAAGCGTCACCATCGCCCGGTCGGACAGCAGCTCCCGCCAGCCGCCCCCGGCCTCGTCGGCGCCGGCCGCGGCGCCGTCCCCGCCGCTGTCCTCGCCGACGTGTGGGGAGCACTCGACACGCGGCCCGCCCGGCAGCCGTACCGTCGCCACGGTCGCGCCCAGGACCAGGTACATCGCCGACTCGATCCCGAACAGCAGCAGGAACGACGAGGGCCGTTCGGTGTCCACGACCAGACCGCCCAGCAGTCCGCCGACGCCGAGCCCGAGGTTGTTGAGGAAGAACTGCGTGGCGAAGGCGCGCGAGCGCGTCGCGGTGGTGGAGGACCACACGATCATCGTGGCGAGCGCGGGCTGGATCACGGAAAGGCCCGCACCGAAGACGGCGGCGGACACGTACATCGCCGCCACGCCTTCCGAGAAGGCGATGCCGAGTGAGCCCGCGGAGGCCAGGACCGTTCCCGCGACGGCGACGGGCAGTGGACCGCGACGGTCGATCACCCGCCCGGTGAAGGGCAGCACCGCCAGCGCGGCCACGGCGAAGAGCGCGAGCACCGTTCCGGCGGTGCCCGCGCCCAGAGTCCGCACCTGGGCCACGTAGATGAACATGAACGGGACGGTGAAGCCGTTGCCGAACGCGCTCAGCGCGTTCCCCGTCTGGATCCGGCGCAGCGCCGCGCCCGTCGCGGTGGTCACACTCACCTGCCTCTGAGTCCGGTGCCGTCTGGGCACGCATGGGATGGAACGGATGGGTCGGGGGAAGCCCGAAGAGAGACTTCGAAGCTAAAGTTCGACACTAAAGAGTACACAGACGAAGAGTTCGAAGCGAACGAGTTCATGCCATACTCCGGTCCCATGCCCGACCAGCCCCCCTCGGACCAGGACCGCGGCCCCACGCTCGACGAGCAGATCGCCATCTACCAGCGTGAGTACGGTGAGCTGGACCCTCAGGTGGAGAAGATCGTCAACGCGCTCAGCCGCCTCGACCGGCGCATGAGCGTCGCCTACGGACGCCAGCTCTCCACCCTCGGCCTCAACCACGCCGAGTGGGAGGTGCTGAAGGAACTGGTGATGGCGGGCAGGCCCTACCAACTGGGCCCGGGAGCCCTCGCCAAACGGCTGGGACTCACCCCCGCCGCCATGACCCACCGCATCGACCGCATGGCGACCGCCGGCCTGGTCACCCGGGAGCGGGACGAGAACAACCGCGTACGGGTGATCGTCGAGCTGACCGACGACGGCCGCGAGAAGTGGCTCCAGGTGATGCGGATGGCCTCCGTCTTCGAGGAGGACCTGCTCCAGGACCTGTCCGGCGAGGAGCGTGTCACCCTGGGAGAGCTGCTGACACGCCTGCTGCGCCGGGTGGAGGACACCCAGCCGGACGCCGGCGGCCGGCTCAGCGACCTGGACTGACGGCCGGACGGAGCCCGCGCCGACCGGCTCGCACAGACCTGCTGAGGAGGTCATGGGCGCGGCTTGACAGTCGGTGGGGCGGTCCGTAAGGTTCTCCGGGTTGCCAGAGAGCCGGAACGGCTCTCCAGGCAGCTCTTCTGTCGCCTTCGGCGGCGACCACTCACTTGGTGTGAATCCCTTCCGGGGGTGAATTGCGGCATGCCGCAATTCCGGTCCGGGTGGCTCGATTAGGAGCCGGACGGGGAATCCGCTACGGTGGTGGAAGCGCCGGAAACGGCGCGGAAGGAAAAGGCAGGACCCCGCCGGCGGGGATTCGGAGACCGAAAAGGGATCTGATAGAGTCGGAGACACCGAAGGGAAGCGCCCGGAGGGGCCCCGGAAGGGGTGCCGAAGGAAGCGTCCGTTCCTTGAGAACTCAACAGCGTGCCAAAAGTCAACGCCAGATATGTTGATACCCCGTCG
>NZ_FOSG01000020.1 GCF_900114215.1 Streptomyces mangrovi | reverse complement strand
GGTGTCGGCCAGGCACTGGGTCTCCACGTGCCGGGGCCGGTCCAGGTAGCGTTCCACGAAGCACTCGCCGCGGCCGAAGGCGGCCACCGCCTCGCGGACGGCGGAGTCGTACAGCTCGGGGACCTCCTGAAGGGTGCGGGCGACCTTCAGGCCGCGGCCGCCGCCGCCGAAGGCGGCCTTGATGGCGATGGGCAGGCCGTGTTCGGTGGCGAAGGCGACGACCTCGTCCGCGCCGGCCACCGGGTCGGGGGTGCCGGCCACCAGGGGGGCGCCGGCGCGCTGGGCGATGTGGCGGGCGGCGACCTTGTCGCCCAGGTCGCGGATGGCCTGCGGCGGGGGGCCGATCCAGGTCAGTCCGGCGTCGAGGACGGCCTGGGCGAAGTCGGCGTTCTCCGACAGGAAGCCGTAGCCGGGGTGGACCGCGTCGGCGCCGGAGTCGGCGGCGGCCTTGAGGACCTTGGCCATGTCCAGGTAGCTGGTGGCGGGGGTGTCACCGCCGAGCGCGAAGGCCTCGTCCGCCGCCCGCACGTGGAGCGCGTCCCGGTCCGGGTCGGCGTAGACGGCCACGCTCGCGATCCCGGCGTCCCGGCAGGCCCGGGCGACCCGGACAGCGATTTCACCGCGATTGGCGATGAGCACCTTGCGCACGATGAGTTCTCCTTCGTCCTCGTCCGGAATGCTGCTTCCCGCGCGCCTCGCGGAGTGGACGCGCCGGTGTCGGACGCCCCGGGCCGGGGTCGTCCGTCGGGCTTCCCGGACGGGCGGCCCGCCGGGGCCGGTGGTCCGGGCGAACGGCCGTCAGGGGTGGCCCAGCCGGAACCCGACCCCGCGGACCGTGATGATCCAGCTGCTGGAACCGAGCTTGTTGCGCAGACTGCTGACGTGCGTGTCGATGGTGCGGCCCGGCCGGGACCACGAGTCGTCCCACACCTGGGCCATCAGCTGCCGCCGGGAGACGACGCTGTTGGGGCGCGAGGCGAGCATCCGCAGGAGCCCGAACTCCTTGCGGGTCAGCTCGACGGGCTTCCCGTCGAGCCGGACCTCCCAGTTGTCCAGGTCGATACGGAGCGGCCCCCGGACGATGATCCGCTCCTGCGGTTCCCGGGGCCTGACTCTGCGCATGATCGCCTGGATCCGGGCGAGCAGCTCCCGGAAGCCGTAGGGCTTGGACATGTAGTCGTCCGCGCCGGCCTGCAGTCCCAGCACCCTGTCGAGTTCGGTGTCCCGCGCCGTGATGGCGATGACCGGCGTCTCGCAGGAGGAGCGGATGCTCCGGCACACCTCCAGACCGTCGAGGTCCGGCAGGTCGAGGTCGAGCAGAACCAGGTCGGCACTGTGATGGGCGTGCAGGGCCTTGGCCCCGGTGGCCACGCTGTCCGCCAGGTAGCCGTGTCTCCGCAGCCCCTGCACCAGGGACTGGGCGGCTCGCGGTTCACTCTCCACCACAAGCACCCGCAGCGCCTCCCGGTCGGTGCGGACGGGTGCCCCGGCCTGCGGTGCGCCCGCCGAGGGTGACAGCGGCTGCGCTTCTCGATCTTCCCCGGTTATCCCGGGGTCCAGGGATTCGATGGTCTGCAGTGTCATCTGCTGCTCCTGCTCGAGGCGGTTGGCGCATCACGAGTGGACCGTCGCGCCGGACATTACAAACCGGGTCGCTGGTTTGTCAACTTCCCCTCAAGTCCCGCACCGCCTCCGCGCGAGCGCCGGACCTCCCCGACGGGACCCTACCGACCTTCCGTCGCCGCAGGTCACAGGCGAAGCTGAGGGGAATGAGGCCTTCCGGCATATCCGGGGAGCCATTACCGCAGGCCAGAGCACACGGGTCCGCACAGGGAAGGGACCGGCCGTTTTCACGTGAGTGACTGGCATGTAAACCATCCAGTTGGTTTTATTGTTGCCATGATGGAGCCTCCAACTTCCCCCGCTCGGGTGCTCCCCGTCCCCGTCCTCCGCCACGGGCGGTCGGCACGACGCCCTCACCTCCCCCGGAGGTGCTCGTGACCAGACAGGAACGGGCCGTACGCACCCGCCACGCGCTCATCCGGTCCGCGGCCGAGCTGTTCGAGCGGCACGGTTACGTCCAGGCCCGCCTGACCGAGATCAGCTCGGGCGCGGGCGTGAGCCCCGGCGCCCTGCACTTCCACTTCGAGAACAAGGCCGCCGTGGCCGACGCCGTCGAGCACGCGGCGTCGCGGGCCCTCCACCGGGCCTCCCGGCACGTCCTGGGGTCCGGCGCCAGCGCCCTGCAGCAACTCACCGATCACACCCACGTCTTCGCCAGGATGATCCGCGAGGACGTGGTGGTGCGCGCCGGCTACCGGCTCAACCGCGACCCCGCCCGGCCCTCCGGACCCGACCTGCGCCAGGAGTGGCACTCCTGCGTCCACGGCATCCTGGCCCGGGCGGCCGACGAGGGCGCCCTGCGGGGGGCCGCGTCCCGCCAGGCCGTGGCCGCCACGGTCGTCGCCGCGACCACCGGGCTGGAATCCCTCGGGAAGAGGAACGAGCGGTGGCTGTCGCGCGGCGGGCTCACCCGCTTCTGGGAGGTGATGCTCCCGGCCATCGCGGCCCCGCACGCCCTGGAGTCGGTGGACCCCGCGGGGACGGAGTCCGTGGTGGCCTCCGCCGCACCTCCTCCCGCGTATCCCCCGGCCTCTCCCCCCGCCCCTCCTCCCGCGCTTCCGGCCTGGAAGGGGAGCGACGGACAGGCGGCCGAAAACCTTCCTTGACAAACAGGGAGCCCGGTTTGTTAGCTTCCACATGTCCTGCTTCTCGGGCGAACGCGAGAGGCGGTGGCCGCTCCGTCCGCCACCGCACCGGTGCGTGACGGCCCGCGGCACAGTCGATCGGGGGACGACGTGAGGACTGACGCTCCATTCGGAAGCGGCTCCGGGACAGACCTTCTGGAGGCCCTGGTGGGCCGCGGCTTCGCCGCCGCCCTGCAGGACGGCCTCAGCAGGTCCTTCCCTCCGGCGCCGGCGGCGGTCGGCAGGACCGCGCCGCCGGCGCCGGACCGCCCGCGCCCCGGCGGACGGCCCGGCGCGGCGCCCCGGGGCCCCCTGCTGCTGCCCGGTGAGACACGGGCGATCCTGCGCCGCTTCGAGGAACGGCTGCCCGTCCTGCTCGGCTCCCCGGGAACCGGCGACCCGCTCGCCCTGCGCCCCGCCCTGATCGCCCACGCCCGGCGGCTGCTCGGCGACGCGGCGGGGACCCCCGGCACCGGAGGGCCCCCCACCGGCGAGGACCGCACCGGGCCGGTGCACTCCGGAACGGACCGCACCGGCCCGGAGGTCCGCCGCCCCGCCCTGGACCGGGGGCTGGCCGCCGACGCGGGCGTCCTGCTGGTCGAGTGCGCGCTGCTGCACGTCATGGCGGTCTCGGCAGCCGAGGACGCACTGCCTCGCGCGGCCGCGCTCGTCGGCGCGCTGGGCCGGTCGCTGCGGGATCGGCCGGCGGCGTCCGGACGGCCGTCCGGAGGGGATCACGACGAGCCGTGGCGCGAGTGCCGCCGGGCCGCCCGCACCCTGCACGACGAGGTCGGCACCCAGCTCTCCGTGGCACTGCACCGGCTGGAACTGCACACCTCGCGGGCCGAGGACCCCGAAGGGCACCTGGCCACCGCCGGGGACTGCCTGCGCTCGGCGCTCGGCCGCACCCGGGAGCTCGTGACCGGCCTGGCCGAGGCGAGCGACGTACCACCGCTGGAGGAGGCGGTGCGCTCCTTCGCCGCGCAGGCCTCACCGGGCACGGAGGTCCGCGTCACCGCCCGCATGACCGGTGACGAGCAGGGCCTGCCGCAGGCCCTGCGGCGCGAACTCCTCCTCGCCGTGCGGCAGTGCCTGCACGAGGGCATCCGCCGTGCCCGGTCCACCCGGATCGCGGTCGTCGGCAGGGTGACCCGCCGCTGGGTCCACATCAGCGTCCGGGGCGACGGGGAGGGCACGCCCGGCCTGCGCACCGTCTCCGACCGGATCGAGGACCTCGGCGGCCGGGTGGCCTTCGACAGCGCGCCCGGCCGGGGCACGCGGATCGACATCCACCTGCCCCTGGGCGTCAGGGGCGGCCGCCCCTGACGGCGCCCGCGCGGGCTTCCGGCCGCCGCCCGGTGCCGCCACCCCGGCGGAAACATACCGGACGGTCTATACTTGACCGCGTACGGCGAACAGAGTCTCACCAGAGGACGGATGCCCATATGGCCAGACAGGACCGTGCCCTCCGGACACGCCGAGCGATCCTGGAGGCCGCCGCGTCCGTCTTCGAGGAGAAGGGATACGACGCCGCGAAGCTGACGGAGATCCTCGAACGCGCGCATGTCACCAAGGGCGCCCTGTACTTCCATTTCGCCTCCAAGGAGGAGCTGGCGCAGGCCGTCCTGGACGTGCAGACCAGGGAGGGCACGGTCTCGCTGGCCCAGCCGAGCAAGGCACAGGAGTTCGTCGACCTCGGGATGGTCTTCGCCTACCGCCTCACCACCGACCCCCTGCTGCGGGGCAGCATCAGGCTCGCCCTCGACCAGGGAGCCGGGCACGTGCCGTACCGCAGCCGCCCCTACCAGGAGTGGATGGAGATCTGCGTCGGCACGCTGCGGGAGGCGCGGTTGAACGGCGAACTCCTGTCGCACGTCGACCCGGTGGAGAGCGGCGAGCTGTTCGTCGGCGCCTACACCGGCATCAACCTGGTGGCGCAGATACTGGGCCGCCGCGACTCCCTGGAGAACTCCGCCGCGGCCCTCTACCGCCATCTCATGCCGAGCATCACGCTGCCGGCCGTCCTGTCCACGCTCGACCTCCGCCCGGAGCGGGGACGGGACGTGTGGCGACAGGCCAATGGAATGATCACTTCCGGAATCTGATCCCCCAATGTCAGCGATTCACCAAGATTTGACAAAGAACTCCTTAGAAAAAAACCGAGCACCAGGTATCTTTCCCTCGAAGCACGACACAGCAAGACGCCCGCCCATCCGGTCGTAAGCAGTGCTTGGGGGATCTCATGATCGATGCCTTCGTCGCCGGTTCCGCCGGTCCCGCCGGCTCCGCCGGTTCCGGTGCACCTTTCGTGCCCGCCGTTCCTCGCCCCCGCCTCCCCGGGGGGCTGACCACGACGGTCCCCCGGGAGTACGTCCACCGGGCCGCACTGGCCGAGGTCTTCCTGACCGGCTGGTCACCGCTCGACGGCGACCGCTGCACCGTGACCGCCCAGTGGCCCCGGGGGCACAGCTTCTTCGCGCCGGTCCCCGGGGACCGCGGACGCCACTACGACTCCATGCTGATGGCCGAGACGATCCGCCAGGCCGGAACGCTGATGTCGCACGCCTGCTTCGGCGTGCCCCTCGGCCACCCCTTCCTGATGTGGAACCTCAACTTCTCGGTCCTGCCCGGCAGTCTCGCGATCGGGGGGTCCCCCGCGGACCTCCGGCTGGACATCACCTGCTCGGACGTCAGCCACCGCGGAAACCGGCTGGCCGGAATGCGGTACACCGCCACCGTCCGGGTCGACGGCGAGGTCGTGGCCACCGGCGGGGCCCGTTTCACCTGCGTCTCCCCGGCCGTCTACCGCAGACTGCGCGCCGGCCGCACGCAGGTGTCCCGTCCCCCGGCCCCCGGCCTTCCCGTCACCCCCGGCCTCGTGGGCCGCTCCTCGCCCTTCGACGTCGTCCTCTCCCCCACCGGCGAGCCGGGGCGCTGGTCGCTGAGGAACGATCTCAGCCACCCCGTCCTCTTCGACCACCCGGTGGACCACGTGCCCGGCATGGTCCTGCTGGAGGCCGCCCGCCAGGCGGTCCACGCGCTCGACGGCACGGGGCGTCCGCTGCTGCTCACCAGCCTGGACAGCACCTTCGAGAAGTACGTGGAATTCGACCGGCCGTGCTGGATCGAGGCCGAGCCCGTGCCGTCGGCCCCCGGCATCCCCGGCGACACGGTCCGCGTCACCGCGCACCAGGACGGTGAGGCGGTCTTCACCACCACGGTCACGGCCATGTCGCGCGTGCCGGCCCTTCAGCCCGCCTGACCGGCCCCTCCCGGAGGCACCGCCCCGCACGCGGTCCCGGCCGGTCCGGCCGGCCCCCTGCCGGAGGGGCCGGCCGGACCGGCCGTGCAGCGCTCGTCGCGGTGCCTGTTCAGCGGCCGTCCCGGTCCGCCCGCCGTCCGGCGAGCAGGCCGCGGTACCAGGGCGCGGCCTCCTCCAGCCGCGCCAGCGGTCCCGGGCCGGCGGGGCAGCCCGCGACCCGCCAGACCTCGTCGCTGCGGTACCAGTGGTCGAGCCCCAGCAGGGCGAACCGGCGTTCGTCCACCGTGCCCGGTGTCTCCCGCAGCCGCCGCAGGCAGTCCTCCCAGGGCAGGTCCTCGAAGACCCCGGGCAGCACGCCCAGCGACGCCAGGCGGTCCATGAGGTCGCGCAGGCGCACCGGCCGCGGGTGGCCGGCGTGGTACACACCGGCCGGCGGCTCCCCGGGCGAGCACGCCAGGGCGGTCACCAGCCGGGCCAGGTCGCCGGCGTCCACCATCGACACCAGCGCGGCGCCGCCGTCCCAGCGGGCCGGCACGCGCTCCAGCAGTTCGGCGAGGGCCGGCACCACCCACCGGTCGCCCGCCCCGAGCACGAGGTTGGGGCGGAGCACGACACCGCCCGCCGCGAGGGCGGGCTCCTCCCCGGCCAGCCGGGTGACGCTCGCGGCGGACACCGGGGCGGGTTCGGTCTCGCCCACGCCGATGCCCCGGTGCGGGCCCGGCCCGTAGACCGCGGCGGTGGACAGGTGGACGATCCTCCTCACCCCGGCCTCGCGCGCCTCCTCCACGAGGGCCGCGGTGCCGCGCACGTTGACCGCCGCGCACTCCGCCTCGCTCCCGGTGATCCGCGAGGCGAGGTGGACCAGTACGTCCTGCCCGCGGGCCGCGCCCCGCAGCGAGGAGGGATCGCCCAGATCCGCCCGCGTCCACGAGAGCCCGGGGACGTCCGGCGCGCCGGACGGCACGGTGCGGCCCAGGGCCCGCACGGAGGCCGCCGGCCCGTCGGCCGTTCCCTCCCCCAGCAGCGTGCGCAGCACCCTGGAGCCGATGAACCCCGTCGCTCCGGTCAGCAGGATCCGCGGCCGGCTCACCGGACGGTCCCCCTTGCGGCCCTCCGGGCCCTCCCGCCGGGCCGCGCCCATCCGCGCGGCCCGGCTACCGGACCGCGCGAACACGGGTACGGATACGGGTACTTCACGGTCGGTCCCCCTCTCCCTCCGAGAACGGAGCCCCACCGTAGCGCCGCCCCGGGCGGGTCAGACGCCCGCCGGGACGCCCGGCGGAACGTCCGCCGGGGCATCCGCCGGGACGTCCGGGCGGGAGACCGTGCCCGGGCAGGTGGTGCCCGGGGGCGGGAGGACGCCGTCGGTCAGATAGCGCTCGACATGGGCGTCGACGCCGGGGTTGCCGGCCAGGGCGTAGACCTCGTGGTCGCCGGAGTCCTCCACGGTGAGCAGGGTGTGGCCGAGCAGCCCGGCCATGGCGACGCCGCCCTCGTAGTGATCCAGCGGATCGCCGTCGGCCTGGACGACCAGGCCCGCCGGGTAGCCGTCGCGCGTGATGCGGGTGGGCTCCTCCGGTGCCGTGAAGGTGCGGAACGCGCCGACCCACGGCTGGGCGCGCAGCACGCCGTAGCCGTAGGGGAACCGCTCGCGGAAGTCGCGCATGTCCTGGTGGTAGACCTCCAGGTCGGCGGGCCAGGCGTGTTCCAGGGTGATGGCCTCCAGAACGCCGACGCGCAGGTCGCCCTCGCTGTCCTCGGGCCGCCAGGTGCCCTGTTCGGCCAGGAGCTCGTGGCAGCGGTCCAGGTCGCCGGCGGCGGTCGCCTCCCGCAGTCCCGCCACCAGCAGGCCCAGTTCCTCCCATCTGCTCCGGTCGGTCGCGCGGTTGCCCACCGCGCCGTCGAGGAGGGTGCGCAACCGCGGTGTGTCGCACTGCTCGTCCAGGCGCGCGACGACCTCCTCCACCACGGCGAGCACCTGCTCGGGTCCGGTGCCCAGGCCGAAGTGACCGTCGCGCTCGCCGGTCCACCCGGCCCACCGGTCGACGTTGCGCCGGACGGCGTCGCCCTGCCACAGGAACTGCTCGCGCCAGGTCCACCCGGGGTGGACGCAGGAGTCGAGCACGCTGCGGTCCAGGCGGTCGGGGAACATGCTGCCGAAGACGGCGCCGACGTACGCGCCGTAGGCGTAGCCCACGAAGCTGATCCGCTCCTCGCCGAGGACGGCGCGGATGACGTCCATGTCGCGGGCGGTGTTGCGGGTGCTGATGTGGCGGCGCAGTTCGCCGCCGGCCCGCTCGCAGGCCAGCTCGCGCAGCCGCATGTCCTCGGCCAGGGCCTCGAACGCGGAGTCCGGGGGCCGGGAGTCGAAGGGGGCGGCGGGGACGGTGACCTCGGCGTACAGGCGGGTGGAGTCCCCGGTGCCGCGCGGGTCGAAGCCGATGAGGTCGTAGACCTCGTGGACGGGGCCGCCCTCGTACTTGCCCGGCAGCTCGCGGCCCAGGCCCCAGTCCCCGCCGGGCCCGCCGTTGACGGCCAGCAGGACGCCGCGGCGGCGGGCGGGGTCGGTGGCCCGGCGGCGGCTGAGGGCGATGGTGACGCGCTCACCCTCCGGGTCGGCGTAGTCGCGGGGGACCTCGATGGTCGCGTACTCCACCCGGGCCCCGGTGCCGCTCCCCCCGCTCCCCTCGCCGGTGCCTTCGGGGTCCTCGGGTCCGTCGGTGCCGCCGGGCGTGCGGACCGTCCACTGCGGCCGCTGGGAACCGAACGCGCGCAGCGCGTCGGCGCCCGCCGTTACGGGCGGATTGGTCGCCATCGGAAACCTCCGTTCTCGTCAGGGCGCCAGCGTCCCGTCACCGTCTCGAAGACGGCTGGAGCGCCCTTGGACCGGAGTGCCCTTGGACCGGAGTCCCCCGGCCCGGTACGGCGAGGGCGGCCAGCAGTCCCGCGGCGGTGAACAGCGCGGCGCCGGTCAGGGCCAGTCCGTAGCCGGAGGCGAGCGCGTCCTCCAGGGCCGCCCCGCCGGCGAGTTCGCGGTCCGCGCGGGCGGTGGAGAGGGCGGCCAGGGTCACCAGGCCGGCCGCGCTGCCGAGCTGGCGGGTGGTGTTCAGCAGGCCCGAGGCCAGTCCGGCGTCGCGGGCGGGCACCCCGGCGGTGGCGGCGTTCGTCGTCGCGTTGAGGACGGCGCCCATGCCGAAGCCCAGCAGCAGGGCGGGGCCGAGGACGTCGGCCGTGTAGGCGGAGCCGGCGTCCACCCCCGACAGCCACAGCAGCCCGGCGCACGACAGCGACAGCCCGCCCAGCAGCACCGGCCGGGGGCCGGTGCGGGGCACCGTCCAGGCGATGCCCCAGCCGCCGAGGGCGATGCCCAGGGACATCGGCAGATAGCTCAGCCCGGTGCGCAGCGGGCTGTAGCCGAGCACCTGCTGGAGGACCAGGGTGAAGAAGTAGAAGGTGCTGAAGAGGGCCGCGATACCGAAGAAGGCGACGAGGTTGGCGGCGGTCAGCGACCGGTTGCGGAAGACGCCGAGCGGCACCAGGGGGTGCCGGGCGAACCGGGCCTGGTGGAGCACGAACAGGCCCAGCAGGGCCGCGCCTGCCGCCGTCGTCCCCCAGACCCGCGGTGAGTCCCAGCCGTGGGCGCCGGAGGCGGCGACGCCGTGGACGGTGGCCATCAGGCCGCAGGTGACGGCCAGCGCGCCCGGCAGGTCCAGGCCCTTCCTTCCGCCCGGCCCGTCCCGCCGCGCCCCGGTCCCGGGGACGGCCCAGTACACGGCGGCCAGCAGCAGCAGGCCCAGGGGCACGTTGATCAGCAGTACCCAGCGCCAGGAGAACCACTGGGTGACCACGCCTCCGACCAGCACCCCGGCCGCCCCGGCGACTCCGGAGACAGCGCTCCACATCCCGAACGCCCTGGCGCGGGCGGCGGGTTCGGTGAACGTGGTGCCCAGCACCGTGAGGGTGGCCGGGGCCATGACGGCCGCGCCCAGTCCCTGGAAGGCGCGGGCGAGCACGAGCGTGACCGGGTCGTCCGCCGCCCCGCCGACACTGCTGGCCAGTGTGAACAGGGTGACGCCGAAGAGGAAGACGCGGCGCTGGCCGAACAGGTCGGCGAGCCGGCCGCCGAGCAGCAGGAAGCCGCAGACGGCGATGGTGTAGGCGTTGTTGACCCACTGCAGGGTGTGTCTCTCGAAGCCCAGTTCCTCCGCGATGACGGGCAGGGCCACGTTCACCACCGAGGCGTCGAGCACGTTCATGAACTGTCCCAGGCAGCAGGCGAACAGCACGAGGCCGAGCCGTCCGCCCCTCCCGCCGTCCGCTCTGGTGTCCCTGCCGGTGGTGCCCGATGCGCGCGGTGTCCAGGTGGTCATGCGGCGACGCTGCGGCGGCGGGGTGGACGGCCGGTAGCGGCCCGGTCGAGCCCGTCCGTGCGCCCGGTCCCCGGCCGCACCGTGCTCCGGCCCCGCCTCCGTCGTGCTCCAGAAGCGCTCCAGCGCGCTCCCAGTGCGCCCCCAGACACCGCTGCCACCGTTCGCTGCCTACCGATGTGCGGCCGGCCGATTTCGCCGAGGAGAGCGCCATGGCCAAGATCACCTACAAGCATCCCAACGGCACCGAGACCATCGTCGACGTGGCGGCGCCCAACACGGTCATGCGCGGCGCCAAGATCAACAACATCGACGGCATCGAGGCCCAGTGCGGCGGCTCCGCCCAGTGCGGAACCTGCCACGTCTACGTCGACGAGGCCAACACGCTGCCGCTGCCGGAGATCCACGAGTCCGAGGACGAGGTGCTGTACGGCACCGCCTGTCCCCGCCGCGACAACAGCCGCCTCAGCTGCCAGCTCCCGGTCTCCGAGGAGATCGACGGCCTGGTGGTGCACCTGCCGGAGGCGCAGAGCTGATGGCCGGGGCGACGGAGGAAACGGCGCGGGGCACGGCGGGAGGAACCGCCGGGGAGCCCGGCGCGCCGGACGTGGTCGTCGTCGGCGCGGGCCAGGGCGGCGTGGAGACCGTCGCGGCGCTGCGCGCCCGCGGCTTCTCCGGCCGCATCACACTGGTCGCGGAGGAGACCGCGCTGCCCTACCAGCGTCCGCCGCTGTCGAAGGGCTATCTGCTGGGGACGGTGGACCGGGCCGGCCTCGAACTGCGGCCCGACGACTTCTTCTCCGCCCTCGACATCGATCTGGTCCGCGGCGACCGGGCGGCCGGGATCGACCGGGACCGCAGGACCGTGGAGCTGGACTCCGGCCGTGAACTGCCCTACGGGCGCCTGGTTCTGGCGACCGGCTCGCGGCCGCGCCGCCTGCCCGTGGCCGGGGCGGACCTGGAGGGCGTGCGGACCCTGCGCTCCCTGGCCGACGCCGACGCGCTGCGCCACCGGCTCACCGGTGGCCGGGAGCTGGACGTGGTGGTGGTCGGCGCGGGCTTCCTGGGCCTGGAGCTGGCCGCCACCGCCCGCACGCTCGGCCACCGGGTCACGGTCGTCGAGGCGGCCGCGCGGGTCATGTCCCGGGCGGTCACCGGGGCCGTCTCGGAACACGTCGCGGCCGAGCACCGCGGGCAGGGCGTCCGCGTCCTGACGCGCCGCGAGGTGGTGGCGCTGCACGGCGGCACCGGCTCCGAGGACCCCGGGCACGTACGGGTGGTGGAGCTGGACGGCGGCGAGCGCCTGGCGGCCGATCTGGTCGTGGCCGGCATCGGCGCACTGCCCAACGTCGAACTCGCCACCGCCGCCGGACTGCTGGTGGGCGACGGCGTCATCGTCGACCCGCGGCTGCGCACCAGCGATCCGGACGTGTACGCCGTCGGCGACTGCGCCCGCTTCCCCAGTCCGTGGACCGGGCGGCACATCCGCCTGGAGTCGGTGCAGAACGCCTCCGACCAGGCCCGCCGCGTGGCGGCCGACATCCTGGGCGAGACCGGGCCGTACACCGCGGTCCCGTGGTTCTGGTCGGAGCAGTACGGGCTGCGGCTCCAGATGGCCGGGCTCACCGCGGGCCACGACGAGGCGGTGGTCGCCGGCGACCCGGCCGCCGGGCGTTTCTCGGTGTTCTGCTTCCGCGCCGGGCGCCTGACCGGCGTGGAGTCCGTCAACCGGCCCGCCGACCACGGCATCTCGCGCCGCCTCCTCGCCTCGGGCACGGACCTGACGCCGCAGGACGTCGCCCGCCCCGGCTTCGATCTCAGGGCCCGCGCACAGCAGCGGCCCTCACCACCGGCACAGCACGCACAGCACGCACAGCACGCACAGCACGCAGAGAGGCCAGTCCATGCCTGACACAGCGACCATCCCGCCCGCCACCGCCGCCCACTCCGCCTCCGGCACGCGACGACGCGTCCCGCCGCGCGTACTCGCCGTCTGGTTCGCGGTCCTGACGGTGTTCGCCGGCCTGCTGGTCACGGCCGCCGACTCCGACCAGGCCCGGGCGCACGGCCGGGGCCCGGCGATCACCGGCGCCTGGGAGGTGGCCGTCACCGTCGGCACCGGCCCGGACGCCACCACCGCCGTCTCGCGCTTCGTCTTCCACGACGACCGCACCGTGACGACCGACGGCACGCCCGACGAGAACGGTGTGCCGCAGTACCCGGGCACCGGCTACTGGACGGCCCGCGGCAAGAGCGCCTTCTCCTTCTACGTGACCCACCCCGGTCCCTCGGAGCCCGCCGAGGGCGTCTTCCCCGGCACCGTGCACGCCGTCCACCTGGGCAGGCTGTCGGGCAACGCCTTCGCCACGACCGCCACCGCCTTCACCGTGCTGGAGCAGGACGGCACCGTCTTCGGCCCCGTCACGGTCTCGGCGCGGGGCACCCGGCTCGGCTGAGCCCGCCGTCCCGCGCCCGTCCGCACCCCGCGCACCGCGCACCGCCCGTGCCCGGCTCCCCGCGAGCCGGGCACGGGCGCTTCTCGTCCGCCGCTCGAGCGCCCGCGGATAGCGTCCGGACGACCGCAGGACGTGCCGTGCACGACGAGGACACGACGTGATGGAGAGGAGCGGGACGTGACCGCTTTCGAGGCAGGGTTCCCCTGCTGGGTGGACGCGACGGTGCCCGACCTGGAGGCGGCGAAGCGCTTCTACGGCGAGCTGTTCGGCTGGACGTACCACGACACCGGCCACGGTGCCTCCGTGGTGGCGCTGCGCGACGGCAAGACCGTGGGGGCGCTGGCCGCGGACCCGGAGGGCGCCTCGGGCGCGTGGAACCTGTACTTCGCCTCGGCGGACGCGGCCGGCGCCGCGGACCGGATCGGGGAGGCCGGCGGCCGGGTCGTCGCCGGGCCGTCGGTGGTGCCCGGCATGGGCACCAGCCTGCTGGCCACCGACCCGGGCGGCACGGTCTTCGGCCTGTGGCAGGCGGACGGCCACGCGGGCTTCGACCTCCACGGCGCGCCCGGCTCGTTCTTCTGGCCCGAGGTCTACACGCGCGACAAGGAGCGCGTCGACCCCTTCTACGAGACCGTCCTGGGCTATCAGGGTCAGCAGGTCTCGGAGGGCACGGAGTTCGACTTCAAGCTCTTCTCGCTGCCCGGCAGCCCGCAGCCGGTCGCGGCCCGCCTCCAGATGGGGCCGTACCAGCCCGCCGACCTCCCGGCGCACATGCTGGTGTACTTCTCCGTCGAGGACTGCGACAAGGCCGCGGAGACGGTCCACTCCCTGGGCGGGGAGGTCCGGCGCGAGCCCATGGACAGCCCGTTCGGCCGTTCCGCCCTGCTCTCGGACGACCAGGGCGCGCGCTTCGCCGTGATGGGCCCGGTGGCCGACGCCGGCTGACGCGGCTCCCGTGCGGCGATTCGACGGAGCCGGGCCCGGACGCTGATCCCAGCGTCCGGGCCCGGCTCCGTCACGTCCGCGGTGGCCGCCGTGCGGCCGCGGGGGCTCACTCCCCCCAGGTGACCGGCAGGGAGGTGAGGGTGTGGTTGATCTCGCCGGTGTGCCAGGGCAGTTCCTCCTCGGGCACGGCGAGCCGCAGGCCGGGGAAGCGGCGCACCAGTCCCTCGATCGCGATCTCCATCTCCATCCGGCCCAGGTGCTTGCCCAGGCAGTGGTGGACGCCGTGGCCGAAGGAGATGTGCGGGTTGTGGGAGCGGGCCAGGTCGAGCCGGTCGGGGTCGGCGAAGACGGCCTCGTCGCGGTTGGCCGACGCCAGCGCCAGCAGCACCGCGTCCCCCTTGGCGATCGTCACCCCGCCGACCTCGACGTCGGCGGCGGCGATGCGCGGGAAACCGGTGGTGTCGGTGGCGAACAGATTGACGTGGCGCAGCAGTTCGTCGACCGCCACGGGGATGCGCCCGGGGTCCTCGGCCAGCCACAGCCACTGCTCGCGGTGGTGCGCCAGCAGGGCCAGCACGGAGTTGGCGAGCTGGTTGGCGGTGGTGTCGAAGCCGGCGCCGATCAGGGTGAAGCCGAAGGTGACCAGCTCCTCCTCGCTGAGCCGGTCGCCGTCGTCGCGGGCCGTGATCAGTTCGGAGAGCATGTCGTCGGCCGGGTCCGCCCGCTTGTCGGCGATCAGCCCGACGATGTACTCGCTCAGCTTGGCCAGGCCGTTGAGCGACTCCTCGCCGCCGGCGCGGTCGTCGACGGTGGCGAACGCGCGGGCCCACTTCTCGAAGTCGCGCAGGTCCTTCGACGGCACGCCCAGCAGTTCGCCGATGACGGTCAGCGGCAGCGGCAGCGCCAGCTGCTGGACCAGATCGACCGTGCCGCCCTTGGCCAGCATGTCGTCGAGCAGTTCGTCGGCGACGCGCTGGACGCCGTCCCGCATCCGCTGGACGCGGCGCAGGGTGAACGCGCCGGCCACCAGCTTGCGGAGCCTGGAGTGCTCGGGCGAGTCCAGCGAGATGATCATCTCGGGGGTGGTGTGCATCGTCCCGCCGATGCGCGGCGCGCCCGGCCCGCAGGCCAGGGCGCGGCTGAGCCGGGGGTCGGCCGACAGCTCGCGCACGTCCTCGTAGCGGGTGACCAGCCAGGCGTCCACGCCTCCGGCGGTGTGGACCTTCACCACCGGCTGCTCGGTGCGCAGCTTCGCGTAGCGCGGGTCGGGGCCCCGGTACGACGATCCGGGGAAGGGGTAGGTCTCCATCCCCCCGTGGGCGACCGGGCAGCCGGCCGCGGCCGAGGCGGAGGCCTCGGCCCCGGCGGCGGACTCCGCGAGGGGGCCGGCGAGAGGGTCGGCGAGGGGTTCGGCGGGGGATTCGACGGGTGAGACGGACAAGGTGGCACCTCCGTGGGAGCGGGCGGGAGACCGCGCCGGCGGGCGCGGGCGGGTGTGGCGGAGCGCGCGACGGCGGGGCCGCGGAGGCTCCGCCCCCGCACGGGCCCCGCCCGTCTCACTCCTCCTCGGGGCCGAGCAGGACGGCCGAGTAGTTCTTGCGGGCGGCGGTGTCGTACTGGAGCGCGACATGGCTGGTCGCCGAGGTGATGTCCCGCCAGAACCGCTGCAGCGGGCGGCCCTCGTCCAGTCCGCCGGTGCCGGCGGCGCGGATCAGCAGGGTGACGGCCTCGTTGACGATCTCCGCGGCGAACGTGGCGTTCCGCTCGTTGCGGGCCATCAGCGCGGGGGTGAACGCCCGCTCGTCGATGACCTCGGCGTTCTGCTCCACCAGGTGCCGGGCGGCGTCGATGCGGCCGGAGGCGCGCACCACCTTGAT
Source organism: Streptomyces mangrovi (assembly GCF_900114215.1). Taxonomy (GTDB): domain Bacteria; phylum Actinomycetota; class Actinomycetes; order Streptomycetales; family Streptomycetaceae; genus Streptomyces; species Streptomyces barkulensis. Next base: position 98,606 of record NZ_FOSG01000020.1, on the reverse strand, counting down.
CTCATTGGACGGGTTGCGCCGGCGCCCGGTGACGGTCGCCGCGCACGCCTCCAGCGCCCCGGCCGCCGCCCCGACCACGGGGGCGATGAACGTCAGACCGCCCACCGCCTGGAAGGGCACGTTGTGGGAGGGCAGGTGCGAGCCGGCGTTGCGGCCGGTGAGCATGTCGGTGCGGTCGAAGGACAGGTGCGCGGGCACGAACGCGTCCTCGACCACCACGGTGTGGCTGCCGGTGGCCCGCATCCCGACGCTGTCCCAGCTCTCCACGACCGTGTAGTCACCGGCGGGCAGCGCGAAGAAGCGCATCCTCGGCGGGCCCTCGCCGCCGGCCACCGCGGCGCACACCAGCGCCCAGTCGGCGAAGTCGACTCCGCTGACGTAGCTCCACCGGCCGCCCAGCCGCCAGCCGCCCTCGGTGGGGGTGGCCCGGCCGGCCGGCATCAGGGCGGTGGCGATGACGGTGTCGGGCGTGGCGCCCCACAGGGCGCGGTGGCCCTCCTCGGGCAGGTGCGAGGCGAAGCGGGCCGAGTAGGCGCTCAGCGAGGCGCACCAGGCGGTGGCCGCGCACCCCTCGCCGACCGTCATCACGGCACGGGTCAGCTCGGCGAACGACCCCTCGGAGCCGCCCCACCGGGAGGACACGAAGTGGCGGGCGAAGCCGGACTCCCGCAGCGCCGCCACGACCTCGGGCGTCAGCGCACGGGAGGTGTCGGCCACGGCCGCGTCCCGGGCCGCGAGGATCCGCAGCTTCTCCGCGGCCACCGCCAGTCCGGCGTCCGACAGTGTGTCCGGCGGTACGTCCGACAGTGCGTCCGGCGTTACGTCCGGCAGGGTGTCCGGCAGTGTGTCGGCAGGCATCCTGGTGACCTCCTGTGGTGAAGGGCCTTCGTTGGCCGGGCCAGCTTGCGCACCCCGCCTCGAAGGCCGCTGCACCGTCACTGGACCCCGGCCCGGGCCCGGCGCGCACCGCCCGTCACCGCCGGACGGGCGCGCCCGGAGCGCCCGGAACCCGCGGTCAGAACAGCTTTCCGAAGCGCTCCAGGGTCTCGCCCGGGCTCGGGCCGTCCAGCGCCTGGAAGATGCGCCGCGCGCCCTCGCCGTGCTTGTGCAGCTTCACATGGGCCAGCTCCACCTTCGTGGTGCCCGCGTCGACCGGCGTGAAGTCGACCTCGATCTCGCTGGCGCGCTCGTCGTCGGTGATGGACTGCCAGTTGCCGTCGATCCGCCAGGTCATCACCAGCCGACGCGGCGGGTCCCACTCCAGGACGCGGCCCCAGGCGATCTCGTTGCCCTCCACGTCCCACTCGTAGTAGCGGCCGCCGACGCGCGGCTCGAAGGCGAGGCCGGCGCGCTCCTTCTTCAGCAGGACGTGGGACGGGGGCCACCAGTCGGCGGGGCGCCCGGTGAAGACCTTGAAGCTCTCCTCGGCCGTGGCCGCCACGGTCACCGACTTCCGCACGTCCGGGATCGTCTGCTCGGGCATGGGCTCCTCCTCGCTCCTGGGACGGCGCCTGGGGTGGCGCCTGGTCGCGCACAACGGACGGGCCCACCCTCACGGGCGGTGCTCGACCGGGTGTCGAGCACCGCTGGAACCCTTCCCTCCCGGGAGGTCTCCAGGAGGAGTCGAGAGACCCGCAAGGTGCGCCGGTCACGGTCGTCGTCACCCAAGCCCCTACGGATACGGGAGAGCACGATGACAGACGCGGGGACAGGCACGGGACGCCGGGTCGCTTTCGTCACCGGCGCCACCAGCGGCATCGGACTCGCCGTGACCGAGCTGCTGGCCCGGCAGGGCGTCGCGGTGTTCGGCGTGGCGCGTGCCGAGGAGAGCGTGAAGGCCGTGGTGAAGCGGCTGCGCGCGGAGGGTCTGGAGGTGTCCGGCACGGTCTGCGACGTCTCCTCGACCGAGCAGGTGCGCCAGGCGGTGACCGCGGCGGTGGCCGAGTACGGCCGTGTCGACATCCTGGTCAACAACGCCGGCCGGGGCGGCGGCGGCGTCACCGCCGAGATGCCCGACGACCTCTGGCTGGACGTGATCGACACCAATCTCAACGGCACCTTCCGCGTCACCCGCGAGGTGCTGAGCACCGGCCGGATGCGCGAGGGGGACTGGGGCCGGATCATCAACATCGCCTCCACCGGAGGCAAGCAGGGCGTGGAGCTCGCCGCGCCGTACTCCGCCTCCAAGCACGGGGTCATCGGCTTCACCAAGGCCGCCGGCAAGGAGCTGGCGAAGACCGGCATCACCGTGAACGCCGTCTGCCCCGGCTACGTCGAGACCCCCATGGCCCAGCGCGTGCGCCAGGGCTACGCGGGCCACTGGGGCGTGACGGAGGAGGACGTCCTGGAGAAGTTCCAGGCGAAGATCCCGCTGGGCCGCTACTCCACCCCGGAGGAGGTCGCCGGCCTGGTCGGCTACCTGGCCTCCGACATCGCCGCCTCCATCACCGCGCAGGCGCTCAACGTCTGCGGCGGTCTCGGCAACTACTGACCCGCCCACCCGCCGCGACCAGCCGGCCGGCCGACGACCGGCCGGCGGCCCCACCAGCCAACGACAGCGCGGACCGGGGACGGGCGCGCAGAGACGGAGCCGGGACCATGACCGACACGGGCACCACACTGCTTGCCGGGCCCGAGCCCGACATCAGCTCCTTCCGCACGGCGATGGGGTGCTTCCCCACCGGCGTCACGCTGCTGACCCAGGGCAGCGGGGACACCCTCTCCGTGATGACCCTCAACAGCCTGACCTCCGTGTCCCTCGACCCGATGCTGCTGCTGGTCTCGGTGAAGCGGGACGGCAGGATGCGGCCGCGGGTGGCGGCCGGCGGCGGCTTCGCCGTGAACGTACTGGCCGAGGAACACCGGCTGCTCTCGGGGGAGTTCGCCCGGCCGGACCGGCCCGTGGGCGAGGAGGCCATGCGGCGCATCGGCGCGGTGGAGGGGATCACGGGCAACGCTGTCGTCCCCTCGGCGTCGGCCTCCTTCGAGTGCCTGCTGCACGCCGAGCACGAGGCGGGCGACCATGTGCTGCTCGTCGGGCAGGTGGTGGCGCTGAGCTCCGAGCCCGGCGCCCGCCCCCTGCTGTTCCACCGGGGCCGGTACGCCTCGCTCCGCTGAGCGCCCCGGCACACGCCCCCTCGACACACGGACGGAGAACCGATGGCCACGCCCACGGCGGCGATCGGGAGCACCGCCTCCCCGATCACCGCCCACCCGACCGCAGCCTCCCCGATCACCGCCGCCCCCGCCTTGGAGGAGGTCGCCGACGGTGTCCACGCCTTCGTCCAGCCGCCGGGCGGCTGGTGCCTGAACAACGCGGGCCTGGTGACGGGCCGGCCCGGCGGCGAGGGTCCGCCCGTCCTGATCGACACCGCGGCCACCGAGTCCCGCGCCCGGCTGCTGCGCCGGGAGGCGGAACGGGTCGCCCCGGGCGGACCGGGCGTCGTCGTCAACACCCACTTCCACGGCGACCACACCTTCGGCAACAGCCTGTTCACACCAAGGGCGGTGGTCGTCGCGCACGAGGGCACCCGCGCCGACAGCGCCGAGGCGGGGCTGGGGCTGTGCGGGCTGTGGCCGGGGGTGGAGTGGGGCGAGATCCCGCTGACCCTGCCGACGCTGACCTTCCGCGACGGGCTCACCCTCCACGCCGGGGGCCTGCGCGTGGAGCTGCTGCACCTGGGCCCCGCGCACACCGCCGACGACACGGTGGCGTGGGTGCCCGAGCGCGGTGTGCTGTTCACCGGCGACCTGGTCTGGTCGGGGGTGACGCCGTTCGTGCTGATGGGTTCGGTGACCGGTTCGCTGCGGGCGCTGGAGCGGATGCGGGCCCTCGCCCCGCGCGTGGTGGTCCCCGGCCACGGGCCGGTGGGCGGACCGGAGCTGCTGGACGCCACCGAGGCGTATCTGCGATGGCTGCTGCGGATCGCGGAGGAGTCCGTGCGCGACGGGCTCCCCCCGCTGGAGGCGGCGCGCCGCGCGGACCTGGGCGGCTTCGCCCCACTGCTCGACCCCGAGCGCCTGGTCGGGAATCTGCACCGCGCCCGCGCGGAGCTGGAGGGGCTGCCGCCGGGGGCGCGGATGGACGTGGCCGGCCCCTTCGGGGAGATGGTCGCGTACCACGGAGGACTGCCGGACTGCCACGCCTGAGGCGGCGTGCCGGATCCGGTGGGGAGGAGATGAGGATGATCACCGATGCGCCGGAGCGTGAGCCCCTGAACCACGACTTCTGGGACATCCCCGTTCCCCTGCTGGCCGGAGAGGAGGAGGACGCATCCGAGCCGCACATCTGGCGGGGCATCGACTGACGGGCCCCGCGGAGCCCCGGAACGAAAACGAAAGGGTGCGCGAGCGGCGGCGGTGCGGGCGCCGCACGGCACCACGGCGGTGGCCCCCCGATGGGATTCGGGGGGCCACCGCCGTGGTGCCGTGTGCCGTACCGCGCGCCGCGCGGACCGGGGCGCCTCAGGAGGCGGGGAGCTCCACGGGGGTGTCGCGGTGGATGACCCGCGACCGCGTGAGCAGTTCGCCGTCGCGCCGCACCAGCACGTCGTCGACGGTGAAGGTCGGCTGGAAGGAGACCTTCCCCTCCCGGTCGGTCTGGGTGACGAGCGTGTAGTACGACACCCGCAGGGTGTCCTCGTCCGCGGGGTCGGTCTCGATCAGCAGGTGGTCGAACCAGTGCCGGACGGCGATGTCCCGGTAGCGCGGCAGGTTCGCCCGCATGCCCGCGACCATCCGCTCCCGGCCCTGCGCCCGCTCGCCGTTGGCGTGCACCACCACGCCGTCGTCGGTGAAGGTGTCCGCGAAACCCTCGATGTCCAGGGCGTCCACGCGGCGCATCTGCCGCGCGTAGAACGTCTGCACCTCCGCGTAGAGGTCCCCGGTGACCTTGCTCCTGACTGCCTGGACCGCCTGAGACACGGCGACTCCCTTCGATGACGGCCTGCGCCGCCGAAGGCCGGCGGCGCGATCGCCACCACGCTGCCGCGCCCGGCTTCAGCACCGCTGGAGACCGGCTCGTACGGAGCGGCTCACACGGGCCGGGCGGAAACCGGGGGGCCGCGCCGGTCAGTCGTCGCGCACCACCACGGCGAGCTGCGCCCGGCCGCGGACGCCGAGCTTGCGGTAGATGCGGGTCAGCCGGGCCTCGACGGTCTTGACGCTGAGGAAGAGCCTGGCCGCCGCCTCCTGGTTGCTCGCCCCCTGCCCGACGAGCAGGGCCAGGCGCCGCTCCGCCTCGGTGAGCCGCTCGGTGAACCCGGCCGGCCCGCCGGGGAACGGTTCGGCCCCGCCGCGCGGCGGGGCGCCGCCGGCCAGCCGCGCCCAGGGCCGGGCCCCGGCACGGTCGAACACCCCGGCCGCCTCGCGCAGTACGGCCTGCGCGGCCGCCCGGCGCCTGCGGCGCCGCTCGGTGCGCGCCAGCGCCAGCAGGGTGCGTCCGGCCTCGATGGGCAGCCCGTGCGCGGTGAAGCGGTCGGCGGTCTCCCGCAGCAGCTCCGCCCCCGCGTCCGGATCGCCGGTGGCCGCCAGGTACTGGCCGCGGACCCGGTCCAGCGCCGTCAGCACGGTGGTGCGCCCCAGCCGCCGCGCCACCGGGGTGACCTCCGCCAGCAGGTCGGCGGCCCTCTCCGGCTCCCCGCCGGCCACGTACGCCTCGGCCAGCTCCTCGTGCCAGCGCAGGACGGACGGGTCGGTGGCCAGGGCGGTGATCGGCAGGTCGCGGATGCCGCCGAGCGTCTCCAGGGCCAGGGCGGTCTCGCCCATGGCGAGCTGTACGCGCCCCAGCGCGTACAGGGAGCAGTGCACGAAGACCTGGTCGCCCTCCTCCTGGGAGGCGCGCAGGCTGCGGCGGGCGTAGTCGGCCGCGCGCCGGAAGCTGCCGCCGGCGGTCTCGGCCAGCGCCGCGCTGTACCACAGCGGCCCCGGGGAGAAGCCGGCCTCCAGCGCGATGGACACCGCGCGGCGGGCGTGGGCGAGGGCCGCGGCGCACTGTCCCTGGCGGGCCTCGACCTCGGCCAGCGAGCGCAGCGCCACCACCAGGTCCTCGGTGGTTCCCAGCCGTTCGAGTTCGGGCAGCAGGGCGAGCAGTCCCTCGCGCGCCTCGGTGAGCCGGTCGTCGAACAGGGCGTGGCGGCAGGCGAGCAGCCGCGGCCCGTTGCGCAGCGCGGGTGGGAGCCCCTCCCGCCACACGGTCAGGGCCTCCTCGGTGTGCGCCTCGGCCTCGGGCTCGCCCAGGGCACGGCTGATGCGGGCGCGGGCGGTGGCCGCCAGTACGGCGGTCCCCCGGTCCCCGGCGGCCAGGGCCAGACGGTACGCCTCCTCGGCGGTGGCGCGGGCCGCGGCGCTGTCGCCGTCGGCCAGTTGCTGCTTCCACACCAGCCGGACCAGCACGGCCGCGCGCATCGACGGGTCGTCGCCGGCGTCGGCCAGGGCGTGGGAGAAGGTCTCGTCCAGGTCGGTGAGGCCCTGGAACGCGGTGTCCAGGATGGCGAGCCGGGCGCTCAGCCGGGCGGCGGGCGGCACGTCGCGGGCGAGGATGGCGTCGGCGGCCCGCCTGGACAGGTCGGGCCGGGCGGCGCCGGCCGCGTCGGCGGCGGCCCCCAGCAGCCGCGCCACCTCCTCCTCCGGGTGCCCGGCGGGGGTGCGTTCGGCGGCGAGCAGGCCGAGTTCGGCGGCCAGGGCCCGGTCCCCCCGGCGGCGGCAGGCTTCCAGGGCCCGGTCGAGTTCCCCGGCGATCTCCGCGCCGGCGTCGCGGGGATCGGAGGCCAGGGCCCGGTGGCGTACGGCCTGCACGGGGTCTCCCACGGCTTCGGCCAGGGCCGCGTGGCAGGCGGCCCGCTCGTCCCAGTCCGCCTCGGCGGCCAGGGTCGCGGGCACCACTTCGGCGGTGAAGGCGACCGCTCCGTCCTCGCCGACGGTGACCAGCCCGGCCCGCTCGGCGGCCGCGAGGTCCGCCTCGGCCGAGGTCCGGCCCGCCCTGCGCAGCACGGTCGTGGTCGGTCCGGTGGCCAGCGCGGCGAGCAGCAGGGTGGGGTGCGCCTCGGCCGGCACCTCGGCCAGCATGCGGCGGGCGGCGGCGCGGGCCTCGCCGCCCGGCGGCAGTTCGTCGGCGTGGTGGACGAAGGTGCGGGTGCCCGCCAGGGAGCGGCCGATGGCCAGGGCGAGCCTGGGGTTGCCGCCGCCGGCCCGGTGGATGCGGCCGGCCAGCCGGGCGGGGAGTTCGTGGTCGGCCAGCAGCGCGGCGATGTGGTCGGCGCCCAGCGGCGGGACGTGGACGACGCGGGGGCCGGTGTGGCCGAAGAGGGTCTCCGCGTGCAGCGGGCTGGTGTGCTGCCGCTCCGCCACCAGGGCCCGTACCGCGGGCGGCGCCTTGTGCAGGGCGAAGCGGAGCAGGGCGGAGCTGTCGGGGTCCAGCCACTGGGCGTTGTCCACCACCAGCAGCACCGGCCCCCCGGCGGCGATCAGGCGCAGTGCCTGGGCCACGGCCAGCCGCAGGGCGACGCGGTCCTGTCCGGCGGCGGGCGCCTCCGTCTCGCGGCGGGCCACGGCGACGGCCGCGCGCTGCGGCCGGGGCAGTTGTCGCAGAACCTCCTCGGGCATGTCGTCCAGCAGTCCGGCCGCGCCGGCGCCGGGGATGTCCCGGTCCTCCTCCTCCGGGGCCAGCCACAGGACGGTCTCTCCCCGCGCCCGGCGTTCCCGAGGCCTGGCCACGGCGGCGACCAGGGCCGTCTTGCCGATGCCCGGCGGGCCGGTGAGGGCGACCCTGCCGTGGTCGCGCAGGGTCCGCTCCAGGTGGTCCAGCAGATCGCCGCGCCCGACCAGCGCCGGACGGGGGGCCTCCCGATCCAGACCCATACACCGCCTCCGGTCGTGTTCATGCCCGTGCTCCGCGAGGATACGGAGGAGACGGGCTACCGGTCGATGGTCTTCGGCGTGGACGTTCGACGGTTTTTCGACGGAGGTTCCGGCGCGGGCCCGGCGCGGGTTCCGGTGGATTCCCGTGCGGGCGCGGTGGATCGGGCGCCGGGAAGCCGTCAGGGCCTGCCGGCGGGTGCAGCGCCGGCAGGCCCTGGTTTGCCGGCCGGTGCGGACCGTCTCGGTGGCGGTCCGGATCAGCGGCCGGAGATCCCCGGTGGGGGCGGGGACCGTCGGTGGGAACCGTGCGGGGCCCGCCCCGTCGGGTGGACGGGCCCCGGTCCGGTGGCCGGCCGGTCTCCCGGTCGGTCGCGGTCGGTTCGGTCAGAAGGTCAGAAGGTCAGGCTCCAGGAGTCGATGTAGCCGGTGTCCCCGGCGTAGACGTCCTTGACCCGCAGCTTCCAGGTGCCGTTGGCGAGCACCGAGGAGGCGTCGACGGTGTACGTGGCGATCACGTTGTCGGCGCTGTCGTAGGCGGACTCCTTGAGGGTGGCGTAGCGGCCGTCGGGGGCGACCAGCTCGATGACCAGGTCACCGCGGTAGGTGTGCTTGATGTCGACGGCGACCTGGAGGTCGGCCGGCGCGTGGCCGCTGCGGCCGCTCACCGCGATCGGGGAGGTGACACCGGTGGTGCTGTTGTCCGGGATGGAGACGTTGGCGCTGTTGGTGTAGGTGTCGCCGACCGGGTCCTCCCCGCCGCCGCTGTCGCCGCCCGCGGCCGCGACGGTCGCGGCGGCGTCGGCCAGGCCGGCGCCGCAGCCGCCGCTACAGGTGCCGGGCAGGGTGCGGGCCTTGGACTTGATCAGCTGCTCGATCTGGGCCGGGCTCAGCGAGGAGTCGGCCGACTTCATCAGCGCGGCCAGGCCGGCGATGTGCGGGGCGGCCATGCTGGTGCCCTGGTAGTAGGCGTAGCTCTCGCCGCTGGGCCGGGTGGAGCCGGAGTCCACCGTGGAGAGGATGCCGTTGGTCCGGACCGCGGTCTCGCCGCCGGGGGCGGTGATGTCGATGATCGAACCGTAGTTGGAGTAGGAGGCCCGGTTGCCCTGGCGGTCACTGGAGGCGACGGTGACGACGTTGGAGCAGTTCGCCGGGACGAAGCCGGAGGCGTTGGTGTTGCTGTTGCCCGCCGCGACGACGACCGTGGTGCCGCGGCCGACGGCGCCGTTGATCGCGTTCTGGTAGGTGCTGGAGCAGGTGCCGCCGCCGCCCAGGCTCATGTTGATGACGTGGGCCGGGGTGGGGTTGGCCGGGACGCCGTAGACGGTGCCGCCGGAGGCCCAGGTGATGGCGTCGGCGATGTCGGCGGTGGTGCCGCCGCACTTGGCGAGCACGCGGACGGGCTGGATCTTCGCGTTGTAGGCGATGCCCGCGATGCCCTTGCCGTTGTTCGTCGACGCGGCGATGGTGCCCGCGACGTGGGTACCGTGCCAGGAGGAGGGGCTGTCGTAGGTGGCGCCGCACTCGCCGGCGTTGAACCAGTCGCCCTCGTCGGCGGGGTTGCCGTCGCGGCCGTCGCCGTCCCGCGCGTTGGTGGCGTCGGAGACGAAGTCGTAGCCGGGGACGATGTTGGCGGCGAGGTCGGAGTGGGCGACGTAGCCGGTGTCCAGGACGGCGACGACGGTGCCCCGGCCGGTGGACTTGTCCCAGGCGCCGGGCACGCGCATGCCGGCGGTGGACTCGAAGAGGTCCCACTGGCTGCCGTACCGCGTGTCGTTGGGGGTCGCCATCGCGTACATGCGGGTGTTGGGCTCGGCGTAGGCGACGTCCGGGTCGCTCTCGAAGGCCTTGACGATCTTGTTGATCTCGGCCTGCGAGGTCTTGCCCTCCACCTCGTACAGGGCCGCGCCCGTGGCCAGGCGGCGCTCGAACTTCAGCTTCTGCCCGGTCTTCCTCCCCTTGGCCCGAGCCTCGGCCCTGGCCTCGGAGTCGGACTCGGCCGCGCTCGGGGAGGCACTCGCGGCCTTGGTCTCGGTGCGGTTGCGGTAGGCGACGATGACACCGTCCGCGGGCGCCTCGGGGAGTTCGGTGCGCTGCTCGCCGGCCTCGGTGGCGGTCTCCCCCGACTGCGGGGCCGCGGTCGCGCCGGACGCGGTGGCGGCTCCGGTCATGAGGGTGGCGGTCGCCGCCAGCACTGATATCAGTCTTCGCCTTGGGGCCTTCACGGGGGGGTTCCTTTCGAAGCTGCCCGGGCGGGCCGGGCAGTGGGGGTGCCTGGTGCGGGGGTGCACCGGGGTTCCGGGCGGGGTGGGGCATGACGTCGGTTCCGCCCGGAACTCCGGTGCCGCCGACCATAGGAACGCCCCGGCCGGCCCCGATACGGGGAAAACCCTTGCGTCCCCTCCCCGGTCCGCGGCGGGCCGGCCCACAGCGCGGGGAACGGGGGGTGTACGTCCGGAAAAGCCCGGATGCAGCCGTCGGGTCGCCTCCCTGACGGCCCGCCGGACATCCGGTGAATTCGCGCCGGCCGGCGCCCGGATACCGGACACCCGGCGCCGTTTCCCGGAGCACTCCGGCCGCCTCGCCCGTACCCGGCGCGGGGGCGGACAGCCGTCGAAGGCGCGCCCGACCGCTCCCGTACCGGCGGTGCACACGGTCCGGCCGCAGGCCGCGTCCGGGTGGCGGGTGCGGGCCGCTCCGCACCTCGTCCATCTACTCCGTACGGGTGAATACTCGACCGCCCTTCCGGGCCCGCCCCTCCCGGGCCGCCGGCGCGCCCCGACTCGTCCCCCGTGGTCAGCCGCCCCCTCCCGCCCCATACACGGAACACGGAACCCCGCAAAGCGGATTGGAAGCGCGCATGCACATCAAACGGTGCGTACGTAACGTCATATGTGAAGCCGCCCGCACCGGGCGGCGACATCCACCTGGCATCCCACCGAGGAGGACCCAGATGCTCACCCACACCACGGGAACCACCCTTGCCCCCGCCGCTCCGGCCGAGCGGGACATGGTCGCCGACCTGATGACCACGCGCGAGGCCCCGGTCAGCGACGCGCCCGTGTGGGCGCCGGAGGCGATCGGCCTGCTGCTGCTCGCGCTCCTGCTCTCCCCCAGGGAGCCGCGGGAGAAGTGACGCGACCGCTCCACAGCGGGATGCGACAGGAAGCGGCACGATGCGACAGAAACGAACAGAACCGGCATAACATGACACACCGAACAAGAGAGGTGGGTCACTGATGCCGAATCCGGACACCCCATCGCGCACGGACTACGCCGCGGCGGTGGAGAGTCTGGCCGACCGTGTCCTCGGCGCCCTGCGGGGCGCCGGGGAACCGGCGGTGGTGGCCTCCCAGGTGGACGAAGCCCCCGACCCCAAGGTCGCACTGGCGGCCGTACGGGTGCTGGGACCCGACGTGTTCGCCCCCGCCCTGCTGGCCGGAGCGCCCTTCGGGCCCGGCGACGCCCGGGCGGTGGCCGAGTCCCTGCGAATCTTTCCGCCCGCTCCGGACGCCGCGCCCGAGGCCGCGTGGCGCGACTGGACGACCGTGCGGCTCCTCGCGCGGTACGGCGGTGGCTCCCCCGGCGAAACCCTCACCGACACCCCGACCGACACCCCCACCGACACCCCCGAGGACACCCTGGGCGTACGCGAACCGGCACCCCCCGACGGCGCCGGATCCTCCTGGCGCGAGCTGTCCGCGAGCATGGCGCAGCTCTCCCCGCTCGCCCTGCCGGACGTAGACGGCCCCGTCCACCGGGCCGCCCTGGACCGGCTGCGCGACCTGAGCCGGGGCACCGCCCGCGCGATGCTCCGCCGCGACTACCCCACCGCGGCCCGCCTGGCGCGCTGGCTCGCCCGCGCACCGCACCACGGCGCGCGTCCGGACCTCGACACGGCCGCCCTGGTGCGGCACCTCGAACTGCACTGCGGGGGCGGCGGGCGCACCGCGCTGGACACCGCCGTCGCCCGCGGCCTGCTGAACCGTTCGCAGCCGCAGAGGCCGGGAGGACCGACCGCATGAGCACGCCCCGCACCACCGCCGAGGCCCCCGCCCCCGTGGGGCGGTCGGCGCACCGGGTGGCCACCCGCGCCCTCGGCTGGCTGCGCCGCCACTGCGAGCTGGGCACCCTGCCGCCCGGCACCACCTCCGACATGGCCGACCCCGACAGCGTCTACAAGCCGCTGGGCGAGACGGCCCTGGCCGCCTCCCTGGTGCTGCGCGAGGGGCTGGCCTCCGCGAGCGAGGAGCGCACGGCCCGCGAGCTGCTCGACTTCGCCTGGTGGGAGCTGCGCGGCGGCGACATGCTCTACGAGCGCCAGTTGCGCTACATGATGATGGTCGACCCGCTGGAGCTGTACGCGCACTTCGTCCGCGCCGGCTACCGCCACCGGCGCCTGGAGGCGCTGCTGGACCACCTCGGCGGCCTGGTCACCATGGACGCCGTCGAACAGGTGCCCAACCGCCGCCTCGCCGTCGCCAACGCCGCCCGCCTGACGGGCCTGGGGCGCGAGACCGACTGGAAGCGGCTGACCGACGCCACCTGGCTCGGCAACACCCCCGAGCCGTGGGTGATCGACTGGATGACGGCCTACTGCGTGACGCACACCGTCTTCCACATCACCGACTGGGGCGCCCACCCCGGCGACCTGCCGCCGCACCTGGAGGAGTACCTCCAGCTCTGGCTGCCGGTGTGGCTGGACATCTGGCGGGAGGTCCAGGAGTGGGACCTCGTCACCGAGCTGCTGATCGTCGGAAGCTGCCTGCGCGAGCCCTACGCCGACCCCGCGCTGTGGGAGGAGCTGGCCTCGGTGCAGCACGAGGACGGGCTGATGCCCCGGGACGGCAAGGAGGTCGAGGGGGACGCCGCCCAGCGCTTCCGGGACCACCACCACCCCACCGTCGTCGCGGCCGTCGCCGGCACCCTGGCGCTCTCCCGCGCCGCGCGGCGGTGAGCCCGGTGTCCTCCGACACGGCCCCCCGCCCCGGACCCGAACGGGAACCCGGCCCCGACGCCTCCCCCGCCACCGACGCCGGGCCGGACACCGCCCCCACCGCACAGCCCGAGTCCGCCCTCTCCCTCCCCCTGGAGACGGTCGCCGCCGCCGCGCCCGGCCCCGCGGTGGCGGTCGTGGCGGTACGGGCGGGCGAGTCCAGGACGCTGTGCCGGGGCGCGTCCGCCGCCACCCGCTTCGAACTCGGCTCGGTGACCAAGACGTTCACCGCCCTGCTGCTGGCCGAGGCGGTGGCCCGGGGCGAGCTGGGCCACGACGACCCGATCGCCGAACGCCTCCCCGCGGCCGCCGTGCCCGAGGGCTACGGCGACCGGATCACCCTCGCCCATCTGGCCTCGCACACCGCCGGGCTGCCCGTTCTCCCGCCGGGGCTGCTGGCACGAGCCGTGCCCCGCTTCTACACCAACCCCTACGAGGGCTTCACCCCCGACCACCTGCTGCACGCCCTCTCCCAGACCCGGGTGCGCCACCCTCCCGGGCAGCGGGTGCGCTACTCCAACTTCGGCGTCGGGCTGCTGGGCCGGCTGCTGTCGGACGCGGCCGGCGCCCCGTACGGCGAGGCGCTCGCCACCCGGATCCTCACACCGCTGGGCCTGGCCGACAGCACCTGCGACCCCGAGCTGCCCCAGGCCACCGGCCACTGGCACGGCCGCCCCCGCCCGCCCTGGCGCATCCCCGGCCTGCCGGGCGCGGGTGCGCTGCGCTCCAGCGCCCGCGACCTCCAGCGCTACCTGGAGGTCCTGCTCTCCCCGCCCCCGGAGGTCGACGAGACCCTGCGCACCGCCCTCCACGACGTCACCCGCCCCCGGGCGACCGCGCCCGGCGGCGACCGGATGTGCCTGGCCTGGAAGGCGCGCACCCACACCGCCCGCGACGGCGGCGACTTCGACCTGCTGTTCCACTCCGGCGGCACCCGCGGCTTCACGTCCTTCGCCGGCTTCTGCCCGGCCGCCCGCATCGGCCTGGCGGCGGTGACCAACAGCTCCCCCACCCTGCGCGGCGCCTTCATCCGCACCGCCTACCGCACCCTGCGCGACCTCGCGGCCGAAATCCCCGCCCGCTGATCCCCACCGGGTCGGGAGCACCGCCGGCCGGTGCGCCCGAGTCCCCTGTACGCCGCACGCCTCCCAGCGGCAGTGCAGCTCGAACCAGACGGTCTTGCCGATCCCGCAGGGGCGCGGGTACGCGCCCCAGGCGTCGGAGAGCGCCGCGACCAGGGCCAGGCCCCGGCCCGACTCGTCCTCCGGCGACGTGCCGCGCGGACGCGGCACGCCGTCGCCCGCGTCGCGGACCTCCACCCGCAGCCCCCGGTCGCCGAGCACGCAGCGCAGGGCGATCTCCCGGCCGGGCGGGGTGCGGGCGTGGCGGCAGGCGTTGGCCACCAGCTCGCTCAGCAGCAGTACGGCCGTCTCCGCCGCCGCTTCCGGCACCTTCCAGGCGCTCAGCCCGTCCCGCAGCAGGGCCCGCGCGCGTCCCGCGCTGCGCGGGTGGTTCGGCAGGCGCCATTCCGCCCGCTCCGGCAGGTTCGCTCCAGCGGAGAGCGGAGTCTCGGGTGTTTCGGGTGTCTCGGATCGGTGTGCGGTCATCGTGCCCTCGTACGAGTGGTCTTCGCTGATCGGGCCTCACACGGTGCCGACCTCTGCCTAGCGTCTCCAGTGACCGGCCGGGTACGGAGCGTGCCGTACTCATGGCTCACGAGGGGGAAGGCGGGAGACGATGACCGAGGGGACCACCCAGCAGCCGCCGATGGCCTGGCGTTACTGCGGCAACCAGATCAAGCGCTGGCGCACCCGTGCGGGGATCAGCCGCGAGGCGCTGGGCGACGAGGCGGGCTACGGCTACGAGACCATCAAGTCAATGGAGCAAGGGCGCCGCAAGCCGACGGTCCGGCTGCTGGAGGTCGCCGACGAGATGTGCGACGCGCGGGGCCTGCTGGTGGCGGCCCAGGAGTACCTGAAGCCGGACAGGTTCCAGTCGTACGCGCAGGAGTTCGTGGACGCCGAGGACCGCGCCATCGCCCTGCATTCGTACGAGGCGCTACTCATCCCCGGACTGCTCCAGACCGAGGCGTACGCGCGGGCGCTGATCGGCAACCACCACCCGCCGCTGGACGACGAGACCGTCCAGGAGCGGGTCGCGGCCCGGCTGGAGCGGCAGGAGAAACTCGCCCGCAGGCCGACCGTGGCGTTCGGCTTCGTGATCTACGAGGCCGCCCTGCGCACCCGCGTAGGCGGTGACGAGGTGATGCGGGAACAGCTCCACCACCTGCTGGAGATGGGTGAGTTGCGCAATGTCTCCGTCCAGGTGCTCCCCGTCGAGCGCGGGGTGTTCGGCGGACTCAGCGGGCCCATGGTGCTGCTGGAAACGGCCGAACACGAGTACTACGCCTATGCGGAAGGGCAGGAGACAGGTGCGCTCTACTCCGACCCGGAGAAGATCAGCGTGCTCACCCAGCGCCATGGAATGATCCGCATGCAGGCTCTCAGCACCGAGGAATCGGCGCGCTTCATCAGGAAGGTGGCGGAGGAGCTATGAGGGACGGCCTGGTCTGGTTCAAGTCCAGCCACAGCGACTCGGGCGGCGGCAACTGCGTCGAGGTGGCCGCGTGCGCCGACGCCGTGCACGTGCGCGACTCCAAGGCGACGGACGGGCCGCAGCTCGTGCTCCCGCCCGCCGCCTGGGCCGACTTCGTCGCGTACACCGCCCGCGCGTGACCCGTTGCCCGGCCGCCGGATGAGCCCGGCGGCCGGGCAGCGGGCTGTCCGTTCCACGGTTGTTCTCCCGATAGGTTCACCCCATGCCCGGCCGCCTCCTGGAACTCCACGTCGAGAACTTCCGCAGTCTGCGGGATGTGACGATCCCCCTCGGTCCGCTCACCGTACTCGTGGGCCCGAACGGGGTCGGCAAGTCGAACGTGTTGAAGGTCTTCGACTTCCTTGCCGCCATCATCCGCACCGATCTCCAGCCCGCACTCGACGAGCGGGGCGGCTTCGACGAAGTGGCCTTCTGGGGCGGGGAGAAGCCCCCGACATCCCTGAAGATCCGCCTCAAGGCGACCTGGACGACGCATGCGAGCCCCAAGGCCCCCGACGAGTACTCGCTGACCATCCGCAGACGGTCCGCCTCGCACGACCACGGCTCCTACACCCTGTCGCGCCAGGAGAGTTTCGAGTTCAAGCGGACCCGGGGCAGGGGGCGGCGCATCAAGATCTCCGGCGAGGAGGCCCATGTGGTCGACAGCCGGGCCGGCCAGGAGTCCGACAGCGGCAGCTTCACCATCCAGCGGTTGAGCAGCGGACTGTCGACGCTTCCACGCCTGGGCCCGTCGGACGGCGGCAGAGAGGTCTCACGGGTGGCCGAACGCCTCTCCTCGTTCCGGGTCTTCGACGTGGACGTCACCGCCGCACGGCAACCCACCCGGGCCCACTCCTCCGCCCTCGCGGGCCACCTGGAACCGCACGCGGAGAACCTGGCCGCCTTCCTGGTCCGGCTCAGCTCCGACGAGGAGTGCTGGAACGGTCTCACCGCCGACGCGCGCCGGATCCTCCCGCAGTTGGAGGCGATCGAGTTCGAGCAGGTCGGCGGGTACGCGGACCGTCTCGCCGTCGTGCTCCACGAGCGGGGACTGCGACGCACGACTCCGCTGGCCGACGCCTCGTTCGGGACGGTACGCCTCCTGGGTCTGCTCGCCATGCTCTACGATCCGGCCCCGCCCGCGCTCACCTGCGTCGAGGAGATCGACCACGGCCTCCACCCGCAGGCCCTCGAACTCATCGTGGAACGCCTGCGGGAGGCCTCCGAGCGGACACAGCTGATCGTCGCCACCCACTCCCCCGCACTGGTCGACCGGCTGGTGCCCGAGGAGTTCATCGTGTGCGACCGCGACGAGGACGGCGCGTCGATCATCCCCGCCTTCTCGGTGGAAGAGGTCAGGGAGATCGCCGCGGAGACGGGCGACCAGCCGCTCGGCGAGCTGTGGTTCTCAGGTGTGCTCGGCGGCGACCTGACGGAGGACGATCTGTGAGCCGCCGGGACGCGGACCGGCGATCCGCCAGGAGGATCGTCGTCCTCGCCGGTGAGAGTTCCAACGACCGTCGTATACTCGCCTCTTTCATCAGAGCCGCGCATCCCGGTCTCGCCTCCGCCGTACGCCTCACCGAAATCACCGATCCGGTGAGGCTGCGGAAGAAGGCGGGCCCGGAACTGAGCGCGGCGGCGAAGACCCTGGTGGACAAGGCACGTGGCAAGGCGAAGCAGCAGAAGGGGGAGTTCGTGGGCATCGCGGTCCATGAGGACATGGACGCCTGTCCCGGCCCCGCCTATGACCGTGCCCACCGGTCCGTCTCCACCGCGCTCGCCAAAGCGGCCGGTGCCTGTTCATCCGTCTACGCACTCGCGGCGGCCGAGTCCGAGGCATGGCTCCTGCTCTTTCCGGACGCGTTCCCGCTGTACAAGCCGTCGTGGCGGCTTCCCGACTCCTGGCACGGGCGGGACACAGGACGACGCCAGACCCCGAAGGAAGATCTCGAGGGGCAACTCGTCCGGCCTCGGTACCGGGAGAGCGACGGGCCCGAGATCATCCGCAAGGCCCTGGAGCAGGGACTGCTCACCAGGCCCAGCGGCTCCAACCGCTCGTACAGCGAGTTCATCGCGGACCTGAAACGGTGGCCGATCCCTTCCCAGCGCTCACGCCAGTAGGTACACCGCCCGCACGTGATCCACCGCCCGGCCGCCGGCTGAGCCCGGCGGCCGGGCTCAACCGGCGGGCGGTCAACCGAGGCCGGCGAGTTTGCGGCGCAGTACCGTCCGCTCGCGGTCGTTGCCGCACAGCCGGACCGCGCGCTCCAGTTCGGCGCGCGCCTCGTCGGTACGCCCCAGGCGGGCGAGGAGTTCCCCGCGGACGTTCGGCAGCAGATGGGAGCCGGACAGCGCCTTGGCGTCGGCCAGCCCGTCCACGATGGCCAGGGCCGCCGCCGGCCCGTGCGCCATGCAGACGGCCACCGCCCGGTTGAGGTCGACCACCGGTGAGGGCGCGAGCCGGCCGAGCGCCTCGTAGAGGAGCACGATCCGCTCCCAGTCGGTCTCCTCGACCGAGGGGGCGGCGGCGTGGCACTCGGCGATCGCCGCCTGCAGGCCGTAGGCGCCCAGGCCCCGGCCGGTCCGCTCGGCGCGGGCCAGGGCGGCCCGCCCCCGGCGGATCGCGGAGCGGTCCCAGCGGCGGCGGTCCTGGTGCTCCAGCAGCACCGGCTCGCCGTCCGGCCCGGTACGGGCGGGGAAGCGCGCCGCGGTCAGCTCCAGCAGCGCCAGCAGGCCGTGGACCTCGCCCTCGTCCGGCATCAGCCGGCTGAGCACCCGCGCCAGGCGCTGCGCCTCGCCCGCGAGGTCGAACCGGATCAGATCCCCGCCCGAACTGGCCGAGGACCCCTCGGTGAAGATCAGGTAGACGACGCTGAGGACCGAGCCGAGCCGTTCGGCCCGCTCTCCGGCCGTCGGCGTCTCGAACGGCACCCGGGCCGCCTTCAAGGTCTTCTTCGCCCGGGTGATCCGGGCCTGCACCGTGGCGGTCGGCACCAGGAACGCCCTGGCGATCTCGTCGCTCGTCAGACCGCCGACCACCCGCAGGGTGAGCGCCACCCGCCCCTCGCGCGGCAGCACGGGATGGCAGGCGAGGAACATCAGCGCGAGGGTGTCGTCGTCGATGCGGTCCGGGTCCCACAGCACGTCACCGCCCTCCCGGGCCGGGTCGGGAGGCGCACCCCCCGAGAGGCCGCCCGAGACGATGCCGCCCTCGCCCAGGCCGTGGGCGAGGGCGGCGTACCGCTCGCCGAGGGCGGAGCGCCGGCGGAAGGCGTCGATCGCGCGGCGCCTGCCGGCGGTGAGCAGCCACCCCGCCGGGTCGCGGGGCGTGCCCTCGCGCGGCCAGTTCACCAGCGCCTCGGCCAGTGCCTCCTGGGCGCAGTCCTCGGCCAGCGCGAAGTCGCCGGTGTACCGCGCGAGCGCGCCGGTGATCCGCGCGGACTCGATCCGCCAGACGGCGGCGACGGCCTCACGGCCGGTGGGGTCGGCCATCTCCCGCAGCTCCCCCAACTCCCCTCAGAGCTGGCCGGTGGCCTCGCGCCAGGCCCGCTCCTTCTGGATCCACTCGTTGTCCTGGGGGAACTCGTCGATCGTGGTGACCCGGCGGATCTCGGTCTTCAGGCCCGGGCCGCTGAACGGCGCCCGCCTGGCCCACTCGACGGCCTCCTCCTTGGAGGAGACGTTGAGGATGTAGAAGCCGCCGAACAGCTCCTTGGTCTCGCCGTAGGGGCCGTCGGTGACCACGGGCGGCTCGGAGGAGTGGTCGACGACCACGCCCTCGGCGGCGTCGTCCAGGCCCTCCGCGGCGACCAGCACACCGGCCCGGATCAGCTCGTCGTTGTACCGGCCGATGGTCTCCAGCATCTCGCCGAAGTCGACGTCCGCCATCCCCGCGAGGGCCTCGTCGGTGGCGCGCATGATCAGCATGTACTTCATGACTCTGTCTCCCTGGCGGTTCCGGGGCCTCTCCCGGCCCCTCTCACCCATAGGTCGAACGGGGACGGCGCGGATCAACACGGCCGCCGATTTTTTTCCGGGGAACTTCCGGCAGCGTATGGCACGCCCCGGCGGCCGGTCCCGGTGCAGGCGGCCGGGCGCGCCCCGGCGCTCACGGCGCGGCGGGAGGTTCGGCCCGGTAGGCGCGGTGGAGCAGGTCCGTGAAGGCCGGGGCCGCGGGCAGGGAGGCGGAGCCGATCCGGTGTACGGCGGCCCCCGGCGTCCATGAGTTCATGACGGCGGCCCCGGCCAGTCCCGGCAGGTCGGCGAGGGTGATCTCCCGGACGCGCTGGGGTACGCCCAGGCGGTCGAGCCGCCGGCGCAGGACGCCCATCGTGACCCCGGTCAGCACCTCGGCCTCGGGCCACACCACCGCCGAGCCGTCCCAGAAGGCCAGGTTCCAGATCGTCGCCTCGCCGATCCGGCCCCGGCGGTCGGTGAAGGCGGCGTCGTCGAAGCCCTGCGCGGCGGCCCGGCGCAGCAGATACGTCTTGGCCGCCTCGCCGACGAGCTTGACCGACGGCAGGAAGCGCTCGTGCTCGAACGCGGCCAGCGTCAGCGGTCCTTCGGGCCCGGAGGCGGGCGGTCCGGTGCGGACCAGCATCTCCGGTTCGGCGTCCGCCGCCGTGAACTCGCCCGCCGGGGAGTACACCACGACCGTCAGCGACACGTCCTGCGGCCCGCCCTCCAGCGCCGTCCGCAGGCGGGACCGCACCAAGTCGTCGGGCAGCGCCCGGCCGTACAGCTCCAGCGAGGCCGAGCGCAGCCGGGCCAGATGCAGGTCGAGCCCCCGGACCCGGCCGCCGCGCACCTGCATGGCGGTGAAGTGGGCGTGGCCCGCGAAGGCGAGCGGCGCCAGCTCTCCGGCGGTGGCCCTGCGGCCGTCGCGGTGGACGGCGTAAGGGGTCGATGGGGTCATGTGCGTCCCTCCGAAGCTCGGGTCCCGGGAGTTCATGGGCCTCAGGGATTTCAGGGGTTTCAGGGATTTCAGGGGTTTCAGGGGTTTCAGGAAAAGGTGCGGCGGGCGCGGAATGCCCGCTCGCGGGGCGACGTTAGGGCTTCACACCGGTGTGAAGGTCAACTCCCGGGAGAGGTGGGGCACATGCTGATCGGGGAGCTGTCCCGGCGCACGGGGGTCAGTACGCGGCTGCTGCGGTACTACGGGGAGCAGGGGCTGCTCACCCCCGAGCGCGGCCCGAACGGCTACCGCACCTACGGCGAGGACGCGGTGCTCACCGTGCGGCAGATCCGCGCCCTGCTGGACGCGGGCCTGACCACCGAGGTGATCCGCTCGGTGCTGCCGTGCGCCCGGGGCTCGGAGCCGGGCTTCGACTGGTGCGCGGATCTGCGGGGCGCGCTGGAGCGGGAACTGGCGGCGCTGGACGAGCGCATCGGCGAGCTGGCGCGCAGCCGCGACGCGCTGGCCGCCTACCTCGCCCGCCCCTGAGCCCCGGGTCCGCCCGGGCCCGGGTCACCGCTTCCGCCGGACGCGGAAAAGTCCACGGACCCACGGCCGCGGCCCCGGATATGCTGCCTCGTCCTACGGAGCCAGGGGGAATCACCGTGAGCAGCAGCAAGCCGCCGTTTCCCGACCGGATCGAGCTCAGCGGGGAGGGGCTCGTCCTGCGTGACTGGACGGAGGCGGACGTGGCCGCGATGCCGGATCTGTTCGACCACCCCGACATCGCGTACTGGACGCCGATCGTCTCGCCCTTCGACGAGGCGGCCGCCCGCGCACGGCTCGACCGTGTCCGGCAGCTGCGGGCGGACGGCACGGCCATCCTGCTCGCGATCACCACCGACGGCC
The DNA here is from genome assembly GCF_900114215.1 of Streptomyces mangrovi. Classification (GTDB taxonomy): domain Bacteria; phylum Actinomycetota; class Actinomycetes; order Streptomycetales; family Streptomycetaceae; genus Streptomyces; species Streptomyces barkulensis. The sequence continues at coordinate 77,355 of NZ_FOSG01000020.1, read as the reverse complement.
GCGCGCCGCTCGGCGAGGTGATGCTGCGCCGCGCCCCCGAGGGTACGGAGCTCGGCTACGCGGTCGGCCCGGCGCACCGGGGCCGGGGGCTGGCCGTACGGGCGGTGCGGGTGATGGCCGCGTACGCCTTCGAGCAGTTGGGCGCCGAGCAGGTCATCCTGGAGCTGGAGGCGGAGAACGCCGCCAGCGTCGCCGTGGCCACCAAGGCGGGCTTCGGCCTGCTCGACGTGCCGCTGATCGAGGGGGAGGAGAAGGGGCGGCCCTACGTCCTCCAGACCTGGGGCCTGCGGCCGGCGCCGTGAGACCGTCCGGGCGGGGACGGGCGCGCCGGTGAGTCGGTGAGCCGGTGAGTCGGCGCGGGGTGCGTGACGCACTCGCCGCGCACCCGATCCACGGGCCGCCGGGGAGTGCGCCGCCCGCTCCGGAGGGCCGGGAATCCGGCCCGGAGCTCGGGTGCCGGGGGTCGGGATCCGGGATTCGAGCGCCTTCTCCAAGGAATGGGTGGGAGGTCTCCTCCCACCCTCCCACCCTGCGGTTTTCCACTCTCAGCGACCGGGTCGCCACACACCGCGTCGGCGGTGTAGCGTGCGGAACGACAAGAGAACGACCCCCGCCGGTGGGCCAACACCGGGCGAGGGTCTGACCATCCGGATCGATCGGACCTCGACCCCATGGCTATGGCCAACAGTAGCGCCGACGTGCGCCCGTACGCCCCTCCGATGGCCGCTCCCGGCTACGGAAAGCGCTCCGCACCCGGACAACTCCCCCGTAAGCGCGGCGACTTCGAACACCTGCCGCCTCGCGAGGCGTCGGTGGCCGCCCACATCGACCGGCTGCCGGACGGCGCGGCGATCGACACCAAGACCCTCGCCCGCGAACTGCCCGCCTACGGGCAGCAGGCGGTGCGGTCCGCGCTGAACGCGCTGTCGCGGGCCGGGCATCTGCGGCGGGTGCGCGAGACCGTGGGCGAGGGCCGCACCCAGTGGGTGTACCGCACGTACTTCTCGCGGACGGCGCGGGACGACGCCTGGTGGGGGGCGTTCCTGCGGGAGGGCACGCCGCCCGGCGAGGCCCCCGGTGCGGAACGGGAGCCGGTGCCCGCCCCGGAGCCGGTAGCGGAGGCCGAGGAGGCCGGGGACGTACGGCCGTCCCGGCGGGCGGAGGCGTACGAGGTGCTGGCCGCGCTCGGGCAGGCCGACCCGCGTATGACGCTCTCGGCCGCCGAGTGCGCGGACCTGGCCGGTCCGGCCGCCGTCTGGCTGGAGCGCGGGGCGAGCCCGGGGCAGCTCGTGCTGGCGCTGACGTCCGGGCTGCCGGAGACGGTGCACTGCCCGGGGGCGCTGGCCCGGCGGCGGCTGGCCGACCGGCTGCCGCCCGAGGCGGCGGCCGTGTCCGCCGCACCCGCGTCCACACCCGTACCCGTCCCAGCGCCCGTACCCGCGCAGGGGACGGCGCCGCGCCGGGTGATGGAGTGCACCGGGTGCGGGCGGCCCGGACGTCCCGAGGCGCTGCCGGGCGGGCTGTGCCGGGACTGCCGCGGGTTGCCGGAACCGGCGCCGGCCGGGCCGTCGGCCGCCGAGGTGCGCGCCCGGGTCGAGCGGCTGCGGGCGGGCCTGCGCGCCCCGGCCGACCGGGACCGGGGTCCGGTCCCGGTCTTCGGCTGAAGCGGCTGAAGCGGCTGAACGGCCGCCCAGCCGATCGACCGGTCGCCCGCTCAGCCGCCCAGGCTGAGCGGGATCTCCTCGGCGCGCAGCTCCGCGACGGCCGGGCCGTACATCCGGGACTTGATGGTGCCCAGGGTGGGACTGGCCTTGGCGGTCAGGGAGGCGGCGATCTCGACCGCGGTGGACCGGACGGCGTCCTCCTCCACCGCGCGGTCGACGATCCCGGCGGCCAGCGCGTCCTGCCCGCCGTAGCGGCGGGCGGTGGTCATGGACTCGTGGGCCGTCTGCGGGGTCAGCCGGGCCTGGATGAGGGCGGACATGCCGGGGGTGAAGGGGATGTGGATGTCGGCCTCGGGCAGGCACCAGAAGCCCCGGTCGGCGCGCATCACGCGGAAGTCGTGGGCCAGGGAGAGCATCGCGCCGGCGGCGAAGGTGTGGCCCTGGAGGGCGGCCACGGTGATCAGCGGCAGGGTCAGCACCCGGGCGAAGAGTTCCTGGACGCTGCCGGCGTACTCGGCGGCCTTGTCGGTGTTGGCCAGCAGCCATTCGAGGTCGAGGCCGTTGGAGAAGAACTTGCCGGTCGCCGCGGTGACCAGGGCGCGCGGGCCCTCGGCCTTCTCCACCTCGTCGAGCAGGGCGCCTACGGAGACGAGCCAGTCGGGGTGGAAGCGGTTCTCGCCGTCTCCGAGGTCGAGGACGAAGACGTCGCCTTGGCGGTCGAGCGCGGGCATGGCTGCTCCTTCGGGCGGGAGTGGGACCGGCCGTGTCCTCTCGTGATCTTCCCGAACGAGAACCTACTGACCGGTAACGGCGATGGCCGCATGCTACCCAGCCGCCCTCCGGACCACATCCCCGGCACCGAGCCGCCGGACCTCACTCATCGGACAAAAGGGTCTTAGCATATACCCTGTGGGGTGTCACCGGAGAGGAAACAGAAGCTCTCCCCCGGCGGGTGTCCAGGCCGGGTAGCGTGCCCGGTCCGCAGCGACGAGGAGACTTATGGAGCAGGGCCAGGGGGCACGGTGGCACAGGCGGCGGTCCCGCACCGCCCCGCCGGCCGACCCGCAGGCCGACCCCGGCCGGGAGGCCGGGGCTGCCGACTTCACCGAGCAGATCCGGTCGCTGACCCGCGCCCAGCAGCGGCTGCAGAGCCTGCTCGACGCCGTGCTGGCCATCAGCAGCGAGCTGGAGCTGCCCGTGGTGCTGCGCCGCATCGTCACCACGGCGATGGAGCTGGTCGACGCCCGCTACGGAGCGCTCGGCGTACTGGACGAGAGCGGCGAGAAGCTGGAGCAGTTCATCCCCGTCGGGCTGAGCGAGGACGAGGAGGCCGCGCTCGCCGGTGTGGAACTGCCCCGGGGCCACGGCCTGCTCGGGCACCTGATCCACAACCCCGAACCGCTGCGGGTCGAGCACATCGGAGCCCACCCCAACTCCTCGGGCTTCCCGCCCGGCCACCCGCCGATGCGCACCCTGCTCGGAGTGGCGATCGGCGTACGGGGCGAGATCTACGGCGACCTGTACCTGACCGACCGGCGCGACGGCCTCCCCTTCGACGCCCAGGACGAGAACATAGTCGTCGCGCTGGCGGGCGCGGCGGGCGTGGCGATCGAGAACGCCCGGCTGTTCGAGCAGGTCCGCTCCGGCGCCGAGAACTTCCAGCGCCTGCTGCTGCCCCGGCTCCCCGACCTCCACCCGTTCAGCGGTTCGGCCGTCTACCGGCCCGCGACCGCCCCCGGACAGCTCGGCGGCGACTGGTACGACGTCATCCTGCTGCCGGACCAGTCCTGCGCGGCCGTCATCGGGGACGTCGTCGGGCACGACCTGAAGGCCGCGGCCTCCATGGCCCAGACCCGCAACATGCTCCGCGCGCTGCTGTACGACCGGCGCACCCCGCCGAGCCTGGTCCTCTCCCAGCTCGACCGCACCCTCCACGCGATCACCGAGAGCTCCGTCACCACCGCCTGCCTGGCCCGTATCGAGCCGGAGGGGGACGGCTGGTGCCTGCACTGGAGCAGCGCGGGCCATCTGCCGCCGCTGGTGATCACACCGGACCGGAAGACGGTCTATCTGCACGCCGACCCCGGCGTACCGCTCGGGGTGGACACCCGGCAGCCCCGCCCCGACCACACCCACCCCCTACCGGGTGGGAGCACGGTGGTCCTCTTCACGGACGGGCTGGTGGAGCATCCGAAGCGGTCCCTGGACGTGTGCATGGACGAGCTCGCCGAGGTCGCCGCCGCCCACGCCGGCGAGCCGCCGGACAAGCTGTGCCGGATCCTGGCCGACAACCACACCAGCGACGGCCACGACGACCTGGCCGTCCTCGTCCTGCGCACCCCGGAGGCGTCCGGGGCCCCGGACGCCTGACCGCCCGGGGACTGACGGCGGGCGGCCCGGAGCCGCGCGGGCGCCGGGCCGCCCGCCGCCCGCGCGGCGAGGGGCTTCGGCTCAGCCGAAGTCCACGTCGCTGCAGATGTAGTAGACCTGGTCGGCGTGCGAGGCCTTCCAGATCGTGTAGACGATGTGGTGCCCGCTGCGGCCGGGGGCGCTGACGTCCACCCTGATGTCCGAGGCGGGGGCGTACCTGCCGGTCGTCTCGATCAGTTCCAGGTCGCCCCAGCCCAGCCGCTGGGTGGTGGGGTCGAAGCCCTGGCGGGTGACGTAGATCTGCAGGTAGTCGGCGCCGTGCCGGGCCTGGTCGCGCAGGTGCACGGTGAAGTCGCGGCCGACGCTCGTCTTCTTCCACTGGCCGGGGACGTCCATCGCGCGGTAGCGGCCGTCGCTGGTGTGCCCGGCGCTGCACAGCTGGCCGTCGGGGACGAACGCCCGGTGGTTGCCGCCGACGTTGTCGCGGTAGAGGCCGTTCCAGTTCCACATGGCGTTGGTGTCGGTCTGCCACGCCTGCCAGCACATCGGGTCTTCCTGCTGCATGGCCGGGTTCTGGAAGTCGCTGCCCCAGCGCAGCCAGCAGCCGTAGTTGCGGGAGGCGGGGTCGATGACCGAGCCGTGGGCGGAGGCGGTCCCGGCCCACGGGAGCATGCCGAGCAGCACGGCGGCCAGCACGGCGAGGAGGCGGGCCGTCCAGCGGCCACCTAAGACGCGCTCATGACAATTCATCGCGGACACTTCGCTTTCATGCTGTGAGGGGGTGTGGGGGTGCGACCTGGGAGCGCTCCCAGGTCGTCATTCGTGCGTTCCCCCGCGGCAACCGGACCGAAACACATTCGACAGTAATTCGACAGAAATCCACTTCCGGGCCACCGGACGCGGCCACTCGCGCCACGGCACCGCCGACACAGCCGACACAGCCGACACCGTGGCATCGTCGGCGCCGTGCCCTTCGACCACAACGACCACTACCACCGGCTGCTGCTGCGGCAGATACCGCCCGGCTGCCGTACCGCCCTCGACGTCGGCTGCGGGACCGGGCGCTTCGCACGGCTGCTCGCGGGGCGGGGGATCGAGGTGGACGGGATCGACGCGTCGGCCGAGGTGATCCGGGCCGCCCGCGCGGCATCGGCCGGTCTGCCGCCACGGCACCGGCCGGACTTCCGCCACATGGACGCCACCCGCGCCCGACTACCGCCCGGGCGATACGACTTCATCTCCTGCCTGGCCGCCCTCCACCACATGCCGTTCGGCACCGTCGCCGCGCTGCGGGACGCGCTGGCGCCCGGCGGTGTCCTGGCCGTGCTGGGCTGCTACCGGGAGGCGTCCCCGGCCGACCGGGCCTGGAGCCTGGCCGCCGTACCCGTCAACGCGGCCGCCCGGATCGCGGTCGCCGCACGGGAGGCGGCCCGTCCGCGCGGCGGCCGCGATCCCGGCCCGCCGACCGCCAAGGCGCCGGTGAGGCGGCCGGAGGCGACGCTGGAGGAGATACGGCGGGAGGCGGCCGTACCGCTGCCCGGCGCGACTCTGCGCAGGCTGCTGTTCTGGCGGTACCTGCTGGTCTTCCGCAGGCCCGGCGCGGACGGCTGACCCGCCCGGCCGCCCCTTCGGCGGCCGGCCGGTCCATCGGCCTACGAGCCGCCGAAAGCGCCCTCTTGCCTTCCCCCGTACAGCCGGTCGAGGCCGACGAGCAGCACCTCGCCGTTCGCCTCCGCCGCGCGCAGGGCGGGGGTGAAGCCCGCCCCGGAGTAGCAGGCGGGACGGGTGCGCGCGGTGTCCTCGCCGTGGGCGGCGAGATGGGCGATCAGCCGGCGCAGCCGCTCCAGGTGGGTCACGTCCAGCACCTCGTCCCAGCGGGCCGGCCCGACCGACAGCAGCGCGCCGGGGCGCTCCCCGGCCGGCCCCCGCACCACCACCTCGGCGGCGGGGGCGGCGTCCGGCGGCGGGTGGGCCGGGGAACCGTGGAACGCCGTGGCGGGCTCCTCCCCGAAGACCCCGGGGCCGGCGTACCGCACCGCCCAGTCCCGGCACACCTGGGCGAAGTGCGGCGCCGCCACCCGCGCCCCGAAGTCGGGACGCGCCCGGCGCCACAAGGCGGCGGGGTCCTCCCGCTCCGCCGACGGGCGCCGCGGCCGGACGACCGCGTACTCGAAGGCGAGCAGCGGCTCGGCGATCCGCAGCCGGGTGACGTTCGGGCGCAGCGCGTCGGGTTCGGCGCCCAGCAGGCCGCTCTCGTGCAGCAGTTCCAGGCAGCGGGAGACGTCGGGCAGCGGGACCTCCACGCGCTCGGCGATCTCGCCGGCCGTGGAGTGGCCCGAGGCGACGGCGGCGAGCACGGAGTGGCTCAGGGCGCGGTCGAGGTGGTCGGTCTCCTCCAGCACCAGCAGCCGCGCCTCGCGGTACAGGGGCGTGCCCGGGTCCAGGGCCGTCCGGCACACCCAGGCGTCGAAGTCGTCCGGCCCGCCGGGGGTGTCGCCGCGGACGTGGTCGTACCGGTAGGCGGGGGTTCCGCCCACCACGGCGTGCACCAGGAACGCCAGGCGGGGGTCGTCCAGGCCCCACATGCGCGCGGCCTGCCGGAAGTCCGGCGGGCGCACCTCCATCTCCAGGTCCGCCAGCCCGTGCAGTGGTGAGGGGCCGCTGAACAGCCGGCGCATCACCGGCAGGTCGCTGCCGCACAGCAGCAGCCGGGGCCGGGCCCCGCCGTCCGCCCCGGCCGCCGCGCTCCGGCGGTGCAGGGCGGCGCAGATCACGGACGGCAGCGACGGGCTCTGCCGCACCAGGCGGGGGAACTCGTCGACCACGACCGGCAGCGGCCGGCCCTCCCCCAGCCCCAGCAGGGCGTCCACGGCCGCCTCCCAGTCGCGTGGGCGGTCTCGCGCGGGTGCGCCGGTGTACTCGGCGGACTCGGTGAACTCGGCGATCCGCTCGCCCAGCATGCGCAGGGACTCCGACCGCACCGCCTCCTGCGCGCCGAACCAGAAGCCGCCGGCGGCCTCGGTGAGCGCCCGCAGCAGATGCGTCTTGCCCTGCCGCAGCCGTCCCGAGACCACGCCGAGGCCGGGCCCGGGGCGGGGGTCGGAGGCGAAGGCGGTGAGCGCCTCCCACTCGGCGTCGCGGCCGAGGACCGTATCCGGCTTGGCGTACCGGAGGGCGTCGGTGCGGGACACGGGCCGCTCCCATCGGTCGATGGCGCTCCTCCTTTCCATTACACCTCCGGCCGCCGGCCGCCGCGACGCGCGTACGCCCGCCCGCGGGGCGAGGATGGAAACGGACGACGGGCCGGAAGGGAGCCGGGGGCCGGGAGCCGAGGAGGGCGGATCCATGGCGCGAACGGAGGACTCCACGCGGCACGGCGGGCCGCGCGACGAACCGCACGGCGGACCGCACGGCGGCCCCCGTGGTGGGCACCGCTCCGTCCCGCACACCGCCGACCTGCGGGTGGAGGCGTGGGCCCCGACCCGCGAGGAGTGCCTGGCGCACGCGGTGCGCGGCGTCTGCGAGTCGTTCGTGGACCTCTCTGGGGCCGTCGGCCGGCGCCGCAGGGATGTCGAGGTTCGGGCGGAGACGGACGAGGACCTGCTGGTGGCCCTGCTGGACGAGGTGGTCTACCGGCTCGACGCCGACGGCGAGGTGCCGGTGGAGGCGGAGTCGGCCGCCGTGCCCGGCGGGATGCGGGCCGTACTGCACATGGCCGACGTCGGCACGCTCGCGGAGACGGGCGCGGCGCCCAAGGCCGTCACGCTGCACGGGCTGAGCTTCGGCCGCGGCGGGCACGGCTGGGAGTGCTCGGTGACGCTCGACGTGTGAGCGGACCCGCCGGGCGGGGCAGGCGGGCCGAGCGGGTGACCGCGTGAGCCCGCCGCAATACCATGGACCCCAGGACAGGGACGAAACGGCCATATCCGGCCACCGGTTCCGTACGGCGTCCCGCGGCGCCCCCACGGCGCCACGACCTCTTTCTCCAAGGGGGGAAGTTCCATGTCCGCCACGCACGCGGCCGAGTTCGAGCACGTCATCCACACCGCGAACATCTGGCTGAAGGCGGTGTCCGAAGCCCTGGGGACTCAGGACCGGCACCTGGCCAACCGCGTCCTGCGCACCTGGCTGCACACCCTCCGCGACCGACTCACCGTCGACGCCGCGGCCCACTTCGCCGCCCAGCTCCCCGAACTGCTGCGCGGCGTCTACTACGACGGCTGGGTCCCCAGCTCCGCGCCGGTCAAGTACGACCGCGAGGCCTATGTGAACCGCTTCGCCCAGGAGGCCCTGGTGAGCACCGAGGCCGTCCCCCGGATCGTCCCGGCGGTGACCGAGGCCGTACGCGGCCACCTGTCGCCCGGCCAGCTGGAGCGGGCGCTCGACCAGCTCCCGCACGACGTCCGCGCCGTCCTCGAACCCGCGCCGGTCCCGGCCCCCGCCGGCTGAACGTGCGCCGGTGCGCGCCGGCACGCACCGGCACGGGGAGCCCGGCCACCGGAACGCACCCGGAGGGGACCGTGGACATCATCCTGACCGAGGAGAGCCCGTTCCGCTTCCGCATCGAGCGGCGGGGCGCGATGCGCGTGCCCGGCACCGTGTTCGCCACCCGCGACCTGCTGCCCGAGGCGGCGGGCGACCAGGCGCTGGAGCAGGTGGCCAACGTGGCCACCCTCCCCGGCGTCGTCCGCGCCTCCTTCGCCATGCCCGACGTCCACTGGGGGTACGGCTTCCCGATCGGCGGGGTGGCCGCCACCGACGTCGACGACGCCGGCGTGGTCTCGCCCGGCGGCGTGGGCTTCGACATCTCCTGCGGGGTACGCCTGCTGGCCGCCGGCATCGACCGCGGGGAACTGGAGCCCCGCCTGCGGGAATTGATGGACACCCTCGGCGACACCGTCCCGCGCGGCACCGGCCCCGGCGGGCTGTGGAGGCTCTCCGGGCGCCCGCAGATGGAGGAACTGCTGGCCCGGGGCGCCCGGTACGCCGTCGAACAGGGCCACGGCGTACCGCGCGACCTGACCTTCTGCGAGGACTACGGCGCGCTGGAGGACGCCGACCCCTCCCAGGTGGGGGAGCGGGCCGTGGAGCGCGGCATCCGGCAGGTCGGCAGCCTGGGCTCGGGCAACCACTTCCTGGAGGTGCAGGCCGTGGACCGGATCCACGACGAGAAGGCCGCCGCCGCCTTCGGGCTGCGCCCCGGCGGGGTGTGCGTGATGATCCACTGCGGCTCCCGGGGCCTGGGCCACCAGGTGTGCACCGACCACGTCCGCGTCATGGACCGCTCGCTGCGCCGCTTCGGCATCCGTCTGCCCGACCGGCAGCTCGCCTGCGCGCCGGTCGTCTCCCCGGAGGGGCGGGCGTATCTGGGCGCCATGGCCGCCGCCGCCAACTACGGCCGCGCCAACCGCCAGTTGCTCACCGAGGCCGTACGCCGCGCCTTCACCTCGGCGGCGGGGGTGGAGGTGGACCTGGTCTACGACGTCTCCCACAACATGGCGAAGACCGAGACCCACGAGGTGGACGGCGTACCGCGCCGCCTGTGCGTCCACCGCAAGGGCGCCACCCGCGCCCTGCCGCCCGGCCACCCGGACCTGCCCGATCAGCTCTCCGGCGCCGGGCAGCCGGTGCTGATCCCCGGCACCATGGGCACCGCCTCCTACGTCCTGGTCGGCGAAGGCGGCAACGACGCCTTCCACTCCACCTGCCACGGCGCCGGCCGGGTCTGGAGTCGCCACCAGGCGCTGCGCCGGGTCCGCGGCGAGGAGCTGCGCGGCCGGCTGGAGGCCGGCGGCGTCGCCGTCCGCCCGTCCTCCTGGCGCGGCCTGGCCGAGGAGACCCCGGAGGCATACAAGGACGTCGACGCCGTCGCCGCCGCCACCGAGGGCGCGGGCCTGGCCCACCTGGTCGCCCGCCTGGTCCCGCTGGGCGTCGTCAAGGGCTGAGGCGAGGAGCCGGGCCCGGCGGTCACCGTACGGGCTACCGGGCGAGCTCCGAGGCCGCCGGAAGGCGGGGGCGGACGTGCCCGCTTCGCCCCCCACCCGAGCAAACGCCGCGACGACAAGCGGTCGGGCCTCGGTTTCCTGCCGCCCGAACCCCCCGGCCCGATCCGGTTCCCGCCGAGGAGCCTCGGATAACGGCGAACGTATTACGCGGAACACAAAAGTTTACCGAGATGCAGGTGCACGTGCAGATGCACATGCATCTGCACGTGAACTCGACTACAGTGAGGGGGAGTTGGAGCGATCGGCCAGTAGTCGTCCACATGTCCGCAGGAGGTCTCGATGACCCTCGCGTGCACCGGTACGGCGCTCGGGGCGCACACTGAGGCAGCCCGGCGCAGCCGCGCCCGGAGAGCGTGTTTCCCTTCGCCCGCGTCCGTCGGTGGTGTGCCGTACGACGGCGGCATCGCCCCCGGCGGCTGACCCGGCCGACCGAGCGGGAAGGCCCCGCGACCGCGTCGGCCGGAGAGCCGGACGCACCGCACGAACTCCCGGCCGCCGGTGAGCCCCGGCTTCTTCGGCACCCGCGCGGACCACGCACCCCCGCCGACAGGGCTCCGTCATCCTCAGCGCGCTACGCACAGGCGCGGTGGGGGCCGAGGCGGATTCCGCACCCCTCACGCGCCAGAGAGCCCGCACCCCGACCCCAGGTTTCCTACGCCACCGGGTCGGGTGGGGCTCTCTGCACGGTGACCTCGCAAGCCCGCGAAGAACCTGGAAGGAACACCGGTCATGCAGCATAAGCGCAACGGCGTCTCCGCCACTCAGCGAGCCGGGGCCGCCCTGCGGCGCCTCGCCCGGTGGGGGTTCCGGCGCCGCCGCATCGCCGCCGACCACCTCCTGCGGGGCGTCTGTTCCGGTATCGGAACCGCCGCGGTGGGACTGGCCGTGGTCTGGCTCCGGTCCCACCACTGACAGCACTCGGGTCAGGGACCGCGGCACGCCGGCGGCCCCTGACCCATCCACCGGCCTCCACGAGAGGCCCGAAATTCCTTCCCTGCGGGATGAGGAACGAATTAATCGACGAGCCGGGCCGGACGGGGGCCGCCGGCCCGGTCGCGCTCCCTCGCCCGCTCACGCAGCGCCCGCGAGTGACAGCCACGTACGCACGCGCGGTGAGCCACGTACGGCGCCGCGAACACCCTCGAGACCTTTACCACCTTCGGTAGGATCAGGACCATGAGCGGTAGCAAGAAGTACTCCATCAGTCTCCCCGAAGACCTCGCCGAGTCCGTACGCGCCCACGTGGGCTCCGGCGGATTCTCCGCCTATGTGGCCGAGGCGCTGGAACAGCGTGTGGCCATGGACAAGCTCCGCGAGATCGTCGCCGACTTCGAGACAGACAACGAACCGCTGTCCCGCGAAGAGATCGAAGCGGCCCGTGCCATGCTGCGCCACGACCAGCGCGACTCGGGCGGTGCCGCGGCCTGATGCCCGGCACACTCCTCCTCGACAGCGAGGGGCTGTCCAAGCTCTACCTCAAGGACCGCACCGTCCTGGCCCTCGTCCAGGCGGCCTCGGAAGAAGGCGTCCGGGTCGCCACGACCGCCATGACCACCCTCGAGGCGGACTACGAGCGCATCCACCCCGCCCGCATCCGGTGGGTGCTCTCCCGGATCGATGTCCATGACGTCACCAAGGACGTCACCGGCCAAGCGGCCGCACTGCTGCGTGGCCACCGCCTCAGAGGCCACAAGTACGCCATCGACGCCGTCCTCGCGGCCATCGCACGCTCCGCGCCGGGACCGGTCACCGTCCTCACATCCGACCCCGAGGACATCAGCCTGTTCTGCGGCCCCGCCGTCGAGGTCATCAAAGTCTGATGCACGCGGACCGCGCGCACGCCCGCTCGCATACGGCGCCGAGCAAATACAGAAGGCCCCGTGAGGATCACGGGACCTTCTGTTCGAACCTTCTCCCCTGCTGAGGGGCGGAGCCGCCTAAGGGAATCGAACCCTTGACCTACGCATTACGAGTGCGTCGCTCTGGCCGACTGAGCTAAGGCGGCGATGTGTGCGGCGAACCGCAGCGCGCCCAAGTCTACACAGTGCCCGGGGGTGCCCCGCACCGGATTCGGTGCGGGGCACGGATCAAGGGTCAGGGGATCAGCGGATCAGGAGCACTTCTTGCCGTCGGCGGGGACCTTCCCCCGCAGCAGGTAGTCGTTGACCGCCGAGTCGACGCAGTCGCTGCCGCGCACGTACGCCGTGTGGCCGTCGCCCTCGTACGTCAGCAGGGTCGCCGAGGAGAGCTGCCCGGCCAGGCCCTGGGACCACTTGTAGGGGGTCGCCGGGTCGCGGGTGGTGCCGACGACCAGGATGGGGGCGGCTCCCTCCGCCTCGATGCGGTGGGGCTCGCCGGTGGGCGGGTGCTGCCAGTACGTGCAGTTCAGGGCCGCCCAGGCGAAGTTGCGGCCGAAGACCTCGGACGCCTCGCGGAAGTCCGGGACGGCCTTCTCCGCCTCGGCCGGGTTCTTGAAGGGGGCGGGCAGGTCCAGGCAGTTCACGGCGGCGTTGGCGTACATGATGTTGCCGTAGCCGCCGTCGGCGCCGCGCTCGTAGTAGTCGTCGGCCAGCGACAGCAGCTCCGCGCCGTCGCCCTTCTGCGCGGCGGTGAGCGCCGAGCGCAGCTTCGGCCAGTAGTACTCGGTGTACATGGCGTTCAGCACACCGATCGTGGCCAGCGACTCGGTCAGTTTCCGCGACTCGCCCGTGGCGAGCGGCCTGGCGTCCGTCTTCTCGAAGAAGGCACTCAGGCGCTCGCCCGCCTCCTTGACGCTCCCGGTGCCCAGGGGGCAGTCGTCGAGCTTGACGCAGTCCTCGGCGAAGGCGGTGAAGGCGGTGTCGAATCCCGCGGTCTGGTCGAGGTTGAGCTGCTCGGAGGTGAGCGAGGGGTCCATGGCGCCGTCCAGGACGAGCCGGCCGACGCGGGACGGGAAGAGTCCGGCGTAGGTGGCGCCGAGGTAGGTGCCGTAGGAGGCGCCGAAGTAGGTCAGCTTGTCATCACCGAGCACCTCGCGCAGGACGTCCATGTCGCGGGCGGCCTCGACGGTCGAGACATGGCCGAGCAGATCGCCCTCCCGCTTCTCGCAGCCCTCCGCGAACTTCTCGAAGGCCGCCGCCAGCTTGTCGATCTCGCCCTTGTCGTCAGGGGTGGCGTCGGTGCGGACGTATTCGTCCATCTCCCTGTCCGTCAGGCACTCGATGGGCTCGCTGCGGGCCACGCCGCGCGGGTCCATGCCGACGATGTCGTACCGGGCGCGCACCGGGGCCGGGTAGCCGACGCCCGCCGCGAGCTGAACGTAGTCGACGGCGGAACCGCCCGGGCCTCCCGGGTTGACGTGCAGGGTGCCCAGCCGCTTTCCGGGGCCGGAGGCCTTCTTGCGGGTGACGGCGAGTTTCAGGTCCTCGGACTTCTTCGGCGCGGCGTAGTCCAGCGGCACCTTCAGCTCGGCGCACTGGAAGCCGGAGACGCCGCACTTCTTCCAGCTCAGCTTCTGCTCGTAGTACGGTTCGAGGTTCGCCGGGATCGCCTCGGGCAGCGGCTGGAGCGGCTTGGCCGGGTTCACCGCGCGGTCGTCCGAAGGGCGTGACGACGAACGGGAGGGCTCGGAGCCGCGCTCGGGTTCCGGATCGTCCGAACCGGAGCAGCCCGACAGCAACAGCGCGGCCGTCGCGAACGCGACGCCACCGGTACGGAGCAGACGCCTGGTGTCCATGACCTTGGAGCGTATACGGGCCCAAGCCGCCAGGGGGCGAGCCGCCGCCGGAGTCCGCAGCGGCTCAGGAGGAGGTCAACCCGCGCGGAGCGCCACCGCCATCGCCTCAACGGCCAGCAGGGGGGCCACATTGCGCTCGATGGCGCGGCGGCACTCCAGTACCGCCTCCATGCGGCGCAGCGTCTGCTCCGGACGGGTGGAGGAGGCGATCCGCTCCACCGCGTCGCGGACGTCCTCATTGGCGATCATCACCTGTGAGCCGAGCTGGCGGACCAGCACGTCGCGGTAGAAGGCGGTGAGGTCGAGCAGGGCGAGGTCGAGGGAGTCGCGCCTGGCGCGGGTTGCGCGGCTTTTCTGGCGGTGCTCCAGGTCCTTCATCACCCCCGCCGTACCCCGTGGCAGCCGGCCGCCCTCGGAGGCGCCGAGGGCGGCGCGCATCTCCTCGGTCTCCCTGGCGTCCACATCCTCGACGGCCTCCTTGGCGTCCTCGCCGGCCGCGTCGACCAGTTGCTGGGCCGCCCGGAGCGCGTCGCCGATGTCCTCCATCCGGGTGGGCAGGGCGAGGACCGCGGCGCGGCGCGTACGGGCCCGCGCGTCGGTGGCCAGGCGCCGGGCCCGGTCGATGTGGCCCTGGGTGGTGCGGGCGGCGGCCACCGCCACGTCCGACTCGATGCCGTCGCGCCGGATCAGCATGTCGGCGACGGCGTCCACCGGCGGTGTGCGCAGCACCAGATGGCGGCAGCGGGAGCGGATGGTGGGCAGGACGTCGTCGGAGGAGGGCGCGCACAGCAGCCACACCGTGCGGGGGGCGGGCTCCTCGACGGCCTTGAGGAGGACGTTGGCCGCACTCTCGGTCAGCCGGTCGATCTCTTCCAGGAGGACCACCTGCCAGCGGCCTCCGGACGGGGAGAGCTGGGTACGGCGGACCAGATCGCGGGTGACGTCCGCGCCGATGCTGAGCTGGTTCGTGCGAACCACCTCGACGTCGGCGTGCGTGCCGATCAGCGCCGTGTGGCAGCCGTCGCAGAAGCCGCAGCCGGGTGCGCCGCCCAGGGCGCGGTCGGGGCTGACGCACTGCAGGGCGGCGGCGAAGGCGCGGGCGGCGGTCGCCAGGCCGGAGCCGGGCGGACCGGTGAACAGCCAGGCGTGGGTCATCGCCGAGCCGGAGAGCCCGGACGGTCCCGGCGCCCGGTCCCCGTCCTCACCGGAGGCGGCGGCCGTGACGTACGCGTCGGCGTCGCGCGCCGCCGCGGCGAGCTGCTCCACGACCCTGTCCTGTCCGACCAGGTCGTCCCATACGGCCATGTCCCGTCGCCCTCCCTCCGCGCGTCGCCCGGCCCGTTCGGCCCGTTCGGCCCGTTCGGCCCGTTCGGTCCGTTCAGTGCCGTCCGGTGCCATCCGCTGTTCGGCGCCGGACGGCGTCTTCGCCATTGTTCCGCACGGCTGTGACAGCCGCGGACGGCCGGCCCGCGCCGCACCCCGGCCCGCGGGCCCCGCGGGGTGTCAGCCCCGGCGGCCGTCCTCCTCGTCCTCGGTGAACTCCTGGTGGGGGCCGAGGAGTTCGTCGGCGAGGGTGGGCAGGTCGTCCATCGGCGTCTCCTCCGCCCACTCGGGGCGGCGGCGGGGACGGCCCGCCTCGTCGACCTGCGGCAGCTCCCGGGTGCGCTCCTCCCCGGCGGCGGGCGGGGCGGACGGGGGCTCGGTGCCGGGCTCGTCCTTGCGCAGCGACCACGAGGGCGTCTGCTCCCCGGGCGCCACCCGCGGCAGCCGGGTGGTCTCGTCCCCGGGGGCCGCTGCCGGCCCCGCCGGAGACGCCGGAGGCGCCTGCTGCGGCAGGACGACCGTCTCCTCCGCGTCCGGCGAGACCTTCGGCAGGACGGTGGTCTCCTCGGCCTCGCTCCCGCCGTTTCCGGTGCCGGCACCGGCACCCGGCGTCTCGTCCTTGCGCAGCGAGTGCCTGCGCCGCGCCTCCTGGGACTCCCGTGCCTCCCGCTCCCGGCGGGCCGCCTCCTCCGCCTCGGCGGCCCTGCGGGCCCGCTCGGCGCGGAGCAGGGCCTCCTCGGCCTTGCGCTGCTTCTCCAGCCGGCGCTCCTCGGCCTCGGCCCGCAGCCGGGCCTCCTCCTCGGCCATGCGGCGCCTGCGCTCCTCCTCCTTGCGGCGGGCGCGCTCCTCGGCCTCCCGGCGGGCGCGTTCCTCCTCCGCCTGGCGGCGGGCCTCCTCGGCTCGCTGCCGGGCCTCCTCGGCCCTGCGCAGCTCCTCGCGGCGCCGGGCTTCCTCCTCCTCGCGCTTCCTGCGCTCCTCCTCCTCGGCGCGCAGCCGCTCCAGACGCTCCTGGCGCTCGCGCTCCAGGCGCTCCTCCTCGGCCTTGCGCGCGGCCTCCTCCTCCGCACGCCTGCGGGCCTCCTCCTCGGCCCTGCGGCGCGCCTCCTCACGGGCGGCGATCTCGGCCTCGGACAGCGGCAGCACCTGGTCGAGCCGGTGCCGCACCACCGTGGTGACGGCCTCGGGCTCCAGGCCCGCGTCCACGACCAGATAGCGGGTGGGGTCGGCGGCGGCCAGGGCGAGGAAGCCGGAACGGACCCGCCGGTGGAACTCGGCGGACTCCGACTCCAGCCGGTCGGGCGCCTCGGTGAACCGCTCGCGGGCGGTCTCCGGCGAGATGTCCAGCAGTACGGTCAGATGGGGCACGAGCCCGCCGGTGGCCCAGCGGGAGATCCGGGCGACCTCCGTCGGCGACAGGTCGCGCCCGGCGCCCTGGTAGGCGACGGAGGAGTCGACGTAGCGGTCGGTGATGACGACCGCGCCGCGCTCCAGGGCCGGGCGGACGACCGAGTCGACGTGCTCGGCCCGGTCGGCGGCGTAGAGCAGGGCCTCGGCGCGGTGCGACAGACCGGCGGAGGAGACGTCCAGCAGGATCGAGCGCAGCCGCTTGCCGATCGGGGTCGCGCCCGGCTCGCGGGTGACGACGACCTCGTGGCCCTTGGAGCGGATCCACTCGGCCAGCGCCTCCACCTGTGTGGACTTGCCCGCGCCGTCGCCGCCCTCCAGGGCGATGAAGAAACCGGTGGGCGAGGGTGCCTGGAGCGGCTCGGCACCGCCGCCGAACGCCTCGCGCAGGTCGCGCCGCAGCGATACGCCCTGCCGGTCGTCGAGGCGGACCAGGACGAGGGCCGCCACCGGCAGCAGCAGCGCGCCGACCAGCATCAGGGTGAAGGCCGCACCTCCGTGGGCGAAGACGAAGTCGCCGCCGGCGACCCGGTGCGGGCCGATGAGGGCCGCCAGCACGGGCGCGGCGACGGCCGCGAGCGCGACGGCGACGTGCACGCACGCGTGCAGGTGGTCGGTCATCCGGGCGCGGCGGGACTCCTCGGTCTCCTCGTCCAGGAGGGTGTGCCCGGTGTTCGCGGCGACCCCGGCGGACAGACCCGCGAGCAGGAGCAGCAGCAGTACGGCGGTGGTGTCGGGAGTCAGCCCGGCCGCGAGCAGGGCCAGGCCGGCCAGCGCGACGGACAGGGCGAGCAGCCGCCTGCGGGACAGTGCGGGCAGTACGCGCGGGGCCCGGCGCACCCCCGCGGCGGTGCCCGCGGTCAGCGCCAGGACGAACAGCCCGAACAGGACCGGACCGCCGCCCAGGTCCATGGCGTGCAGCGCCGCGAGCGCGGCGACCGCGGCGACCGCGGCGGCCACGCAGGCGCCGGTCAGGACGAGCAGCGGGGCGGCGCCGGTGCGGCCCCTGTCCACGGCCTTGCGGACGGTCTTGCCGTCGGCGCCCTTCTCCGGCCTGCCGGTGCGGGGGCGGCGCAGGCCCTCCAGCGGGGAGCGGGGGCGCGGGGTGTCGCCGCCGGGCAGGTGCAGGAAGTACAGCAGGGCGATCGACGCGGAGAACAGGCCGGCGGCGGCGTACGACGCCAGTGCCGCCTGGTGGGTGGTGAACCACTCGATGCCCGTACCCAGCAGGTTGCCGACCAGGGTGATCGCGACCAGCCCCGCCGCGGCCGCCGGGATGGCCAGGAAGCCCGTGCGCAGCCACAGGCGGCGCAGCGCGTCGTGGTGGTCCGGCAGGGGGCGCACCGCCGCGCCCTCGGGGGGCGGTGCGGGCAGCAGCGTGGGGGCGGCGCTGTCCTTGGCCACGCCACGGACCCGTTCGGCGACCCCGGTGAGGAAGACGGTGACCAGCAGGAACGCGAACGCCTGGTCGGGGGTCCAGTCGATCCACAGCGGCGCGACGATCATCAGCGCCAGCCGTACGCCGTCCGCCCCGATCATGGTCCAGCGGCGGTCGAGCACGCCGCCGGAGTCCGCGGTGAGGGAGGAGAGCGGGCCCAGCAGCACGGCGCCGAAGAGCAGGGTGGCCAGCAGCCGGACGGCGAGGACGGCGGCGACGGCGAGCGCCACGCCGCGGTAGCCGCCGCCCAGGACGGGGGCGCCTCCCATGGCCGGTACGGCGACGGCCGCCTGGAGGGCCAGCAGCACCAGGACCAGCAGGGCGAGGGCGTCGCCGACCCCGCCGGCGAGCTGTGCACCCCACAGCCGGCGCAGGGGGGCATGCCTCAGCAGGGCCCGTACGGCGCGCTCGCGGGAGTCCGCGGCCAGGGCGTCGGAGGTGGAGGACACGACCGGTGGCTGCTCTGCACGCGTCATCCCGCCAGCCTATCGGTCGGGGGTACGGGGGCGGCGATGCGGCCGGAGGAGCGGCCGGGGAAGCTGATACGGACGGGCACGTGCGGAAGGTTCCCGCACGTGCCGTACGTATGCCTGCCCCGCGTGCTTACTCCGCGGGGCTACTCCGCGTCGGCCGCCGTGGTGTTCCGGGCGGCCGTCTTCTTCGCGGTGGTCTTCTTGGCCGCCGTCTTCTTGGCCGCCGTCTTCTTGGCCGCGGTCTTCTTCGCGGTGGTCTTCTTGGCCGCCGTCTTCTTGGCGGTCTTCTTCGCCGGCCCCTTGGCGCGCTTCTCCGCCAGCAGTTCGTACGCGCGCTCCGGCGTGATCGTCTCCACGTCGTCGTCGCGGCGCAGTGTGGCGTTGGTCTCGCCGTCGGTGACGTAGGGGCCGAAGCGGCCGTCCTTGACCACCACCGGGCGCTCGCTGGCCGGGTCGGTGCCCAGCTCCTTCAGCGGCGGCTTGGCCGCGGCCCGGCCGCGCTGCTTGGGCTGGGCGTAGATCGCCAGCGCCTCGTCCAGGGTGATGGTGAAGATCTGCTCCTCGCTCTGGAGCGAGCGGGAGTCGGTCCCCTTCTTCAGGTACGGCCCGTAGCGGCCGTTCTGCGCGGTGATCTCCTGGTCGCTGTCGGGGTCGGTGCCGACCACGCGCGGCAGGGAGAGCAGCTTCAGCGCGTCGTCGAGGGTGACGGTGTCCAGGGACATCGACTTCAGCAGCGATGCCGTGCGCGGCTTGACCGCGTTCTTGCCGGTCTTCGGGGTGCCCTCGGGCAGTACCTCGGTGACGTACGGCCCGTAGCGGCCGTCCTTGGCCACGATGGGGCGGCCCGTCTCCGGGTCGGTGCCCAGCTCGAACTCGCCGCTGGGCTTGGCCAGCAGCTCCCGGGCGTACTCCGCCGTCAGCTCGTCCGGCGGCAGGTCGGCGGGTACGTCGGCGCGGCGGCCGGTCTCGCCCTCGGCGGCCGGCGGCTCCTCGACGTAGGGGCCGTAGCGGCCCACCCGCAGCACGATGCCCTCCCCGACGGGGAAGGAGGAGACGCCCCGGGCGTCGATCGCGCCGAGGTCGGAGACCAGCTCCTTCAGTCCCCCGAGGTGGTCGCCGTCACCGTTCCCGGCCGCCGCGGCGGCGGTGCCCTCGGCGCCCGGCTCGTCGGTGCCGAAGTAGAAGCGGCGCAGCCACGGCACGGCCTCGGCCTCGCCGGCGGCGATGCGGTCGAGGTCGTCCTCCATCTTGGCGGTGAAGTCGTAGTCGACCAGGCGGCCGAAGTGCTTCTCCAGCAGACCGACGACGGCGAAGGAGAGGAAGGAGGGGACGAGCGCCGTGCCCTTCTTGAAGACGTAGCCGCGGTCGAGGATGGTGCTGATGATCGACGCGTAGGTGGAGGGGCGACCGATCTCGCGCTCCTCCAGCTCCTTGACCAGCGTGGCCTCGGTGTAGCGGGCCGGGGGCTTGGTGGCGTGGCCGTCCGCGGACATCGCGGTGGCGGTCAGCGGGTCGCCCTCCTCGACGCGCGGCAGACGGCGCTCGCGGTCGTCGAGGTCGGCGCCGGGGTCGTCGGCACCCTCGACGTAGGCCTTGAGGAAGCCGTGGAAGGTGATGACCTTGCCGGAGGCGCTGAACTCGGCGTCCCGGCCGTCCGTGCCGCGACCGCCGACCTTGACCGTGACGGACTGCCCGGTGGCGTCCTTCATCTGGGAGGCGACCGTCCGCTTCCAGATCAGCTCGTACAGCCTGAACTGGTCGCCGGTCAGGCCCGTCTCGGCGGGGGTGCGGAAGCGGTCGCCGGAGGGGCGGATCGCCTCGTGGGCCTCCTGCGCGTTCTTGACCTTGCTCGCGTAGGTGCGGGGGCGCTCGGGCAGGTAGTCGGCGCCGTAGAGCTGGGTGACCTGGGCGCGGGCGGCGGCGACGGCGGTGTCGGACAGGGTGGTGGAGTCCGTGCGCATGTAGGTGATGAAGCCGTTCTCGTACAGCTTCTGCGCCACCTGCATGGTCACCTTCGCGCCGAAGCCGAGCTTGCGGCTGGCCTCCTGCTGGAGGGTGGTCGTACGGAAGGGGGCGTACGGCGAGCGGCGGTACGGCTTGGACTCCACCGAGCGGACGGCGAAGTCGGCGCCCTCCAGGGCGGCGGCCAGCGCGCGGGCGGCGGCCTCGTCCAGGTGCAGGACGCCCCCCTTGTCACCGGAGCCGGAACCGGAGCCGCCCTTGAGCCGCCCGTCGGGGCCGAAGTCGCGGCCCTGGGCGACGCGGCGGCCGTCCACGGCGCTCAGCCGGGCGGTGAGGGAGGCCGGGTCGGCGGCGTCGCCGGAGCGGCCGGTGGCGAAGGTGCCGGTCAGGTCCCAGTACTCGGCGGAGCGGAAGGCGATGCGCTCGCGCTCGCGCTCGACGACCAGACGGGTGGCGACGGACTGCACACGGCCCGCCGACAGGCGCGGCATGACCTTCTTCCACAGCACCGGGGAGACCTCGTAGCCGTAGAGCCGGTCGAGGATGCGGCGGGTCTCCTGGGCGTCGACCAGGCGCTGGTTCAGCTCGCGGGTGTTGGAGACGGCGGCCCGGATGGCGTCCTTGGTGATCTCGTTGAAGACCATCCGGCGCACCGGGACCTTGGGCCTGAGCACTTCCTGGAGGTGCCAGGCGATGGCCTCGCCCTCGCGGTCCTCATCGGTGGCCAGGAACAGCTCGTCGGACTCCGCCAGGAGCTGCTTGAGTTTCCTGACCTGATCCCTCTTGTCGCTGTTGACGACGTAGAGCGGCTCGAAGTCGTGGTCGACGTTGACGCCGAGCCGGGCCCAGGACTCGCCCTTGTACTTGGCGGGGACCTCGGCGGCTCCGTTCGGCAGGTCGCGGATGTGCCCGACGCTGGCCTCGACCACGTAGCCAGGACCGAGGTAGCCCTTGATCGTCTTGGCCTTGGCCGGCGACTCGACGATCACGAGTCGGCGCCCGCCGTCTGCGGTCTTGCTGGTCGGGGACAACTTCTTCTCGCTCTTCTCCGGTCGGTGGTCCCGCTTCGTCGGGTCGGTCTGCTCTCGGCGTGTTTCACGCTTTCGTGCGGCTGCGCTCTCGCTGCGGAGTGTGACGGTACCTCCCGCCCCCGTGTCAAACGGGAAAAGTCCGCAACGCCACTCGAACGGTAACCCGATGAGATAACCATCTCCCCGGGTTCGCCGGATCCGCTGGATCCGCCGTCCGGATCCCGGCGCCGTGCCCGCCGGAGCGCGGTGGTGGGCAGGTGCCCGGGCCTCCGGGCCGTCCGGCGGAGCCTTCACCGCTCGGTTACTCGAACGGTAACCCGGCGGCCGCCATTCCTGCGCCCCCGCACCGGCTGGCAAGATGTGGCCGTCTGTACGTCCCAGCCACACATCGGGGGAACCTCCCATGTCCGACCCCAGCTCGCAGAACCCGTACGGCCAGCCCCAGCAGCCGCAGAACAACCCCTACGCCCAGCAGCCGGGCCAGCCCGGTCAGCCCGCGTACGGCTACCCCCAGCAGCCCGGCCAGCCGGGTCAGCCCGGGTACGGCTACCCCCAGCAGCCCGGCCAGCCGGAGTACGGCTACCCCCAGCAGACCCCGCCGCCCGCGGCGGGCGGCTACACCGGCGACCCGAACGCCCCGTACGGCTACGACCCCTACGGCCGTCCGTACTCCGACAAGTCCAAGGTCGTGGCGGGTGTCCTCTCCCTCTTCCTGGGCGGCTTCGGCATCGGGCGTTTCTACACCGGTCACACCGGCCTGGCCCTCGGCCAGCTGTTCACCTGCGGCGGCTGCGGCATCTGGTCGCTGATCGACGGGATCATGCTGCTCACCCAGGACAGCCCCACGGACGCGCAGGGCCGCGTGCTGCGGAGCTGAGCGCGATGACCATGGTGTCCGGGAAGACGGAAGCGGAAACGGAAGAGGCCGGAGAGGCCGGAGGAGCGGAAGGGGCCGCAAGGGCGGACGGGAACCGGGGCGCAGGAGTGTTCTCCCGCGCCGTGCGCACCCTGCGCACACACCCCGCCGCGCCGCCGCTGGGCGCGCTCGCGGCCGGACTGGCCGGTGCGGCCTACCTGTGGGGGACCAACCCGCACCAGGCCGGGCAGTGGCTGCCACGCTGCCCGTTCAACGTGGTGACCGGGCTGCTGTGCCCGGCGTGCGGCGGCACCCGCATGACGTACGACCTGATGCACGGGGACGTCGTCGCGGCCTTCCACGACAACGCCCTGCTGCTGACCCTCGGCGTCCCGGCGGCCGCGTACTTCGGCGGGCGCTGGCTGGTGGAGGGGCTGCGCGGACGCCGCTACCGGCCGACGCTGGGGAAGGCCGGCACGGCGGTGGTGCTGGGGACGGCCGTGGCGTGGGCGGTGGTGCGCAACCTGGTCGGCTGAGCCCGGCCGGCCGCCTCCGCCCGCTGCCCACCGTCTGCGGGGAGTCCGGGTGCCGGACGTTTTCGCAGGTAAGTGACGTGCCGTCGGATCACTGTTCGATCACGACCTCGGATTCGCCGCAACCTTCGCCGGGTCTCGGCGGTCTGGGATTCCGCCATGGCACGTCTGGTACATGACATCAGCGGCCGTGGCGTGTCCCCATCTGAAGCACGAAGGAGCCACCCATGGCGTTCCCCGGCACCGCGCCCAACGGCCAGCCGTACTCCGACAAGTCCAAGATCACCGCTGGTCTGCTGCAGATCTTCCTGGGTGGCCTGGGCATCGGCCGTTTCTACACCGGCCACACCGGCATGGCGGTCGCACAGCTGCTGACCTGCGGCGGTCTGGGCTTCTGGTCGCTGATCGACGGAATCCTCTTCCTCACCAGCAACGACCGCACCGACAAGCAGGGCCGCGTCCTGCGCGGCTGACGGCCCAGCGGTGACCGGCGCCATGAGGGCGCGCACCCCGGCGGCCCGTGCCTCCTGACGGCAGGAGACGCGGGCCGCTCCCGCTCCCCGGATTCCGGGGCCGGACGGTTCACAGACGTGTGAACGCCCAGAGCCCGGCGGCCAGGAAGGCCGCACCGAACACCGAGGCGAGCACGGCCGCGGTGACCTGCCCGGCCCCCTCGGCCACCGGCTCGCGCAGTCGTACGCGCACCGAGGTCCACAGCAGCAGTCCGGCGCCGAACAGGGTGAAGGCCGCTCCGGCGAAGACGGCGGGTCCGCTTTCCATGCGGAGCACGGTGGCACCCGCGGGGATCGCGGCGGAGAACGCCGGGTGAACGCCGTTCGGACAGCCGGGCGAGCTCCGGCCAAACATCCGGTCCGCCCGCCCCGGCGGTTCCGTACCGCCGGTCCCCCCGTACCGCCCCCGCCCCCTACTCCTCCCCCGCGGGCAGCAGGAAGCCCTGCTCGACCAGGAGGCGGATGGACTCCGGGGTGCGGTCGCGCAGCCCCACCGGGTCCTCGCCCAGGAGCTGGGCGATGGCGTCGACGATGCGGCCGGCCGGAAGCGATCCGTCGCACACGCCGGCGAAGCCCGCGCCGACCGTGTCCACCCTCGTCGCGCGCCGCATGCCGCGGTTCTGACGGAGCACCACGTACTCCGGGTCGTCCGCGCCGGGCCTGCCGATCTGCTCCTGGGCGACCTCATCGGCCAGCACGAAGTGGGTGGCGAGCAGGGCCGCGTCGTCCGCGGTGCGCAGGAAGTCCCGGCGCTCGAAGTGGGCACGCACCTCCTCGCCGAGCGGCTGCTCCACCGGGTGCGGCCACTCCTCGACGGTGACCGACGGGTGCCGCGCGCCCGACTTGCGCAGGGTGATCCAGCCGAAGCCGACACCGGTGGTGCCGCCGGCCTCGAACTCCTCCAGCCAGGCGTCGTAGTGCGCTGCGTACGCGGCCGGGTCGCCCAGGTGCTCACCGGCGTCGCGCAGCCACAGCTCGGCGTACTGGGCGATGTCCTGCACCTCGCGCTGCACGATCCAGGCGTCGCAGCCCTCCGGCACCCAGGAGGCCAGCCGCTCGCTCCAGTCCCGGCCCTCGATGTGCCGCCAGTTGGCCAGCAGCTGGCAGTAGCCGCCGTCGGCGAGGTGGGCGGCGGAACGCCCGACGAGGGTGCGGCACAGGTCGTCGCCGCCCATGCCGCCGTCGCGGTAGGTCAGACGGGTGCCGTCCGCCGCACGGGGGGAGATGACGAAGGGCGGGTTGGAGACGATCAGGTCGTAGGGCGCCTCGCCCTCGACCGGCTCGAAGAGGGAGCCCTCGCGCAGCTCGGCCTCGGGCGCTCCGGACAGGGCGAGGGTGAGCCGGGCCAGGCGCAGGGCGCGGGGGTTGAGGTCGGTGGCGGTGACGGAGCCGGCGTGCCGGGCGGCGTGCAGGGCCTGGACGCCGGAGCCGGTGCCCAGGTCCAGGGCGCGGGCCACGGGGGCGCGCACGGTGATGCCCGCCAGGGTCGTCGAGGCGCCGCCGACGCCGAGGACGAGCCGCGACCAGCCGGCCGTGCCCGCAGCCGTGCCCGTACCGGCGCCCTCGGCCGTACGGATGCCGCCGGCTCCGCCGACCGCACAGCCGAGGTCGGAGACGATCCACCAGTTCAGCCCCTCCGGTCCGGCGTACGGGCGAACGTCCACGGTGGCGGAGACGGCGTCGCCGTCTCCGCCCGCGTCCGTGCCGGCTCCGGTGTGGCGGCGCAGCCAGCCGTCGGTGAGCGCGTCGTCGGCCGGGAGCGCCGAGCGGGCCCGTTCGTACGGCACCGGCCGCTGGAGCAGGAACAGCCGCACCAGCGTCTCCAGCCGCCCGCCGCCGCGCGTGGCGCGCAGCGCGGGAACGGTCTCGTTGCGGGCCAGGGCCGCGTAGGCGGGGGCGCCGAGCAGTTCCAGCAGCCCGTCGGGGGTGAAGCCGGCGGCGAGGAAGGCATCGCGCAGCCGGGGGAGGGCGGGTCCGGGGGTGGGGAGGCGGTCACTCACCTCCCCATTGTCACGCGGAGCGCCCCGGCGTACGTAAGCCCCCGCGCGCTCTCTGCCTCCGGGCTGTCTCCGGGCTGTCTCCGGGCTGCTTCCGGGCTGTCCCCGGCTCCCCCGGCTTCCTGCCTTCCGCCGCTGCCCTCTGCCACTGTCCTCTGCCGCTGCCCTCCGTTGACCGCCTTCCGCTACGCCGCCGAGGCGGACGGCGCCGGCGACGGCCTCCGGCAGCCCTTCTGACCCGCTATCGCCTCCTGGAGATCGCCCTGCCGGAACTCCCCCAGTGCCTTCTCCACCTCGCCGAACTGTTTGGGGAGCTTGTCCATCTCCCCGGCGATGTCCTGCAGCCCGTCGGCGAACTCCGACCGGTCCTTCTCGTTCAGGGCCTCGGCCCGCTCGCGGAGGTCCGCGTACGTGGCCGACAGCGCGTCGAGCCGGCCGATCGCGTTCTTCTGGATCCGGGAGCCGTCCTCCAGCGGCGGGACGCCCGCCTTGCGCACGGCGGCGGACAGGGCCTTGTAGGCGGTGGAGAGGTCGCCGAAGGCCTCCACGTCGGTCTTCTTGACCTCCTCGGGGGCTTTGTCCCCCTCGGTGATCCGCGCGAGTGCCTGGTTGGCGCCGTCGATGGTCTTGTTCTGCTTCTGCAGCGAGTCGCAGTACTCCTGGGCCCATCGCTCGGCCTTCTCGTTGCCCTCGTCGCCGCACCCGCTCAGGGCGAGCACGAGCACCGCGGTGCCGGACAGCGCGGCAGCAAGCTTCTTGTTCACTCCGGATCGATCCCTTCGTGGGTGTTCGGCCCGGAACATACACGCAGGAGGTTCACCGGCCGTGGGCCGGCGGGGCTAATAAGTCATGTATGAGGCTTAGATGCCCATTTGCGTTGAGCACATCTCACACGACCCGCCCCGGCGCATGGCGGTGGGCGGAGCGCCAGGGCTCCGCCCACCGCCATGCGCCGGGGCTCCTCCCGTACGAAGCCCCGCCGGACCCGCTACGGTGCCGCCACCGGGGCACCGGGCTCGGAGGGACCTGAGGGACCTGACGGCCCCGGCGTGTCCGGGGAGCCGGAGGAACCCGGCGCCCGGGAAGTGCGTCCGGCCGTGCCGCCGGCGTCCTTCCCGCCGCCTTCACCGCCTTCACCGTCCTCGCCGCCGACCGCGATACCGCGCCGCTTGGAGACGTAGACCGCCCCGATGATGACACCGAGTGCGAGGACCGCGATGGCGGCCCGCACGCCGGCGCTGGCGTCGTCGCCGTAGCTGAGCTGCACCACGGCGGGCGCGATCAGCAGCGCCACCAGGTTCATCACCTTCAGCAGCGGGTTGATCGCGGGGCCCGCGGTGTCCTTGAACGGGTCGCCGACCGTGTCGCCGATGACCGTCGCGGCGTGCGCCTCGCTGCCCTTGCCGCCGTGATGGCCGTCCTCGACCAGCTTCTTGGCGTTGTCCCAGGCTCCGCCGGAGTTGGCGAGGAAGACCGCCATCAGCGTGCCCGCGCCGATGGCGCCCGCGAGGAACGAGCCCAGCGCGCCGACGCCGAGTGTGAAGCCGACCGCTATGGGCGCCATGACGGCCAGCAGACCGGGGGTGGCCAGTTCGCGCAGCGCGTCCTTGGTGCAGATGTCCACCACCCGGCCGTACTCGGGCTTCTCGCTGTAGTCCATGATCCCGGGCCGCTCGCGGAACTGGCGCCGCACCTCGAAGACCACCGAGCCCGCCGACCGGGAGACGGCGTTGATGGCCAGCCCGGAGAAGAGGAAGACGACGGAGGCCCCGAGGATCAGGCCGACCAGGTTGTTCGGCTGCGAGATGTCCAGGCTCAGACCCAGCTCCCCGGCCCGGGCGCCCACGTCCGACACGGCGCCGGCGATCGCGTCGCGGTAGGAGCCGAAGAGGGCGGCGGCGGCCAGGACCGCGGTGGCGATGGCGATGCCCTTGGTGATGGCCTTGGTGGTGTTGCCCACCGCGTCGAGGTCGGTGAGCACCTGGGCGCCCGCACCCTCGACGTCGCCGGACATCTCGGCGATGCCCTGGGCGTTGTCGGAGACCGGTCCGAAGGTGTCCATCGCGACGATGACGCCGACGGTGGTGAGCAGACCGGTGCCCGCCAGGGCGACGGCGAACAGCGCCAGCATGATGGAGGCGCCGCCCAGCAGGAAGGCGCCGTAGACGCTGAGCGCGATCAGCAGCGCCGTGTAGACGGCGGACTCCAGACCGATGGAGATGCCGGAGAGGACCACGGTGGCGGGACCGGTCAGCGAGGTCTTGCCGATATCGCGCACGGGCCTGCGGCTCGGTTCGGTGAAGTAGCCGGTGAGCTGCTGGATCAGCGCGGCGAGCACGATGCCGATGGCGACCGAGACCAGCGCGAAGACGCGCGGGTCGCCGTCGTGGCCGGCGATGGCGGTGTCGGTGACGCCCTCCAGCTCGCCGAAGCTGCCCGGAAGGTAGACGAACGCCGCGACGGCCACCAGGGCCAGGGAGATCACCGCGGAGATGAAGAAGCCGCGGTTGATGGCGGTCATGCCGCTGCGGTCGGCGCGGCGCGGCGCGACCGCGAAGACGCCGACCATGGCGGTGAGGACGCCGATCGCCGGGACGAGCAGGGGGAAGGCCAGCCCCGAGTCGCCGAAGGCGACCGTGCCCAGGATGAGCGCGGCCACCAGGGTGACGGCGTAGGACTCGAAGAGGTCGGCGGCCATGCCCGCGCAGTCGCCGACGTTGTCGCCGACGTTGTCCGCGATGGTGGCGGCGTTGCGCGGGTCGTCCTCGGGGATGCCCTTCTCGACCTTGCCGACGAGGTCCGCGCCCACGTCGGCGGCCTTGGTGAAGATGCCGCCGCCCACTCGCATGAACATCGCGATCAGGGCGGCTCCCAGGCCGAAGCCCTCCAGCACCTTGGGCGCGTCGGCGGCGTAGACGAGCACCACGACGGCGGCCCCGAGCAGGCCGAGGCCGACGGTGAACATGCCGACGACCCCGCCCGTACGGAAGGCGATCTTCATCGCCCGGTGGGACACCTCGGTCAGGTCCTTCGCGGGTTCTCCCTCACCGGGAGTCGCCTCCCGGGCGGCGGCCGCGACCCGTACGTTGCTGCGTACGGCCAGCCACATGCCGATATAGCCGGTGGCCGCCGAGAAAGCGGCGCCGACCAGGAAGAACGCCGAGCGTCCGATTCGCTGGCCCATACCGTCGGCCGGGAGCAACATCAACAGGAAGAAGACCACGACGGCGAATATGCCGAGGGTACGCAACTGCCGCGCGAGGTAGGCGTTCGCACCTTCCTGTACGGCGGATGCGATCTCCTTCATGCTGTCGGTGCCCTCGCCCGCGGCGAGCACTTGACGCACCAGCACCACGGCGACCACCAGGGCTGCCGCGGCGACGAGCGCGATCACCAGCACCAGGCCGCGATTGCCGCTGGTGAGCACGGCGTCGGCCAGTTGTAGCCGGTCCTGGAAAGGCTGGAAAGCCTGGAAAGGGGTGTGGTGCCCCGCCATTCGTCCTCCTTGACGTTTGGCACATGGGCGCGCGCAAGCACGCTCAGGCGTCCTGCTGCAAAGATGTGGACGGATTGTAGAGAGCCGCTTCGGCTCACAACAGAGTGCGGTATTTCCTGCCGGTCCGCACCCGCAAAGATCGAATAGCGGGCACCGGAGATAATTCCCCTGAACGGCCGAGATATTCCTCTCCGGCGACACGCAGGAAAAGATCTCGGAATACCCGGGGAGATCCCGGACGGGGCGCGGGACGGATATGCGCAGGCAGGCCGCGGCAGGGTGGGAACGGAGGCGGGCCTGGAACGGAGGCGGGCCGGGGCGGGACAGGCGGACGGGACCGGACGGGACCGGACATGGGACAGGCGCCCCGGGAAGGGGCGCCTGGAACGGCCCGGGAGGGCCGGGAAGCCGGGGCCGAGGGCCGGAAAGCCGACCGGCCACGCGGGCGAACCCGCGCGGGACGGTCAGTCGAGCGGCTCGGGGTTGGTCGGCCAGCTCATGCGGATCAGGCCGCCGCGCTCGTCGGCGGTCACCTCGACATCGTCCACCAGCCCGCTGATCACCGCGAGCCCCATGTCGACCTCGTCGTCGCCCTCGACGCCGTCCGCGCCCTCGGGAGAGGTGCGGGCCGCGCCCCGCGCCCCCTGGGGAACGTCGTCGCCCACCTCGATGCGGAAGACCTTCTCGTCCTCGGTCAGCGACACCCGGACGGGTGTGTCGAGACCCTGGCCGGTGTGAAGACCGACCGCTCTGCTGCACGCCTCACCCACCGCGAGCCGTACCTCGTCCAGTACGGCGTCGTCGACACCGGCCCGGCGCGCGACGGCGGCCGCCACCAGGCGCGCCGTCCTCACATGCTCGGGCAGCGCGCTGAAGCGCAGTTCGACGGTGGCCATGCCATCCCCCTCGGTAATGCCTGCGGTCACCCGGTGACCTGCTGACTGACGGCCGTTCAGGGGCGCCGGACCGGTCAGGTGCCGGTCCGGCGCCCCTGCGCGCCTTGTGCGAGCTTGTTCGGCTCGGCTCTCAGTCGGTGGCCGCCACGGCCTCGTCGACCGAGGTGTGGATGGGGAACACCTTGGTCAGGCCGGTGATACGGAAGATCTTGAGAATGCGCTCCTGGTTGCAGACCAGACGCAGAGATCCCTCGTGGGCGCGCACGCGCTTGAGTCCGCCGACGAGCACACCCAGGCCGGTGGAGTCGAGGAAGTCAACGCCCTCCATGTCCACGACCAGGTGGTAGCTGCCGTCGTTCACCAGCTCGACCAGCTGCTCGCGCAGCTTGGGCGCGGTGTATACATCGATCTCGCCACCCACCGAGACGATCGTGCGATCGCCGACGGTACGGGTCGACAGGGACAGGTCCACAGATCCTCCAGCACCTTGCTATCGAGCGGTCCGCCCCCTTGGCGCCTCCCCACCGGAAGGTGGGGGCGGGCCATCCCCACCGGACGTGGGGAGGTCGTCTCCCCGCCGAAGGTAGAGGACGGATCGGCAGCCGCAGAAGCATTCAATCACTTACCCGGGGGCCTGCACGACGCCTTGCGGCCATTGTCCGTCGCGCCGGTGACACACTCGATTCCGATGGCCACCAACCACCGTGCGGCGTCCGCAGGCGCACATCCCCCGTCCCCGTCTCCCCGAGCGGTCCTCGAAAGCCTCGCCGCGGGGGCCGACCGGGCCGTGCGCATCACCCATGTGGAGCACCTGCCCCCACGGAACGGTCGTCATGCGGACTGGCCTGGTCGGATTCGGCCGGAAGTGGTCGCTGCGATCCGCGCCGCCGGCATCGACCGTCCGTGGGAGCACCAGGCCCGTGCCGCCGAGCACGCGCTGCGGGGGAAATCGGTGGTGGTCGCCACCGGTACGGCGTCGGGCAAGTCGCTGGCCTATCTGGCCCCGGTGCTCAGCGTGCTGCTGGAGGGCGCGCAGGCCCCGAACGGGCGCGGCGCCACCACCCTCTATCTCGCCCCGACCAAGGCGCTGGCCTCCGACCAGCGGCGGGCCGTGAGCGAACTGGCCGCGCCGCTGGGCAGCGCCGTCCGTCCGGCGGTCTACGACGGGGACACCCCGGTCGAGGAGCGCGAGTGGGTGCGGCGGTACGCCAACCACGTGCTCACCAACCCCGACATGCTGCACCGCGGGATACTCCCCGCCCACTCCCGCTGGTCCTCCTTCCTGCGCGCCCTGCGGTATGTGGTCGTCGACGAGTGCCACACCTACCGCGGCGTGTTCGGCTCCCATGTCGCCCAGGTAATGCGCCGGCTGCGGCGCGTGTGCGCCCGCCACGGCTCCGAGCCGGTCTTCCTGCTGGCCTCCGCGACCGCCGCCGAGCCGGGCGAGGCGGCCACCCGTCTCACCGGCCTGCCCGTCACCGAGATCACTCAGGACGCCTCCCCCCGCGGCGAGGTGGTCTTCGCCCTCTGGGAGCCCCCGCTGACGCAGATGCACGGCGAGCGCGGCGCCCCGGTACGGCGGACCGCCACCGCCGAGGCCGCCGACCTCCTGACCGACCTCGCCGTCCAGGGCGTGCGGACCGTCGCCTTCGTACGCTCCCGGCGCGGCGCCGAGCTGATCTCGGTGATCGCCCGGGAGCGGCTGTCGGAGGTGGACCGCGCCCTGGCTGGTCGGGTCGCCGCCTACCGGGGCGGCTACCTGCCGGAGGAACGCCGCGCCCTGGAGCGGTCCCTGCACTCCGGTGAACTCCTCGGGCTGGCCGCCACCACCGCGCTCGAACTCGGCATCGACGTGTCCGGCCTCGACGCCGTGATCCTGGCCGGCTATCCCGGCACCCGCGCCTCCTTGTGGCAGCAGGCCGGACGCGCCGGGCGGGCGGGCCAGGGCGCCCTGGCCGTCCTCGTCGCCCGGGACGACCCGCTGGACACCTACCTCGTCCACCACCCCGACGCGATCTTCCGCCGCCCCGTGGAGTCCACCGTCCTGGATCCGGACAACCCCTACGTCCTCACCCCCCATCTGTGTGCCGCGGCGGCGGAGGCACCGCTCACCGAGGCGGACTTCGAACTGTTCGGACCGTCCGTGCCCGAGCTGATGCCGCTCCTGGAGCGGCGCGGACTGCTGCGCCGCCGGGGGACGGGCTGGTACTGGACCCGCCGCGAGCGGGCCGCCGACCTCACCGACATCCGAGGCCAGGGCGGCCGGCCCGTCCAGGTGGTGGAGGACGGCACCGGGCGGTTGCTGGGCACGGTCGACGCCGCGGCGGCCCACACCACCGTCCACGACGGCGCGGTCCACCTCCACCAGGGCCGCACCTATGTGGTCCGCCGTCTCGACCTGGAGGACTCGGTCGCCCTGGTGGAGGAGGCGAGCCCGCCCTGGACGACGATGGCCAGGGACACCACCTCGGTCTCCGTGCTGGAGACCGACACCGAGATCCCGTGGGGCGAGGCACGGCTGTGCTTCGGTTCGGTCGAGGTCACCAACCAGGTCGTCTCCTATCTGCGCCGCAGGCTCGTCACCGGCGAGGTGCTCGGCGAGTCCAAGCTGGACCTGCCGCCGCGCACCCTGCGCACCCGCGCGGTGTGGTGGACGGTCACCGAGGACCAGCTCGGTGCCGCCCGGATCGGCCCCGAGGTGCTGCCCGGAGCCCTGCACGCCGCCGAGCACGCCTCCATCGGCATGCTGCCGCTCTTCGCCACCTGCGACCGCTGGGACATCGGCGGTGTCTCGGTACCGCTGCACCCAGACACCCTGCTGCCGACGGTCTTCGTCTACGACGGGCACCCCGGCGGCGCGGGCTTCGCCGAACGCGCCTTCCACACCGCCCGCGACTGGCTGACCGCGACCCGCCGGGCCATCGCCGCGTGCGAGTGCGACAGCGGCTGCCCGTCGTGCATCCAGTCGCCCAAGTGCGGCAACGGCAACGACCCCCTGCACAAGCGCGGCGCGGTACGGCTCCTCACGGAGCTGCTGCGGCAGGCCCCGCCCGAGCCCTCACCCCGGCGGAGTACGGACCCGCCCGCACCCGCACCGTGAGGTCCGCGATCTCCTCCCGCACCTGGCAGCGAACCACCCTCGCCCGCTGTGCGGCGGCCACCCGCCGCGCGGCGGCGCACGCCTCCTGAGCGCCCCGAAGAGCGTGATCGGCCGCCGCGAGCGCCGCCGCGTCCGCCGCCGCGCCCGCGTGATGGCGCGTGACGACGGCCTGCCCCAGTGCCAGTACGCCCACCGCCACCGTGCACAGCACCAGTCCGCACAGCGCGGCCCATACCGTGGCCGAACCCCGCTCCCCGGAGCGGACACCTCCGCAGGGTGGCCGGCGATCACCCCGGTTCCGCATACGCCACCGCCTCGGCCTCCAGTTCCACGCCCAGCGGACCGGGGCCGGCCGCCCTCGCCGTGACCAGTACCCGCACCAGATCGCCCTCCCGGGACGTCTCCAGACCCGCTCCCCGCGGGGCGACCTCCCGCACGGCCCGGTGGATCCTCTCGGGCGGCTCGCCCCTCGCCGCCGCCCGCGCTCCCGCGCCCGCCGCGTCCACACAGCGGACCTGTGCGACCACCGCCGCCCCGCCCCACAGCAGCAGACCGAGCAGCGCGATCAGGGAGGGAACCACCACGGCGGTCTCCGCGGTGACATAGCCCCGGTCCCGACTTTCAGAAGCCCGCATCGAGCGCCCGCTCGATCAGCTGCCGCATCGCCGTGGAGACCGGGCCACTGGTGACGATCTTGTAGAGCACCGCCGCGAAACCCGCGGCGGCGATCGTTCCCACCGCGTACTCCGCGGTGCTCATCCCGGCCTGTGCCTCCCGGCCCCGGACTCCGCGCGTCCTCAGGCCGATCCACGCCGCCATCCGCCCCTGCCCGCTCCGTCCCCGCAACACCCGTGCCCGCACCGCTCGTGCCCGCACCGCTCGTGCCTGCACCGCTCGTGTCCGCACCGCTCGTCCTTCCGTCGTTCGTCCCCACATGACCCGCTCTCCGTCTCGCTGTCCGTTCTGTCGGCCGCACCCACCGCGGGCGCGGCCCGTACCGCGCGGTTCACAGCAGCGACCGCGCCAGACCGATGACCACCGGAACCACCCCCGCCAGCAGGAAGGCGGGCAGGAAGCACAGCCCCAGCGGTCCGGTGACCAGGACCGCGGCCCGCCGTGCCCGCTCGGTGGCCGCCCGGGCCAGCCGTGCCCGGCACTCGGCGGCCAGACGGCCCACCGGCTCCACCGCGGGCACGCCGGTCGTCGCCGCCCGTTCCATGCACCGGGCCAGTTCCGCCGCTCCCGGCAGCCCGCCCAGCCGCGCCCAGACGGCCGCCGGGTCGCCGCCGAGCCGCAGTTCGGCCGAGGCCCGCACCAATCCCTCACCGAGCGGACCGCCCACCGAGCCCCCCACCGCGCCGGCCGCCTCGCCCGGCCCCGATCCGGCCGCCAGACAGGCGGCCAGAAGTTCCGCGGTGATGGGCAGTTGTCCGGTCACCGCCGACTCGGCACCCGCAAAGCCCTCCCTGTCTTTTTCATTCACATATGCTCTCTTCGCGGTGTCTCCCCGCGCCCCCTTGCCGCGCAGCAGACACCGCGCCCCGTACGCCGCCGCCACCCCGAGCAGACAGCCGACCGGACCTCCGACCAGGGCGACCGCCAGGGCGACGGCCCCGGCCATCGCGGCCGCCTCCCGGACCGGCGATCGCCGCACGCCGATCACGCGCAGCACTCTCCGCGTCCCGGCCCCGGCCCCGCCCCCGCCCCCGGCCCCCAGCAGTTCCACCGGCCGGCGTCGGCGGCGCCGCACCCGGCCGGCCGCCGGCGCCCCGCCGGCCAGACACAATGCCGCGGCCGACAGGGACAGCGCGGGCAGCGGCGACGGAAGCGACGAGGAGAACTCCGCACACGTTGTCCACACGCTGTGGACAAAGCCGCCGCTCATCTCCGCCCGCCCTCCTCCGCCCTCCGGACGATCGTGGAAACCCACGCCAGCCCGGCCCACTCCAGCAGCCCGGCGCCGGCCAGACAGACCCACCCGGCAGGGCTGTGGAGCAGCACGTGCAGCGGTCTCGCCCCCATCGCACCGCCCAACAGCAGCCCGAAGAGCGGCAGCAGAGCCAGGACGAGCGCCGTGGAACGCGGCCCCGCCAACTGGGCGCGCAGTTCCTCCCGCCGGTCGCGCTCCGCCCGCAGCGAACCGGCCACCCGGTCCAGCCCGTCCGCGAGGCCGGCGCCTCCGTCCACCGCCACCTGCCAGCAGGCGGCCATCCCGCCGAGCCCTTCCGCCCCCTTCTGCCGGGCCGCCTGCCGAAGCGCCCCCGGTACATCCCCTCCGAAGCGGGCGGCCGCCAGCACCACCGCTCCGGTGTCCCCGAAGCCGGGCATGCCGGTCGCCAGCAGAGCCCGCTCGGGCGTACGGCCCGCCCGCAGCTCGCCTGCGACCGCCGAGCACAGGGCGATGACGGCGGCCTCCCTCGCCGCCCCCGCACGGCGCCGCTCCCGTGCGCGCAACCGGCGGCCGAGCAGCGGCACCGCCACCGCACCGGCCAGCAGCGGCAGCACCGACTCCCCCAGCAGCGCCAGCAGGGCGCCTCCCACCGGACACCACCCCGCAGGACCCACCCGGGCCCCGAACCCGCGCACCGTCCGGGCGACCGTCTCCACGGCACCGGCTGCCGGGCCGCCCCACCGGGACACCGGCTCGGCACCGTCGGAGCACAGCAGCCGGGCCCTCCGCAGCCCCTCACCGGGGCGGCCCGGCAGCCGGCTCATCGCTCTGGCGCACACCATCGCCGCGCACAGCGACCCCGCGTACACCACCTCGGGCTGCGCGCCGGCCTGCGCTCCGGCCGCCGTCACAGCGCACCACCGCCCCGTGCGCACAGCCGCTCCAGCCGCGGCCAGCCCTGCTCCCGCACGAAGCCGTCCGGCCCCCGGACGGCGGCGGGCACCGTCACCACCAGGCCGTACCGGTCCTGCTCCAGCACATGGATCTCGGCGATCCGCCTTTGGCCCCGGCGGTCCCGGACCAGATGGACCACTACCGACAGCGCCGCCGCGAGCTGACTGTGCAGCGCCGTCCGGTCGAGCCCCGCCGTGGTGCCCAGCGCCTCCAGCCGGGCCGGTACGTCGGCCGCCGCGTTGGCGTGAACCGTCCCACAGCCCCCCTCATGGCCTGTGTTGAGCGCGGCCAGCAGATCCGTCACCTCCGCGCCGCGCACCTCACCGACCACGAGCCGGTCCGGCCGCATGCGCAGCGCCTGCCGCACCAGATCCCGCAAGGTGACACGGCCTACGCCCTCCTGGTTGGCCGGACGCGTCTCCAGCCGCACCACATGCGGATGGTCGGGACGCAGCTCGGCGGAGTCCTCGGCCAGGACGATCCGCTCCCTCGGCCCCACCAGCCCCAGCAGGCTCGACAGCAAGGTCGTCTTCCCCGACCCCGTCCCGCCGCTGATCAGGAACGACAGTCTGGCGTCCAGGATCGCCCCCAGCAGTGCCTCCCCGCCCGGGGGCACCGTGCCGGCCGCCACCAGCTCCGGCAGGGCGAAGGCCCGCGGGCGGACCACCCGCAGGGACAGGCATGTGCAGCCGACCGCCACCGGGGGCAGCACCGCGTGCAGCCGGGTGCCGTCCGGGAGCCGGGCGTCCACCCAGGGGTGGGCGTCGTCCAGCCGCCGTCCCGCCGAGGTGGCCAGCCGCTGGGCGAGCCTGCGCACCGCCGCCGCGTCGGGGAAACGGACGGCGGTCCGCTCCACCGCGCCACCACGGTCCACCCAGACCTCGTCCGGAGCGGTCACCAGGACGTCCGTGACCTCCGGCTCCGCCAGCAGCGGCTCCAGCGGACCGGCACCGACCATCTCCGACCGCAGTGCCTCCACCACACCCAGCACCGCGCTGTCCCCGAGCAGCCGCCCCTGAGCCCGCAGCGCCGCCGCGACCCGGGCGGGCGTGGGTTCCGCGCCGGCTTCCGCCAGCCGCAGACGCACCGCGTCCACCAGCGTCCGCGGAGCGGGCGCCCCGCCGTAAGCATCCGCCCGCGCCTGGGCGTCCGTTCCCCCGCGTGTCCCTCCCAGGGTGTGCGTACGCGCGCTCACGCGGCCACACTCCCCCGGCCGCCGGCGGGCCGTGCTCCGCCGCCCTCCGGCAGTGCGCGGGCCCAGAACTCCGAGCAGAACCGGGCCAGTGGACCGCGCGTGTCCGCTCCGGGTGGCCGACCCGCCTCCACCGCGGTCGGCAGTCCTGCCTCGGAGGGCATTTCGCCGGCGAGCCTCAGCCCCAGCAGCCGGGCGATCTCCTCACCGTCCAGCCCCGCCCCGAAGGGGCCCCGCACCACCGCCCGCAGGTCCCGCAGTACCAGGCCTGCCCGGGAGGCGACCCGCTGCGTCGCCGCGACGGCCCGCAACTCGGCGGGCACGACCAGCAGGCCGAGGTCGAGTTGCGCCAGCACCTCGGCGACCGTCTCGTCCAGCCGCCGCGGCAGGTCGACCACGACCACTCCGCCGCGCCGTCTGGCCGCCCCCAGGACCGCGCGCACCGCCTCCGGAGGGACGGCCGCGCTCTCACCCCTGTCCCAGCTGAGCAGCCGCAGACCGTGCAGCCTGGGCAGGGACTCCTCCAGAGCCGCACCGCCGACCCGGCCGCGCGAGTCGGCGAACGCGGGCCAGCGCAGGCCCTCCGCCCGTTCCCCTCCGAGCAGGATGTCGAGCCCGCCGCCGAGCGGATCGCCGTCGATGAGCATCGTGCGATGTCCGGCACGCGCGGCCGTGAGGGCCAGCGCGCAGGCCAGGGTGGAGGCCCCGGCCCCGCCCCGGCCTCCCATCACCCCCACGGTCAGTGCCTGCCGCCCGACGCCCTCGGCCGCGTCGGCGATCCGGCCGGTGAGCCACGACTCGCCGTCGGGCAGGAGCACCACGTGTTCCGCCCCGATCCCCACACCGCGCCGCCAGACGCCGGGGTCGTCCAGATCCCGGCCGATGAGCAGCACTCCCGGCCGGCGCACGGGCGCACGCGCCGACCGGGACAGCGCGTCGGCCCGGTCGTCTCCGACCAGCACCAGCGGGGCGTTCTCCCATCGCCCCTGGACCGGCGGCGCCCCGTGGGCCACCTCCGCCTCGGCCCCGGCCGCCGCGCACAGGCGCAGCAGATCGTCCAGCAACTTCTCGTCCTCGGTGACGATCAGGATGCTTCCGGTCACGTCCCGTTCCCCTTCCGGATTCTCGCTCTCCAGTTCG
The DNA here is from genome assembly GCF_900114215.1 of Streptomyces mangrovi. Taxonomy (GTDB): domain Bacteria; phylum Actinomycetota; class Actinomycetes; order Streptomycetales; family Streptomycetaceae; genus Streptomyces; species Streptomyces barkulensis. Next base: position 39,403 of record NZ_FOSG01000020.1, on the reverse strand, counting down.
CGGCGGACCCGCGAACTCCGTGCTCAATCACCGTGCCGGGGAACGGAAAAACTCGATGATCTTGGTCTAAATACGTGGACAACTCGGCAGTTGTGAATAACTCGCTCACCCAAACGAGCGACTCCGTATGAGCAGGCTGACGAATACGGAGAGTGACAGATCACAGAAGGGGAAGACCCGCACCACCGCAGACCGCGGGAGGGGAGGAAGAGGGCCCGGCGAGGCGAAAACGCGTCCGGACATGCGACGACCCCCGCCGGGGGGGAGAGCGGGGGTCGTCTCCACGGCCGACTCGGGGGGGGAGGAGCCGGACCGGGGTAGCACGGTCGCGAACGATCCGTGACTTCCATGGTGTACCCGAGAGCCTTCTCAGGCAAACCCACGCGCCCTACCTTACGCCGAATGGTGGGCGCATATGCTCAACCTCGTGGAAAACCACTCGCTGCCGCGCACCGCTGCCTTCTTCGACCTGGACAAGACGGTCATTGCGAAGTCGAGCACGCTCACCTTCGGCAAGTCCTTCTACCACGGCGGGCTGATCAACCGGCGCGCCGCGCTGCGCACCGCGTACACGCAGTTCGTGTTCCTCGCCGGAGGCGCCGACCACGATCAGATGGAACGGATGCGCGCCTATCTGTCCGCGATGTGCCGCGGCTGGAACGTCCAGCAGGTCAGGGAGATCGTCGCCGAGACCATCCACGAGCTCATCGACCCGATCATCTACGACGAGGCCGCATCCCTCATCGAGGAGCACCACCTCGCCGGACGCGACGTCGTGATCGTGAGCACCTCCGGCGCGGAGGTGGTCGAGCCGATCGGCGAACTGATAGGCGCGGACCGCGTCGTGGCGACGCGCATGGTCGTCGAGGAAGGCTGCTTCACCGGCGAGATCGAGTACTACGCGTACGGCCCGACCAAGGCGGAGGCCGTACGGGAACTGGCGGAGTCCGAGGGATACGACCTCTCGCGCTGCTACGCCTACAGCGACTCGGCCACCGACATCCCCATGCTGGAGGCGGTCGGCCACCCGCACGCCGTCAACCCCGACCGGGCACTGCGCCGGGAGGCGGTGGCCCGGGACTGGCCGATCCTCGCCTTCCAGCGCCCGGTCCGCCTCAAGCAGCGGGTGCCCTCCCTCGCCATGTCCCGGCGCCCCGCGCTGGCCGCCGCGGTGGCGGTGGGAGCGGCGGCGGCGACCGCCGGCCTGGTCTGGTACGCGAACCGGCGGCGCGCCCGCCTCCACACGGCATGAGCGCCGCCCCTCTCCGGCCGGGTCCCATGGGCGCCCCCGCACCCCCGCAGGCACCCGCAGGCACCCGCAGACACGCAGACACCCATGGGCGTAACGGGCCTTCATGGACGCCTATGGGTACCCATGGGCGCCCATGGGGCTTTTGAAAGGTAAAGCAAAGCCCTGTCGGGATAGGTTCCACTTCGTCCCCGGGTGGGGTACAAAGGAGTCAACGGCCCGCGAGACCTGGCCGATACCGCCCGAAAGGGAGGTTCGGCACAGACGAAGGCCCCACGGACCGAGCATGGAAGCCGGGAACCCACGCGCAGCAGACCCGCGATAGGGCCGGCCGCACCAGGGTCGGGCGAAGTCCCCCTGATGACGGCGATACCGTGCACGCCTGGTACCCCGGCGGACGTGCCAGCGGCGACACCGACCTCGCGCCGGTGCCGCCGCATCACTGTGTGCGGAGGTCTTCGGTAACGCCTCCCGGGCCCCCGGTCGTCAGGCCGCCCCGCGCTGAAGGGCCTCACAGACCGCGGTGCTCTCCCGCGCGCCCAGCCCCACCGCCCGGCCGCAGTGGCCGATCCATCCCGCCACTCCCTCCGGGGTGCCGGAGACGTATCCCTCCAGCGCCTCGACGTAGGCTTCGGCGCCCTGCTCCGCGTGACCGACCTCCGCGGGGCAGACGGACTTCGGATCCAGACCGCCGCCGATCAGCACGATCCGCTCCGCTGCCCGGGCGACCAGGCCGTTGTACGTACCGAAGGGCCGCAGGGCCATCAGCTCGCCGTGCACCACCGCCGCCACCACCAGCGCGGGCGCGGAGGTGCCCGCCACGACGAGCTGCGCCAGGGCGTCCAGCCGGGCCGAGACCTCGGCGGCGCCCGGCAGCGCCGGCCCGGACACCAGCGTCTCCTCCACCGGTTCGCCCGCCAGCCGCGGCCGGCCCACACGGTCGCCCCCCGCCTCGCCGCCCGCCGCCACCAGATGGAGCCTGGCCAGCACCCGCAGGGGCGACTGCCGCCACACGTCCAGCAGTTGACCCGCCTCCGCGGTGGCCCGCAGGGCCGCGCCGACCGTACGCGCCTCGGTGTCCGCGCCGAAGTCGCTGCGGCGCCGCACCTCCTCCAGCGGCCAGTCGGCGCCGCCGAGCGCCGCCGAGGCGCGGGCGCCCCGCAGCACCGCCTCGGCGGTGACCTCGCTGCTGCGCCTCCGCATCACCCGGTGCCCGTACACCCGGTCCACGGCCTTGCGCACCGATTCGACGGAGTCGGCGACGCCGGGCAGCGCGCCCAGCGCGGCGAGGGGATCAGCAGTCGTAGACATGCCTAGACCCTACGCACCCCCGGCGGCGTGAACGCCCCACGATCGAGTGGTCTTCTTCACGCGGCCCCCCTCCGTACCGCGGGCGCCCCACTACGCTTCCGACCATGAAAATCGCTTTCGTAGGAAAGGGCGGCAGCGGCAAGACGACGCTGTCCTCGCTGTTCGTCCGTCACCTCGCCGCCCAGCACCTTCCCGTCGTCGCCGTGGACGCCGACATCAACCAGCACCTGGGCGTCGCGCTGGGCCTGGACGAGGAGGAGGCGGCCGCCCTGCCCGCGATGGGCGCCCACCTGCCGCTGATCAAGGATTACCTGCGCGGCACCAACCCCCGGATCGCCTCGGCCGGGACGATGATCAAGACGACTCCGCCCGGTGAGGGATCCCGGCTGCTGCGGATCACCGAGGACAATCCCGTGTACGGCGCCTGCGCCCGCCGCGTCCGGCCCGGCGGCGTCCCCGAGGGCGGCGAGGTACGGCTGCTGGCCACCGGCCCCTTCACCGAGGCGGATCTGGGCGTGGCCTGCTACCACTCCAAGGTCGGCGCCGTCGAGCTGTGCCTGAACCATCTGGTCGACGGGCGCGGGGAGTTCGTGGTCGTCGACATGACGGCGGGCTCGGACTCCTTCGCCTCCGGGATGTTCACACGCTTCGACATGACGTTCCTGGTGGCCGAGCCGACCCGCAAGGGCATGGCGGTCTACCGGCAGTACAAGGAGTACGCCCGGGACTACGACGTCCAGCTGCGTGTGGTGGGCAACAAGGTACAGGGCCAGGACGACCTGGACTTCCTGCACGCGGAGGCCGGGGACGACCTGCTGGTGACAGTCGGGCACTCCGACTGGGTGCGCGCGATGGAGAAGGGCCGTGTCCGGCCCTTCTCCGAGCTGGAGGACGCGAACCACAAGGCGCTGCGCATGATGCAGGAGACGGCGGACGCGTCGTACGGGCTGCGCGACTGGGAGCGCTACACCCGGCAGATGGTGCACTTCCACCTGAAGAACGCCGAGAGCTGGGGCAACGCGAAGACGGGAGCCGACTTGGCGGCCCAGGTCGACCCCGCCTTCGTACTCCGTGAGGCGCCGGCCCCCGCCTCCCGGGCGGTCTGAGCCGGCTCCCGTCCCCGCCCCTCCGGTCCCGGCTCCGGCCGCACAGCTTCCACAGGAATGCCGGGCCGGGGGTCCACGTGCCGGAGGGCCGGGGGTCTACGTGTCGGAGGGCCGGGAGGGGACCGCCGTCGAGGGGGCGGTCAGGAACCTCTTCCATCCGCCCTCGGGCGCCTGCCCCACCCCGAGCGTGCGGAGCCTCTCCAGGATCCGCGGGTCCTGGGCGTCGAGCCAGTCGACGAGCTGCCTGAAGGAGACGCAGTGCACGTCGGCCATGGGGCACACCTTCTTGATGACGTCCTCGACGGCCTTCATGTAGACGCCGCCGTTCCAGCCCTCGAAGTGGTTGCCGATGATCAGCGGTGCGCGGTTGCCGTCGTACGCGCGGTCGAAGCCCTCCAGCAGGCCGTCGCGCATCTGGCGCCCCCAGGCCTCGCGCTGCGCCGGATCACCGTTGACCGTCCCCGACTGGTTGGCCAGGAAGTTGTAGTCCATCGCGAGCGTCTCGAAGGAACGCCCGGGCATCGGCACCTGCTGGAGCGGCAGGTCCCACAGACCGCCCTCCTTGTCGGGCCAGACCTGGGTGCCGTTGCCGGAGGAGTCGTAGCGGAAGCCCATCTCCTTCGCGGCGGGGAGAAGGTTCTCGCGGCCCTCCAGGCAGGGGGTGCGGCCGCCGACCAGTTCCCGGTCGTAGTCGAAGGGGAGGGGCTCCAGGTCCTTCCAGCCGGTCGTGGTCTTCCAGTTCTTCACGAACCACTTGGCCTGTTCGATCTCGCTCTTCCACTGCTCGGGCGTCCAGCTGCCGACGCCGTTCGCCCCGCAGAAGTGGCCGTTGAAGTGGGTGCCTATCTCGTTCCCCTCGAGCCAGGCGCCGCGGAGCTGCTCCAGTGTGGCCCGTATGTTCTCGTCCTTGAGGTAGCCGATGTCCGAGGCACCCCGGCCGCGGCCGGGGGGCTCGTAGCGGTGGGCCTCGTCCTCGGGCAGCACGTACACGCCGCTGAGGAAGTACGTCATGTGCGCGTCGTACTTCCTTCCCACCTCGCGGAAGTGCGAGAAGAGCTTCTTGCTGTCCTCCCCCGCGCCGTCCCAGGAGAAGACGACGAACTGCGGAGGCTTGTCGCCGGGCTTCAGACGCCCGAACTCGGGCTGGTTCGGCTGGGCGCCTATGTAGGCGGTGGAGCCGTCGCCTATGAGCTCGACCCTGCCCGCGGGCTTCGCCTTCCGCCCGTCCTTGTTCGCGCGGCCCTCGTCCTTCGACACGCTCGGGGACGAGCTCGAGCAACCGACCGCCAGCACGGTCAGTACGGCCGCTCCCGCAGCGCCTCTGGTCAGCCTCCTCGCGACTCCCATGCTCTCCACCTCATCGCCTCCGTCGTCGCTTTCGCGCTCTTCCGGCCGATTCGTTCGGCCTGCGACCAACCTCACACGCACTGTGAGAGGCGCAAGCGAGGAGACCGGTTCCTATGACTTATTCACCCTCGGGTGTGAACAGTGAGCCCGATTGCCTCGACCCCCTCTCCGGCCCTCCGGCTTTCCGGCCATCCGGCCACCCGCAGGCCCATCCGTGTAAGGCCCGGCAGCTGCCCGAGGGCTCGCCGGGGTCGCATGGAATGTACTTCCACGCCGGTGAGACACAGGCGTACGCACCGGACTGTCCGGGCAACGGGGGACGGAGACGAGGTGTCGGCCTTCACTCCCGTGCGCCCCCGCGCGGCCGTCGCCCGAGCGACCCCGCACACAGCGGGAGAACGGCGGCCCGCGGCGGGACGAAGATCACGGAAACAAGCCGTTCGACCGCTCGTCGGCCGCTCACCGACGAGTGTCGACCCCTGAGCGCAAGAGGTCTACACCACTTGACGGACAACCCTTGTCAGGGGACGACAAGGGCTGGTCTGCTATGACGCGGGACACACCGGACACCCTGGGAAAGGGAGATGTCGTGAGCAACGAAAGCCTGGCCAACCTGCTCAAGGAGGAACGGAGGTTCGCACCGCCCGCCGAGCTGGCAGCGAACGCCAACGTCACCGCGGAGGCGTACGAACGGGCGAAAGCGGACCGGCTGGGCTTCTGGGCCGAGCAGGCCCGCCGACTGAGCTGGGAGACCGAGCCGACCGAGACCCTGGACTGGTCCAACCCTCCCTTCGCCAAGTGGTTCAAGGACGGCCGGCTCAACGTGGCCCACAACTGCGTCGACCGCCATGTCGAGGCAGGCCTGGGCGACCGGGTCGCCATCCACTTCGAGGGCGAGCCGGGCGACACTCGCGCGATCACCTACGCCGACCTCCAGCGCGAGGTCTCCAGGGCCGCCAACGCCCTGATCGAACTGGGTGTGCGGACCGGCGACCGGGTCGCGATCTACATGCCCATGATCCCCGAGACGGTCGTGGCGATGCTGGCCTGCGCCCGCATCGGCGCCCCCCATTCCCTGGTCTTCGGCGGCTTCTCCTCCGACGCCCTGGCCGCCCGCATCCAGGACGCCGACGCCCGTGTCGTCATCACCGCCGACGGCGGCTACCGGCGCGGCAAGCCCAGCGCCCTGAAACCCGCCGTCGACGAGGCCCTGACCCAGCCGGGCACCGAGAACGTGCGCAACGTCCTGGTCGTCCGCCGCACCGGCGAGGAGACGGCCTGGACCGAGGGCCGGGACGTGTGGTGGCACGAGCTGGTGGACCGCCAGTCCGAGGAGCACACCCCGCAGGCGTTCGAGGCCGAGCACCCGCTGTTCATCCTCTACACCTCCGGCACCACGGGTAAGCCCAAGGGCATCCTCCACACCTCCGGCGGCTACCTCACCCAGACGGCCTACACCCACCATGCCGTCTTCGACCTCAAGCCGGAGACGGACGTCTACTGGTGCACCGCCGACGTCGGCTGGGTCACCGGCCACTCGTACATCGTCTACGGCCCGCTGGCCAACGGCGCCACCCAGGTGATCTACGAGGGCACCCCCGACACCCCGCACAAGGGCCGCTGGTGGGAGATCGTCGAGAAGTACAAGGTCACGATCCTCTACACCGCCCCGACCGCCATCCGCACCTGCATGAAGTGGGGCGACGACATCCCGGCGAAGTTCGATCTGTCCTCGCTGCGGGTGCTGGGCTCGGTCGGCGAGCCGATCAACCCCGAGGCCTGGATCTGGTACCGCCACAACATCGGCGGCGACCGCACCCCGGTGGTGGACACCTGGTGGCAGACCGAGACCGGCGCCATGATGATCAGCCCGCTGCCGGGCGTCACCGAGGCCAAGCCCGGATCGGCCCAGGTGCCGCTGCCCGGCATCGCCGCCACGGTCGTGGACGACGAGGCCAACGAGGTGCCCGACGGCTCCGGCGGCTACCTCGTCCTGACCGAGCCGTGGCCGTCGATGCTCCGGACGATCTGGGGCGACGACCAGCGGTACCTGGACACCTACTGGTCCCGCTTCCAGGACCGCTACTTCGCGGGCGACGGCGCCAAGAAGGACGGGGACGGCGACATCTGGCTGCTGGGCCGGGTGGACGACGTGATGCTGGTCTCCGGCCACAACATCTCCACCACCGAGGTCGAGTCCGCCCTCGTCTCGCACCCGAAGGTCGCCGAGGCGGCGGTCGTCGGCGCCACCGATCCGCAGACCACCCAGGCCATCTGCGCCTTCGTCATCCTGCGCGGCAACGCCGCCGAGGACGAGGGACTGGTGGAGGAGCTGCGCGGTCATGTGGCCAAGCACCTCGGCCCGATCGCCAAGCCCAAGCGCATCCTGCCGGTCGACGAGCTGCCCAAGACCCGCTCGGGCAAGATCATGCGCCGGCTGCTGCGCGATGTCGCCGAGAACCGGGACCTGGGCGACGTCACCACCCTCACCGACTCCACGGTGATGACCCTCATCCAGTCCAAGCTGCCGGGCGCCGCCTCCAGCGAGGACTGATCCGGCACCGGACCCTTCCACAGGGGCGCCCGGCCACCGCGCACACGGTGGCCGGGCGCCCCTGTCCGCTGCTGCGGCAGCCCGCGCACAGGCGGCTCGCCGACACCGTGTGCGACGGCGGGCACCGCGGTCCGGCATGATGCAGACCCTGGCGCAGAGCCATCGACCGACACGACGAGAGGAAGCATGAGATGAGCCCAGCCGACGACGGCCGCAGCATCGGTCAGCTGGTCGCCTCGGCGACGACCGAACTGTCCGCACTGGTCCACGAGGAGATCGCGCTGGCCAAGGCCGAGCTGCGGCAGGACGTCAAGCGCGGCGCGATCGGCAGCGGCGCGGCAGTCGCCGCGGGCATCCTCGCGCTCTTCTCGCTGCCGGTCTTCAGCTTCGCCGCGGCCTACGGCATCCACAACCTGGGGCTCGGGCTCGCCTGGTCGTTCACCATCGTGGGGGGCGTGTACCTGCTGGTCGCGCTCATGCTCCTGCTGCTGGCCAAGGCCAAGCTGTCCAAGGTCAGGCCGCCCGAGCGCTCGATCGCCTCGGCCAAGCAGTCGGCGGCCGTGCTGTCGGGCGTCAAGCCCCACCCCCGAGCCGTTCCGGGCGCGCGGACGGAGCCCAAGTCCGCCGAGACGGAGACCACGGCCGTCGAGCACGTGACACGCTCTTCCGCATGACGGACAGCACGGACGGCACGGTCGGCGCGGACGGCGCGGGCACGGCAGACACGGCGGCGAGCACGGCAGAGATGAGCGACACGGCAGGTACGGCAACGGCAGGTACGGCAACGGCAGGTACGGCAACGGCGGGCACGGCAGGCGTGAACCACTCCGGCCTCCCCTCCTCCTCCGTCCGGATGGACGGCCCCTGGACACACCGGGACGTCGCCGCCAACGGTGCGCGTTTCCACATCGCCGAGATGGGCGAGGGACCGCTGGTGCTGCTGCTGCACGGCTTTCCGCAGTTCTGGTGGGCCTGGCGGCACCAGCTGCCCGCCCTCGCCGAGGCGGGCTACCGCGCGGTCGCGATGGACCTGAGGGGCGTGGGCGGCAGCGACCGCACCCCCCGCGGCTACGACCCGGCCAACCTCGCGCTCGACGTCACCGGTGTGATCCGCTCCCTGGGCGAGCCCGACGCCGCTCTCGTCGGCCATGACCTGGGCGGTTACCTGGCGTGGACGGCGGCGGTGATGCGCCCGAAGCTGGTCCGGCGCCTGGCAGTGGCCTCGATGCCGCACCCGCGCCGCTGGCGCGCGGCCATGCTGGGCGACCTGCGGCAGACGGCGGCCGGGGCGTACGTATGGGGCTTCCAGAGCCCCTGGGTCCCCGAGCGGCGGCTGGTGGCGGACGACGGGGCGCTGGTCGGCCGCCTGCTGCGGGAGTGGTCCGGGCCCCGGCCGCCGGAGGACGACGCGGTCGAGGTCTACCGGCGGGCGATGTGCGTCCCCTCCACCGCGCACTGCTCGATCGAGCCGTACCGGTGGATGGTCCGCTCGCTGGCACGTCTGGACGGGTTCCAGTTCAACCGCCGTATGAAGCGGCCGGTCCGTGTCCCCACCCTCCATCTGCACGGTTCACTCGACCCGGTGATGCGCACCCGCAGCGCGGCGGGCTCGGGCGAGTACGTGGAGGCCCCGTACCGCTGGCGGCTGTTCGACGGGCTGGGCCACTTCCCCCACGAGGAGGATCCGAAGGCGTTCACGAGCGAACTCGTCGACTGGCTGAAGGACCCCGAACCGGACCGATGATAAGTGCACGTGACGCACGCATAGGCCAATTGACGGACCATTGGGCGGTTACCGACCTTGAGGCACGGGCAGAGTCCGGAGTATGGGTTGGACGCACGACTACCGTGACGTGTCACGCGACATCCGGGAACAGAGCAGCGCGCAGGGCTCGCCCCCGCGCTCCGCGCGGGACCACCGCGATCTCGGCGATCTCCGCGATCCCGAGCTCGGCATCCCTCACATTCTGCGCCGCCGTGCCCGCTGGGTGGGCGCGCGGCTGCGCCATACGCGCGGCTGACGCCGCCCGCCGCGCATCCGCCGCACCGCCCGGTTCTCCTCCGGTCCCCTGCCGCCCTCCGGCCACCTGTTCAGCGGCGGGCGGCAGAACAGGGGCCGGGCAGCCGGAGCCCCGGGCGGCGGGGCCCGAAGGGCAGGACGGAGGGCAGGACCGGAGACGGCCCGGGACCGGGCGGAAGCCGGTCCTCACATCGCGCATCCCTGGCTGTCCACCGGCCCCCGGGACGCCCGCCCCTGCAGGATGTCCTGGCGGATCTCGTCGTTGGTGAGCGCGTAGCCGGTGCTCTCGTTCTCCAGGGACTTGGCGAAGATGACGCCGTAGACCCTGCCGTCGGGCGTCAGCAGCGGGCCGCCGGAGTTGCCCTGCCGGACCATGGCGTGCAGGGAGTAGACGTCGCGGCGCACCGTGCCCCGGTGGTAGATGTCCGGGCCGGTCGCCTGGATACGGCCGCGTACCCGCGCGGAGCGGACGTCGAACCCGCCGTTCTCCGGGAAGCCCGCGACGATCGCGTCGTCGCCGGTCTCCGCGTCGTCCTCCACGAACCGCAGCGCCGGCGCCTGCAGTGACGGCACGTCGAGTACGGCGATGTCGCGCTCCCAGTCGTAGAGGACGACCGTGGCGTCGTGGAGCCTGCCCTCGCCGCCGACCTGCACGGTCGGCTCGTCGACGCCGCCGACCACGTGCGCGTTGGTCATCACCCGGCCGCGGTCGAAGACGAAGCCGGTGCCCTCCAGCACCTTGCCGCAGCTCTGCGCGGTGCCCAGGACCTTGACGATGGACCGCTTGGCGCGGGCCACGGCCGGGCTGCCGGCCAGGGCCGGGTCCGGCGGCTCCACCGAGGTGATCGGCTCGTTGGCGAACGGCGAGAAGACCTGCGGGAAGCCGTTGCGCGCGAGCACCGAGGTGAAGTCGGTGAACCAGGTGTCGGCGCTGTCCGGCAGTGCCCGGGAGACCCCGTGCAGCACCGCGGAGCCGCGTACCTCCCGGGCGACGACGGGCACGGCCGTGGAGGCCAGCAGCGAGCCGATCAGCCAGGCGACCAGCAGCATGGCCACGACGTTCACCAGTGCGCCGCCGGACGCGTCCAGGGCCCGGGCCGGCGACCAGGTGATGTGCCGGCGCAGCCGGTTGCCCAGATGGGTGGTGAACGCCTGGCCGACCGAAGCACACACGATCACCACCGCCACCACCGCGATCGCACCCGCCGTTCCCGGTGACACGCCGTCGGTGAACTCGTTCCAGACGAGCGGCAGCAGATGGACCGCCGCGAGCCCGCCCCCGAGGAAACCGGCGACCGACAGCACACCGACCACGAAACCCTGGCGGTAGCCCACGACCGCGAACCAGACCGCGGAGAGCAGCAGCAGTACGTCCAGCACGTTCACGTCGCCCACCGTCTCACGCGTGCCAGTCGAGAGGGACGCTGCGGTCGGTGTCCCACGGCCGCTCCCATCCGGCGAAGTGCAGGATCCGGTCGATGATCCCGGCCGTGAAGCCCCACACCAGCGCGTCGCTGACGAGGAAGCACGGACCGCGGTAGCCGCTGGGGTGTCTGGCCGTGGCACGGTTCGCCGGGTCGGCGAGGTCGGCCACGGGCGTGGTGAAGACCCGGGCCGTCTCGGCCGGGTCCACCGGCGCCACCGGGCTCGGCTCCCTCCACCACCCCAGTACGGGCGTGACGACGAATCCGCTCACCGGGATGTAGACGCGCGGCAGCCGCCCGAAGACCTGCACCCCGGACGGGTCGAGCCCGGTCTCCTCCTCCGCCTCCCGCAGCGCGGCGCGCAGCGGCCCGTCGCCCTCGGGGTCGCCGTCCTCCGGGTCGAGGGCGCCGCCGGGGAAGGACGGCTGCCCGGCGTGCGACCGGAGGCTGGAGGACCGCTCCATCAGCAGCAGCTCCGGCCCGGCCCCCGCTCCGCTCCCGCCACCCGCTCCACCGCCGGCGCCCCCGCCGCCCTCGCCGAAGAGCACCAGGACCGCGGACTGCCGTCCGCCCCCGTCGCTGGGCGGCAGGAAGCGGCTGAGCTGCCGCGCCCGCACCGTCGAGGCCGCGTCGGCCACCGGGCGCAGCCAGTCCGGCAGCCCCTGGTCGGTGACGGCCACCGGGCCGGCGGCCGGAGCGGCGACGGGACTCCGGCGCTTCTCCTGTGCTTCTCTCATCCGCGCTCCGCTCAGGCGCCCGGCGGCGGCGCCGGCTGCCCGGGATAGTCCGCGGGCGGCTTGAGCCGCTGGCCGGGCAGGCCACCCATCTCGTACTTCAGCAGCTTCTTCGCCTTCTCCGGATCCGTCTCGCCCTCGCCGTACGAGGGGCACAGGTGCGTGATCGGGCAGGCGCCGCAGGCGGGCTTGCGGGAGTGGCAGATGCGGCGGCCGTGGAAGACGACCCGGTGCGAGAACATCGTCCACTCGCTCCTGGGGATGATCCCGGCGATCTCGGCCTCGACCTTCTCCGGGTCGGTCTGCTCCGTCAGCCGCCAGCGGCGCACCAGCCGCCCGAAGTGGGTGTCCACCGTCAGACCCGGCCTGCCGAAGGCGTTCCCCAGCACCACGTGTGCCGTCTTACGGCCGACGCCGGGCAGGGAGACCATGTCCTCCAGGCTGTCCGGTACCTCGCCGCCGAAACGGTCGCGCAGCGCCGCGGAGAGTCCCAGCAGCGACTTGGCCTTGTTGCGGAAGAAGCCGGTGGGCCGGATCAGCTCCTCCAGCCGTTCGGGGTCGGCCGCGGCCATCTCCTCCGGCGTGGGGTAGGCGGCGAAGAGGGCGGGGGTGGTCTGGTTGACCCGCAGATCGGTGGTCTGGGCGGAGAGAACGGTGGCGACCAGCAGCTGGAATGGGTTGTCGAAGTCCAGCTCGGGGTGGGCGTAGTAGTACACCTCGGCCAGCTCGCGGTTGATGCGCCGGGCGCGGCGGACCATGGCCAGCCGCGTCTCCGGCCTGCTCCCCGTCTTCTTCTTTCCTCCCCCGGCCGTTTTCGGCGGCTTCGCCTGCGTTACCCGTTCGGCGGACACTTGTTCGCCCACGGCGGAATCCTGGGATGGGTCGCGGGACACCGTCACCCGTACGCCCCCTTTCCGTCCGGTCTCACCGGCGTGTTGGACACCCGGCCAGCGTACGGGGGAGCGCCGACATCCGCCCCGCTCACCGCCGATTCGGGGCCCGATCGGACCCCTGGCGCACGCGCCGGACGCCGGGTGCGTCAAACTTGTGACTGATCGCACTGTTTCACCGTCCGGCATCATGGGGGCGACAGACCCGTGGGCACGTGGACAAGGAGAGAACTCGTGGACGACGTTCTGCGGCGCGCCCCGCTCTTCGCGGCGCTTGACGACGAGCAGGCTGCCGAGCTGCGTGCCTCCATGACGGAGACGACGCTCGCGCGGGGTGAGGCCCTGTTCCACGAGGGCGACCCCGGGGACCGGCTCTACGTCGTGATCGAGGGCAAGGTCAAGCTCCACCGCACCTCCCCGGACGGCCGGGAGAACATGCTGGCCGTGCTCGGCCCCGGCGAGCTGATCGGCGAGCTGTCCCTGTTCGACCCGGGTCCCCGTACGGCCACGGCCACGGCGCTGACCGAGGTCAAGCTCTTCGGCCTGGGCCACGGCGACCTCCAGCCCTGGCTGAACGCCCGCCCCGAGGTCGCCACTGCGCTGCTGCGCGCCGTCGCCCGGCGCCTGCGGCGCACCAACGACTCGATGTCCGACCTGGTCTTCTCCGATGTGCCCGGCCGCGTCGCCAAGGCGCTGCTGGACCTGTCGCGCCGCTTCGGCGTGCAGTCCGAGGAGGGCATCCACGTGGTGCACGACCTCACCCAGGAGGAGCTGGCCCAGCTCGTCGGCGCGTCCCGCGAGACCGTCAACAAGGCGCTGGCCGACTTCGCCAGCCGCGGCTGGCTGCGGCTGGAGGCCCGCGCGGTCATCCTGCTGGACGTGGAGCGGCTGGCGAAGCGCTCGCGCTGAGCGCCGACCCCTCCCCCTCCTCTTCGAGGAACAGCCCGGAAGAGGAACAGCCCGGAAGGCACGGCCCGTCACACCAGGCCGTGCTCCTCCAGGTACTCCAGCTGCGCCCGCACCGACAGCTCGGCGGCGGGCCACAGCGAGCGGTCCACGTCCGCGTAGACGTGCGCCACGACCTCCCCCGGCGTCCGGTGGCCCGCCTCCACGGCCGTCTCCACCTGCGCCAGCCGGCTCGCCCGGTGCGCCAGGTAGTACTCGACGGCCCCCTGCGCGTCGTCCAGCACCGGTCCGTGCCCCGGCAGCACCGTGCGCACGCCGTCGTCCACGGTCAGCGAGCGCAACCGCCGCAGGGAGTCCAGGTATTCGCCCAACCGCCCGTCGGGGTGGGCCACCATCGTCGTGCCGCGCCCCAGGACGGTGTCGCCGGTCAGCACCGCGCCGTCGGCGGGCAGGTGGAAGCTGAGGGAGTCCGAGGTGTGCCCGGGCGTGGGCACCACCCGCAGCTCCAGGCCGCCCGTGGTCACCACGTCCCCGGCCGCCAGGCCCTCCTCCCCCAGCCGCAGCGCCGGGTCGAGGGCGCGTACGGCCGTCCCCGTCAGCCCGGCGAAGCGGGCGGCTCCCTCGGCGTGGTCCCGGTGGCCGTGGGTGAGCAGCGTCAGCCCCACCCGCCGGCCCGACCGCTCGACGGTGTCGATCACCTGGCGCAGGTGCCCCTCGTCCAGCGGACCGGGGTCGACGACGACCGCCAGCGGCGAGTCCGGCTCGGCGACGATCCAGGTGTTGGTGCCGTCCAGCGTCATCGGTGAGGGGTTCGGCGCCAGCACGCACATCGCGCGGGCGGTGCCCGTGCCGTCGATGGCGCCGCCGCGCGGCTGCCCGGGCAGTGCGGAGGCGTCGGTCACGGCGCGCCCCCCGCCGTCCGCCGGGCCGTGGGCACGTGCTTGGTGAACTCCTCGTGCCCCGGCCAGCTCAGCACCACCCGCTGCCCGCCGGATCCGTCGTCCTCCAGGCTCGCCCGGGCCAGTACGGGCGTCAGGTCCCGCTCCCCGGAGGCCTCCAGCGCCGCGGCGGCGTCGGCGTACGGCATGAGCTGCCGCAGGGTGGCGATCGTCGGGGGCATCATCGTCAGCTCGCCCCGGTCGTAGGCGGCGGCCGCGTCCGCCGGGCGGATCCACACCGTGCGGTCGGCCTCGCCGGAGACGTCGCGGGTGCGCTGCCCCTTGGGCAGGGCGGCGACGAAGAACCAGGTGTCGTAGCGCCGCGCCTCGAACTCCGGGGTGATCCAGCGCGCCCAGGCGCCCAGCAGATCACTGCGCAGGACCAGCTCGCGGCGGGCGAGGAACTCGGCGAAGGACAGCTCGCGGGCCACCAGGGCGGCGCGGTCCGCCTCCCAGTCCTCGCCGGTGGTATCGGCGACGACCGTGTCCGGGTCCGGGCCGGCCAGCAGGACGCCCGACTCCTCGAAGGTCTCGCGCACGGCGGCGCACACGACGGCCTGCGCGACCGCCTCCTCCACCCCGAGCCGCCGCGCCCACTCCTCGCGCGCCGGGCCGGCCCAGGCGACCGCGCCCTCGTCGCGGGGATCCACGCCGCCGCCGGGATAGGCGTACGCGCCCGCGGCGAAGGCCATGGAGGCGCGCCGGCGCAGCATGTGGACGGCCGGGCCGCCCCCGGAGTCCCGCAGCAGCATCACGGTCGCCGCCCGGCGCGGGGGCACGGGCGTGAGCCGCCCCTCGGCCAGGGCGCGGATGCGCTCGGGCCACTCGGGCGGGTACCACTGCCCGTCGCTCGGGGGCTCGGACGGCCGGGCGGGAGACGCGGATGACGGCGGCGTTGACGGCATGGCCGGATCGTACGGCCGCGGGCCGCGATGTTCGAGTGCGGACCTCGGACACCGCGGACACCGCGGGCACCGCGGACACCACGGCCGTACGCCCGGCGGCTCAGTGCGCCAGCTCGACCTGGATCTCGATCTCGACCGGCGCGTCGACCGGCAGCACCGCGACGCCCACCGCGCTGCGCGCGTGCACGCCCTTGTCGCCCAGCACCTCGCCCAGCAGCTCACTGGCCCCGTTGACCACACCGGGCTGGCCGGTGAAGTCCGGAGCGGAGGCGACGAAGCCGACCACCTTGACGACCCGGGCGATCCGGTCCAGGTCGCCGGCGACCGACTTCACGGCCGCCAGAGCGTTCAGCGCGCAGATCCGGGCCAGCTCCCCGGCCTCCTCCGGCGTCACCTCGGCGCCGACCTTGCCGGTCACCGGCAGCGCGCCGTCGACCATCGGCAGCTGGCCGGCGGTGTACACGTAGGAGCCGGAGAGCACCGCCGGGACGTACGACGCCAGCGGCGCCACCACCTCCGGCAGGGTCAGCCCCAGCTCCGCGAGCCTGGACTCGACCGAGCCGCCCGCGTCGCTCACTGCTTCTCCCGCTTCAGGTACGCCACGAGCTGCTCCGGGTTGTTCGGGCCGGGCACCACCTGGACCAGCTCCCAGCCGTCCTCGCCCCAGGTGTCCAGGATCTGCTTGGTCGCGTGCACGAGCAGCGGCACGGTCGCGTATTCCCACTTCGTCATGGGGCCGACCTTAGCCCCTCCCGCGCGCCCTTCCGCGCGCCCTCCCCCCGGTGTCCGCGCCGCTCCGGTCCGCCTCCGCCGGAGACCGGGCGCACCTCCATGGCCCATCCGCACGCGTACTCCCCCCGTCCGGTGGTTAGGCTCCGAAGGGTGAGCAGGCTGCATGTGGTGACCGGCAAGGGCGGGACCGGAAAGACGACGGTCGCCGCCGCACTCGCGCTCGCCCTCGCCGAGGAGGGCAAACGCACACTCCTGGTGGAGGTCGAGGGGCGGCAGGGCATCGCCCAGCTCTTCGAGACCGAGGCGCTGCCGTACGAGGAGCGGAAGATCGCCGTGGGGCCGGGCGGCGGCGAGGTGTACGCGCTGGCCGTCGACGCGGAGAAGGCACTGCTGGACTACCTGCAGATGTTCTACAAGCTCGGCGGGGCGGGACGCGCCCTGAAACGGCTCGGCGCGATCGACTTCGCCACCACCATCGCGCCCGGCGTGCGCGACGTCCTGCTCACCGGCAAGGTCTGCGAGGCGGTGCGCCGCCGCACCCGCGCCGGCGGCTTCGTCTACGACGCGGTGGTCATGGACGCGCCGCCCACCGGGCGGATAACCCGCTTCCTCGGCGTCAACGACCAGGTGGCCGGGCTGGCCCGGGTCGGCCCGATCCACAACCAGGCCCAGGCCGTGATGCGGGTGCTCAAGTCCTCCGAGACCGCCGTGCACCTGGTGACCCTGCTGGAGGAGATGCCCGTCCAGGAGACCGTGGACGGAGTCGCCGAGCTGCGCGCCACCGGGCTGCCGGTCGGCGGCGTGTTCGTCAACATGACACGGCCGGCGGTACTGGACCGGGCGGCGGTGCGGGCCGCCGAGGAGTCCCGCACCGAGATCGCCAAGGCGCTGTCCCGGGCGGGCCTGGGCGGCGCGCGGCGCGGCGGCAGGGCCGAGCAGCTGATCGGCCCGCTGCTGCGCCAGACCCACGAGCACGCCGAGCGGCTGGCGCTGGAGGGCGAGTTGCGGTCGGAGATAGCCGGGCTGGAGCTGCCCGCGTACGAACTGGAGCTGCTGGCCGAGGGCGCCGACCTGCCCGGCGTCTACCTGCTCGCCGGCGAGCTGCGTGAACAGCTGCGTGAACAGGGGGTGGCCAGGTGACGGCACGGACGGCCGAGGCGGGCAGCGCACAGGCGCAGTCCCGGACACAGGCGCACGGACAGGCACCCGGGCTGGGCACGCTTCCGGTGCTGGACGTCGACGCGCTGATCGACGACCCCGGCACCCGGATCGTGGTCTGCTGCGGGGCGGGCGGCGTGGGCAAGACGACGACGGCCGCGGCCCTGGGCGTACGGGCGGCCGAGCGCGGCCGGAAGGTCGTCGTCCTGACCATCGACCCGGCCCGCCGGCTGGCCCAGTCGATGGGCCTGACCGAACTGGACAACACCCCGCGCCGGGTCGAGGGCGTCGACGGCGCGCCGGGCGGCGAGCTGCACGCGATGATGCTCGACATGAAGCGGACCTTCGACGAGATCGTCGAGGCCCACACCGACCCCGAGCGGGCCCGCGCGATCCTGGAGAACCCCTTCTACCAGTCGCTGTCGGCCGGTTTCGCGGGGACGCAGGAGTACATGGCCATGGAGAAGCTCGGCCAGCTCCGCGCGGGCGACGAGTGGGACCTGATCATCGTGGACACCCCGCCGAGCCGTTCCGCGCTGGACTTCCTGGACGCGCCCAAGCGCCTGGGGTCGTTCCTGGACGGGCGGTTCATCAGGCTGCTGACGGCCCCGGCGAAGGCCGGCGGCCGGGCGGGGATGAGGTTCATGAACCTGGGCGTGTCCGGGCTGTCGGTGTTCACCGGGCTGCTCAACAAGCTGCTGGGGACGGGGCTGCTGCGCGACATGCAGACGTTCGTGGCGGCGATGGACACGATGTTCGGCGGCTTCCGCACCCGCGCCGACGCCACGTACCGGCTGCTCCAGGCGCCGGGGACGGCGTTCCTGGTGGTGGCGGCCCCGGAGCGTGACGCGCTGCGCGAGGCGGCGTACTTCGTCGAGCGGCTGGCGGCGGACCGGATGCCGCTGGCGGGACTCGTGCTGAACCGGATGCACGGCAGCGAGGCGGCCCACCTCAGCGCGGAGCGGGCGCTGGCGGCCGCGGAGAATCTCGAGGAGGAAGGCATCGTCGATCTCCCCGAGGACTCCCCCTCCTCTCCCGCGACGGCCGAACGGCTGGCCGCGGGCATGCTGAGGCTGCACGCGGAGCGGATGCACGTCCTGGCGCGCGAGCGGCGTACGCGCGACCGTTTCGCCGCGCTGCACCCGGAGGTGCCGGTGGCCGAGGTCGCCGCGCTGCCGGGCGATGTGCACGACCTGGAGGGACTGCGGGCGATCGGCGGGCGTCTGGCGGAACAGCCCGGCGTCGAGCCCGCCTAGCACCGGCGGCGGCCGTACCGCCGGCCCTGCCGGTCTCCCGGCCGCCGCCGTGGGCGTCTCCGCCGAAGGCGGTGTCCCGCCGGCCCGTGTCCTCCGCCTCCGCCGGACCCTGCCGAGAGCCCGTGGCCCGGGACCGGGACCGGAGAACGGTTTCAGCCCGCGGCGGCGTAGTCGCCGCTGTAGCGCCGCGCGTCGTGCTCGCGCATCTCGACTTCCACGGGCAGCAGGCCCGCGCCGCGCTCGTACTCGGTGCGCGCGGTCTCCAGCAGCCGCCGCCAGGAGGTGACCGTCGGGCGGCGGCGCAGCAGCGCTCTTCGCTCCCGCTCGGTCATGCCGCCCCAGACACCGAACTCCACACGGTTGTCCAGGGCGTCGGCCAGGCACTCGGTGCGCACCGGGCATCCGGTGCAGACCGCCTTGGCGCGGTTCTGTGCCGCCCCCTGTACGAACAGTTCATCCGGATCCGCAGTGCGGCAGGCCGCCTGCGCGCTCCAGTCGGTAACCCAGCCCATGCCGGCGCCGTCCTCTCCCGAATCGAGGCTCCCCCACGGCGGCAGACGGCATATTCACCGCTGCCAGGGCAGGACGTTACGGAAGGTGGCCAGGGCGCAACACCCCCGACGGGCCCAATCTTGAATGGCCCGAACGGACTATGGGTGCGTGGCAGATCACCCAACGGAGTGACCGAAGAATGATTTCGACCCATTACCCGAAAACGGGCATTGGGTGCATATCTCAAGAGGTTGGAGCTGGATGTTTCCTGACACCGGATTGCAATTCGGTCACATCTCAACACCTGATGGAGTGAACCCTGAGTTGACAAGGAACCGAACGACCGTGTCAGACGTGATACAGCGTAGGCGAACACACGCACACCTGTCCGGCGATTGAGAACGTAGGCTGCCCTCATGCCAAACAAGCGCTCGGGTGGCGGGCTGTCCGGGACCCAACAGGCCGCCAAGTTCCTCGGTGTCAGCGTGCTCTCGGGAGCGGTGCTGGCGGGTATCGCGCTGCCCGTGGCCGGCGGCCTCGGGCTGGCCGCCAAGGGAACCGTCGAGAGCTTCGACGAGATCCCCATGGACTTCAAGCGCCCCCCGCTCAGCCAGAAGAACCGGATCCTCGACTCCGAGGGCAACCTGATCGCGACCGACTACTACCGCGACCGCACCGTGGTGCCGCTGAAGAAGATCAGCCCCACCATGCGGAAGGCGATCGTCGCGATCGAGGACTCCCGCTTCTACGAGCACGGCGCGATCGACCTCAAGAGCGTGATGCGCGCCCTGAACAAGAACGCGCAGCAGGGCGGGGTCGCCGAGGGCGGCTCCACCCTCACCCAGCAGTACGTCAAGAACGTCTTCGTGGAGCAGGCCGGCGACGACCAGGAGAAGGTCGCCGAGGCCACCCAGCAGACCATCGGCCGCAAGATCCAGGAACTGAAGTACGCGATCAGGATCGAGGAGGAGCTCAGCAAGGAGCAGATCCTCGAGAACTACCTCAACATCACGTTCTTCGGCCAGCAGGCGTACGGCATCGAGGCCGCGGCCCGGCGCTACTTCTCCAAGAACGCCGCCGACCTGGAGCTCCACGAGGCCGCGCTCCTCGCCGGGCTCGTCCAGTCCCCCACCTACTACGACCCCGTCAACTACCCCGACCGGGCGGTCGAGCGCCGCAACATCGTGCTCAACCGCATGGCCGAGACGGGGGCGGCCGGCAAGGCGGACGTCGCGGCGGCCAAGAAGAAGAAGCTGGGCCTCAAGGTCAGCAAGCCGAAGAGCGGCTGCATCACCGCCACCGACAGGGCGGGCTTCTTCTGCGACTACGTCCGCAAGGTCATCCTGACCGACCCGGCCTTCGGCAAGACCGAGGAGGAGCGCAAGGACCTCTGGAAGCGCGGCGGTCTGACGGTCCGCACCACGCTCTCGCCCAAGGCGCAGAAGGCCGCCGCGGAAGCCGCCACCAGCAAGGTCTACAAGAACGACCCCGTGGCCGCCTCCGTCGTCCAGGTCGAGCCCGGTACCGGGAAGATCCTCTCGATGGCTCAGAGCCGCCCCTACGGCCTGGACCAGAAGAAGAACCAGACCCTGCTCAACCTCGCGGTCGACAACTCCATGGGCGGCAGCACCCACGGCTTCCAGGTCGGTTCCACCTTCAAGCCGATCATCGCAGCCGCCGCGATGGCCAACGGCGTCAGCCCCGCGAGCACCTACAAGAGCGACTGGAAGACCTCTTTCAGCCTGGGGGAGTTCAAGGTCTGCGGCAACAAGCCCTACGGCAGCGGCAGCTGGGACGTCCAGAACGAGCTGGAGTCCGAGAAGGGCACCTGGGACATGACCGGCGCCCTCAGCAAGTCGATCAACACCTACTTCGTCGATCTGGGCCAGAAGGTCGGCCTGTGCGACGTCGTGGAGACGGCCGGGAAGATGGGTGTCCACCTCGGCAGCGGCAAGCCCGTCGAACAGAAGCCGGCGATGCTCCTGGGCGGGCAGAACATCAGCCCGCTTACCATGGCCGCCGCGTACGCCACGTTCGCCGACCGCGGCACCTACTGCTCGCCGGTCGCGATCGAGAAGGTCACCGACGCCGACGGCAAGAAGCTCCCGGTCCCCCGGACCAAGTGCGAGCGGGCGATGTCCGAGCACATCGCGGACTCCATCAACAAGATGCTCAAGGGCGTGGTGGAGGACGGCACCGGGACGAGGGCCGGTCTGACCGACCGCGACAACGCGGGCAAGACCGGTACGACGGACGGCCGCAAGGACGCCTGGTTCGTCGGCTACACCCCGAACCTCTCCACCGCCGTCTGGGTCGGCGACGACATCGGCGACCCGCAGGAGATGTACGACATCACCATCGGCGGCCAGTACTACCCCAAGGTCTGCGGTGGCTGTCTGCCCGGCCCCATCTGGAAGACCGCGATGACCGGCGCCCTCCAGGGCGAGCCCGTCGAGTCCTTCAACGACGTCCGGGTGCCGCGGGCCGACACCGGTGACAAGAAGGACAAGGGCCGCGACCGCGACGACGACAAGCCCGGCGACCGCCGTCCCGGCAACCCGTTCCCCGACATCTCCCTCCCGCCCGGCATCATCGGCGGAGGCGGCAACGGGGGCCCTGGCGGGGGCGGAGGCACCAGCACCATGGGCGGCACCACCGACGGCACCACGGTCGGCACCACCGTGGGCGGTGTGACCGGCGGTGACACCGGTGGCGACACGGGCGGTGACAGCATCGGTGCCACCTCCACCGCCGGGGGCTGGGACGCAGGCGGCGGCAACGGCACGAACGGCAGCGGGGGTTGGCAGACCTCCGGCCAGGACGGCGGCTGGGACCCGCGGTAGCCGGCGCGGCGGCGCCGCGGCGCTCACGAAGACACGCACACGAACACACCGGAGGGGCCCCGCACCGGGGCCCCTCCGTCGTTCCTCCGCCTGCCCGCTTGCCCGCGAGCCCGCGGTCAGCCCGCCAGGCGCTTCTTGACGGCGGCGGCCACCCGGCCGCCCTCCGCGCGCCCCGCCACCTTCGGGTTCACGATCTTCATCACGGCGCCCATGGCCCTCGGCCCCTCGGCCCCGGCCGCCTTGGCCTCCGCCACGGCCTCGGCCACCAGCGCGTCCAGTTCCTCGTCGGTGAGCTGCTTGGGCAGGTACTCGGCGAGCACCTCGCCCTCCGCGCGCTCCCGCTCGGCCTGCTCGGCGCGCCCGCCCTTGGCGAACGCGTCCGCCGCCTCGCGCCGCTTCTTGGCCTCACGGGTGATGATCTTCTCGACCTCGGCGTCGGACAGTTCGCGGGCGCTCTCGCCCGCCACCTCCTCCTTCTGGATCGCGGTCAGCGTGAGGCGGAGGGTGGAGGAGCGCAGCTCGTCGCGCGCCCTGATCGCCGCGGTGAGGTCGTCCTGGAGCCGGGTCTTGAGCGTGGTCATGTCGGAAGTGTGCCAGGAGGCGGAGCCCGACGCCCACCGCATTGTGCCGCGCCGCCCCACACCCTTCCCCCGCCCTCTCCCCCGCCCCGCCTCCGAAACCCTTCCGCCGCCCCTCCGTCAGGCCCCGGGCCCGGACCGTTCCCGCCGCCCGTGCGCCCACGCCTCGCCCGCATGTCTGCGACGATGGGACCATGCCTGCGCGATACCCGCTCTCCCTCAGAATCCCCCTCGGCATCACGGCGGTAGGCGCGGCCTGCCTCGCCTACTCGGCGGGCATCGAAGCCCGTTCGTTCCGCCTCAGGCGTGTCACGGTGCCCGTACTGCCGCGCGGGATGCGGCCGCTGCGCGTGCTCCAGGTCTCCGACATCCACATGGTCGGCGGTCAGCGCAGGAAGCAGCGCTGGCTCCAGTCGCTGGCCGGGCTGCGGCCCGACTTCGTGGTCAACACCGGCGACAACCTCTCCGACCCGGGGGCCGTCCCCGAGGTCCTGGACGCGCTCGGCCCGCTGATGGAGTTCCCCGGCGCGTACGTCTTCGGCTCCAACGACTACTACGGTCCCCGGCTGCGCAATCCCGCCCGCTACCTGATGGAGAAGGCCAGCGGCCGACACGGACTCAACGGCAACCCTCCGGTCGTCGGCGCCGTCCACAACCCGTGGGAGGGGATGCGCGACGCCTTCGACTCGGCGGGCTGGGTCGGCCTGTCCAACACCCGCGGCCGGATCAAGCTCGACGGCGGCGAGGAGATCGCCCTCACCGGGCTGGACGACCCGCACATCAAGCGCGACCGCTACGACGAGGTGGCCGGCGGTCCCGAGCACGACGCGGACCTCCCCCTCGCCGTCGTCCACGCCCCGTACCTGCGCGTCCTGGACGCCTTCGCCGCCGACCGCTATCCGCTGATCCTGGCCGGCCACACCCACGGCGGCCAACTCCGGGTCCCCTTCTACGGCGCCCTGGTCACCAACTGCGACCTGGACACCGACCGGGCCCGCGGCCTGTCCCACCACGAGGCGGACGGCCACCGTTCCTACCTCCACGTCTCGGCGGGCTGCGGCGCCAACCGCTACACCCCGTTCCGCTTCGCCTGCCCCCCGGAGGCCACTCTCCTCACCCTCATCGAGCGCCCCTGACCGCGCCCGCCACACCTCCGCCATACCCCGGAAACCGGATTTCTCCTGAGCGCGGGCGTGGGCTAAAGTAGTCCTCGTTGCACACGGGGTGTGGCGCAGCTTGGCAGCGCGCTTCGTTCGGGACGAAGAGGTCGTGGGTTCAAATCCCGCCACCCCGACAGCCGAAACACCAGGTCAGGGGCCCGATTCGCACAGCGGATCGGGCCCCTGACCGGTTTTCGGGGACCGCCCGCAGCGTTTCCCGGACCAGGTCCCTCGGATGGATGACCGTCTTTGAGGGGTGCCCCAGGACAGAACCTCCGCTCTCCGGAGCGGACGGCCCGGCCACCCCTGTCATGGCTGCCTTCGGCACCACCCTCCACAAGGAGCCGTTCGCGGCCTGCTCGTGGCCGACTTGGCCACAACCGCGTGCCGTCCGGGCCTCAGGCACCCGGACGGCGCTTTCCGGAGCTGCCTCAAATCGACGCGATGTGAGACAGCTGATTCAACTCCTCCTCGCACCGGAGGAGACGCCGTGCAACGGCACATCGAGAAGTTCGGGGGTTCCGGAAGCCAACCGGGAGCCAACCGGCTACCTGATGTCGACCATTCGGACCGGCTGCCCGGTGGTGCGGGCGATGGTCTCGAAGTCCCGGTCGTAGTGCAGCAGCGTGAGTCCGGCTTCTTCCGCGGCCGCGGCCACGAGAAGGTCGACGGCTCCGGCACTGCGGTGCTCACCCTTGGCGGTGAGCTCGCGCTGGACGACGCGGGCGCGCCGGTAGACGCCGTCGGGCATGGGGCACCAGGTGAACTGGTTCAGTCGTCCCTGGATGGCTTCACGGTCCTTCTCGGAACGTGCGGAGTAGAGCACTTCCAGTTCGGTGAGGTCGCACAGGGCGACCAGTCCGGCGCCCATCCGCTGCTCCCAGTCCTCGGTTGCCCGGCGCAGCAGGATGCGGACCAGGGCCGACGTGTCGATGAGGTAGTCGGCCACGCTCACCGGGCGGAGCCACCTCGGTAGTTGCGCTTGTCGAGGAGGAGTTCGGCGTCGAGAGCGCCTTCGTCCGCGAGGTCCTGCAGTTCGTGCAGGGCTCGCAGGCGGCGGTTGCGGGCCACGATCTCCCGCAGGGCGGTGTTGATGGTGTCCCGCTTCGTGGAAGTGCCCAGCTCCTTTGCCGCTGCCTCCAGGGCGTCGTCGTCGAGGTCGATGACGGTTCTGCTCACGAGCACCACCTCATATACATCAAGCAATGTATCAATATACATGAATCAATGTATCACCAAGGTGGGCCAGACCGGCCCTGACGCCTGCGGACCGGCGAGCACACCACGGACAGCAGGAGGCACGGTCCGCCGCCGAGGAGGTCCGGTTCCTTCCGGTGCGAGCGGGTCTCTCCGGTGCCGTCTACCCCGCACCGGCTGCCTCGGCCGCAGCCGCCGGCTGAAGCAGCCGGGTCAGTTCCTCGCGCCCGCGCCTGATGACATCGAGCGCCGATGCCGGGTCCGTACCCGGCGGCAACGGAGTATCGGTGAGCACATCCGTGAGGGTGTACCGGCCGAGCAGCCACCGCTGCAGTGCGCGCCAGTCGGTGCTCCGGTCGAGGGGGAGGTCGTTCGCCCATGGCGATACCTCGTACCGGGTGCCGTCGGTGCCGTTCGCGTGGAGCAGCCCGGAGCGGCGCACCAGGCACGGGAAGCAGACGCCACAGTTGGCGATGGGAGGGCCGCCGCTGCGGCGGGTGGGCGGCTTGCCGCAGCTCAGGGTGGATTCCAGGTCCGACGAGGTGAGGCCCGCGTCACGCCCTGCCCTGCACACCTCGCCTTTCGTCAGCTGCGCCAAGGGGTTGACCACCCGTACCGCGCTCCCGGCGTCGCCCACGGCGGCGAGCAGGGTGTTCAGGCGGTCCAGCGTCCGCGGGTGCACGGAACGAGTGGAGCAGGCGGCCGAACGCGCAGCCGTCAGGGGCGGGTTGAGGGCGAGCTGGCCGTTCTCGGGGATGTGGACGGTGGCCACTCCGTGCGCGGTGGCGGCACGAATCGCTCCCGCCGCGTACAGCAGGCCGCGGGTGCGGGAGGAGGTCTCCAGCCGCAGCCCGGTGCCGTCGCCCGCCGGGGTCTGGCTCATCGGCAGCAGCATCACCGGCCGTGCTCCGCCCAGCCGCTCGACGGCCTTGTACACCCGCTGCTGGAGACGCAACAGGCCGATCTCACGGAACATGACGAGCAGCAGCGGCCGGGAGTCGTCGGCGCGCGAGCGGGTGGCGGCCCAGCTGAGGGAATCCAGTCCACCGGAGAAAAGCGCGACTTCCGAGGCCCGGGGGTCGTCGGGGAAGATCATCGCTTCCTCGACCCGGTGGCCGGTGAGAGGCCGGAAGTCCACACTCCAAAGGTCCCCGGTAAGAGTCCGGAGGAGTGCGGTGAAGTGGGTACGGACGGCTGCACTCTGCCACCGCTCGTGTTCTGCGACGGGCACGGTGAGGCTGATGCGGCGGGTCCACCGGTCCCGGACGCCGGTCCGGCGTACGTATTTGTCGGCGATGAACGAGGCCCTGGCGACGCGGAACAGGTCCTCGGCCCAGTCGGGGACCGGACCGGGCAGGTGGTGCCGGCCGGTGATGCGGCGCTCCTTCTCCTGGAAGGCTTCCTCGCCGATCTCCTTCCAGCGGGCATCGTGCGGCCGATCCCCGCGGTGGCCACGCCACCAGAGGAAATGGTCGGAACCGGTCATGCCGCGGCTCCCTCTTCCCCGGTGGTCTCGTCAGTGATCAGGCCGAGTACCCTGCCGACCGCCCGCGGTACCAGTGACTGGGCGATCTTGGGCAGCACGGCTGACGGATCCTGCGCACCGCCCACCACCGACTGTGCGATCTCCACGGTCCCTGCGAGATCCGTCGCTTCAGCGGCCACCTCGCAGGGATTCGGCACCAGGTCCACCGTCTTCTCCGCGACCCAGTCGGCGATCCTGCCTTCCGGATCGGTCACGATGAGCACCGGCACTGCCAGCTTGACGTGCTCGGCGACAACGGACCGGAGGAATTCCCCCACCATGTCGGCGAAGAACATCTGGTAGAGATCGCACAGGATGTCCCAGGCGAAGCCGCCGCGTGCGACACCCGCCTCCAGTGCGTCGTCCAGCTCTGGGTGCCTGTCGCGGACATCGCGGACCGCAGCGGCCACCCCCCTGCGCACCGCGGCGTCGGCGAGTGTGCCGCCGTCTCCGCCGACCTCGGAGACGAGACGTGCGACAAGCGCGTCCGCCGACTCGGCACCCTCGGCGGCCAGCGGGCTCAGGGCCCCGGCGAGCCGCTCACCAGCTGCACAGGCCGTGTCGTACAACCCGAAAGCCGATCGATCGGCACGGAGCGTCTCGTGCAGGGCACGCAGATGGTCCGCGGCGATCTCCTCCAGCCGCCGGTCCGCGTTGCGTGAGTCCGCCCGCCAGCGCGCCAGCCGTCTCGCAGCAGAGTTCCACCGCTCGCCGTTCGGCCCTCGCCATCGCGTGGACGTCCCCACACCACACCCCCAGCCCGATGGTGTCCCTTCCCGCTCTCCCAGCCATGGCATCAGACCGGGCCATCCCCAGAAAGGGCGCGACTCGGCCAGGGCGGCGCGGACCGGACTGGGAGCCGACCTCGTTCCCCGGTTCCCAGGCCACGGCGTGCCAGGAGCGATGCCGGGGGAGAAGAGCGGGAGCCGGGACAGGCGGCCGCCGCAGCGGTTCAGTCGGCCGCGCGGCGGTACTCCACGGGCCTCTCGCCGGTCTTCACGACGACCCCGGCATCGGCGAGGTCCCGGAGCACCTGGCGTGCCCGCTTCTCCCCGGACGCCACGTCGGCTGGGCGGTATCCCGCTCCGAACAGGGCTGTCAGAGCGCGCTCGGCGTTCCAGGTACCGCCCAGGGCCTGTATGGCCTCGGTGAGGGACTCGGCGTGTGTCGGCCTGCTGCTCACATGTCCTCCCGCGCTGCCCGGCGACTCGCCCCACGGTAAGGGCCGGCCGGTGGTGGTCTCGGGATTTTCGGACAGTCGGACAGGGCGTCGACCACACCGGGCAGACCCTCGTGGTTGAAGCGGGCGGCCAGGGCGCGGAACCCGTCCGGAGGCCGGCTCCGGTGACAGGGCTTGCTCATCGGCGGCCCTGTCACCGGGGCTCGGCAGGATCCTTGGTGGAGGCGGTGGTATCGACGGCCTCCGCGCGGCCCGCGGCCGCCCGCAGCGTCACGGCAGCCGCGATTCCCGCCGCCAGGCCGAAGGTCAGGGCGGCCGGGACGCCGTCGCCGAGGCGGGCGGACAGGTGCAGCAGCCCCCAGCGCAGGCCCGCCCCGCCGTCCAGCGCCATCCGCAGCAACTGGCTCGCCAGCAGCCCGAGGACGGTCGCGCAGACCGCGCAGACCGCCATCGCCGGGACGGTGGCCCGGGTCAGCAGCCCGGGCAGCAGGCGCAGTGCCCACCACACCACGGCGAGCAGCAGCACATCGGCGGCGCGGTACAGGAGCCAGTCGCCCGGCGAGGCCCCCGACGGGCCAGCCCAGGCGCCCAGCAGCAGCCACTGGCGCAGGAGTTCGCCCGGCTCGGCGAACATCCCGCCACCGGTGAAGGCCGTCTGGATGGTGGCGGCGACCGGCTGGTACGACAGGAGCACCAGAGAGATCGCGACCACCGCGGTCCCGGCGCTCGCGGCCAGGCGGGCAGCACGCGCGGGAACGGCCTGACGCGGCAGCGGACCGGCGCCCTTGGCGGTGATCCGCGCCACCAGCGCCACCACCGCCGCCACGACCAGCGCGGCCGGCACCAGGATCTGCCGCCCGGAGGCGATCACCCCCGCCAGCTGAGGCAGGAAACGGTAACTGCCGTGCCCCTGCGCGGCGATCTGCCACGGTGCGGAGACGGCCATCGCCGACACCCCGGCCACCAGGCCCCAGGTCCACACCGCGAGCAGCGCGGCCGGCATCCGGCCGTGCACCGGCGGCAGCCTGCGCACCAGGAGCAGCGCCCCGGGCACGAAGAAGGCGAAGAGTGCGCCGAACCGGATCCGCATCGCGGTCGTGTACAGGGAGAGGTAGCGGTCATCGCCGCCCTCGTCCGGGCCGCCGGACGCCCCGGCACCGGACCGGATCGAGGCCGGGGGATCGTACGACCAGGGAGTGAGCCAGCGTTCGAGCTCGGCGGCGGCCCGGCCGCCGAGCACGTCGGTGGCGCCCGGCAGGTGCAGCGCGTGCGCGCTCGCCCCCGCCCACCACAGAAGCGCCGTGAGCAGCAGCCCTCCGAGCAGTGCCGGTAACGTCGCTCGCCGGTATGCCATGTGCTCCCCCGTCCTGGTCGCGCGCGCCCCGTGAATCCCCGGCCAGGTGGAGGCTACGGGGTGCCGGTCACATGGGGATCACGGTCGTACGCCGGACCGCACGGGTGACGGGTACGCCGACGCGGTCCGGGAAGCCGGGGCGCGTCAGTCGGCGGTGTCCCGCTTCGTGGAGGTGCCCAGCTCCTTCCCCACGGCCTCCTGGACGAGGAGAGGATCTGGGCCTTCGGGCGGTCCTGGGCATGGCCGTGGTCCTGGTGGGCGTCGGGGTGACACGGCGGAACGGGGCGTTCTCCGGCGGACTCCGAGTGTGGCCGGTGCACCACGAGCTGACCGGAAGGACGGTCCATACCGAGCCCTTCCATGTCTCCCGGTCCGGAGCCGCACGTCGTACGGAGCGACCGGGGCGGGCGCGACCGGGGGCGGGCCGGGAGGCGGCCGCTCCCGGCCGGACCCGTTGCGCGGCCGGCCGGGGCGCGGGCTCGTCACAGCCGGCGTTTGGCCCGTTCCAGGGCTCCGGCATAACCGGCCAGCTGCTTTCGGTGCTTGTCGGCCATGGGCCGCTCGACCGTGCGCTGGGCGGTGGAGACCGCCTCCCACAGCTCGCTCTCCCGCTGGCAGCGGGCGTCGTCCCGCGCCACGGCGAGTTCGTACTCGGCCGCCGACCGCAGTGCCCGGCCGTCCCCCTCCCCGGCCCGGGCCTTCGCCGCCTCCGTCCGCTTCCCGACCAGTTCCGTGGCGGCGGGTCCGTCGGGGACGGAGTGCCCGGCTCCGGCCATGCACGAGGCCCACCGCTTCCTGGCCCGCTCGACCTCACCGGTCCGCTCGACGTTCTCGACGACCCGGTTCGCGAGGAACTGGTACGTGTACATCAGCCGGTCCCAGTCCTGGCCGTACAGCTTCTCGCCGGCCCGGAACTGACATCCGTCGGTGTTCACCGTGAAGGACTCGCCCGTGGGGAGGCGGACCGTCCTGCGATGCTCATCGGTGCCGGTCAGCGCCTTCTCGAACGCCTCCTCGTCCTCGCCGACGTCCCGGGCGGGCTCCGCCCCGGTGGAGGGGTCGCCCCGGAGCACCGGGCCCGTGATGCCGTACCCCTCCCTGGCCGCGAAGTCCTCGGTGAGCAGCCCGTACGGGTTCCAGGCGGGCGTCTCGTCGCCGGCGGCGGACGGTGACGGGAGGTCCAGCGGCTCGACCTCGACGCCCCTGTCGGCCAGGCAGTCGTCCACCAGCCGGCGTTCCGTGCGGTCCAGCCGGCTCTGCTCGCCGTTCGTCAAGGCCGGTACGCGGTCCCCGAAGGGCACCACGACGTCCGTCTGCGAACGCGAACCGGCCGCGGACGTACCGGAGTCGCCGTCGCCGCAGGCCGCGGCGCCCGTCAGGACGAGCAGAAGCACGGCTCCGCCGGTCCGGGTCCTCATACATGTCTCCTCGGGATACTCGGTACGGCGGCGCCCGGCCCGGCCGCCCCCTCTCGCGTCCGGGCCGGGCGCCGTCAGGCCGGCGGATGCGGCCGGTCAGCACCAGCGGTTCGAGCCCGCGCCGTTCCTGAGAACGCTGTTCGAGGTGTCGTGCAGCTGGTAGCCGATCTTGAAGACCACGGAGGAGCCCGTGTAGTTGGTCCCGGCCCAGACGCGCACGCTGCAGCTCGTTCCGTTGTTGTACATGGAACGGGAGTTGGCGAACTTGTAGTACTGGCGCAGGTTGGAGTTGTCGTAGGCCACCTTCCCGGGGAGGCCCGAGAAGTTCGTGGTGGCCCACGAGCACAGGTACGTCTTGGGGCAGTCCGACTTCGCGGCCTGCGCGGTGCCGGCCGTGGCCAGCATTCCGCCTCCCGCGAGGGCGACGGTGGAAGCGACCGCGGCAATTCGGGTACTGAACCGCATACGTGATTCCTCTCCTGTGATCCGGTAATTGCACCGGGCCGTTCGGCCGGCGGCACGGAATGAAGTTATGGGTCCCGCTCCCGGCCATGGAAGCGTCTTTCGGGATCCCGAGCGGGAACGGGACGTCCCGGGACACGTCACACTCCCGACCTCGGTACCCGTTGGAGCGGCGGCCGGGCCTGGGAAAGAATGAGGGTCCCCGTCTCGCCTCACCTCCAGACAAGGGGAATTCCCATTCCATGACAGACATTCACGAAAAGGACGAGCCACACCACGAGCCACACAGCTCCCTGGCGGAGCGGTTGCGCTTCCTGCGTACGCACAGCGGTCTGACCATCAGCGCTCTGGCCGGGCGGACCTCCTACAGCCGGTCCTCCTGGGAGCGGTACCTCAACGGCAAGTCCTTGCCGCCGAGGACGGCGATCACCGAGTTCGCGGCAGTCGTCGGAGTCGCTCCGCACCCCCTCCTGCGGCTGAGGACGGAGGAGGGGCACCGGGGACCGGCGGCGCACAGGAGCCCCGGGGAGACCCCGCCGCGCGGCAGTCCCGCGCCCGGAAGAGAGCCGGCCGGGGACAGGCCCGTCCCGGGAGACGCCGGAACCGACCCCTCCCGGAATTCGGAGGAATCGCAGCCCACGGCGCCGGACGAAAAGTCCGCACCGGGCCATGGAAATCAGACGAGAACGACTCTGGTTTCCGCGGTTCTCGTTTTCGTGGCACTGGTCACCGGGATAATGATCGGAGGATGGTTCTTCGGCGGGAATGAACCAGCCGGCCAGGACCGGCGGAGCGCGGGTGCCGAACCCGGGTGCACGGAGTACGAATGCCGGGACAAGGATTCACAGCGGCTGGGCTGTCATATAGGGGCGTGGACCGCGGCGGCGACCTGGTCCGGCCGTACCTACATCGAACTGCGCTACAGCCCGCGGTGCCGGGCCGCCTGGGCCCGGATCACGGACGCGGAGGTCGGTGACACCGCCAGGGTGGAGGGGCCCAAGGGCGTGCACAACCAGCGCTCGGTGACCTACGAGAACGACACCTACTCGCCCATGGTCGAGGCGGCCTACCCGGCCGCCGCGCGGGCCTGCGGGGTGGTGAGGGGCAAGGAGGTCTGCACCCCGCAGGGCGGTTCCTCGCCGCTGCCTCCCGCGCTCACCGACGAACGCGAGCCGGCCCGCAAGGCCGCACCGACGGAGAGCGGCACGGAGACGGGCACGGAAACAGGCACGGAAAAGGGGGCGGGGACGAGCGGATAGCCGACGCCGGACGGGCGGTCCGCCGGGAGAAGCCGTGGCCTGCGCGATACGCCGGACCGCCCCGCGTCCGGGGCCCGCCGGATGGCGGGTGTTCGGGAGAGCAACGGTCGCGCGCGGCGGTGGATGGCTTGAAATAGCCGTTCTGACAAGGATTCTGACGCTGCATATGTGATGTGCATGTGCTTTGGCAAGGCTGTTCCAGTCGGCGGATGATCAATACCCTGAGCCTGTCTGCCCGTCACGTCTTCGATGGAGCTCGCCTTGGCCAGCACACAGCAGTTCCCCGACATACTCTCGCCCGAGTTCGCCGCCGACCCCTACAGCGCCTACCGCGTGATGCGCGAGAGCGCCCCGCTGATCTGGCACGAAGCCACCCGCAGCTACATCGTCTCCCGCTACGAGGACGTGGAGCGGGCGTTCAAGGACGGAACGTCGTTCACCACCGACAACTACGAGTGGCAGATCGAGCCGGTGCACGGGAAGACGATCCTCCAGCTCAGCGGCCGCGAGCACGCGGTGCGCCGGGCTCTGGTGGCCCCCGCCTTCCGCGGCAGCGACCTGCGGGACAAGTTCCTGCCGGTCATCGAGCGCAACTCGCGCGACCTCATCGACGCCTTCCGCCACACCGGCAGGGTGGATCTGGTGGACGCCTACGCCACCCGCTTCCCCGTCAACGTCATCGCCGACATGCTGGGTCTGGACAAGGCCGACCACCCCAGGTTCCACCGCTGGTACACCTCGGTGATCGCCTTCCTGGGCAACCTCTCCGGCGACCCGGAGGTGACCGCGGACGGCGAGCGCACCCGGGTGGAGTTCGCCGAGTACATGATCCCCATCATCCGGGAGCGCCGCGAGAACCTGGGCGACGACCTGCTGTCCACGCTGTGCGCCGCCGAGGTTGACGGCGTGCGGATGAGCGACGAGGACATCAAGGCGTTCTGCAGTCTGCTGCTGGCCGCCGGTGGGGAGACCACCGACAAGGCGATCGCCGCCATCTTCGCCAATCTGCTGGCCCACCCCGAGCAGCTCGCCGCCGTACGGGAGGACCGCTCCCTGATCGACCGGGCGTTCGCCGAGACCCTGCGCTACACCCCGCCCGTCCACATGATCATGCGGCAGACCGCGCAGGACGTGGAGG
The DNA here is from genome assembly GCF_900114215.1 of Streptomyces mangrovi. Lineage (GTDB taxonomy): Bacteria > Actinomycetota > Actinomycetes > Streptomycetales > Streptomycetaceae > Streptomyces > Streptomyces barkulensis. The sequence goes on along the minus strand of NZ_FOSG01000020.1, from coordinate 6,267 downwards.
TCGGCGGGGGCACGATTCCGGCCGGGGCGACCGTCACCTGCCTGATCGGCGCCGCCAACCGCGACCCGGGCCACTACAAGGAGCCCGACTCCTTCGACATCTTCCGCGACGACCTGACGTCCACCACCGCCTTCTCCGCCGCCGCCGACCACCTGGCCTTCGCGCTGGGCCGGCACTTCTGCGTCGGGGCGCTGCTGGCCAAGGCCGAGGTCGAGATCGGCGTCAACCAGCTGCTGGACGCCATGCCGGACATGCGGCTGGCCGACGGCGCCGAGATCGCCGAGCAGGGCGTGTTCACCCGCGGCCCCAAGGAGGTCCCGGTGGTGTTCACCCCCGCCGCCTGACCGGCCGGGAGGGGAAGCCGGAGCAGGTCCGGGAACGGCCGTGCCGCCGCCGGAACGATGAGTTCCGGCGGCAGCGCGGGCGGCTTGTACGGGGTCGGCTGCACGTGCGGTCGTACGACCGCACGGCCGGCTGCACGAGCCACCGGGCGCAGGCCCCGGCGCGGGGACCGACTACACCACGGGTGTGAAGGCGACCGGCAGGGAGGTCAGCCCCCGCATCCAGACGGACGGCCGCCAGGTCAGCTCCTCCGGCTCCACCGCCAGGACGATGTCCGGCAGCCGCTCCAGCAGCGTCTCCACCGCGGTGCGGGCGATGACGTCGGCCAGCTGGGGGGCGGGGTAGGGGCAGCGGTGCTCGCCGTTGCTGAAGCTCAGGTGGGCGGAGTTGACCTGCGCCCCGACGTGCCCCTCGGGCCAGATCTGCGGGTCGGTGTTGGCCGCGGCCAGCCCCAGGACCAGGCAGTCGCCGGCCCTGATCTGCCGGCCGCCGAGCTGGATGTCGCGGACCGCCCAGCGGCCGATGAAGTTCTGCGTGGGGGTGTCCAGCCACAGCACCTCGTTGAGCGCCTGGCCCACGCTCACCCGGCCGCCGGAGACGTTGACGGCGAAGCGGTCGTCGGTGAGCAGCAGCCGCAGGGTGTTGCCGATCCAGTTGCCGGTGGGCTGCTGGGCGGCGGCGATGATGGAGATCAGGTCCTGCACGATCTCCTCGTCGGTCAGCCCGGCCGGGTCGGCGATCATGCGGGAGGTGACGTCCGGGCCGGGATCCTCGCGCTTCTCCGCGACCAGCCGCTGGATGCGCTCCTGGACGCGGACGTAGGCGGCGACCGGGTCGTCGCCCTCCGAGGCGTCCAGGGACATCCGCAGATCCTCGACCAGCTCGTCGGTGTCGGCTCCCTCCAGCGGCATGCCGCACATCCGGACCGCCGCGCGCATCGGCAGGGCGTGGGCGTAGGCGGACATCAGCTCCGCCTGTCCGCTGCCCGCGAACTCGGCGAGGAGCTGTCCGGCGATCTCCTGGCAGTCCTGGGAGAACTCCAGCTGGTCGATCTCCTCCAGGGCCGCGCTGATGACGCCCGCCCGGCGCTGGTGCTCGGCCCCCTCCGTGAACAGCACCGACGGCTGGTAGCCGACGAACGGCATCAGCGGCCAGTCGGCGGGGATGGCGGGCCACTGGTTCCAGCGCCGCGAGTCCCGGGCGAACAGCTCGTCGTGGCTGGTGACGTAGGAGACCTCGGCGTATCCGAGCACCAGCCAGGCGGGGATGCCGCCGTCCAGCACCACGGGGGCGACCGTGCCGTGGTCGCGGCGCAGCGCCCGGTAGAGCTGGAAGGGGGTCTGCTGGTACTCCAGGCCGCTGAGCGGAACGGCGTCGGGGTGGGCCGCGGGACACCCGGACGGCGGCGCGGCGGTGCCCTGGGCGGACTGGTCGGGCTGGTCGGTCATGCGGTCATCTCCCGTGCCAGTGCCTGCTGGTAGAGGTGGTCGACGAGGGTGATCAGCACGTTCTTGCCGGAATCGCGCAGCCGGGCGTCGCAGTCGACCAGCGGCACGTCCTCCGGCAGGTCCAGAGCCTGGCGGATCTCGTCCAGGGAGAAGCGCGAGCCGTCCTCGTCGAACCGGTTGACGGCCACCACGAACGGGGTCCCGTGGTACTCCAGCCGGTCGATCGCGTACCAGGAGTCGGCCATCCGCCGGGTGTCCACCAGCACCACCGCGCCGAGCGTCCCGGAGAACAGCCGGTCCCACAGGAACCAGAAGCGCTCCTGCCCGGGCGCCCCGAACAGGTACAGCACGGTCTGCTCGTTGAGGCTGATCCGGCCGAAGTCGAACGCCACCGTGGTGGTGCTCTTGTTCCGCAGGCCGGCGACATCGTCCACCCCGGCGCCGGCCTGGGTCATGACCTCCTCGGTGTTGAGGGGGCGGATCTCGCTGACGGATCTGACCAGCGTCGTCTTTCCGACACCGAAGCCGCCCACTATGACGATCTTCAGTCCGGTCTCGGCGGCGTCCGCGAGCGGCATGCGCGCCGGGGCCTCAGAGGTTGCGGAGTCCAATGAGCACCTCCTTCAACAGGGCGGATTCGGGCGCGTCGCCGTGCGCTGCGGACGGACGCGGGTTCCGTGCGGTGATGCGTCCGGAGGCGAGCAGGTCGCCGAGGAGGATCTTCACCACGGTGATGGGCAGGCGCAGATCGGCCGCGATCTCGACCACCGCGGTGGGGTGGCCGCACAGCTCCAGGATGCGTACGTGCTCCGACTGCATGCCCTCCGTCGGCCGGCACTCGCTGACGATGAGCGTGACCAGGTCCAGCCCGGCCTCCTCGCCCCGGCTGCGCCCGCCCGTGACGGTGTAGAGCCGGTGGGGGTCGCCGATGTCGACGGGTTTGCGGATCATGACGGGACGCCGCCCTCGGCCGGCTTGCGGGGCTCGGCGCGCAGGTGCTCGCCGATCTGCTCGACCATCTCGTCCATCTGGTGGCCGACCACACCGGGGTCGGCGCTGTCGTCGGCGACGACGGCCAGATGGGCGCCCTCACCGGCCTCGACGATGAACAGCAGGCCGCCGTGGAACTCCGTCATCGAGTGCCGCACGCCTCCACTCCCGTCGCCGAACTCCACGGAGGCTCCCTGTGCCAGGGCCTGCATGCCGGAGGAGATGGCCGCGAGCTGGTCGGCCCGGTCCAGGGTCAGACTGCTGCTCCAGCACAGCTTGAGCCCGTCGCGGGAGAGCACCAGGGCGTGTCGGGTCCCGGGAGTGCGGTTGAGCAGGCTCTCGAGAAGCCAGGTCAGGCTGTTGTCGGTGGTCTCCATGATCTGCATCGGGCTTTCTCGGGCCGACTGTCCGGCCACCGGCCCGTGCCTCCAATCTCACGGTCTTCGCTGGGGGTGGGGCGCCCGCTGGTCGGGCGGGCGCCCCGGGTGGGTCGGGGAGGCGCGCCTACTCGGAGGGGTTCTCGGGGCGCCTGGAGCGGTGGAACGCCCCGAAGCTCGCTCCGGCGTCACGGGCGGGGCGCTTCCGCTGCGGAAGACCGGCGGAGGCGTCGGCCGCCCGCTCGCGGGCGCGGTCGGCCCGGGCCAGGGTGCGGCCCCGGGGGCGCACCGGCAGCCCGTGGGTGGTCTCCCCCGCCGCGGGCGCCGGGGTCCCGGCGGTGTCCGGCGGTACGGACGCGGCGGTGGGTCCGGCCGTACCGGCCGCAGTGGCCGTACCGATCGGAGTGGCCGTACCGGCGGGGGCGGCGGGGAGGGCGGGCCCGGCGGCGGGCGCCTGGGTCTGCCGCGGGGCCCTGGCGGCCGGCACCACGGCCGCGGGCGGGGCCTCGGCGCGCTGCTGGGCCAGCAGGTGCGGCGGCAGCAGGACCACCACACCGGTGCCGCCCCGGGACGAGGGCCGGTAGCTCACGGAGATGCCGTACTTGTGGGCCAGCAGTCCCACCACGGCCAGGCCGAGCCGGGTGCCCTGGAGGTGGGCGAGGTCGGTCGAGTCGCCGGAGACGGCCTTCTCCGCGCGGCGCATCGCGGCGTCGGACATGCGCAGTCCGCTGTCCTCGATGGTCACCACGAGACCCGCGGTGCGCTCCTCGACGTAGACGTTGACCTCGTCGATGGGCGGGGAGAAGTTCGCCGCGTTGTCGATGAGCTCCGCGAGCAGGTGCATCACGCCCTCGGCGGCGAACCCGGCGATCGCGGTGGAGCTGGCGCAGTGCATGCGGACCCGCTGGTAGGCCGCGATGCGTCCCACCGCGCCGCGCAGGATGCTCTCCATGACGATCGGCTTGTTCCAGGCCCGGCTGGCGCGGCCGCCCATCAGCAGGGCCAGACGGTCGGTGAGCAGCCCGACCTGCGAGGTGCTGTGGTCCAGCCTGAGCAGGTCGCCGAAGACCTCCTCCCCGTGGCGCTCCTGCATCTCGCGCAGGTCCGCCAGCATGCTCACGGCAGCCGCCTGCACCCGGCTGAGGGCCTTGGTGCCGGCCGTCCGGGCGGCGGCGGACCGCCGCTCACTGGTCGCGTACTCCCGGATCACGAACTCCGTCAGGACGGCCAGCCGCTCGTCGTCGGGGCGCGGCACCTTCGCCAGGGCCGTGCCCGCCGAGGCGCCGCCGCGCAGCCGCTCGAAGGCCCCGGGCAGGACGTTGGCGAGGAGGTCGTCCACACCGTCCGCCAGCGCCTGTGCCCGCCGGGCCGCCTCGTCCCGCTCGGCCTGCGCGGACAGCCGCTGACCGGTGGCGGAGGAGACCTCGTACGCGAAGGAGTGGAGGAGCCGCTGGAGCGGGGGGTCCTCCGGGACGGGCATCCCGGCCAGCGCGTCCTCCGGCCGCGCGCCGGCCCGCAGCCGCTCGGCGACCGCCGGCAGCACGGAGTCGGCCAGGTGCGCGGTGTACGCCTGCCGCTGCTCGGCCCGGTGGCGCAGCGCCGCGGTCTCGGTCGCCGCGCTCAAGGAGGCGGTGGTCATCCGCTGCACCCTCAGGAAGACGGCGAGGAAGGCCGCGACGGCCACGGCTCCGGCCACCGCGATCACGCCCAGCACCCAGGGGCGCGTGCTGTCGGGGGCCGCGGCGGCGCCCGCCGCGCCGCCCGCCACGAGCGCCGTCAGACCGATGGCGAGTAAGGCGAGGGGCAGGCGTCCTCCGGGCACTCGGTGCTGGCCGGGGGCGGCAGGATCTGACATCGCGCAATCCCTGTGGCTGTGTGGGGGCGAGTGATGCGGTTCGGAAGACAAACGACGGCCGAAAGCCCGCTGAAAGAAGGGAAGTTGCCTTCTCGTGCGATTGCCTTCGTCATAGTAACCATGCATCACACAGCGCGTGTGCCGAGTCTGTGGAGAGGTGCTTGGGCCGTTCCGCCGCGGGGGGCATGATGGGGTGCGACCACAACCTTCCCGGGGGGATCCTTCATGCGCGTACGCGGTACGGCCGCCGTCTTACCGGTTGTCACCACCGCCCTGCTCCTGACCACCGCGTGCGTCGGCGGGGGCGGACCGGGAGGGGGCGGACCGGGCGGCGGCGAGGGCCCGCCTCCGCCCTCCTCCACACCGTCCGGGCCCCCTCCTCCCACTCCTCCGGACCCCGGGGTCGTCGCCGCGCTGAAGGAGGCGGTGGGCCGGTACGTCGAGGCCTACTACGAGCCGGACGCCGGGGCCGTGTACGCGATGTACTCGGCCCGCTGCCGCCGGGAGGTGGCCGAGGAGGTGGTCGCCGGGGCCCTGGAGCGGGCGGCGGAGGCGAACACCGAGGGCAGGCGGTACACCATGGAGCGGTTCTCCGCCGACGAGTTCTGGGGCGAGGACACCGCGTACGTGACGTACGGCGTGGGCGATGAGCCGAGGTTCGACCACCACAAGCAGCAGTGGGCCCGCGAGAAGGGCGACTGGCGGTACGACGGCTGCTGAGCCGGGTCGCCGGGCCCGGGTCCGTCCCCGGCCGCCCCCGTGACGCGGCCGGGGACGGGGGTCACCGGGCGGGGTCCGCCCCGTCGCCGCGGGTGTCGTCACGGGCCTCGCCGCGGGTGTCGTTGCGTGCCAGGACGGCGCCGTCGGGGCCGTACGCGGTGACGGTGACACGGGTGCCGAGCCCGGTACGGCCCGCGTCGACGTGGTACACGCCCCAGCCCGGGTCACCGGGCAGCCGCGCCATCCCCGCCTCCCAGGTGCGGCCGCCGGCCGTCACCGTGATGCGGGCCGGTTCGGTCTCCGTGCGGAAGGCGCCCGTGTAGAGGACGGCCCCTTCCGGGGTGGAGCTGTGGCCGAAGCTGAGGCCGTCGGGGCGGATGCTGTCGCCCACCATGCCCTTGGCGTGCTCGACGTCCTCCCGGAAGGCCTCCGGGCCGCCCCAGGACACCACGTAGTTCTGCCTGCCCTCCGGCAGCAGGCCCATCAGCGCGCCCTGACCGATCTCCACCGGCTCGTACGGCCGCACCACCCGCAC
>NZ_FOSG01000026.1 GCF_900114215.1 Streptomyces mangrovi | reverse complement strand
TCGACGTGCCCGGCTTCCTGCCCGGCGTGGACCAGGAGCACGACGGGATCATCCGGCACGGCGCCAAGCTGCTGTACGCGTACTGCAACGCCACCGTGCCGCGGGTCTCGGTGGTGCTGCGCAAGGCCTACGGCGGCGCGTACATCGTCATGGACTCCCAGTCCATCGGCGCGGACCTGACCTACGCCTGGCCGACCAACGAGATCGCGGTGATGGGCGCCGAGGGAGCGGCCGGCGTCGTCTTCCGGCGGCAGATCGCCGCCTCCGACGACCCCGAGGCCACCCGGGCGAGGCTGGTCGAGGAGTACCGGTCCGAGCTGATGCACCCCTACTACGCGGCCGAACGCGGCCTGGTCGACGACGTCATCGACCCCGCCGACACCCGGCGGGTCCTGGCCCGTTCCCTGGCCATGCTCCGCCGCAAGCAGGCCGACCTGCCCGAACGCAAGCACGGCAACGTCCCGCTGTAGTGGCCGGAGCCCCCTGGGAAGCCCCCGGGAAGCCCCTGGGAAGCGGTGGCCGCCGGCCCGTCCAGGCAGGCGCGAGTCCCCGTCTAGGGACGGCTTCAACCATGAGTTCACCGGAAGCGGCGGCACGTCACGAGCGGGCGGCCGCCCGGCCCGGCACCGGGGCGGGGAGGGACCGAACCCCGAACCGCCCCGGCCGCCGAAACCCTCAGCAAGCGCCACGAGAGCGTCACGGACGAAGGGAACGGCAGTGGCCCGCACAGTTCCAACCGCCGGATGCCGACAGCGGCATCCGGTCCCGTCGAAGGGGAGGTAAGCGGTGGTACGCAGAGTCGTGATCACAGGTCTGGGCGTCGTCGCCCCCGGCGGGGTCGGCGTCAAGGAGTACTGGGAGCTGCTCACCGCGGGACGCACCGCGACCCGCACGATCTCCTTCTACGACGCCTCCCCCTTCCGCTCGCGGGTCGCCGCCGAGTGCGACTTCGACCCCGCGGCCGCGGGCCTGAGCCCGCAGGAGACCCGCCGGCTCGACCGGGCCGCCCAGTTCGCCGTCGTCTCCACCCGCGAGGCGCTGGCCGACAGCGGCCTGGACACCTCCGCCCTGGACCCGTCCCGGATCGGCACCTCGCTCGGCAGCGCGGTGGGCTGCACCACCAGCCTGGAGCGCGAGTACGTGGTGGTCAGCGACGGCGGCCGCAAGTGGAACGTCGACCACGAGTACGCGGTGCCCGAGCTGTACCGCCACTTCGTGCCCAGCTCCATGGCCGCCGAGGTGGGGCAGGAGGCCGGCGCCGAGGGCCCGGCGGCGGTGGTCTCCACCGGCTGCACCTCCGGCCTGGACTCGCTCGGCCACGCGGTCGAGCTGATCCGCGAGGGCACCTGCGACGTGATGATCGCGGGTGCGACGGAGGCGCCGATCTCGCCCATCACCTCGGCCTGCTTCGACGCCATCCACGCCACCACGCCCCGCAACGACACCCCCGAGAGCGCCTGCCGCCCCTTCGACCGGACCCGCAGCGGGCTGGTCCTGGGCGAGGGCGCGGCGATCCTGGTCCTGGAGGAACTGGAGAGCGCGCGCAGGCGCGGGGCCCACATCTACGCGGAGATCGCGGGCTTCGCCGCCCGCTGCAACGCCTACCACATGACCGGTCTCAAGCCCGACGGTCGCGAGATGGCCGAGGCCATCGACGCGGCCCTGGACGAGGCCCGCCTGAACCCGACGGCGATCGACTACATCAACGCCCACGGCTCCGGCACCAAGATGAACGACCGTCACGAGACCGGCGCCTTCAAGCGCAGCCTGGGCGACCACGCGTACGCCACCCCCGTCAGCTCCATCAAGTCGATGATCGGCCACTCGCTGGGCGCCATCGGCTCCCTGGAGATCGCCGCCTGCGCCCTGGCGATGGAGCACGGCGTCCTGCCGCCCACCGCCAACCTGCACGAGCCCGACCCCGAACTCGACCTCGACTACATCCCGCTGACCGCCCGGGAGCGGAAGACCGACACGGTGCTCAGCGTCGGCAGCGGCTTCGGCGGCTTCCAGAGCGCCATGCTGCTCGCCCGGCCGGAGAGGAGTGCCCGATGACAGCGACAGCGACAGCGACACCGACGGCGCCGGCGGTACGGCCCGCGCCGGCCACCGCCCCGGCCGTACGGACCACCGCGGTCGTGACCGGCCTGGGCATCGCCGCCCCCAACGGCCTGGGCACCGAGGACTACTGGAGGGCCACCCTGGCCGGCGAGAGCGGCCTGGGACGCGTCACCCGCTTCGACCCCTCCCAGTACCCCTCCACCATCGGCGGAGAGGTCCCCGGCTACGTGGCCGAGGAGCACATCCCCAGCCGGCTGATGCCGCAGACCGACCACATGACCCGCCTGGCGCTCACCGCCGCCGACTGGGCCGTGGCGGACGCCGGCATCGCGCCGGGCGACCTGCCCGAGTACGGCATGGGCGTGGTCACCGCCGCCTCCGGCGGCGCGGTGGAGTTCGGCCAGCGCGAGCTGCAGAACCTGTGGAGCCAGGGCAAGCAGTACGTCAGCGCGTACCAGTCCTTCGCCTGGTTCTACGCCGTCAACACCGGCCAGATCTCCATCCGCCACAAGATGCGCGGCCCCAGCGGGGTGCTGCTCACCGAGCAGGCCGGCGGCGTCGACTCCATCGGCCACGCCCGCCGCCACGTCCGCAAGGGCGTGCCCATGGTCGTCTCCGGCGGCGTCGACGCGGCCCTGTGCCCCTGGGGCTGGGTCCCGCAGATCGCCTCCGGCCTGATGAGCACCGTCTCCGACCCCTCCCGCGCCTACCTGCCCTTCTCGGCGGAGGCGAGCGGATACGTGCCGGGCGAGGGCGGTGCGATCCTCATCGTGGAGGACGCCGAGTCCGCCCGGGAACGCGGCGCCGAGCACGTCTACGGCGCCGTCGCCGGCTACGCCGCCACCCTCGACCCCGCCCCCGGCAGCGGACGGCCGTCCGCGCTGCGCCGGGCCGCCGAGAACGCCCTGGCCGACGCCGGGGTGCGGCCGGAGGATGTCGACGTCGTCTTCGCCGACGCGGCGGGCACCCCCGAGCTGGACCGGGCCGAGGCGAAGGTGCTGGAGGAGATCTTCGGCGCCCGCGGCGTACCGGTCACCGCGCCCAAGAGCATGACCGGGCGGCTGCTGGCCGGAGGGGCCGCGCTGGACGCGGCCACCGCGCTGCTGGCACTGCGCGACGGCGTCATCCCGCCGACCGCGGGCGTCGCCGAGGCCGACCCCGGCCACCGGATCGACCTGGTCACCGGAGCCCGCGAGGCGGACCTGCGCACCGCGCTGGTGCTGGCCCGCGGCCACGGCGGCTTCAACGCGGCGCTCGTCCTGCGCCGCGCCCACTGAACCGGGCCCACCGAACCGGGCCCACCGGCCCCCGACCCCCCACACGCACCGCCGCATCCACGCACACCACAGAGAGGAACCAACATGTCCACGACCACCACGAAGACCGAGGTGACCCTGGCGGACCTGACCCGGATGCTGCGCGAGAGCGCGGGCGAGGAGGAGGGCGTGGACCTGGACGGCGATGTCCTGGACACCCCGTTCATCGACCTCGGCTACGACTCCCTCGCCCTGCTCCAGGTCATCGGCCAGATCCAGCGCGAGTACGGGATCGCGATACCGGACGACGCGGTCGTCGACGCCGAGACGCCGGGCGCCCTGCTGGACCTCATCAACTCCGGCCAGGCCTCCCCCGCCTGAGCCGGCCCCGGGCCGCCCTGCCGAACGCTCTCCGGCAGGGCGGCCGCTCCGGCTCCCCGCCCCCACCGCGCCCCCTCACCGCGCCCCGCCCCCGTCACCAGCCAGTCCGTCTCCCGCTCGCCGAAGCCATCCGCCGCCGGGGATCCGGCCGCCGACAGGAGGGCCCATGCCGCTCACCGAACACACCGCCGTGGTCCGCAGGCTCACGGTCAGCACCAAGGGCGCACCGGCCGGGGAGGCCGGCCGCGGCGAACCGGTCACGGCCACCGCCGCCGCCGTCTCCGCGGTACTGCGCGCCTTCGGCCGCTCGCCCGAGGACCTGCCCGCCCGTACGGCCGTCTTCGTCGGCGCCGCCCGCACCGCCGCCGGCCTCGGCGCGGAGCACGAGGGCTTTCCCGTGCACACCGCCTCCTCGCCCGGCCGCGCACTGCGCCGGGCGCACCGCGAACTGCTCGCCAAGAACGTCGACCTCGCACTCGTCGCCGGATTCGGCGAACCCCGGGCGGAGGCGGTCACCGTCCACGCCGTGCGGCGCGCGGCCGAGGCCGTCGCGGATGGCGACTCCGTGCTGGGCGTACTGGACGTCTCCGGAGAAGCACCCGGGACCCCCGACACCTTCGACGACTTCGACGACACCCCCGTGGTCCGCCCCCTGCGGCATGGCGGCCGCAGCACCGACCCCGGCGGCGTACGGCTGCTGCTGTGGTCGGGCCGGGACGAGGCCGACGAGGCCCGGGTGCGCGGCGAACTGCGTCCGATGGTCGACCGGCTCTTCCCCGAGGCCTTCCCCGTCCTGCCCACCGCGGTGCCCTGCGGACAGGAGCCCGGCCCGGTGCGCGCCGCGGTGGTCACCACCGCCGACCGGGCCGCCCCGGCGGTGGACGGGGCGAAGGCCGCCGTCACCGGCAGGCCGCGCCCGGTCGCCCTCCTCTTCCCCGGCCAGGGCTCCCAGCACACCGCGATGGCGGCCGGGCTGTACGGCCGGGAGCCGGTGTTCACCGCGGCCATGGACGCCGTGCTCGACCTGTTCGGCGAGGACGGCGAGGACGTCCGGGCCGACTGGCTCGCCGACGGGGCCACCCGCACGCCGAAGATCGGCATCGACGACGTGCGCCGCGCCCAGCCGCTGCTGTTCGCCGTGGACTACGCGCTGGGCCGCACCGTCCTCGGCTGGGGCGTGCGCCCCACCGCCTTCCTCGGCCACAGCGCCGGCGAGCTGGTCGCCGCGGTCTTCACGGGCGTGGTGTCGCTGCCGGACGCCGTCGGCATGATGCGCGAGCGGGTGCGGTACGCCGTGGAGATCCCGCCGGGCGGGATGCTCGCCGTCGGCTCCTCCGAGGAGGAGCTGCGCCCGTACCTGCGCGGCGACGTCGCCATCGCCGCGGTCAACGCGGGCCGGCAGACCATGCTCGCCGGCTCCCGCGCGCCGCTGGACGAGGTCGGGGCCGCGCTGCGCGCCGACGGTCACACCGTCGTCGCCGTCCCCGCCACCAGCCCCTTCCACTGCCCGGCGATGGCGCCGGCCTCCGAGGCCGTCGAGCGCGCCTACCGCGGCGTACGGCTGCGCCCGCCCGCGCTCCCGCTCTACTCCGGCTACACCGGGGGGCCGCTGAGCCCCGAGGACGCCCTGCGGCCGGACTTCTGGGCCCGCCAGCTCACCGACACCGTGTACTTCAGGCCCGCGCTGGACGAACTGCTCGCGGCCGACGACATGCTGCTGATCGAGGCGGGCCCCCGGCAGACCCTCACCGCGTTCGCCCGCCGCCACCAGGCGGTACGGCTGAAGGCCAGCGCGGTGGTGCCGATGCTGCCGGCCCGCCCCGGCGGCCCGGGGGAGGACCGGCGCTCGGTGCTCACCGCCGCGGCCCGGCTGTGGGAGGAGGGGCACGGCCTGGACCTGGACGCGGTGAGCCGGCTGTGGAACTGGAGTGCCGACGCCCCGCCCGCCCCGGAGACCCCCGCCCCGGGGACTCCCGTGGCGGAGGCTTCCGCGCCGGACGGCCGCTTCGGGGGGCGCCGGCCCCTGACGGCCGTATGAGCACCCGTACGGCCCCCGCGAGCGTCTGGTGGGGCGTGTACCGGTCGCTGGCGGCGGCGGGGAGCGGCCGCACGCTCCCGCCGCACCTCGCCCTCCCGGCGCCCGGCCACCACGGCTGGCTCCTTCCCGACGTCCCCGGCGCCTCCGGCGCCTCCGGCACCCCTGGCCATCCGGGCCCCTCCGGCCTCCCCCGGCCGGTGGAACGCCCGCGGACGTAACCCGAACGGCTCTCGACCGCAGGACACCGCAAGCGCGCGCATCCAGCCTGGCTGTGTAGAGGTGGGCCCGGACGGGCCGGGGCGTTCGGCCGATCGCGTGGCCGGCGCTGTCGCTCGCTGGAGGTGCCGGATGCCGCAGGTGCGGGTGTACGTGTCCATACCGCTGCCGGTGGAGGAGGTGTTCGGACGCCTGGCCGACGGGTGCGGGCTGGCGGCCTGGCACTCGGGCGTGGTGTCGGTGCGCCGGGTGGGTTCGTGGGAGGGGGAGTACCGGTACCGGTTCCCCGGGCGGCGGCGGGAGTGCGTGCTGAGGCGGGTGGTGTGCGAGCCGCCGTCCCGGGTGTCGTTCGAGGGGCAGCGGATGTGGACGCCGCTGGGATGGCAGATGCCGCGGTACGACTTCCGGCTGTGGCCGTGGGAGGGGGGCGGATGCCGGGTGGAGGTGGGGGTGAGGTGTGTGCTGGGGGGCGCGATGGTGCTGCTGTGGCCGGTGGTGGCGTGCGGGTGGCGGCGTGATCTGCCGGCGGACGCGCAGGCGCTGTACGAGCGGCTGACGGGTGCCGGGGAGCGGGAGGCGGAGGCCGCCGTGGCCGGGGTGGGACCCGCGGCGGGCGGCGGCGACCAGTCCGGCCCCGGCCCCGCCGGGGCGGCCCGGGGGCAGGAGGCCGGTCCGCTGCCGCCCGCCTCCCCCCGGCCCCCTCGTTCCGCGCGCCGCTTCCGTTTCCCGGCCCCGAACGGCTGACCGCCCCCGACGCCCACGGCCGGAGCGCCCGGCCGGCCGGGGCGGAGCGGATAGGGTGCGGCCGGGCGCACCGAGACGGCCCGGGGGGATGCATGCCGTTCACACTCAGCCACGCCGCCGCCGCGCTGCCGGGGATCCGCGCGGACGGAAGAGGCCGGGGACCGCTGGTGGCGTCCGCCCTGGTCGCCGGGACGCTCGCCCCGGACACGGTGTACTACGCGGCCGGCTTCGCCCCGCGGATCATGGAGTTGGGCGAGTACACCCACTCGGCGCCCGGCACGGTCACCGTGGACGTCCTGCTCGCGGCGGTGCTGCTGGGGATGTGGCTGCTGCTGCGGGAACCGCTGCTGGCCCTGCTGCCCGAGGGGGCGAGGGGGCGGGCGTACGCGCTCACCCGCGGCCGCCCCTGGCGCGGCCGGCCGCTCGCCGCCCTCCTGCCGTGGTGCGGGATCTCCGCGGCGCTGGGGGCCGCGACCCATGTCCTGTGGGACTCGTTCACGCACATGGACCGGTGGGGCGTGCGGTGGATCACCGTGCTGGACGAGCGGGTGCTGGGCGTCCCCCTGTACCACCAGCTCCAGTACGGCGGTTCCGCCGTGGCCCTGGTGGTCCTCGCGGCCTTCCTGGTCCGGGCGTGGCGCCGGCTGCCGCACTCCCCGGCGCCCGCGCTGCCCGTGCTCGCCGTCCTGCCCGCGCGCGGGCGGGCGGGCGTGGCGGTGCTGCTGGGCGCGGCGGCGGTGGCGGGCGCCGTCCACCGCTGTGCGAGGCGGGCCGGGGCGGAGCCGGAGGCGGTCCCGTGGGACGGGTACGTCCCCACCGCGCTGTTCGGCGCCGGCGCCGGGCTCGCGCTCGCCCTGCCGCTGTACGCGGTGGCCCTGCGGGCGGTGGCGGCGGCGCGGGGCCGCCGTGCGGCCGGTACGTCCGGTACGTCCGGTGCGGCCAGTACGGAGGAGCCGGGCGTACGGCGGCCCGTCAGCGGCTGAGCGGATCGCGGTGCAGCAGCCGCACCCGTCCCTCCAGCATCGCGCCCAGGCCCTCCACCGCGCAGACGGCCGGCTGCTCGGCGACGTGCACCGGCATTCCGGTGGCCTGCCGCAGCATCGAGTCCAGCCCCGGCAGCATCGCGCTGCCGCCCACCAGCATGATCCCGCGGTCCGCGAGGTCGGCCACCAGATCGGGCTGGCACTGGCGCAGCACGCCGCGGATGGCGTCCACCATCGCCGTCAGCGGGGGCCGGATGGCGGCCCGCACGCTCTCGGTGTCCACGTTCACCGTGCGGAACAGCCCGGTGGACACGTCCCGGCCGTACACCTCGGCCTCGGTCTGCCCGGGCGGGGCGACGGACATCGCCAGGTGCAGCGGGTGGACCGCCTGGTTGGGGAGCATCAGTTCGTGCTGGTTGCGCAGGTGCTGGACGACGGCGCGGTCGATGACCTCCCCGCCGACCGGCACCGTCTCGGAGGCGACGATCGACCCCAGCGAGAGCACCGCGACATGCGAGGTGGCCGCGCCGCACATCACGATCATGGTGGCCTCGGGCTCCTCCACGGGCAGTCCGGAGCCGACGGCCGCCGCGATGAGGCTGTCCACCAGCTCCACCCGCCGCGCGCCCATCCCGGTGAGCGTCTCGATCGCGGCGCGCCGGACGAGCGGCTCGGCGTCGTGCGGGATGCACACGGCGGCGCGCAGCATCGGCTTGCGCCGCCAGGCCCGGCGGATGCGGTCGCCCACCAGGGCGCGCAGCATCCGCCGGGCCATGTCGATGTCCACCACGGTTCCGCCCGACACCGGCCGCACCACCCGGATGTGCTCGGGGGTGCGGCCCACCATCCGCTCGGCCGGGGCGCCGACCGCGATCAGGGCTCCGGAGCGGGTGTTGACGGCGACGGCCGACGGCGCGTCCACGATGACGCCGAACCGTTTGAGGTAGACCCGGGTCCTGGCCGCGCCGAGGTCGACGGCTACGGAACAGCGGCTCAGTTGCTCAAGACTGACGGTCACAGCGGCATCTCCCCGGACATGGCTCGATACGGGCCGCCGCCCGGCGGCCCCGATTCTCATCGTGGGGGCCGGGCGGCGGTCCCGCGCGCTGGACTGATCCGGATGGGCGAGGGGCGCCGCGGGTACCGGATGCGGCCGAGTTCCGCGTACCGCCGGGGAGGTGATGGCCGGTCAGGAGACGGGGCCGGGCACGGCCGGCTCCCCGGCTTCCCGCCCGGACGGCGTGCCCGGCTGTGTGCCCGGCTGTGTGTCCGGCTGTGCGTCGTTCCCCGTGCCGGACCGCGCGCCGAACTGGGTGCGGTACAGCTCCCGGTAGCGTCCGCCCGCCGCCATCAGCGTCTCGTGGGTGCCGCGCTCGACGACCCGGCCGTCCTCCACGACCAGGATCAGGTCCGCGGCCCGGACGGTGGACAGACGGTGGGCGATCACCACGGAGGTGCGTCCGCGCAGCGCCTCCGCCAGCGCCTCCTGGACGGCCGCCTCGGAGGTGGAGTCCAGATGCGCGGTCGCCTCGTCGAGGATCACCACCCGCGGCCGGGCCAGCAGCAGCCGGGCGATGGTCAGCCGCTGCCGCTCGCCGCCGGACAGGCGGTAGCCGCGCTCGCCGACGACCGTGTCCAGCCCGTCGGGCAGGGAGGCGATCAGCCCGTCGAGCCGGGCGCGGCGCAGCACGTCCCACAGTTCGTCCTCGCTCGCGCCGGGCCGGGCGAACAGCAGGTTGGAGCGGATCGACTCGTGGAAGAGGTGGCCGTCCTGGGTGACCATGCCGAGCGTGGCGCGCAGGGAACGGAAGGTCAGATCCCTTACGTCCACGCCGCCGAGCCGCACCGCGCCGCCGTCGGCGTCGTAGAGCCGCGGCACGAGCTGGGCGATGGTGGACTTGCCCGCGCCGGAGGAGCCGACCAGCGCCACCATCTGCCCCGGCTCGGCGCGGAAGGACACCTGGTGCAGCACCTGCTCGCCGCCGCGCGCGTCGAGGACGGCGACCTCCTCCAGGGAGGCCAGGGAGACCTTCTCGGCCGACGGGTAGGCGAAGTCCACGCGGTCGAACTCCACCGACACCGGGCCGTCGGGCACCTCACGGGCGTCCTCGCGCTCCTCGATCAGCGGCCTGAGGTCCAGCACCTCGAAGACGCGCTGGAAGCTGACGAGCGCGCCCATCACCTCCACCCGCGCGCCGGCCAGCGCGGTCAGCGGGGCGTAGAGCCGGGTGAGCAGCAGGGCCAGGGCCACCACCGCGCCGGGGTCGAGCCGGCCGCGCAGCGCGTACCAGCCGCCGAGTCCGTAGACCAGGGCCAGCGCCAGGGCGGAGACGACGGTGAGCGCGGTGAAGAAGACGTGCTGGACCATGGCGGTGCGCACCCCGATGTCGCGCACCCGCCGGGCCCGCGCCGCGAACCCCTCCGACTCCTCCCCCGGCCGTCCGAACAGCTTGACCAGGGTGGCGCCGGGGGCGGAGAAGCGCTCGGTCATCTGCGTGCCCATGGCCGCGTTGTGGGTCGCGGCCTCGTGCGAGAGGCGGGCCAGCCGGGAGCCCATGCGCCGTGCGGGCAGCACGAACACCGGCAGCAGCACCAGGGCGAGCAGCGTGACCTGCCAGGACAGCCGCACCATGACCACCAGGGTGAGCAGCAGGGTGACGAGGTTGCCGACCACCGAGGACAGGGTGTTGCTGAAGGCCCGCTGGGCGCCGATGACGTCGTTGTTCAGCCGGCTGACCAGCGCGCCGGTGCGGGTGCGGGTGAAGAAGGCGACCGGCATCCGCTGGACGTGGTCGAAGACGGCCGTGCGCAGGTCCAGGATCAACCCCTCGCCGATGCGCGCCGACAGCCACCTGGCCAGCAGTCCGATCGCCGCCTCGGCCACCGCCACGGCCGCGATCAGGACGGCGAGCCGTACGACCGTGCCGGCCGCCGAGCTCTCCACGATCGCGTCGACCACCCGGCCCGCGAGCACCGGGGTGGCCACGGCCAGCGCCGCCGAGACGGTGCTGAGCAGCAGGAAGAGGGCCAGCCGCCGCCGGTGCGGGCGGGCGAAGCCCGCGATGCGGCGCAGGGTGGCGCGGGACAGCGCGGGGGAGTGGCGCTGTCGGTCCTGAGGGGCGTGGCGCGCCTGGTACAGGGCGTTCCACGCGGCGGATTCCATGCTCATCGCGGGTCCTCACGTCGTCGTTGCCGTGCTCCGGACGGTAGGGCTTCAAGTCGACTTGAGGTCAAGGGCGGGTGGAGTCCGGGTGCGGCCGTTCAGCCGGTGGGACAGGGTTCCGCTACGGGTGCCCGCCGGGGGATTATTTCGGGGACCGCCGACGGACCAGCGATGGCCCGGCGGCGGACCACCGACCACCCGGGCGGACCGCGAGCGGCCCGGCGCCGCCGGCCTGCGGCACCGGCTTCCCTCCTCTCCGCCACCGCCAACTGACCACTGGCTCGCAAGGGGGAGACATGACCGCCATCGACGTACCCGAGGACCGGCTCCGGGAGGACCGGCTCTTCTCCGCCCTCGCCAACCCGACCCGGCGCGAGGTGCTGAGGCTGCTCCGGGTCAAGGGCCCGCAGCCCGTGCAGCGGCTGGCCGACCACTTCGACATGCGCAGGCCGAGTCTGTCGGAGCATCTGAAGGTGCTCCGGGAGGCCGGCCTGGTCAGCGAGCGGCGCAAGGGGAGGGAGAGGCACTACCGGCTGGAGGCCGGACCGCTCAGCGAGGTGCAGCACTGGCTGAGCCCGTACGAGCGGTTCTGGCGCGGGATGGGGGACCTGGGAGACCTGGGGGACCTGCGCGGCCTCCTGGACAGGGGCCCCGGCGGCACCGGCGCGTGAACGGCGCGAGGGCCGGCGTGCGTGTGGCGGAGCCGGGCGCGTTCCGCGCCCGGCTCCGCCACTCCGTCCCGCCGCGGACCGCCCTTTCGACAGGTTGTCATGACGCCGTGACAGGCTGTCGTGCACGTGCATCTTCACGTGCATCCGCACGTGAACGGCGTTATGATCCAGGCTGGTCGACCGATTCAGCCCCTGACCGCACCCGACCGCCGCCCCCGACCGCACAGCCGGGAGAGTCCGATGCCCCACGCATACAACGGCATGGCAGCCAGGGACCTCCACGGGGTCGTCTGGCAGAAGAGCAGACACAGCAACTCGCAGGGAGCGTGCGTGGAGTTCGCCAAGCTCCCCGGCGGAGAGGTGGCCGTACGGAACTCGCGCCATCCGGACGGCCCCGCACTGGTCTATACCCCGGCCGAGGTCGAGGCGATGCTGCTCGGCGTCAAGGACGGCGAGTTCGACCACCTCATACAGGACTGACGCCGGTTCCCCGTCCGGGGTTCAGTCTGAACAGCGCCCAGACCACTTTTCCGGGCATGGTGCCGGCCATCGGCTGCCAGCCCCAGTCGTCGCTGAAGGACTCGACGAGGAAGAGGCCGCGCCCGGACTCCGCCGTGTCGTCGAAGAACACGCCGCCGAGCTCCCCGTCGAAGTCCTCGCCGAGACCGCCGAGACCGCCGAGGTCGTCGCCGAAATCGCAGCCGACGCCGCCGAGTTCCCCGGCGGGCCCCTCGCCGGGCCTCTTCGCCACGGGCGCCTTTCCGCTGGGGTCGCGCACGGCGCACACCAGGCGGCCGGACCAGTGCATCAGATGGAGTCGCACGGGCGGGTCCAGGGTTTCGCCGGGGACGGCGCCCGGCACGCCGTGGCGCAGGGCGTTGGTCACCAGCTCCGAGACCACCAGGGCCACGGTGTCGAACTGCCCGGCCAACCGCCAGCGCAGCAGTACGTTCCGGGTGAACTCGCGGGCGGTCTTCACCGCCTCGTAGCGCGGCTGGAGCGCGCAGGAGGCCGAACCGGAGAGCGCGTCGGGGTCGAGCGACGGGAAGTCATGCCATAACCGGTCGAGCACGGTCGGTCCTTCGGTCCCCATGACGAGACACTCCTGGCATTGCGGCGGTCATGGCCCTGGCGGACCCCGTCAGCGGTGGTGCTCCGTATCGCGTTCCGCTCGTTGCGCTGCGTCGGTGAATTGTGTGCATGCCCAAGTGCCCTGACTCTGCGTGCACTTGTCTTTCCCCATGGTTCCCAATGCCCACAGCAGATGCAAGGGCAGATGCACGTGCACGAGTGACTTTCGATTGTGTGTAACCGCCTGGGCACGCAACGAAGGCATTGGTGGCAGACTGCACTGGTGCAGGGGTGGAGAGCTGAACACAAACAGGAGCATTTCCGGTGAAAAACGGAGTTAACGGGGCCAATGGGTCGAATGGTTCCATGGTGCGCCGCATCCTGCTCGGTTCCCAGCTGCGGCGGCTCCGCGAGTCCCGCGGAGTCACCCGTGAGGCGGCCGGATATTCCATCCGGGCCTCCGAATCGAAGATCAGCCGCATGGAGTTGGGGCGTGTGAGCTTCAAGGCGCGGGACGTGGCGGACCTGCTCACGCTGTACGGCATCACCGACGAGGCCGAGCGCGAGCCGCTGCTGAGTCTCGCCCGTGAGTCCAGCGTCGCGGGCTGGTGGCACAACTACAGCGACGTGCTGCCGAACTGGTTCCAGACGTACGTCGGCCTGGAGGGGGCGGCCTCGCACATCGGCGTCTACGAGGTGCAGTTCGTCTCCGGGCTGCTCCAGACGGAGGACTACGCGCGGGCGGTCGTCACCAGCGGCCACCGGTCGGGGCTCTCCCCGGAGGAGGTCGACCGCCGCGTCGCCCTGCGCCTGGAGCGCCAGAAGCTGCTGCTGTCCGAACAGGCCCCGAAGTTCCGCTGCGTGCTGGACGAGGCCGCGCTGCGCCGCCCCTACGGCGGCCGCGAGGTGATGGACGCCCAGCTGCGGCACCTCGCGGAACTCTCCGAAATGCCCCACATCACGCTCCAGGTGATGCCGTTCGACACCGGCGGGCACCCGGCCGAGAGCGGGGCCTTCACGCTGCTGCGCTTCCCCGAGTCGGAGATCTCCGACATCGTCTACCTGGAGCACCTCACCAGCGCCCTCTACGTCGACAAGCCGGAGGAGGTCGCCCAGTACGAGGACGTCCTCGACCGCCTCCTGCGGGACAGTCTCGGCCCGGATGACACCCGCGGACTCCTCCACGAGGTCCGCGGGGAGATCTGACCGGCCCGGCCGGCGAGCCCCGGCCGGGACACCCGGGGCGCCGCCGGCGCCGGGAGGGGGGGAAATCCGGCCGGAGAGTCGCCGGGAGGGCATTGAGGACAGAACCCGTCCCCAAGACCTCATAGCGTCGTTATCGGTGAAGGGGCCGGAGAGCGGCCCGACGACCGACGTGTGAGGAGACCCCCATGCCCGTTCCTGTCGCTTCCGAGAACCGCGGCGACGAGCGCGCGGCCCTGCTCGACTACCTGGAGGCCCAGCGCGGCGGCATCCGCCGGGCCCTCCACGGTCTCACCGACGAGCAGGCGCGCAGCAGGCCGACCGTGAGCGCCTTCTCCCTGGCCGGCATCCTCAAGCACGTCACGGTGGGCGAGCGCGGCGCGCTGGCGATGATGCGCGGCGAGCCCTTCGACTTCGAGACCAGCGTGAAGAGGTGGGAGGACAGCCTGGCCATCAGGGACGACGAGACGGTCGAGGAGCTGCTGGACCTCTACGGGCGGGTGGCGCGTGAGACCGAGGAGGCGGTCAGGGCGGTGCCCTCCCTCGACGACACCTTCACGGCCCCCAAGGTGCCCTGGGACGAGGGCGGGCCCCGCTCCTGGCGCTGGGGCCTGCTCCACCAGATCGAGGAGACCGCGCGGCACGCCGGGCACGCCGACATCATCCGCGAGACGATCGACGGCAAGGGCGCCTTCGACCTGGTCTTCGCCACGGGCGCGCTGCCGGAGCCGGACTGGTCGTCCTTCCGGTGACCGCCCGCGCCCGTGCCCGCCGCCGTCCGTCTACGCTGGTCGGCGGCGGGCACCGGGACGACCGGTGAACCGGTGGGTCGGTGAGGGGACGGTGGTGTCGGCGGTGTCGGCGATCCGGTTGCTGGTGCTGGGCGCGGTCCGCCAGCACGGGCGCGCACACGGCTACCAGGTCCGCAACGACCTGGAGTTCTGGGGCGCGCACCAGTGGTCCAACGCCAAGCCGGGGTCGATCTACCACGCGCTCAAGCAGATGGCCGGGCAGGGCCTGCTGACCGCCCACGACACCGAGCCGAGCACGGCCGGCGGCCCGCCGCGCACCGAGTACGAGCTGACCGCCGCCGGCGAGGCGGAGTACCAGCGGCTGCTGCGCCGGTCGCTCACGGCGCACGACGAGAAGCCGGACGTGCTCACGGCCGGGGTCGGCTTCATCGTCGACCTGCCGCGCCGGGAGGCGATCGAACTGCTCGGGCGGCGCGTGGCGGCGCTGGAGGAGTGGAGCGCCGAGGTCGCCCGGGAGTGGACACCCCCGGGCGCCCCGGACGAGTGGGGTCACATCGGCGAGATCATGAGGCTGTGGGTGCACAACGCCGCCAGCGGCGCGGAGTGGGCCCGGGGCCTGATCGAGCGTCTGGAGAAGGGCGCGTACGTGATGGCGGGCGAGGGCGAACGGTCGGTGGAGGTGCTGCCCGAGGGGGTGGGCAACCCCTACGCGGAGCGTCCGCACGACCGCACCCGCGGCTGACGGCGCCTGCCGGCACGCTCCGGCGCCTGCAACGCATCTCACACCTGACGGCCACCTTCACGCCCTCTTCCGGAGGGGGGTCCGGCCGTATCCTCGCTGAGGAGTAACGGACATATCCCGCCGCGAGCGGGAAGCCTGACGTCCGTGCGGGAGAACGACTGGAGGCGTGAGGAGCGGCGAGTTTGGCCCTGGAGACCACGAGGAACAGCACGGTGACCGAGACCGGCCGTCCGGAGGACCGCAGGTCCGCGCCGGAGGAGACCCGCAGCGCTTTCGCCCCGCCCTCCGGCGTACCGCTGGCGTCCCCGTACTCCGAGGACGAGCACCCCACTTCCGAGTTCGCTCTGCCCGAGGGGCTGAGGGCCGTCCCCGCGCCGCCGGCCGAGGACGAGCACCCCACCTCCGAGTTCGCTCTGCCCGAGGGCGTGCGCAAGACGGCGGCCTTCGAGCCGGGGTCCGCCTTCACCCCGCCCGACGGCATCCCGGTGATCAACAACCTGGTGCGGCCGGGCGCGCCCTGGCAGGACCGGATGCGCACCATGGTCCGGATGCCGCTGGGCGAGCGGCCGGTGCCCGAACGCCCCCGGCGCACCGACGAGGGGGACGCCGACACCGGGCCGTCGGCGCCGCGCGTACTCGACCTGACCCTGCGCATCGCCGAGCTGCTGCTCGCGGGCGGCGAGGGCGCCGAGGACGTCGAGGCGGCGATGTTCGGGGTGGCCCACGCGTACGGGCTGGACCGCTGCGAACCGACGGTCACCTTCACCCTGCTGACGATCACCTACCAGCCGTCGCTGGTGGACGACCCGGTCTCGCTGAGCCGTACGGTCCGCCGCCGCGGCACCGACTACAACCGGCTGTCGGGCGTCTACCGCCTGGTGGCCGACATCACCGACGGCGACGTGACGCTGGAGGAGGCGTACCGCCGCCTCGCCGAGATCCGCCGCAACCGCCACCCGTACTCCAAGGGCGCGCTCACCGTGGCCAGCGGACTGCTGGCGGGCGCGGCGTCCACGCTGGTGGGCGGTGGCTGGGTGGTCTTCCTCCTGGCCGCGCTCGGCGCGATGCTCGGCGACCGGCTCGCCTGGTTCTTCTCCCAGCGCGGGCTGCCGGAGTTCTACCAGTTCGTGGCCGCGGCGATGCCGCCCGCGGTGCTGGGAGTGCTGGTCCAGCTGTTCGCCGCCGACCTCGGCCTGGTCATCAGGGCGTCCGCGGTCGTCACCGGTGGCCTGTTCCCGCTGATCCCCGGTAGAGCGCTGGTCGCCGCCGTGCAGGACGGGCTGACCGGCTTCTACATCACGGCGTCGGCCCGGCTGCTGGAGGTCGTCTACCTGGTCGTCGGCATCGTCTGCGGTGTGCTGCTGGTGCTCTACATCGGCTCCGAGATGGGCGCGGAGTTCGACCCGGAGGGCCTGGACATCCGCAGCCGGCCGCTGCTCCAGCTCCTGGCGGCGATGCTGCTGGCGCTGGCCTTCTGCGTCCTCCTCCAGCAGGAGCGCTCCACCGTGCTGCTCGCCACGCTCAACGGCGGTGTCGCCTGGCTGGTGTACGGCGCGATGGCCGACACCGGCGGGGTCGACCCTGTCGCGGCGACCGCGGCGGCGGCGGGCCTGGTGGGCCTGTTCGGGCAGCTGATGTCGCGCTACCGGTTCGTCTCGGCACTGCCGTACATCACGGCGTCGATCGGCCCGCTGCTGCCCGGTAGCGCCATCTACTTCGGGCTGATCGGCATCGCGCAGGGGGACCTGGACCACGGTCTGCAGAACCTGTCGAAGGCGGCCGCCCTGGCGCTGGCGATCGCGATCGGCGTCAACCTGGGGAACGAGCTGGCACGCCTGTTCATCAAGGTGCCGGGCCAGGAGACCCCGCTGCCGGGGCGGCGCGCGGCCAAGCGCACCCGCGGCTTCTGATCCCGCTCCCGATCCCGTCCTCCGTTCCCGGGGCACGCCCCCGGAAACGGGACGTGCCCCGGGACGCACGCGGCGCGTGGCCGTGTGCGCCCCGGGGCACGGGAAGCCGGGGCGGGCCCGCCCGGGGCGGACGGGCCCGGCGGGCTCAGTGGTGGCTGCCGCCCGACGCCTCCAGGCGCTTGATCGAGGCCTCGACCTCGGCCTCGGCGTCGGCACGGCCGACCCAGTCCGCGCCCTCGACCGACTTGCCGGGCTCCAGGTCCTTGTAGACCTCGAAGAAGTGCTGGATCTCCAGCCGGTCGAACTCGCTCACGTGGTGGATGTCGCGCAGGTGCTCCATGCGCGGGTCGGACGCGGGCACGCACAGCAGCTTGTCGTCGCCGCCGGCCTCGTCCGTCATGCGGAACATGCCGATCGCCCGGCACTTGATGATGCAGCCGGGGAAGGTCGGCTCCTCCAGCAGCACCAGCGCGTCCAGGGGGTCTCCGTCCTCACCCAGGGTGTTGTCGACGAAGCCGTAGTCGGCCGGGTACACGGTGGAGGTGAACAGGTGCCGGTCGAGACGGATGCGACCGGTCTCGTGGTCCACCTCGTACTTGTTCCGCGAACCCTTCGGGATCTCGATGACGACGTCGAACTCCAAGGGAGACTCCTCCGTATGCTTCAGCACTCGTCAGTGGCCCGGGGGCTTCCCCCGGAGAGCGGCGATGTGGTGGTTAAGTGTCCCTCACGCAGATGTGTGGTCGCGAAAGGGGCTGGTCCGAGGTGCGGGACACATGGCGGGTGGCGGCCGGTTCCGCCGCCGCCGGACTCGCGGTCGCGTTGACGGCTGTGGCCGTCGCCGGACCCTGGGACTTCGGCCAGCGTACGGCCGAGCGGGCCCGCGCCGCCTCCTGGGACCGCGGCAGTGGCGCGGACCACACCGGGGCTGGCCTTCCCGGCGGCCCCGCCCCGGCGCCCAGCGCCGCCGAGGTGCTCACCGCGCTGGGCGCGGCCCCCGCCGGTAAGACCCGAAAGGAGCGGGGCGGCCGGGGCGACGAGGCCGCCGGCAAGGCCGCGCCGGAGCCGGGCGAGGCCGCGCCGGAGCCGGGCGAGGCGCCCGCCCCCGCGCCCGCCGCGCTCGCCGACACCCTCCAGCCGCTGCTGGAGGACACGGTCCTGGGCACGCTCCGCACCGCCTCGGTGGTGGACGTGGCCACGGGGCGGGAGCTGTACGGCGCCAGGGCCGGCCGGGGCGTCGCGCCCGCCTCCACCGTGAAGATCGCCACGGCGGTCGCCGCGCTGTCGGCCCTCGGACCGGACCACCGCATCCCCACCCGGGTGGTGTGGGACCCGGACGGCGAACGGGTCTTCCTGGTCGGCGGCGGCGACCCCACGGTCACCCCGGCCGCGCTGCGGCGGCTGGCCGACACCACCGCCCGGGAGCTGAGGGAGCGCGGTGTGAAGCGGGTCGAGCCGGCCCACGACATCTCGCTCTACTCCGGGCCCGTCCGCCATCCCATCGGGCCGAACGAGAACATCGCGCCGGTCGTCGCGCTGATGGTGAACGAGGGCCGCCTCGACGACAGCACCAGCGGGCCCGCCCCCCGCTCCGGCGATCCGGCCCGGGACGCGGCCGGGATCTTCACCGACCGCCTGCGCGAGCGCGGCGTGGACGTCGAGCGCCCCGAGCACCCCGGCCGCGCCCGCAGGGCGCCGCGGGGCGCCGAGGAGCTGGCCGTCCACCGCTCCGCGCCGCTGGCGGAGCTGGTCGAGCGGATGATGCTCCACAGCGACAACGACATCGGCGAGGCCCTCTTCCGGCAGACCGCCGTCGCGCGCGGCGAGCCGGCGAGCTTCGCCGGCGCCGGACGCGCGGTGCGGGCGCAGCTCGCACAGCTCACCGGGGACGGCCGGACGCTGCCGCTGAAGGGCGCCCGCTTCGCCGACGGCAGCGGACTGGACCGGTCCGGCCGGGTCTCCGCCGGCCTGCTGACCCGGCTGCTGGCCCTCGCCGCCGACCCCGCCCGCCCCGAGCTGCGGTCCGTGCTGACGGGGCTGCCCGTGGCCCGCTTCAGCGGCACGCTCGGCGGCCGCTACGACGACGAGGCGACCCGCACCGGCGCGGGGCTGGTCCGCGCCAAGACCGGCACGCTGACCGGGATCAACACCCTGGCGGGCACGGTCGTGGACGCCGACGGCAGACTCCTGGCCTTCGCCTTCACGGCGTCGGGCACCACCGACCGCTACGGCGCCCACGACGCCCTGGACCGCCTCGCCGCCGCCCTGGCCAACTGCGGCTGCCGCTGACCGGGCCGGACCGGGCGGGCGTGACGGGCCGCCTCCCGGGCACCCTTGCCCGGGAGGCGGTCCGCTCCCGTTCGGGAGCACCGGCACGTACGGTGAAGTCATGACGAGCCTCGGTGGTGTGGAGATGGTCGACTGGAATCTCGCGGTGGCGACCGCGACCCGGCTCGTGAAGCCCGGGCCCGAAGTGAGCCGTGAGGAGGCGCGCGAGGCCGTCGCCGAACTGCGGCGGCACGCGGCGGCGGCCGAGGAGCACGTGCGCGGCTTCACCCGGATGACGCCCGACGGCGCCGCGGACACCCCCGTGCTCGTCGTGGACCGGCCCGGCTGGATCCGGGCGAACGTGGCGGGTTTCCGCGAGCTGCTGTCGCCGCTGCTGGACAAGATGCGCGCGCGGCGCGGCGGCGGCCCCGGCAACGCGGTGCTCGGCGCGGTCGGCGGCAAGGTGACCGGCGTCGAGGTCGGGATGCTGCTGTCGTTCATGGCCTCCCGCGTCCTGGGCCAGTACGAGACCTTCGCCCCGCCCACCCGCGACCTGCCGGGGGCCCCGGGCGAGGGCGGCGGACGGCTGCTGCTGGTCGCGCCGAACATCGTGCACATCGAGCGGGAGCTGGACGTCGACCCGCACGACTTCCGGCTGTGGGTGTGCCTGCACGAGGAGACGCACCGCACCCAGTTCTCCGCCGTGCCGTGGCTGCGCGACCACATCGAGGGGGAGATCCACGCCTTCCTCGGGGAGACCGAGATAGAGCCCTCCGCGCTGCTGGAGCGGCTGCGCGAGGCCGTCCAGTCGCTGGCCGGCAGCGGCCGCCCGGAGTCCGGGGAGGGCGGGGAGCAGGACGGGGGGCACAGCCTCGTCGAGCTGGTGCAGACCCCGGCCCAGCGCGAGGTCCTCGGCCGTATCACCGCGGTGATGTCGCTGCTGGAGGGGCACGCGGACTACGTGATGGACGGCGTCGGACCCCAGGTGGTGCCGTCGGTCGCCGAGATCCGGGAGAAGTTCCAGAAGCGCCGCGCGGCCGGCGCGGGCCGTCTCGACCAGGCGCTGCGCAGGCTGCTGGGGCTCGACGCCAAGCTGCGCCAGTACCGCGACGGCGAGCGGTTCGTGCGGACGGTGGTGGAGGAGGTCGGGATGGACGGCTTCAACCGGGTGTGGACCTCCCCCAACACGCTGCCCACCAGGGCGGAGATCGCCCGGCCGGCGGAGTGGATCGCGAGGGTGCACCGCAAAGCGGACTGATGACCGCCGAACGCCGGGACAATCACTCTTACGAGGGACCGTGGGCGGCGGGTGCGCGTGCGATGCTCAGGGATACGGCACTTCTCTGTCACCATCGACGCACTCAGCGTAGTCATCGACTGCGCGGCCACGACTCCCCGAGGAAGTGAACGGACATGGGTCCCCACCCCGCGGTCGCCGCGATACGCCTGGCGGTTCGCCGCACACTCCGTGACGTGCTCCAGGACGCCCCCGGCGGTTCCGGCGCACCGGCCGGCCCCTCCGTCGGCTCCTCCGCCCCGGACCGGCGCCCTCCGCTCGTGCTCGTCGCCTGCTCCGGCGGCGCCGACTCGATGGCGCTCGCCTCCGCCCTCGCTTTCGAAGCCCCCCGCCTCGGCCTGCGGGCCGGGGGCCTCACCGTCGACCACGGCCTGCAGCCCGGCTCCGGCGACCGGGCCCGGGAGGTCGTCGGCCGCCTCACCGAGCTCTCCCTCGAACCGGCCGAGGCCCTCACCGTGGCCGTCGGCCGCGACGGCGGCCCCGAGGCCGCCGCCCGCACCGCCCGCTACACCGCCCTCGACGAGGCCGCCGACCGCCTCGGTGCCGCCGCGGTCCTCCTCGGACACACCCGCGACGACCAGGCCGAGACGGTGCTGCTCGGTCTGGCCCGGGGCTCCGGCACCCGCTCGTTGTCCGGAATGGCCGCCGCCTCCGGCTCACCGGCCGGGCGCCGGGGCGTCCGCCACCGCTATCTGCGGCCGTTCCTCGCCGTGGACCGGCAGACCACCCGCAAGGCGTGCATGGTGCAGTCGCTGCCGGTCTGGGACGACCCGCACAACGCCGATCCCGCGTTCACCCGCTCCCGGGTGCGCCACGACGCGCTGCCCGCCCTGGAGAAGGCGCTCGGCAAGGGCGTGGTCGAGGCCCTGGCCCGCACCGCGCAGCTCTCCCGGGACGACGCCGACGCCCTCGACGCATGGGCCCGCGACGCCGAGCGGGAGGTCCGCACCGAGCTTTCGCCGTCCTCGAAGCCCTCGAAGCCCTCGCCGTCCCGGGCGGACGGGTCCGGCGGGTCCGACGGGGCAGGCAGGTCCGACGGGGCCGGCGATGTCGCGGATGTCGCGGATCTCACAGAGGGGTCTGGAGCCGCCCTCGACGTCGCCCGGCTCGGCGCCCTGCCGCCCGCCGTCCGCCGACGTGTGCTGCGCCGCGTGGCGGTCGCGGCCGGTTCCCCGGCGGGCTCGCTGTTCGCCCGCCACATCGAGGAGGTGGACCGGCTGGTCACCGAATGGCACGGCCAGCGGGCCATCAGCCTGCCCGGCCGGGTGGCCGCCCGGAGGCAGGGTGGCACACTGGTCATCCGGCAAGTGTGATCCCCGACCGAGAGCAGCAGGGTGGACGACAAGGACATGGGCGCCGACCTCAAGTCGGTGCTCATCACCAAGGAAGAGATCGACGCGAAGCTGGCCGAGCTGGCGGAGGCGATCGATGCGGAGTACGAGGGTGAGGACCTGCTCCTGGTCGGGGTCCTCAAGGGCGCGGTGATGGTCATGGCGGACCTCGCCCGGGCCCTGTCCTCGCCGGTCACCATGGACTGGATGGCGGTGTCGTCCTACGGCGCGGGCACCCAGTCCTCCGGCGTGGTCCGGATCCTCAAGGACCTGGACACCGACATCAAGGGGCGGCACGTCCTGATCGTCGAGGACATCATCGACTCCGGCCTGACACTGTCCTGGCTGCTGTCGAACCTCGGCTCGCGCGAGCCCGCCTCGCTGAACGTCTGCACCCTGCTGCGCAAGCCGGACGCGGCGAAGGTGGCGATCGACGTGAAGTGGGTCGGCTTCGACATCCCCAGCGAGTTCGTCGTCGGCTACGGGCTGGACTACGCGGAGAAGTACCGCAACCTGCCGTTCGTGGGGACGCTGGCGCCGCACGTCTACGGAGGCTGACGGGCCCGGGCGGGTCCGGGGCGCCGCCCGGGAACGTTCGGGGGGTCCCCCGGCGTTGGAACGGGCGGACGGGGATGTTCACCGTCCGCCGGCGGCGCCCGCCTCGGCAGTGCTTCGGGCCGTGATCCTGGGGTACCGTCCGAAGGTCGGTCTGTTGGGGCAATCCGTTCGTAGGCCGAGCAAGCCGGAGTAACACGCCGGAGTAAAACACCGTACGCACAGGCGATCTCACCCGAGGTCGCGGTGCCTCACTGTGGCAGGAGGGACGGGGCGCGCGCCGCCCCGTGTGGATGGACGTGAAGCGCTACTTCCGTGGTCCCGTCATGTGGATCGTGCTGGCCGCCCTCGCCGTGGTCGTGTTGATGAACGTCGTCGGCTCGTCCGGCGGCTACAAGACGGTGGACACCGGCCAGGTCGTGCAGGCGATCAACGAGAACAAGGTCAGGTCCGCCGAGCTGACGACCGGCGACGAGCAGACCGTCAAGGTCGAGCTCACCGAGGGCACGAAGATCGAGGGCAGCGACAAGATCAAGGCCAGCTACATCGACGACCAGGGCGTCGATCTGGCCAAGCAGTTGCAGTCCAAGTACCAGGACGGGCAGATCAAGGACGGTTACACCGTCTCGCCGCAGAAGCAGAACCCGTTCCTGGGGATGCTGCTCTCGCTGCTGCCGTTCGTACTGATCGTGATCGTCTTCCTGTTCCTGATGAACCAGATGCAGGGCGGCGGCTCCCGGGTGATGAACTTCGGGAAGTCCAAGGCGAAGCTGATCACCAAGGACACCCCCAAGACGACCTTCTCGGACGTCGCCGGCTCGGACGAGGCGGTCGAGGAGCTCCACGAGATCAAGGAGTTCCTCCAGGAGCCCGCCAAGTTCCAGGCCGTCGGCGCGAAGATCCCCAAGGGCGTGCTGCTCTACGGCCCGCCCGGCACCGGCAAGACGCTGCTCGCGCGCGCCGTCGCGGGCGAGGCGGGCGTCCCGTTCTACTCGATCTCCGGCTCCGACTTCGTCGAGATGTTCGTCGGCGTCGGCGCCTCGCGTGTGCGCGACCTGTTCGAGCAGGCCAAGGCGAACGCCCCGGCGATCGTCTTCGTCGACGAGATCGACGCCGTCGGCCGCCACCGCGGCGCCGGCATGGGCGGCGGCCACGACGAGCGCGAGCAGACGCTGAACCAGCTGCTGGTCGAGATGGACGGCTTCGACGTCAAGGGCGGCGTCATCCTGATCGCCGCCACCAACCGCCCGGACATCCTCGACCCGGCGCTGCTGCGCCCGGGCCGTTTCGACCGGCAGATCGCCGTGGACCGCCCCGACATGCAGGGCCGTCTGGAGATCCTCAAGGTGCACGCCAAGGGCAAGCCGATGGAGCCCGACGTGGACCTGTCCGCGGTCGCCCGCCGCACCCCCGGCTTCACCGGTGCGGACCTGTCCAACGTGCTCAACGAGGCCGCGCTGCTCACCGCGCGCAGCGACAAGAAGCTGATCGACAACCACTTCCTGGACGAGGCGATCGACCGCGTCGTGGCCGGACCGCAGAAGCGGACCCGGATCATGAGCGACAAGGAGAAGAAGATCACCGCGTACCACGAGGGCGGCCACGCCCTGGTCGCGGCGGCCTCACCGAACTCCGACCCCGTCCACAAGATCACCATCCTCTCCCGCGGCCGGGCGCTGGGCTACACGATGGTCCTGCCCGACGAGGACAAGTACTCCACGACGCGCAACGAGATGCTCGACCAGCTCGCGTACATGCTGGGCGGGCGCGCGGCCGAGGAACTGGTCTTCCACGACCCGACCACCGGCGCCGCCAACGACATCGAGAAGGCGACCGCCACGGCCCGCGCCATGGTCACGCAGTACGGCATGACCGAGCGGCTGGGCGCGATCAAGTTCGGCTCCGACAACTCCGAGCCCTTCCTGGGCAAGGAGATGGGCCACCAGCGCGACTACTCCGAGGAGGTCGCCGGGCTGGTGGACGAGGAGGTCAAGAAGCTGATCGAGACCGCCCACAACGAGGCGTGGGAGATCCTCGTCGAGAACCGGGACGTCCTGGACAACCTGGTGCTGGCCCTCCTGGAGAAGGAGACCCTGGGCAAGGAGGAGATCGCCGAGATCTTCCGGCCGATCGTCAAGCGCCCGCCGCGCCCGGCCTGGACCGGCTCCGCGCGCCGGATGCCCTCCACCCGCCCGCCGGTCTCCACCCCCAAGGAGCTGGCCCTGACCAATGGCACGCAGCCCGGCCAGGAGAAGGGCAAGGAGATCGGCCCGACGGACACCGCGCTCTCCAAGGAGACCCGCCTGCCGTCCGACGAGCCCCGGCCGGAGAGCTGACCGGGGCTCCCCACCGCCGACCCCCGGGCCGGCGCCGGGGAGAGAGCCCCGAGGAATGCCCGCCGCGCCCCTCCGGTTGACTACCGGAGGGGCGCGGCTTTTCGCCGCCGCAATCGAGAAAGAGGACCACATGATCGACCCGGTGACGCTGGAGGGCGAGGGCTCCGTCGGAGAGTTCGACGAGAAGCGTGCCGAGAACGCCATACGGGAGCTGCTCATCGCGGTCGGCGAGGACCCCGACCGCGAGGGCCTGCGGGAGACCCCGGCCCGGGTGGCCCGGGCGTACCGGGAGATATTCGCGGGTCTGCGGCAGCGGCCGGAGGACGTGCTGACCACCACCTTCGACCTCGGTCACGACGAGATGGTGCTGGTCAAGGACATCGAGCTGCTGTCCTCCTGCGAGCACCACCTGCTGCCCTTCCACGGAGTGGCGCACGTCGGCTACATCCCGGCCGACTCCGGCAAGATCACCGGCCTGTCGAAGCTCGCCAGGCTGGTGGAGGTCTTCGCCCGCCGCCCCCAGGTCCAGGAGCGTCTGACGACACAGGTCGCCGACTCCCTGATGGAGATCCTGGAGGCGCGCGGCGTGATCGTCGTCATCGAGTGCGAGCACATGTGCATGACGGTCCGCGGCGTCCGCAAGCCCGGGGCCAAGACCATCACCTCGGCGGTCCGCGGCCAGCTCCGTGACTCCGCCACCCGCGCCGAGGCGATGAGCCTGATCATGGCCCGCTGACCGCCGGTCGGCCGCCCGCCGACCGCCCGTCGGCCTCCGGCCGGCCGCGGTCCGCCCGACGGGGCGGTGGCGGGGAGGCGCCGGTGGAACGCCTACGCTGGACGGCATGAGTACCTTGCGCGTCCCCCGCGGGGAAGTGGCCGGGCTGCCGGCATGGGACCGGTGCGCGGTCATGGGCGTGGTGAACGTCACGCCGGACTCCTTCTCCGACGGAGGCCGCTGGTTCGACACCGGGGCCGCGGTCAAGCACGGTCTGGCCCTGGTGGCCGAGGGCGCCGACCTGGTCGACGTGGGCGGCGAGTCCACCCGGCCCGGCGCGACCCGTGTGGACGAGGCCGAGGAGCTGCGCCGGGTAGTCCCGGTGGTCCGCGAACTGGCCCGGGAGGGCGTGGTCATCAGCGTGGACACCATGCGGGCGTCCGTCGCCGAGCAGGCGGTGGAGGCAGGTGCCCGGCTGGTCAACGACGTCAGCGGCGGGCGCGCGGACCCGCGCATGGTCCCGGTGGTCGCCGCCGCCGGGGTGCCGTACGTGGTGATGCACTGGCGCGGCCAGAGCATCGACATGAACGACCGGGCCGTCTACACCGACACCGTCACCGAGGTGATCGGCGAGCTGCGCGCCGCTCTGGAACAGGCGGTGGACGGTGGGATCGCCCCGGAGCGGATCGTCGTCGATCCCGGGCTGGGCTTCGCCAAGCAGGCCGCCCACGACCTGGCCCTGGTGGACGCCACCGCCCGGCTGCGCCGGGAACTGGGGCGGCCGGTGCTGGTCGCGGCCTCCCGGAAGCGGTTCCTGGGCCGGGTGCTGGCGGGCGACGGCGGCGAGGTGCCGCCCGCCCGGGAACGGGACGCGGCCACGGCCGCGGTCTCGGCGCTCGTGGCGCGCGAGGGCGCCTGGGCGGTACGGGTGCACGAGGTGCGGGCGAGCGCGGACGCGGTCCGGGTGGCCCGGGCCCTGGAGGGAGCCAGGTGAGCGGAGAGGCCCGTACGGACGTCGAGGCCGTGGAGGCGGCGAACGCCGCGCTGTACGACGCGGTGGAGCGCGGCGACATCGACGCCCTGGCCGAGAACTGGCTGCACGACGAGGTCAGCGTCGTGCACCCGGGCTGGCCGGTGCTCACCGGGCGCGACGAGGTGCTGCGCTCGTACGCGCTGATCATGGCCAACACCGAGTACATCCAGTTCTTCCTGACCGACGTCGAGGTCTCCGTGGCGGGCGACACCGCCCTGGTCACCTGCACCGAGAACATCCTCAGTGGCGGCCCCGCGGAGGAGGACGGCTCGGCCGGGCCCCTGGTCGGCGGGCTGGTGGTCGCCACCAACGTCTTCCGCAGGGCCGAGGACGGCCGGTGGCGGGTGTGGGCGCACCACGGCTCCCCGGTCCTCGTCGAGGACGAGGACGACGAGGACGGTGGGGACGAGGGGATCGACGGCGTCGACGGCGAGGGCGGGACCGTGCTCTGAGCGCCGGTCTGAGAGAGTGGCTTCGGTGTCCGGCGGGACCGGCACCGGCGAAGGCCGGTGCCGGTCCCGCCGGACACCGGGGTGCGGGGCATGGAGGCCACCGGCCCGCCGCCGCATCCGTACGACCGACGGGAGTGAGAGCGCGTGGACCGTGTCGCGCTGCGCGGACTGAGGATCCGCGGGCATCACGGGGTGTTCGAGCGGGAACGGAAGCAGGGACAGACCTTCGTGGTGGACCTGGCGATGGGCCTGGACACCCGTTCCGCGGCCGCGGGTGACGACCTCACGAAGACGGTGCACTACGGCATCGTCGCCGAGGAGGTCGCCGCGATCGTCGGGGGCGAGCCTGTCGACCTGATCGAGACCCTCGCCCAGCGGATCGCCGACCAGTGCCTGGCGCACGACGCGGTGCGCGAGGTGGAGGTCACCGTCCACAAGCCCGAGGCCCCCGTCACCGTCCCGTTCGACGACGTGACCATCACCATCAAGCGGAGCCGCGTATGACGCCGAACAGCGACCCGACCGTACAGCCGGTGCCCGCCTCGGTGGTGCACCAGGTGGACGCCGCCGACGTGACCCTGCACAACCCCAAGCGCGCCGTCATCTCGCTCGGGAGCAACCTGGGCAACCGCATGGAGACGCTCCAGGGAGCGATCGACGCGCTGGAGGAGACCCCGGGGGTGCGGGTCAAGGCCGTCTCACCGGTGTACGAGACCGAGCCGTGGGGCGTGGAGCCGGGCAGCCAGCCCTCCTACCTCAACGCCGTCGTCCTGCTCAGGACCACTCTGCCGCCCGGTTCGCTGCTGGAGCGGGCCCACGCCATCGAGGAGGCCTACGCACGGGCCCGCGACGAGCACTGGGGCCCGCGGACGATCGACGTGGACATCGTGGCGTACCAGGACGTCGTCTCCGACGACCCGGAACTGACCCTGCCGCACCCCCGGTGCCACGAGCGCGCCTTCGTCCTGGCGCCGTGGCACGATGTGGACCCCGAGGCCGAGGTCCCCGGACACGGCCCGGTGGCCGACCTCCTGGGCGCCGTGGGCAGGGAGGGCGTGGCACGCCGGGAGGATCTGGGGCTGAGTCTGCCGGAGTGACCGGCTGCGCCGCGGCCGGGTCCACCGGGTCCACCGGGTCCAGGAGTGTGGGCGGTGCCGTACGGGCAAGGTTCTCCAACGGCCGCAGTGGCCGCGACGGCCGCGGCGCGGTTTCGACGGTGCTGTTTGGGCGGCGCCCCTCCGGGGGGCGCCGAGTGACGTGGGGAGTCCCGTGAGGGAACTACGGATCAGAACGCTGGCCGGTATCTTCGCGCTCGCGCTGGTGCTGTCCTGGGCAGGGGCCCGGATGTGGGACGCGCTGGGCACCCTGCCCGCCGTGCCCGTCGCGGCCCCGATCGTGCTCGCGGTGATCGCCACGGTCCTGACCGCCACCGCGCTGTCGATCCGCGCCCGGCTGCGCGCCCAGCGCGAACGGCGGCCCGGCGCGAAGGGCGTGGAGCCGATGATGGCCGCCCGCGCCGTTGTCCTGGGGCAGGCCAGCGCGCTGGTGGCCGCCCTGGCGGCGGGCGCGTACGGCGGCGCGGGCGTCTATCTGCTCTTCGGCGCCATGGACGTGCCCGCCCGCCGGGACCAGGCGATCTACGCCGGTCTGTCGGTGCTGGCGGGCGCGGCGGTGGTGGCGGCGGCCGTCTTCCTGCAGCGGGTGTGCAGGCTCCCGGAGGACGACGAGGAGCCCCCGCCCCCGGCGGCCGCGGCGGCCTGAGGGACCCGGGAGGCCCTGGGAACCCTGGGATCCGGGACCGGCGATGGACGGGGAGACGTACGCGGGGCTGCCCGCGGTGGCGATCGCCGGTGCGGTGGCGCGGCGCGAGGTGTCCGCCGCCGAGGTGGTGGAGGCGGCACTGGGCCGGATCGCCCGGCTGGAGCCGTCGCTGTGCGCCTTCCGGGAGGTGTGGGCGGACGGGGCGCGGGCGCGGGCGGCCGAGGTGGACCGCGGGGTCGCGGCGGGCGACCGGCTGCCGCTGGCCGGGGTGCCCATCGGGGTGAAGACGGGGGCGGCGGGACCGGCCGGGAGGCCGGCCGGTCCGGTCCGGCGGCTGCTGGCGGCCGGATGCGTACCGGTCGGGGCGACCTCCGTCCCCGGGCCCGGCACGCCGTGGCGGACCTGGGGCCTGGGAGCCGGCGGCCCCACCGTCAACCCCTGGCGCCGGGACCGGTCGCCGGGAGGCTCGTCCGCGGGTTCGGCGGCGGCGGTCGCGGCCGGGATGGTGCCGATGGCCACCGGGGCCGACGGCGCCGGCTCGGTGCGTATCCCGGCGGCGTGGTGCGGGGTGCTCGGGCTGAAGACGACCAACGGGCTGCTGCCCGTGGCGGACCGTTCGGGCCTGGCCGCGCCCGGTGTCCTGGTCCGGTGCGCGGCGGACCTCACGGCCTGGCTGGAGTGCGTGCCCGGCATACCCGTCCGGGGCACCGGAGAGAGCACCGGAGAGAGTGCCGGGAAGGACACCGGAG
This sequence comes from Streptomyces mangrovi, assembly GCF_900114215.1. Lineage (GTDB taxonomy): Bacteria > Actinomycetota > Actinomycetes > Streptomycetales > Streptomycetaceae > Streptomyces > Streptomyces barkulensis. The sequence goes on along the minus strand of NZ_FOSG01000026.1, from coordinate 46,361 downwards.
AGGGGGCCGGGGCACCGGTGGCCGCGGTGTGGTCGCCGGATCTGGGGTTCGCGCGGAGCGACCCGGATGTCGTCCGGGTGACGAGGGCGGCGGTGGACGGGCTGGCCGCGGCGGGCGTCGTACGCCTGGAGCCCCCGGAAGGGCCGGAAGGGGGTGCCGTACTGCTGGACCCCGGACCGGCGTGGCTCGCCCTGCGCGCCCCGGACGGGGACCGGGCGGCGGCGCAGCGGACACGGGCGGAGAACGACGCGCGCCTCGACGCGCTCCTCGCCGGCGGCCGGCTGCTGCTGACCCCGGCCACCCCCAACCGGCCCCACGGCCACGACGGGCCGGGCGACCGGTACAGCACGGCACTGACCTGGGCCTTCAACCTCAGCGGCCATCCGGCGGTCAGCGTCCCGGCGGGTCTCACCGGCGACGGTTGCCCGGCCGGGCTCCAGATCGTGGCCGCCAGGGGAGGGGAGGCGCTGCTCGCCTCGGTGGTGCGGGCGGCCGAGGGCGCGGGCCTGCTGACACGGGCGCCCGGCGGAGCGGGCTGACTCGTCCGCGGGCGGCTTGGTCACCGGGGGGCGCGCCCTCGCAGCGCCCGGAGCGTCGCGCCGGCGGCGAGGCCGTACACCAGGTGCGGCACGATGTCCGACAGCCATGCGGAGCGGCTCCAGGAACGGGGATCGGTGACGCCGAGCGCGGTGGCGGACACATCACTGCCGGCCATGGCGGCGGCTCCGAGCAGCGGCGCGGTCACCGGCACGGGCGGCGTTCGCCGTCGTCCGCTCACCAGCGCGTAGGCCGCGGTGACGCCGAGGCCGGTGACGAAGCCCAGCAGAGCCCCGGCCGCTTCCTTGCGGTTCGACGCCTCCTCGTCCTCGCCCAGCCCGACACCGGTGCGCTCGGCGAGCCGGTCGACGACATCGGAGGGCACGGAGCTGGCCGGCCGTGCCCGCAGCAGCATGTCCCCGTAGGTCGTGATGTTGAGAGCGGCCGTGCCGACGGACCCGGCCACCAGTCCCTGGGTCAGTGGACGCATCGCTGTCTCCTTCCGGTCGGGACGCCCCGGGTACCCCTCCCGGTCCGCCGGCATGTCAGCGGGGTACGGCCAGCAGCAGGGCGAAACGCTCCCGGGCGTCGGTCCACCAGCGGGTCACCGCGAAGCCGTGCCGGCGCAGCTCGTCGGTCAGTCCGGCGCGGCGGAACTTCACCGAGATCTCCGTGCGCACCTCCTCCCCGCGCGCGAGGGGGATCTTCACATCGAGCGCGGGCAGAGTCACGGTGTGCTCGGTCCGGGACCGCAGCCGCATCTCGATGCGCTCCTCCCCGCGGTTCCACACGGCCAGGTGGTCGAAGGAACCGGGGTCGAAGTCGGCGCCCAGCTCGCGGTTGAGTACCCGCAGCACGTTCTTGTTGAACTCCGCGGTGATCCCCTGCGCGTCGTTGTAGGCGCGCACCAGGACGTCCTCGTCCTTGACCAGGTCCGCACCGAGCAGCAGGGCGTCCCCCGCACCGAGGCAGGAGCGCAGCCGCTCGTGGAAGACGGTGCGCTCCGCGGTGTCGAGGTTGCCCAGAGTGCCGCCCAGGAAGGCGACCAGCCGCGGGCCGGGACCGGCCGACAGACGCAGACGGTCGCCGAAGTCGGCGACGGTGGCCGCGATGCGCAGCCCGGGATACTCGTGGCACAGCGCCTCGCCCGCCGCGGACAGGGCGGACTCGCTGACGTCGACGGGCGCGTAGCTCTCCAGGGTCCCGCGGCGCAGGAGCGCGTCGATGAGCAGGCGGGTCTTGTCCGAGGACCCCGAGCCGAGTTCCACCAGGGTGCGGGCGCCGGTGAGCTCCGCGACGTCGGCCGCACGCAGTCGCAGGATCTCCCGTTCGGCCCGGGTCGGGTAGTACTCGGGCAGCCGGGTGATCTCGTCGAACAGCTTGCTGCCGCGGGCGTCGTAGAACCACTTGGGCGGCAGCGTCCTGGGCGGAGCGGTCAGTCCGGCGAGGACATCGGCGCGCAGCGAGTCGGCGAGGTGGTGCTCGGGGAGCCGGCGGTCGAGGGTGAACCGGGACGTCATGCGGTGGGCATCCTCTCGGACAGGGGAGGGGCGGGGCGGGGGGCGGGTGCGGCGGGCAGCGGGGTGATCTCGACGCTCTCCGCCGTGGCCCGCAGCAGGGAGTGCTCGGGAACCTCCCGCCAGCCGTCCCCGCCGGACGGCTCGAAGGGCCCGGACGGCTCGAAGGGCTCGGATGCGACGAGCACGGCGCCGGGCGCCGTGCGGTACCACAGGGAGTCGCCGCAGCGGGTCGCGATGACGCTCCGGCCGTCGGTGAGGAGCAGGTTCGCCCGCGCCTCCGGGCACGCCCACGCGGTCCGCGCGGCGACGTCGGCCAGCGCCGGCCCGGCGGGCCGCCCGGCCCGCAGGCGGTGGCGGACCAGGAGCCACAGCAGCGCGGAGTCGCAGCGGGACTCCACCGCCAGCAGGTCCTCGGCCGTCAGCTCCCCCACGAGCTCGGTCAGTGCGCGGGTCCAGTCGGGGACGGCGCCGTTGTGGCTGAACAGCCACCGCCCCTCCCGGTACGGCGCCGCGGCCGACTCGTCCTGGGTGGTGCCCGGCGTGGCCGAGCGGACCGCCGCCAGCACCGCGCCGCTGCGCACGGTGCGGGCCAGATCGGGCAGGTTGCCGTCGGCCCACACCGGCACCGCGCGCCGGTAGCGCGCGGGCGGCGTCCCGTCCTGCGGATACCAGCCGATGCCGAACCCGTCGGCGTTGACGGTGCCGTACCGCTGTCTGCGAGGGGCCCAGGACTGGGTGTACAGACCCCCGGGCGGGTCGATCAGCAGCTCGCGCAGACTCAGCGGGGGCCCCAGATAGGCCAGGTGGCGGCACATCTACCGGCCTCCTTTCCCCGAGGGGGCGGCGTCCCGGGCGGTGCGGAAACCGCAGAAGATCTGCCGCCGGACGGGGAAGTCCCAGTTGCGGAAGGTGCCGCGGCAGGCGACCGGGTGCGCGGCGAAGGAGCCGCCGCGCAGCACCTTGTACTCGGCGTGCCCGCCGCGCCCGCCCTGCCCGCCGCGCCCGCCCTGCCCGCCGCGCCCGCCCTGTCCGCCGTGCTCGCCGCCGGGAAAGAACACCTCGGAGTACTCCCGGTAGGGGAAGGCGGCGAAGCCGGGGTAGCCGGCGAAGTCGGAGGAGGTCCACTCCCACACGTCGCCGAGCAGCTGCCGCGCCCCGCACGGCGCGGCCCCCGAGGGATACGCGCCGGCCGGAGCGGGCCGCAGATGCCGCTGGCCGAGGTTGGCCAGTTCCGGGGCCGGCTCGGCGTCCCCCCAGGGGTGGCGCAGCGAACGGCCGGTGGCCGGATCGTGGCGGGCGGCCTTCTCCCACTCCGCCTCGGTGGGCAGCCGGCGACCCGCCCAGCGGGCGTAGGCGTCCGCCTCGTACCAGCACACGTGCATCACGGGCTCGTCGGGCGGCACCGGCTCGGTGCGGCCGAAGCGACGGCGCAGCCAGACACCGTCGCGGAGTTCCCAGAACAGCGGTGCGGACAGCCCCGCCTCCCGCCGGTACGCCCAGCCCTGTGGAGTCCACCAGCGAGGGTCGTCGTATCCGCCGTCGTCGATGAACTCCTGGTACGCGCCGCAGGTGACCGGGACGGTGTCCAGATGGAAGGCGGGCACGTCCACGGTGTGACCGGGCCGCTCGTTGTCCAGCGCCCAGGGATCGGCGGAGGTGCCCATGGTGAACGGGCCGCCGGGCACCAGCACCTCGCGCGGCAGGTCCGCCGCACCCGCGGGCGCCGCGGGCGGCGCGGGGGCGTCGAGCACCGCGGGGCCCCGGCGCAGCTGGTGGGTGGCCAGCATCGTCTCGCAGTGCTGCTGCTCGTGCTGGGCGGTCATGCCGAAGACGAAGGCGTTCTCCAGCAGGGGCGAGCCCTCCAGCGGGGATTCGGCCAGTATCCCCAGCACCCGCTCGCGCACCTCGGCGATGTAGTGCCGGGCCTCCGGCGGACGCAGCAGGGGCAGCGCCGGGCGGTCGGCGCGGGGGTTGCGGAAGGCGTCGTAGAGCGGGTCGAGGTCCGCGCGCAGCGGCTCCCGGCCGCCGGCCGCGCGCAGCAGCCAGATCTCCTCCTGGTTGCCCACATGGGTCAGATCCCAGACCAGCGGGGACATCAGCGGCGAGTGCTGGGCCATCAGCTCCTCGTCGTCGAGGCAGTCGGTCAGGGCCAGCGTCCTGCGCCGCGCGGCCCCGAGCGCCTCCAGCGCCCGGGCCCGCACACCGGCCCCGGGCGGGGAAGCCGCCCGGGCGGGGGCGACGGTCGCCGTGGCACCGCCGTGGTCGCCGTGGTCGCCGTGGTCGTGTTTCACTGCGTCTCCTTCCGGTGTGCGGTTGCCGTGCTCCGGCGGACGGTGTCCAGCAGGTCGTCGGCGGGGCAGCGGCCGCGGTCCGCGTAGCGCTCGGCGAAGCGGGCCACGGCGTCGCGCACCCCGGCGGGCACGCGGGCCCGGGCCAGGGCGGCCTCGGCGGCGGCGAAACAGGCCCGTACGGCCTTGCCCAGCTCCGGGGCGGCGGGGCCGAGCCGGGCCGCGCGCAGCCACACGGCCGTGGCGGGCAGCTCCCCGGGCGGGGCGAGGGACTCGGTGGCCGCGAGCGCGGCGTCGGCGGCGAGGGGGTCGTCCAGCAGGGCGGCGGCGACCGCGGTCGGTACGATCCAGCCGTCACCGGCCTGGGCGTCGATCATCCGCAGCTCCAGCCAGCCGCGCGGCCGGACGGGCGGGAACAGCGTGCTGAGGTGGTAGTCCAGATCCTCGGCGGTGGGGGGCCGCTCCCCGCGCGGATCGCGCAGCCAGGCGCGGAAGCTCAGCCCCGGCGGCGCCGCCCAGTCGGCACCGGTGCGGCGCAGGCACATCAGCTCCGCGTCCAGCGCGTAACGGGCCCAGGCCGTACGGGGGTCGCCGCCGCGTGGTGTGCGGGTGCGGCCCGGGTCGAGGCGTGCCCAGACCGCCTGCCTGGTCGAGCGCCAGCCCGAGGGGCGGCCCCGCCAGAACGGGGAGTTGGCGAAGGCCGCCACCAGCACCGGGCCGAGGCGGTGGGCCAGTTCCCAGCGGAGCCGGAAACCCGAGGTTCCCCCGGTGCCGTCGCCGGAGTCCAGGGACACCTGGACCGACGCGGTCGCGCACATCATCACCCGGCCCCACGGACCCGACCGGGCGAAGAAGGACTCCATCGCCCGGTACCTGGGGTGGTCCAGCACCCGGCCGAGCGGGCGGACGTCGTCCACGCCGCGGCCGACGAGCCGCAGCCCGGACGTCCCCACGGCCTGCCGCAGGACGTCCAGATCGGTCGCCACGGACGCCAGGCACCCGCCCAGGGAGCCGGCCGGGGCGGAGCTGAGTTCGAGCTGCCCGCCCGGCTCGCGGGTCAGCGAACTCCCGCCCGGCAGGCCGCCGGGCGCCTCCAGCCGGGCCACGGCCCCGGTGAGGCGCTCGGCCGACAGGGCGCGTCGCGGGTCGTCCCGGTCGTGTACCAGCCACTCCAGCTCCACGCCGACGCGGCGGGGAGGGCCGGTCCTGAAGCATCTCTTCGCGACCCGCGCCTCGGCGGCGTCCTCGGTCAGCTGCCCGCTCCCGCCGCTTCCGTCCGGTGCTCCGTACGCCATGGGGCCTTGCCTCCTCAGATGCGGCCGGTACCGCGCGCAATTCCCCTGCCGGTGCCGTCCGGGCCGTCCGCCCTGCAAGAACGGGCGGACGGCCGTGGCCGTCGGCCCGCTGTTCGCCCGCTACCCGCGAGCGCGGTCCGGTAAGCCACGGCATCCGGTTGGACTGCGAACACACAACGAATACGGACGGAGACCTATCGGGAGGCGGCGCACAGGGTAAATTCCAGGCCATGCCACGAGGACGCCACCGCCACGCGCCGCCCCTGCACCGGATGCTCGCGCCGTTTGCCGTGGCGGCCGTCGCGCTCGTCAGCGCGGCGGTCCCCTGGCTGATCGGGGACGCGGGCGACCCCGAGATGGTGGCACTGCGTCTTCCGGCCGCCGCGGCCGCCGCGGCGGCCGTCACCGGGGCCGTGCTGCTGCGGCGGTGGGACCGGGAGGCCGGCCGGCGGGTCGGCGAGGTCAGGGCGGCCAAGGCCACGGCCGAGTGGCGGGCCGAGGAACGCCAGGCCGAGCTGGAGACCGAGCTGGAGGAGTCCCTGGAGATACGCCGGAAGGCGGAGGACACGCTCCGGAGCAAGCGCGCCGAACTGGAGAGGCTGCGCACCGAGCACGCCGCGCTGCTGCGCCGGTACGCCACCGCCGAGACCGAGCGGGCCAGCGCCCTGGAGGGGCGGCGGCAGCTCGCCCTGGAGGCCGCCGGGCCCGCGAAGGCGCTCACCACCGGGGCCGCCGACCACCGCAGGGCGTCGGGCGCGCCCACACCGCTCACCTACCTCCAGGCGGACGAGGCGCTCAGGCGGCTGCGGCTCAACGCCGCCCGGCAGCGGGAGCGCGAGGAGCACGAGGAGCGCGCGGAAGGGGAGAAGCGGGGTGGGGCCGGGCGGGGCGGGGCCGAGACCGTACCGGCCCCGGAGCCGGGTACTTCCCAGCAGGCCCAGCAGGCCCAGCAGGCCCGGCCGCCGCAGCCGCCGCCGCGGACGCCGCGGCGCGGCGGTACGGCGGGGCCGGGGGAGCCGTACGGGCAGGGCTCCGGGGGCCAGGGCTCCGGGAGCCGCGGAAGCGGCGCCCCCAAGCGCGGCGGATTCGACTTCTTCGGCACCCATGGCGCCCGGAAGCGGCGCAGGGCGCCGGGGCCACAGGGCCCCGCGGCCGGGCCGTCCTCCGACCAGGAGGACGACTCGGCCCGCGCCGACGCCTCCGGTGACGCCCCCGCTTCCGGCGCCGCACCCGAGGCCCCGGCCCGCACCCCCTCGCCCGCCGTCGCGGGCAAGGTCATCGATCTGGGCGAGCCCGGCGGTGACGAGAGCGCGGACGGGGGTTCCGCTCCCGCGGACGGTGAGAGCGCGGGCGGTGAGAGCGCGGCCGGCACGCCGCGGCCGGCGGGTCCGGTCAGGGGCCTGCGCCGCACCCGGTCCGCCTGATTCGCCCGGTCCGCCCCCGCCCGCCCGGCGCGGCTATGTGAGCCAGCGCTCCGGACGCGCCCGGTGGCGCCCGGTGCGGGAGCGCCCCGCCTGGGCGGCCACCGCCGCACGGGCCTCCTCCACCGCCCGCAGCCTGGCCGCCACCGTGCCGTTCGCACCGTGGTCGACGTGGACGTCCGCCAGACCGAAGGCCCGCTCCCAGGGGCCCTGGGTGAGACGCACGCTCTGCACCTTCGCGTGCGGGACCAGCGACAGCGTGCGGCACAGCAGCCCCTTGCGGGAGGCGAACACCGTATGGGTCACCCCGTGGCCGTATCCCCGCCACCACAGCGGTACGACCCAGCGGGCCCGGCGCGGCACCGGGACCAGGGACGCCGCCGCCTCGTCCGGGTCGACGCCGGGAAGCACCCGCTCCAGTACGCCCCGGGCCGTCTCACGGGTGGCGACCGGAAGCAGCAGGCCGCCCTCGTTCCCCCCGGCGGCCACGTCCAGCTCCACCCGGACCCAGCCCCGCCGCCGCCACAGCCACGGCTCGACGATCCGGACGGCCTGGACGCGGCCGGGCGGGACGGTGGCATGGGCGCGGTCCAGCAGCCCGTGGTCCAGCCGCATCCCGTCCGGCGACTCGGCGACGACCCAGTCGAACTCGGTGAGGAAGCGGCCCACACCGCTGCGCCCCACACCGCTGAGCAGCGGCACCGCCACCGCCAGGGCGGGCCAGAGGCTGCCGCTCGTCCACCAGATCAGCGCGGGCACGGCCACCGCCGCGGCCAGCGTGCCCCAGACGCTGCCGAGCAGCAGCAGTGAGACCACCAGCATCCGCGTGCCGACCCGCACCAGCTCCCGGGAGGGCGCCTCGCCGACCTCCGCGGCCGCCTCGGGCGCCATCCCCGCGGCCCGCGCCAGCAGCTCGGCGCGGAGCGCGACGGCGTCCCGCTCGCCCAGGAACGCCAGCTCGTCCTTCTTGTCCGTGCCGACCACGTCCAGTTTGAGCTTGGCCACGCCCACGACGCGGGCCAGCAGGGGGCGCCCCACGTCGATCGCCTGGAGACGGTCCAGGCGGATGTGGGCCACGCGCCGGAACAGCAGACCGGTGCGGATGCGCAGCTCGGTCTCGGTGACGGTGTAGCTCGTCATCCACCAGGACAGGAAGCCGTACGCGGCCGCCGCGGGCAGCAGCAGGGCCAGGACCGCCAGCAGCCGGCCGGCCGTCAGCGACTCCACGCCCTGCCGGGCCCGCTCCGGGTCCTGCGCGGCGAAGGCGAACAGCGCGGCCAGCGGCGCCCACGCCCGCCGCCACGGGGTGACCGGGTGCAGCCGCCTGCCCTCCGGGCGCTGGAGCAGTGCCATCACAGCCCCCTCGCGGCCGGGCCCGTCACAGCCCCGCCGAACGGGCCTCGCCCAGCTCGGTGAGCCGTTCGCGCAGCCGCTCGGCCTCCTCGGGGGCGAGTCCGGGTATGTGCGCGTCGGTCGTCGCCGCGGCGGTGTGCAACTGCACCCGGGCCAGTCCGAAGTGCCGCTCCAGCGGCCCCGAGGTGACCTCCACCAGCTGCATCCGGCCGTAGGGCACGACGGTCAGCCCGCGCCACACCACCCCGCGTTCGATCAGCAGGTCGTCGTCGCGCTCGGAATACCGCCAGGAGGCCCAGTTGCGGGCGATGGCCCGCCATCCCCACAGCGCCGACGCCGCCGGCGCCGCGGCGAGGACGGCCCACCACGGACCGGCGGTCAGCCACAGGACCGGGCCCAGCACCACGGCGAGCGGCACGGACACGGCCGTCAGCAGCGTCCTGCGCATCCGCAGCAGCCCGCGTTCGACGCCGCGCCACCGCTCGGCGTCCTCCGGCCCTCCGGCCCGACCGGCCCGACCGGTCTGCCCGGCTTCCCCGGTCTGCCGGGGCTCCCTGTCGGACGGCGGCCCCCCTGTCAGCTGACTCATACGGCAAGGGTAGGCGGCGGTGGTGACAGTGCGTATCCACCGCGGGGAGGAGAGGGGAGAGGGCGGCGCCCCTCCCGGCGGAGCTGCCAGACTGAGGAGCATGAGCGATCCCGGGACCAACGCCGTGCCCGCCGAGTCCGCCGTGCCCGCCGAGCGCCCCGCTCCCGCCGGGAACACGGCGGCCGTGACCACCGTCGGCGTCGGCGGTGCGGCGGAGAGCACCGACATGGTGCTCAACATCGGCCCCCAGCATCCCTCCACCCACGGCGTGCTGCGGCTGAGGCTCGTGCTGGACGGCGAGCGGATCGGCTCGGCCGATCCGGTGGTCGGCTACATGCACCGCGGCGCGGAGAAGCTGTTCGAGGCGCGCGACTACCGGCAGATCATCGTCCTGGCCAACCGCCACGACTGGCTGTCGGCCTTCTCCAACGAACTCGGCGTCGTCATGGCCGTCGAGCGGATGCTGGGCATGGAGGTCCCCGAGCGGGCCGTGTGGGCGCGCACCCTGCTGGCGGAGCTGAACCGAGTCCTCAACCACCTGATGTTCATCGGCTCCTATCCGCTGGAGCTGGGCGCCATCACGCCCATGTTCCACGCCTTCACCGAGCGCGAGGACCTGCAGCGCGTCATGGAGGAGGTCTCCGGCGGGCGCATCCACTACATGTTCAACCGGGTCGGCGGCCTCAAGGAGGACCTCCCGGCGGGCTGGCCCGGCCGCACCCGGCAGGCGGTGGCCGCCGTCCGCGCCAAACTGGGCACCTACGACCGGCTCGTCCTGGGCAACGAGATCTTCCGCGGCCGCACCCGCGGCGTGGGCGTGCTCGACCCCGGAACCGTCCACGCGTACGGGGTGAGCGGCCCCATCGCCCGCGCCTCCGGGGTGGACTTCGACCTGCGCCGCGACGAGCCCTATCTGGCGTACGGGGAGCTGGCGGAGGTGCTGCGGGTCGTCACCCGCACCGAGGGTGACTGCCTGGCCCGCTTCGAGGTGCTGCTGGAGCAGACCCGCAACTCCCTCGACCTCGCCGACGCCTGCCTGGACCGCCTCGCGGACCTGCCGCCCGGCCCGGTCAACCAGCGGCTGCCCAAGGTGCTCAAGGCCCCGGAGGGCGCCACCTACGCCTGGACGGAGAACCCGCTCGGCATCAACGGCTACTACCTGGTCTCCAAGGGGGAGAAGACCCCGTACCGGCTCAAGCTCCGCTCGGCCTCGTACAACAACGTCCAGGTGCTCTCCGAGCTGCTGCCGGGCACGCTGGTGTCCGACATGGTGGCGATCCTGGGGTCGATGTTCTTCGTCGTCGGCGACATCGACAAGTGAACCGACAAGTGAACCGACGAGTGGACCGGCGAGCGACGGGGTCGGCGGGAGGAACGGCGAAGGTACCGGGGGGCCCGCGGCGCTGGCGGGAGGCCGCCGAGGAGGCGCTCTACGGCCCGGAGGGCTTCTTCGTACGCCACGCCCCCGCCGCCCACTTCCGCACCTCCGTGCACGCCTCGCCGCTGTTCGCGGGCGCGGTGGCCGAACTGCTGCGGCGCGTGGACGAGGTGCTGGGGCGCCCCGGTGAACTGGCGCTGATCGACTACGGCGCCGGTCGCGGCGAGCTGCTGACCGGCGTGCTGGCCGCGCTGCCCGCGCTCCCCGGCGATCTCGCGGCCCGGGTGCGCCCCCACGCCGTTGAACGCGCCCCCCGGCCGGACGGGCTCGACCCGGCCGTCGCCTGGTCCGCCGACCCGCCGCGCGGCGCGGTCGGGCTGCTGTTCGCCAACGAGTGGCTGGACGACGTGCCCCTGGACGTCGCCGAGACCGGCGGGGACGGCGTCCCCCGGTACGTCCTGGTGGACGCCGACGGCACCGAGCACCCGGGCGAGCCGGTGAGCGGCGAGGACGCCCGGTGGCTGGCCCGCTGGTGGCCGCTGCCGCCCGAGCCGGGGGCGCGCGCGGAGATCGGCCGCTCCCGCGACGCGGCCTGGGCGCGGGCGGTGTCCTGCCTGGAGCGCGGACTGGCCGTCGCCGTCGACTACGCCCACACCCGCGCCGCCCGCCCCCCGCTGGGCACCCTCACCGGCTACCGGGACGGCCGCGAGGTCCGGCCCGTCCCCGACGGCCGGTGCGACCTGACCGCCCATGCCGCCCTCGACGCGTGCGCGGCGGCGGCCGAGCACGCCGGCGCCGGAGGGACCGGTCCGGGTCTGCCGCTCTCCCAGCGCGAGGCGCTGCGCGCCCTGGGCGTGAGCGGCGCGCGGCCGCCGCTCGCCCTGGCGTCGAGCGACCCCGCCGCCTACGTACGGCTGCTGGGCCGTGCGGGCGAGGCCGCCGAGCTGACCGACCCGGCGGGCCTGGGCGCCTTCACCTGGCTGCTCCAGCCCCGCGGGATCCCGCTGCCTCCACCCTGGGGAGTACACGGGGAGGCGGGGGATCGGCCGTCCGGTTGACCCCGGCGCGTACCGGGGCTGCCTACGCTGGGTTATGTGCACCGGCTCTACGAGTTCCTACGCAGGCACCCCACCCTCGTCGACGGGGCGTGGGCCGCCGTCCTGCTGGTGATGTCGGCCGGGTGGCTCGTCGGGGTCATGACGCATCCGGCGTCGGCCGAGTCGCTGGGGCAGGGGGACGTGCAGCAGGCCGCCTCCGTCCCGATCGCCCTGGCCCTGTGCACCGTGGTGGCCCTGCGGCGCCGGGCGCCGGAGAAGATGCTGCTGCTGGCCGCCGGGGCCGGGCTGGCGGAGGTGGTGACGGGCGCGTTCCCGGTGCCGGCCAACTTCGCCCTGCTGGTGATCGTCTTCACCAACGCCTCCCGCAACGTCCGATGGGCCTCCCGCCTGGCCCTCGCCGGCGCCCTGACCGCGCCCACCGTCCACACCCTGCGCTGGCCCAACGAGGGCCAGGGCACGGCCGGCGCGGTGCTGGGCACGGTCTTCCTCACCGCCACCTTCCTGCTGGCCTGGGTGCTGGGCGACTCGCTGCGCACCCGGCGCGCCTACTACGCGCAGCTGGAGGAGCGGGCCGCCCGGCTGGAGCGCGAGCGCGAGGCGCAGGCCAAGGTCGCCGTCGCCGCCGAGCGGGCCCGGATCGCGCGCGAGCTGCACGACGTGGTCGCGCACAACGTCTCGGTGATGGTCGTCCAGGCCGACGGCGCCGCCTACGTCATGGACACCGCGCCCGAGCAGGCCCGGCAGGCGCTGGCGACCATCTCCGGCACCGGGCGCCAGGCGCTGTCGGAGATGCGCAGACTGCTGGGAGTGCTGCGCACCGGCGAGCACTCCGAGGGCGGCGAGTACGTGCCCCAGCCCGGCGTCGAGCAGCTCGCCGACCTCGTCGAGCAGGTGCGCGGCGCGGGCCTGACCGTGGACTTCCGCATCGAGGGCACCCCCCGCCCGCTGCCCAGCAGCGTCGAGCTGACCGCGTACCGCATCGTGCAGGAGGCGCTGACCAACACCCGCAAGCACGGCGGCCCCGACGTCGGCGCGACGGTGCGGCTGACCTACGGCGCCGACGATCTGACCCTGCTGGCCGAGGACGACGGCCGCGGCGCGCAGCGCGAGCTGTACGAGGTCGGCGGGCTGGACGGGCTCGGCCAGGGGCTGATCGGCATGCGCGAGCGCGTCGGCATGGTCGGCGGCAGCCTGGACGCCGGGCCGCGGCCCGGCGGCGGCTTCCGGATCAGCGCGGTGCTGCCGCTGAAGAGCACCGTGTGAACGGCCCCGCGCGGAGCGCGCCGCCCGCCGCCGTACCGTTCACCACCGGGCCGTCCGCCGCCGTACCGCCCCACGACACCACCTCAGGGGAGACCATGACCGTCCGTGTGATGCTCGTCGACGACCAGGCGCTGCTGCGCACCGGCTTCCGCATGGTGCTGGACGCCCAGCCCGACATGGAGGTCGTCGCCGAGGCCGGGGACGGCGCCGAGGCGCTGGCCAAGCTCCGCGCCACGGCCGTGGACGTGGTGCTGATGGACGTGCGGATGCCCCGCCTGGACGGGGTCGAGGCCACCCGCCGCATCTGCGAGGGGGGCGAGGGCGGCCCCGGCAGCCCCCGGGTGCTGATCCTGACCACCTTCGACCTCGACGAGTACGCCTTCTCCGCGCTGCGGGCCGGGGCCGGCGGCTTCCTGCTCAAGGACGTGCCGCCCGGCGAGCTGCTGGCCGCGATCCGCGCCGTCCACAGCGGCGACGCGGTGGTCGCGCCCTCCACCACCCGCCGCCTGCTCGACCGCTTCGCGTCCCTGCTGCCCGCCGCCTCCGGCGGGCCCGTACCCAAGGAGCTGGAGCGGCTGACGGACCGCGAGCACGAGGTGCTGCTGCTGGTCGCCCAGGGGCTGTCGAACGGCGAGATCGCCCGGCGCCTGGTGCTCTCGGAGGCCACCGTCAAGACGCATGTGGGCCGCATCCTCACCAAGCTGGAGCTGCGCGACCGGGTGCAGGCGGTGGTGCTGGCGTACGAGACGGGGCTGGTGCGGGCGGGCGGCAAGGGCGCCTGAGCGGCCGGATTCTTTCTCGGGGATCACCCCCGCTCCGGGACGCGGGCGAGGAAGCCGTACAGCGCGTCGCGCACCTCCTGCGGCCCCCAGCGCAGCCCCGGAGCGCCCACCGTCACCTCGGCCACGGCCGTCCCCGGCGGACCGGGCGTACCCGGCGCCTCCCAGACGCGGAACAGCACCGTCCCCTCCTCCTCCGCCTGCCGCACTCCCGCCTCCGTCAGCCCGTCGGCGCCGTACGGCAGCCACACCTGGAACTGGTGGGTGTGCGGCTCGGCCGGATGGATCCGGAACCACGGCACCCCGGCCTCCGTCAGCCCCTCCCGCAGCGCCGCCGCGACCGTTTTGGCGTGGGCGACGTACCCGGGCAGCCGGGGCAGCTCCCGCTCCAGCCCCACCAGGGCGGACAGTGCGGCGGGCCACTGCTGGAAGACCTGCCCGCCGTAGCGGTGCCGCCAGGCGCGCGCCTGTGCCACGAAGTCCGCGGGACCGGCCAGGGCGGCGCCCGAGAGGCCGCCGAGGGACTTGTAGAAGGAGACGTAGACGCTGTCGGCCAGGGCGGCGATCTCAGGAAGCGTGCGTCCGAAGTGCGCGGCGCACTCCCACAGTCGCGCGCCGTCGAAGTGCACCACCGCGTCCCGCTCCCGCGCGGCCTCCACCACCGCCACCAGCTCGTCCCAGGTGGGCAGTACGAAACCGGCTTCGCGCAGCGGCAGTTCGAGCATCAGCGTGCCGAAGGGCTCCTCCAGCTCCCGCACCTCCCCGGCGGTGGGCAGGCGCGGCTCGGTGGTGGGGTGCACGGTGCTCAGCCCGCTCAGCCGCCCCAGCGCGCCCCGCTCGTGGCGCTCGGGGTGCGCCATCGGGTGCAGGGCGACGACCGGGTCGCCGGTACGGCCCGCCCAGCAGCGCAGGGCGACCTGCTGGGCCATGGTGCCGGTGGGGAAGAACGCGGCGGCCTCGCGGCCCAGCGCGGCGGCGGTGCGCTCCTCCAGGCGGGTGACGATCCCGTCGCCGTAGATGTCGGGGCTGCCGTCCAGGCCGTGGACCTCGGCGCCCTCCTGTGCGAGCCGGGCCAGCCGGCCGGCGATCGTCCCGTCCACCGGGCCGTCGGACAGCTTCCGCCGCGCCGCGGTCCACGCCGCGAGCCTGCGAGCCCGCTCGGCCGCGGCGTTCTCGGCGACCTCGGCGCCCCCGCGTGCTTCCCCTGCTTCTCCGGCTCCCCTGTCAGCTGTCATGTGCCCGATGTTCCCGTACCGGCCCGGCCCGCGCCGGTGCTTTTCCGCGCACCGGATTCCGAACCGGGTTCCGCGTGCCGGATTCCGAACCGGGTTCCGCGTGCCGCCCGTCCCGCCCTGCGGGCGGGCGGAACGGGGAGCCGGAGAGTCCGCGTAGCATGGCGGTAATCGTCCGGTACCGGGTCCTGCGGACTGGAACGGAAGGCCGAAACCACGTGAACCAACCTCCCTCCGGCGCCGCCGGGGACCGTCCCGCGCGCCTGACCGTCGGCGTCGTCGGCGCGGGCCGCGTCGGTCCCGCCCTGGCCGCGGCCCTCGCCCTGGCCGGGCACCGCCCGGTGGCCGCCTCCGGCGTCTCCGACGCCTCCCGCCGACGGGCCGAGGCCCTGCTGCCGGGGGTGCCGCTGGTGGAGCCCGCCGAGGTCCTGGCCCGCGCCGACCTCGTCCTGCTCACCGTCCCCGACGACGTCCTGCCCGGCCTGACCGCGGGCCTGGCCGAGACCGGCGCCGTACGCCCCGGCCAGCTCCTGGCGCACGCCTCGGGCCGCTACGGCACCGCCGTCCTCGGCCCCGCCACCCGGGCCGGGGCCCTGCCGCTGGCACTGCACCCGGTGATGACGTTCACCGGCACGCCCGTGGACGTACAGCGGCTGGCGGGCTGCTCCTTCGGCGTCACCGCGCCCGAGGAGCTGCGACTGGCCGCCGAGGCGCTGGTCATCGAGATGGGAGGGGAGCCCGAGTGGATCGCCGAGGAGGCCCGCCCGCTCTACCACGCGGCCCTGGCCCTCGGCGCCAACCACCTGGTCACGCTGGTCGCCCAGGCCATGGAGCTGCTGCGCACCGCCGGGGTCGGCGCACCCGACCGGATGCTGGGCCCGCTGCTCGGCGCGGCCCTGGACAACGCCCTGCGCTCCGGCGACGCCGCGCTGACCGGCCCGGTCGCCCGGGGCGACGCCGGCACGGTCGCCGCCCACATCACCGAGCTGCGCCGCCACGCCCCGCAGGCGGTGGCGGGCTATCTCGCGATGGCCCGCACCACCGCCGACCGGGCCCTGGCCGGCGGACTGCTCAGGCCGGAGCTGGCCGAGGACCTGCTGGAAGTCCTCTCCGACGGGGACGCCCGGTGAACGGACCGACCGCCGACCACAGGAGCCCAGCCGTGCCCGCGCCCGCAGCCGAACCCACACCCGTGCCCGTCCTGCACACCGCCGCCGAACTGCGCGCCCTGCCGCGCCGGGGGCGGCGGGCGGTGGTGATGACGATGGGCGCCCTGCACGAGGGCCACGCGGCCCTGGTCCGGGCCGCCCGCGAGAAGGCCGGGCCCGAGGGCCAGGTGGTGGTCACCGTCTTCGTCAACCCGCTGCAGTTCGGCGCGGGCGAGGACCTGGACCGCTACCCGCGCACCCTGGACGCGGACGTCGTGGTGGCCGCGGGCGCGGGCGCCGACGCCGTCTTCGCGCCGCCCGCGGAGCAGGTCTACCCCGGCGGGGAGCCGGAGGTGAGGATCGGCGCGGGCCCGATGGGCGAGCGCCTGGAGGGCGCCAGCCGGCCCGGCCACTTCGACGGGATGCTCACCGTCGTCGCCAAACTGCTCCACCTCACCGCCCCCGACCTGGCGCTCTACGGGGAGAAGGACGCCCAGCAGCTCGCCCTGATCACCCGGATGGTCCGCGACCTGAACTTCCCCGTGGAGATCGAGGGCGTGCCCACCGTGCGCGAACCCGACGGCCTGGCCCTCTCCAGCCGCAACCGCTACCTGTCCGACGCCGAGCGCACCACCGCCCTGGCCCTCTCGCGCGCCCTGTTCGCCGGACGCGACGCGGTGGCCGCGGGCGGGGCGGGCCCGCGCGAGGTGCGCCGGGCCGCCGAGGCCGTACTGGCGCGGGCCGGGCGGGCACGGCCGCCGCTGGAGCTGGACTACCTGGCGCTGGTGGACCCGGCCCACTTCACGGAGGTCCCGGCGGAGCCCGGCGCGTACGAGGGCGAGGCCGTGCTCGCGGTGGCGGCACGGGTGGGCACCACACGACTGATCGACAACGTCCGGCTGCGCCTCGGACGCCCCGGGGGGGTTCGGTGAACGGGATGACAGGCCTGCGGCTCGACGCGCCGCGCTCCGGCTGGGCCATCGCGGCGGACGTGGTGGTGGTCGGCTCCGGAGTGGCCGGCCTGACCGCCGCACTGCGCTGCGCGGCCTCCGGCCGGAAGACGGTGATCGTCACCAAGGCCCGGCTGGACGCCGGCTCCACACGCTGGGCGCAGGGCGGGATCGCCGCCGCGCTCGGCAAGGGCGACACCCCCGGCCAGCACCTGGACGACACCCTGGTCGCCGGCGCGGGCCTGTGCGACGAGGAGGCGGTGCGCGCCCTGGTCACCGAGGGACCGGACGCGGTACGGCGGCTGATCGGCGCCGGGGCGCGGTTCGACACCTCCGCCGAGACCGGCGAGATCGCCCTGACCCGCGAGGGCGGCCACCACCGCCGCCGCATCGCCCACGCGGGCGGCGACGCGACCGGCGCGGAGATATCCCGCGCCCTGGTGGCGGCCGTACGCGACGCCGGGATAGAGACGGTGGAGAACGCCCTCGTCCTGGACCTGCTCAAGGACGCCGGCGGGCACGCCGCGGGCGTCTCCCTGCACGTGATGGGCGAGGGGCGGCACGACGGGGTGGGCGCCGTCCACGCCCCGGTGGTGGTGCTGGCCACCGGCGGAATGGGCCAGGTGTTCTCCGCGACCACCAATCCGCCGGTCTCCACCGGTGACGGTGTCGCGCTGGCGCTGCGGGCCGGCGCGGAGGTCTCCGACCTGGAGTTCGTCCAGTTCCACCCGACCGTGCTCTACCTGGGCCCGGGCAGCGAGGGTCAGCAGCCGCTGGTGTCGGAGGCCGTGCGCGGCGAGGGCGCGCACCTCGTCGACGCCGGCGGCGAGCGCTTCATGGCCGGGCAGCACGAACTGGCCGAGCTGGCCCCGCGCGACATCGTCGCCAAGGGCATCATGCGGCGGATGCGCGAGCAGGGTGCCGACCGCATGTACCTGGACGCCCGGCACTTCGGCGCACGGATGTGGAGCGAGCGGTTCCCCACCATCCTCGCCGCCTGCCGCGCCCACGGCATCGACCCGGTCACCGAGCCGGTCCCGGTCGCGCCCGCCGCGCACTACGCCTCCGGCGGGGTGCGCACCGACCTGGCGGGCCGTACCACCGTGCCCGGTCTGTACGCCTGCGGCGAGGTCGCCTGCACGGGCGTGCACGGCGCCAACCGGCTGGCCTCCAACTCTCTGCTGGAGGGCCTGGTCTTCGCCGAGCGGATCGCCGCCGACATCGCCCGCACCCCCGCTCGCGTCCCGGTGCCCGCCGAACCCGGCGATCCGGCGGGCACGCGGACCGTTTCGCTGCCGCCGGCCGAGGCGCGGTACGCGATCCAGCGCACCATGACCGCCGGGGCCGGGGTGCTGCGCTCCGCGGAGAGCCTGGCGCGGGCCGCGCGGGAACTGGCGGCCCTGGCCCCGGACGAGGCCGGGGGCAGCGCCGGCGGCAGGGACGGCAAACCGGCCGAGCCCGGAGTCGAGACCTGGGAGGCGGCCAACCTCCACCTCGTCGCCGGCGTCCTGGTCGCCGCCGCCCTGCGCCGTACCGAGACCCGCGGTTGCCACTGGCGCGAGGACCATCCCGGACGGGACGACGCGACCTGGCGCCGGCACCTGGTCGTCGCCCTGCGTCCCACGGCGGAGGGCTCCGAGCTCATCGTCCGCACGACCGACTCGACGGCGTTTCCCCCGGTCATGGGCAGGGGGGCACAGTGAGCGTCGCACGCGCGGCCGCCGGGCCGCGGTTGAGGAAGATGCCCGCGCCGCTGTGCCGCGTGGGCGGAGAAGCTCACGCGGGGATGCCGGGTGTCGCACGCGCGGCCGCCGGGCCGCGGTTGAGGAAGATGCCCGCGCCGCTGTGCCGCGTGGGTGGAGAAGCTCACGAGGAGATGCAGTGACCAGCCCCACGCCCGACGAACTTCCGCTGCTCCAGATCGGTTTCGGCCGCCCCGGCGAGGCGGTGAACGGCACCGGCGGGGGCTGCGGCGACGCCTGCGGCTGCGGCGGTGCGGACGACGGACTCGACCTGGACCCGCTGGAGTGCGGTCTGGACCCGGACCTGGCCGCGCTGCTCGTGGACGCCGGCCTGGACCCGGTGCAGGTCGAGGACATCGCGCACATGGCGATCGAGGAGGACCTCGACCAGGGTGTGGACGTCACCACCGTCGCGACCATCCCCGAGGACGCCGTCGCCACCGCCGACTTCACCGCCCGGGAGGCGGGCACCGTCGCCGGTCTGCGGATCGCCGAGGCGGTGCTGTCGGTGGTCTGCACCGAGGAGTTCGAGGTCGAGCGGCACGTCGAGGACGGTGACCGCGTCGAGGCGGGACAGCGGCTGCTGTCGGTGCGCGCCCGCACCCGCGATCTGCTCACCGGTGAGCGCAGCGCGCTCAACATCCTGTGCCGGCTGTCCGGTGTCGCCACCGCCACCCGCGCCTGGGCCGACGTGCTCCGGGGCACCGGCGCGGCGGTCCGCGACACCCGCAAGACCACTCCCGGGCTGCGCGCCCTGGAGAAGTACGCGGTGCGCTGCGGCGGCGGGGTCAACCACCGGATGTCGCTGTCGGACGCCGCGCTGATCAAGGACAACCACGTGATCGCCGCGGGCGGGGTGGCCGAGGCGTTCAAGCGGGTGCGCGAGGAGTTCCCCGGTGTGCCGATCGAGGTGGAGGTGGACCGGCTGGACCAGATCGAGCCCGTCCTCGCCGAGGGCGCCGATCTGATCCTGCTGGACAACTTCACCCCGGGGCAGACGGCCGAGGCGGTCGCGCTGGTCGCCGGCCGGGCGAAGCTGGAGTCCTCCGGCCGCCTCACCCTGGCGAACGCCCGCGCGTACGCGGACACCGGTGTGGACTACCTGGCGGTCGGAGCGCTCACCCACTCCTCCCCGATCCTCGACATCGGCCTTGACCTGCGTGACGAGGCCCGCGGCGGCGCGGGCGGACAGGAGAGCGACTGATGCTGCTCACGATCGACGTCGGCAACACCCACACCGTCCTCGGCCTGTTCGACGGCGACGAGATCGTCGAGCACTGGCGGATCTCCACCGAGGCCCGCCGCACCGCCGACGAGTGGGCCGTGCTCCTCCAGGGACTGATGGGCATGCACCCGCTGCTCGGCGAGGACCTGGGCGACGGCATCGACGGCATCGCCATCTGCTCCACCGTCCCCTCCGTCCTGCACGAACTGCGCGAGGTGACGCGCCGCCACTACGGCGACATCCCCTCCGTCCTCGTCGAGCCGGGTGTCAAGACCGGTATGCCGGTCGTCACGGACAACCCCAAGGAGGTCGGCGCGGACCGGATCATCAACGCGGTGGCCGCGGTGGAGCTGTACGGCGGACCGTGCGTCGTCGTGGACTTCGGCACCGCCACCACCTTCGACGCGGTCTCCGCCCGGGGCGAGTACACCGGTGGCGCCATCGCGCCGGGCATCGAGATCTCGGTCGAGGCACTCGGCGTGCGCGGTGCGCAGCTGCGCAAGATCGAGCTGGCCAGGCCGCGCAGCGTCATCGGCAAGAACACCGTCGAGGCGATGCAGTCCGGCATCCTCTACGGCTTCGCCGGACAGGTGGACGGTGTGGTGGAGCGGATGGCCCGCGAACTGGCCGACGACCCGGAGGACGTGACCGTCATCGCCACCGGCGGCCTGGCCCCGATGGTGCTGGGCGAGTCCACGGGGATCGACGAGCACGAGCCGTGGCTGACGCTGATCGGGCTGCGCCTGGTCTACGAGCGGAACATGGCGCGGGGCTGAGCGGCTGAGCGGCTGAGCACAGGACCGGGTGCGGGACGGGACACAGCAGGGCGGCGATATGTCTGTTTCGTTGGTTCCTGTCGTAATGTCGCCGTATGCCCACGCCCTATGGTTCCCGAGGCGCCATGGTCCTCGGTCCGGACGAGCTGCGCGTTCTGCGCAGCGCACTCGCTCTCGTCCTCCGTCCCGCCCCCGCCCGGCCGTCCGCGCACGCCGGCGGGCGGGGCCCGGAAGGGGTGGCGGGGGAGTGCGCCGAGGTGGTGCGCGCGTGTCTGTGGCTGGCCGACGCGCTGGACGAGGCGAGCCGTGAGGCGGACCGGCTGAGGGCCTTCCTGCCGGCGGACCTCGACCGCTACCGCGCCGCACTGCCGGGCTCGGCCCCGGGGTACCTCGCGCGGCTGGAGGAGGCCCTCGCGCTGGGCTGTGCGCCGCGCGCGGAGGATCTGAGGGCGTTGCGCGAACTGTGCGCCCACGGGACCGGCGAGGCGGAGACCCGACGCCGCGCCGTGCTGCTGCGGCGCTGCGAACGGCCGGCGGCGCCCGCGGAACCCTTCCGGACGTCCCGGACGCCGGAGCCCCCGGGCCGCGGCCGCCCGGCGGCCGTACCGCGCCCGGTCCCCACCCCGGCCGAGGTCTTCCCGCCCGGTAGTCCGTCAGGGGCGTGCCGTCAGGCCCTCCCGGCCTGACGCGCGGCTCGCTGCCGGGCCCTCGCGAGGGCCCGGCAGCGAGGGCCCGGCGGAGCCGCCGGTAGGCTGGAGGTCCGGTATCCAAGGAGGCTGATCCGGCATGGAGTACATCGCCGCACTCACCCCGTCCGTGGTGATGGCCGTGGCCTTCACCGCTCTCATCGTGACGATCGTCAAGAGCCAGGGCGGTGCCAACAAGTCCAAGGAGGACGCCGCGGTGGACCGCGCTCTGGCGCAGGCCGAGTCCGCGCGCGCCGCGTCGTCGGCGGACGGCGCGTCCAGGAGCTAGCGGCGCGTACCGCAGGGCGGCGGAGGCCGCGGCGGCGCGGGAGCGCGCACCGGGAGGTTCGCCTTCCCGGTGCGCGCTCCTCTTTGTTTACCGTCCGGCCAAAACAAAGTGCTCAATGCCGTTCATATGCGGCTATCGTTCTTGGTGTGCCTCGGCCACTGGGAGAGTTGGAAGACGCGGTCATGACGCGGGTATGGCAGTGGAACCGCCCGGTCACGGTGAGAGAAGTGCTCGACGACCTCCGGCGTGAACGGCCGATCGCCTACACCACGGTCATGACCGTAATGGACAACCTGCGGGAGAAGGGATGGCTGCGGCGAGAGCGCGAGGGCCGGGCCTATCGATATGAAGCCGTCTCCACCCGGGCCGCCTACTCCGCGGCACTCATGAACGAGGCCTGGGCGGCGAGCGACAACCCCGCGGCGGCACTGGTGGCCTTCTTCGGGATGATGTCGCCGGAACAGACGGAAGCGCTGCGGGACGCCTTGCGCGTCGCGCATCTCGACGACACGCACCCCGGTGCCCCCGCCGAGGGCCGGGGTTCTCCGGAGCGATAGCGTCCCGACATGCCAGAAGCCGTAAGTCGCGTAAGCCCCGTGAGCCCTGTAAGCGAGGTCACCGTCCGCAGGGCGAGAACCAGTGATGTGCGCACCGTGCGCCGTCTCATCGACGCCTACGCGCGCGACCGCATCCTCCTCGACAAAGCGATGGTGACGCTTTACGAGGACATCCAGGAGTTCTGGGTCGCCGAACGCGACCACGACGGCGAGGTGGTCGCCTGCGGTGCCCTCCACGTGATGTGGGAGGACCTGGCGGAGGTCCGCACGCTCGCCGTCGACCCCGCGCTCAGGGGCACGGGAGTGGGGCACCTGGTGCTGGAGAAGTTGCTGCAGACCGCGCGCTGGCTGGGAGTCCGGCGAATTTTCTGCCTCACCTTCGAAGTGGACTTCTTCGCCCGGCACGGCTTCACCGAGATCGGCGAGACGCCGGTGGACGGGGATGTCTACAGCGAGCTGCTGCGTTCCTATGACGAAGGTGTAGCCGAGTTCCTGGGTCTCGAACGAGTGAAACCCAACACCTTGGGCAACACGCGGATGCTGCTGCACCTATGAGGCACCCGCTTCGTGCGCCCTATGTCCGAAAGGTCCCTCCAATCCGGCCGGATCGGCTCGGCAATGTTCCCGGAGGGTTTGTGTTTTCCCGGGAAAAGCGGTTTGCTTTCACCGTCAGTATCAGTAATCGGTTTTCGGTGACTGACCACACACGACGAATGGGAGTAACCGGTGGCGCAGAAGGTTCAGGTCCTTCTTGTCGACGACATCGACGGCGGTGAGGCCGACGAGACCGTGACGTTCGCTCTCGACGGCAAGACCTACGAGATCGACCTCACCACCGCCAACGCGGACAAGCTCCGGGGTCTGCTGGAGCCTTACGTCAAGAACGGTCGTCGCACCGGTGGCCGTTCGGCTCGCGGCAAGTCCCGTCCGTCCGCCGGCGGCGGAAGCCAGGACACCGCGAAGATCCGCGCCTGGGCGAAGGAGAACGGCTACGAGGTCAACGACCGCGGCCGTGTCCCCGCCAACATCCGCGAGGCCTACGAGAAGGCGAACGCCTGAGTCGCGGGCGAGCCGCGTGCGGCGGTGTCCGTCGCCGCCGCGCTCACCGGACCGGCGAGGGACGCCTCGTGCCCCCGTCCGGGAGGCCGCAGCCGTGCCGCGGCCTCCCGGGGACGCGTGCGGCCGGGGCGGCGGGGTGGTCGCCGGGCGCCTTGGTGAGGCGCCCGTGCGCGTCGTGTACGTCACATGCGCCGTGTACGGCGCGGCCACCGGCTCGCGTTCTGCCCACGCGCCGGCCGAAGCACCCCTTACCCGGGGTCACGGTCCGGCACTCCAGGTGTCCGGCGGGCGGGTGGGGAAGGTGCGGTACGCCACGCAAGAGTGTTCGCCAGTAGCGGATGTACCCCCCTTGCCCGGCATGGACTGTCAGTGTCCCGGGGTAAGAAGTCGGTGAAGAAATCCCACGTGGAACGGGGGTGCGGCACCGGCGATGGAGCGGTGGACGGACGTGGCGGCCCAGAGGCGTTCGCCGTCGGCGTAGCGGAAGCGGGCGGATATGTCTGGCCTGCGGGAACATCGTCTCGCACCATCGGGTTGGAACTGTTGTCGGCTGTTCGGGACGAGGGCGAGAGGTAACGGGCTCTCCTCCCCCGCCAGCGCGGGAGCGATCCGGACGGGTGTCGGCAGTTGGAATGAGCGGTCCCCGCTTGCGGGACTAAGCTGCGGAAGGACAGGGAGGGGACCGACCCCTTACTGCCTGACCGCTCTGAGGAGCGATTAACGATGTTCGAGAGGTTCACCGACCGCGCGCGGCGGGTTGTCGTCCTGGCTCAGGAAGAAGCCCGGATGCTCAACCACAACTACATCGGCACCGAGCACATCCTCCTGGGCCTGATCCACGAGGGTGAGGGTGTCGCCGCTAAGGCACTGGAGAGCCTCGGGATTTCGCTCGAGGCGGTCCGCCAGCAGGTGGAGGAGATCATCGGCCAGGGCCAGCAGGCCCCCTCCGGCCACATCCCCTTCACCCCCCGTGCCAAGAAGGTCCTGGAGCTGTCGCTCCGCGAGGCCCTTCAGCTCGGCCACAACTACATCGGCACCGAGCACATCCTGCTCGGCCTGATCCGCGAGGGCGAGGGCGTCGCCGCCCAGGTCCTCGTCAAGCTCGGCGCCGACCTCAACCGGGTGCGGCAGCAGGTCATCCAGCTGCTCTCCGGCTACTCCGGGGGCAAGGAGGCGGCCACCGCGGGCGGCCCCGCCGAGGGCACTCCCTCGACCTCCCTGGTGCTGGACCAGTTCGGCCGCAACCTCACCCAGGCGGCCCGCGAGTCCAAGCTCGACCCGGTCATCGGGCGCGAGAAGGAGATCGAGCGGGTCATGCAGGTGCTGTCCCGCCGCACCAAGAACAACCCGGTCCTCATCGGCGAGCCCGGCGTCGGCAAGACGGCGGTCGTCGAGGGCCTGGCCCAGGCCATCGTCAAGGGCGAGGTGCCCGAGACGCTCAAGGACAAGCACCTGTACACGCTGGACCTGGGCGCCCTGGTCGCCGGGTCCCGCTACCGCGGTGACTTCGAGGAGCGCCTGAAGAAGGTCCTCAAGGAGATCCGCACCCGCGGCGACATCATCCTGTTCATCGACGAGCTCCACACCCTGGTGGGTGCGGGCGCGGCCGAGGGCGCGATCGACGCCGCCAGCATCCTCAAGCCGATGCTGGCCCGCGGGGAGCTCCAGACCATCGGCGCGACGACGCTGGACGAGTACCGCAAGCACCTGGAGAAGGACGCGGCCCTGGAGCGCCGCTTCCAGCCCATCCAGGTCGCCGAGCCGTCGCTGCCGCACACCATCGAGATCCTCAAGGGTCTGCGCGACCGCTACGAGGCGCACCACCGGGTGTCCATCACGGACGCCGCCCTGGTGGCCGCCGCGCAGCTCGCCGACCGCTACATCTCGGACCGCTTCCTGCCGGACAAGGCGATCGACCTGATCGACGAGGCCGGCTCCAGGATGCGCATCCGCCGGATGACCGCACCGCCGGACCTGCGCGAGTTCGACGAGAAGATCGCGAACGTGCGCCGGGAGAAGGAGTCCGCGATCGACTCGCAGGACTTCGAGAAGGCGGCTTCCCTCCGCGACACCGAGAAGCAGCTCCTGGCGGCCAAGGCCAAGCGGGAGAAGGAGTGGAAGGCCGGCGACATGGACGTCGTCGCCGAGGTGGACGAGGAGCTGATCGCCGAGGTCCTGGCCACGGCCACTGGCATCCCGGTCTTCAAGCTCACCGAGGAGGAGTCCTCGCGCCTGCTGCGCATGGAGGACGAGCTGCACAAGCGCGTCATCGGGCAGGAGGACGCCATCAAGGCGCTCTCCCAGGCCATCCGCCGCACCAGGGCGGGCCTGAAGGACCCCAAGCGCCCCGGTGGCTCGTTCATCTTCGCGGGCCCGTCCGGCGTCGGTAAGACCGAGCTGTCCAAGACGCTGGCGGAGTTCCTCTTCGGTGACGAGGACGCCCTGATCTCCCTCGACATGTCGGAGTTCAGCGAGAAGCACACCGTCTCGCGGCTCTTCGGCTCGCCCCCCGGCTACGTGGGGTACGAGGAGGGCGGCCAGCTCACGGAGAAGGTCCGCCGCAAGCCGTTCTCGGTCGTCCTGTTCGACGAGGTCGAGAAGGCCCACCCGGACATCTTCAACTCGCTGCTGCAGATCCTGGAGGACGGTCGTCTGACCGACTCCCAGGGCCGGGTCGTGGACTTCAAGAACACCGTCATCATCATGACGACCAACCTCGGCACCCGGGACATCTCCAAGGGCTTCAACCTGGGCTTCGCCGCCCAGGGCGACGCCAAGACCGGCTACGAGCGGATGAAGGCCAAGGTCAACGAGGAGCTCAAGCAGCACTTCCGGCCGGAGTTCCTCAACCGTGTCGACGACACCGTCGTCTTCCACCAGCTCACCGAGGAAGACATCATCCGGATCGTCGACCTGATGGTCGCCAAGGTGGACGAGCGGCTCAAGGACCGCGACATGGGCATCGAGCTCAGCGGTGACGCCAAGAAGCTGCTCGCCAAGAAGGGCTACGACCCCGTCCTGGGCGCCCGGCCGCTGCGCCGGACGATCCAGCGGGAGATCGAGGACGTGCTGTCGGAGAAGATCCTCTTCGGCGAGCTGCGCCCCGGTCACATCGTGGTCGTCGACACCGAGGGCGAGGGTGAGGCGAAGGAGTTCACCTTCCGCGGCGAGGAGAAGTCGGCCCTGCCGGACGCCCCTCCGGTGGAGTCCGCGGCGGGCGGCGGCCCGAACCTCTCCAAGGAGGCGTGAGGCGCGGGGCGTCACCGAGCCACACGCCACACGGAAGTCACACGGGCGCGGCCCGGGACCGCACACACGGTCCCGGGCCGCGCCCGTGTGTGCGAGGGCGTCCGGACCACCGCGCGCCGGGGCCGGCTCAGCGCGCGATGATCCGGACGCCCTCCGGAACCCCGCCGACCCGGGGCAGCCGCGGATTCACCCGGATGGTGTGCAGCCGCGGAAAGGCGCTCAGCCATCCCATGTCGACCCCGAGGTCGTAGGCGAGCCACAGATGCGTCAGCCGGTCGCGCACCGTGCCGTGCAGCAGTTCCTCCGGAGTGAAGCCGCCCGCGATCTGGATGCGGTCCCGGCCGCCCATGTCGCGCAGCGCCCGCAGCTCGGAGAGGTCGGAGACGGGGAAGTACAGCCCCTCCGGGTCCAGCCGGGAGACGATCTCGCGGGCGTAGCGGGCGGTGTCGAAGTTGCGCCAGGCCCGCGCGAGCTCCGCCCTCACCCTCAGCGACGACCGGTCCCGCAGCCGTACCAGATAGTCGACGGCCGCCTCGTCCCGCACCCGTGTCGCGGTGATGGCGAGCAGATACGCCTTGTCGTCCGGTACGGCCGCCGGATCGGGCAGCAGCTCCAGCACGACGGGCCCGATCCACCCCAGGTTGCGGGCGCCCAGCGGATCGGTGGGGCTGACGATCTTCTCGGTGCGGTCGCGCACCAGCCTCCGTGTCTCCGGATCCAGTTCTGTGACGTGTTCCAGACAGGCCGCCGCCATCAGCCTGCGGTGCTTGGTCTCGGAGGTCTTCAGATGCCCGCAGGGAGCCAGCAGCTGTTCGATGAAGCGCGCGCACTCGTCGGGCCGGGCGTGGGCGGCGGCCATCCGGACGATCTCCTCCCATCCCGCCTCGTGGGCGTGGTCCACCAGATCCCCGAACCGTCCCCGCGCCACGATCTCCTTGGCGCTCAGATAGTCCTGGAAGGTCCGGTGCACGAACTCCACCCGGCCGTCGTCCGACTCGCGCAGCAGCCCGGTGCGGTGCAGCAGATGGCCGAAGATCTTCTCCGCGTCCCCCTGGCCGCGGGCGGCCGGGATGGCGGGCAGATGGGAGTCGAGCACCGCGACGGCGCTCTCCCGGTCCAGATCCGTGCGGTCCTCGGTCAGCATCCGGTGCGCGAGCTTCTGCAGCAGCCGCTCGCGCGGCGCGCGCTGGAGCTCGACGTCGTCGGCGTGCAGCACGTCGCGCTCCGGGTCGCGTCGCTGGAGCAGCATGTCCATGGCCGCGTCGTACAGCTCCTTGCGGCCCTGCGGCAGCGTCCCGGCGCGGTCCCTGTTCAGGGCGCAGATCAGACCGCACATCAAGGGGTTGGTGGCCAGCCGGCGCAGCTCCCGGTAGACCCGCACCGAGTGCAGCAGCCGCTGCTCGTAGCCGGCGAGCCGCTCCTGGTCCCCGCCGCCGTCGCGCCGGGCGGCCCGGTGCCAGTGGCGGATGAACTCCGCCACCTGGTCGCGGCTCATCGGCGCCAGCATCAGCTCGCTGAACCCCTCCCGGGCCAGCCAGTCGGGCTCGACGGCCGACGGCCGGGTGGTGACCAGGCAGACCGTGCCGGGGTGGATGTGCAGCAGTCTGCGCAGCCCCGCCCGCAGCTCCTCCCGGCGGGCCTCGGGCGCCTCGTCGATCCCGTCCACCAGCAGCAGCGCCCGTCCCTCGACCAGCACCCGGACGGCCCAGCCGGGAGGCTCGCCGCCCGGCAGCGCCGCCCGGCAGCGCCCCACGGACAAGAACTCCTCGGGCGCCGGGAAGCCCTCGCGTGCGAAGTGCCGCACGGGCAGCACGAAGGGCACCCGGCCGCGCAGCGCGGCCAGCTCCCCGGGCAGGTCGTTGCGGGTGACCGCCACGGCCAGCCACTGCACCAGCGTGGTCTTCCCCGATCCGGCCACTCCGCGCAGCAGTACCCGCTCCTGTCCGGCCAGGGCGCGGTCGGCGGGCAGCGCCGGCTGCCCGGACGACCCCTCGACGGGGGTGGCGAACTCGGCGCCCAGGCTCAGATAGGTGGCGTCCAGCGGCCAGCTTCCGGGGGCGTTGGGCAGGTCGATGCCGTGGATGGTCAGGCGGTTGTGCCGCCGGACGAGGAAGGCGGCGTACTCCTCCTCGAAGGCGAGGTCCTCGGGGGAGGGCAGGGGGCGGCGCACGGCGTCGGCGTCGTTGAGGTCGACGAGCTGCCGTATGCGGTGGCTCTGCTCGGCCAGGTGCCCGGCGACGTACGGCGAGTGCCGGATCAGGAAGTGCAGGACGTGCAGGCAGACGTTGTCCAGCAGCTGGTCGTGGAACCAGGCCTGCTCGCCGGTCAGCTCCCGGTCGGCGCCGGGGACGGCCCGGCGCAGTCGCCGCGCGCAGTCCTGCGGTCCCATGCGGACGGCCTCCACGTCGTCGAGGTCCAGCTCGCCGAGCGCGGCCAGGGTCCGCCCCAGGACCAGGGCCACGGGCCGGTCGGCCGGGTCCTCCGGCGCCCTGCCGCCGCCCGGCCGGGCGATCCGCACCAGCTCCCGGGCGATCCGTGCCACGTCGTCGTACGTCCGCTCGGGCCGCAGGCCCCGGAACGACACCAGCCCCGCCACCAGCCGGGGGCCGTCGCAGGCCGGCGGGAGGTCGGCGAACAGCTCGCGGACCAGGGGCGCGGCCCTGTTCGAGGGGATTCTCGCGACGGCTTCTTCCATTCGGCCCTCCCCCGACGGCCCTGTGGACTGGTGGTGGTCTGACGGTGGTCCGGCGACGGCCTGAGGCGGCGTGCGGCCCGGCGGGCGCCCGCCCCCAAGGCTATGCCAACTCACCTGAGGCGTAAGGGGTTTGGCGGATCGCACCGCGGTGCCGCACCGTACTGTGGACGGACCGCCGCACACGGCGCGATCCTGGAGGGACGGGCCGGTGGGCGCGCTGCCCACGGTGGACCGCACGTCCGCGACCATGGGAGGCACCATGATCAAGGGTCTGGCCGCAGCCACCGTCTGGTCCACCGACCAGGAGCGGGACCTGAGGTTCTTCACCGAGAAGCTCGGCTTCGAGGTACGCGGCGATGCCACCGAGAACGGAACGCGCCGGATCACCGTCGGAGCCAGGGGCCAGCCGGACGTCGGGCTGACGCTGGTGCCGGCATACGGACCCGGCATCGACCCCGAGTCGGCCCGGGCGCTGGCCGGGCTGGTCCGCAAAGGGGTCCTGGGAGCGGGTGTGCTGCGGACGGACGACTGCCGCTCCGCGTACGAGTGGCTGGTGGAACGGGGCGTGGAGTTCCTCCAGGAACCGCTCGAGGGGCCGCACGGCACCGAGGCGGTCTTCCGGGACGAGTCGGGCAACCGGTACTCGCTGGCCGAGGAGCGGACGAGCGGGCTGGTCCTGAGCCGTGAGTGGTCGGAGGTCTGCGACTGATTCCCGCACCCGCCCGCCGCACCGCGGCGGGCGGGTGCGGCGGCCGTGACCGCCGCACCCCGTCTCACATGGCCGGACCCCGGCCCTGGGGAAGCCGGTAGACGCCGTTCTCCAGCGGCTCGACCAGCCCGTCCGCGACCAGCCCGTCCAGCGCGCGCGCCCGCTGCACCGGCTCGTCCCACACCGCGTCCAGCGCGGCCTGCGACACCGGCCCCACGGCCTCGCGCAGCACGGCCAGCAGCCTGCCGCGTACCTGGCGGTCGGTGCCCGCGTAGCTCTGGCCGCGACGCGGCGGACCGTCGTGCGCGGGCGAGCCGGCACGGCGCCAGGCGCACAGGTCCATGACCGGGCAGTTCTCGCAGTCCGGCTTGCGGGCCGTGCACACCAGGGCGCCCAGCTCCATCGTGGCCGCCGCCCAGCGCGCCGCCGTCGCGTCCTCCTCGGGCAGGACGGTCCGGGCGAGTCTGCGCTCGGCGGCGGTGGTGGCGGTCGGGGGGAACTCGCGGCCGCCGAACGCGCGGGCGAAGACCCGCCGGACGTTGGTGTCCAGCACCGGGTGCCGTTGCCCGTAGGCGAAGGAGGCCACGGCCGCGGCCGTGTACTCGCCCACCCCCGGCAGGGCCAGGAGCTGTGCGTGTTCCTTGGGCACGTCGCCGCCGTGCCGTTCCGTTATGGCGGCGGCGGCGCCGTGCAGCCGCAGGGCCCGGCGGGGATAGCCCAGCCGGCCCCAGGCGCGCACCGCCTCGCCGGGCGGCTCGGCGGCCAGGTCGGCGGGGCGCGGCCAGCGGGCGAGCCACTGCTCGTACACGGGCAGCACCCGGCTGACGGGCGTCTGCTGGAGCATGAACTCGCTGACCATCACGCCCCAGGCGCCCGCCTCGGGGCGGCGCCAGGGCAGGTCGCGGGCGTGTTCGCCGAACCAGTCGATGACCGGTCCGTGGAGGTCGGAGGGGGAAGGGGACTCGGGGGGAAGGAGGCCGGTCGCGGTCAGACCGGTGGCGCTGTGCTCGGATGTGGTCGCAGTCATGGCGTCTCCGATCCTGACACGGAGGGGCGCGACGGCGAAGCGGCCCGCGCCGATGGACGGCAGGCACCACCCGTCCCGATGTGTCCCTTTCGTTCGGGGGGAGTGCCGCCCGGCTTCCGGCGGAGGCCGGGACCGGCGGCGATCGTCGTCTACGAGGCGGGGCCGGTGTAGCCGAGCCCGGTCCGCACCCGGTTTGTCAGCGCGGTCGCGGGCCCGGCCGCCGAACGGGTCACCAGCAGTACCGCGGCCGCGCCCAGCAGCGCGCCCGCCACCACGTCGTGCGGGTAGTGCACTCCCAGGAACACCCGGGAGAAGGCCGTCAGCACCGCCAGCGGCAGCACCAGCCAGGCCATCGCCCGCCAGACCAGTACGACGGCCACCGCCGCGGCGGCGGCGATGGTGGCGTGGTTGCTGGGGAAGGACCAGTCGCCCGGCTTCGGGCAGGGGGCGATCGGGGCCGGCGCGCCCGCCACGGCACGGCAGGGCCGCTCCTCCCGTACGACCAGCTTGACGGCCTCGCTGAGGCCGTACGCCGCAGCCACCGCGGCCCCGCCCAGCAGGGCCCGGGCCAGGATCCCCGGCTCGGCGCGCCGGACCCGCCAGCACGCCGCCGCCAGCAGCGCGGCGAGGACCAGCAGACCGCCCTCGGTGCCGTACTCGGCGAGCGAGTGCAGCCAGTCCGGGGTGCCGTGCGCGAAGTCGGCGACATCCCGGTAGAGGTCGCTGTGGAGGCCGTCCGGGGAGGCGCCCCGGGAGGCGCCCCGGGAGGCACCCGGGGGAGGACCGAGGGGGTCGCTTCGAAGATCACTGCTCATGCGTGAACGGTACGAAAAGGAAGCGTACGGTCACTCCCCGCAACAGTCGGGCGTCACCCCTGACGGTCGCCGGGCTCTGCCGGGCCGTTCATCATAAAAGTTGGTCTTCAGTGCGGCGGGTAAGACCGTATGGGGCACATGATGTCTCGTAAGGTTTGCGCGTGGGATCTCTGCGCAATCCGGTTGGGCCCCTTCCCTCCTCCATCTACTGGAGGCGAAGGGCGGTCATGCTTGCGCTCCTGCTGGTCCTGGCACTGCTCGTCATATGGGCCGTCAGGTCCGGAGGGCCGGGCGGAGGCGGCGGGAGCGACCAGGGCGGGAAGCAGGGCGGCGGTGAGGTGCCGGGCACCATCACACCCGGGCCGTCCTCGTCCGAGTCCCTGATCAGCGAACGCCCCGGCGGGCGCGAGGAGTCCGACGGAGGCACCGGCGGTTCGGGGGGATCGGGCGGTTCGGGAGGCACCGGCGGCGGGGGCGGTGACACGGAAGGACCGGCCGGATCCGGATCCGGCGGCGGGGGCGCGGACGGCGAGGGCGAAGGCGGCGCGAACGGTTCCGGTTCGGGCGGTCCGGGTGCCGCAGGAGCGGGCGGCGGATCCGCCGGTGTCGTCTCGGGCGGGGTCGAGGCCGTGCCTGCCGACTCCACCCTCCCCGACTGCCGCCCCGGCTCGGTCGAGGTGACGCTGCGCAGTGAGGAGAACCGGTACGCGCCCGGCGAGAAGCCCGTCTTCCGGCTGACCGTGCGCAACGAGGGCGGCGGCGCCTGCAAGGTCGACTTCGGCACCGGTGCCACGGCCTTCACCATCATCGAAGCCGAGGACGGCGACGAGAAGGTCTGGAAGTCCGAGCACTGCCCGAAGGGCGCCCGCTCGGCCCTCTACAAGGTCCCGGCGGGCGGAACGGCCGTCCGCACCCTGGAGTGGGACCGCAGGCACAGCACGCCCGAGTGCGGCACGCCGGGCGCCGGGGCGAAGGCCGGCACCTATCTGGTCGAGGCCGAGGTGGAGGGCCTGGAGAAGGTGCGCATCTCGTTCGTCCTCACCAAGGACTGAACCGGGGAACGTCCGGTCCGCGCCGCGGACCGGACGGGGCCGGGCGGGCGCGGCGGCCCCGCCCGGACCGAACGCGTCAGACGTACCGCTCCAGGATCGACGACTCCGCCAGCCGCGACAGGCCCTCGCGGACCGACCTGGCCCGCGCCTCGCCCACCCCGTCGACGGCCTGCAGGTCGTCCACGCTCGCGGCCAGCAGCTTCTGCAGCCCGCCGAAGTGCTCGACCAGCCGCTCGATCACGGCGTTCGGCAGCCGCGGCACCTTCGCCAGCAGGCGGTAACCGCGCGGCGAGACGGCCGAGTCCAGCGTCTCCGGCGACCCGCTGTACCCCAGGGCCTTGGCCACCGTGGGCAGTTCGAGCAGCTCGGTATGGGTCAGCCGGTCCAGCTCGGTCAGCGCCTCGCCCACGGTGCGGGACCGCTTGGCGGTCGGCTCGGGCACGTAGTCGCGGGCGACCAGCTCGCGCTCGGGCTCCACACCCGCGATCAGCTCGTCGAGCTGGAGGGAGAGCAGCCGCCCGTCCGTGCCCAGCTCCACCACGTACTCGGCGATCTCCGTGGCGATCCGCCGCACCATCTCCAGCCGCTGCGACACCGCGGAGACGTCCCGGACCGTCACCAGGTCCTCGATCTCCAGCGCGGAGAGCGTGCCCGCCACCTCGTCCAGCCGCAGCTTGTAGCGCTCCAGCGTCGCCAGCGCCTGGTTGGCCCGGGACAGGATCGCCGCCGAGTCCTCCAGCACGCGCCGCTGGCCGTCCACGTACAGCGCGATCAGCCGCATCGACTGGCTGACCGACACCACCGGGAAGCCGGTCTGGATCGACACCCGCTGCGCGGTGCGGTGCCGGGTGCCCGTCTCCTCCGTCGGGATCGAGGCGTCCGGCACGAGCTGTACGCCCGCCCGCACGATCTTGGTGATGTCCTTGTCGAGGATCAGCGCGCCGTCCAGCTTGCACAGCTCGCGCAGCCGCGTCGCGCTGAACTCCACGTCCAGCACGAAACCGCCCGAGCACAGAGCCTCGACGGTCTTGTCCATGCCCAGGACGATGAGCCCGCCGGTGTTCCCCCGCAGCACGCGCTCCAGGCCGTCGCGCAGGGCCGTACCAGGCGCGACCGCGCTCAGTGAGGCGCGCAACAGGCCGTCGGCGCCGGTTGCTGCCCGGTCGTTGGCTGCCACGGCACTCCTTCGGGTCATGCGTACGTACGGGCGAGACCAGGGCAAAGTCTACCGGCGGTGTCAGCCCTCGTGCGGCGTGCTCCGATCGGCCCCGTCGCGCCCCTCCCGTTCGGAGCGGTCCGGCCGGGGCGGCCGGGCGGGCAGGACCCGCAGCGCCTCCCCTATGTCCGCCACCTCCCGCACCCGCATTCCCGACGGGATCCTGCCCGGGTCGGTGGGCACCAGGGCGTGGGTGAAGCCCAGCCGCGCGGCCTCCGCCAGCCGGCGCTGCACACCCGTCACACGCCTGACCTCGCCGGCCAGCCCCACCTCGCCGATGGCCACCAGGTTCTTCGGGAGCGGCGTGTCGCTGGCGGCGCTGGCCAGCGCGAGCGCCATGGCCAGATCGGCCGCGGGCTCCGACAGCCGCACCCCGCCGACGGTGGCGGTGTAGACGTCCCGCTTGCCCAGCGCGTTGATCCGGCCCCGCTGCTCCAGCACGGCCAGCATCATCGACACGCGCGAGGTCTCCAGCCCGGACGTGGTGCGCCGGGGGGAGGGGATCTGCGAGTCGACCGTCAGCGACTGCACCTCGGCCACCAGCGGGCGGCGGCCCTCCAGGGTGACGGTCAGACAGGTGCCGGGCACGGGCTCGTCCCGGCGGGTGAGGAAGAGGCCCGACGGGTCGGCCAGACCGGTGATGCCCTCGTCGTGCAGCTCGAAGCAGCCCACCTCGTCGGTGGCGCCGTAGCGGTTCTTCACACCGCGCACCAGCCGCAGCCGGGCGTGCCGGTCGCCCTCGAACTGCAGGACCACGTCCACCAGGTGCTCCAGCAGGCGCGGACCGGCGATGGCGCCGTCCTTGGTGACGTGGCCCACCAGCAGCGTGGACATCCCGCGCTCCTTGGAGGCCCGGATCAGCGCCCCGGCCACCTCCCGCACCTGCGCCATGCCGCCGGGCGCGCCGTCGATCTCGGGGGAGGCGACCGTCTGCACCGAGTCCAGGACCAGCAGCGAGGGCTTCACCTCGTCCAGATGGCCCAGGACGGCCGACAGGTCCGTCTCGGCCGCCAGGTACAGGTGGTCGCTTATCGCCCCGATCCGGTCCGCCCGCAGCCGCACCTGCCCGGCCGACTCCTCGCCGGTGACGTAGAGCGTGCGGCGGTCGGCGTCGGCCGCCTTGG
Source organism: Streptomyces mangrovi (assembly GCF_900114215.1). Taxonomy (GTDB): domain Bacteria; phylum Actinomycetota; class Actinomycetes; order Streptomycetales; family Streptomycetaceae; genus Streptomyces; species Streptomyces barkulensis. The sequence continues at coordinate 11,329 of NZ_FOSG01000026.1, read as the reverse complement.
CCGCGACGTCCAGCAGAAGCGTGGACTTGCCCACCCCCGGCTCGCCCGCCAGCAGCACCACCGCGCCCGGCACCAGCCCGCCGCCCAGCACCCTGTCCAGCTCCGGCACGCCCGTACTGCGCGCGGTGGCCACCTGCCCGTTCACCTGCCCGATGGGCAGCGCGGGGGACGAGACCCGGCCGGGCGCGGTGGTGCGGACGGCCGGGGTGCCGCCGGTCTCCTCGACGGTGCCCCAGGCGTGGCACTCCGGGCAGCGGCCGAGCCACTTGGCGGTGGTGTAGCCGCACTCGGTGCAGCGGTAGGCGGGGCGGTCCTTGGCGGACGACTTGCGGGCAGCCATGGGCCTCACGGTAGCCGGAGCCTCTGACAACCGGGCGCCGGCGGGCACGGGGCGGCCGGGGAGCGGACCGGCGGGGCGGGGCGGACACCGTGGACACCGTATGAGCCCGGCCCCCGTGCGCCCTCGCGCACCCCCCTGCCACCCACCGTTGAGCGTTTGTGCGTTTTACCGCAGATCGTCACCCGTAAGGGTTAAACCCACGCAAGCATCACCAGTGATGCCCGGCCTTCCGCCTACGGTCGGCTGGGTGATGAGCACTCGGCGCGAGCACCCCACGCACACCACCGGCGTACACCGGGCGCACCGTGGCACGCACCGCGCCGCGGCCCGGCCGCCGGTGCCCGTCGACCCCTACCGGGACCACCTGGACGGGCTGTTCACCTACTGCCTGTCCGTCATGTGCGAGCACGAGGCGGCCGTCTCCGTCCTCGGCGAGGCCCTGGCCGTCGCCGAGCGGCAGCGCCGCCGCGGCCGCACCCCCGCCGACACGGCACTGCACCGGCCCTGGCTGTACGCGCTGGCCCGCTGGTCCTGCCTGCGGCTCCTGGCCGAGCGCCACGGCGTCCGCCCCGAACCCCCGGAGCTGCCCGGCCCCCTGGCCACCGCGCGCCGCCGCGAGCTGGCCGCGCTCGCCTGGCCGGAGGCCGCCGGCACCGGCCCCGAGCAGCGCGAGGCCCTGGAACTGGCCGTACGCCACCACCTGCCGGTCCACGAGGTCGCCGCCGTCCTCGGCACGGATCACGACGGCACCGAGCTGCTGCTGTCCAGCGCCGCCTGCGAGGTGGAGCGCACCCGCACCGCGCTCGCCGTCGTCGACCGGGGCGGCTGCCCGGCCGTCGCCCGGCTCGCCGGGGACCGGGAGGTGCTGCTGGGCAGCGCGCTGCGCCGGGAGCTGGTGCGGCACGTGGACGAGTGCCCCGAGTGCCGCCGTACCGCCGAGCGGGTGCTGGCGGGCGGCCCGTGGCCGGGCACCGCCCCCGCGGATGTCGGCGCGCTCACCGTGCTCCCCGCCCCGCGGGCGGAGGTGCACGCCGCGATGCTCGCCGCGCAGCGCGCACGGGCCCGGCACACCCCGCGCTTCGACCGGCGCGGCTTCCCCGTCAACGTCCGGGACCGGGCCGAGCGCTTCGACCGGCTGCGCAGCCGCGCGGTGACCACCACGGTCGTCGCCACCGTCGTCGCCGCGCCGCTGCTGGCGCTGTGGGCCGCGTACCGCGGCGCGCCGCCGGTGGACGGCGGCCCGGGCGGCGCCCCCGTCTCGGCCTCCGAGCGGCAGGACCCGGGCGGCCTGTACGGCGACCCCCGGGGCGACGGGAGCCGGACGGGGGGCGCCGGGGCCTCCCGCGACGGATCCGGCGTCCGTATCGATGTGGCCGGCGCGGACGGCGGGGAAGGACGGGACACCCCGTCCTCCGGTACGGACGGCACGGACGGAGCCGACGGAGCCGACGGGGAGGGCCCGCAGCGCGGGGACACCGGTACGGGGCCGGGCCGGCTGACGGTCGAGGCCCAGCCGTCCGGGGACGCCACCGTCGTCACCCTCGTCGCCTCCGGCGGCTCCCCGGTCGACTGGACGGCCTCGGTGGACGCCCCCTGGCTGCGGCTGGACCGTACGCACGGGACGCTGCGGCCCGGCGAGTCGGCCGCCTTCACCGTCACCGTGGACCGTTCGCGGGAGCCGGCGGGCGCGTGGACCGCGCGGATCTCGATCGCCCCGGCGAAGGCGGTGATCACCCTGCGCGGGCACGGCGCGGCGCCCGCCCAGCCGCGCCCCTCCGAGCCCCCGGAGCCCGAGCCGTCCGAGTCGCCCGCGCCGGAACCGACCCCCGAGCCGCCGTCGAGCACACCGCCCGCGGAGCCCTTATCGCCCCCGGCGGGGCAACCGGACTAGCGGCCGCGCCGGTCCGGCGCCTTTCACCCGGACGCCGCTCACCCCGGGCCGCTCACCCCGGCATCGTGTGCCCCGGCTCCGCACGCCCCGGCTCGGTACGGCCCGCGGGCGGCCCCGCGGCACCCGCGGCGGGCCCGCCCGCCGGCCCGTCCGCCGGGTGCGGTGCCACCAGCGGCAGCTGAGAGGCCAGCCGCTCCTCGCACAGCTCGGCCAGCCGCGCGTACCCGGCCGGCCCCATCAGCTCCGTCAGCTCCGGCCGGTACGAGACGTACACCGGCTCGCCCGCCCCGTGCGCCGACGGCGCGCCGGTGCACCACCAGTGCAGGTCGTGCCCGCCCGGACCCCAGCCGCGGCGGTCGTACTCGCCGATCGACACGTACAGCCGCTGTTCGCCGTCGGGCAGTTCCACCCACTCGAACGTCCGCCGCACCGGCAGCTGCCAGCACACGTCCGGCTTGGTCTCCAGCGGCTCGCGGCCCTCCCGCAGGGCCATCGTGTGCAGCGCGCAGCCGATGCCGCCGGAGAAGCCGGGGCGGTTGAGGAAGATGCACGCGCCCCGGTGCAGCCGGGTCTGGCGCTCGCCGTCCTCGTTCACCTCCACCCAGCCGCGCCCGGAGGAGCCCTCCGCGTGGAACTGCCAGCTCTCGGGCGTGAGCCGCGCCACGTGCGCCGCCACGCGCTTCTCGTCGTCCTCGTCCGAGAAGTGCGCGCCCAGCGTGCAGCAGCCGTCGCTCGCGCGCCCCGCGCTGATGCCCTGGCACCCCTGGCCGAAGATGCAGCCCCAGCGGGAGGTCAGCCAGGTCAGGTCGCACCGGAACACCTGCTCCTCGTCCGCCGGGTCCGGGAACTCCACCCACATCCGGGCGTGGTCCAGCTCCACCTCGTCGCCCGCGGCCCGCCGCCGCTCCCCGCCCGTGTTCGCCTCTTTGTCCGGCTTCACCGTTTTCGTCTTCGCCACGCACACAGGGTATGCACCACGGGCCGGGCTCCGGGCCACCGTCCCGTCGCAGTAGCGTGGCTCCCCATGAGACTCGGTGTCCTCGACGTGGGTTCCAACACCGTTCACCTGCTGGTGGTGGACGCGCACCGGGGTGCCCGCCCCCTGCCCGCCTACTCCCACAAGGCGGAACTGCGCCTGGCCGAACTCCTCGACGAGGACGGCTCCATAAGCCCGGCGGGCGTCGGGAAACTCGCCGCGACCGTCCGGGAGGCGATGGTCGTCGCCGAGGACAAGGGCGTGGAGGACCTGCTGCCGTTCGCCACCTCGGCCGTACGGGACGCCGCCAACGCCGACCACGTGCTGGAGCGGGTGGCCGCCGAGACGGGCGTGGAGCTGAAGGTGCTCTCCGGCGAGGACGAGGCCCGGCTGACCTTCCTCGCTGCCCGCCGCTGGTTCGGCTGGTCGGCCGGACGGCTGCTGGTCCTGGACATCGGCGGCGGCTCGCTGGAGATCGCGTACGGCATCGACGAGCAGCCCGACGCCGCCGCCTCGCTGCCACTGGGCGCCGGCCGCCTCACGGCCTCCTGGCTGCCCGGCGACCCGCCCGACCCGGCCGACGTCCGCGCGCTGCGCCGCCATGTGCGGCACGAGATCGCCCGGGTCGTCGGGGGCTTCAGCCGGCTGAGCGCCCCCGACCACGTGGTGGCCACCTCCAAGACCTTCAAGCAGCTCGCCCGGCTGGGGGGCGCCCCCCGCTCCGCCGAGGGCCCCTACACGCAGCGCGAACTGGTGCGCGCGTCGCTGGAGGAGTGGGTGCCCAAGCTGGCCGCCATGCCGGCCGCCGAACGGGCCGCCCTCCCCGGCGTCTCCGAGGGCCGGGCCGGGCAGCTGCTGGCGGGGGCGCTGGTGGCGGAGGGCGCCATGGACCTGTTCGGTGTGGAGCGGCTGGAGATCTGCCCCTGGGCGCTGCGCGAGGGCGTCATCCTGCGCCGGCTGGACACGCTGTCCGGCAACGGGACTCCGTGACCTTCCCCACACCCGGGCCCGCGGGCCCCGCGACGACCTCCGTAACGCACTCCCGGTCGCCGTAGGCTGTTGTGCGTGGTCGATCCAGAGCTGTCCCTTCCGGCACCGAAGGTCGCCCTCTCCACGGCCTCCGTCTACCCGGAGACCACGGCGACGGCCTTCGAGATCGCCGCACGCCTCGGTTACGACGGGGTGGAGGTGATGGTGTGGACCGATCCGGTCAGTCAGGACGTCGAGGCGCTGCGCAGGCTCTCCGACTTCCACGGCGTCCCGGTCCTCGCCGTCCACGCCCCCTGCCTGCTGATCACCCAGCGCGTGTGGTCCAAGGACCCCTGGACCAAGCTCCAGCGATCCCGCGAGGCCGCCGAGAAGCTGGGCGCGAGCACGGTCGTGGTGCACCCGCCGTTCCGCTGGCAGCGTTCCTACGCCCGGGAGTTCATCCGCGGCGTGTGGCGGATGGCCGACGAGACCGACGTCCGCTTCGCCGTCGAGAACATGTACCCCTGGCGCTACCGCGACCGCGAGATGCTCGCCTACGCCCCCGCCTGGGACCCGACCGAGGACGACTACCGCCACTTCACCCTCGACCTCTCCCACACCGCCACCGCCCGCAACGACACCCTGGCGATGGTGGACCGCATGGGCGACCGCCTGGCGCACCTCCACATCGCCGACGGCACCGACTCGGCCAAGGACGAGCACCTCGTCCCCGGGCGCGGCGACCAGCCGTGCGCGGAGGTCCTGGAGCACCTGGCGGCCGGCGGCTTCGACGGGCACGTGGTGGTCGAGGTCAACACCCGCCGGGCGATGTCGTCGGCCGAGCGCGAGGCCGACCTCGCCGAGGCCCTGGCCTTCACCCGCCGCCACCTGGCCTCCGTGCCCCGGAAGGCCGGACCGTGAGCGCGCGGGACACCAACGCCCGGCCGGCACAGTCCGCACAGCCCGTGAAGGGCGCCGGGGACGCCCCACGCCCCGCGCGCCGCCGCGGCCGCCCCGCGTCGGCCGACCGCGCCGCGGCCGGGGAGGCGGCACGCGACCGCATCCTGGCCTCGGCCCGCGCGGAGTTCGCCGAGCGCGGCTACGACAAGGCGTCCATCCGCTCCATCGCCCGCGGCGCCGAGGTGGACCCGGCGCTGGTCCACCACTACTTCGGAACCAAGGAGCAGGTCTTCGAGGCCGCCGCCGAGGTCTCCTTCGCCCCCGCCGCCGAGGGCCTGGGCCATCTCGTCCCGCACGGCCCCGACGGCCTGGGCGAGGAACTCGTCCGCTTCTTCCTGGGCGTCTGGGAGGACCCGGCCGTCCGCGCGCCCCTGCTGGCGGTCGTCCGCTCGGCGCTCAGCAACGAGACCGCCGCCCGGATCTTCCGCGGCATGGTGACGCGGCAGCTGATGGCCCGGGTGGCGCACCGGCTGGACGCCCCGGACCGCCGGCTGCGGGTGGAACTGGCCGCCGCGCAGATGGTGGGCGTGGCGATCATGCGGTACGTCCTGGAGATCGAGCCGCTGGCCTCCGCGGAGCCCGAGGAGCTGGTCGCCCGCCTCGCGCCGGCCGTCCAGCACCATCTGACCGGACCCGTCGGCGAACACCCGCGCGGAGGGTGAATCCAGCGTCCCTCATGTCTTACGATCCGGACTTTTCGTCCAGATCTTGAGCGGGAGGCGTACGCTCGGCAGCCATGGCCCGAGGACCGCGCCCGACGGTCTTCCCACGGTTCACGAAGGAGTGGAGCACCATGCCCCAGCTGAGGTCCCGCACCGTCACCCACGGCCGCAACATGGCGGGCGCCCGCGCCCTCCTCCGGGCCGCCGGCGTAGCGCGCGAGGACTTCGGCAAGCCGATCATCGCGGTGGCCAACAGCTTTACCGAGTTCGTGCCCGGACACACCCACCTCCAGCCGGTCGGCCGGATCGTCAGCGAGGCGATCAAGGAAGCGGGCGGCGTCCCGCGCGAGTTCAACACCATCGCCGTGGACGACGGCATCGCCATGGGGCACGGCGGCATGCTCTACTCCCTGCCCTCCCGCGACCTGATCGCGGACTCCGTGGAGTACATGGTCGAGGCGCACTGCGCCGACGCCCTGATCTGCATCTCCAACTGCGACAAGATCACCCCGGGCATGCTGATGGCCGCGATGCGCCTGAACATCCCTACGGTCTTCGTCTCCGGCGGGCCGATGGAGTCCGGCCGCACCACCCTCGTCGACGGCACGGTCCGTAAGCTCGACCTGATCAGCGCCATCGCCGACTCGGCCAACGACGCCGTCTCCGACGAGGACATGGCGCTCATCGAGGAGAACGCCTGCCCCACCTGCGGCTCCTGCTCGGGCATGTTCACCGCCAACTCGATGAACTGCCTCACCGAGGCCATCGGCCTCTCCCTGCCCGGCAACGGCTCGGTGCTGGCCACCCACACCGCCCGCCGGGCGCTGTACGAGAACGCCGGCCGCACGGTCGTGGAGATCACCGGGCGCCACTACGAGCAGGACGACACGACCGTCCTGCCGCGCGCCGTCGGCTCCCGCGCCGCCTTCGAGAACGCCATGGCCCTCGACATCGCCATGGGCGGCTCCACCAACACGATCCTTCACCTGCTCGCCGCCGCGCAGGAGGCCGGGCTGGACTTCGGGCTGACCGACATCGACGCCGTCTCGCGCCGTGTGCCGTGCCTGTCCAAGGTCGCGCCCAACGGGTCGTACTACATGGAGGACGTCCACCGGGCCGGCGGCATCCCCGCCATCCTGGGCGAGCTGTACCGCGCGGGCCTGCTCAACGAGGACGTCCGCACCGTCCACTCCGACTCCCTGGCCGAATGGCTCAAGACCTGGGACATCCGCGGCGGCTCCCCGTCGCCGGAGGCCGTCGAGCTGTTCCACGCCGCCCCCGGCTGCGTCCGCTCCGCCAGCGCCTTCTCGCAGTCCGAGCGCTGGGAGTCCCTGGACACCGACGCGGCCGGCGGCTGCGTGCGCGACGTGGAGCACGCCTACTCCAAGGACGGCGGACTGGCCGTCCTGCACGGCAACCTCGCCGTCGACGGCTGCGTGGTGAAGACCGCCGGCGTCGACGAGTCCATCCTGACCTTCAGCGGCCCGGCCGTGGTCTGCGAGTCGCAGGAGGAGGCCGTCGAGAAGATCCTGGGCAAGCAGATCAAGGAGGGCGACGTCGTCGTCATCCGCTACGAGGGGCCCAGGGGCGGCCCCGGCATGCAGGAGATGCTCTACCCGACCTCCTTCCTCAAGGGCCGGGGCCTGGGCGCCAAGTGCGCCCTGATCACCGACGGCCGGTTCTCCGGCGGCACCTCGGGACTCTCCATCGGCCACGCCTCCCCCGAGGCGGCCGCGGGCGGCACCATCGCCCTGGTCGAGGACGGCGACCTGATCAGCATCGACATCCCCGCCCGCACCATCGAGCTGAAGGTCGACGAGGCCACCCTCGCCGCCCGCCGCGAGGCGCTCGGCGGCCGGTACGCGCCGGCGGCGCGCGACCGCAAGGTCTCCGCCGCACTGCGCGCCTACGCGGCCATGGCCACCAGCGCCGACAAGGGCGCGGTGCGGGACGTCACCAGGCTCGGCTGACCCCGGCCCCGACACCCTCCGACACACCCCGTGCGCCCGCCCGCATAATCGACACCATGAGCGAGAAGCGGGAGCGCCCCGAGCCCGAGCCGATCCGGTTCTACGGCACCACCTGGGTGGACCACTCCGGTGGCTACCTCCTGCGCCGGATCGCACTCGGACTCGGGGCGCTGCTGCTGGCCGCCGCCGGAGCCTGGGTGCTGCGGCTGGCGTACGAGGGCAGCACCTTCGCGGACGGCGGTGTGATCGGCGTCCTGCTCGTGGTCGCCCTGGCACTGTCCAGCTCCATGGCCTTCAGCCGCACCCTCACCGACTACACCCGCGAGCCCGGCGAGGCCCGCTCCGACGACGCGGCGATGCGCCCGGTCAAGATGGTCGGCTTCCTCGGCGTCCTGCTCGCCTACGCCGCGCGCAGCCTGGTCGAGGCCCCCGGCGAGAAGCTGCGGCGCGCCGAGTACGACCGGGCCGTCGCGCGGCACGAGCGCCGTGGCGCCACCCGTTCCGCGCGCCGCGGCAACCCGGCCGCCCGCCGCGGCTCCGGGAGGCCCGGCCGCAGGCGCTGAGGGAAGCGGGCCGAGCCGCCCGCCCCGCGCCCCCGCAACACCGCCCGCAACACCGCCCGCAACGCCCCCCGTCCGTCCCGGACGGGGGGCGTCCGGCGTACCCGGCCCTGTCCCGCTTGACGCCCGGGCCGGCGCGGGAGCATTATTCAACGCATGATGAATTCTGCTGCGGGGCCGGCCGTCAGAGCCGACGGCCTCACCGTCGTCCGCGGTGGCCGCACCGTCGTCGACGGCCTCTCCTTCGACGTCCCACGCTCCACCGTCACCGGCCTGCTGGGCCCCAGCGGCTGCGGCAAGACCACCCTGATGCGCGCCATCGCCGGTACCCAGGCGAAGGTCACCGGCACCCTCGACGTGCTCGGCCGGCCGGCCGGAGCCGCACCGCTGCGCTCCCGCGTCGGATACGTCACCCAGGCCGCCTCCGTCTACACCGACTTGACCACCCGCCAGAACCTGGAGTACTTCGCCTCCGTTCTGGGCCTGCCCCGCGCCGACCGCCGCGCACAGGTCGAACGCGCCCTCGCCGACGTCGACCTCACCACCCACGCCGACGCACTCGCCGGCAACCTCTCCGGCGGGCAGCTCTCCCGGGTCTCCCTGGCCGTCGCCCTGCTCGGCTCCCCCGAGCTGCTGGTCCTCGACGAGCCCACCGTCGGCCTCGACCCCGTCCTCCGCCGCGACCTGTGGGGCCTCTTCCACCGCCTCGCGGCCGAACGCGGCACCACCCTGCTCGTCTCGTCCCACGTCATGGACGAGGCCGACCGCTGCGACCGTCTGCTGCTGATGCGCGCCGGCCGCCTCCTGGCCGACGGCACCCCCGACACCCTGCGGACCCGCACCCGCACCAGCACCGTCGAAGACGCCTTCCTCCACCTGGTCGACACCGCCCGGGAAGACGAGAGGACCGACGAGGAGGAGACCCGGTGAGCGCGCTCCGAACCCTGGCCACCGCCCGCCGCGTACTGCGCCAGCTCGCGCACGACCCCCGCACGATCGCGCTGCTGCTGCTCGTCCCCGTGCTGCTGACGGTCCTGCTGTACTACGTCTACGCCGACGACCGCGAACTCTTCGACCGCATCGGAGCCTCGCTGCTCGGCATCTTCCCGATGATCACGATGTTCCTGGTCACCTCCATCGCCACCCTGCGCGAACGCACCTCGGGCACCCTGGAGCGCCTGCTGTCCATGCCGCTGGGCAAGGCCGACCTGCTCCTGGGCTACGCACTGGCCTTCGGCCTGCTGGCCGTCGCCCAGGCGGCCCTGGCCACCGGGGTGACCATCTGGTTCCTGGACCTGGACTTCGCGGGCTCCCCCTGGCTGCTGCTGCTCATCGCCCTGCTCGACGCACTGTTCGGCACCGCGCTGGGCCTGTTCGTCTCCGCCTTCGCCGCCACCGAGTTCCAGGCCGTCCAGTTCATGCCCGCGCTGATCCTCCCGCAGCTCCTGCTCTGCGGCCTGCTCACACCGCGCGACACCATGCAGCCCCTCCTGGAGGCCGTCTCGAACGTCCTGCCCCTGTCCTACGCGGTGGACGGCATGAACGAGGTCCTGCGCAGCCCCGACGTCACCGGCGACCTCGTCCGCGACATCGCTGTCGTCGCCGGAAGCGCCCTGCTCGTACTCTTCCTCGGCGCGGCCACCCTCCGCCGCCGCACCCCCTGACCGCCAGACGGACGAACCGGCGGCGCCGCCGCCGCGAGTGCGAGGATTGCAGCGCATCCCACAGACGCACACATGCGCGGCACGCACGCATGTACCGGACCCGGACAAGGTGAGTCGTCCCATGACCCAGAAGATCGCCGTACTCGGAACCGGCAAGATCGGCGAAGCCCTGCTGTCGGGCATGATCCGCGCCGGCTGGTCCCCGTCCGACCTCCTGGTCACCGCCCGCAGGGCGGAGCGCGCCGAGGAACTGCGCTCCCGCCACGGCGTCGCCGCGGTCACGAACGCCGAGGCGGCCAAGACGGCCGACACACTGATCCTGGCGGTCAAGCCGCAGGACATGGCGGCCCTCCTCGGCGAGCTGGCCCCCCACGTCCCCGCCGACCGCCTGGTCGTCAGCGCGGCCGCGGGAATTCCGACGGCCTTCATCGAGGAACGCCTCGCCCAGGGCGTCCCGGTCGTCCGCGTCATGCCCAACACCCCGGTACTGGTGGACGAGGGCATGTCCGTCATCTCGGCCGGCACCCACGCCACCGAGGCCCACCTCGTCCGCACCGAGGAGATCTTCCAGCCGGTCGGCAAGACGCTACGCGTCCCGGAGTCCCAGCAGGACGCCGCCACGGCGCTCTCCGGCTCGGGGCCGGCGTACTTCTACTACCTGGTGGAGGCCATGACCGACGCGGGCATCCTGCTCGGCCTCCCCCGGGACAAGGCACACGACCTGATCGTCCAGGCGGCCGTGGGCGCCTCGGTGATGCTCCGGGACAGCGGTGAGCACCCGGTCAAGCTCCGCGAGGCGGTCACCTCCCCGGCGGGCACCACGATCAGCGCCATCCGCGAGCTGGAGCGGCACGGTGTACGCGCCGCGCTCATCGCGGCCCTGGAAGCGGCCCGCGACCGCAGCCGTGAACTGGCCTCCGGCGGCAACGGCTAGGGCTGTTTGATGGACCGCTCACGGTCGTGTACTGTTCTCCGAGCTGCCACGGAGTCGATCCGACACCGGGCAGCTCTTCTGTCGCCTTCGGCGGCGACCACTCACTTGGTGTGAATCCCTTCCGGGGGTGAATTGCGGCATGCCGCAATTCCGGTCCGGGTGGCTCGATTAGGAGCCGGACGGGGAATCCGCTACGGTGGTGGAAGCGCCGGAAACGGCGCGGAAGGAAAAGGCAGGACCCCGCCGGCGGGGATTCGGAGACCGAAAAGGGATCTGATAGAGTCGGAGACACCGAAGGGAAGCGCCCGGAGGGGCCCCGGAAGGGGTGCCGAAGGAAGCGTCCGTTCCTTGAGAACTCAACAGCGTGCCAAAAGTCAACGCCAGATATGTTGATACCCCGTTC
>NZ_FOSG01000025.1 GCF_900114215.1 Streptomyces mangrovi | reverse complement strand
ACCGTCATCTGGGAGTCGGGCACCACCGACACCTTCACCAAGGTGGAGGTCCCCGAGGTCTCCACCGAGATCCCCGAGATCGGCGACCTGCCCAGCGACCTGCCCAGCGGTCTGGAGTTCCCCACCGAGTGAGCGCGCCCGAGGAGCGGGCCCCCTCATGCGACGCCCCTCACCAACGCCCCGCATACGGCGCCCCGCATACGGCGCCCCGCATACGGCGCCCCGCATACGGCGCCCCGCATACGGCGCCCCGCATACGGCGGCCGCCCGGCACGGATGCCGGGCGGCCGCCGTATGCGCCGTCGTACGGGCGTCTCAGCGGGCGAACACCCCCGCCTGGGAGGCGAGGTCCAGGAAGTACTGCGGGGCCACGCCCAGCACCAGGGTGACCGCCACACCGACGGCGATCGCCGTGGTGGTCAGCGGGCTCGGCACCGCGACCGACGGCCCCTCCACCTTCGGCTCGCTGAAGAACATCAGGACGATGACGCGGATGTAGAAGAACGCCGCGATGGCCGAGGCGATCACGCCCACGACCACCAGCGCCCCCGCGCCGCCCTCCGCCGCCGCCTTGAATACCGCGAACTTGCCCGCGAACCCGGAGGTCAGCGGGATACCCGCGAAGGCCAGCAGGAAGACCGCGAAGACCGCGGCCACCAGCGGGGAGCGGCGCCCCAGACCGGCCCACTTGGACAGGTGCGTGGCCTCGCCGCCCGCGTCCCGCACCAGCGTCACCACGGCGAAGGCGCCGAGCGTGACGAAGGAGTAGGCCGCCAGGTAGAACAGCACCGACGAGATGCCGGAGGGCGTCGCCGCGACCACACCGGCGAGGATGAAGCCCGCGTGCGCGATCGAGGAGTACGCCAGCAGCCGTTTGACGTCGGTCTGGGTGATGGCGATGACCGCGCCGGCCAGCATCGACACGATCGCCACGCCCCACATCACCGGCCGCCAGTCCCAGGTGAGCCCCGGCAGCACGACGTACAGCAGCCGCAGCAGGGCGCCGAAGGCGGCGACCTTGGTGGCGGCGGCCATGAAGCCGGTCACGGGGGTCGGGGCGCCCTGGTAGACGTCCGGCGTCCACATGTGGAACGGCACGGCGCCGACCTTGAACAGCAGGCCCATCACCAGCAGCGCGCCGCCGATGAGCAGCAGTACGTCGTTGCCCGTCGTCCCGGCGAGCGCCTCGGTCGTGCCTCGGTTGGTGTCCGCGACCACCGAGGCGATCTCCGCGTACTTCACGCTGCCCGCGTAGCCGTACAGCAGGGCGATGCCGAAGAGCAGGAAGGCGGAGGAGAAGGCGCCCAGCAGGAAGTACTTGAGCGCGGCCTCCTGCGACATCAGCCGCTTGCGGCGGGCCAGCGCGCACAGCACGTACAGCGGCAGCGAGAAGACCTCCAGCGCGATGAAGAGCGTCAGCAGGTCGTTGGCGGCCGGGAAGACCAGCATGCCGCCGACCGCGAAGAGCAGCAGCGGATAGACCTCGGTGGTGGTGAACCCGGCCCGCACCGCCGCCTTCTCGCCCTCGCCGCCGGGCACGGCCGCGCCCTCGGCGGCGAAGGAGTCCACATGCCTGCCGTGCGCCCGCGGGTCGAGCCTGCGCTCGGCGAAGGTGAGCAGCGCGACCAGCGAGACCAGCAGGATCACGCCCTGCAGGAAGAGCGCCGGTCCGTCGACGGCGAGGGCGCCCATGGCGATCAGCCCCGCCTCGGTGGTGGCCCTCCCGGCCGCGGCCAGTCCGACGACGGCCGCGAAGGCCGACGCCAGGGCCAGGCCCGCCAGCAGCGCCTGGGCGGTGTACCGCGCCCGGCGCGGCAGGAACGCCTCGAACAGGACGCCGACGACGGCGGCGCCGATGACGATCAGCACCGGGGCGAGTTGCCCGTACTCGATGTCGGGCGCGGGGATCAGCTCCTGCGCCCGCAGGGTGAGTTCCGTGGTGGTGCTCACTTGGCGGCCTCCACCTCAGGATCGGGGTCGGTCTTCTGCACGTCCGAGAGGGTGTGCTCGACCGCCGGGTTGACGATGTCCGTCAGCGGCTTGGGGAAGACGCCGAGGAGGACCAGCAGGGCGATCAGCGGTGCCACCACCGCCAGTTCGCGCTTCCTCAGGTCGGGCATGCGCTCGACCTCGGGCCTGACCGGCCCGGTCATGGTGCGCTGGTAGAGCACCAGCACGTACAGCGCGGCCAGGACGATGCCGAACGTGGCGACGATCCCGGCGGCCGGATAGCGGGTGAACGTGCCCACCAGCACCAGGAACTCGCTGACGAACGGCGCGAGCCCCGGCAGCGACAGGGTGGCGAGTCCACCGATCAGGAAGGTGCCGGCCAGCACCGGGGCGACCTTCTGCACCCCGCCGTAGTCGGCGATGAGCCGGGAGCCGCGTCGCGAGATCAGGAAGCCGGCGACCAGCATCAGGGCGGCGGTGGAGATCCCGTGGTTGACCATGTAGAGCGTCGCGCCGCCCTGGCCCTGGCTGGTCATCGCGAAGATGCCCAGGATGATGAAGCCGAAGTGGGAGATCGACGCATACGCGATCAGCCGCTTGATGTCGCGCTGTCCGATGGCGAGCAGGGCGCCGTAGATGATGCTGACCAGCGCCAGCACCAGCACCACCGGGGTGGCCCAGGCGCTGGCCTCGGGGAAGAGCCCGAGGCAGAAGCGGAGCATCGCGAAGGTGCCGACCTTGTCGACGACCGCCGTGATGAGGACCGCGACCGGTGCGGTGGACTCGCCCATGGCGTTGGGCAGCCAGGTGTGCAGCGGCCACAGCGGCGCCTTGACCGCGAAGGCGAGGAAGAAGCCGAGGAACAGCAGCCGCTCGGTGTTCTGTGCCATCGTCAGCTCGCCGGAGGCGCGGGCCTCGACGATCGCCCGGAGGGAGAAGGTGCCCTCGCCCAGCTGGTCGGCGGTGACGGCGTACAGGCCGATCACCGCGGCCAGCATGATCAGGCCGCCGGCGAGGTTGTAGAGCAGGAACTTCACGGCCGCGTAGGAGCGCTGCTTGGCCGCCTCCGCCTCGTCGCGGGCGCCCGCCCGGTCCCCGAAGCCCCCGATGAGGAAGTACATCGGGATGAGCATGGCCTCGAAGAAGACGTAGAAGAGGAAGACGTCCGTGGCCGCGAAGGAGATGACCACCATCGCCTCGACGGCCAGGATCAGCGCGAAGAAGCCCTGGGTGGGCCGCCACCGGCGGCCTGGTGCCGCCTCTTCTTCCACGGGGTCGGCGTCGTGCCAGCCCGCCAGGACGACGAACGGGATCAGCAGGGCGGTCAGGGCGATCAGGGCGACCCCGATGCCGTCCACGCCCAGTTCGTAGCGGACGCCGAAGTCGGCGATCCACGTGTGCGACTCGGTCAGTTGGTAGCGGTCGCCGCCGGGGTCGAAGCGGAAGGCCACGACCGCGGCGAGGACCAGGGTGGCCAGGGAGACGGCCAGCGCCAGCCACTTGGCGGCGGTGCGCCGGGCCGCGGGTACGGCGGCGGTGGCGACCGCGCCGATCGCGGGCAGCGCGGCCACCGCCGTCAGCAGGGGAAATGACATGGGATCAGACCGCCCTCATCAGCAGGGTCGCGGCGACCAGGACCGCCGCACCGCCGAGCATCGAGACCGCGTAACTGCGGGCGTAACCGTTCTGGATCCGCCGCGACCGGCCGGACAGGCCGCCGACCGCCGCGGCGGTGCCGTTGACGGCGCCGTCGACGACCTTGTGGTCGAGGTAGACCAGGCCGCGGGTGAGGTACTCGCCGGGCTTGACCAGTACCACGTGGTTGAAGTCGTCCTGGAGCAGGTCGCGGCGCGCGGCCCGGGTGAGGAGCGAGCCGCGCGGGGCGAGAGCGGGCACGGGCTTGCGCCCGTACTGCAGCCAGGCGGCGCCGACACCGATGAGCAGGGCCACGACCGTGGCCGCGGTGACGGTGAGCGCGCTGACCGGCGGGTGGCCGTGCTCGAAGGGGACGACCGGCTCCAGCCAGTGGACGAACGCCTCGCCCCAGCTGAACAGACCGCCGGCGAAGACCGATCCGAAGGCCAGGACGATCATCGGGACCGTCATCGACTTCGGGGACTCGTGCGGGTGCGGCACCTCGTACTCGCCCCCGGTCTCGGCGGCCGGCTCCACGCTCGGCTCCTTCGGCGACGGAGTGGGGGCATTGCGCCAGCGCTCCTCGCCGAAGAACGTCATCAGCATCACGCGCGTCATGTAGAACGCGGTGATGGCCGCGCCCAGCAGGGCCGCGCCGCCCAGGATCCAGCCCTCGGTGCCGCCCTTGGCGAAGGCCGCCTCGATGATCTTGTCCTTGGAGAAGAAGCCGGACAGACCGGGGAAGCCGATGATCGCCAGGTAGCCCAGCCCGAAGGTGGCGAAGGTGATGGGCATGTACTTGCGCAGGCCGCCGTAGCGGCGCATGTCCACCTCGTCGTTCATGCCGTGCATCACCGAGCCGGCGCCGAGGAAGAGCCCGGCCTTGAAGAAGCCGTGGGTGACCAGGTGCATGATCGCGAAGGCGTAGCCGATCGGGCCGAGGCCCGCGGCCAGCACCATGTAGCCGATCTGCGACATCGTCGAGCCCGCCAGGGCCTTCTTGATGTCGTCCTTGGCGCAACCGACGATCGCACCGAACAGCAGCGTGACCGCGCCGACGGTGACCACCGCGGTCTGTGCGGCGGGCGCGGCGTCGAAGATCGCGCCGGAGCGGACGATCAGGTAGACGCCGGCGGTGACCATCGTGGCGGCGTGGATGAGGGCGGAGACCGGGGTCGGGCCCTCCATCGCGTCGCCCAGCCAGGACTGGAGCGGCACCTGGGCGGACTTGCCGCAGGCCGCCAGCAGCAGCATCAGGCCGATGGCCGTCGCCGTGCCCTCGCTCGTCCCGCCCACCGACTCCAGCACCGGGGAGAAGGCGAAGGTGCCGAACGTGGTGAACATGATCATGATGGCGATGGACAGGCCGATGTCGCCGACGCGGTTGACGATGAACGCCTTCTTCGCCGCCGTCGCCGCGCTGGGCTTGTGCTGCCAGAAGCCGATCAGCAGGTACGAGGCGAGGCCCACGCCCTCCCACCCGGCGTACAGCAGCAGGTAGTTGTCGGCGAGGACGAGCAGGAGCATCGCCGCGAGGAACAGGTTCAGGTAGCCGAAGAAGCGGCGCCGCCGCTCGTCGTGCTCCATGTAGCCGATCGAGTAGACGTGGATGAGCGTGCCCACGCCGGTGATCAGCAGGACGAAGGTCATCGACAGCTGGTCGAGCCGGAAGGCCACGTCGGCCTGGAAGCCGCCGACCGGGATCCAGCTGAAGACGTGCTGGCTCAGGGTGCGGTCCTCGGCCTCGCGGCCGAGCATGTCGGCGAAGAGCACCGCGCCGAGGAGGAAGGACGCGGCGGCCAGCGCCGTGCCGATCCAGTGGCCGGTGCGGTCCAGCCTCCGGCCGCCGCACAGCAGCACCGCCGCGCCCAGCAGCGGCGCCGCGACGAGCAGTCCGATCAAAGTCTCCACTGTTCGCTACCCCTTACAGCTTCATCAGACTGGCGTCGTCGACCGAGGCCGAGTGGCGGGAGCGGAAGATCGTCACGATGATCGCCAGCCCGACCACGACCTCGGCGGCGGCGACGACCATCGTGAAGAACGCGATGATCTGGCCGTCGAGGTTGCCGTGCAGCCGGGAGAAGGCGACGAGCGCGAGGTTGGCCGCGTTCAGCATCAGCTCGACGCTCATGAACACGACGATCGCGTTGCGCCGCAGCAGTACCCCGCTGGCCCCGATGGTGAACAGCAGCGCGGCCAGATAGAGGTAGTTGACCGGGTTCACTTGGCGGCCTCCCTGTCACGGTCTGCGTCGCGGTCCCCGTCACGGTCTGTGTCACGGTCGCGGTCCGCGGCCGGGGAATCGTCCGAGACGTCCTTGCGTACGTCCGCCGCGTCGCGTACGTCCCGGCCGCCGCCCTCGCCCGGGCCGCCGCGGGCGGCGCTCTCGTCCCGGCCCAGGTAGTCCTCGGTGCGCCGCTCCAGCGCCGCGAGGTCGGACAGGGACTTGCGGGAGACGTCCCGGACCTGGCCGCGGGAGCGCAGCGTCTGGCTGACGGTGAGCTCGGAAGGCGTGCCGTCCGGCAGCAGGCCGGGGATGTCCACGGCGTTGTGCCGGGCGTACACGCCGGGCGCGGGCAGCGGCGGGAGGTGCTTGCCCTCGCGGACGCGCTTCTCGGCCATCTCGCGCTGGGTGTCGCGGCGCTCGGTGCGCTCGCGGTGGGTGAGCACCATGGCGGCGACGGCCGCGGTGACCAGGAGCGCGCCGGTGATCTCGAAGGCGAACACGTAGTCGGTGAAGATCGACCGGGCCAGGCCCTGGACGTTTCCGCCCGCGTTGGCCTCCGCCAGACCGGTGAAGGTGCCGACGGAGGCGTTGCCGATGCCGCCGACCAGCAGGATGCCGAAGCCGAGCCCGCACAGGACCGCCATCCAGCGCTGTCCCCTGATGGTCTCCTTCAGCGAGTCGGCGGCGGTGACGCCGACGAGCATCAGCACGAACAGGAAGAGCATCATGACCGCGCCGGTGTAGACGACGATCTGCACGATGCCCAGGAAGTAGGCGCCGTTGGCCAGGTAGAACACGGCCAGGACGATCATCGTCCCGGCCAGGCAGAGCGCCGAGTGCACCGACCGCTTCATCAGCACGGTCCCGAGCGCGCCCAGCACCGCGACGGTGCCCAGGATCCAGAACTGCACCGCCTCGCCGGTGGAGGTGGCGGAGGCGGCCGCCAGCAGGGTGCCGTTCACTTCTCGCTCACCGCCTCGGAGGCCGGCTCGTCGGGGCCGAAGGTGTCGGCGGCGGCCTGCGGAGCCTCGTTCTTCGGGTTCTTCGAGTGGGCCTCCTGCCGGACCGTTCCCGGAGCGGCCTCGGTGACCAGTCCCCGGTAGTAGTCCTTCTCGGTCATGCCCGGGAAGATCGCGTGCGGGGTGTCGACCATGCCCTCCTCCAGCCCGGCGAGCAGCTCCTCCTTGGTGTAGATGAGCGACTCGCGGCTCCGGTCGGCCAGTTCGTACTCGTTGGTCATGGTCAGTGCCCGGGTGGGGCACGCCTCGACGCACAGGCCGCACAGGATGCAGCGCAGGTAGTTGATCTGGTAGACGCGCCCGTAGCGCTCACCGGGCGAGTAGCGCTCCTCGTCGGTGTTGTCCGCGCCCTCCACGTAGATCGCGTCGGCCGGGCAGGCCCAGGCGCACAGCTCGCAGCCGACGCACTTCTCCAGCCCGTCCGGGTGCCGGTTGAGCTGGTGCCGGCCGTGGAAGCGCGGCGCGGTGGGCTTCTTCTGCTCGGGGTACTGCTCGGTGAGCCGCTTCTTGAACATGGCCTTGAAGGTCACGCCGAAGCCGGCCACCGGGTTCTCGAACTCAGGCATCGTCGGCCTCCCTGGCCTTGCCGGTCTCGCTGGACTCGCCGTCCGCGCCGGCCCCCACACCCGCGGTCTCCCGCTCGCGGCGCGGTCGCCGGCGCGGTACGGGCGGCAGGGTCTGTCCCGGCAGCGGCGGTACGGGGTAGCCGCCCGCCATCGGGTCGAAGGTCTCGTCTCCGGCCGTCTTCCCGGCCTCCTCCCCCTCCTTCTCCCCGGCGCGCTCGCCGCGCGCGCGGACGGCGTCGTAGACGAAGGACAGCAGGAGCAGCACCAGCGCCGCGCCGGCGACCCAGAGCACGATGTCGCCGAAGGCGTAGCCCTCGTTGCGCAGCGCCCGCACGGTGGCCACCAGCATCAGCCAGGCCAGCGAGACGGGGATGAGGACCTTCCACCCCAGCCTCATGAACTGGTCGTAGCGCACGCGCGGGAGCGTGCCGCGCAGCCAGACGAAGAGGAACAGCAGCAGGTTCACCTTGACGACGAACCACAGCAGCGGCCACCAGCCGTGGTTGGCGCCCTCCCAGTAGGTGCTGATCGGCGCCGGGGCGCGCCAGCCGCCCAGGAAGAGAGTGACCGCCAGGGCCGAGACCGTGACCATGTGGATGTACTCGGCGAGCATGAAGAACGCGAACTTGATCGACGAGTACTCGGTGTTGAAGCCGCCGACCAGGTCGCCCTCGGACTCGGGCATGTCGAAGGGCGCGCGGTGCGCCTCACCGACCATCGCCACCATGTAGATGAGGAACGACACCGGCAGCAGCAGCGCGAACCAGGTGTCGGCCTGCGCCCCGACGATCGTCGAGGTGGACATCGACCCGGAGTAGAGGAAGACCGCCGCGAAGCTCAGGCCCATGGCGACCTCGTAGGAGATCACCTGGGCCGTGGCGCGCACACCGCCCAGCAGCGGGTAGGTGGAGCCCGAGGACCAGCCGGCCAGCACCGTGCCGTAGGCGGCGATGGAGGCAGTGGCCAGGATGTACAGGATCGCCACCGGCAGGTCGGTGAGCTGCATCGCGGTACGGGTGCCGAAGATCGACACCTCGTTGCCGGGCGGGCCGAAGGGGATCACCGCGATGGCCATGAAGGCGGGGATCGCGCCGATGATGGGGGCCAGGATGTAGACGGCCTTGTCGGCCGCCTTGACGTTGACGTCCTCCTTCAGCATCAGCTTGACGCCGTCGGCCAGCGACTGGAGCATCCCCCAGGGGCCGTGCCGGTTGGGGCCGACGCGCAGCTGCATCCAGGCGACGACCTTGCGCTCCATGACGATGGAGATCAGCACGGTCAGCATCAGGAAGGCGAAGCAGAACACCGCCTTGAGGCCGATCAGCCACCAGGGATCGGTGCCGAACATCGACAGGTCCTCCTCGGCGAGGACCGTCGTTCCCGTGGCCAGGACGGACGGGCTCATCACGCCTCCACCCCCTTCGTCTCCTCCGGGCCCCGGGCGGCCGGGGCGGCCGCGGTGGTCTCGGTGGTCGCAGCGGTCGCAGTGGCCGCCGACAGCTTCACGAGCCGGCCGGGCACGGTGCCCAGGTCGCCGGGGACGCCGGACCCCGTGGAGTTCAGCGGCAGCCAGACCACGCGGTCGGGCATCTCGGTGATCTCCAGCGGCAGGGTGACCGTCCCGGCCGGGCCGGTCACGGTCAGCGCCTCGCCGCCCGCGACCTCGACCTCGGCGGCCGTGGCGGCCGACAGCCGGGCGACGGCGGCGTGCCGGGTGCCGACCAGCGCCTCGTCGCCGTCCTGGAGTCGACCCCGGTCGAGCAGCAGCCGGTGGCCTGCGAGCACGGCCTCGCCCGCGGCGGGCCGCGGGACCTGCCGGGTGCCGGCCTCCGGCGCGTCCGCGCGGGGGCCGTCCCAGACGCCCAGGCGCCGCATCTCGGCGCGGACGGTGCGTACGTCCGGCAGTCCGAGGTGGACGTCGAGGGCGTCGGCGAGCATGTGCAGCACGCGGTGGTCGGACTGGACGAGCCGGCGGGTCATCTGGTCGGGCTTGATGGCGGCCTCGAACGGCCGCGAGCGGCCCTCCCAGTTGAGGAAGGAGCCGGCCTTCTCCACGACCGCGGCGACGGGCAGGACCACGTCGGCCCGCTCGGTGACCTCCGAGGGCCGCTGCTCCAGGCTGACGACGAACCCGGCCTCGTCCAGCGCCCTGCGGGCCAGCTCCGGGTCGGGCAGGTCGGCGACCTCCACGCCCCCGACCAGCAGGGCCGCGAGTTCGCCGTTCGCGGCGGCCTCGACGATCCGGCCGGTGTCGCGGCCGAAGCGGACCGGCAGCTGCGCCACGCCCCAGACGGCGGCCGTCTCGGCGCGGGCGTCCGGGTCGGTGGCGGGGCGTCCGCCGGGCAGCAGCGTCGGGAGCGCTCCGGCCTCGACCGCGCCCCGCTCGCCGGCCCGGCGCGGGATCCACACCAGGCGGGCACCGGTGGCGGTGGCCGTCCGCAGGGCGGCGGTGAACCCGCCGGGCACGGCGGCCAGCCGTTCCCCGGCGATGATCACCGATCCCTCGGCACGCAGCGCCTCGGCGGCCTTCTGCCCGGTCTCGTCGAGCCCGACGCCGCCGGCCAGCGCGTCCAGCCACTCGTTCTCGGTGTGCGGGGCGGCCGGCAGCAGGGTGCCGCCGGCCTTCTCCAGCCCGCGGGTGGCGTGGGTGGCCAGGGAGAAGACGCGCTGCCCGTGCTTGCGGTACGCCTTGCGCAGCCGCAGGAAGACGCCCGGGGCCTCCTCCTCGGACTCGAAGCCGACCAGCAGCACGGCCGGGGCCTTCTCCAGCGCGGAGTGGGTCACGCCGTTTCCGTCGGCGTCCAGTCCGCGTCCGGCGACGTGGGAGGCGAGGAAGTCGGCCTCCTCGGTGCTGTGGACGCGGGCGCGGAAGTCGATGTCGTTGGTGTCGAGGGCGACCCGCGCGAACTTGGCGTACGCGTAGGCGTCCTCGACCGTCAGCCGTCCGCCGGCGAGGACGCCGGTACGGCCGCGGGCCGCCGCCAGTCCCCTGGCCGCGGCGTCCAGCGCCTCGGGCCAGCTCGCGGGCTCCAGCTCACCGGTTTCGGCGTTGCGCAGCAGCGGGTGGGTGAGCCTGTCGCGCTGCTGGGCGTAGCGGAAGGCGAAGCGGCCCTTGTCGCAGATCCACTCCTCGTTGACCTCCGGGTCGTCGGCGGCCAGCCGCCGCATGACCTTGCCGCGCCGGTGGTCGGTGCGGGTGGCGCAGCCCGTGGAGCAGTGCTCGCACACGCTCGGCGAGGAGATCAGGTCGAAGGGGCGGGAACGGAACCGGTAGGCGGCCGAGGTGAGCGCGCCGACCGGGCAGATCTGGATGGTGTTGCCGGAGAAGTAGGACTCGAAGGGCGGTCCCTCACCGGTGCCGACCTGCTGCAGGGCGCCGCGCTCCAGCATCTCGATCATCGGGTCGCCCGCGATCTGGTTGGAGAAGCGGGTGCAGCGGGCGCACAGCACGCAGCGCTCGCGGTCCAGCAGCACCTGCGTCGACAGCGGCACGGGCTTGGCGAAGGTGCGCTTGCGGCCGTCGAAGCGGCTGTCGGCCTGCCCGTGGGACATGGCCTGGTTCTGCAGCGGGCACTCGCCGCCCTTGTCGCAGACCGGGCAGTCCAGCGGGTGGTTGATGAGCAGCAGCTCCATCACGCCCCGCTGGGCCTTCTCGGCCACCGGTGAGGTCAGGTGCGTCCTGACGACCATGCCGTCGGTGCAGGTGATCGTGCAGGAGGCCATGGGCTTGCGCTGGCCCTCGACCTCGACGATGCACTGGCGGCAGGCCCCGGCCGGGTCCAGCAGGGGGTGGTCACAGAAACGCGGGATCTCGATGCCGATCAGTTCGGCGGCACGGATGACCAGGGTGCCCTTGGGCACGCTGACCTCGATGCCGTCGATCGTCAGCGTCACCGCGTCCTCGGGAGCCTTGGGCGGCTCGGCCTCTCCGCCTCCGGAGGCCTTGGCGTCGGTGGTGACGGTCACGCGTTCACCTCCAGGTGTGCGGTCCTGTCGTCGGCCCACAGGGTCGACTTGGCCGGGTCGAAGGGGCAGCCCCGCCCGGTGACGTGCTGTTCGTACTCCTCGCGGAAGTACTTCAGGGAGGAGAAGATCGGGCTGGCGGCGCCGTCGCCGAGGGCGCAGAAGGCCTTGCCGTTGATGTTGTCGGCGATGTCGGCGATCTTGTCGAGGTCGGACATGGCCGCCTTGCCTGCCTCGATGTCGCGCATGAGCTGGACGAGCCAGTACGTGCCCTCGCGGCAGGGGGTGCACTTGCCGCAGGACTCGTGGGCGTAGAACTCCGTCCAGCGGGTCACCGCGCGGACCACGCAGGTGGTCTCGTCGAAGCACTGGAGCGCCTTGGTGCCCAGCATCGAGCCCGCGGCGCCGACGCCCTCGTAGTCCAGGGGTACGTCGAGGTGCTCGTCGGTCAGCAGCGGGGTCGAGGAGCCGCCCGGGGTCCAGAACTTCAGCCGGTGGCCGGGGCGCATGCCGCCGCTCATCTCCAGCAGCTGGCGCAGCGTGATGCCCAGCGGCGCCTCGTACTGGCCGGGGGCGGCGACGTGGCCGCTGAGGGAGTACAGCGTGAAGCCCGGGGACTTCTCGCTGCCCATCGTGCGGAACCACTCCTTGCCCCGGTTCATGATCGCGGGAACCGAGGCGATGGACTCGACGTTGTTGACGACGGTGGGGCACGCGTACAGGCCCGCGACGGCCGGGAAGGGGGGGCGCAGCCTGGGCTGGCCGCGCCGGCCCTCCAGAGAGTCCAGCAGGGCGGTCTCCTCGCCGCAGATGTACGCGCCGGCGCCCGCGTGCACGGTGATGTCCACGTCCAGGCCGGAGCCGAGGACGTCCTTGCCGAGGTAGCCGGCCTCGTAGGCCTGGCGCACTGCGGTGTGCAGGCGCCGCAGCACGGGGACGACCTCGCCGCGCAGGTAGATGAAGGCGTGGTTGGAACGGATCGCGTGGCAGGCGATCACGATGCCCTCGATCAGCGCGTGCGGGTTGGCGAAGAGCAGGGGGATGTCCTTGCAGGTGCCCGGCTCGGACTCGTCGGCGTTGACCACCAGGTAGTGCGGCTTGCCGTCGCCCTGGGGAATGAACTGCCACTTCATGCCGGTGGGGAAGCCCGCGCCGCCGCGGCCGCGCAGACCGGAGTCCTTGACGTAGGCGATGACGTCGTCGGGTTCCATCGCCAGGGCCTTGCGCAGGCCCTCGTAGCCCTCGTGCGCCCGGTAGGTGTCCAGCGTCCAGGACGTCGGGTCGTCCCAGAAGGCCGAGAGCACCGGGGCCAGCAGCTTCTCCGCTGATTCGGCGGTCATCACTTGCCCTCCTTCGCCACCGGGCCGGCCGGGTTGTCGGGGTCGGAGGCGGCCGTCTTGCGTGGCGCGTCGTGGGAGCTGGGGTGGGGCTGGGGCGCCTCGCCGGTCTCGGTGACGGGCTGCCCGGCCGACGCGGGCCCCTCCCCGCCGCGCGGCGAGACCACCCTCGGCCCGGCCTTCTCGCCCTTGGCCAGCTTCAGTCCGGCCAGCGAGGCCTCCCCCGCGCTGCCGCTCGCCTCGACGGCGCCGGGCCGCTCGTCGGGGAATCCGGCGAGGATGCGGGCGGTCTCCTTGAAGGTGCACAGCGGGGCGCCGCGGGTGGGCCGCACCTCGCGCCCGGCGCGCAGGTCGTCCACGAGCTTCCTGGCGCTCTCGGGCGTCTGGTTGTCGAAGAACTCCCAGTTGACCATCACCACGGGGGCGAAGTCGCAGGCCGCGTTGCACTCGATGTGCTCCAGCGTCACCTTGCCGTCCTCGGTGGTCTCGTCGTTGCCGACGCCGAGGTGTTCCTGGAGCGACTCGAAGATGGCGTCGCCGCCCATCACCGCGCACAGGGTGTTGGTGCACACCCCCACCTGGTAGTCGCCCGAGGGCTTGCGCCGGTACATGGTGTAGAAGGTGGCCACCGCCGTGACCTCGGCCGTGGTCAGGTCGAGCAGCTCGGCGCAGAACCGCAGCCCGGTGGGGGTGACGTGCCCCTCCTCGGACTGCACCAGGTGCAGCATCGGCAGCAGCGCGGAGCGGCTGCCGGGGTAGCGGGCGATGATCTCCCTCGCGTCCGCCTCCAGCCGGGCGCGGACGTCGGCCGGGTAGTCGGGAGCGGGGAGCTGGGGCATCCCGAGCGATACGTCTGTCACCGGTCGACGCCTCCCATCACGGGGTCGATGGACGCGACGGCGACGATGACGTCGGCGACCTGGCCGCCCTCGCACATCGCCGCCATGCTCTGCAGGTTGGTGAAGGACGGGTCCCGGAAGTGGACCCGGAACGGGCGGGTGCCGCCGTCGCTGACCACGTGCACGCCCAGCTCGCCCTTGGCGGACTCCACCGCGGCGTACGCCTGGCCCGGCGGTACCCGGAAGCCCTCGGTCACCAGCTTGAAGTGGTGGATGAGGGCCTCCATCGAGGTGCCCATGATGTTCCTGATGTGGTCCAGCGAGTTGCCGAGCCCGTCCGGGCCGAGCGCGAGCTGCGCGGGCCAGGCGATCTTCTTGTCGCCGACCATCACCGGGCCGGGCTCCAGCCGGTCCAGGCACTGCTCGACGATGCGCAGCGACTGGCGCATCTCCTCCAGCCGGATCAGGAAGCGGCCGTAGGAGTCGCAGGTGGTGTCGGTCGGGACGTCGAAGTCGTACGTCTCGTAGCCGCAGTACGGCTGGGCCTTGCGCAGGTCGTGCGGGAGTCCGGTGGAGCGCAGGATGGGGCCGGTGGCGCCGAGCGCCATGCAGCCGGACAGGTCCAGGTAGCCGACGTCCTGCAGACGCGCCTTGAAGACGGGGTTGCCGGTGCAGAGCTTGTCGTACTCCGGCAGGTTCTTCCGCATCTTCTTGACGAACTCGCGGACCTGGTCCACCGCGCCGGCCGGCAGGTCCTGGGCGAGCCCGCCGGGCCGGATGTAGGCGTGGTTCATCCGCAGGCCGGTGATGAGCTCGAAGAGGTCCAGGACCAGTTCGCGGTCCCGGAAGCCGTAGATCATCACCGTGGTGGCGCCCAGCTCCATGCCGCCGGTGGCGATGGCCACCAGGTGGGAGGAGATCCGGTTGAGCTCCATCATCATCACGCGGATGACGCTGGCGCGG
Organism: Streptomyces mangrovi; assembly: GCF_900114215.1. Classification (GTDB taxonomy): domain Bacteria; phylum Actinomycetota; class Actinomycetes; order Streptomycetales; family Streptomycetaceae; genus Streptomyces; species Streptomyces barkulensis. Next base: position 63,079 of record NZ_FOSG01000025.1, on the reverse strand, counting down.
TCGGGCACCTGGTCCTCGATGCCCAGCAGCCTCTCCACCGCCAGGCAGTACGCCGTCTCGTTGAAGAACGGCGTGAGGTAGTCCATGCGCGTCACGAAGGTCGTGCCCTGCGTCCAGGTGCGGTACTCGAGGTTCTTCTCGATACCGGTGTGCAGGTAGCCGATGCCGCAGCGGGCCTCGGTGACCGTCTCGCCGTCGATCTCCAGGATGAGCCGGAGCACGCCGTGCGTGGACGGGTGCTGCGGGCCCATGTTGACGATGATCTTCTCGTCGTCGCCCCTGGCCGCGGCGGTGGCGACCTCGTCCCAGTCGCCGCCGGTGACGGTGTAGACGGTGCCCTCGGTGGTCTCGCGGGCGCTCGCCTGCGAGGCGGTGGGGTCCGTCGCGTGCGGGGATGCGTGCGAGGTGCTCATCAGCTGTACGACCTCCGCTGGTCGGGAGCCGGGATCTGGGCGCCCTTGTACTCGACGGGGATGCCGCCGAGGGGGTAGTCCTTGCGCTGCGGGAAGCCCTGCCAGTCGTCGGGCATCATGATCCGCGTGAGCGCGGGATGGCCGTCGAAGACGATGCCGAAGAAGTCGTACGCCTCGCGCTCGTGCCAGTCGTTGGCCGGGTAGACCGAGACGATCGACGGGATGTGCGGATCGCCGTCGGGCACGCTCACCTCCAGCCGGATCAGCCGGTTGTGGGTGATCGAGCGCAGGTGGTAGACGGCGTGCAGTTCGCGTCCGGACTCGCCGGGGAAGTGGACGCCGCTGACGCCGGTGCACATCTCGAAGCGGAGCGCGGGGTCGTCGCGCAGGACGCGGGCCACCACCGGCAGGTGGTCGCGGGCGATGTGGAAGGTGATCTCGCCGCGGTCCACGACCGTCTTCTCGATCACCTCCTCCGGCACCAGGCCCTGCTCCTCGAGCGCGCCCTCCAGTTCGTCGGCCACCTCGTCGAACCAGCCGCCGTACGGCCTGCCCGAGGCGCCCGGCAGCCGGACGGTGCGCACCAGCCCGCCGTAGCCGGAGGTGTCGCCGCCCTCCTTGGCGCCGAACATGCCCCGGCGGACGTCGATCACCTCGCCCGTCCCACCGCGCGGCGACGGGACGGCGCCGTTGCCGTTGTCCTGTGCCTCGCTCATCGGAGCAGCCCCTTCATCTCGATCGTCGGAAGCGCCTTGAGTGCCGCCTCCTCCGCCTCGCGGGCGGCCTGCTCCCGGTTGACCCCGAGCTTCTCGCCCTGGATCTTCTGGTGGAGCTTGAGGATCGCGTCCAGCAGCATCTCGGGGCGCGGCGGGCAGCCGGGCAGGTAGATGTCGACCGGCACGATGTGGTCGACGCCCTGCACGATCGCGTAGTTGTTGAACATGCCGCCCGAGGAGGCGCACACGCCCATGGAGATGACCCACTTGGGGTTCGGCATCTGGTCGTAGACCTGCCGCAGGACCGGCGCCATCTTCTGGCTGACCCGGCCGGCCACGATCATCAGGTCCGCCTGCCTCGGCGAGCCGCGGAAGACCTCCATCCCGAAGCGGGCGAGGTCGTAGCGGCCGGCGCCGGTGGTCATCATCTCGATGGCGCAGCAGGCCAGTCCGAAGGTCGCCGGGAAGACCGACGACTTGCGCACCCAGCCCGCGGCCTGCTCGACGGTGGTCAGCAGGAAGCCGCTCGGCAGTTTCTCTTCGATACCCATGTGTACGCCCCTAGTCCCATTCCAGGCCGCCGCGACGCCAGACGTAGGCGTAGGCGACGAAGACGGTGAGCACGAAGAGCAGCATCTCCACGAGCCCGAACAGCCCCAGGGCGTCGAAGGTGACGGCCCAGGGGTAGAGGAAGACGATCTCGATGTCGAAGACGATGAAGAGCATCGCCGTCAGGTAGTACTTGATCGGGAAGCGCCCGCCCCCCGCTGCCTGTGGGGTGGGCTCGATGCCGCACTCGTATGCCTCGAGCTTGGCCCTGTTGTAGCGCTTGGGGCCGACGATCGAGGCCATGACCACGGAGAAGACAGCGAAGGCTGCCCCGAGCGCTCCCAGTACGAGGATGGGCGCGTAGACGTTCACCGCTCCTCGCTCCTTCCAGTCGACGACGCTGCCGGCGGGCCGTTGCGGGCCGTTTTCGGACCGGTGTTCCGTTCACGAAGATCGTGTGTATGTGAGGCAGTTCACAAGCCCGAGTCGACTGCATCCTATGCCCGTCCTTCTGTGATCTGCGACACGGGGTGCGGCAACAAGTTTGTGATCTCCACCACCTGACGAATGATCATGAAGCCGGATGGACGGCGACCTTCGCACGTGAAGCGGCCGACTGATCACCACACGTGACAATCCGAAGCGTTTTCGCTGGTCGGAGGGGTGCGCCTTACCAAACGATGTTCAATACAGGCAAATTTGCCCTGGACATCCGGACTCGCTAAATGGCGCGGAAGGGAGCCTCGGCGGGAGCCGGGGCCGGCTCCGGGCCCGACTCCGGATCCGCCTTCGCGCCCCCTCCGGAACGCCGGCACGGCAAGATCGTGAATCCGTGCTCAATCTGTGACCTCCACCACGCCCACCCCTCGCGGCGCGTGCACCTCTTTGCGCGGGGACGACCGCCCGTGCTAGGCACGCGGAGCGAAGTGGATCAATCGGACAATGTCATGGTCACGGCCCCTTAACGGGGCAATGATCGACTTCCGGGAGAGCCCCCCGGAGCGCCCCGCTCCGGTCAAAGTGGTCGCGTACACGCCGAGTGTGGCGTAACACACCTTTGTTGAACGGAACCTCCCACGGCTGATAGCCGTGGTGACATGTCCCAGACCGCCCACATACCCAGCCACCGGAAACCCCGTCGAGCCGGCAGGAACCCCCTGCTGCGCACAGGTGTTGCCGGTGGTGTCCTCAGCACTCTCGCGGTGACCGCCGCGGCCGCCCCCGCCTCCGCCGAGGAGCGGAAGACGGCCGCCGACACCGCCGAGATGCCCGTGATCGTCCCCGACGCGGCCACCGGCGCCCTGCGGGCCGCCGACGCCAACCGGACGGTCGCGACCCGGTACGAGACCGAGGCCGCGCGGACCCTGGCCGCCGAGCAGGCCATGGACCGGGCCGGAGAACTGGCCGAGAAGAAGAAGGCCGAGGCCGAGCGCAGGGCGGCGGAGGCCGCCGAGGCCGAGCGCGAGCGCGCCGCCCGGGAGCGCGCGGCGCGCGACTCCCGGCGCACCTCTCTCGGCGCCGCCCCCGCCGAGAACACCGCACCCGCCACATCCGCCGCGCCCGCCGCATCCGCACCGGCCGGCAGCGGCAACGCGGCGACCCTGGTGAACTTCCTGCGCGCGCAGGTCGGCAAGGCGTACGTCATGGGCGCCACCGGCCCGAGCGCCTACGACTGCTCCAGCCTCACCCAGGCCGCCTTCCGCCAGATCGGGATCAGCCTCCCGCGGACCTCGCAGCCGCAGTCCACGGCGGGCACCCAGGTCTCCCTGAGCAACGTGCGGCCGGGCGACATCCTCTACTGGGGCAGCGCCGGCAACGCGTACCACGTCGCCGTCTACATCGGGAACGGCCGCTTCATCGGCGCCCAGAACCCCTCCACCGGCGTCGTCGAGCGCGACATGAGCTACGACATGCCGACGGGCGCGGTGCGCGTGCTCTGACGCCGCGCGGCGCGCGTACGGCACGTACGCGCACACGGTGAAGGGCCGTCCGGTCTCCCGGACGGCCCTTCACCCGCTCCCGCTCGCCTGCGCGCTACGCGCGCGGGGCGACCTTCGTCAGCCCGTTGATGATGCGGTCCATCGCGTCGCCGCCCGTCGGGTCCGTCAGGTTCGCCAGCAGCTTCAGCGTGAAGCGCATCAGCACCGGGTGGGTCAGACCGCGCTCGGCCGCGATCTTCATGACCTTGGGGTTGCCGATCAGCTTCACGAAGGCGCGGCCCAGCGTGTAGTAGCCGCCGTAGGTGTCCTTGAGGATCCTCGGGTAGCGCCGCAGCACCAGCTCGCGCTGGGCCGGGCTCTGCCGGGCGTGGGCCTGGACGATGACGTCGGCCGCGATCTGCCCGGACTCCATGGCGTACGCGATGCCCTCGCCGTTGAACGGGTTGACCATGCCGCCCGCGTCACCGACCAGCAGCAGCCCCCGCGTGTAGTGCGGCTGCCGGTTGAAGGCCATCGGCAGGGCCGCGCCGCGGATCGGGCCGGTCATGTTCTCGGGCGTGTACCCCCACTCCTCGGGCATCGAGGCGCACCACGCCTTGAGCACCTCGCGCCAGTCCAGCTCCTTGAAGGACGAGGAGGTGTTGAGCACGCCCAGACCCACGTTGGAGGTGCCGTCGCCCATCCCGAAGACCCAGCCGTAGCCGGGCAGCAGCCGGTCCTCCGCCCCCCGCCGGTCCCACAGCTCCAGCCAGGACTCCAGGTAGTCGTCGTCGTGGCGCGGCGAGGTGAAGTACGTGCGCACGGCCACGCCCATCGGACGGTCCTCGCGCCGGTGCAGGCCCATCGCCAGCGACAGCCGCGTGGAGTTGCCGTCCGCGGCGACCACCAGCGGGGCACGGAAGGAGACCGGCGTCCTCTCCTCGCCCAGCTTCGCCTCGACACCGGTGATCCGGCCGGTGCGCCCGTCGGTGATCGGCGCACCGACGTTGCACCGCTCATACAGCCGCGCCCCGGCCTTCTCGGCCTGCCGGGCGAGCTGCTCGTCGAAGTCGTCGCGCCTGCGGACCAGTCCGTAGTCCGGGTAGCTCGCCAGCTCCGGCCAGTCGAGCTGGAGCCGGGTGCCGCCGGCGATGATCCGCAGGCCCTTGTTGCGCAGCCAGCCCGCCTCCTCGGAGACGTCGACGCCCATCGCCACGAGCTGCTTGACCGCGCGCGGGGTCAGCCCGTCGCCGCAGACCTTCTCCCGGGGGAAGGCCGTCTTCTCCAGCAGCAGGACGTCGAGCCCGGAACGGGCCAGGTGGTAGGCGGTGGTGGATCCGGCGGGGCCGGCGCCGACCACGATCACATCGGCGCTGTGCTCGGAGGCTGCCTTCGAGGGGGACTCGGTCACGACGGACTCCCGCAAGACTCGGTATTCAACGTGCCGGTCGCGCCGGGCACTGGACGGATGCAGTCTATGCAGGGGCCTTCGGCCCGCCGGGAACAGGGATGCGCGGGCGAACTCCCGCTCCCGTGCCGACGATCGCCCCGCGCGCCCGGTCCGTCCCGTCCCGCCCTGCCCCGTTCCCGGTCCTACGGCGCGAACCCCCGGTGCAGGGCGACGATCCCGCCCGTCAGATCGCGCCAGGCGACCTTCTCCCACCCCGCGTCCTGGAGCCTGCGGGCCAGGCCGGGCTGGTCGGGCCAGGTGCGGATGGACTCGGCGAGGTAGACGTAGGCGTCCGGGTTGCTGGACACGGCCTCCGCCACGGGCGGCAGGGCCCGCATCAGGTACTCGGTGTAGACGGTGCGCAGCGGCGCCCAGGTGGGGTGGCTGAACTCGCAGATCACCACCCGCCCGCCGGGCCTGGTCACCCGCAGCATCTCGCGCAGCGCGGCGTCGGTGTCGCGGATGTTGCGCAGCCCGAAGGAGATGGTGACGGCGTCGAACGCGTCGTCGGCGAACGGCAGCCGGGTCGCGTCCCCGGCCGTGAACGGCATCCACGGCTCGCGCCTCTTGCCCTCCCGCAGCATCCCGAGGGAGAAGTCGCACGGCACGGTGTACGCCCCGGCGGTCGCGAACGGCACCGACGACGTGCCCGTCCCGGCCGCCAGGTCCAGCACCCGCTCCCCCGGCCGCGCGTCCACCGCACGGGCGACCTCGCGCCGCCACAGCCGGGCCTGTCCGAGGGACAGCACGTCGTTGGTGATGTCGTACCGGGCCGCCACCTTGTCGAACATCGCGGCGACTTCGTTGGGCTGCTTGTCCAGGGATGCGCGCGTCATGTGCCCATCCTCCCAGTCCCACCCCCCTGCCCCCGCCCCGGCTCCCCGGCTCCCCGGCCGCTTCCTTCCGTACGGACAGCGCGCCTCCGGCAGGACGGCCCCCGGGCGTGCGAACCCTCCGGCGCCCCTGCAGGAACAGCCGGGGAGAGTCAAGGACATCCCGGGGATCCTTCCTCCCGGCCGTCCCCTCCGGCGCCTACACTGGGCGGGGCTTACACGACCGCGCGGGCTCAGGAACTGTCCGGGGGGACGGGTGATCGACCGGTACGTCACCGAGCTGAGCCGGACGCTGCGCGGCCCGCGAACGGCCAAGGCCGACCTGCTCGCCGAAGCTCGCGACGGGCTGATCGACGCGGCGGATGCTTACGAGGACTCCGGTCTGAATCGGGAGAGCGCCGAGCGGCAGGCCGTCGCGGACTTCGGTCCCGTACACGTGGTCGCCCCGGACTACCAGGCCGAACTGGGTCTCGCCCAGGGCCGGCGCACCGCGATACTCATCTGCGCGGTGATGCTGACTCAGCCCGTGGCATGGCGGGTGATGCAGACCCTCACCAAAGACGCCCCCGGCGGGCACGGCGGCCGCGGCTACGAACTGGTCGACGCGGCGGCCCGCTGGTCCGGCGGCATCACCATCGCCCTGGGACTGGCGGTGCTCTTCGCGACGGGCACGGGAGTGCGCCGTCTGGGCTCCCCGCGCCTGGTCGCCCGCGTCACCGGGATCTTCGCCTTCACCGTCTGCGCCGTCTTCGCGGTGCTGGGGCTGCTGCTCACCCTGTCCGACCCGGCCACGCACTCACCGCTGAGCCCCACCGGGCTGCCGAGCACCCTGGTGGTGCTGGGCATTCCACTGGCCGGTATCGGGGTGGCCGGCCGCCGCTGCCTGAGCGCGGCCTGACCAGCCGGCCGGGTCAGCTGGAGGCCGTACCGGGGCGCAACACGCCCTCGACCACGGCGGCGAAGTCCCGCCATTCCGAGCGCTCGGTGTCCAGAGCGCGCCTGCCCGCCGCGGTCAGCTCGTAGGTGCGACGTCGGCGTCCGCCGACCATTCGCCACTCACTCCGCACGTATCCGGCCCGCTCCAGCCGGCGCAGTGCGGGATAGAGCGACCCGGTGGGCAGTTCCAGCGCTCCCCCGCTGCTCTCCCGGAGCGCCTGCATCACGGCGTAGCCGTGCAGGGCTCCCTTCTCCAGCGTCGCCAGGATCAGGGCATCGAGATGCCCTCTCACCGCATCAGGCTTCATGTAGCCAATCTACATAATGTGCTAGCGTAGGCTTCCTACATGTAGACAGCCTGATTTGTATGACGGTCCAGCGGCACACGACCGAGCACCGGGAAGGAGCATCCGATGTCCACGACGGACACGCGCCGAGGTTCCCTGCGGCAGTTACCCTGGGTGCTGATCGTCGCCCTGGGCGCCTTCGCGCTCATCCGGCCGGTACTCAGCATCGCCGGTGCCTACGATTCCGGGCCGTTGGAGAAACCGGTGGGTCCCGTCCTGCTCACGGTGCTGATCGCCGTGATCTGGGTGGGCGCCGCGGCGGCGCTGCGCGTCCCCCGGCCGGTACCGACCCTCCTGTTCGCCGGAGTGGCCTACGGAGTGCTCGCACTCCTCCTGAACCTGGCGCTGCAGCCGTTCCTGGAGGACGCCGAAGTCCCCCCGGTGCCCGGGATGATCGGCATACTGTTCTTCAACTCCCTGCTGGGTGCGGCGCTGGGACTGATTGCCGCGGGCCTCCAGCGCGTCCTGCACCGCACCGGCGGCTGACACGGCACCACCCGTGTACGCATCGGCTCCATTCCGGCGCCTCGGAAAACCACCCGGCCGTGGCCGACCGTCATTCCCGTCGACCGGGCCCTCCCCGGAACCACGCCGTGAGCCGACGCCCACCCTGGCCCGCTTCCCCGCCGAAGTGACCGCCGAGGCACTCGGCAGACACCGCACCCGCCCTGCGCACAGGCTGCCGGGGGCCGATTGTCCAACCCCGCCTTCGCGGCCCCACTTCCCTCCTGCCGCACAGGGCTCGGTCTTCCGGCCGCAGGACGAACAACGCCCCCATACCGTTCCCGGAACGGGCGACGCCTGTGCCCCCACGCACCCCACAGCACACTGCCGTCCCGGGACACGCCGTCGGAACCGACAGACGGCGCCCTGAAACCCCAGGCATTCCCCCCGCCCCGGCCCCGGTGGTGCCGGCCGCACCGTCAGGTCACGCGACGAGGCACATCACGGGGCGAACATGCCTTCTGGGCCCCCTCCTCGACACAGGCTGTGTCCGAATCCTTTGCCTCACCATCAGCAGGACCGGTACACAGGGCACTCACAAGTGTCCGCACTGTGACCAGAGGAAGCACCATGTCGTTCGACGAAGAGTGGGACCAGCTCGTGGCCAAGGCCACGCGCGAGCAGGCGACCCGCACCCGCCTCAACACACTCGACGGGGACGAGGGCGGTGGCGGCACGACCAAGCTCCTCCACGTCACCCCGAACGAGCTCACCAAACGCGCGGGCAGGACCGACACCATCCGCGGCAACTTCGCCGACGCGGACAACGCAGTCATCGAGAAGACCAAGGAAGTTCCCGGCGGGCTCAAGGGCTTCAAGTCCGCCACCGCGTTCACCACCTTCCAGGAACGCTGGGAGGAACAGATGAAGTATCTCCAGGGACTGCTGGACAGCGGAGTGGCCAAGCCCCTGCGCGCCGCGGCCGGCGAACTCCAGCAGGAGGACGGCGACCGGGCCAAGGTGATCGACGGTCTCAAGATGGAGGACGGGAAGGGTTCGGACAAGTGACACTGAGCTACAGCACGGTCAAGGAGGCTGACCTCACACCGCTGTCGGAGGCTGTGGCCAAGTGGCGGAACCTGCCTGGCAAGTTCACCACCATCGCCACATCCTTCAAGACCGAGGTGTCCGGTGCCCTACTCGCTTCCGACTGGGAGGGGGAGGCGGCGAAGGCCGCGTTCAAGAAGTTCGATCAAGTGCAGAAGCAGATGGGGAACGCCGCGGAGGAGGCCGGTGACGTCCACCGGCTGCTCGACAGCGCTCTGGAAAGCTTCCGCTCCGCCCAGAAACGACTCCGGAACGTCACCGACGAGGTCTCCGAGGACAGGAACCTCAAGCTCTCCTCCGCCGGGCTCGTATACCTGGACCCGGACGACAAGAAGAAGCCCGAGCGGCTCGCCGTCCTCAAGCAGGCCTACGAGGACGTGATCCGCGGGTACAACGACCGCATCAAAGCGGCCCTCGATGACGCCACCGAGGCGGACACCGCACTTCACTGGGCGCTCTCCCAGGACCCCAACGGACGCTCCCCCGGCTTCCACCCCGACATGTTCCGCAGCATCCGGGAGGCCCAGCAGGGACAGGGCCGGGCCCGCAAGGACGCCGACACACTCGTCAAGCTCACCTCTCTCGGTCCCGGCATCACCGACGAACAGCTCGAACAGTTCAACCGCCTGGCCCGGAAGCACGAAGGCGACCCCTACTTCGCCGAACGGTTCGCCGTCAAAACGGGCCCCGAGGGCACTCTGCGCTTCTGGCAGGGCATCGCCGACGCCCGTCCGTCCAGCAGCGCAGCAGAAAAAACCCTGGCGGGCATCCAAAAATCTCTTTCCCACACTCTCGCCACCGCCTCGCATTCCCAGAGCGAAGCCATGCAGGAGTGGAAGGAGAAAATGGTCGAACTCGGGAAAGAACGCATCTATTTCACCCACTCGGGCGCGACGGCGAACCTCCCGAGCCAGGGGTCCTACGGTTTTTCCATCATGAGCAGCTTGATGCGCCACGGCGAGTACGAAACAGAATTTCTCAAAGAGTACGGCACTGAGCTCTACTACTTCGAGAAGGAGCACAAGGGCGACCTCGAAGATCTTTGGCATGTCGATGACCACAAAGCCCGCCTCAATTTTGGGTCCGATGAAGGAAACGACCCCATGTCCGGTTACCTGGAGGCCCTCGGCCACAACCCGGAAGCTTCCAAGGCGATGTTCAACTCAGTGCCCTGGGCTGTAAACGGGAACCATGAGAACAACCTCAGCCCGTTCCTCGATTACCTGATGCGTGAACGTGAATGGCTCCAAGACCCGACTACGGGCGAAGAAGCCCAAAAAGGGTACGGGTACGATGAACTTGGGCACGCCCTGGAGTCAGCGACCCTCGGTTTCCCGTACGATCGCCCCGATCTTGGCCTGAAGCGCGACGAGGCGACGGCAAACGTCATGAGTCAAGTTGTCGCACTTGTCAGCACGGACGTGAGTTTCGCCTCCGACAGGCCCGGAGTGGGAGACAGTTTGGCAAGGATGGGGGCTGGCTACATCGACGACCTGAATTGGGCAGTCTCTGATTTCGGGGAAGCGGATTACACAGAAGAGGCAAGGAACTCCGCCTTCCGCCATAAAGAAGGGGGCGGCCACTTCAGTGTAAATGCCAGCACTGCCGAAAGGTTCCTCGCTTCTGCCGGAAGAGTCGAAGGTGGATACGAAATACTTGCATCAGCTCAACAGGAGTACGTCGCATCCCTGATGAGAGTGCAACCCGGGCCCAATGATGAGGCGAAACTTATCCTCGAATCAGGATCCAAGTTCAACGGAGTGATTGACGGTGCGCGAACCTTGGACATCCTGAACACATATGAGGACAACAAGGAGGAGGCGGAGCGCAAATTGACCGAGGCTGCGGAGTGGGAAAAATTTGCCGTCAGCCAGGGAATCGGCTTGGGTGCCGGACTTCTGACTCTTCCTTTTGGAGGCCCTACCACTTCTGCAGCGGTTGCTTTCGCGGTTCCCGCTGTGGTGGAAGGGGTGGCGAGCGCTACGGAAACCCAATACGAGGTGTCCCTGAATCGCCAGATAGAGGAAAGGATGGAAAAATTCGAGGAAGAAAACAGGGTCGATGCTATGGAGTTCTACGATCGCGGGAAAGTCCGGTCCGTGGACCCGCTCGACGCCTTCGTTGTCGCTCATGAAATTCCACCAGGCAGCTCTTGGCTTCAGGAGATCAACCTTGAGGACAGGTACGACACTGGAAGGAACGACATTGCACCTCTATTTCGAAAATAATACGAGCCGCCAGCGAAGCACTTAGAAATGGGCGAAGCAACCCCAGTCGAAAGCACTCGGCCAGATCCCGAAAGTTGAACACCCGTCACCTCGAAGATGAAACCCTTAGAGAGATTATCTGGTGAGGAAGAAAATTTTTCGATTGCGCATCACCTTCTCCTTGGTGGGCATCATTCTGATGGCGTCATCTTGCTCTAGCGGAGACCGGGGAAATTCAGTTTCCGCACAGGATGTGTGCGGCGGGCTGGCAGAGAAAGCCGCCTCAGCCGTGAAGGAAATTACAGCGGCAGAGAAGTTCAGAAAAGACTCCGTCGGCGACGGCGGTAAGTTCACGGACCTCCTCTTGTCCGACCTGAAGGAAGAAAGAACAGGGAAGAGAAGAGAGTTCTGCCGAGTCCACCCCGTAGAGGGGAAAGGAGCACCTGTTCCACGCATTCATTTCGAAATAATCAGTCGAGACAACATCCCTCCTGACAGAAAAACGGCAGTCGTCGGCGAGAAGGATTTCCCGTTCGCTCTACGGGCGACTTCGACTTACACCTCCGCTGAAATATATTTTGAGTGCCACTCAAGTAGCACAAGAAGAAACAGCAGAGAACGCCCTGTAGTGCACGGAAAACTTTCCTACGGCCCTCGACTCGTTGGGGGCGAGGGTGGTTTGAAATCAATCCAATTGCACATGGACATACTTCAGCATGTGGCCCGCAATGTCGCGAGGGAATTGGGATGCGGTGGTCACGGGGGCATCCCGGAGTCGGATGGGCCTAGGGAGTAAAAGGCGAAAATAGAGAAAGACAAGTTCAAGGCTATCGGGAAGTCTCGCGCTGCATCCCCTCTCTCCGCCTACGCAAAGGCTCATGACATCCCCAGCGACGATCCATGGTTTGCAGAGCGCAGAAGGTCCATAGAACTTTACTACGGTAAGTGAGGTTTTCTCATCGGTGATCACTTCCAGATCCCGTTGAGAACGAGAGCTGCTCTGGCGATGTCGCCGATCCGGTTGGGGCTGAGCGTGACGTGCTGCAGGGCCCGCCATCGCTGCTTGAGTTCGGCGGCAGTGCGCTCGCCCAGGGCCCGGACATGCCGCAGCAGCATGTTGAGCATGCGGGTATCGGCGTGAAGTGCCTGTTCGGACTGGCCCTTTGGGCGGCGGACCGGGATGCGGATGCCGATGCCCGCGCCGATGTAGCCCTTGTCCGCCAGGGTCGGAAGGCCCTCGGCGGCCTTGTAAAGGGCGGGCAAGGCGTGCAGGCGGGCGGCGGTGATGTCGGGGACGCTGCCGGGCTCGACGTCGGAGACCCACAGGGGGGTGCTGTCCGGAGCGGACAGGAACTGGATGTTGCCGCCGAACGCCTTGTGCTTCTGGCTGAACCACAGGTCGTTACCGTTGTCCCGGAGGCCGGCGAGGCGGTCGGACTCGATCAGTGTGCCGTCGAGGATCACGTGTGTCATGCCTTCACCTCGGCAGCGGGAGAGGACCTCGTGCAGGTCCGGGGCCTGGGCGGAGAGGACGTCGATGCCTTCGTGCAGGTAGCGGTAGCCGGTGGCCTGGGAGATTCCGGCGTCACGGGCCAGGCAGTGCACGCAGCCGCGCTCGCGGAACCAGCGCAGAACCAGTACGGCCTGGCGGAACGGGCCCAGCGCCCGCGAGCCCTTCGGCGTGCCGATGCGTCGTCGGTGTGCGGCCAGCAGGCGGGACAGGTACTCCACGACATGGCGTGGGACGTCGAGCGTGGCAACATAGGTGACCAACGTGAAGCCTCTGGTGGTTACGGACATGATCTTGTGGTGAGACCTGTCCTACCAGGGGCTTTACGTCTGTCCAGAGCCGGGGCCGCCCGGCCCGATCCACCCGGACCTGCACCGATCAGCCCACTTCGCGGAGATCATTTCGCTGAGAAAACCTCACTCGGCGGCACCTCGGAAACCCGGGGAGTCAGGTGCGGCGGTGGAGGAGACGGCCGGCGAGGACGGTGGCGAGGCAGTGGCCGTCGGCGGCGTGGACGGCGAAGTCCGCGCGGGCGCCCGCGGAGAGGGTGACGGGTCGGGGGGCGGGCAGGACGGTCAGGCCCGAGCGCTGGACGGCGGTGCGCACCGAAGGGCGGGCGAAGGGGCCGACGACGGAGGTGAAGCCCTCGCGCAGGAGGCGCTGCAGGCCGCGACGGGCGCTGTGGCCCCAGCGCACCTCTTCCATGGGGAGGGCCGCCAGGGCGGAGCCCGTGAGCGGTTCGGTGTCGGGGATGCCGGGCAGGCCCACTTCACGCGGGTCCGGGTGGTAGGCGGCCTCCAGCCACGCCGCCGCGTCCACCGCGCAGCGGCCGGGGGCCAGTTCGCCGGGCCAGTGGCGGACGCGGGCGGCCGGGTACGCCTCGGTGAGGGAGTCCGCGGGGCCGATCGCCGCGATCCGGTCGCCGGAGACCGCCACCGCGTGCCCGTCCAGCCGCTCGCCGTCCCCGGTGAGGCGGACGGCGAGCGGGGCGTGGATCGTCAGCACGGGATCGCGGGGTGAGGGTGGTCAGCCGGCGTCGATGAGCTTCAGCTCGGGGTGCGCGGTGCCGCCCTCGATCGCGGTCGAGGACAGATGGGAGACGACGCGGTCGTCCGCCGGGTCCTTGGCCGGGTCCTCGTGGACGACCAGGTGCTCGTACGTCGTCGAGCGCTGCGCCGGGACGCGTCCGGCCTTGCGGATGAGGTCGATCAGCTCCATGCGGTTGGAGCGGTGCTTCGCTCCGGCCGAGGAGACGACGTTCTCCTCCAGCATCACCGAGCCCAGGTCGTCCGCGCCGTAGTGCAGGGAGAGCTGGCCGATCTCCTTGCCCGTCGTCAGCCAGGAGCCCTGGATGTGGGCGACGTTGTCCAGGAAGAGCCGGGCGACGGCCAGGATGCGCAGGTACTCGAAGATCGTGGCCTGGGTGCGGCCCTTGAGGTGGTTGTTCTCCGGCTGGTAGGTGTACGGGATGAAGGCGCGGAAGCCGCCGGTGCGGTCCTGCACGTCGCGGATCATCCGAAGGTGCTCGATGCGCTCGGCGTTGGTCTCGCCGGTGCCCATCAGCATGGTGGAGGTGGACTCCACGCCCATCCGGTGGGCGGTCTCCATGATCTCCAGCCAGCGCTCGCCGGACTCCTTCAGCGGCGCGATCGCCCTGCGCGGGCGCTCGGGGAGCAGTTCGGCGCCGGCTCCGGCGAAGGAGTCCAGGCCGGCCTCGTGGATGCGGCGGATCGCGTCCTCCACCGTCACGCCCGAGATGCGGGCCATGTGCTCGACCTCGGAGGCGCCCAGGGAGTGGATCACCAGCTCGGGGAAGCGCTTCTTGATCGCCGAGAAGTGCTCCTCGTAGTACTCCACGCCGAAGTCGGGGTGGTGGCCGCCCTGGAACATGATCTGGGTGCCGCCCAGCGCCACGGTCTCCTCGCAGCGGCGCAGGATGTCGTCCAGGTCCCGGGTCCAGCCCTTGTCCGTGTCCTTGGGGGCGGCGTAGAAGGCGCAGAACCGGCAGGCGGTCACACAGACGTTGGTGTAGTTGATGTTCCGCTCGATGATGTACGTGGCGATGTGCTCGGTGCCCGCGTACCGGCGGCGGCGCGCCGCGTCGGCGGCCTGCCCCAGCGCGTGCAGCGGGGCGTGCCGGTAGAGCTCCAACGCCTCCTCCGCGCTGATCCGCCCGCCCCCGGCGGCGCGGTCGAGTACGGACTGGAGGTCGGCGTTATCGGTCACCGGGCGGTCCTCTCGGGCTTGGCGGTCGGGTCGGTCGGGCCTGGCGGCCGGGCCGGCCGGTGCGCGGCGGCACGGCGTCCGATCCAGCGTACGCCAGCGCCCCGGCGGCCTTTCGGCAGGTCAGTTCGCTCCGGCCGGGCGGGGCCGGGGCCGGGGCCGGGGCCGGGATGATGCGGCTACGGGGTACAGCCTCGGCTCAGGGGGTACGGCCTCGGCTCAGGAGTTCCACCCGCACATCCGCCGGGAATCCGGTGGTGGGCCCGGTCCGGCGGGCGAACTCGGCGATGCCGGTGAGCTGTCCGGGGCCGAGCCGGAAGTCCAGGGTGGTGAAGTAGCGCTCCAGCAGCTCGGCGTCGAAGGCCTCCCAGCGGGCCGCCTGCTCGGCCACCTTGGCGACCTCCTCCAGGGACAGGTCACGGGAGTCGAGGAAGGCCCGGTGGACCTCCCGCACGGTCTCCGGTTCGCGCTCCAGGTAGTCGCGGCGGGCGGCGAAGACGGCGAAGACGAACGGCAGGCCCGTCCACTCCTTCCACATCAGCCCGAGATCGTGGACCTGGAGGCCGAGCCGAGGCGCGTCGTGCAGGGAGGCGCGCAGCGCGGCGTCGCCGATCAGCACGGCGGCCTGGGCCTCCTGCATCATCAGGCCGAGGTCGGGCGGGCAGGTGTAGTAGTCGGGGGCGATGCCGTGGCGCTCGGCGAGCAGCAGCTGAGCCAGCCGCACCGAGGTGCGGGACGTGGAACCGAGGGCGACGCGCTCACCGTCGAGGGCGGCCAGCGGCACCTTGGAGACGATCACGCAGGACATCACCGGGCCGTCGCAGCCCACCGCGATATCCGGCAGCGCGACCAGCCGGCCGGCGTTGCGGAGGAATTCCACGAGGGTGATCGGGCCGATATCGAGATCCCCGTTCACCAGCTGTTCACTCAGTTTCTCGGGGGTGTCCTTGGTGAGCTCCAGGTCCAGCAGGGTGCCGGTGCGGGCGAGTCCCCAGTAGAGGGGCAGGCAGTTGAGGAACTGGATGTGCCCGACGCGGGGCCGCCTCCGCTGGGGCTCGGCGACGGGCTGGTCAGCGTCATTGGTGTCCACCTTGCGAGGCTATCCCCGCAGGTCCGGTCCCCCTCCTCGGGGGTGCTCACCCGGACGGGCGCGCCGGAGCATGATCACCCTTCCCCTCCGGTGGGCACCGTGCTACGCTCACAGCAAGTTGCAGTTTGGTTTCCCTTGCAGTACAGAGCCTGCGGAGCATGTGACCGCGGGCTCTCGTCGTTTTCAGAGTTCTTCATTGGCTTCTGGAGCAGGGCAACCCTTATAGGCCCAAGGAGGGCTTATGGCTACCGGAACCGTCAAGTGGTTCAACGCCGAAAAGGGCTTTGGCTTCATCGCCCAGGACGGCGGCGGTCCCGATGTGTTCGTTCACTACTCCGCGATCAACGCCAACGGTTTCCGTTCCCTGGAGGAGAACCAGGCGGTCACCTTCGACGTGACGCAGGGCCCGAAGGGTCCGCAGGCGGAGAACGTCACCGCGGCCTGAGTTGCCCGGCTCGGCCAGACGCCCTGGCCGTGACGGCGTACGCCCGCCCATGAGGGCGGTACGGCGCCGGCAGACGACCGGATAAGCAGTACCCAAGGAGCCCCCGCCACGGCGGGGGCTCCTGCCTTTCCCGGGCCCGGGCCAGCTCCCGCGACCCCGGGAGCCGGCCCGGGCCCGCGGCCGCCGTGCGGGGCCGGTCAGGCGGTGGCGGGGGCCGGCTCGCCGCTTTGGCGGCCTCCCGCGCCCCCGGCGGGGACGGTGCCGATGCCCTCGCCCTCGGTGTCGTCGAGGGCATCAATGTCGAAGCTCCGGGCGCGGCGGAAGGCGTCCAGGTCGAGGATCCTCTCCCGGGCCGCGACCACGACCGGGACAGCCGCCTGGCCGGCGACGTTGGTGGCCGTCCGGATCATGTCCAGGACCGGGTCGATCGCCAGCAGCAGACCCACGCCCTCCAGCGGCAGGCCGAGGGTGGACAGGGTCAGCGTGGTCATCACGGTGGCGCCGGTGAGGCCGGCGGTGGCGGCCGAGCCGATGACCGAGACGAAGGCGATCAGCACGTAGTCGCCGATGCCGAGGGAGATGCCGAAGATCTCCGCGACGAAGATCGCGGCGAGCGCCGGGTAGACCGCGGCGCAGCCGTCCATCTTGGTGGTGGCCCCGAACGGCGCGGCGAAGGAGGCGTACTCCCTGGGCACCCCGAGCCGTTCGATGGCCTTCTGGGTCACCGGCATCGTGCCGACCGAGGAACGGGAGACGAAGCCCAGCTGGATGGCGGGCCAGGCCCCGCGGAAGAACTGCAGCGGGCTGACCCGGGCCGCCAGCGCCAGCAGCAGCGGGTAGACGCCGAACATCACCAGCAGGGAGCCGATGTAGACGTCGGCGGTGAAGGTGGCGTACTGGCCGATCAGGTCCCAGCCGTACTGGTCGATGGCGCGGCCGATCAGGCCGAGGGTGCCCAGCGGGGCCAGGCGGATGACCCACCACAGGGCCTTCTGCAGCAGGGTGAGGGCCGACTCGGAGAAGGAGAGCAGCGGTGCGGCCCGCTCCCCGATCCGCAGGGCGGCGACGCCGGCGACGGCGGCCATGAAGACGATCTGCAGGACGTTCAGCTCGGTGAACGGCGTGATCACGTCGGTGGGGATGATCCCGGTGAGGAAGTCCAGCCAGGAACCCGCCTGTTCGGGCCGGGCGCCGTCCTTCGGGGACAGTCCGGTGCCCGCGCCCGGGTTGGTGAGCAGACCGATGGTCAGGCCGATCCCGACGGCGATCAGCGAGGTGGCCATGAACCACAGCAGGGTGCGGCCGGCCAGCCGGGCGGCGCCCGAGACGTTCCGCAGATTGGTGATCGAGACGGTGATGGCGAAGAAGACCAGCGGGCCGACGGCCAGCTTCAGCAGCTGGACGAAGGTGCCGCCGATCTTGTCGAGGGCGGTGCTGAGCCAGGCGACGTCGCCGCTGCGGGCGATCCAGCCCAGCAGGGCTCCCAGGACCAGGCCGAGGAGGATCTGGGCCCAGAAGGGGACTCCGGCAAGGCCTGTGCGGCGCTTCGGCGCGGCGGCCTCGCCGGCTGCGGCGGCCTCGGCGGTCGAGGAGGACTCTTCGGGCGAGGAGGACTCGTCGGGCGCGCTGGATGACGTGTTGGAGGACACGGACACACTCCGGTGGGACATGTGGCGGGGACAGGGTTCTCGGGGTTCTGCGCGTTCTGTGCTTTCCGCGCGTTCCATGCGTGCGTCGAGGACTCGACGGTCCCGGAGAACTCGGGAAGAAGGAAGAGGGCGCCGGAGGGATCCGGCCGCCTCGGGCCGCGCGGGACTCAGCCGATGCGACAGGCCGCGGACAGGCAGCGGCAGAGGTCGACGTGCAGCCGGGCCACGAGCATCGTGCTCCTGGCCTGGGGGGTGGTGCGGGCTGCGGTCGTCATGGTCCTCACGCTAACACCGGGCCCCGGGGCCTCCCGGGCGCCGCCTGGGCGGAACGGTTTCCGCCGACGCACAACGCCCCGGCGGGGAAAGGCATTCCCGGCGGGGCGTCGTGAGGGAGTGTGACGAGGGTTACGCGGTACGGAGGGCGGCGTGACGGGCGGGAGGCCGGTCCGGTCCCGCCGGCTCAGTCCTCCTGGCTCTGGTTGGCGGCCAGCTTCCGCTTGGCCCGGTCCACGCGCTCGGCGATCTGCGCGGACATCTCGTCGCGCTGTCGGCGCAGCAGCACCAGGCTGAGCGGCGCGGAGACGACCATGGCGAGCATCAGCAGCCACAGCGGGTTGGCCCTGCCGATGGCCTCGGGCAGTACGCCGACGTAGGCGAGCACCGCGACGACCACGAAGCAGGCGAGGAAGACGCCCAGTCGCATGGCCGTGTAGCGGAGCGTCGCGCGCGGCGTGCGGCCCGGCACCGTGCCGGACGCGGCGCCGGACGCGGCGTCGGACGCGGTGTGCGGTGCCCTGTTCGTGTTGCCGGTCTCCGAAGTGCTGGTCACGGTGGTGGATCCTTTCGGCGTGGCCGGGTCAGCTGAGCCGGAGCCACATGGTGATGTCGTCCCGGAGGTCGTCGTCCGCGACGCGGATGGCGTCGGGCACGCGTCCGACCTCCTTGTAGCCGCACGAGCCGTAGAAGTGCTCCAGCCCGAGCCCGCCGCGGCAGGTGAGCCGGATGCCGCGGACGCCGTCCATGCCCCGGGCGGCCTCCTCCACGGCGGCCATCAGGGCCCGTCCCTCGCCCCGGCCCTGGCGGTCGGGGCTCAGCATCACGGTGTACAGCCACACCCAGTGTCGCATCAGCCGGTGTGTGTTCGGCGTCAGGAAGGCGGTGCCAGCGACCCGGTCCTCCTCGTCGTACGCCGCCAGCAGCCGGGCCCGCCCCTCGGCCATCGCCGCGAGGTGCCGGGTCAGCTCGGGCCGCACCTCCTCGGCGGTCACCGGCGGTACGAAACCGACGGCGCCGCCCGCGTTGGTCACCCGCGCCCACAGGTCGCAGACCCCGTCGGCCAGCCTCCGGTCGACGGGAGGGTCGAGTACGTACCGCAGCGTCATCGAGCCGTCCTCACCGATGTGTTCCGCCTCACCGATGTGTTCCGCCTCACGCCCGCCGCCGGGTCACAGCCTCATCGGCTGCGGCGACTCGCGCCGCGCCGGGTCCGGGCCGTCGTACTCGCGGACGATCTCGTAGCGGGTGTTGCGCTCGATGGGGCGGAAGCCGGCGTCGCGGATCAGCTCCAGCAGGTCCTCGCGGGTGAGCTTGTCGGGGGTGCCGTAGTTGTCCGCGTCATGGGTGATCTTGTACTCGACCACCGAGCCGTCCATGTCGTCCGCGCCGTGCTGGAGGGCGAGCTGGGCGGTCTGCACGCCGTGCATCACCCAGAACACCTTCACATGCGGCACGTTGTCGAACAGCAGCCGCGAGACCGCGAACGTCTTGAGCGCCTCCGCCCCGGTGGCCATGGTGGTGCGGGCCTGGAGCCGGTTGCGGACCTTGCCGTCCTTCATGTCCACGAAGTCGTGCTGGTAGCGCAGCGGGATGAAGACCTGGAAACCGCCGGTCTCGTCCTGCAGCTCGCGCAGCCGCAGCACGTGGTCGACCCGGTGGCGGGGCTCCTCGATGTGCCCGTACAGCATGGTGCAGGGCGTCTTGAGGCCCTTGGAGTGCGCCAGGCGGTGGATGCGCGACCAGTCCTCCCAGTGGGTGCGGTGGTCGACGATGTGCTGCCGCACCTCCCAGTCGAAGATCTCCGCGCCGCCGCCGGTGAGCGACTCCAGGCCGGCGTCGATCAGCTCGTCGAGGATCTCGGAGGCCGTCAGGCCCGAGATCGTCTCGAAGTGGTGGATCTCGGTGGCGGTGAACGCCTTCAGGGAGACGTCCGGCAGGGCCTTCTTCAGCTCCCGCAGCGAGCGCGGGTAATAGCGCCAGGGGAGGGTGGGGTGGAGGCCGTTGACGATGTGCAGCTCGGTGAGGTTGTCGCCCTCCATCGCCCTGGCCAGCCGCACGGCCTCCTCGATGCGCATGGTGTACGCGTCCTTCTCCCCCGGCTTGCGCTGGAAGGAGCAGTAGGCGCACGAGGCCGTGCACACGTTGGTCATGTTCAGGTGGCGGTTGACGTTGAAGTGGACGACGTCGCCGTTCTTGCGGACGCGCACCTCGTGGGCGAGGCCGCCCAGCCAGGCCAGGTCGTCGGACTCGTACAGGGCGATGCCGTCCTCACGGCTCAGCCGCTCACCGGCGCGGACCTTCTCCTCCAGCTCGCGCTTGAGCCCAGCGTCCATGCGTCGCCGCCTCCTTGTTCGGTGTGTACGGGGTTGCGGGTCCTGCGGGGCCGTCCGTTGCGGGCGACCCATTGAGCCTACGCCGTCCCCGCCGCGCGCCCGGGCGGGGCCCCGGCCCCCGGGGGTGCCGGCGGGGACGGCCGGGTCCGCCCGGACGCGCGGCGGCCGCGGTCACTCCTCCTCGGTGGGCAGTACGCCCACCCGGTTCTCCCACTTGGTGGAGAGCACGATGGTGGTGCGGGTCCGCGAGACGCCCTTGGTGCCCGAGAGCCTGCGGATCGTCCGCTCCAGGCCGTCCACGTCGGTGGCGCGCACCTTGAGCATGAAGGAGTCGTCCCCGGCGATGAACCAGCAGTCCTCGATCTCCGCCTGGTCCCGCAGCCGCTCCACCACGTCCTCGTGGTCGACGGAGTCCGAGAGCTGGATGCCGATCAGGGCGGTGACGCCCAGGCCCAGGGAGGGGGCGTCCACGGTCGCGCGGTAGCCGGTGATGACGCCGGCCGCCTCCAGCCGGTTGATGCGGTCGGTCACGCTGGGGCCGGAGAGGCCGACGAGCCGGCCCAGCTCCGCGTACGAGGCCCTGCCGTTCTCGCGCAGCGCCTGGATGAGCTGTCTGTCCACCGCGTCCATGCGTCCTGGTGCCTTCCGTCGTTCGGCCGTCGTCCGGGCTGTCCGGCTGTCGGATACCGCAAGAGCTTTCCGTAATCGAATCTAAGGCATCCGTGCCCACTGCCCTAAGACTGCCTCTGTGCGCCCCCCAGCTCGCCTTCCCATCGGCGGTAGAGATCGTGCGGAACGCCCAGTGCGTCCAGCGCGCGGCCGGCGACGAAGTCGACCAGTTCCTGGATGTGGGCCGCCCCCGCGTAGAAGGCGGGCGAGGCCGGCAGCACCACGGCTCCCGCATCGTCCAGGGTGACCATGTGCCTGAGCGTCTGGCCGCCCAGCGGCGTCTCGCGCACGGCGACGACCAGCGGGCGGCGCTCCTTGAGCGTGACGCTCGCCGTGCGCTGGAGCAGGTCCTTGGACAGTCCCAGGGCGATGCCCGCCACGGACGCGGTGGAGGCCGGTACGACGATCATCCCCCTGGCCGGGTACGAGCCCGACGACGGTCCCGCGGCCAGGTCGCCGGCGGGCCAGTACCGCACGGTGCCGCCCGCCGCCTTCCCCGCCGCCCTCTCCGCGGCCCTCTCCGCGGCCGCCTCCGGACCCCCGGGCTCGGGGACCGCCACGTCGTACGCGTCCGGGGTGCCGTCCGCCCCCCGGGCCAGCCAGCGGCGCAGGTCCTCGCGCCAGTGGGCGTCGCGGAAGGGGTGGCCGGTCTCGTCCAGCAGGGTCAGCCGGGAGGCCCGGCTGACCACCAGGTCCACGTCCTCGCCCGCCGCGAGCAGCGCGCGGATCACCGACGCGGCGTACGGCGTCCCGGACGCCCCGGACACTCCGACGATCCACGGCCGTCGCACACTGTCACTCACGGCACCGAGCCTAAGGCGTGTTCCGAGAGCAGCGTCGGCCGCCCGCGGGGCGGCGCCCCGCGGGCGGGACTCTCGGAACACGTCCCAAGGCCGCCGCGCCGCCCTCCCGCGCCGGCCGGGGCACCCTGGCCCCTGGCCGTCTCCGTCCCCGAGGTAGTTGGATCGACGCATGCCCCGTATGCCCCGCGCCCGCCGCGCATCCCGTACACCCCGCACATCCCGCACACCCGTCACGCACACCGAGCGCTCCGGGCACGCCCCGGCCGGCGGGCGCACCGGCCGCACGCGCCTGGCGGCGGTCGGCTGCGCCCTCCTGATCGCCGCCTCCACCGCCTGCCAGGCCCCCGGGAGGACCGACGCCGAGGCCAGGGTCCGCCAGGCCGTCGACAGGCTCGGCGAGTGGGAGACGGTGTCGGTCGCCGCGCGCGTCGACGCCCCGGCCGACGAGATACACGCCTTCCTGCGGCACAACCACGAGCGGGGCATGGGCCCGGCGGTCTCCCGCACCGACGCGCTGCTGCTGTCCCGGATGGAGACGGCGTTCGTGTTCGGCGCGGACAGGCCGCTGAAGGACCTCGGCGGGAAGGACCGGATCGACACGGCCGCGGCCGTGAACTTCGGCAACCGGGACGTGGCCGCCTACAAGTCGGTCGGCGCCGACTTCTACGTGCGCGCCAACTGGACGCGGCTGGCGCACGAGACGGGCCGGAGCCGCGAGACGGTGGTGCGGGCGGCCGAGCTGGCCCGCTCGGCCGACTCCCTGCCGCCCTCCATGGCCGCCGCCCGGGACATGCTCGAAGGCCGGTGGGTGCAGATGGACCCCGAGGAGTTCGACCACTTCGCGCGGGCGGTGGGCGGCAAGTACGGCGAGCGCGCCCAGCGGCTGGCCAACAGCGTGGACATCCTGCAGAGCGCCCGGGCCCAGCACCGTGTGATCGGCGCGGTGCGCCGGGCCCTGGACGACCACGCCGTCCTGCGGGAGTCCGGGCGGGCGGACGGCGCCGAACGCGTCAGGGTGACCCTCCCGGCCCGCGAGACCGCCGACGGCCTCGCACGGGCGCTGGCCCCGTTGGAGGACCGCTTCGACGGGATCGGGTTCACCTGGCTGGAGCGGGCACCGGACCGGCGGATCACCGCGGAGCTGGCACTGCGCGGCGGCGTACTGTCGGGAATGACGGTGGACCTGGCGCAGTTCACCGGACAGACGGACGCCGGGGAGACGGAGGAGATACCGCTCACCCTCTCCTTCGCGCCCGGTTCGGCGGTCTCGGTGAAGGCGCCCAGGGGCGCCAGGTGGCTGGACCCGCAGGACGTGATGGCCGCGGTGCTCTACGAGGAGCTGGGCTCGTCCCGGCCCTGAGACGCCCCGGCCGGAACTCCCGGCACGTTCCGTGACGTTCTCAGGACGTACGCGGCGGCGAAACGGGCAGGGAAACGGGCAGACCGGGACGGCGGCGTGACCGGCGGCGATGCCGGACGCCGGCAGCGGCACCGGCGGCGGCGCCGGGACTGATCAGCGGTATCGAACGGGAGAGAGGGACCGGATGGTGTACGGACCGGTGGCCGGGGCTTCCCGCTCCCCACGCGCCTCCAGGGCGATGTCGGCGGGCGTGCTGATGGCGTCCTGGGTGGCCCTGCTGTGGCTGCTGGAGGCCGTCGACGTGGCCACCGGCAACTCCCTCGACCCCTACGGCATCTCGCCGCGCGAGACGGACGAGCTGGCCGACGTGGTGCCGGCGGCGTTCCTGCACTTCGGCTGGGACCACGTGGCGGCCAACAGCCTGCCGCTGCTGGTGCTGGGCTTCCTGGCGGCCGTGCGCGGGATAGGCCGGTTCCTGGCCGTCTGCCTGACGATCATCGTCGTCAGCGGCCTGGGCGTCTGGCTCACCGCGCCGGAGAACTCCCTGACGGCGGGCGCCTCGGGTGTGGTCTTCGGCCTCTTCGGCTATCTGCTGGTGCGCGGCTTCGTCGACCGGGACGCACTCGACATCACCGTGGGCATCACGGTCGTGCTGCTCTACGGCTCGATCCTGTGGGGCGTGCTGCCCACCGCCCAGGGCGTCTCCTGGCAGGGGCATCTGTTCGGGCTGATCGGCGGGGTGCTGGCGGCGTTCTGGTTCCGCCGCTCGGCGCCCGCCGCGCGGGCCCGGCGGCGGATACCCTGACCCGCCCGGCCGGGCGGCCGGCGCACCGCCGCCCCGAGCCGGCCCGTGACCGCACCGTCACACCGTCAGACCGCGCAGCGCCAGATCGAGCAGGGCGCAGCCGAACAGCACGATTCCGATGAAGCCGTTGACGGTGAAGAACGCCCGGTTCAGCCGGGACAGGTCGCCGGGCCGCACGATGGAGTGCTCGTAGACGAACGCCGCCACCACGACCGCCAGCCCCGCCCAGTACGGCGCGCCGGCCCCGGTCAGCGCGCCGTACCAGGCCAGCAGCGCCACGGTGACGACATGGGAGCCGCGGGCCCCGTACAGCGCGGCGGCTATGCCGAAGCGCGCGGGGACGGACCGCACCCCGTGGGCCCGGTCGGCGGCCACGTCCTGGCAGCCGAAGATCAGGTCGAAGCCGCCGATCCACACGCCCACCGCCAGCCCGAGGACCACCGCCTCCCACGACCAGGCGCCGGTGACCGCGATCCAGGCGCCCACGGGCCCCATGGCCTGTGCGAGCCCGAGTATGGCGTGCGGGAAGTCGGTGAACCGCTTCCCGTACGGGTAGACCACCATCGGCACCACGGCGACGGGCGCGAGCGCCAGGCACAGCGGGTTCAGCAGCGCGGCGGCCCCGAGGAAGACGGCGAGCGCGACCAGCGCCCCGGCCCACGCGGTGCGCACCGACAGCGCCCCGGTGACCAGCTCGCGCCCCGCGGTGCGCGGGTTGCGGGCGTCGATCTCCCGGTCGATGATCCGGTTGGCGGCCATCGCGAAGGTCCGCAGCCCCACCATCGCGACCGTGACCAGGAGCAGCTCCCACCAGTGGACGGTGCCGTCGTCCAGGAACATCGCGGTGAGCGAGGCGATGTACGCGAAGGGCAGCGCGAAGACCGAGTGCTCGATCATCACCAGCCGCAGGAACGCCCTGACCCGGCCGGCGGGCCGGGCGGGCTGGGGGCCGGCGACGCCCTCGGTGACGGAACTCACAGCCCGTACTCCCGCCAGCGGCGGCTGACCTTCTCGGCCGTGTCGGGGTCGGACAGGACCATGTCCGGCCAGCCCCCGTCGCGCGTGTAGCCCTCCTCGGGCCACTTGGCGGTGGCGTCGATGCCCGCCTTGCCGCCCCAGAACTGCTGGTAGGAGGCGTGGTCGAGATGGTCCACCGGCCCCTCGGTGAGGAGGAGGTCGCGGGCGTAGTCGGTGTTGCCCAGGGCGCGCCAGGCGACCTCGTGCAGATCGTGGACGTCGCAGTCGGAGTCGACCACCACGATCAGCTTGGTCAGCGACATCATGTGCGCGCCCCAGATGGCGGACATCACCTTCTGCGCGTGCTTGGGGTACTTCTTGTCGATCGAGATGATCGCGCAGTTGTGGAAGCCTCCCGCCTCGGGGAGGTGGTAGTCCACGATGTCCGGGACGATGATCTTCAGCAGCGGCAGGAAGAAGCGTTCCGTCGCCCGGCCCAGCGGCCCGTCCTCCGTCGGCGGGCGGCCCACCACGATGGACTGGAAGACCGGCCGTCTGCGCATCGTCACGCAGTCGACGGTCAGGGCCGGGAAGTCCTCCTGCGGCGTGTAGAAGCCGGTGTGGTCGCCGAACGGCCCCTCCGGGAGCATCCTTCCCGGCTCCAGCCAGCCCTCCAGCACCACCTCGGCGCGGGCGGGGACCTGGAGCGGCACCGCCTTGCAGTCCACCATCTCCACCCGCTTTCCCTGGAGGAAGCCGGCGAACAGGTACTCGTCGATGTCGCCCGGCAGCGGCGCGGTGGAGGCGTAGGTGACGGCGGGCGGGCAGCCGAAGGCGATGGCGACCGGCAGCCGCTCGCCGCGCCGTGCGGCCGTCTGGTAGTGGTTGCGGCTGTCCTTGTGGATCTGCCAGTGCATCCCGATGGTGCGCCGGTCGTGCCGCTGGAGGCGGTACAGGCCCAGGTTGCGGATGCCGGTCTCGGGGTCCTTGGTGTGGGTCAGGCCCAGGTTGAAGAAGGAGCCGCCGTCCTTGGGCCAGGTGAACAGCGCGGGCAGCTTCTCCAGGTCCACGTCGTCGCCGGTGAGGACGACCTCCTGGACGGGCGCCTCCTTGACCTTCCTCGGCGGTACGTGCGCCATCGCGCCGAGCTTGCCGAACGCCTCGCGCATCCCGACGAAGCCCTGCGGCAGCTCGGGCCGCAGCAGTCCGCCGATCTTCTCGCTGATGTCGTCGTAGGAGGACAGGCCCAGCGACTTGAGCGTGCGGCGGTCGGTGCCGAAGACGTTCATCGCCAGCGGCATGTCGGAGCCCCTGACGTTCTCGAAGAGCAGCGCCGGGCCGCCGGACTTCTGGACCCGGTCGACGATCTCCCCGACCTCCAGATGGGGATCGACCTCGGCCTTGATCCGTACGAGGTCGCCGTCGCGCTCCAGGGCCCGCAGCAGCGAGCGGAGATCGTCGTATGCCATACGGGCAAGTATCCGACACCGATTACCCTGGGCGTGTCACGGGGCCTCCTCCGGCTCCGGCCAGGCACCCCGGACCACGGGCCCGCGCAGGGCCCGGCACCTGCCGCACTACACGCTTCCAGGGGGCGTTGCCCAATGCTCAGGCTTCTTCCGACCGTTCTGATCCTGGCGGTGTGGATCTACGCCTTCATCGACTGCCTGAACACCCCCGAGAACGAGGTCCGCAAGCTGCCGAAGCCGGCATGGGTCTTCATCATCGTGCTCTTCGGATCGGTGCTGTTCGGGCCCATCGCCTGGTTCCTGGCCGGACGGCCGCGCAGGAACGCGCCCTACGGCGCCACCCGCCCCACCGAGCGCCGGTGGGTGGCGCCGGACGACAACCCCGACTTCCTGAAGTCGATCAACGAGCGCGGGCGGCAGCGCCCGGGGACGCCCGAGCCGGAGCAGGAGCGGAAGCGGGAGCAGGAGCGGGGGCAGGAGTCCGGTGAGGAGCGGGGCCGGAAGAACGACAGGAGGGACGGCGGCGCCGGCAGGGAGGCCGACAAGGATAACGGCGGGCCGGAGGACACCACCCCGCCCGCCGCCTCCTGAGAGCGCGCCCGCGTCACATCACCTCGGGACGGTCACACCCCGCCGTAGGAGTGCAGGCCGTCGAAGAAGACGTTGACGCCGTAGTAGTTGAACAGGAAGCACAGGAAGGCGATCAGCGCCAGGTACGCCGCCTTGCGCCCCTTCCAGCCCGCCGTGGCACGGGCGTGCAGGTACGCCGCGTAGCCGACCCAGGTGATGAAGGACCAGGTCTCCTTGGGGTCCCAGCCCCAGTAGCGGCCCCAGGCGTTCTCGGCCCAGATGGCGCCCGCGATGATGGTGAAGGTCCAGAACGGGAAGACGGCGGCGTTGATGCGGTAGGCGAAGCCGTCCAGCGACGCGGAGCTGGGCAGCCGCTCCAGTACGGAGCCGGCGAAGGCGCCCGGCCTGCCGCCGGCCTCCAGCTTGGCCTCGTAGCGGTCCCGGAACAGGTACAGCAGCGTGGAGACCGCGCCGAGGTAGAACAGCGCGCCGCACACGATGGCCAGCGAGACGTGGATCCACATCCAGTACGAGTCGAGCGCCGGGACGAGCTGGTCGCTCTCGGTGTAGAAGACCACGATGGCCAGGCCCAGGTCGAGCAGCACGGTGGTGACCAGCGGCAGCCCGATCCAGCGGATGTCCTTCTTCGCCACCAGGAAGGCCAGGTAGGCACCGACGGCGACCATCGAGAAGGCCGTCGAGAACTCGTACATGTTGCCCCAGGGGGCGCGCTGCACCGACAGGGCGCGGGTGAGCACCGCGGCGAAGTGCAGCAGGAAGGCCAGCACGGTGAGCGAGACGGCGATCCGGCCGTACAGGTCGCCCTGCTCGTCCCCGCCGGCCGCGCCGGGGCCGTCCGGCACACCGGTCCGGCGGCCCGGGGCGGAGCGGGTGACGACCTTGGGTCGCTCCAGCACCTCCGTACCGCCGCCGGAGGTCCGCACGGTGACGGAGACCTTGTCGGCGCCCTTCCCCGCGGCGGTCGTCCGGGCGCCCCCGGACTTCCCGGCGCCCTCGGCGGTCAGCGCGGCGGCGGTGCGGGCCACCTTGCTGCGGCTGCCGAACACCCACTCCACGATGTGCGCGACGAAGGCCAGGGCGTACACGGCCATCGCCGACTTGATCAGCAGGTTGCTGAACTCGGCGAGGCTCTCGTTCGCTGCGACGGCGATGTCCACTGGGTTCACTCGTTCTCTCCTCGTGACGAGGGGCCGGCGTCCTCGGTGGCAGCCGGTACGTCTTCTGTGGTCCCCCCCGTGCTCTCCCCGGCGTCCCGGCCGGCGTCCTGACCGGGGGCCGAGTCCTCCCCGTCCGGGTCCTCCCCGTCCGGGTCCGCCGCGGGCGGGGCGTCGTCCTGGAGGGCGAAGGCCAGGTCGCCCAGCTCCTCGGGGAGCCGTGCGGACTCGCTGCGGCCCAGCCCGGCCATCTCCACCACGGTGACGCCGTCCGCGCCGCGCCGGGCGCGGACCCACACCCTGCGGCGCCGGACGAACAGCGAGCCGGCCAGGCCGAGCACGGCGGCGGTGGCCCCGGCCAGCGCCCAGCCCTCCCCGGGCTCCTGGGAGACCTGGAAGCTGGCCCACTGCTCGACGCGGTCGAACGTCAGCGTGCCCGCGCCGTCCGGCAGCTCCACCGACTCGCCGGGGCGCAGATCGGCCCGGAACAGGTCGCCGTCCTCGGCCTTGAACTGCTCCATCTTGTCGGTGTCGAGCTGGTAGACGTTCTGCGGGAGTCCCGCGTTGACGCCCAGATCGCCGTGGAAGGCGTTGAGGGAGAGCACCGGGTAGTCCAGCTCGGGGAAGGTCGAGTGCGGCCCGCGCTCGGCGTCGATCCCGTAGGTGGGCGTGAAGATGCCCTGGAAGCCGAGCTGCTCCTTCTCGCCGTCCTTGTTCCGGTAGTCGTTGACCTTGATGACGCCCGTGGAGGTCAGCCCCAGGCTCTCCTGCGGCAGGAACGGCACCGGGCCCCGGTACGCCATCTTCCCCTGCCCGTCGGTGACGGTGACGACCGGCGCGTAGCCGTGGCCGACCAGGAAGACCTTGGAGTCGCCGACCTTCAGCGGGTGGTTGACCTCGATGGAGGTCTTCTTCTCGGGGCCGTCCGCGCCCTCCCAGTACGAGACGTCGGCGCGGAAGGTGCGCGCGGTGCCGCGCTGCGGGCCGGTGCGCTCGAAGGAGGCGTGGAACTCCTCCAGCGTGAAGCCGAAGACGTCCAGGTCGTCGGTGTCGTACAGCGACCCGGAGGTGAAGTCGTCGTAGTGGACGAGCGTGTTGGAGAACCCGTCGCCCTCCACGATGAGCTTGCCGCCCTCGGAGTTCCACAGCTGCCCGGCCGCGAAGGCGAGCAGCATCACGATCAGCGAGACGTGGAAGACGAGGTTGCCGGCCTCTCGCAGATAGCCCTTCTCGGCGGCGACCGAGCCTCCGGAGACGGATCCGCCGGAGCCGTCCGGGCCGCCGGTCTCCTCGGTCGGACAGGTGCGGAAGCGGCGCCCCCGCAGCAGCGTCCGCGCCGCCCGGAGCACCTGCTCCGGCTCGGTGTCGGTGCGCCAGGTGGTGTGGGCGGGCATCCCGGTCAGCCGGCGCGGCGCGCGCGGCGGACGGGAGCGCAGCTGGCCGACGAACTGCCAGCTGCGCGGAAGGATGCAGCCGATGAGCGAGACGAACAGCAGGATGTAGATCGCGGAGAACCACACCGAGCTGTAGACGTCGAAGAGCTGGAGTCTGTCGTAGACCTCCGCCAGCGTCCCGTTGCGCTCCTTGAAGTCGCGCACGGCGAAGGCGTCCGCGCCGTTCTGCGGGATCAGCGAGCCGGGGACGGCGGCGAGCGAGAGCAGGAAGAGCAGGATCAGCGCGACCCGCATCGAGGTGAGCTGCCGCCAGAACCAGCGGGCCCAGCCCACCGGCCCCAGGGCGGGGACGTCGACCGACGGGTCCTCGCGGGGGGCCGTGGAGATCCGGCCGCCGGCCTCCTGCTCCTCGGCGTCGGCCCGGGTGTTCTCGGGAGCTTTCCCGACATCGGCTGTGGGCATCTCAGATCCCTACGGTGAAGCTGTTGGTCCAGGTGCGCATTTCGGTCAGCAGCAGGTCCCACGCCCCGGTGAGCATCAAGACCCCCAGCGCGACCAGCATCCCCCCGCCGATCCGCATGACCCACACGTAGTGCCGCTTGACCACGGCGAAGGCGCCGATCGCCCGCCGGAAGGCCACCGCCGTCAGTATCAGCGGCAGGCCCAGGCCCAGGCAGTAGGCGACCGTCAGCAGCGCTCCCCGCCCCGCGCTCGCCTCGCTGAGCGCCAGTGTGTTGACCGCGGCCAGCGTGGGCCCCAGGCACGGCGTCCAGCCGACGCCGAAGAGCACACCCAGCACGGGGGCGCCGGCCAGGCCCACGGCCGGTCTGCGGTGGAAGCGGAACTCGCGCTGCCCGACCCCCTTGAGCAGTCCGGCGAAGAGCAGGCCCATCGCGATCAGGAACACGCCCAGGATCCGGGTGATCGTCTCCTGGTGCTCCAGGAGCGTCTGGCCGAAGTAGCCGAAGAGGGCGCCGCCCGAGACGAAGACCGCCGTGAAGCCCGCGACGAACAGGGAGGCGCCGAGCACCATCCGCCCTCTGCGCGCCTCGGCCAGGTCGGCGCCGCCGATGCCCGTGACGTAGGAGAGGTAGCCGGGGACGAGCGGCAGAACGCAGGGGGAGAAGAACGACACCAGCCCACCCAGCAGGGCGATGGGGATCGCCAGGAGCAGACCGCCGGTCAGGACGGTCTCGTAGATCCCCGTCCCGGAGGCGAGGTGGAGCATCCGCCTCACTTCTCCTTGATCAGGGGCTCGATCATGGAGCGGAGTTCCTCCTCGCCGAGCGGCTTCAGGGCCCGGGCGGCGATCCTCCCCTCCCGGTCGAGGACGAGGGTGGAGGGGATGGCCTGCGGGTTGAGGCTGCCCTTGGGGAAGCGCAGCAGGAGCTTGCCGGAGGGGTCGTAGAGGCTGGGGTAGGGCACCTCGTACTCCTCCTCGAAGCGCTGGGCCGGGACCCGGTCGAGGTCCCGGGTGTTGATCCCGACGAACCGCACTCCCCGGTCCTCGGTGTCGCCCGCCACCTTCACCAGGTGCGGCATCTCGGCGCGGCAGGGCGGGCACCACGAGCCCCAGACGTTGAGGACCACGACATCGCCCCGGTAGTCGGCGACGTCCAGCCGCTTCCCGTCCACCGTCTCGCCGGAGAGCTCGGGGGCGGGCTTGCGATCGGCCGGCTTCACCTCGGTGACCGCGCCCGTTCCGTCCACGTAGTTCTTGCCGGATCCGCCGCTCTGCTCCTGGCCGCCGCCGGCGCCGCAGCCCGACAGGATCAGTGCGCAGGCCGCCGCGGCGGTGACGGCCGCGGACAGCCGGGAGCGGCCCGGGGAGCCGGTAGCGCGAAGAAACATGTGAAAAGTTTCCCATGCGCCTCGCGCAGGCGTTCCCCCGCCCCCACCAAAAGGCCCCACCGGGCGATACCCCGACAACTCCCCCACCCGATTGTGACTTGGGTCACTCCGGATGGCGGTCGCCGGGTAGTCGCCGACCGGCCGCGGCGCCGCGGCCGGTCGGGCCGTTCAGGCTCCGAACCCGGGGCCCCTGCCCCCCGCCTGCCCCTTGACCGGCTTCGCCCCGGCCCTCAGGTGCGGCGGCACCAGATCGCGGGCCGGCTCGCTGTAGCCGACCGAGACGATCCGGTCGCCGACGAAGGTGAAGGTGGTCAGCGACGCCAGGGTGCACTGCCGCCTGCGCGGGTCGTGCCACAGCCGGCGGCGTTCGACGAAGCTGCGCACCGTCCAGATCGGCAGCTGGTGGCTGACGCACAGCGCCTCGTGACCGCGGGCGGCGTCCCGGGCGGCCTCCAGCGCCGCCATCATCCGCACCACCTGGTCGATGTACGGCTCGCCCCACGACGGGCGGAAGGGGTTGCGCAGGTGCGGCCAGTTCGCGACCCGCCGCAGCGCCCCGTCCCCGACGCCGAAGGTCTTGCCCTGGAAGATGTTCTCCGCCTCGATCAGCCGCTCGTCGCCGACCACGTCCAGGCCGTGCGCCTTGGCGATCGGCGAGGCGGTCTCCTGGGCGCGCTCCAGCGGGGAGGCGACGACATGGGCGATGTCACGTCCGGCCAGATGCTCGGCGACCCGCTCGGCCATACGGCGCCCCAGGTCGGAGAGGTGGTAGCCGGGCAGGCGCCCGTAGAGGATCCCCTTGGGGTTCTCCACCTCGCCGTGCCGCATCAGATGGACGACGGTGCGCTTCCCGCCGCCGTGCTGCTCGCGCTCCCCCGCCGTTCCGGAGGAGAGCGCCACATCCGCCGGGTCCGTCATTCCCGCGGGGTCCGCCGACTCCGCCGGGTTCGGGGCGCCCCCGTTCGGCACGCCCGTCATGCCCCCTCCTCCCCGGCGGCGCCGGCCCGCGCGGCGGCGCGCGCGGCCGGCGGCAGGGCGGCGGCGATCCGCTCGACGGCCCGGTCGTCGTGGGCGGTGGAGACGAACCAGGACTCGAAGGCCGAGGGCGGCAGATAGACGCCCCGGGCCAGCATCTCGTGGAAGAAGGCGGTGAAGCGGAACGACTCCTGGCGCCTGGCCGCGTCGTAGTCCGCCACGTCCTCGTCGGTGAAGAAGACCGAGAACATGTTGCCCGCACTCTGCAGCCGGTGCGCCACGCCCTCCTCGGCCAGCGCCTCGGTGACCAGCGCGCGGATCTCGGCGGAGACGGCGTCCAGCCGCTCGTACGCCGCGTCGTCCAGCAGGCGGAGCTGGGCGAGGCCGGCGGCGGTGGCGACCGGGTTCCCGGAGAGGGTGCCGGCCTGGTAGACGGGTCCGGCGGGGGCGAGGTGGGCCATCACGTCGGCCCGGCCGCCGAAGGCCGCGGCCGGGAAGCCGCCGCCCATCACCTTGCCGAAGGTCATCAGGTCCGGCACGACGCCGTCCAGGCCGTACCAGCCGGCCTTCGAGACGCGGAATCCGGTCATCACCTCGTCCGAGACGTACAGCGCCCCGTTCTCCTCGCACAGGCGCTTGAGCCCGGCGTTGAAGCCGTCGCGCGGCGGCACGACGCCCATGTTGCCCGGCGACGCCTCGGTGATCACGCACGCGATCTCGCCGGGGTGCGCGGCGAAGGCGGCGGCGACCGAGTCCAGATCGTTGTACGGCAGCACCAGGGTGTCCCCGGCCTGCGCGCCCGTCACACCGGGGGTGTCGGGCAGGGCGAAGGTGGCCACGCCCGAGCCGGCCGCGGCCAGCAGCGCGTCGACGTGTCCGTGGTAGCAGCCGGCGAACTTGACCACCTTGGCCCGCCCGGTGAAACCGCGCGCCAGGCGGATCGCGGACATCGTGGCCTCGGTGCCGGAGGAGACCAGCCGCACCTGGTCGACGGGGGCGACGCGGGCGACGATCTCCTCGGCCAGCTCGACCTCGCCCTCACCGGGCGTGCCGAAGGACGTGCCGTGCGCGACCGCCCGCCGCACCGCCTCGACCACGGCGGGGTGGGCGTGCCCGAGGACCATCGGGCCCCAGGAACACACGAGGTCCACGTACTCACGGCCGTCGGCGTCGGTGAGGTACGGACCGGTACCGGACACCATGAAGCGGGGCGTACCGCCCACGGCGCGGAAAGCGCGCACCGGAGAATTCACGCCTCCGGGCGTCACGACGGCGGCACGGTCGTACAGCGACTGCGATACTGGGGCATCGTACGGATAGCTCACGCAAGCCATGGTCTCAGAGCCTCGCGCGCATGTGCGGCCGGGCGTTTCACAGCCCGCCAGAAGGGGAGGTCTCTGGAAGTCTCTGAGACGATGATCTGGTTGCGCGGCGGGGGCCGCAAGTGGTCGGGTGGTGACATGCAGCGCGGTGGCGGACTGGGCGAGGGCACGGGGGACCTGGGCCGGGGCCCCAGACGGGCGCGGGGGCGCCACCGGCGGGACCGCGACGCGAGAGCGGTCAGCGAGACCGCCGAGGTCGGGGCCGGCGAGACCGGGGCGGCCGGGGCCGAGGGCACGGAGACGAGGAGCAGCAAGGGTGGCCGGGTGGGGGTGACCTACAAGTACTTCGGCGCGCCGGACGGCGCCACAGCCGCCCGAGTGCCCATCGCGATGCGCCCGGACGAGCTCGGCGGGGACGAACTGGGCCACGGCATGTTCACCAGCATCAAGCCGGAGACGATGGCCGCCATGGTCCTCACCGGCATCGAGGGCGTCCCGCTGCACAGGGTGCCTCCGCTGGAACTGGTCGTCCTCCACTCCGACTACGCGGTGGTCAGGCTCCCCATGACGGTCGTCGACCCGCTGCGCGGCATCGGGGAGGAGTCGGTGGGCGCCGCCGCCTTCATCTGGTCCACCGTCCCCGACCGGGGCGGCCCGCGCGACGCCTTCGACGTCTACCGGCTCCTGCACGAGTGGCAGGACTTCAGCCACCGGCTCCACGAGGCCGGCCACCAGCCGTACTGCCTGGTCTGGCCCTGAGCACACCCTGAACGGTCCCCGGACGATCCCTGGACGATCCCCGGGGGCAGGCGCCGGCGCCTGCCCTCTACGCTCCCGGTATGTCCGTCGCGCGCTCCGTCCTGCTGTTCGCCCTGGCCGCCCTCCTGGAGATCGGCGGCGCCTGGCTGGTGTGGCAGGGAGTGCGCGAGCACCGCGGCTGGACGTGGATCGGCGCCGGGGTGATCGCACTGGGCGCATACGGCTTCGTCGCCACCTTCCAGCCGGACGCGAACTTCGGCCGTGTGCTGGCGGCGTACGGCGGGGTCTTCGTCGCGGGCTCCCTGACCTGGGGCATGGTCGTGGACGGTTTCCGGCCGGACCGCTGGGACGTCGCGGGAGCGCTGGTCTGCCTGGCCGGGGTCGCGCTGATCATGTATGCGCCGCGGGGCGGGTGAAACCGGCCGGGGGTCCGGGGGACGCCCCCGGGCAGCACAGCATGTACGCGCCGCGGGGCGGGTGAAACCGGCCGCCTATCCTTCGAGGCGGTCCGCCCCGGAAACGTCCACCACCCCGCGAGGAGCCCTCCATGACCCCGCCCGCCGAGCAACAGCCCACCGCCGTCATCACCGGCGCGAGCAGCGGTATCGGCGCCGCCGCCGCGCGCCGGCTGGCCGCCGCCGGGTACCGCACCGTGCTCACCGCCCGCCGCGCCGACCGTGTGGAGGAGCTCGCCGCCGGGCTGAACGCCGACGGGCACCGGGCCGAGGCGCACCCCCTGGACGTCACCGACCGCGCCGCCGTGGACGCCTTCGCCTCCCGGCTCGGCCCCCTCGCCCCCGGCAGCGTGCTGGTCAACAACGCCGGCGGCGCCCTGGGCCTGGAGCCCGTGGCCACCGCCGACCCCGCCGACTGGCAGTCGATGTACGAGGTCAACGTGCTGGGTACGCTCCACATGACGCAGGCCCTGCTCCCGGCCCTGACCGCCTCGGGCGACGGCACCGTGCTCGTGCTCTCCTCCACCGCGGGCCACGGCACCTACGAGGGCGGCGCCGGCTATGTCGCCTCCAAGCACGGCGCCCACGTCCTGGCCGAAACCCTCCGCCTGGAGCTGTGCGGGCAGCCGGTGCGCGTCATCGAGATCGCGCCCGGCATGGTGCGCACCGAGGAGTTCTCCCTCACCCGCTTCCGCGGCGACGCCGAGAAGGCGGCGAAGGTCTACGAGGGCGTCGCCGAGCCGCTGACCGCCGAGGACGTGGCCGACACCGTCGTCTGGGCCGTCACCCGGCCCCCGCACGTCAACGTCGACCTGCTGGTCGTCCGCCCCCGCGCCCAGGCGTCCAACACCAAGGTGCACCGCGAACGCTGAACGGCGGGCCCGTGCCGCACCGGGAACGCCCGGTGCGGCACGGGCCCGCGGACCTCAGAGCCGCTCGGGGGTGCGGATGCCCAGCAGCGCCATGCCCTGCCGCAGGGTGCGGGCCGTCAGGTCGCACAGGAAGAGCCTGTTCTCCCTGACCGCCTCCGACTCCGCCCGGATCACCGGGCACTGGTCGTAGAACGTCGTGTAGAGCGAGGCGAGCTGGTAGAGGTACGCGGCCAGCTTGTGCGGCTCGTACGTCTCGGCCACGCCCGCCAGCGTCTCGGCGAACTCGTCCAGGTGCAGGCCCAGCGCCCGCTCGGCCGGGGCCAGTTCGACCTCCGGGTGCGCGGCGGGCCGCGCGTCGCCGGCCTTGCGCAGGATCGACTGGATCCGGGCGTAGGCGTACTGGAGGTAGACGCTGGTGTCGCCGTTGAGCGAGACCATCCGGTCCAGGTCGAAGACGTAGTCGCGCGACATGGACGTCGACAGGTCGGCGTACTTCACCGCGCCGATGCCCACCTGGGCGCCGCGCTCGGCGATCTCCTCCTCCGTCAGCTCCAGACCGCCCTGCTCCGCCTTCTCCCGCACCACGGCCGTGGCCCGCTCGACGGCCTCGTCCAGCAGGTCCACCAGCCGGACCGTCTCGCCCTCACGGGTCTTGAACGGCTTGCCGTCCTTGCCCAGCACCGTGCCGAAGGCGAGCTGCCGCGCGGCGTCCCCGGGCAGCCAGCCGGCCCGGCGCGCGGTCTCGAAGACCATCTTGAAGTGCAGCGCCTGCCGGGCGTCCACCACGTACAGCAGGGTGTCGGCGCCCAGCTTCCCGACCCGGTCGCGGATGGCGGCCAGGTCGGTGGCGGCGTAGCCGAAACCGCCGTTGGACTTCTGCACGATCAGCGGGACGGGCTTGCCGTCGGGGCCCTTGACGTCGTCGAAGAACACGCACAGCGCGCCCTCGGAGCGCACCGCGACGCCGCTGTCCTCCAGTTCCTTCACGACCTGCTGGAGGTCGTCGTTGTAGGCGCTCTCGCCGACCACGTCCGCGTCGCGGATCTCCACGTCGAGCTGGTCGTAGACCGCGTGGAAGTAGATCATCGACTCGCCGACGATCCTCCGCCACATCTCCAGCGTGGCCCGGTCGCCGCTCTGCAGGAGCACCACCCGGTCGCGGGCGCGCGCCTTGAACTCCTCGTCGGAGTCGAACAGCGCCCGGGCCGCCTTGTAGAGCCGGTTCAGCCGGGACATCGCGGCCTCGCCGGACGCGCCGGAGCCGCCGGCCTCCTCGCCGGAGGCATGGTCCAGCTCGTGCGGGTGCTCGACCAGGTACTGGATGAGCATGCCGAACTGCGTGCCCCAGTCCCCGATGTGGTGCCGCCGGACGACCTTCTCGCCCCGGTGCTCCAGGATCTGCACGATCGCGTCGCCGATCACCGTCGAGCGCAGGTGCCCGACGTGCATCTCCTTGGCCACGTTGGGCTGCGAGTAGTCGATGACGGTGGTGCCCGGCCGCTCGGCGTACGGCACGCCCAGCCGCTCGTCGGCCGCCCGCGCCGCCAGCGTCCGCACGATCGCGGCGTCGGAGACGGTGATGTTGAGGAAGCCGGGCCCGGAGACCTCGATGCCGGCGATCTCGTCCGTCTCCGGCAGCGCGGCGACCACCCTGCCGGCCAGCTCGCGCGGGTTGCCCCCCAGCTTCTTGGCCAGCGCCAGCATCCCGTTGGCCTGGAAGTCCGCCCGGTCGCTGCGTCGCAGCAGCGGGTCTGCCGACGCGACCTCCGGCAGGGCTGCCGAGAGGGCGTCCGCGACGCGCTGGTGGACGGTTGCGGCAAGGGAGGGGACCGAGGCCATGAAGGAGTGCCGTTCCTCTGAGTGGGGTTTTCGGATCGGTCCAGTATCCCACGCGGCCCACCGCCGGGGCGCGCGCGTTCATCGCGGGCGCGCGGCCCGTACCGCGTCTGAAACAATGGAGCCGTCATCTTGGACACCGCAGCTTGGACACCACAGCCAGGAAAGGGACGTGCCGACCGTGGCTCAGAGCACAGAGGCCGACTGGGTCTCCCGCATCGCGGACGAGGTCATCGCCGAGGCGGAGCGCCGCGCCCCCGGCAAACCGGTCGTCTGCGCCTCGGGTCTGAGCCCCTCCGGCCCCATCCACCTGGGCAACCTCCGCGAGGTCATGGTGCCGCACCTCGTCGCCGACGAGATCAAGCGGCGCGGCGTGCCCTGCGAGCACATCCTGTCCTGGGACGACTACGACCGCTTCCGCAAGGTCCCGGCGGGCATCGAGGGCGTCGACGCCTCGTGGTCGGAGCACATCGGCAAGCCGCTCACCGCGGTGCCCGCGCCTCCCGGCAGTGAGCACTCCAGCTGGGCCGAGCACTTCAGGGCCGCCATGGTGCGGGCGCTGGACGAGCTGGGCGTCGAGGTGCGCGGCATCAGCCAGACGGAGATGTACACCTCCGGCGCGTACAGCGAGCAGATCCTCTTCGCCATGCGCGAGCGCGCCCGCATCGACGCCGTCCTGGACCGCTACCGCACCAAGGTCACGCCCGAGAGCGCCGGCAATGCCTCGAAGAAGCAGGGCGGGCCGAAGGACGCCGAGATGTCCGCGGCGGAGATCGAGGCCGCCGAGGGCTCGGGCGCCGCGGGCGAGGACGACGGCAGCGCGGGCGACGCCGGGTACTTCCCGTACAAGCCGTACTGCTCCGTCTGCGACCGCGACCTGACGACGATCACCGCGTACGACGACGAGAGCACGCGGCTGACGTACGTGTGCCGGTGCGGCCACGAGGAGACGGTGCTGCTGTCGGAGCACCGCCGCGGCAAGCTGGTCTGGAAGGTCGACTGGCCGATGCGCTGGGCGTACGAGGGCGTGGTCTTCGAGCCCTCCGGCGTGGACCACCAGTCCCCCGGCTCCTCCTACGTCGTCGGCGGGCAGCTGGTGCGGGAGATCTTCGGCGGCGAGCAGCCGATCGGTCCGATGTACGCCTTCGTCGGCATCAGCGGCATGGCGAAGATGTCCAGTTCCAAGGGCGGGGTTCCCACCCCGCTCGACGCGCTGGAGATCATGGAGGCTCCGCTGCTGCGCTGGCTGTACGCCCGCCGCCGCCCGAACCAGTCCTTCAAGATCGCCTTCGACCAGGAGATCCAGCGGCTCTACGACGAGTGGGACGCCCTGGAACGCAAGGTCGCCGACGGCGCCGCGCAGCCCGCGGACGCCGCCGCGTACCGCCGTGCCACCACCACCGCCGGCGGCGAACTGCCCCGCACCCCGCGCCCGCTGCCGTACCGCACACTGGCGTCGGTGGCGGACATCACCACCGGGGACGAGGCGCAGACGCTGCGCATCCTGAGCGAGCTGGACCCGGACAACCCGGTGGGCTCCCTGGACGAGACGCGTCCGCGCCTGGACTGCGCGCAGCGGTGGATCAGCACCCACGTGCCGGCCGAGCAGCGCACCCGGGTGCGCGAGGAAGCGGACACCGAACTGCTGGCCTCGCTCGACGACGACGCGCGCGAGTCGCTGCGACTGCTGCTGGACGGTCTGGACGACCACTGGTCGCTGGACGGTCTGACCACCCTGGTCTACGGCGTGCCCAAGGTGCGGGCGGGCCTGTCGCCGGACGCCAGGCCGACCCCGGAGCTGAAGGTGGCCCAGCGCGCCTTCTTCGCCCTGCTGTACAGGCTGCTGGTGGGCCGCGACACCGGCCCGCGGCTGCCCACGCTGCTGCTGGCCGTCGGCGCGGACCGGGTCCGCAAGCTGCTGGGCGCGTAACACCGACGCCCGCCCGTGCCGCGGCTCCGGCGCTCCTGAAGGAGTGCCGGAGCCGCGGCACGGGGCACGGACGGTTCACGGAACCCCCGGCCCCGGTCCGGCGGGGTCGATCAGAGCTGGGATCCTCCGGTCGCGTCGACGACCTGGCCGGTGACCCAGCGGGCGTCGTCCGACGCCAGGAAGGCCACCACGTCCGCCACGTCCTCGGGGCGGCCCACCCTGCCGAGCGCCGAGAGCTCCGCCGCGGAACGCTCGGCTTCCTCGTTGCCCCGCAGCCAGGCGGCGTTCATGTCGGTGTCGACGATGCCCGGCGCCACGGAGTTGACGGTGATGCCCCGGCTGCCGAGGGCCTTGGCGAGGGTGAGGGTGAAGGTGTCGACCGCCCCCTTGGTCATGCTGTAGGCGATGATGTCGGTCAGCGCGATGCGCGTCGCCCCGGACGAGACGTTGATGATCCGGCCGCCGTCCCGCAGCCGCTTGAGCCCCTGCTGGACCAGGAAGAACGGGGCACGGACGTTGACGGCGAAGGCCTCCTCGAACGACTCGGGCGTGGTCTCCTCGATCTGTCCCCGCGGGGTGATGCCCGCGTTGTTCACGAGGATGTCCAGACCACTGCGGTCGTCGTGGTCGAGGACCAGGCGGTCGAACTCCGACCACAGGGTCTCCACGTCTCCGCGCACACCCAGTTCGGCGCGCACCGCGAACGCCGCGCCCCCCGCCGCGCGGACGGCAGCCACGGTCTCCTGTGCCGCGGTCCCGTTCCGTCCGTAGTGCACGGCCACCAGGGCGCCCTCCCGGGCGAGCCGCTCGGCCGTCGCCCGGCCGATCCCGCGGCTGCCACCGGTCACCAGAGCCGTCTTTCCGTTCAGCGAGCCCATGACCACTCCTATTCCGTAGCGATGGCTAGTGAATAGTACAGTGATTACATAGCGATCGCTGTAGAATTAACGCCATGACACCACGAGGGAGAGGACGCCCCAGGAGCTTCGACCGGGACGCCGCACTCGTCCGGGCCACCCTGCTCTTCTGGGAGCACGGCTACGAGGGGACCTCCATCTCCGACCTGACCAGGGAGCTGGGCATCTCGCCGCCGAGTCTGTACGCGGCCTTCGGCGACAAGCGCACGCTCTTCACCGAGGTCGTCGAGCGGTACGGGGAGACCTTCGGGGCCTTCATGGGCAGGGCCCTGGACGAGGAGGACGACACTCGCGCCGCGTTCGCGCGGATGCTCCTCGAGGCGGCGGTGTCCTACACCGACCCCGCGCACCCGGCCGGCTGCCTGATCATCTCGGCGGCCGTCAACTACTCGTCGCAGACCGCAGACGTCGAACGGGACCTGCGCGACCGGCGGGTGACGAACGTCCGCGTCTTCGAGGAACGGCTGGCCGACGCCGGAAGACGGGGCGAGCTGCCCGCCGGGGTCGACGCGCACACGCTCGCCCACTACTTCGCCGCGGTCGTCCAGGGACTGTCCCAGCAGGCCCGGGACGGAGCGACCGCCGGGGAGCTGGAGCGGGTGGCCGAACTGGCCATGTCGGTGTGGCCCGCCCCGGCCCGCGAGAGGGCCTGAGCCGCCTTCCTCCGCCCCGGCCTCACCCCCGGCCTCACGCCCCGGGGACCGCCCGCCGGGCGGAGGTGGAGATCCGGCGGGCGGTCAGCCCCCCGTGCCCATCTCGTCGTTGTACCGCTCCCGGAACTCCCGCAGATACGGGCGGAGGTGGCCCTCGCTGAGCAGACTGCCGTCGGCGTCGGTGACGTTGTGGCGCTCGTGGAGGGCGCGGGCCAGCTCCCGGGCGTTGGGGCGCCGGCCGTGCTCGGCCATGAACTCCCGGAACGCGAGGTAGTACACCTCCGTGTACTGGGTGCCGCTGGGCATGCCGGTCGGCCTGGTGGCGTCCGGCTCCGGCACCGCCTCCCGGCGCGGCCCGGGGACGGCGGCAGGCGCCCCGGCGCCGGAGCCGGGACGGCCCATCGGGCGTCGGCGGCCCCCCTCGTTGACCGGCACCGTCACCTCGGTGCGGGCCGCCGCGGCCCCGGCCGCGTACACGGGTGCGGCCGCCTCCACCGGCATTTCCGCCGATACCTCTACCGGCGCCTCCACCGGCACCTCCGCCGGTGCGGACCGCACGTCCTGTACGGCCTCCCGCCGCGCGGTCTCCCACGGCGCGGGCTCGGAGAACGGCACCGCGGCCGCCTCCCGCACGGCCTCCGCCTCCTCCTCGACCGACCTCCAGGACGGGGGCAGGATCTCGTGCCCGTCCCGCACGGCCGCCTCCGCCGGGGCCGCCGTACCCGGCACGGTCCCCTCACCGGTCACCCCACCGGTCACCTCATCGCTCCCGGGCGCCCCGCCGGGCGCGGGCGTCCGCTCCGCGGACGTCCCCGCGGGGAGCGCCTCGGCCGGCGCGGCCTTCCCGCCCACGGCGGGCAGTGCCTGCGGGTCGATGCCGGCGGCGGCCAGGCCGGCCGGGCCGGTCTCCGCCAGCGGCACCCCGTACCGGGCCAGCCGCAGCGGCATCAGCGCCTCCACCGGCGCCCGCCGCTTCCAGGTGCGCCCGTAGCGCGCCCGCAGCCGCGCCTCGTAGATGAGGCGGTCCTGCTCCATGCGGATCACCTGGTCGTAGGAGCGCAGCTCCCACAGCTTCATCCGGCGCCACAGCCGGA
This sequence comes from Streptomyces mangrovi, assembly GCF_900114215.1. Taxonomy (GTDB): domain Bacteria; phylum Actinomycetota; class Actinomycetes; order Streptomycetales; family Streptomycetaceae; genus Streptomyces; species Streptomyces barkulensis. The sequence continues at coordinate 20,766 of NZ_FOSG01000025.1, read as the reverse complement.
AGGTGGAGGGGAAGGCCAGCAGCCAGCGCGAGATCCGCACGCCCTCCATGTGCTTGTCGGCGGTGATGTCGGCGATCCGGCCGACCGCGTGCCGCGCGGCCTCGACCGCGACGACGAACAGCACCGGGATCACCGCGTGCATCCCGACTCCCAGCGGGTCGGGCCAGGCGGCGGCGCCGTTGAAGGCGATGGTGGCGGCCGTCAGCAGCCAGGCGGTCTGCCGCAGCATCGGGAAGGGGATGCGGATCCAGGTCAGCAGCAGGTCCAGGGCGAGCAGCACCACGATCCCGGCGTCGATGCCGATGGGGAAGAACGGCGCGAAGCCGCCGAACCCCTTCTGTTCGGCGAGGTCGCGGACGGCGGCGTACGATCCGGCGAAGCCGATCGCCGCGATCACCACCGCCCCGGCGACGACCACGCCGATGAGTATTCGGTGAGTGCGTGTCAGGTCCACTGCTGCGTCCTCGCGAGATCGTCGTCGGTCGTCGGCGCCGCCCCGCCCGCCGCCCGGCCGGGTCGGCGGGAGGGGCGGCGGGAGAAACGGCGGGGGGACGGGGAACGGAAGGTCCCCGAGGGGAAGACAGGGTACGCGCGGCGGGTGACGGGGCCGAGGGGTCCGGCCCGGTCACCTACTTGACGGCCTTGACGGCCTCCTTCGCCGCCTTCTCCGCGTTCTCGCGGATGTCCTCGGCCTTCGGCGTCTTTCCGGTCTCGAAGCCGGCGCCCTCGTAGTCCACGGTCACCACGACGTTGCCGGTGATGGCGACGACCCGCTGCTCGCGGTACTCCTCGGTCTTCTTGCCGTCCTTGCGCTCGGTCTCGAAGGCTATGGACGTCGCCTGGTCGCCGACCCCGTCGAGCGGGGTGTCCTTGACCTTCTTGTTCTCCTCGTCCTGCGAGACGGCGGCCACCTGCTGGCCGGCGTACTCGGCGGCCCGCTCGCTGCCGCTGCCGAGCGTCACGTCGGAGTCGAACCGCTTGAGGGAGACGGTGAGCGCCCGGTACTGGTAGTCGTCCAGGCCGCTCCACAGGCAGGTGCCGTAGCCGTCGGCGTCCTTGGAGCCGAGGTTCTTGCCCTTCTTCTTCGCCTCGGGCACCACATCGCCGACCGTGTCCCCCGAGAGGGTCTTGCAGGGGTCGGGCAGGGTGGTGAACTTCACCGGCGCCGGGGTCGGGGACGCGCTGGAGGCGGAGGCGCTGGGCGAGGGCCCGGCGGAGTCGTCGCCACCGGAGTCGGAGGAGCAGCCCGCGACCAGCAGCATGGGCACGGCGGCGCAGGCGAGGGTGCGGACGGCGGTGCGCGTGGCGTTACGGTGCATGGTTCCTTCGCTTCCGGATGTGCTGGGCGCCGGGCACGCCCTGTCGGACGGCACGACGGTACGCCAACTCGGGCGATGACACCGCAGCAGCCTAGAACGGCCTCAGGCCCTGCCGGGCGGCGCCGGGACCGGGTGTGTCCGTCGTCTCAGTCCCGGTGAGGGCGCGGGGCGGGCACGGGAGCGGGCCCGCGAGGGGGCGTCAGTCCCGGAACCCCCGGGCGAGCCGGCCGGCCAGTTCCAGTGCCTTCTCCTGCAGTTCGGCGCTGTCGGGCAGCCTGCGCTTGTCCGTCACCCACTGCTCGTACTCGACGGTGACGATGACGTTCCCGGTGCGGAAGACCAGGGTGATGTCGCGGTGGACGCCCGAGTCCGCGGTGACCAGCTCGTCGTCGATGTACGCGGCGTCCCCGAGGTCCTCCAGGGGGCGCGGGGCCAGTGCCGCTGCCGCGCCGGGAGCGGGCTGCGGGACGGCCGTCTCCGGCTCGCCGCTGCCGCCGTCCCCGTCATCGCCGCCGCTTTCGGCGGGCTCTCCGCTCCCCTCCGGGGTCTCGTCGGCGTCCCCGCCGTCCCCGGCCTTATCCGCGCCGGCCTCGTCCTTCTTCTCCCCGGAGCCGGGGGACTCCCCGTCCGCGGGCGACGAGCTGGGGATGCCCGCCTCCAGCACCATGTCCTCGTACAGGCGCACCGCCCGCTCGTCGTCGCTGACGGCGGGGTCGTACGACACGACCCGCTCGAAGTCCACCAGGAGATGGCGGCTGCCCATGCCGGTGGAACTCTTCCAGCGGCAGCCGACCCGGCGGTCGTCGTCGTAGGTGACGGTCTGCTCGCCCTCGTACGCCGCCGGGGTCCCGTCGCCGCCCTCCGCGCCGTCCGCCGGGGAGGCGCTCGCGGCCCCCGGCAGCATCGCCTTCAGAAGACCGGTGTCGACCGCGTCGCAGGGCTCGGGCAGATCGCGGTAGGTGCCGGGCGGAGCCGTGACGGCGGCGGTGCCGACCGTGCCGGGCTTGCTGTCGGACGCGGCGCCGCCCGCGCCGGAGCCGCCGGTGCAGCCGACGGTCCCGACGGCCAGCACGGCTGCGAGCGCCGCGCCGGTGGCGTATGCCTTCCGCTGCACTGCCCAACTCCTCATGTCCGCGTGAACGCCCGAAAACCCGAGAACTCGAAAACACGTTGCCGCCGTACGACCACAACAGAACACAATGTCTATCGCACGACGTCCGTCACGCGCGCCGCGGGACCTCCGCTCATCGGTGCATATGCAGTAATACGTCCGTCCTGTGTGTAGGGACGTACGCGGTTCGCACGCGATCCGTGCGCGATTCGCACGCATGTGGCAGAGCGTGCTCGCACTTCTCAGGCACTTCTCAGCCAGGGGGATGAACGAACATGTCGTACACCGAGGTTCCCGGGGCCCGGGTGCCGATCCGGATGTGGGCCGACCCGTCCGGCGTCGAGGACGGCGCGATGCGGCAGCTGCGCAACACCGCGACGCTTCCGTGGATCAGGGGTCTGGCGGTCATGCCCGACGTCCACTACGGCAAGGGCGCCACCGTCGGCTCGGTCATCGCCATGGAGGGCGCGGTCTGCCCGGCGGCGGTCGGTGTGGACATCGGCTGCGGCATGTCGGCGGTCCGGACCTCCCTGACCGCGAACGACCTGCCCGGCGACCTCTCCCGGCTGCGCTCGCGCATCGAGCAGGCCATCCCGGTCGGCTTCGGCATGCACGACGACCCCGTCGACCCGGGCCGCCTGCCCGACTCCCCCGCCTCCGGCTGGGACGGCTTCTGGTCCCGCTTCGACGGTGTCACCGAGGCCGTCCACTTCCGCCGGGAGCGGGCCACCCGCCAGATGGGGACGCTCGGCGGCGGCAACCACTTCGTCGAGGTCTGCCTGGACGAGGACGGCGCCGTCTGGCTGATGCTCCACTCCGGCTCCCGCAACATCGGCAACGAACTGGCCGAGTACCACATCGGCGTGGCCCGCAGGCTCCCCCACAACCAGGACCTGATCGACCGCGACCTGGCCGTGTTCGTCGCGGACACCCCCCAGATGGAGGCGTACCGCAACGACCTGTTCTGGGCGCAGGAGTACGCCAAGCGCAACCGCGCGGTCATGATGAGCCTGCTCAAGGGCGTGATCCGCAAGGAGTTCCGGAAGGCGTCCCCCTCTTTCGAGCAGGTCATCTCCTGCCACCACAACTACGTGGCCGAGGAGCACTACGACGGCATGGACCTGCTGGTCACCCGGAAGGGCGCCATCCGCGCGGGCGGCGGCGAGTACGGCATCATCCCCGGCTCGATGGGCACCGGCTCCTACATCGTGCGCGGCCTGGGCAACGCCGCCTCCTTCAACTCCGCCTCCCACGGCGCGGGGCGGCGGATGAGCCGCAACGCGGCGAAGAAGCGGTTCACCGCGCGGGACCTGGAGGAGCAGACGCGCGGCGTGGAGTGCCGCAAGGACTCCGGCGTCGTCGACGAGATCCCGGCCGCGTACAAGCCGATCGAGCAGGTCATCGACCGTCAGCGCGATCTGGTCGAGGTGGTCGCGAAGCTGCGGCAGGTCGTCTGCGTCAAGGGCTGACGCGGCCGCGCGGTGCGGCCGTGCGGTACGGCGCCGGTCCTCGTCCGGTCCCGGGCGTAACCGGTGGCCCGGACGTATCGTTGTACCGCGCGGCCGCGCATCCCGGCGCGGCGGGGAGGAGCGTCACCGTGACCGTCGAGCTGACCGACAGGATCGAGATGGCCGAGTCCGACGAGACCACCTTGGACGAACTCTTCGAGCGTCTGGAGCGGATGCCCGTCCCCGAGGGATACAAGGTCGAGATCGTCGAGGGGTCGGTCTACATGACACCGCAGCGCTGGACGCACTGGAAGATCATCCGGAGGGTCCTGCGGCAGTTGGAGGACCAGTTCGGTCTGGACGCGGAGATCGGCTCCGACGTCCGGATCGACTTCCCCGGCCATCTCAACGGCTTCGCCCCCGATCTGGTGAAGATCACCGAGGGCGCGGTCCCCGACGCGCAGGACCGCTACTCCCCGGACGACGTCGAGCTGGTCGTGGAGGTCCTCTCCCGCTCCACGGCGGCCAACGACCACGGCCCCAAGCTGAAGGCGTACGCCGCCGCCGGCGTCCCCGCCTACTTGATCATCGACCCGTACGGCGCCCGCTGCCACCTCCACACCCACCCCAAGGACGGCGGCTACGGCAGCGAGCTGACCGTCGACTTCGGCGAGCCCGTGAAGATCACCGAGACGTCCGTGGAGCTCACCATCACCACGGACGGCTTCCCCCGCGACTGAGCCCGGCCCCACGGGCCCGGCCCGGGCGGGCGGGCCGGCGGCTCAGCGCAGCCGCCGGGCCGCCTCCGTGGCCCAGTAGGTCAGGATCATGTCCGCGCCGGCCCGCCTGGCGCCGGTGAGCGTCTCCATGATCGCCCGGTCCCGCTCGATCCAGCCGCGCTGCGCGGCGGCCTCGACCATCGCGTACTCGCCGGAGACCTGGTAGGCGGCCACGGGCACGTCCACCGCGTCCGCCACCCGGCGCAGCACGTCCAGATAGGGCAGCGCGGGCTTGACCATCACCATGTCCGCGCCCTCGGCGAGGTCGAGCGCCAGCTCGCGCATCGACTCCCGCGCGTTGGCCGGGTCCTGCTGGTAGGCCTTGCGGTCGCCCGTCAGCGAGGAGTCCACCGCCTCGCGGAACGGGCCGTAGAACGCGGAGGCGTACTTGGCCGTGTACGCCAGCATCGCCACGTCCTGGTGGCCGGCCTCGTCCAGGGCGCGGCGGACGAAGGCGACCTGGCCGTCCATCATCCCGCTGGGCCCCAGCACATGCGCACCCGCCTCGGCCTGGACGCACGCCATCTCGGCGTACCGCTCCAGCGTGGCGTCGTTGTCCACCCGGCCGCGCTCGTCCAGCACGCCGCAGTGGCCGTGGTCGGTGAACTCGTCCAGGCACAGGTCGGACATGACGACCAGGTCGTCCCCGACCTCCGCGCGCACATCGCGCAGCGCCACCTGGAGGATGCCGTCCGGGTCCGTGCCGCAGGACCCGGTGGCGTCCTTCCTCCCCTCCTCGGGCACGCCGAAGATCATGATTCCGCCCACGCCCGCGGCCACGGCCTCGGCCGCCGCCTTGCGCAGGGTCTCGCGGGTGTGCTGGTACACGCCCGGCATCGAGGAGATCTCCACCGGCTCGGCGATGCCCTCCCGCAGGAAGACGGGCAGGATCAGATCGGCCGGGTGGAGCCGGTGCTCGGCCACCATCCGGCGCATCGCCGGGGTGGTGCGCAGCCGCCGGGGGCGCACCACGGGGAAGTCCCCGTAGCCGCTGCCGTAGGTGCTCTCGCCGATCGTCACGATGTCCGTGCCCTCCTCCTGGCCGGGCGCTTCTCGCTGGGCCGCTGCACCGCCTCGCCGGCCTCGGTCATCGCGTCCCGGCGCCTGGCGCCGAACTCCGCCAGCGCCTCGGCCAGCCTGTGCACCGACGGCTCCGGCGCCATGACGTCCACGCGCAGCCCGTGCTCCTCGGCGGTCTTCGCCGTCGCCGGGCCGATGCACGCGATGACCGTCACGTTGTGCGGCTTGCCCGCGATCCCGACGAGGTTGCGGACGGTGGAGGAGGAGGTGAACAGCACGGCGTCGAACCCGCCGCCCTTGATCGCCTCCCGGGTCTCGGCCGGTGGCGGCGAGGCGCGCACCGTCCGGTAGGCGGTGACGTCGTCGACCTCCCAGCCCAGCTCGATCAGCCCCGCCACCAGCGTCTCGGTGGCGATGTCGGCGCGCGGCAGGAAGACCCGGTCGATCGGGTCGAAGACCGGATCGTAGGGCGGCCAGTCCTCCAGCAGCCCGGCCGCGGACTGCTCGCCGCTGGGCACCAGGTCGGGCTTGACGCCGAAGTCGACCAGGGCCTTCGCGGTCTGGTCGCCGACGGCCGCGACCTTGATCCCGGCGAAGGCGCGGGCGTCCAGGCCGTACTCCTCGAACTTCTCGCGCACCGCCCTGACCGCGTTCACCGAGGTGAAGGCGATCCACTCGTAGCGGCCGGTGACCAGGCCCTTGACCGCGCGCTCCATCTGCTGCGGGGTGCGCGGGGGCTCCACCGCGATGGTGGGCACCTCGCTGGGCACCGCGCCGTAGGAGCGCAGCTGGTCGGAGAGCGAGGCCGCCTGCTCCTTGGTGCGGGGCACCAGCACCTGCCAGCCGAACAGCGGCTTGGACTCGAACCACGCGAGCCGGTCGCGCTGCGCGGCGGCGCTGAGCTCGCCGACCACGGCTATCGCCGGCCGGGAGCCGTTCGCCGCGGGCAGCACCTTGGCGGCCTTGAGGGTCTGGGCGATGGAGCCCAGCGTCGCCGTCCAGGTGCGCTGCCGGGTGGTGGTGCCGTCGACGGTGACGGTCAGCGGGGTGTCGGGCTTGCGGCCCGCGGTGACCAGTTCGGCGGCGGTGGCGGCGACCGTCTCCAGGGTGGTGGAGACCACGAGGGTGGCGTCGCTGGCGCCGACCTCGTTCCACGCCTGGGCGTCGGCGGTCCGCGCGTCCAGGAACCGTACGTCCGCGCCGTGGCCGTTGCGCAGCGGCACACCCGCGTAGGCGGGAACCCCGACGGCGTTGGCGATGCCCGGCACGACCTCGAAGGTGACGCCCTCGGAGGCGCAGGCCAGCATCTCGCTCGCCGCGTCCGCGTCGAGGCCGGGGTCGCCGGCGACCGCACGGACGACCCGCTTGCCGCCGCGCACGGCCCGCATGACAAGATTTACGGCATCGTCGGCACCCGCGGATGCTGTTGACGTGTCGTCACCTGCTGTCTGGAGCGGGGTGTCGACACCTGCCCGCACGTGCGCCCGCACGACGTCGTACACCTGCGGGTCGGCGACCAGTACATCGGCCTGCGCCAGCGCCTCGACGGCGCGAAGCGTCAGCAGTCCCGGGTCCCCGGGCCCGGCACCGAGGAAGGTGACGTGCCCATGGGCGCCGTACGAGTGATCGGTGGTGGGGTTCAATGTGCTCGCTCCCCCATCAGACCGGCCGCGCCCTTGGCGAGCATCTCGTCGGCGAGTTCGCGCCCCATGGCCTGGGCCAGGGAGAGCAGCTCGCCGTCGGACGCCGGTACGCGACCGGTGGTGGACAACTGCACCAGTGTGGTGCCGTCGGTCGTGCCGACGACACCGCGCAGGCGCAGTTCGGTGACATCCTGCCCTTCCGCCGGGAAATCGGCCAGTGCGCCGACGGGCGCGCTGCAACCGGCTTCCAGAGCGGAGAGCAGGGTTCGCTCGGCGGTCACGGCGACCCGCGTGCGCGGGTCGTCGAGCCCGGCGAGCAGGGCTGCGAGGTCGGGGCGCGCGGCCGCGCACTCGACGGCCAGCGCTCCCTGGCCGGGTGCGGGCAGCACCGCGCCGGGGTCGAGCAGTTCGGTGGCCTCGCCGATCAGGCCGACGCGCCTGAGACCGGCGGTCGCGAGGACGACCGCGTCCAGTTCGCCGGAGCGCACGTACCCGATGCGGGTGTCGACGTTGCCCCGGATCGGCACGATCTCCACGTCCCGGCCCAGCGACCGGGCCCAGGCGGCCAGCTGCGCCATGCGGCGCGGCGAGCCGGTGCCGACCCGCGCCCCGTCGGGCAGCTCCTCGAAGGTGAGGCCGTCGCGGGCGACCAGCGCGTCACGGGGGTCCTCCCGGACGGGCACGGCCGCCAGCGCGAGCTGCTCCGGCTGGTCGGTGGGGAGGTCCTTCAGCGAGTGAACGGCGAAGTCGATCTCGCCGCCGAGCAGCGCGTCGCGCAGCGCGGAGACGAAGACCCCTGTGCCGCCGATCCGGGCGAGGTGCTCACGGGAGACGTCGCCGAAGGTGGTGATCTCCACCAGCTCGACGGGCCTGCCGGTGAGCCGCCGGACGCGCTCGGCCACCTGCCCGGACTGGGCCATGGCGAGTCGGCTGCGGCGGGTGCCCAGCTTCAGCGGCTGGGGTGCGTTGGTGCTCATTGCCGCTCCTGTTCGGGGTTACTGACGGCCGCCACGGTCTGCGGGTCGAGGTCGAAGAGCTCTCGCAGCGCGTCGGCGTATCCGGCGCCGCCCGGTTCGCCGGCGAGCTGCTTGACGCGCACGGTCGGCGCGTGCAGCAGCTTGTCGACGACCCGGCGCACGGTCTGGGTGATCTCGGCGCGCTGTTTGGCGTCGAGTCCGGGGAGGCGCCCGTCCAGGCGCGCCATCTCGGCCGAGACGACGTCGGCGGCCATGGCGCGCAGCGCGACCACGGTGGGCGTGATCGTCGCGGCCCGCTGGGCCGCGCCGAAGGCCGCGACCTCGTCGGCGACGATGCCGCGCACCTTGTCGACGTCCGCGGCCATGGGCGCGTCGGCGGAGGCCTCGGCCAGCGACTCGATGTCCACCAACCGTACGCCTTCCAGGCGGTGCGCGGCGGCGTCGATGTCACGGGGCATGGCCAGGTCGAGCAGCGCCATCGGCTCCTCGCGGGAGCCGCTGGGGTCGCGGGAGCCGCGGGAGCCGTCGGATCCGGCACGCGCGGCGAGCGCGGCCGACAGGTCGCCGGCCGTCAGCACCAGCCCGGTGGCGCCGGTGCAGGAGACGGCGACGTCCGCGTGCGGGAGCTCGGCGGGCATCTCGTGGGCGGGCACGGCGCGCGCGGTGAGCCCGCCGCCGTGGAGTCCGGCGGCCAGGCGCCGGGCGCGCTCCAGCGTCCTGTTGGCGATCACCAGTTCGGTGACGCCGGCGCGCGCGAGCACCGTGGCGGCCAGGGAGGACATCGAGCCGGCGCCGATCACCAGGGCCCGCCGGCCGCGCACCCACTCGGCGACCGGGCGCCCGCCGGCGAGCTGCTCCAGGCCGAAGGTGACCAGGGACTGCCCGGCCCGGTCGATGCCGGTCTCGCTGTGCGCCCGCTTGCCGACCCGCAGCGCCTGCTGGAACAGGTCGTTCATCAGCCGCCCGGCGGTGTGCTGGTCCTGCGCCACGGCCAGCGCGTCCTTGATCTGGCCGAGGATCTGCCCCTCGCCGACGACCATCGAGTCCAGCCCGCAGGCCACCGAGAACAGATGGTGGACGGCCCGGTCCTCGTAGTGGACGTACAGGTAAGGGGTCAGCTCCTCCAGACCGACGTCGCTGTAGCGGGCCAGCAGGGAGGACAGCTCGGCGACACCGGCGTGGAACTTGTCGACGTCGGCGTAGAGCTCGGTGCGGTTGCAGGTGGAGAGCACCGCGGCCTCGGAGGCGGGCTCGGCGCCGACCGCGTCCTGCAGGAGCTTGCCGCGCACCTCGGGCGCCAGCGAGGCCCGCTCCAGGACGCTCACCGGTGCGCTGCGGTGACTCAGCCCCACTACCAGCAGACTCATGCGCCTCCCCCGCTCCGCTCGGACCGTACGGCGTGCGGTGCGCGCGTGACGCGTCTCACGGTCGCTCGTTCGTTCATGCGGGCATCACGGCGGGCACGTCCCCGTCAGGTCCCTGTTCGCTTCCCTCGCCGCGGCGGCGCACGGCCGCGGCGGGCGGCGCCGCGGGCGGGGTGGTGTCGGCGCCGCCCTCACCGGGCGCCTCCTCACCGGCCTTGCGCTGCTCGTGGAAGGCGAGGATCTGCAGTTCTATGGAGAGGTCGACCTTGCGCACGTCCACACCCTCGGGCACGGACAGCACGGTCGGCGCGAAGTTCAGGATGGAGGTCACCCCGGCGGCCACGAGCCGGTCGCAGACCTGCTGCGCGGCTCCGGCGGGGGTGGCGATGACGCCGATGGAGACGCCGTTCTCCTCGATGATCGCCTCGAGGTCGTCGGTGTGCTGCACCGGTATGCCCGCGACCGGCTTCCCGGCCATCGAGGGGTCCGCGTCGATCAGCGCGGCGACTCTGAAGCCCCTGGAGGCGAAGCCGCCGTAGTTGGCGAGCGCGGCGCCCAGGTTTCCGATGCCGACGATCACGACGGGCCAGTCCTGTGTCAGGCCCAGCTCGCGGGAGATCTGGTAGACGAGGTACTCGACGTCGTAGCCCACACCGCGCGTGCCGTACGAGCCGAGGTAGGAGAAGTCCTTGCGCAGCTTGGCGGAGTTGACGCCGGCGGCGGCCGCCAGCTCCTCCGAGGAGACCGTGGGCACCGAGCGCTCGGAGAGCGCGGTGAGCGCCCGCAGGTACAGCGGAAGCCGGGCGACGGTGGCCTCGGGGATTCCTCGGCTACGGGTCGCCGGTCGGTGTGTTCGGCCAGTTGCCACGGTGCTCCTGCCGTCTGAACGAAACGGTGAGCGGCCCCGCTGGACACCCGCTGGACATGCGTCCGGACCGCTCCGTCCCGACCAGGCTATGTCTTTGTGAACGTGTGCACAAAGACGGTGTCCGCTTTGTCCGGCCAAAGTGACCGGTGCCACACGCGCCGGACGGAACCGGATCCCGCCCGGAACACCTCCCACATATACGCCCGTCGGCCGTGGAACGCCTCGAGGGGCGGTCGAGACGCGGCCGGTCCGCAGGTGGCGGCCCCCGCGGTCACCTCTCCAGGGCCGCGCGCAGCCGCCGCGGGTCCACCCGCCAGAAGTCGTGCTGCGCGCCGTCCACGAGCACCACCGGGATCTGCTCCCAGTAACGGCGGTACAGCTCCTCGTCCTCGGTGATGTCCTTCTCCTCCCAGCGCGCGCCCAGTTGCGCGCACACCTCGCTGACCACCGCGCGGGCGTCGTCGCACAGATGGCACCCGGGCCTGCCGATGAGAGTGACGGTCTTCATGACCGCCATTGTGCCGCCGCGCCCGGTGCCCGCCGCGGCCGCTCCCCTCCCCCGGCCCGCCCCGGCCCGTTCCGGAACGCGCTTTCCCCGGTTGGCGCAGTCCCCGCCCTGCCGACACCCCTCCGTCACCGGAACCCCATCGGACACTGGCTATGCTCGCGGCATGGCCGCACTTGGATGGCTCGTTCCCCGCAGGCGTTCGGCGACGGCTCGCAGCGTTCTCGCAGGCGAGGCCGCCGCCGAGGCGGCGCGCAGGACCTCGCGGGAGGTCGGCGCACTCGCCCCCGGCGAGACCGAGACGGGGAAACCGGCGGAGCCGGAGTTCCCGGTCCACGGGGACGTCGGGGCCGCGGCCTTCTTCGACCTCGACAACACGATCATGCAGGGCGCGGCCCTGTTCCACTTCGGCCGCGGCCTGTACAAGCGGAAGTTCTTCCACAAGCGCGAACTGTTCCGCTTCGCCTGGCAGCAGGCCTGGTTCCGGCTCGCGGGCTCGGAGAACGCCGAGCACATGCAGGACGCCCGCGACAGTGCGCTGTCCATCGTCAAGGGTCACCGCGTCTCGGAGCTGACGGAGATCGGCGAGGAGATCTACGACGAGTACATGGCCGGCCGGATCTGGCCGGGCACCCGCGCGCTGGCCCAGGCGCACCTGGACGCGGGCCAGAAGGTGTGGCTGGTCACCGCGGCCCCCGTGGAGACCGCCACGATCATCGCCCGCCGGCTGGGGCTGACCGGCGCCCTGGGCACGGTCGCCGAGTCCGTCGACGGCGTCTACACCGGGCGCCTGGTCGGCGAGCCGCTGCACGGCCCGGCGAAGGCGGAGGCGGTGCGCGCACTGGCCGCCGCCGAGGACCTGGACCTCTCCCGCTGCGCCGCCTACAGCGACTCGGCCAACGACATCCCGATGCTCTCGCTGGTCGGGCACCCGTACGCCATCAACCCCGACAGCAGGCTGCGGGCCCACGCACGCGAGCGGGGCTGGCGGCTGCGCGACTACCGGACCGGCCGGAAGGCGGCGAAGGTGGGCATCCCGGCCGCGGCCGGGGTGGGCGCGGTGGCCGGAGGCGCCGCCGCGGCCATGGCGATCCAGCGCCGCCGCCGCTGAGGCAACCGCCGAAGCAGCCACCGAGCCCACCGCCGAAACCGCGCCCGAGCCGCGCCGGAACCGCCGCACCGACCGCCAGTTCGGACGGAGGCCACTCTCCGGCCACAAGCGGACCGCCGACCGATCGGAAAGCGACACGAACCGATCGGATCGGCACCCCGGTTCGCCGCCCGAGCGGCCGCAAACACATAACAGAGCAAACCTAACCGGCGATTTCGGCAACTAGGTGTAGCACGGCCTGTACGAAGCGTTATTCTCCTCAGACGCAATCCGGTGTCCACACGCCCTTGTGACGGGCGGACGGTCCCGCACTGCACGTGATGGAAGCTCTGCCTCTGGGAGTCCCGTGTACCCACACGTCGGGGTTGACGCCTCGGGCCTGGCTGCGCTGCGCACGCTGGTCATCGACCAGCTGCGCGTCCTCGTCCCCCCCGCGCACGCCGTCCCCGCCCTCGCCGCACCTGTCCCCGCAGGCCCCGTCTACGCCCTGGCCGAGGGAGCCGCCGGCACCGCCGCGGTGGGCCGGCGCACCCGCGCCGCGGCCGCCCCGGGCGCCGCCCGGCGCCCGGTCGACGGCGACAGCCGCCGCATGATGGATCTCGTCGAGCGCGCCCAGGGCGGCGAGGCCGAGGCCTTCGGGCGCCTCTACGACCAGTACTCCGACACCGTCTACCGCTACATCTACTACCGCGTCGGCGGCCGGGCCACGGCCGAGGACCTCACCAGCGAGACGTTCCTGCGCGCCCTGCGCCGGATCGGCACCTTCACCTGGCAGGGCCGGGACTTCGGCGCCTGGCTGGTCACCATCGCGCGCAACCTGGTGGCGGACCACTTCAAGTCGAGCCGCTTCCGCCTGGAGGTGACCACCGGCGAGATGCTCGACGCCAACGAGGTGGAGCGCAGCCCGGAGGACTCGGTCCTGGAGTCCCTCTCCAACGCCGCCCTGCTGGACGCCGTCCGCCGGCTCAACCCGCAGCAGCAGGAGTGCGTGACGCTCCGCTTCCTGCAGGGCCTGTCGGTCGCCGAGACCGCGCGGGTCATGGGGAAGAACGAGGGCGCGATCAAAACCCTCCAGTACCGGGCGGTGCGGACCCTGGCCCGGCTGCTGCCGGAGGACAGCCGATGACATGTGGTGACGTGCGGTGACGTTCCGTTTCGCGGCGGGCGGCAGGGCGATCGCGCCCCCTTCGGGGCGTAACCCCGTCGGCCGGTGGTCGTTGTGCGGTTTGCAGACTCCCCGCGGCCCGTCGCGTCCGGACTGCGGCGCCCGAGCCGCCGCTCCCGTACGGCCGTGCAACCCTCCTGTGGGGCAGGGAGTCGACTGTGCTGACGAGAGGAGGTGCCGCCCGTGATGGGAGCCGTATCGCCGAGCCGACGGGCAAACGCCTTCGCCCAGGCCCTCGACGAACGCGAGTCCGAGGGTGCGGCGGCCGACCGGTCCGGGGGCGCGGCCCCCGAAGTCCCGGCCGGGGCGGCGGAGAAGACGAGGGCCGGGCTGACGGACGGGCCGTCCGACGAGCGCACGGCGCTGCTGTCACTGGCCGACAGGCTCGACGCCCTGCCGAAACCGGCGATGGACCCCGACGTCAAGGCGGCCCAGCGGGCACAGCTCCTCGCCGCCGTGGAGAACGCCTTCGCCGGGAGCGGCGAGGGCGCCTCGGTCCCCGGCCCGCGCTCCGCCCGCACGGAGCGCGGCGGAGCCCACCGGGCCTCCCCGCTGCGTCCGTTGAGCAGGCTGCGCCCCAGGACGAGGCTCACCAGGGGGCTGGCGGCGGGCGGCCTGAGCTTCGGCGTCGCGGCGGGCGCCCTCAGCGGAGCCGCCGTGGCCAGCACCGACGCCCTGCCCGGTGACACCCTCTACGGCCTCAAGCTGGGCATGGAGGACCTCAAACTCGGCCTGGCGGGCGACGAGGCCGACCGCGGCGTGGTCCATCTGGACCACGCGTCCACACGGCTGAACGAGGCCCGGCGCCTGCTGGAGCGCGGCCGGTCGGGCCCGCTGGACCACGAGTCGCTCGGCGACATCCGCAGGACGCTCTCCCACATGCGCGACGACGTCTTTGAGGGCCACCGGCTGCTCAGCCAGGCGTACGAGCGCGAGGGCGAGATCGCGCCGATCCGCTCGCTGTCCTCCTTCTCCCGGTCCCACCGCACCAAGTGGGACGAGGTGCGCGCGGGCCTTCCCGTCCAGCTCACCGACGTGGGCGACGAGGTCAGTTCGCTCTTCGACGCCATAGAGGACGAGGTCGGCCCGCTCAGGCCCCTGCTGGACTCCGGGCAGGAGGACACGGACTCCGCCGCCGGCACCGACCGCGACGACCGGCCGGGCACCGGCCGTACGGACCGGCCGCCGTCGCCCGTGCCCGGCGGGAGCGGTGCGGACGGCGCGGAGGAAGACGACCGGGACGGCGAGCGGCAGCCCAGCCCCTCCGGCTCGTCAGGCTCCACCGGCCCGGACGGGGAGAGGCTCCTGCCCGACCCCGGCGACCTGCTGGAGCCCTCCCCCGGCGAGGGCGGCGCCTCAAAGTCGCCGGACGGCGCCCCCCGGCTCCCCGAGCCGGACATCACCATCCCGCCGCTCCTCCCGAACCTCCTGCCGGGGCTGGGGATCGAGACGGGCGACGACTCCGACTAGGCCCTGTCTGACAAATAGCGCTGTCCGCCCGAAGGGCGGGCTCCGCGGCGTCCGGTGCGTGCGATCGCAAGGCGGAGGAGGAGAGCGCAGCGTGCTGCGCCGACGATCGACAACGCAGCGAGCGGGCGTGCCGGACGCCGCGGAGCAGGCGGGATTTGTCAGACAGGGCCTAGCGGACGGGCGGCCGGTGTCCGTGAGGACACCGGCCGCCCGGAGCGCGTGCCTACGGGGCACCGCTCAGAAGAACACCGAACGCCGCCTCACCAGCAGCCGGTAGAGGGTGTGCTGGATCGTCTCGCGCACCTGGTCGGTGAGGTTGAACATCAGCATCGGATCGTCGACCGCCTCCGGCGGATAGTCGTCCATCGGGACCGGCTCGCCGAACTGGACCGTCCACTTCGTCGGCAGCGGCACCATCCCCAGCGGCCCCAGCCAGGGGAAGGTGGGCGTGACGGGGAAGTACGGGATGCCCAGCAGCCGTGCCAGCGTCCTGAAGTCGCCCACCATCGGGTAGATCTCCTCCGCCCCGACGATCGAGCACGGCACGATCGGCACCCCGGCCCGCAGCGCCGTGGAGACGAAACCGCCGCGCCCGAACCGCTGGAGCTTGTAGCGCTCGGAGAACGGTTTCCCCAGCCCCTTGAAGCCCTCCGGCATCACGCCGACGACCTCGCCCCGCTCCAGCAGCCGCTGGGCGTCCTCCGCGCACGCCAGGGTGTGCCCGGCCTTCCGGGCCAGCTCGTTGACGACCGGCAGCATGAAGACCAGATCGGCCGCCAGCAGCCGCAGGGCCCGCCCCGCCGGATGGTGGTCGTGCACGGCGACCTGGAGCATCAGCGCGTCCAGCGGCAGGGTCCCGGAGTGGTTGGCGACCACCAGCGCGCCACCCTCGGAGGGGATGTTCTCGATGCCGAGCACCTCGACCCGGAAGTACTTCTCGTACACCGGCCGAAGCATCGACATCAGCACATGGTCGGTGAGGTCGGCGTCGTAGCCGAACTCGTCGACCTCGTACTCCCCGGTGACCCGCCGCCGCAGGAAGGCCAGCCCCTCGGCGATCCTGCGGTCCCAGTCGCCCCGGTCGCCCCGGTCCTCCCGCCGAGTCCCCGGACCGCTCCCCGAGCCGGCGCGCGAACCGGCCCCGGATACGGCCGTGAGCGGCTTCCGCGTACCGCCCCGCTCCTCCTGGCCGGTACGGCCGTCGTCGCCCCCCGTACGGCGCCCGCCGCCCGCCGCCCGTCCCCGGGCGGGCCGGTCCGGGGCGGTCCGGCCCGGGCCGGACCGCCCCGGGGCGCCGCGCGACCGGTCGTCGTCGAATGGAATGACCTTGGCGTCAGCCATGGCGGACGACCTCCTCGATGCGGTCCACCGCGTGTGCGAGTCTCTCCGGCGGCAGCAGCCCCGGCCCCCCTGCGCGCGCGAAGTCGGCGAAGGCGCCGGCCGTGGTGTACCGCGGCTCGAAGCCCAGCACCTCGCGCATCTGCGTGGTCTCCACGACCCTGCCGTGTGTCAGCAGCCGGATCTGCTCGGCCGAGAAGTCCGTGACACCGACCGTGCGCAGCGCCGTCCCCGTCCACCGGATCGCCGGCAGCAGCAGGGGCAGCGTGGGCCGTCCCAGCCGCCGCGCGGCCTGGGACAGCAGCAGTACCCCGTCGCCCGCGATGTTGAACGTCCCCGCGTTGAGCGTTCCGCGCCGTGGTTCCCCGGCCGCCAGCCGCAGCACCTCGACGACGTCGTCCTCGTGGACGAACTGCAGCCGCGGGTCGTATCCGAGGACGGTCGGCAGCACCGGCAGCCGGAAGTACTCCGCCAGCGGCGTGTCCGCGCCGGGGCCGAGGATGTTGGCGAAGCGCAGCATCGTCACCGCCACGTCGGGACGGCGGCGGGCGAACCCGCGCACGTACTCCTCGACCTCCACGATGTCCTTGGTGAAGCCGCCGCCGGGCAGCGCCTTGGCCGGCGTGGTCTCGGTGAACACCGCCGGATCGCGGGACGAGGAGCCGTAGACGTTCGTGCTGGACTTCACCACCACCCGCCGCACGGACGGCGCCTTCTGGCAGGCGCCCAGGAGCTGCATGGTGCCGATGACGTTGGTCTCCTTGACCGACGCGCGGGTGCCGGGCAGGAGCTGCACCCCGCTGACGTCCAGGTGCACGACGGTGTCCACGCCGTGCTCGGCCAGCACCCCGGCGACCGAGGGCTGCCGGATGTCGGCGCGGACGAACTCCGCCCCGCCGAGGTGGTGTCCGGGCGGCACGGCGTCCACCCCGACGACCCGGTCGACGTCGGGCTCCCGCAGGATCCGCCGTACGAAGCGCCCGCCGAGCCGGCGGGCGACGCCAGTGACGAGCACGACCTTGCCCAACGTTGCTCCCTCTCAGCGTGCGGTGGGCCGCCTCCGGGAAACCCTGCCACGGGCCCCGGCGGCCCTCCTTGTTCCTCGCCGTCCCCCACCGTTCCTCACGGCCTGGTCCCCGAACCGGTTACGGACGGGTCCGCGGCCACCGTATCGGTCGGCCGCCGTTCCACGGCGGAACGCCACCGCCCTCCCACCGACACGGCGGTGGGAGGGCGGTGGTCAGTGTGCGGCGCGCCCGCTCACTTCTTGTTGCGGCGCTGAACGCGCGTGCGCTTGAGCAGCTTGCGGTGCTTCTTCTTGGCCATCCGCTTGCGCCGCTTCTTGATAACAGAGCCCACGACTTACCCTCGCTCACTTCGTCACTCGGTGCGGGGCGTCCGAGCCCACACGACCTACGTCGGCCCAGCCTACCCGGCGCCGGGTAGTGCTCGTGACACGAGGGGGCCACAAGCCCGTCGTTCCGCGGTTACGCGCTCTTCTCCGCCTCCACGTACGACTCGCGGAGGTACTCGTGGACGGCCTGCTCCGGCACCCGGAAGGACCTGCCCACCCGGATCGCCGGCAGATGGCCGCTGTGCACCAGGCGGTACACGGTCATCTTGGACACTCGCATCACCGAGGCGACTTCCGCCACGGTCAGGAACACGACCTCGTTCAGAGGCCTCTCGACAGCAGCCATGTCACACCTGAACCTTCCGCACATGTCGGGCACCGGCTTCCCCTCCGGTGTCTCCTGCTCGCATGCGCGCTCCTCCCCAGATTAGGGGCGGGTGATGCAAGTGGGGAAGAGGAGTAGCCATCGGTCTCCTAATGTGACAGACCGGAACGATTGGACACATAGCGCGCAGACGGACGGTGACCGTGTGACGTCACGGAGTCATCCGGACGGACGGTCGGCCGCATCCGCCCGCCCAGCGGGACGACGGCCGCCGCGGGCCCGTCCCCGGCGGCCGGGTCCGCTCCCCGGCACCCGGCTGACCTGCCCCGCCGCCCGTTCGCGGCCCCCGGCCGCCGCCCCCACGGCGGTCCCGGCCGCCGCCGCGGCGGCGGGAACCGCATGCCCGGGAAGGGGCGAGTGGGAGCGTACGCCCGGCGCACCGGTCGGCAGGTGCACTCCCTTCATCCGGATCGGCGCGACTCCCCGTAAGCACCGAGGAGGCGGGAGGCGTACCCCGAACCGGGTCGTCTTGTCGACACATCCCCCCTGCGCCGGTGCGAGCAGGGGAGGTCCATCCGCCGACAGGGCACCGGACGGGGAGCGTAGGACCCCGGGAGCAGGCCAGGTGCGCCCGGCCGGTCCGGCTGCTCGGTCCGGCGGTGCCCGAACACGGCTCGGAGCCCGGCCCGCGACCGCGTCCCGCGGTGGCTCAGGGCAGCAGCCCGTGCGCCGGATACACCGAGCGCCGCGCGGCCAGCACCGCCTGGTCCAGGGCGCTCGCCGGGTCGTAACCCGCCTCCCAGTCCGACCACACCGGCTCGCGCCCGTCCGTCATCCGCCGCGGCGCGTCCTGCCGGGTGCGCGCGTACACCTGCCGCCGCCAGTCCTCCGGGATCACGGTCTTCGGCGCGATCGGCTCGCCCGCCGCGATCGCCACCAGATGCGTCCAGGTGCGCGGTACGACGTCGACCACCGCGTAGCCGCCCCCGCCGAGCGCGACCCAGCGCCCCTCCGCGTACTCGTGCGCCCAGTCATGGCAGGCCTCGGCGGCCACCCGCTGCGCGTCGACGGTCACCGCCAGGTGTGCCAGGGGGTCCTCGATGTGCGTGTCGGCGCCGTGCTGGGTCACCAGCACCTGCGGCCGGAAGGAGCGCAGCAGCTCCGGCACCACCGCGTGCAGCGCCCTCAGCCATCCGCCGTCGGACGTGCCGGGCGGGACGGCGATGTTGACCGCGCTTCCCTCCGCCTTCTCCCCGCCGGTCTCCTCCGGCCAGCCGGTGCCGGGGAAGAGCATGCGGGGATGCTCGTGCAACGACACCGTCATCACCCGCGGATCGTCCCAGAAGGCCGCCTGGACACCGTCCCCGTGGTGGACGTCGATGTCCACGTAGGCGACCCGTTCGGCACCCAGCTCCAGCAGCCGGGCGATGGCCAGGGAGGCGTCGTTGTAGACGCAGAAACCCGCCGCCCCACCCGGCATCGCGTGGTGCAGTCCGCCGGCGAAGTTCACCCCGTGGAGGACGTCCCCGCGCCACACCGCCTCGGCGGCCCCGACCGACTGCCCGGCGATCAGCGCCGAGACCTCGTGCATCCTCTCGAAGGCCGGGTCGTCCTCGGTCCCGATCCCGTACGATCCGTCCGCCGCCCGGGGGTCCGCGGAGATCCGGCGCACGGTGTCGATGTAGTCGGAGCGGTGCACGAGCCTGAGCGTGGAGTCGCCCGCGGACGCCGCGGCGACCACCTTCAGCCCGGAGGCGCCGGGCAGCCCGAACGCCTCGACGAGTTCCATGGTCAGCTTCAGGCGCACCGGATCCATCGGGTGCCCGGGCCCGAAGTCGTATCCGGTGACCGCCTCGTCCCACATCAACTGTGCGCCGCCGCTCATACCCGTCACCGTATCGGGCGGCCCGGGAGACCACACGGCCACCCGTACCGCCCCGGCCGGCTCAGGCCAGCAGGAGTGCGGGCAGTTCGTCCATCGTGGAGAACAGTGCCTTCGCCCCCGACAGCCTCTCTCCCGGCGTCATGGCGGTGAACCCGTACACGTCCATCCCCGCCGCGACGGCCGCCCGTACCCCCAGAGGACTGTCCTCGACCACGGCACAGCGCTCGGGCGGCACCCCCAACGCCTCTGCCGCGTGGAGGAAGAGATCCGGTGCGGGCTTCCCCCGTCCCACGTCCTGCGCGCTGAAGACCCGCCTCTCCCCGAATCGCTCGTACAGCCCCGTCCTTCCCAACGCCACTCTTATTCGTTCATGGCTGCCGGACGAGGCCACGCAGTACGGCATGCCTTCGGCGTCGAGGGTCCGCAGCACCTCGCCGGCACCGGCCACGGGCCGCAGATCACGCCGGAAGGCGTCGAAGACCCGGGCGTGGAAGACGGCGTCGAAGTCGTGGGGCAGCCGCTGTCCCGAACGCTCCAGGATCAGATCGTGGACCCGGTGCATGGCGGAGCCCATGTAGTCCCGGATGGATTCCTCGTAGGTGGTCGGATGCCCCAGTTCCGTCAGACAGGCCGCGAGAATCCGGTTGGATATCGGCTCGCTGTCCACCAGGACACCGTCGTTGTCGAAGATCACCAGGTCATAACGCATAGGCCATCCACCCCGAGCACACGAAAGGTCCCGTAAACGAGAGAATGCCCCGCCGGGAACCCGGCAGGGCATTCTCTCAACAATTGTTCGGCGGTGTCCTACTCTCCCACACGGTCCCCCATGCAGTACCATCGGCGCTGAAAGGCTTAGCTTCCGGGTTCGGAATGTAACCGGGCGTTTCCCTCTCGCTGTGACCACCGAAACACGATGAAACAACAACCGCCGGCCGGCGGGTCGTGGTCTCAGAACCCACACAGTGGACGCGAACATCTACGGTCAAGCCCTCGGCCTATTAGTACCGGTCAACTCCACCCCTCACGGAGCTTCCATCTCCGGCCTATCAACCCGGTCGTCTCCCGGGAGCCTTACCCCCTC
>NZ_FOSG01000042.1 GCF_900114215.1 Streptomyces mangrovi | reverse complement strand
CTTCTCATCCTGAGCGCCAGGCGATCTCGATGGCGTGAACGGCGGCGACCGTGCGACCGATGCGGTTGGTGCTGCACCGGGCCTTGCGGAGGATCCGCCATTGCTTGAGGCGGGCGAAGGCGCGTTCGCCCGGGGCACGCAGCCGGGCCTGGTCGCGGTTGTACTGCTGGTAGTGCTCGGGCAGGTCGCGATGACCGTAGTAGGGGGTGCGGACGGTCGCGCCGGCGCCCTGGTAGGCGCGGTCGGCCAGGACGAGGAGCTGACGGGACAGGCAGGCTTGGATCACACCGTGGGCGCGGGCTGCGGTCAGGTCGTGCGTGCGGCCCGGTGTCGCGCGGGAGAACCAGAGCGGGGTGCCGTCCGGGCGGGCGATGACCTGCACGTTCATCCCGTGACGGCGGTGCTTCATCGAGTAGTACGGCTCGTCCGCCGCGATGCGGTTGGTAGTGACCAAAGTGCCGTCGAGGATGACGAACCCCTCCGGCGGCAGCTCGCGCAGGGCCTCGTGCAGGCTCGGGGCGCGCTCGGCGAGGAGGTCGACCGTTTCGCTCACATACCGGCCGGCGGTGGCGGTGGAGATGCCGAACCCCGCTGCGGCCTGGGCCAGGGTCTCGTTCTTGCGCAGGTGCACCAGGACCAGCAGGGCCTGGCGGAAGCAGCCCAGCTTCCGCCAGCGGGAGTTCAGCTCACGCCTTCGGGCGTAGATGAGCCAGGAAACGTGCTCCACGACTTCGTGAGGGACGTCGAGCATGGCACGATACGGGACCAACAGGGCTCCTGTGTCGAGACGTTGGCGAGTGAGATCACCAGCCGCAACGACCAGGAGCCCTGCCGCGTTACGGCCCCCGACCACCAGCCGCCATCACCCACGAACCACAGGATGAGAAGCGTTCAGTGAGCCCGTTCCAACCTGGCCGTCGGGCAGGTCAGTTGGGCTGACAGACAGGTGAAGCCCCTGGCAGATGGGTTTTCGACCAAGAGAACCGTCTCCACGGCCGTCGACCTCCTGGCCGCCCTCGTCCCCGACCTGGCCGACGCGGTGCGGGCCGCGTCGGCGAAGGCTTGTCTGATCCCGGGAGGAGACGGCTCCGCACGCTTCCCACGGGTTGGAGGCACGTCGGGAACAACGAACGGTGGCGACGGATGAGGCGTGGCTCTCGGAGGCACTTCGGTCAACCTGCGGCCAAGCCGAGCTGCCCGAACCGGCTGGGTAGGCTGCTGTCGCAGATCAGGATGGGTGTCCGTGCGGGAGACAGGATGGTCTTGAAAACCGTCGTGGTGGCGATACCACCGTGGGTCCGAATCCCACAGCCTCCGCACTTCACCACGGCCCCCGGCCGGCCCACCCGGTCGGGGGCCGTCGGCGTTCAGGGAGTGTCAGGGGGCCGGTGGCAGACTCGTCGGCATGGGGAGGGGGCGGCCGGACGGCGCACGCACCGCCGCTCCCCCGCGAGTGCCGTAGTGTTCACCACCGCCATTGAAAGCCGACGACCGCCTGCTCCAGGTAGGGGAAGAACTGGTGCAGTTCCCCTTCGGCTGAGACATCGATGCCGATCGCACGGATCGGCTCGGACCCACTGTAGGTGTCCCACACGCACCACCATGCCGCTCTGGGACGGACTGCTTCGAACACCACCCGCATGTCGACATTGTCGATGCGTTTGCGTGCCGCCCTGCGGACGTGGACGCAAGGGCCGGAGGCCGGCCGGTGGAGTGTCGTGTACTGCAATGACGAGTGCTCACCCGCCAAGAGGCGCCGATCCAGCCGGAATTCCGCCCCGACATACCCCGGACTGCTGGTGCGGAATCCGATGAAGGTCCCGCCGACCACCGATTCAACGCCGGTCACCGTATCGCGGGGACTGTAGGCAAAGGTTTCAAGGCCGTCGTCGACGGCGACGAGGACGTGACTGGTCTCTATGCGCCGCAGGGCACGGTCGGCCGACACGTAGTAGCGCGAGAACAGGGCCGTCGTGCGGTGCCCCTGTGGCCGGACAAGGGCAACCGGCTCGCTGCGCAGGGTGAATGACACTCCGTTCCCGCCCAGGTCGACAGCGCTGCGGCCCAAGAAGGCGTCCCGGACTTCTGCGATGTCCTCGGATGTGAAGTCGAACGATTCGGTGACCCAGGTGATCGTCTCGTGAGTGAGCCGCCGCCCGAGCAGCGCCTGCCGCACGCGGTCACGCAGCTTCCTGGGCAAGGTGTGGTCGGTGTCGGGGCGCAGGCCGCTTTCCCACAGGTACAGGGCGACGACCTGTGCGATCCCGGAGTAGCTGACATCGTCCCCTCGCCGGCGCCGTGTGTGAGCCAGCCAGCGAGCCCGGTATGCGCGGCGCCCGGCCAGCAGAGCGCGTAAGCGTTTTCCCGCCTCGGCTGCCCGCTCCGCCTCCGAGCCCTGCGGATGTCCACTGCCGCGGCCAGCCCCCATTACGCCAATCTATAGTCCTCCCGCGCCCCCTTCACGCCCTTCCAGGAGGTCCGATGACGACCGAGCCGGAGCCGTACCGCCCCAGGAACGTCTACGGCCACGAACAGAGCGGCAGAGAGGCTCTGCCCGGAAGGTACGGAGGCTGGGAGGATGTCGCGGTGTCGGGGGAGGACGAGCTCGAGATCGGTGCTGAACTACGGAAAGCGGGCAGTTACCTCTCGCCTTACCGTATGGATCACATCGCGGAGCTTCATTCGGGCAGAGCCGAGGCCAGGCAACTCGGGAAAAGCCTGTTCCCCGGAGCCTGGACCGACGAGGAGATCTTCGTGGCCGCTCAGGCGGTGGCCGCCGACCCCTCTTCGCGGTGGAGCCGCGGGGACGACGACTACAGCGGCGAGCCTGGGACGTTGTTCAACCCATGGCACCGTCTCCCGGACGTGGAGTGGGCCATCCCGGCTCGTTTCCGCGTCGACGGACACCATCAGGGGCTGGCGATCCGCGTGATCGTGGAGCCCTACGGGGAGGGCGTCATCTCCGCCTATCCGTTGTCGTCCTGATCGGAGGTCATCGCCATAGCAGCGCCACAGCCCTCCTACGGTGAGGTCTCCGGCAGCGGCTCAGGCCCGCTGCCAGACCGAAAGGGTGAGGCATGACAGTTCTGCTGAAGCGCATGAGCGTAGCCACCGCCGCCTTCCTCCCGATGATCGGCGCCATGCTCACGATCGCGCCGGCCGCACACGCGGTCAGCTATCCGACGATGACCGTCCAGGCCGGAGCCGCAGCCCGCTCAGCGCCCTACGCGGAGTCGTGGTCCTTCATCGGCTGGGTGACCTCGGACGGCTGGCGCAACCCGAACGGGCAGGCGTCCTGGGTCTCCTGCTACAAGGACGCTGGATGGGCGACCGGGAACTACTCCAGCAACCGGTGGTTCAAGGCTTACGTCAACTACTCCGGAGGATCCGCCCCGGTCTGGGCCTACGTGCACTCGTCGTTCGTGACCAACCAGTCCCCGGTACCGGCCTGCTGAGCGCAGAGCGGCGAGAAACGACCTCGAGAGGCCGTCGGCCCTGGGCCAGTACGAAAAGGCCAGGGCCGGCGGCACGGCCGCTGCGCAGAAACGGCTTCCCCGGAACGACGGGGGAAAGCATCTCCACACGATGTCGGCGCACAGGTCCCAGTGGCTTCGGGTGCATGACACGTCGGCGGGTCCTGACGTATGACCCAGGCATAACGCTCCAAAACGGCTGGCCGATGTCATCGGGGAACGACTCCACGAAGCCGAAGCCGAGAGCGGAGGCCGAGGCGATCGGTGAGGAGGCGTCCGGAGAATGCGGTTCGGGCACGGACCGGATGACCGCCGGGCCCCGCCCCGCCCGACGACCGGGCAGGGCGGGGCCCGGCGGGCGGCCCGGCTCACGGGGCGAGGGCGTCCAGGTCCACCGGGGTGCAGTCGTGCAGCGTCACGACCAGGCGGTGGGCCAGGGTCCACCGGACCGCGAGGTCCTCGTAGGACACCTCCTGCAGGGCGGTATCGAGGGGCTCCAGCGTGACCGGGTGGTGGACGATCCCGGCCACGCCCCAGGCGTACGGCCGGTCCACCAGCGCGGCGACGTGCCCTTCCCGCAGCCGCGGGCACTCCCGCACGGAGATCCGGGCGCAGGGCACGCACACCGGCGGTGCCGTGGTCCGCTCGCCCTCCTCCACCGGGCGGCCGACGTCCCGCAGCACGAAGAGGCGCGGGCCGTCCTGAGGGGTGGGCCCGCCGCACACCTGGCAGAGCATGCGCCGCATGGCCCTTCGCTGCCGCAGTGTGTGCACCGTGTGGTACCGGGGGTGCCCCTTGCCCCGCGCGAGGGTCTGCCTCGTCCACAGCACCCCGCGCCAGTCCCGGTCGTACGCCGACTCCCCGGCGAAACCGATCCCCTCGCCGCCCACCCCCACCCACCGCACCAAGGGCGGGCGGCGGATCCGCTCCTGGCTCCACGAGGCGATGTAGGGAACCGTGCTGAGCCGGCCGGTACGCGGCTGCGCGGGCGCGGCGGCGGGCTCCACCGAAGCCACCTCCGCCCCCGCCGGGCGCACCCCGGAATCCCCGCACCCGTCCGCAGAGCGCGCACGCCCCTCCCCGATCCGCTCCTCGGCCCCTTGTGAGAAGGCGTTCCCGCCCATGTACGCCCTTCCTGACGCTCGGTTCCGTACTCACGGATACGTAACCGTGCGATTACCCCGGGCGGTACCGTGGGTGGAGCGGCAGCGCGTGAAACCCATGAAAGATCGCGTGGATGCGGAGGAAGTAGGCAAGGGCGGCACCAACCGCATCCGCACATGACGAAGGACCCCCACCGCCGTAGGGGTCCCTCATCTCTGCGGGCAGGGTGACCTGGCGGGCAGCCCTGCCAGGGGAACCGCTCAGTCCTCCACGCTACGTGCTCACGCCGCGGTGGTCGGCCCACGCCCGGGAAGCGTCCGCCATCGCTCCGAGCCACGAGGCATCCGGCTTCCGGTCGGCGAAGGCGCGGTACATGAGCGCGTTGGCCCGGGCGAAGGTGTCGACGGCCTTGGGGTCCGCATCCACCCATGCCGCACAGCCGGAGGCCCAGGACTCGGCGGACTCGGGGCTGTGCCCGGCCGCGATGAGCTGCACCACCAGACAGGCCGGGTCGATGAAGCCCGCGCCACGGGTGGGCCAGGACCAGTCCACGGCCCAGGCGGTGTGCTTGCCGACCATCATGTTGCCGGGGTTGATGTCGGTGTAGAGCAGGTCATCGCCTCGGAGGAGGGCAGCCTGGCTCTTGTCCTCGGTGAATCGCTCCCATCGGGTCTCCGGCCATTCCCGCGCGACCTCGGGGAGGTCCAGCTCCCCGATTCGGTCCACCAGACCGACGACGGTGGGCAGGTCGGGAGAGTCCGGCGAGAAGTCGGCTGCCCGCCCCTCCACGGCGTCGAAGCCGAGCACGACCCACACGTCGTTCTCCACGTGCCACCGCAGTGCGGGGGAGAGGGGACATACGGCCGGGTTGATCAGCCGCTCCCGCACGATGGAGTCGCGCCGACCGCCGGGCCGGTTGGGAACCGCCTTGACGAAGAACGGCCCCCTCTCGCACTCGACCACGGTGGCGACGTCCGAGCTATGCCCCCCGGTGGCGGGGCGGGCACGCGCCAGTTCCCCCGTATGCGGGCGGATCAGCGCCTGGAAGTCGGCGGCGAGAAGGGGCGTGTCCATCGTCCTCAGTTCCTCGGGCTGCACGAGCTGCCCGGAAAACCGGGCGTGCACTCCTCGTCGTCGGGGCCGCAGGGGGCACTCCTCCCGGCCGCGCCCTGGACGGCCGTGGTGGCACGGGCCATGGCGTCGCCGCCGAGGATAGCGGCGAGCGGGGTGTGCTTGACGTTGCCGACGCCCATCCAGCCGGAGAACACGCACGGGGACACCTCCCCCGTGGGACCGATGGCGGCCACACCCGATCCGCACCGGCCACAGAGCTCGGCCATGTCGGGAACCTGGTCCTGCTGTCCGCCCCGCCCGAAGGGCCGGACGTGATCGACACCGATCCGCTCCACGCCCAGGGCTTCCAGATCCCGCCGGGCACCTGCGGCCTGGTCCTCGTCGCCGGTGACGACTCCGACGCGCAGCGGGATGCCGAGCCGGACGGCCCTGGCGATGTTCTCCCGCGTCCTTCCGTGGGAGCGGCGGCCGGTCATCGCGTTGTGGGTCTCGGCCTGACCGGAGTACTGAGGTTGAACTCGTGGTGTCGTGAGGGTTCATCCGGGTCTGATGGTCAGGCCGGTCTCGGCGAGGCAGCCGTCGATGAGGTCGCTGTGGTACTGGATGTGGCGCAGTCCTCGCCGGATGCGGTGGATGAGGTGTTCGGGGGTGGTGAAGGCGACGTTGGACAGCCAGCCGCGCCGCAGCAGGGACCAGATCCCTTCGACGGGGTTGAGGTCGGGTGCGTAGGGCGGCAGGTAGTAGATGGTCAGCCAGTCCCGGTCGGCGGCCCACTTCTGCAGGTCGGCGGCCTTGTGCACGTTGAGGTTGTCCCAGACGAGCACGATGGGGCCGCCGAGTTGGTGGTGGGCGGCGGTCAGCAGGTCGCGGTAGTCGGTCCAGGCGAAGCTTTTGCGGCCGTCGCGGCGGCCGTCGTCGCGGCGGGGCCGGTAGATCAGCCGGGACCGGTGACCGGGCTTGTAGCAGGTCAGCGCCGCGATCGAGACCCGACGGCGGGAGCGACCGCGGACCCGCACCACCGGGGTATGCCCGCGACGGGACCAGGTTCTGGCGTGCGGCGGCGTCATGGAGAAACCGGCTTCGTCCTCGAAGACGAGCCAGGCTCCATGGGCCGCCGCTGCTCTTCCGCGCAG
>NZ_FOSG01000024.1 GCF_900114215.1 Streptomyces mangrovi | reverse complement strand
GGGGGCGGGGCCATGGATGGCCTTGAATTCGGGCCTTTCGGCCCGAATAACGCCCCGGAATTCCCCTTCGGGGAATTCTTGGGTGGTTTGTGTCGGCCCCCGTTGGGGGCCTTGGTTTTGCGCGTGAATTCCTCCGTTGGAGGAATTCGAGTCGCGGTGTTTCAAATTCCTTCGGAATCTTGGCCCCTGTCGGGGCCTTTTTTGGTTGCTCCTCAGTTTCCTTGCAGTGTTGGTTTGTTGGGGCTCGCCCGTTCCGGGCGGCCGGGGTGGGGTGGTGAGGCCCTGTCGGGCCTCGGGTGGGGGGTGTGGGGTTGTCAGGTGTGGTGTCGGATAGGGACGTTGGAGAGCGCATTCGGCACTGGGTGGTGGTCGTTTGATCTGGGGTTTTGTTCTTGTC
This sequence comes from Streptomyces mangrovi, assembly GCF_900114215.1. Classification (GTDB taxonomy): domain Bacteria; phylum Actinomycetota; class Actinomycetes; order Streptomycetales; family Streptomycetaceae; genus Streptomyces; species Streptomyces barkulensis. The sequence goes on along the minus strand of NZ_FOSG01000024.1, from coordinate 93,786 downwards.
GGCTGCTTTGTGTTGAGGATTGCAATATACGAATGCTCGGCTGGTTGAGGAGTTTCCTGGCCGTTGGCCAGGGGCGGTTCGTCGGAGCAGCTGGCATTGGTCGTGTTCGGGTGTCGGGGTGTGGTGGTGCCGGGTGGTGTGCCCTGCGTGGGCGTTGCTTTAGGTATAGGGATCCGCTCGGTTTTCTCTGTCCTGTGTCGTCTGTTTTCTCGTCGAGGGTTGGTGTCGGAAGGAGGGGATGGCGGTTGTCTTTCGCGTTCGAGGTGTACTGGGTCGGATCCTTCGGCTCCTTTCGAACCGTGCTGTGGGAGGGGGTGAGGGTGCGAGGTGGCTTGGGTTGGAAATAGGGAGTGAGGGTTTTTGCGGAGCGGCTGGGGTTGTTTTGTGTTCGGTAGGTTCGGGCGTGGGGCGCCCGTTGGGCGCTATTGGGGGCGGTCGGGGTACCAGGGGGCGAGGCGCAGCAGGAGGTGAAGGGTTCGGTGTGCGGCGGTGCGGTGGGCGGAGTGGGGGGCGTAGGCGGCGCGGAAGGCGAGGGTGGCGGTGGTGGCCAGGAGGAGGAGCAGGGCAGCGCCGGCGAGGAGGAGGGCGGTGCGGCCGGCGGTGGTGGCGGTGAGCAGGAGGGGGACGGCGGCGGTGGTGAGGCGGTGGGAGCGGTGCCTGGGCATGGTGGCTCCTTCGGGGCCGGTGGCACTGGTGGCCGTGGGGTCGTTGGGTGTCGACGTCCAGTCAGCCAGTTGGGCCGTCGGTGGTTTCCGGGTACTTCGCGGGGTTCTAAAGTCGTGCGCTGTGGTGCGTGGCGGGCCCAGTGGGGCGGATCGGGAGCTGATCGAGCGCCTGGCGGCGCTCGGCTGGGCGGTGTCGGTGGCGCAGCTGGAGCGGTGGCGTGCGGCCGGGCTGCTGCCGGCGCATCCTCGGCGGTGGTTGGGGCGCGGGCGGGGCTCGGTGTCGGTGCTGGAGGAGCCGGTGGTCGCTGTTGCCGCGGCGCTCGCTCGGAACGCGCGGCAGGGACGTGATCTGCGCTGGACGGTGCTCGCCTGGTACGTCGAGGCCGGTCGGCCGGTCGTGCCCGGGGTGGGCGCGGTGCCGGAGCCGCCGTGGCCGGCCGTGCGGGAGGCCCTGCTGTGGGCCATGGAGAACTCCCGCGCGTACCGGGTGCTCGCGCAGGCCCGCACCGCGGGCGCCAGTGGCAGCGAAGAGGAACAGGACGCCGCGCGTGACGGGTTCTATGCGGACGCTGCCCGGGCGTTCGCGCAGGGGCCGACCGGGACACCGGATCCGGCCGTGATGCGCCGGCTCCTGGAGGGCCGGGCCGACACTGCGGTGGCTCGGGGCGAGGACGCCCGTCGGCGGCGCGGGGCCGTACGCCTGGCCGCGGCCACCGGCATGGGCAGCAGCGAGGTCGGTGGCGCGCTGTTCGTCGAGGCCCTCGCCGCCCTCCTACCTGGCCTGGACTGGGCCCCGATGGTCGAGGCCGCCGAACAGGCAGAGCTTGACGGCACTTTCGGAGCCTGGGTGCCGGCCGCTGCCGTGGATCCGCTTGCCCTGCTCGTGGCGGCCGACGAGCAGGAGATGGCGCGGGCCCGTACCCGGGCGCAGCTGCTGGCCGGTGTCGGAGGTCTGCAGCTGGCGTACGGGCTGCTCATGCCCGACACTTCGGCCCTCGTATCGCTGCGGGCCGCCATCGACGCCACTGGCCTGGGCTCGCTCATCAGGGAAATGTTCCCCCTCTTGCTCACTCCTTCAGGTGTCCCGTTCGCGCTCGCCGCCTGTCTCACGCCCCCGTACGAAGGGCTCGCCGCCTACGTCCAGAACCTCCTTGACGAGCACGCCCGACACGGACTGCTCACCCCGCCCGGCAGTCGGCACCCCACCGCCGAGGCCTACATGGACGCCTGGCTAGACCACCTCCGCACCGCCGCCGCGAGCGTCGCGCCGGCCCACGAGCCCGGCCCCGGCTGACGCGACATCCCCGATACGACCGGCGAGGCCAGCGGCACTGCGGCGAACGGCGGGCCCGCCGCAGGACACGGGGAACAAGGCAAGGCGGCCGGGGTCGACACCCGGACACAGTGGAACCCAGCAGGCGGCTGGCCATAGGACCGCACCGCCCCGGGAGCGACCACCGGCAGCTGCCGACTCCGGCGCCGAGTACCCCGTCGGCCCCTGGGCGGGGGGTACTCGGCGCCTCCAGACCCCGGCCCGGGACGCGTCCCCGGCTCGTCACCGGCCATGCCCGGACACCCCACGGCTGCGGTACGTCCGAGCCGACGCGCGGGCGCGGCTCACTGCCGCGTGTGCGGGCGGGCCGCTCGCTCCGACTCCGGCAACCGACCCCCTGCCCACCCCTCTCCGAAGCTTCCTATTGCACAGAATATTCATCTCGGAAAGGGCACGAGTTTTATTTCTGAGAGGCCCGCTAGAAAAAGTTCCTTTACGGAGTTGCTGAGCGCTTACGAGTCGGCGTCTGCGTACTTCGTGACATAAAGCAAGGGTGCGACCTGCCTCGTGGGAGGCTCGGAGGGGCAGACAGGTGTGGATCGAGCGCTGGAGCGCGTGCGCGGCAGCGTACGGAGGACCATGCGCACGGGTGGGCGGGCTGATGCCCCCGGACCTCTGGTCGGCTGACGCTCCGTCAGCCGACCAGCCCGTTAGGCTGCATCAAGTCTTGCCGTACACGATTTCTCCGGCGTTGAGGATGCCTGACGCCGGGATCGCCCATCAGGTCAAGGACGCCACTGACGCGCACAAAACGCTGCGCACCCAGTGGTCGGTCGACTCGAAGTGGCGCAACGGCCTGCACAGCAGCGGCACGCGGGCGGGTTGCTCGACACCAAGGATGCCCTCGTCGAGTACAGCGTGCGCAAGGGACTCCGCGTCCGTGGCTGGGACCACGACCGGGACCCGGCGCCCGAGGATGCCTGGGACCAGGGCCGGTGGCCCGGCTCTCGCGACCGCGGGATCGACGGCTGCCCCGAGCCGATCTCCGCCCGCCTCGACTCCGTCCTCGTCGCCCGGACCGTCGCCGCCTGTTGGCACGCCTCCGCCCCCGCCATCGAGCGCTTGCGCGCCTAGCGCGACCTGAGCCCCGGCATCGCCCCGCCCCGCTACCGGCTCGTCGGCCCACTCGCCGAGTACCTCCGTCTCACCGACCAGATCACCACCACTGGAACCACCTGGCGCGCCGACATCACCCGCAATCTCGCCCAGGCCCACACCCTCATCCCCGCCCAGAACGCCAACGAGCTCTCCGAACAGGCCTGACCCCCCTACGACGCGGATCGGATCTGTTCGCGCGGCACTCGGCGGATGTCCCGCACGGCCTCCCATGGGCCCGCCAGCGGTGCCCAGCGGGCCTTTGCCCCGCGCTTCCGCAACTGGCCGGGCTTGGCGCCCGCCTCAAGCCGCTCCCGGCCCGATCTGGGCCCTGGTTTGACGGCCCACGCTTCGCGGCGTGCTGGCGGACGTCGTGACCGTCGAGCCAGGCGCTGCGGGCATGGCGGGACAGGAACACGGGGCCCGCCCACGGAGCACGAACGCTTGGCCGCAGGGATGACCATCACCGGAACCGCCTGGTGGGCGGGCGTCATGCAGGCCTAGAGCGGACTGTTGCCACCTTGTTGCTGGGGCAGTGCGAGTTCGGGTACCTCGGGCCCGGCGGCACGTTCGGCTGGAAGTCGCCGACGCCGACAGGTCGCCGATGGCCGGGTGTCGGGGAGGACCGGTGTCCAGGGCTCGGCGGAGCCGGGAGCCAAAGTCGGACACGGGCACGTGGCGGTGGCTTCGAGTATGGCGGCCAAGAGCAGCGACAGCTCAGTCTCGATGGAGACCTTCTCCACCCCGCCAAGGGCGGACGGCACAACGCGGGCGGTGCGAGGGGGATCTCAGCAGTCACAAGGGCTTCTCGTCGAGTGCTGGGCGTCGATCCAACATGCAGGGGCCGGTTGCCCCCAGGGCCGATTCCGGCCGCCTCTCCCCCGGGACGGGCGTCAGCGACGTCGCCTGGGGCGCCAGCGGAGGGACGGCCAGAGATGTGGCCGTCCCTCCGGGCGGCGTGGTTGGCAGTAAAGCTGTGGACTTCGGTGTAGGACCGGCAGATGCACGCCGATGGCCGTGGTCACCACCTCTTGGCCCCCGCGGGCAGCGAGGGCACCGGCCGCCAGGTCCAGGACGTCGCCGGGCAGCCGGCCGGTGGGACGAGCCCTGATGGGCGGCGTGCTCTAACAGGCAGCCCCACGCACCGCGGCTGGGTCTGGGCCCAGCAACGTCTCCTCGCCGGTGTCGACGGCGTCCGGACCAAGGGCGCCAGCGGGGCGGGTGAGGACGTCAGCCAGGGTGTGACGAGCCAGTGCGAGACAAGGGCTTAGCCGTCAGCGTCCTCGGCCGGGCTCTGCGCGTCGGCCAACTTCCCCAAACCGTCTGTGGTGAGGGCCAGTTCAGTCTTGGCTGGCATCAGGTCGGCTGCGGCGTACGGGCCGACTGGCCCGGTAGGCTTCAGGCAGCGCAGAGCACTCATCAACGGATCGAAGCTGGCCAGCAGCACCGGCGGCCAGTCCATATCCTCAGCCAGGACGTCGGCGGCTCGACCGTTGTGTCCGTGCAGTCGGCGCCGTCGGGCAGGGCTTGCTGCACCAAATCGGCGGCCAGCGCGCCGAGCGCCGCCCACGCCTGCTGCTCAAGGCCTGCGGCGCGCTCCGGCGGGCAGGTACGCACCCCCTTCTCCACGGGCCAGGCATGTTCTCTGGGTCCGGTCGGGCCGTGGGCAGCTGCGGCGCGAGCGGCACGCCTGACATTACTCCTCTTCCAGTTCGATGGGAGAGGCGTATCGCGCTGCCGTCGTGTGCTCCCGGGATCAGCGGTGCAGCCGCCTCCGCTGGCGCGACTGAAGCGGGCCGCCGGGATCGAAGGGGAGGTTGAGCATCGCCGCATCGAACACCCGATTCTCCACCACTAACCCGCAGCACGCCCTGGGCCGTGCATCAGGCGAGAACCCCATTCTCGCCGAGGTCGGCGGCTGCCGTGCTCAGAAAGTCGCTGTATGCATCGCGGGCCCGCGACTGCATCTGATCGAGGTCGGGCTTCTCCGGGTCGAATCCCTCCGTCAACAGGAGCTGGACGTATTGCGGCGACGGCGGTGAGAGTGGACCGGTGTCCAGGTCTTGCCCTTTCAGTTCCGCGATCGCGCGGCCCGTCGCCCGGCTGAGAAGGGCACACCATGTGGCCATCTCCAACGAGGCTTCGGCCACCGGGCGGGTGGCATCTAACTGCAGGAGGACTCGTTGGGTGTCGACCTCGTTCTGCCGGTACTTGAGCGCCTCGTTCCACCGTGTGTGGGCTTTCTCGATCCATATCCCCCGCTGCTCTGGGAAACGCTTCACCCGTCCCAGAGGGATTAACGTGTCGGAGAGCTTGTCCAGGTAGTGATCGATCGTCTCCGCGTAGCTGGCGTACGTGGCCCGCCTTGACTCCCGCAGAGCTCGGAGAGTTTCGGTCCGGACCTGGTAGCGGGCCGTGCTGCGGCTGAGGAGTGCCGCGATGGCCCCCGTCATCGCTGTGCCTAGGGCGCCCACGGTGGCGCCGAGAACGGCGGCGAGTCCTGCGTCCATCGCGCCACTATGGCGGCCAGCGAGTGGCCAGCACGAGGTGATGATCAGCCACCCGCGCGGGGAGCCGTTCTCCGCGCCGCTCGGGGGTCATGCACGTCGATGCCGGGGTCGGCCACCATCGCCGTGGGGAATGGCGCAGCTGGCCACACGATGCCGGGTGACCGTCCGCTGCACACTTGGCTCCGGCCCCCGGCATCGCACACCATCCGCGCCGTCCAAGCCGACTTGATCGATATCCCGCCCGGCGTTCACCTCCCGGACGTTGCCGAACTGCACGCCCGGGGCGTAATAGGCGGACTCCAGGCGACATCCTCGTCCCTGCAGCGGTGCCTCGGAGCCGACGGCCGCGCCGACGAGGAGCGCCCCGTCTGAGCAGGCGCACGAGCCTCCCCGTTCAGCTGCGCTACGGTCTGACCACATGTGATGAGGGGGTTTCATGGCGCAGCAGACACGGGTGGCCAGAGCGCGCCGGTGGTGGCGGAGCACACCGTCATTGATCCGGCGCTTCAGCGTTGTCCTGCTCATCCTCGGAGTAGTTCTCGCAGGCACGGGCCTCTGGCTCGACCGCACTAACTGGTGGGAGGGGCACGGCTTTTTCGCCAACCTTGTCTCCAGTCTCACCTCACTGTGCTTTGGCGTTCCCACCGCTCTGCTCGTCCTGAGCCACCTCGGGGAAACCCAGGCACACGCCCGTCAGACTCAGCGGGTTAAGGACTATGCGAGGAACGAGATCCACGAGTTCCAAGTCGCTCTGACCAAAGCATTCAACGTCACCGACACCACAGAGTTGGCCGCCAGGGTTCGCACTCTGAGCACGGGGCTGCACCAGTTCCGCCAACTGGCCGTCATCGACGGGCCGACAGCCGCCCGTTTCTTTCAGACTCTCAACGCCCTGCTGGCCTTGGGGCGGGGACCGACGCGGTCATATCGGCCGTCTACCAACTTCGGAGCTCTCTCTCGTGACCGCTGGCAGTGGAGAAGGATTGAGACATGGCACGTCCGGGTCGAGACCCAGTGGAGGGTCCTCAGCGAGGAGGTGCGCCCCAAGATTCTCGAATGCGGCTTGCGCTGGCTCCCGAGATCCCCGGCCGCCGAAGCCGAGCAGGCAATGCGGCGACTCTTGGACGAGGACGGACGCAACCCCTGGAGGATGCCGGAACACTTCACCGACCCGGATGCCGTCAAAGCCATGGGGCACTTCCTTCACGACCTGCGCGTCCTGTGCTCAACAGCAGAGACCTTGGCTGCCTACTACCCGTCCAGGCCCCGTGAGCCGGGTCGTCGCCGCAGCTCCTAGACAGTGTCCCGTAAATTCTCAGGGACGTGTCGGCTGACCTGCCCGTTTGACTGTCACCCGGCGAGGGTGAGGTTGTGCAGGCGGGCGATGCCGAGCATGGCGTGGTGGACGCCGTCGCCTCTGAGACGGCAGTCGCTGAGGATCTTCCAGCACTTCATGCGGGCGAAGGTGTGCTCGACACGGGCGCGGACCCGGCGGTGGGAGGCGTTGTGCTCCTCCTTCCAGGCGGGCAGCTCCTCGTCCCGGTGCCGGCGGTAGTGCGGGATGGTCAAGCCGGTACCGCGGTAGCCGCCGTCGGCGATCACTGTGGAGGTGGTGCCGACGGCGGCCTTGGCACCGGACTCCTCCCAGGCCTTGCAATCGTTGCGGTTGCCGGGCACCGGCCGTCCGACGGCCACGACGAGCCGGGTGTCGGCGTCGATGACGACCTGGTGGTTGGTGGAATAGCGGTAGTTCTTGCTGGAGGCGGCCACGCTCCGGTCGCGGGTGGGCACCAGCGTGCCGTCCACGATGAGCACGGTGTCCTTGCGGAATCGTTTGCGGGGCTGGAGCGCGAGAACCGGTCCGAGGTGGTCGACGATCCGGTCGGCCGCGGACTTGGGGATCCCGAACAGTGGGGCGAGCTGGCGCAGGGTGAGGTTGGTGCGCCAGTACGCGGCTACCAGCAGCACCCGGTCCTGAAGCGGCAGCGACCACGGCCGGCCCTTGCGGACCGGATCGGCACCCTCGCGCCGCAGCGCGGTGATCAGCTTGTTGAACTGTCGCGGGCTCAGCCCGGTGAACGGGCCTATCCAAGAGGGCTCCGACGCCGTGATCACACTAGCCACGGCAAGATCATCTCATCCGTGACCAGCAGTTACGGGACACCGTCTAGGTGGGGACGCGCCCGTATTCGACCCGAGCCCCGGAGGAGTTGTAACTGACGGTTTCAGAATGAGGTTCGGAGACGTCGCAGGCAGATGATGCTGCAGGCGAGTTGGAGCAGTCCGAGGTGGAGATCGGCTCGTATCTCGTAGCGAGTCCGCAGGCGTTTGAACTGGTGAAGCCAGGCAAAGGTCCGCTCAACGACCCACCTGGTCTTGCCCAGGCCGGATCCGTGGGCGATGCCCTTACGGGCGATCTTCGGCGTGATGCCCCGAGCGCGGAGGAGGCGGCGGTACTTGTCGTAGTCGTAGCCGCGGTCGGCGAACAGCCGCCGTGGGCGGTGACGTGGCCGGCCCACCAGGCCGCGGATGCGGGGAATCGCGTCCAACAGGGGCATGAGCTGGGTGACGTCATGACGGTTTCCACTGGTCAACGACACCGCGAGGGGTGTTCCGTGCCGGTCGGTGATCAGGTGGTGCTTGCTGCCTTGGCGGCCGCGGTCGACCGGCGAGGGTCCGGTGTGAGCCCCCCTTTCAGGGCCCGGGCGTGCGAGCCGTCGACCGCGACGTCCTCCATGTCCAGCAGACCCGTCGCGCGGAGTTCCGCGAGGAGGATCTCGTGCAGGCGGGGCCAGACGCCGGCCTCGGTCCAGTCCGGCAGACGGCGCCAGGCCGTCACCCCGGAGCAGCCCACTGCTGCGCTTGGCACGTCGCGCCATGCCACGCCCGTGCGCAGGACGTAAACGATGCCCGCCAGTGCGGCCCGGTCCGGCACCGGGAGCCGTCCAGGGTGGCGGTGCCGCCTTGGGCGCACCGGCAGTAGCGGGGCTATCCGGTCCCAGAGAGCATCGGGGACGAGGTTCACGTTCACGAGGCTGCAGCTTGCCAGAGAACCCGGTTGAGCACGCCGAGCCGGATCGACATACTCCCCGGATGACCGGCACCGGGGACAAGGCCACTGAGCAGGGTTGGGATGAACCCTGGTACCGCGTTCGCACAGATCGGTTCGAGGCGTCATTCCTGCCCGGCGCCGGCGAGGACCTGGATGCCGTCTGCAACGTCGACGTAGAGGTGCGGCTGGCAGCGGACGGCTCCCGCTGGAGCGCGACCGTGTTCACGCTCGCCGAGGTTGAGCGCCTGATGAAGAGGTGGTCCCAGACAGGCGAGGAGTTGGGCGGCCGCTACTTCTGGTGTTCTGACGGGCTGATAGTTCGGGACCCTGGCATCGACAACATGACCCAGGTACTCGCCGGCCTGCTCGATGCCGGTGACTTCACGCAGGTTCTTCAGCGACTCGACGACGAATAGCCAGCGCCCTCATTCTGAAACGATCAGTAAGGAGGTCCTGGTCCAGCGGCAGCGGGTCGGAGAGTTCATGGGACAGATCCGCGACTTCGACCAGATGATCCCCGGCGAGTCCGTCCAGCATCTGATCAGTGAGAACACCACCCTCAAGCACCGAGTCCAACAACTGGCCCGAGAGCACCGCAAGCTCCAGGAACGACTCGAGGGTGCACGCTCCAACCTTCGATTCTCAGACAAACGCATCGCCGCCCTCGAAGCCAAACTTCTCGGACGGGACCAGACTTGAACGCAGGCGTCCGTACTCTGTTCGTGTGATCATCCTCGACACCAATCAGCTGCATCGGGTCCTTCCTGGCAACCCGACGCTGACGCTGCTGACCGCTGCGGCTAACCGTTGTGGGCACACCCTGGCTATCACCGACATCGTCCTGCGTGAGATGGTCCGGCAGCGGCGCGAGGGCCTCACTCAAGCACGGAAGGCGCTCGAAGCTGCCCAGCGCGAGGTGAACAAGTACGTGCGGCCGGCATCTCGAGTCGTCTCCAGTACGTGGTCGGATCGCCCAACGGAGCTGGAGACAGACCTCTTCGAAGCCGAGTTGCGGCAAGCCTTCACCGTCTTGCACACCGATCCGGAAGATGCGCTCGAAGCTCTGAAGCGTGAGGCCGACCGGCGGCCGCCCTGCAAGGCGAACGGTGAAGGCGGTCGAGACACCGCGATCTACCTGACCGCGCTTCGTGCGGCACGAAAGAACGATGACTTGGAATCGGTGCAATCCAGGATCGCGGGCAAGGCCAGTGGGGGCACCCGCCCTCTCCCCGTGATCTTCGTGACCGAGGACAAGGGTTTCTCGGATCCGAAGAACCGCACAGCCTTCGCGCCGGAGCTGCGTGAGGAGATCGCCGACGCGCCGCTGACCCTCCGCCTCGACGTCGTTTCGGCACTCGCCGAGATCGGCTATCCGAGCCAATGGGTTGATGCCAAGAGCATCACCGAGCGAGATGATTTTCGCGGGATGCTCCGCGAGGCCGTCACGCGCGAGACGCTGGGCATGCTCTCACCGGCGCCCCGCGAAGCTTTCCCTGAATGGGTTCGGACCCGCCCGCCTCGGCTTCGTAGGTTGGGCAAAGCGCACCAGTGCAAGGGAGGCGGGCTGACCCTGTCCATGCTGACCGGGACATGGTCGTCGGGCATCTTCACCCGCAATAGGCCTGATGGCCTGAGTCCGTCCACGATCAAGGGCGATTATCGCCTGCGCATCACCGCGGACATAACAGCGTTGGTCGTGCAGGATGAGAGCGGCGACGTCATCGAAGCCGAGTTCTCGTCCACGTCGGTGACGATCACAGACTGAGAGCTGCACTTTCGGCGAGGTGGTCGATTCACGTGCTGACCGCCTCGTCGCCTTTGAGTGGATCGTTGCGGTCACCTACGCGAGGCATCGGTGCAGGTCACGGCCGATCCAGCCAGATGCGTGGTCGCTAAAGATGATGTCCGTGGATCGATCCGCAGCACCATCTCCCGCCCTCAGGGCTGCTTCAGGATTGGGCTGACCGTTAGGTTCCCTGCACTCCAGCGCTGGAACCGCCGCGCGGCCGGGTCGGTTGTGGCGGCCGTCGCAGGATGGGCGGCAGCGCACTCCGGCCACACCGTGGTGCACAAGCCTGTGTTCCGGACCGTGCCGCTCGGGGTTCACGGTGTGGTCAGTTGGTGGGTTTCCAACTGCGGACTTCGATGTGGGTCAGTTGGGCGTCGGGGCGGAGCCGCCCGGTTTCGACCAGGTAGGTGCGTACTGCGGCGGCCACGTCTCCGCCGGCGGCGTTGACCCGGGCCTGCCACTCATGTGCGCCGAACCCGACCTCGCCCAGGCCGGGCCCGGTGGCGTTGCCGTAGGCGCGTTCCTCGGTGCCGTCGCTGCGCTGGACGATGCCGCGGCGGATGCCGGGTGAGTCGCGGCGGGAGCCGGAGGAGTGCAGGAAGGCGCCTTTGGGGGCGCGGACGGTGAAGGCGAGGCGGCCGCCGATGGCGGCGGTATTCTCCACTACCGGGCGCAGGCGGGAGGCGCCGGAGGCGATGTGCTGTCTGCCGGCGCGGGCCATGGCGGAGTGGCCGGGGGTGGTGACCACGTCCTTGGTGCGGACCCGGGCTGTGGCTCCGGTTTTGGTCAGGCGGGGGCGTACGTGGGGGGCGGCGACGCGTTTGAGTTCCTCGACGGTGGTGGCGGCGCCGACCTGCATCTCCTGGACGGCCGCGCGAAGGGCTTCGACGAAGGCGGCGCCTTTGTTCTTGGTGAAGAACTGGGTGACTAGGGAGGGGTCGCGGCCGATGATCTGTCCGATCTGCCGTTTGGTGTAGCCGGCGTCGAGGAGTTGTTGGGTGAGGCGGGCGGCCTCGTTGAGCCGCGGCCTGCCCTGGCGGCGGCGGCCAGACGGTGGGGTACGCCTGCGCGGGGTCACCGGTGGTGCTCCTGTTCTTCGGCGAGGTGGGCGCGGCCGAGGGTTTGGAGACTGAGGAGTTCGTCTTCGGTGCGCGGGCCGGTGACGGGTCCGGGCAGGTGTCCCTTCTTCAGGTAGTCGCCGGGGTGGCCGTGGTAGGGCCAGGCGGGGTCGGTGGTGGTGTAGATGGCGTCGGTACGGAAGGCCACCACGCTCCCGGGGGGCAGATGGAGGGCGCCGACGAAGAGGTTGTCCTCGCGCATCTTGGTGGACAGCAGGGCGGCTCGGGCGGCGGACCAGACGCCGGCGGCCCATTCGGGGTGGGCGTAGGGGTCGCGGGCGAAGCCGGTGTCGCGTTGCCAGGTGATGGTGTGGCCATCGGTGCCGATGATCTGGGCTCCGGTGGGGATGTCGTGCTCGGCGCCGGTGGGGACGGTGCCGGTGGTGATGCGGGGGCGCTGGGCGAAGGCGCCGATGCCGTACAGGAGGATGGCGCGGACGGCTCGGGAGGCGAGGTGGGCGGCGGTGCGCTGCTTGGGGTCGCCGTGGGTGGCGGCGATGGCGCGTAGGGAGGCCCAGGCGTCTTTGAGGCGGGTGGACCATTCACGCAGAGGGCTTCCGGCCTCCCACAGCAGCCCGTCGAGGATCTCGACCTTCCAGGGGGTGTGGGGGTTGCGCAGGGCGAGGTTGACCTCCGCGCCGCCGGCCCAGGTGGTGAAGGTGCGGCCCGGTTCGGCCGGGTAGTGCCAGGTCCGGTCTCCGGCGGCGGGGGCCGGGAGGAGGCCGACGTGGTTCCAGTCGTGGGGGATGGTGACGCGGATGTGCCAGTGGGAGGGGGCGAAGAGGGCGTTGATCTGGTCTTTTTCACTCAGGGCGGCGAAGGCGGCTGCAGTGATGCGGCGTGGGATGCCGACGCCGGAGGCCCAGGTGTGTTTGGCGTAGGCGAAGGTGCGGTCGAGTTCGATCAGTTGGGGGAGCCGGTCCGGCACCTTCGGTGGGGTGATCAGTTCGGTGCGGCCCTGGCCTGCGGTGGCGTGCAGCAGGCCGCGGATCTCCTCGCTCATCACCGGATAGCCGTCGGCCCATTTGGCTCCGGCTTTGGTGGGGATGGTGCGGGACCACAGGTCGCGTCCGGTCTGGGAGGGGGAGCCCATCAGCGTGACGTCCGGCCAGTGGCGGTGCAGGGCCCGCCACAGCAGGACGAAGGCGTCGCGGACGGTGGCGGGGGTGGCGCCGTCGGGGTCGAACCACTCCCCCACGCTGCGGATCTCGGTGTGCTGGTCGCCGCGCTGCCAGCGACCGACCGGGTTGCGGGGGTGGACCAGGTGTCCGGCCAGCCGGTCCCGGCCGCGGGTGGATTCGATCTTCCAGCCGTCGGGGAGGGGGCCGTTGAGCCAGGCGGCGACCGCGTCGCGCAGGAACGGGTAGCGTTCGGCGTCGCGGTGCCAGGGGTCGCCGGCGGTGATGTAGATCCGTTCCACGGTGGCGGGCACGGTGGCGTAGACAGCGATGAGGATGTCGGCCACCGAGCCGGTGCCCAGGTTCAGTCGGGTGGTGGTGTCGCGGTGGACCAGCACGCCAGTGGTGGCGTCGAGGAAGGCCATCTGGCGTGGCTGCTGGGTGAAGTTCGGCCGTGTGGAGGTCAGGTTGGGTGTGGCGGTGAACCAGGTGTCGCCGTCCTGACCGGGCGGGATCGACGGCAGCTCCCGCACTTGCTCCGGCTGTTCACCATCGGCGGCGGGGGTAGTGGTGGGCTGCCGGCCCGGGCCGGGATGACTGGAGGGTGTCCCGACCGCGGGCGGGGCATCACTGCCGCCGGTGATGGTGGTGTCCGGGGCGGTGCCGGTGGCCGCGGGCTTGCCGGGGGCGCGGCGCAGGTCGGGTGCGGGTACTCCGGTCGGTTCCGGCCGCCCGGCAGCATTGGTGGCGGCCTGGGGGGTGGGGGCGGGCTCTTCCTGCGGCTGGGGCGGGGCAGGGGGGGCGAGGGTGGGGGCCAGGGCGACGACGTCGGCCACCGACACCCCGGCGGCCGGGGCGATCCGCTCGGCCTTGGCCTTCTCATACGCGGCCAGGGCCGTGATCTGCTTGTCGCGGGCGGTCTCTAGCTTCGCCAGCTGCTTGCGCAGCGTCTTGATCTCGTCCCGCAGCCCGCGCAGCTCGGCGAGTCCGGCGGTGAAGTCCTTGCTGTTCATCACGGTCTCCGGGCAGGTCAGCGCTGGTGCGGGGTGCGGCCGGCGGGTGGGGTGGTGACGTAGGCGATGGCGCCACCAGAGTGGGAGGGCAGACGGGTGGCCAGCAGGGCCTGGGCCAGCGCGCGGTCGGCGGCCGAGGCGGCGGTCAGCTGCAGGTGCGGGGCGGCCAGGTCAGTGACGTATCCGGCGAGTTCAGCGGTGGTGAAGCAGGACCGGCCCCGACCGTCTCTCTCCCAAGTGCCGAGCCCGGTCAGGATCGCAACGACGAACCCGGCCACCGTCACTGGCAACACCCCGGCGGCGGCGACGCTGGGGGCGTCGCAGCGCCACCAGCCGCGCAACGCCCTGGTGAGGTCCTCCGGGGACAAGGCGGCGGAGAACCCGACCCACTGCCGGTCGTCCTCCTCTGTCGGCTGGGCGGCGTCCACGCGCAGCACCGCCACCTCCCGGCCCGGCAGGTGCTGCTCCAGCGAGGCCGCCGGTCGGTCGCGCAGCGCGGTGACGACCTCCCAGGGCACCACGGTTCGCACTCCTCGCCTCGACAGCCCCGGCAGCACCCCGGTCCGGGCGAGCCGGCGGAACGTGGTGACCGCGCATCCCAGCTCCTGCGCGGCCTGGCTCGTCGTCAGCAGAACCACTGCGCTTCCCCACTCTCTCGTCAACTGGCGTCGGATATCTGATCAGGGATCAACCCTAGAGAGGCCATCCGAGGGTTGTCAAAGCAGCATCGGATATTCGATCAGGGATTAGCGGAGACTTGCGCTGTTGAAGTCGATGCGAGGATGAAGCGGCCGCTCTACGGTGTCGCAGGTCCGTCTCGCGTGAGCGCAGCAGCCTGCGGAGGGCTCCTGCGGAAACGGAGCTTCAACAACCGCATTGACATCAGTTTTATGTGATCGCACCCAGTAGGAGCTGGTCAGCTCTAGGCTGGCGCGGTGGCGCGTTCGTGGACCCGAGTGCATGAGTTCCTGGGTAGGCCTCCCGGCCCCCTATCGTACGAGATGATCACGGCTGCAGTGGCCGGGAAGCTCGAGGAGAACGACGACCTGGACTGGAAGCAGGCGCTGCCCAGCTTCGCGCGTACTCCGGGAGTGTGGAACGAGTTCGCCAAAGACATCGCGGCCATGGCCAATACCCGCGGAGGGCTGCTGATCTATGGTGTCAGCGACCAGATCGAGCTGGTGGGCGTCGACCTGAAAGTGGTCAACGAGCAGCAGATGCTCAACACGGTGCGCACCGGCATCCAGCCCTATGTCTCCGGTGTTGACATCATTCCTCTGTCCGACCCTGACGGTGCCGGGCCTGACTTGTTGGTCGTTGATGTTGCGCCCAGCGACACAGCACCGCACTTCCAGTACGGGTGGGAGCAGAGGGACAAAGATCGGGCTACCTTCAACGCCCCGTACCGTATCGGCAGCGAGACCTTCTATATGCCGGAGCACCAGATCGCCCGCGCTTACCAGGAACGCTTCACCCGCCAGGCTGCCGCCGCCACCGCGTTGAGGACACTGGTAGACCAGGCGACCGAGACCGCCCAAGGCGAGTTCGACGGCGGGCGGGCGTGGCTGGTCATCGCGGCCCGCCCCACCCGCCCGCTTCCCCGCCTGGTGCCGGCCCCCACCCAGGCCGAGGCCAAATATGCCCTTTCCGAAGGGGTAGACACCGCTTCACGGCTCACGGATGCGTTCACCTCGGGCGCCGTGCTGTCTCAGATGCTGGCCAACGACATGCGGGTGGGGCTGCGCCGGTGGGTGGACAGCAACTTCCTCGTCCCCGAGCTGCGCACCAACGGCCACGGCGCTATGGTCGAGCTCCACTACGACGGCGCAGTCGTCGTCTGCGTGGACCTGACGGGGACCCTGGAGAGCGATGGCATCCCGGTGGACACTCAGGTCTTGTCCACTGTGGTTATGGAAGCTGTCGCGGTCACGGACGTCTACCGTCGCCAGCGGGCCGTGGACGGCCCTGTCGAGATCACTGCTGCCATCGCCAGCAGCATGGATGACAAGCGCCCTTCCCTGCGGCCGGTTCTGCAGCCCTACAGGCCTGGCCTCGGCAGTGTGCGACCAGTTGAGCGGGCTCGCCAGCCCAGAAGGGTCCTGCCTTCTGCCACCGAACTGTCTCCCACCGCCGATGACGCTGCTCTGCGCGCCGCCGTCGCTGAACTGGTCAGCGGGCTGCTCCACCAGTTCGGCATCAACCAGCTGTAACTACGTACCAGCGGTGGAAGCGAACCGCGTGTGCGAGCAGGGGTGACAGCGGCGTTGCTTGGTCCACGCCGCTGTCGGTAGTGATCCCGGCAAGCCGGCTGCATAGACTGACGCGCGGACGGGCGTCGCTTCTCAGCGGCGGTTCTCAACTGCTCTGTGGAGAAAGTGTGCTGTCAACGGCCGAGCTGCTCGTGGGCCTGTCGCGTCACCTGAGCGCCTACGGGGCCAGCCAGCCCAAAGCCGATCTGGGGCAACTGGAGTTCGCCGGAAGAGTGCTGGAGCTGGCGCTTAGGCTGCGCGGCAGTGGGGTCAGCTCCCCAGAGCGCGTCGATGCCCTCGGTCTTGACGCTGGCATCACCAAACGCGAGCTCCGCAAGGAGTTGCTTCCCACTCTTGAGGTGCTGGGGCTCGTGGAACTCGAGCACGGCAGGGACGGCGGCCTCATATCGGTGGCGGAGAAGGTGCCGCCCTTCGATGAGCTGTCCGCGCGGGCCGATGGTGTGCTGGAGAACAGCATGCCGGATCCGGTCGAGAAGATGGTGCTGGCTCTCTTACGCGAGACCACCGTCATGCCGATCACCACCGCCGCAGCCGTGGAGATATGCGCGTCCCTGGGCCCTGAGAAGCTGGCTCACCGGGCCATCGAGGATCTGGAGTCACTGCACCTGTGCGCGCGCCAGCGCAGTGCCGACGGTGACGAGGTGCTGTTCAATCCGAACATCTGGGCTGTCGACAAGGATCACTCCTACGCAGCGCTGCAGGCCGAGGACGGGAAGGTGCGCGCAGCTCTCAGCGGTGTTTTGGAGGAGGTGGCTTCCACCGCAGGAATGCCCGAGGATGAAGTCACCTCGGGAGACAAGAGGTGGATCGACTATGCGGTCTCCCAGGGGCTGCTGCTGCGCTCGCTGGTGACCACGTCCTCTGGTGAGGAACGGGCCTTCCTTTTCTCCCCGCACATGGGGCGGTCCACCTTCGATGCACCAACCGGAGCTGATCCTTCCGGGCATGTCCGGCAGCTGATCGGCTCCATGGTGTTCGCCCGCCGGTTCGCGAGTAATCGCCTCTTCGCGCCGACGGCTTTTCTCCGCAGGCTAATCCGGGAAGGGGAAGCCGGTGACGCTCCGAACATCGGCACTGACTACTCCATGCTGGAGACGGCCGGGATAGTCCGTGTCGAACCCGCCCGCTGGCACAAAAAGTTCGTACTACTGAAGGCGGATGTGGCGGAGGAGGCACTCACCTACCTCGAGGGCGCAGATGTCGGCGATACCACCTCCGGAGCGCTGCACGGCCAGAACGGCTACCGGCACCCTGAAGTGGAGCGCGCCCGCCGCCTGGTTCAGCCGTTCAAGGAGGCGGCACCGAGCGCCAGCGCGTCGCAGGACATCCTTGCTGCGCTTCGTCAGGAGATGGGACGGCGTCGCTATGGCCGGTAAGGCAGGCATGCAGAAGGGCGAGGAACTCGAGCGCAGGTTTGCTCGGGCGGAGTTCGCCGACGGTGCGCTCGTTCGAGTGCGTTATCCCGTGACGCAGGTCGTGGGGGGCCGCACCCGAACCATCACGGACGTCGACGTGCTGTCAATCGACTTCGACTCCCGGCTCCGTCCTCACATCATGATCAGCGAGTGCAAGTCCACACGGGGCCAGAGCGGCGAGCAGGACAGGCTGCTGTGGCTGCGGGGTCTCCAAGCGCTGGCGGGTGCCGACCGTGCTGCTCTGATTCGCGAATCCGTCACCGACGCAGGGCGACAGGTGGCTCGCCGTATCGGGGTGGATCTCATCGCCCAAACGGAGCTGGCCCGCCGCGAGCAGGTCCTCGAACACGTCCCGCAGCACTTCGGAACGATTGGTGATACGGCGTTCAAGGAGAACAACGCCGCGGCAGATCAGCAGCTCAAGAAGATCGGGGATCTTCCGCCGGGGCTGGTGGCCTTCCTGCGGCACGATGCTCTCCTGGCCGATCCCCACCGGGTACTCGGTGCGCTACTGACACTGGGCGAGGTAACAAGAAGAGGGACAGTGCTGCCCGCTCCGCTGGCCACACTCTTGGCCGGCCATGTTCTCCAAGCCCTGGTGTCGGCAGCCCTGCGAGCTGGTGGCCGGACGGACACCATGGGATCCGATGGCACGCGCAAGGAGATCGAGCAAGGCCTTAACACCGGAGACCCGCACGACCGTCAGATCATGCGAGTAGCAGAGATGGCCGACGCCTTGCTGCGTGAGGAACTGGCAGCCCTCCACCACGCTTATCGCTCCTCGGGAGCAGTCGGCATCGAGCGTCCCGTGCCTTCTGTTCGTGCCGCGATCTCACAGACGCCCGAATGGCTGGGCACCTTCATGGACCTGGCCGAGCGCCTCCGGCGCAGAAGCCCCATCGCCCGCCAGCTTCCGCAAACTATCGACCTGGCCGCCTTCGATGCCCTGGTGGGAGGCGACGCTTGGCGGGCATCGGCGTTCGACCATCTCTTCGCACGCGAGCACCGCCAGGCGCTGAGCATCGCCCTGGACTGTCTTCATAAGGCCGTGCCGGAACTGGCTCAGCGCTTGACCCCCATCCTGGAGCTCCCCTATGACCGGACAGGCACTGCATCACTCGGTCAAAGACAGCGCTCTTGATGGCGCACGACCTCGGCCTGGCCACAGCGCGGCCGCGGTTCTCCGGTATCCGGCTCGCCCTGACACGACCGGCACTCGGGCCAGGGGGCGTCGTCATTGAGCGGGCTGCTTCTGGGGCATGTTTTAGGTGCCAGTGAACTGCCTGGTTGACCGTCCCGGGAGGTTGCGGGCTATCTTGCCGATGCTGGTCTCCGTGGTGACACTTCGTGCTCGTTGCGGGAGGTATCCCGGTGGAGGATCTCGTAGCAGCCTTTGTCCGGAGCGGCCGCTGAGGCGAACCACACGGGGTCGTCCTCGTCGGGCTGAACGACAACGAAGGTGTTGTCGGAGCCGTTGAGGTCGCTGGTCAGCATGAACAGCGCGTCTTCAGAGGGATCGTCGAGGCGGTTGCCGTTCTCACTGCCGGCACCGTAGTAACAAGCCCCCATCGGCGGTCTCTCCCCTCGCCCTGTTCAGCCTGGTCGCGCCAGCACGGCATCGGCGAGTGACGCTTTCAGCAGGTCATGGCCACTCCTCAGTCGTCACAACCAGCACGGGGCCTTGAAGCGGACGGCGATCTTGTCGTACATGTCGTGCGGGCGCAGCGTTCGCTGCAACCGGTCTGCGATGGCCTGTTGGAAAAGCTGAGCACGGTGAGAATGGCTTTGTTCACGAGAACCGGCTCTGGCACGAGTTGCG
Organism: Streptomyces mangrovi; assembly: GCF_900114215.1. Taxonomy (GTDB): domain Bacteria; phylum Actinomycetota; class Actinomycetes; order Streptomycetales; family Streptomycetaceae; genus Streptomyces; species Streptomyces barkulensis. The sequence goes on along the minus strand of NZ_FOSG01000024.1, from coordinate 74,589 downwards.
TGATGCCCACGCAGAGTGACTGCGGCTGTGAGGGGGTCAGATCTGGTTTCCCGGGTGCCGGGCGTTCCAGGAGCTGATTATTGCTGCTCGCTGGTCGTCGAGATTCACGACGTCTTCGGGGGGTGCCGGGGCGAAGATGTCGACTATCTCAGAGCCCTCGCTCTGCCGTTCCGAGTGGCGGACGTATGCCTGCCGGCCGTTGGTGAACTGTCGCAGTTGTCCGGAAGGGTGGACGTTGGGGCGGGCTCCCTGGCAGCACAGGAGGCGACCGTCACGTTCGAGCTGTTGCCGGGCCTGGGAAAGGCAGTCGAGATAGTCGGTCCCGCTGAACTCTGTGCGTGAGTGAGCATCGAGGAGCGCGATGAGAGCGGTGGAGGGATCACTGAGGCAGATGGTGACGTGACGCACCAGGCCGGCAGCGTCAACGGTCTGAAGGTCTATCTCCTCGGTCCACTTCGGCCGAGGAACGTCGCTGTCGTCAGTTGTGTCCTGCTCGGACCGGCTATTCATACCGACCATGATCTCTGCCGTTGGCAGGCCGGGGAAGCTCTCACTCCGCCAGCAGGACGCGCTTGCGGAGGAGGGCGAAGCCGGCGCGGCCGAACATCTGGCGCTTGAGCATTTTGATCCGGTTGACGTGTCCTTCGACAACGCCGGAGCTCCAGGGCAGGGTAAGGCCGGCGATGACGGCGTCGCGGTCTCGGTCGATGCCGGCCGCGAGAGTGTGGAGGCTGGGCAGGTCGTCCTGGCGGACGGCGTCGAGCCACTGCGGGAGTCGTTCCCCCTGCCGCTCGGTGAGCATCTGGGCGAAGGAGCGGACGTGACCGGTCAGAGCATCGAGTTCAGGGCAGTTGGCCAGGACGGTCTTGAGCCGGATCTGTTCGATCTCGGTCAGGATTTCGGGTCGGCTGAGGATCCATCTCGTCACCACGCGGGGTGCCGGCGGTTGCGCGGTGACCGGCCGTGGCGAGGTGCGCTTCTCTCGCAGGTAGGCGCTGACCCGGCCGTAGCTGCCTCGGTAGCCCAAGGGAACGATCTCTTCCCAGAGCTTCCAGGCGTTGGTGCAGCCCTCGCCCCAGCGTTCGTCCAGGTAGGGCTTGTATTCGTCGAGGGCGGAGGTCCTGTTGTGCTGCCACTGGCCGCGAAAGAGGTCTTCCGGCTTCGCAGCGTCGGCGAGGCTCTTGACGGTGCGGTGGGTCATGTTCAGTTGGCGCCCAATGGAACGGCGGCTGTGGCCGGCGTCCAGCAGCGCGTGGACCGTGGCGTGCCTGGCTCGGACCCGGTTGGCGAACCGCTCGCTCCGCCATGGAGAGCCCGCCTTCTCCTCGGGCGGCGCAGGTTCATCGGCCTTCCCCTCGCGATCGGGGACGAGGACGCGAAGGCACTGGCGGTGGCGGGCGACAGCCCGCTCAGCGGCCTGGCCGAGGTTGTGCCACAGATGCCAGCGGTCGGCGACCTGCGTCGCCTGGGGTGCCCCGGCTGTGGCGCCTTCCGCGAAGAACGGCGCGCGGTCCCGGCAGACGATCTCGATCCCGGGTCGCTTCGCCAGCCATGCAGCCAGACTGGACGCCTCCCGGTCAGGCAGCAGATCCACCGGCCGACGGGTCTCGACATCGACGAGCACCGTGCCGTAGACCCGTCCCTTGCGTGTGGCGTACTCATCAACACCAACCACCCGCGGGGCCGGGACTGCGGGTTCGGGCAAGACACCGAGCAGCCGCAAGAGTGCGCTGCGGCTGATGGACACCCCGAAGGCCCTCGCCATCCGGGCGCCGGCCCGGCCGGCGAGGGCGAGCCCCACCGCGGCGAGAGTCGACCGCAACCGCTCCGTCCACCTGCTGTACCGCCGGGTCAGCCCCGGCAACTGCTCAGCGAACGTCCGCCGAGCACACGAAGACTGCGGACAGAAGAACCGCCGAACTCGCAGTCGGAGGACCACCAGACGTCCCCCGCTCGGCACGTCCGCGGGAAACCGCAGGTAAGAGCTGTGCACCCGGGACGACTCGCTTCCACAGTCCGGGCATGCCGCCCCGGCCGACGTACTGCTGACGTTGACGCGTATCGCCTCGTGGCTCACATCCAGCGACAGCACCGACACGTCCGCGATGGACGGGAACAGCAGGCCCTCCAGACGGGGCGACATCGCTTCCACGACGCCGCACTGTCGACCACACCAAGACGGGCTCCGGTCGTTTTCAGGCAACTTCCCGAAGCCTGTTTGGAGCGGCGGCCGTCACTCAGCGTGCACGCTTCACGGAAGTCGCGCCAGACCCCTCACTCGTGAACGTAGCCAGTGAGAATCTCCGCTTCGCGCGCCCGGTGGGCTTTCACGCCCAGATGCACCGGCCAGAGGCCAGGCGCCGGCTGTGGCTGATCACCTGCGCTTGGGCTCGTACGGGCTCCAACCGTGCAGGTAGGGGCGCAGATCCTGCGGGGTGACCTCCGGGTCCGGTGGAAGGACCGGGTTGCGTGGCAGAGGGTCGATGCTCTCGGCGTAGGCGCGTGCCCAAGTGATCCACTGTTCGACCGTCTCCGGTGTGGTGGTACCGCTCTGGTGGTCTTCCAATGCCTGGCAGTAGTCGCGGATGGCGGTGGCTTCTTGCCAGGCGTGGACTTGTGCGCGCAGGGCCTTCAGGCGGTGGGTTTCGATGAAGTCGGTGCGGGCTTGCTCCATGGCGGCCAGCCAGCGCTGGCGGGTCTCGTCTTCTGCGCGTTGTCGTGCCAGTTGTCGTTCGTGTTCGGTGTGAGCGCGGTGGGCGACTTCGCGCAGGATGTCGGGGAGTTTGTCCTCCAGGCGCCAGCGTTGCCGGTCCCCCCAGCGGTAGCGGCGCCCCGGGTGGGCGTATGAATGCTCGAGGCTGAGTTGGAGTTGGTGGGAGGGGCGTGTGGTGCGCGCCGTAACGCGCTGCCAGGAGTACTTGACGCCTTCGGTGTCGGGTACCTCGTGGGAGCCTTCGGCGAAGGAGAGAGGGAAAGCGTGTTCGCCTGCGGTGATGACCAGGCTTGCTGACGAGGTGGGGGCGGGGGCGCTGGCGGTGTGGCCTTGTTGCTGCGCGGCGAGGCATAGGGCGTGGAGGATCCGGCGGGCGCGGGAGCGGCAGTTGGGGCAGACCGGTAGGGGCGCGTCGCGGGCTGCGGGGTGCAGGCGGATGGTGAGCAGATCGGCGGGGACGGCGATGGGGGCTGTCTGCGGTGTGTCGCGTGCCGGCGGGGGACCTGGTTTCAGGGTGATGATCATGTCGCCCTTGTCGCGTCCGGTGTACTGCAGATGGTGGCCATCTGGGACCAGGTGCTCTGCTCGTGCGGTGTGCAGGAGGCGGCGCAGCCGGGCGCGTTCGGCCGCGGAGGGGTCGGTGATGCGGAGTGTGCCGCCGGTCTGCCGGATGGTCGTGATCAGGCGGGTGGCGTCGTTCTCGGTGGGGTCTGGTGCCTGGGGACTGGCGGTGCCGGGTGCGGTGGGGCGGGGGTTTGTGGTGTCGTTCTCGGCCAGGTACTGGAGGCCGGCGTGGGTGGCGGCGGCTGTCCAGCGGCCGTTGGCCCAGGTGGTGGTGACCAGTTTCCTGTGGCGCAGCGCGTAGACGGTGACGGCCAGGTCGGAGTCGGCGGAGGTGACCTGCGGGCCGTGGCAGATGCGGCGCAGGACGTCGAGCTGGCGTTCGTTGAGCCGGGGGCGGGGCACTGGGTGTGGCTCCCTTCTCTCCCTTGGTTGCCATGTCGGCAGCAGGGGTGCGCCGGGTGGGGTCAGTCTCGGCAGGAGGGGGCGTGGCGGAGGGTTGCGAGTGGGATGCCGAGTTCGCGTTCGAAGCGGCTGGCTGCCGTGGTCTGTCCAGCCTGCCGGAGGCAGGTGATGGCTTCTTCCATGAGCTTGCCGATGCGCACCACCTCGGTGCGCAGTGCCTGGAGCTCATCGAAGCGCTCTGCGGTCTCGGCGCCGCACCACTGGCGCAGCAGCTCGCGGGCCGGTCGGTAGGTGCGGTCGACTTCTGCGCAGGTCTCGGGGCTGATGTGCGTGCCCGGGTTTTTACCGCGGCCGGGGTAGTACCGGCCGTAGGTGGCGTCGCGGTGGGCTTGTTGGTCTTTTTCAGCCAGGAGGGCGATGAGTTGGTCGGCTCGGGTCTTGGCCAGGAGGCGCGTGACGGCCAGGGTGGTGGGCCATGGCGCGACGACCGCTCCGTCGGCGTCGGTGAAGGCTCGTGTGTCGGCGGAGAAGAAGGTTTCGGGTACGTCGAGAAGAGCGGCCAGGGCCGGTGCGTCATCGATGTAGAGGATGCCGCGCTCCCCGGTGTTGTAGCCGACTGTTGCCAGGCCCGTCCACCACTGCTCGTCGAAGAGGGTGCAGACGGCGAGGAATTCCGGGTCGTGGTCGTCGGGGCTGTCACGTGTCAGGTCGCTCCACCGCTGCTGGTCTGCCAGCCACGCGTCCTTCTCGCGCCATGGCACCCGCAGTCGGGATGGAGGCACCCATTCCTCGCGTCCTTCTGCGTCCTCCGCTACGAAGCGGACTTTGACCCGCGCTGGACGCTTCGTGCCTTTTTTGAGGACCTCGACCTCGCAGACCGGGCCGTGGTGGGGCGCTACCCGGTACGCCCACCGCTCCCCCGGTTCCATGCCCTGTTCTGTGCCGATCACGCCACCATGCTGCCCGCGTTCTGGGTGATGCGGGGTGTATTCCGGCAAAAGGGTGATGGGCTGGAAGAGCGTTTTGCGTTCGGGCGGCTTGTGACCGGCAAGGGTCTTTGCCGGCGTCCAGCGGGCGGCCCTGCTCTTGGTGGTGGCAGCGGTGGCTGGTCATGCGCTGCGCTGGAAGGTGGCGGTTCCGAAGACGTCGTCGAAGAGGTGGGCTTGTCGGGTGCTGATCAGGTGGTAGGCGCCGCTGGTGGGGTGGCTGGTGTGGCAGGTGTAGTGGAGGACTTCCGCCGGGGTGAGGACGCGGAGGTCGCCCAGGACGTAGTACAGCGGTACGGGTGCGTTGGCGCCCATGAACTGCAGGCCGGCCAGGGCGCATCTACGGGAGATCGCGTAGCGGCTGGAGGTGGTGCTGGGCATGCGGGTTTTGGCGTCCACGGTGACAAGGTCGCTGCCGCGGGCGGCGATCAGGTCGGGGAAGTAGCGGAGAGCGGAGTCGGTGTGGCGCAGGGCGTTTTGGATCTGTGCCGGGAAGGTGCCCTGCCCGCAGAGGTGGACGGTCCACCCGCGGGCTTCGAGGGCGTGGGCCACGGCCTGTTCGTGTCGGTCGCCGGTGGATTTCCGCGCTGGCCAGTCGGCCAGTGTTGCTTCTCTCCTGCCCACACACCCTCCCGTAGCACGAAGTCCCACTGTTCCGTGCTACGAAGCTAGCGGATACCATGCCGTCATGGCAGAGTACGTTGACTCACGTTTTCGTCCTACGCTGTGGCCGGGGTCGGTGGTCCCGCCTCCTGCCGTGGTCCCGCTCAAGGGAGTGGAGACCGACGGAGACTGGGTCACCTGGCCTCTCGAACCGTCCCGGGGGCAGTCCGCGGTGCAGCTGCCGGACGACTTCTACCTGCGCGAGTTGATGGAACTGTCCGCGGACGACCTCGAAGGCGTCGCCCGCATCTTCGGCGCCTACGGGCTGCTTTTCGATCTGGACGGCCGGGAGCTCGACCAGGGCAGCTGGGACGAGGACGCCGTCGCACAAGTCCGGGCCGCCGTCCAGCAGCGCCCTCCTAACCGGTCACGCTCCGGTGTTCACCGCGACCTGGTCCGGCTGCACCTGCAAGAAGCCCAGGACGCCGTCGCGACATGGCTGGCCTGCCAACGTGAAGGAGGGCTGGAACAGCTCATCGCACCGGACGTCACCGAGACCCACCTGGAGCAGCTGCGAGCCCAGGCCACGCATCGAGAGGAGCCCTGGCCCGCCTCCCTCGAGATGTTGCGGGACATGCTGATCCAGTTGCGCATTCAGCATCTGGAGGGTGCGCTGCAAGCCGCACTGCACAACTTCAGCATCGGTATCGGCACCCTGGCCGACCGGCATCCCACCGTCTACTCCGTCTGCTTCCTGCAGCTGTACAACCACCTCGCCGAGGGTGCCTTCGTCCGCCAGTGCGCCAACGAGACCTGCCGCCGGCACTTCGTCCGCCAGCGCGGACGCGCCGCATACGGCCAGCACCGCACCACCGGCGTCATGTACTGCTCCCGCGAATGCGCCCGCGCCCAGGCCCAGCGAGCCCTACGTCGGCGCCGCAGACAGCAGAACACCCCCTGACCAAAACCGGGGAACCCGGCCGCGGCATCGTCACGGCTTGGCTCGGCCTGGACGCGGACCGGCCGACCCCAACCCCGTCGACAAGCCCGGCGCCGGAGAACCTGCCGCGCCTACCGCGATCCGTGATCGAAGCAGTGTGACAATGCTGCGGCTCATGCATGTCTTCGCCCCACAAAACCAAGGCACCGCGGCAACGATGCTCATCTCAACCGAACCCGGCCGGCAGCCGCACGTCGGCGGCGCCCTCCAGCCGCGCCGCGCAGCAGCGTCCAGGAACGGCCAAGGTCGATCTCCCGGCTGCGGCCAGGCGGCCGAAGACGTCCACCCGGGCCGGTGCGGCGAGCGGAGCGCGGTCCGGCCGGGCCGGCTTGGATTCCCCCGTCGACGGCGGCGGCGCGGGACTACGGCTTCGTGCCGCGCGATCAGTGTCCCGGCGTCCTGACGGCAAAGGAGCGGGAAAGACGAAATCGGCGAAGCACCGGACACCGTACTTCTGGCAGAACCCGTGCCCGGTGTAGCTGCGGCCGTCGACCTAACCCCGCCCGCGCCCCCAAGCGCTTTCGCTCCGGAGCGTTCATGGATCAGGTGAACGGGTGCGACGACGGAACGCGTGAGCACAGCACTGCGCATTGTCCTGAAACTTCCACGACTGACCACCGCCCACGGCGGAGAGCGCCGGCCTGCGGGCAGCCCAGTGTCGGCGTACTCGCGGAAGTGCTCAGGTAAGTACGGGGAAACGTGCTCGGCCGGATGTTCGTCTGGGTGCCTGAGAGAGGTGGGGGCGTGCGACGATTGTGGTGTGGGGAGTCCTGGTCCTTCGTTCCGTCGGCGTCTGCTGATCGAGTCGCTGGCCGTGTTGGCAGCTGACGCTCGGGCCCAGGCTGCCTGGCTGGACAGACATGGCGTGATGACGGACGAGATCGCTTTGGACTTCAATCATGCCTTCCGCATGGCGGACGTACTGGTGGCCGATGGGCAGATCGCCGGCGGAGTCATGGCCGACCTGCAGAAGATCGACGTGATCCTCGGCGGGATGAGCGACGGCGACAGCGCCGATCGGTGGACAAGGGGTGCCCTGTCCACCGATGAGGGATGGGGCCAGGCCCGGCGGCTGGCCCGCCGGGCTCTCGTCGCGGAACTGGGCGAATGGCAGCAGCCCCTTCCAAAGATCACTGTCATCCAGTGACGGGCTGCGCTGTTTCCGCCGGTCAGGCCACCTGGGCGTCTCGCTCGATGGCGGCGAGCCGGTTCTTGAGCCGGTAGCCGGGGCCATTGACCGGGATCACGTCGCAGTGATGGAGGAGGCGGTCGAGGATCGCGATGGCCAGGGCCTCGTCACCGAAGACCTGGCCCCACTCGCTGAAGGTCTTGTTCGAGGTGAGGATGATCGAGCCCTTCTCGTAGTGCTTGGAAATCACCTGAAAGACGAGGTTCGCCTCCGCTCGTTCCAGGGGCTGGTAGCCGACCTCGTCGGCCACCAGGACGCTGGGCCGCAGGTAGGTGCCGAACTTGTTCGTCAGGCGGCCTGCGGCTTCTGCGGCGGTGAGGTTGCGGACCGTGTCGTCGAGGCTGGTGAAGTAGACCGAGCAGCCAGCCCGGCAGGCCGCGACGGCGATGTGCGTCTTGCCGACCCCGGGCGGCCCCAGCAGGGCTGCGTTCGCCTTGGCCTCGACGAACGACAGAGCGGCCAGGCCCTTGACCTTGCGCGGGTCGAGGTCGGGCTGGAAGGAGAAGTCGTAGTCCTCCAGCGTCTTGTGATGCGGCAGCTTCCCCCACCTCACTAACTGAGCCCGTTCACCCGTACGTGACTGGGCACATTCACGTGTACGCCGACACCCAGCATCAGCGCGTGCCTGCCGTCGCTGGCGGAGTGGGAGACCCGCGCGGTGGCGCACCGCTTCCCGGGGGGCGATGCGGTGAGGCCCCGCGCCAAACCCGCGGGAGTCAGGGGGCGGGGGTGTAGGAGAGGCGGGTGTCGGGGCAGTCGGCGGCGAGGTCTTCCAGCGCCGACCGTTCGGCGGGGTCGGCGGTCAGGGACCAGCGGAGTTTGGTGGCAATCCAGTCGGCCGCGTAAGAGCAGTGCGCGTCGGTGGACGGGGGAAGCCATTCAGCCGGGTCCTGGTCGCCCTTGGAGCGGTTGGTGGCCGCGGTGACCGCGATCAGGGCGTAGTCGGCGTCCAGGTCGTTGGCGAAGGCCTCACGCCGCTCCGCGTCCCAGGTGGAAGCACCCGAGTCCCAGGCCTCGGCCAGAGGGACCATGTGGTCGATGTCGAGACGGGCCGCATCAGTGACGGTCTCCTGATCGTAGGCGGAGTGCCAGCTTCCGCCGGTCAGCGCACACCCCTCCCCCTGGTCCGGTGCCTGGACCGCTTCGGCAAGCAGAACTTCCCGCCGGGTATCGCAGCCGTCCCCGTCCGCGTCGGTCCAGTGGCGGAACTTCTCCCGCTCGTAGCCGCTGCGGGACTCCCGCGCGGTCTCGAGCTGGGTGAGGGCCTCGGTCAGTCCCAGCCCCTCCCCCGCCCCGCCGGTGTCCGAGGTGGCGGGCGCGGTGGCCGGCGCGGACGGTTTGGCATCATCGACCACCCCGCCTGGTTCGGTACCGCACCCGGCCACCGCCAGCAGCAGCGCAGCGGCGGCGGGCAGAACGGACAGGCGGCGGGGTGAGAACACGTCACATCTCCAGGACACGGGCAGCGTTGAGCGCCTCATCGTCCCAGAGCACTCCAGCGCCCCTCCACCCCGCACCAGCAGGCCAGCAGCGAGGCGGCGTACACCCGACCCGGTCGAAGGTGCCGGTCATGGGTGGTGGCGCACCCTGGGGCTCCGCCCGCCGGTGGTCACTCCAGGGCCGCCGCGTCGACCGGAGTCTCGGCGGCCGGGGTGATGGGGACGGGGTCGGGGTGAGTGAGACCGTAGGTGCGGTGGAGGCGGTTGCGGGCGGTGACCTGCCCGGCCAGCGCCTCCAGGTGGACGGCGTGGGCCAGACCCGCGAGGCCGGTGTCGTCGAGTTGGAGGCGCCAGCGGTTGGCTTCGGTGTCGTAGTGGGCTTCGATCAGGGCCTCCCACAGGGTGCCGGCCGCCGCCGGGGCGGCGGCCAGGCCGGGTAGGAGGTGGGTATAGCGGCGTAGTAGCAGCATTTCGTGCGGCTGGAGGGCGATCTCTTGGTAGGCGGGGTCGGCCGCCTTCGTCGTCCAGGCGGAGCACGGCCGGTCGGCGTTGGTGCGGTGGTGGTGCCAGGCCAGCGCGTCCATGCCTTCGGGGGTGATGCGCACCGCCCGGGCCTCGGGCGGGCGGGCAGCGTGGGCGCGCAGCACCTCGTTCGCGGGGAGGGTGCGGCACAGCCCGGCCCATTCCAGCGCCCGCACCGCCCGCTCCTCGAGGGGGCCGCCGACCGGCAGCCAGGTCTGCCGCACCGTCTCCCCCGCCCGCTCCGCAGCAGCGAGATGCTCCAGCACCGTCCACTGCCTGCCGATGATCTTGTCGGTCATCCCCGCCCGCTCTCCTTCCCTCGCCAACACCGAGGGGCCGCTGCCCCCGGCCCCATCGGGAGGGATCATGACTCACCACCCGTCGGCCGGGTGGTGTTTTCGCCCGTACACCACCCGTACAACTCCCGCCTGTCCGCGCTGGTATCGACAGCGTGGTGGGTGCTGGTTCCGGTCTCCACACAGACCCGGTCAGGGCATGTCCCCGCACCATTCCCACCGGTGCGCATCGCCCAGGCAGAGGTGGCAGGCGATGCGGTCGTTCCTCGCCCCAGCCAGGTGGCGTCGAGCAGCAGGCCGTCCAGCGGTCCACTAACCAGTTCGGCGCAGCGCCGGTCGGAGCGCGGGCTGGATGGTCGTGGTCGGCGCCGCAGATTCGGCGGCGCAGTAGTTGCGGTGACAGACAGCTGCACTTGGACGGTGATAGGCGACCGTGAATCCCATATCCACCGGTCACCGGTCGGCTTCACTCTCCCGCCTCGGTCCGACTGCCTCCAGTGAGGCGAGACCAGCTGTTTCCTTCGGTTGTGGAAGGCGGTGATCGCAGTGGTGCTGCTTACGGTTGCATCCAGGTCGCGAACGCGTCGACGAGGCCGGTGTAGAACCGCTCACCGGGGACGGATCCTGGGTTCTTACTGGCGTCGTAGAAGGCGACGTTGGTGAAGGTGGCCGATGCGGAGGCGTTGAGGTTCTTGTAGAAGGCGAGCTTGCCCCGGCCAAAGCCGACGAACAGCCAGAAAACACCAAGGGTGGCGGTGTTTTGCAGCAGTGAGCGGACTTCGGCTTTGTCCCATGGTTCGTCACCGACTTGGACGACGATGAAGGCGGGGTCTGCGGCGCCGGATTCCTGGTAGTGGCTGACTGCGCGACGCATGGCGTCGGCGACGTTGCCCCAGCCCCAGTCGACCTGGGTGTGCAGTTGGCCGATGCGGCCGCGGTAGTTGTCCAGCCGGATCTCTTCCAGGAACGGTTCGCGCCCGCTGGAGAAGATGACGGGGACGGTTCCGTCGTCGTCGAGGTTGGCGGACAGGGCCAGGACCCGTTCGGCGAAGGCCTGCACGGCGAAGGACTCGTACAGCTCTTCCATCTCCCAGTCGTGGTCCAGGATGAGGTAGACCGCTGCCCGTCGGCCGACGATGCCACGGTCGGCGAGCGCCTGGCTTGCCTGGCGCGCGGGTGCCAGTAGGGCGGGCGCCTGCTGTTCGACCTTCGACAGGCTCACCGGGTCCGCGCCGGGTGCCGTGGTGTGCCGAGATTGGGTGGGCAGGGGCGGAGAGGGCGTGGCCGCCTGGTCGGGTTCGATATCGACGCCGTAGTCGGTGGCCAGACCGGCCAGGCCGGAGGCGTAGCCCTGTCCCACGGCGCGGACCTTCCATCCCTGTCCGCGCCGGTAGAGCTCTGCCAGGACCACGACGGTCTCGCCGGAGGTGAAGTCCGGAGCGGTGAAGGCGAGTGCGGTCGCTCCGGGCTGGGTGATGGTCAGCCGTGGCGCGCGGGTGAAGACGGCGCCGGGCTGCAGCGGGTCGGCACTGACCACGATGACGATGCTGTGCACGTCGGCGGGCACACGGGACAGGTCCGCGGTGATGGTCATACCGGCCACGGACACGCCGTCTTGGACCGGGTGGTTATAGAAGACCAGATCGCTGTCCCTGCGAACCTTCCCCTGCGGGCCGAGCAGCAGTGCGGACACATCCGCGGACAGCCCCTCCGCCACCGCCGACAGAGCCACAGGAGCCGTGAGAACCGTCGTGTTCTCGCCCTTGCACAGCAACATCGTCTGCATCCCAGCCCCCTTATTGATCGTTGCGGACGTCACCGTAGTCGTCACGCACTGCACTCGCTGCCGTTTCGGGCAGAGTCGCTCGCAGGGAGCACCAGTTCAGTCCCGGTACGGTGTGCCGTCTCGCCGCTCTCGCCCCCGGTGCCCGGTTCTTCCCAAGCCGCCGCCGTGATGGTGCCTGCCGCCCCGGCGGTGATGGTCAGCGTTTGCCCCGGCTGCGCACCGCCAGGACCGCCAGACCGAGCAGGATCGGCTCGACCAGGTGGGAGGCCATCTCGGTATAGGTGCCCGTCGTGGTCAGGTCCTGGCCGGAAGAGGGGCGTGTCGTCCGGACGCACGATGACCTGGATATTCATGCCGTGCCGCTTGTGCTTCATTGAGTAGTACGGCTCGTCCGCCTTGATGCGGTCGGTGGGGATCAGGGTGCCCTCGCCCAAACCGACCAGGGCCTCGTGCAGCCCCGGTGCCCAGGCGGCCAGGACCTCGAAAGTCTTGTCCACGTACCGCCACGCCGTCGCCTCGGACACCCCGAAATCCGCCCCAACCCGCGCCAGCGTCTCGTTCTTGCGTAGGTACGCGAGGGCCAGCAGGGCCTGCTGGTAGCAGCCAAGTCATCGCCACGGGGAGCGCAGTTCACGCCTTCGGGTGTAGACCAGCCACGAGATGTGCTCGACCAACTCGTGCGGAACATCGAGCATGGCAGGATACGGAACCAACGGGGCCCCTCCGGTCGCTGGTGTGCTGAGTGGAATCACCACGCCAACGACGAGGGGCCTTGCCTCGTCACCACACTCCCGCTGACCAGATCGTTTCGCCCTCGCGTCCCAGGGTGAAAGAAGTTCAGTGCCGCGTCTGCTTCAAAGGCTGACACGGGCCCAGATGATTTTTCCGGCACCGCTGCCAAGGATGCGGTATCCCCACCCATCACTGAGTTCTTCGATGAGGTAGAGGCCGCGCCCGTTCTCCTGCAGGTGGTCTGGAGTGCAGGGGAGGGGGGTTTGGGGGCTGGGGTCGTTGACAGCGCAGACCACGATGCGCTGGAAGGCCGTGAGCGCGAGCCATGCCTGCTGGTCTCTGTGACAGGGAAGGGCGTGTTTGATGGCGTTGGTGGCCAATTCGCTGGCGATGACTGTGATGTCGTCTGCTTTTGAGGTGAGCCCCCATGTCCGCAGGGTCTGGCGGGTGAAGCAGCGGGTGGCTCGTAGCGTTTCGGGGGTGGTGAAGCGGTGGGCCGCGAAGAGGGGGACGCCTAGGCCCATGGGCAGTCCCCAGTCGAGGGGCTTGGAGTGCCAGGTGGTGTCCGCGGCCAAGGTCAACTCCTGGATTTTAGGTTTGTTCGCGGCGGGTTTGGCATGGGTCTGGAAGGGGCTGCAGGAGCACCCTTTCGGGTGAGGGCGTAGGCGCGGGCTCGGGGGCTACCATTCCCACACCCTCCCGCTCATGCAATTGCATGTGGGATTTCACGGGTGGGCGAAGATATGTTCGCATCGCGTCTGTCTTTTTCGGCGCGAGTGGGAGAGGCTCGACTCGGAGGAGTAAAGAAGGCATGGTGCAATACAGCAACGGTGTCCCTGCCAGCAGTATCACCGACGTGGTGTGGCTCAAGAGCAGCGCAAGTAATGCGACCGGCAACTGTGTTGAGCTCGCCGCACTCCCCGGTGGCGAGGTGGCTCTGCGGAACTCCCGGCATCCGGCCGGCCCGGCGCTGGTGTTCACTCGGGAGGAGATCGCGGCGTTCGTGACCGGTGCGAAGGGGAGTGAGTTCGACCGGCTGGCTTGATCGTGGCGGGGCCGGGGGGTGTCCTGATTCTGCGGACATGCAGGCTCTGCTTAGGGAGAATGACATGGATTGTCGTATCTCCTTGGAGTCTGTATGTCCGTAAGTGGAATGGGAGTTGAGCCAGCCGCCCGCGAGGTCGTTCCCCTGGCCCGCCGCGAGCTTGATCTGGACTCCCGTCCGGAGGCGGCGGGTCGTCTCCTGGGTGAGGAGCTTCGTCGTCTTCGCAAGGAGCGCGGCTTCGGGCTGAAGGATGTCGCGCCGGTCATCCGGGGGTCTGTTTCGAAGGTCAGCCGTCTGGAGCGGGGGGAGAGTCCGCCCAAGCGCAGGGACATTGAGGATCTCGCGCGGTTCTACGGGGTGACGCCGCAGAAGTGGCGGGAGCTTGATGCCTTGCTGGATCAGTCCCAGAGCAGTGCCTGGTGGGATCAGTATGCCGATGTGACGACAAGTTGGCTGCGGCGACTGATCGGCCTGGAAGCCATCGCCGATGTCATCACAACCTACGAGACCCATGTGGTGCCAGGGTTGTTGCAGACGCCGTCTTATACCCGTGCTGTGGTCACGAGTGGTCTGCCGAGTGCGCATGATGAGGAGGTCGAGCGGCGGTGTGAGGTGCGTGAGCGCCGTCAGCAGGTACTGCGGGATGCTCAACGGCCCAAAATTCACGCCTTCTTGGACGAGGGGGTGCTGCACAGGGCGAAGGGGGGTCCCGAGGTGATGATCGAACAGCTGCAGCATCTGAGGCAGTTGGACGAGATGCCGGGGATCACTGTGCGGATCCTGACGTTCGATGCGCCGATCGTCCCGGACTACCCGATCACCCACATGCACTTCCGTGACGGCGGACCGGCCGAGCTGGTGTACGTCGAGCACATCGACAGTGCCCATTACGTGACCAAGCCTGCTGCTGTGGACCGCTACCGGCTCTTGCTGAACGAGGTGCGGCGCCAGTGCTCGAGCCGAGAGGAGAGCATTCGCCATCTTGAGAAGTGGATCTGCCGCTATGAGGAGAAGCTTCGGGGTGAACAGGGCTAGGTCCTGCTCACTCTGCCGAGGCCGCCCCACTCGACCCAGTCGTCCGCGCGCTGCCGGTGCGCGATTTTTCCGTCGTTGCGCCAGTAGGTGACATCGGTCAGGCCCGGTTCCTCAATGATCAAGCCCTCGAAGTAGGCGGCGACCTCGTGCTGCTCGCGGACTCGGCCCCACTTGTCGCCGGTGACCTGCTGCATGAGCCGGGTGACGCCTTCGCGGACATCGGCGCGGTCGCTGACCAGTTGGCAGATCACCATGAGGCTGCCGTCGGGGAGTCGGTCGGCGACCTGGCGCACCAGTGTGGTGGCGTCGTCGTCGTCCATGCAGTGGAGCACCGAGACGAACAAGGCTGCCACCGGTTCGTCCAGGTTGATCAGGCGGCGGACCTCGGGGCGGTCGAAGATCTTGTCGGTGTCGCGCATGTCCGCGTTGACGACCGCGGTCTGGGCGTTTTCCTCTAAGACGGTACGGCCGTGGGCCAGGACGATGGGGTCGTTGTCGATGTAGACGACGCGGGCGTCCGGGGTGATGCGTTGGACTATCTCGTGGACGTTGTCCTGGGTGGGGAGCCCGGAGCCGTGGTCGATGAACTGCCGGATCCCGTACTCCTGGGCCAGGACCTTTACGACTCGCCGCAGGAAGTCGCGGTTGTTCAGTGCCAGCGCTTTGGTGCTCGGGGCGATTTTGAGGAGCTCGTGGCATGCTCGGCGGTCGGAGGCGTAGTTCTCGACTCCGCCCAGCAGCCAGTCGTACATGCGTGCCACGCTGGGCCTGGTGACGTCGATGGCATAGGAGTGGAGTTTCTCTCCGTGGTTCATCAGCCCCCCTGCGGCCCCGTGTGGGAACCCGTCGGTTCTGGGGAGTCCCCATCCTAAAGAGCCCGCTCGCGGTGAACCATACCGCCTTCGGGGGATACGGCTGGGTCATGTTTCCTATTTCTTAGCGGAGAGAAACTCTGCGCCCGCGCACCGCCTACGGCAGGCCGCGCCGCCTGGGTGCGCCGTCTGCGGTGGGGCCGGGCGGCTGGGTGCCGAGCAGCCGGCCGGACGCGGCGAGGCGGGCTCGCAGGGCGGAGATGTCGATGCCCATCAGTTCTGCTGTCTCTGCCAGCGGCAGTCCCAGGCCGTGGTGGAGAACCACTGCGTCCGCATGTCCAGGGGGCAGGAAGTGGAAGACGGTTGCCGCGGTCGGCGGTGGGGAGCGTCGCTCCACTGCCTGACGCAGGACGGGCCAGGCGATGGCTGCCGGGTTGGGGCTGCGCAGGACCTCGCCCCAGATGGCGGCGAGATCGCTGAAGGCTTCCTCGACGGCCAGGGCCGCGGCGGCCGGGTCGCTGGTGCGTGTTTGGGCGTAGCGCAGATAGCGGGCGCGGTGGAACTGGGTGAAGGCTTCGTATTCCAGGCTCATGGTCACCGCCGGTGAAGGGGGGTGAGGGGCGGGGGCGGCGGACGGCGGTGAGGCGAGGGGCATGGTCGCTTCCTGGTTCCGGGCTGCCGCAAGAGGGGGCCGGGGGCTGGGTTTACGGTTCAGCCGGTCCGGGCCCGTCGCCGGTCTTGCCGGTGGCGGCGGGGCGGGGCAGGCCGCCGGCGGGGAAGATGTCGTGGCAGGCCAGGAAGGCGTAGTGCACGGCTTCCCACAGGGGCCTGATGCTGGAGGGGTCGGCGGTCATGCCGGTGGTAAGGCGGGCTGTGGTGGGCCAGTCGGGTACGTGCTCTCCGTTCAGGGTCGCCTTGACGAGGCTGGCGGGCAGGGAGGTCTTCTTCGCCAGCGCCGAGATCCCTGGTCTGCCTGCGGCGAGGTGGAGGCCTCGCAGCGCGGCGTGCAGGCGCTGGGCGGCGCTGTCCTGGTCCTGCCGGGACGGATACCGGAGCCCCTGGGCGTCTTCCCACAGGATCCGCGTCTCCTCCGGGTTGCCTTCGAAGATCTTCGTCAGCATGTACGTAACCGGCCAGGCGGGGATTCGTTCTCCGGCCAGGATCCGTGACACATACGACGGTGACAGGTCGGCTTGCCGTGCGGCGTCCCCGACTGTCACCGAAGAGGCGCGCTGCAGATGTGACAAGGCGGCACCGAGCCGTACTGACGGTGAGACGGCCGTCGCGGAAGGCGCGTGCGGTGGTTTCGCCGAGGAGGTCTTCGGCTGGCGGCCGGTGCGGGGGGTCCAGCCTGGTCGGCGTTCCTTGGCTCTGCGGGCGAACAGACGCTTGAGCTGTGGCTCACTGAACCGTGCCCGCAGGGTCTCCGCTCCGGTCCCGAATGCCGCAGCGATCTCTTCCCAGGTGTGCCCGCTCTCCCGCGCGTCACGGATCGCGGCAGCCCGGTAGTAGGTGACTTCCCGCTCCAGCTGGTCTGCGTACTCCAGCACTTTCTTCAGGTTCGTCCCCCGCAGCTCGGCCTCGACCAGCTCGACGGCCAGGGCGTGCACGTCCACGGCGACGTCCCGCCCCCACGGCCGCGGCGGCATCGGCGGCATCCGCCGTTCCCGGTCGCGTTTGCGCTGGGCGCGCCTCCGGCAGGACGTGTCGCAGTACGCTTTGCGTCGCCCGGGGCCGCTGCGCTGCTGGAACTTGCGGTCGCAGAACGCGCAACGGCCCAGGCGGGAAGCGCTGGACCCCATGATCTTTTCTCCCTCCCGGGTGGCAAGAAACGCACACGCTCCGAGCGGAGAAACTCCACGGGCTTATGCGGCGCCTCGCCGTACCACAACGGCCTCAGCGGGTGCCCGCGCACCGCACTCTGGCACAGTGCGCGGGCGCCCGTCCTACCAGGTCAGCGGACTCGAATGCGCAGGTAGCGCACCGTTGAGCGGGCCGCGAACCCGGCCATGACCGCCATGGCCGCCACTCCCCCGGGCTCCGGGTAGGCGCCTGCGACCAGCATCGAGGCAACGCTGGCGACCGAGACGGCAAGGCTCATGCACACCTTGACATCCCAGACACAGACAGCCCTGGACTGTGGAGCCGGAAACACGGGAATGGTAATTTCGCGAGAGCCCGGAGGAAGGCCCATACCTTCCGCCCGGTATACGGGGTCAAGCACTGCTGCTCCTTGTTGCTTGGATCCGGTAGGCCCGGGGGTGCGGCAACACTCCCGGGCCAGAACTACATGCGCCGGCAACCCTGGTGACTCCTGGGGCTGCGGCGCACGAGTGATGTTACCCATCTCTTTTACCGACTGTACGTCGTTTCCCCCCATGCAAAGAATTTTGTCACGCAAACATCCATCTGCCTCTATCCGCTGTTGACGCGAATTGCTTGGAATTCGATCAGACGGTTTCCGAGGCTGTCAAAATCGGTCACCGAAGGGAAGGGGAATGAACGCGGAGCGGCAATGAGGCGGTCGCATTACGACATGGGGCCGCGAAGGAGCAGCTCACGTCTCTTCTTTCCTGGGAGCCCGTGCGCCCGCCCCCGAGGTCACTCGAACGGATGACAAGAGACCATAAGCGGAAGGGTGCGTTCCGCTCGCATGCACGTGCAGATGCAAAAACTTCCGCTCCGGATCGCTGGAAGCGAGCTCTGCCGGGCCCATGACGGCGACTGGAGGAGATTTCCTGGTCAACGAACACCAGCCGAACATCGCTCCCACCTGCCCACCGGGACACCGGCCCACCCGCCACACCGTGCGGCCAGGAACCAAAATGCAAAGGCAGCAGACAACACCGGCCGCTGCCCGCGACTGCGGCATCCCGACGCCCGGGCCCCGCAGCTCACCGAACGGGCTTCTTCCCGCACAGCGCCGCCCTGCCTGCCTGCGCCGCGAAGCGGTGTCGACGCCCGCGGCCGGGCCGCCGGCACGGCGCCTGCGACGTCTTCTGACAGTGATTATGTGACTGGTGGTTCTGCTGATGAGCCTGACTCGCCTTCTGACTGACGTCGCTGACTGTCCTGTCTGGGATTTGTCGGCTCGTCGGCGGGACCGCCATGCACGCGGCCGGACGGGCGGCTGTGACCTCATAGGAGCTTGGTCCAGAAGCCCCGTCACTGTCTTGTCCACCCGCCCGACCGGCGCGTGCCGCCCTCGGCTCGGACAAGCGGCAAGGACGGACATGACCAGCATGACGCACGACGGCCCGGAGATCACCGGCGGAGTCGACACCCACGGCCTGACCCACCACGCGGCCGTGATCGACCCGGTCGGCCGGCACCTGGCCGACCGGGAGTTCCCCGCGACCATCCGCGGTTACCGGGATCTGCTGGACTGGATGCGCTCGCACGGCACACTCGCGGCGGTGGGCGTGGAAGGCACCGGCGCCTACGGTGCCGAACTCGCCCGGGTCCTGACCGCCGCCGGGGTCACGGTCGTCGATGTCGACCGGCCGGATCGCAAGACGCGGCGGACGAAGGGCAGGTCCGACCCGATCGATGCCCACGCCGCCGCGACGGCGGTCGCCTCGGGGCGGGCCACCGGGATCCCGAAGAGCCGGGACGGCGTGGTCGAGGCGATACGGGTGCTGCGGGTCGCCCGCCGCAGCGCGGTCAAGGCCCGCACCCAGGCGATGAACCAGATCCGCAACCTGCTGGTCTGTGCCCCGGCCATGCTGCGTGAGCAGGTCGCGGGCCTGGACCGGGCCGCACTCATACGCTCCCTGGCCCGCCTGCGGCCCGGCGACGACCTCTCCCGGCCGCTGGCGGCCACCCGGGCGTCGCTGCGGCGTCTGGCCCGCCGCCACCAGGCCATGGAGCGGAGATCACCGAGCTGGACGCCGAGATCGGCCCGCTGGTCGAGCAGGCCGCCCCGCAACTGCTGGAACTGTTCGGGGTCGGGCCCGAGACCGCCGGGCAACTGCTGGCCTCGGCCGGGGACAACCCCGAGCGCATGCGCTCGGAGGGTGCGTTCGCGCACCTGGCCGGAGTCGCGCCGATCCCGGCGTCCTCCGGCCGCACCCACCGCCACCGCCTCAACCGGGGCGGTGACCGGGCCGCGAACAACGCCCTGCACACCATCGTCCTGGTCCGCATGCGCTACGACGAACGCACCCGTGTCTACGTCGAACGCCGCACCACCGAAGGGCTGTCGAAGAAGGACATCATGCGCTGCCTCAAGCGATTCGTCGCCCGCGAGGTCTACCGCGTCCTGACCAGCACACCAACCGAACGAATCACTCAAACCGACCTCGCTCCCGCGGCTTGACATCCATAGGAGCATCCCGGCGCACTGGGCGACGCCTCGGCCGCGCTATGGGCGGCCCGGTCGAGGCGCGCAGCATGTCGAGGTGGCGCAGAGGCGCGGACAGGCCGAGTACCTGCCGCCAGACGCTCATGCCTGAACCGGTGGCGGGCTCCGGGAAAAGCCCGCTCGCGGCAGTCCTCACGACCGCTGCCGACCGCTGCTTGGGAGACCGGCATCCCAGCGCGCCCCGCGGATGCCCGGGCGAGCCGGTCGGCGGCGTAGTCGAGCCAGAGTTGTCCGGTCACCCGGCCCCGGGCGGCCAGTCGGTGTCCGGCGTCTTCGGCCCACTGCCGCACCGGCGCTTCGTCGAGAAGATCCCGGTGGCCGAGGAGGTCGAGTCCGGTGAAGGCTTGGGCCAGCCCCGATTCGCTGGGCAAGGTCAGGGGGTGGTCTGCCATTGGTGGAGGAAGTGCGGGTCAGAGGGGGCGGATTGGTTCAGCGGTTGGCCGTCGGTGGTGAGCTGGTCGCGAGTGATGTGTCGGGGGGTGGCCTGGCTGGCGCCGCTGGTCAGGTGGGGGCAGTACTCGAGGGCTGAGGTGAGGCAGTCGTGATGGAGTGCGGCTTGGATTACGTCGCC
The DNA here is from genome assembly GCF_900114215.1 of Streptomyces mangrovi. Taxonomy (GTDB): domain Bacteria; phylum Actinomycetota; class Actinomycetes; order Streptomycetales; family Streptomycetaceae; genus Streptomyces; species Streptomyces barkulensis. The sequence continues at coordinate 54,531 of NZ_FOSG01000024.1, read as the reverse complement.
GTCGGGGGTGACCAGGACCCAGGCCTGCTCGGGCAGGGGTAGGCCGCATACCTGGCAAAGCCATCGGTTGTGGGCGTCCGAGAGTCGTTGGGCGTCCAGGGCTTTCCAGTAGACATGGCCGCGGGAGCGGGGTGTGATCCAGGGGATGGGGAGGCCGTGGTGGCGGGGACGGGGCAGCCCGGGCTCGGTGGGCTCGGCTTGGCCGCTGACTGTCAGTGCCTGCCACAGCGGCGTCTCGATACCGAGAGCGGCGCACCAGGGGGTGGCACAGGCGACGCGGCCGGTGGTCGGCTGGTAGTAGCGGGGACGGGCGCAGTCTGGGCAGGGCAGGGCGGGCGCGGTCATACCAACCGTCCTTCCTAAACAGGCCGCGCAGAGGCCGACGGCAGTGCCGTCAGCCTGAGCACGGCAAGAACTGCGATCCGCTCCGCCTGCCGGGTTACCTCGAAGACACGCTCGTTCTCCCGAAGCCGCCTGGTCGGTGGGCTGTGTTCCCCGGGACTCGACGGCGGTGGCGGCAAACGGGTCCGCGGCTGCAAGGCTGCGCCACGAAGGCTGTCACCTGCTGGTTCTTATGCGTGGGGTGTGGCGGTTCAGGCGGGGTGGGCTTCTTCCCAGGCCTGGAGGATGGTGGCGGGGATGCGTCCGCGGTCGGGGAGGTCGTAGCCGTTGGCACGGGCCCAGGCGCGTACCGCTTGGGAGTCGATGCGCCGCCCGGTGCTGGGGGACGGTGCCGGTGCGGGGGCGGTCTGGGTGGGGGCCGGGGTGAAGAAGACTCCGCCGTCGAGGAGATCGTCGGGGAAGACGGGGACCTGGACTTGCCGGCTGAGGACGGCGGTGAGGAAGTCGGTGAGGGAGCCGTCGTAGGTGTACCAGTCGTGGCCGCGGGGCTGGTTGACGGTGATGCGCCAGGTATCGGGGGCGGTGTGGGGTGTGGTGATCCAGAACAGGTGGTTGCCGTTGTCGGTCACTCCTATGGCGAACAGCGCCTGGGGGTCGTGGGGGACGGGGAACCTGTCCTGGTCGCGGTCCTGGGTGAGTTGGTCGCGCAGGGTGGCGGGCATGGGGCCGGTGAGGCTGGCCCATGGGGTGGGGGCGTGGGGGTGGTAGATGCGGAGGAAGTCGCAGAATGCGCCGGGTCCGTAGGTGGAGGCCAGGTGTTTGTAGTCGTCGGGCAGGCGCAGGCCGAGGGTGGTCTCGACGGTCGGCCAGTCCACGGCCGGGACGTCGGCGGGCGGGGGGCAGAGCTGGGTCAGGTTGTCGAGGCCGGTCATGGCTGGAGTCCTTGGCGGTGTCGCTGCTGCTGTGCGTGGGCGGGGTTTTCCAGGCTGGTGTCCACGATCGTTTTTCCTTTTTGATCGTAGGCTTCGAGCTGGATGTACTTCGGTACGGAGTCTTTCTGGTCGTCGCTGTACTCGAGGTAGACGTTGTAGGTGACGATCTTTCCGTCTTTTTTGACCGCGTCGTAGATCGCTTGTTCGAGGTCCCGCATTTCGGGGCTGTTGGTGGGGTTCTGGGTGATGGTGAAGAGATTGTCCAGGGTGTCGCCGGAGCCGCCGAGCATGTTGGCCAGGATGTGCCCTCGTGCCTGGTTGTAGTCGCCGCCGAGGAAGCCGGGAGGTCTGAGTGACTGCCTGGCGTCTGTGCCTTCGTCGAGCATGTCCCGGGTGACGGTGGCGTTCATCTCGTACGGGCGCCCGTGCTGGTCGCGGGTGAAGGTGACGCGTCCGCCCCAGGTCGGGTCCGCTTCGCAGCCGGCCAGACCGAGGGGGTCGGCCAGGGTGAAGGGGTTGGGGACGTAGGCGTAGTGGTTGATGGCGGGGGCGAGGCCGAGGGGGTCGGGGGTGATGTAGCGGCCGAGGGCGGGGTCGTAGTAGCGGTTGAGGTTGTAGTGGAGGCCGGTTTCGGGGTCGTAGTACTGGCCGGGGTAGCGCAGCGGGGTGTAGGCGGTGGCGTCGCGGTTCCACTGGGTGGCACCCCAGGTGGTGCTGCGTGTTCGCCAGGCGATGTCGCCGTCGGGGTCGATGAGTTCGCTGGGGCTGCCGTCGAGGTGGGCGACGATCGCGAAGAAGCGCCGGTCGATCTCGTGCTGGTCGGTGTCGGTTTTCGTCTCGCGTTGGGCCAGTGGGTGCAGGCCGGTGTAGTCCCAAGTGAGGGTGGTGGGGCCGGTGGTCTGTTCGGCCAGTTGGGCGCCGTCCCAGCAGTAGGTGGTGGTCTCCAGGAGCCGGCCGTCGGGGTCCAGGTGGTGTTTGGCGGTGCGGCGGCCCAGGGCGTCGTAGCGGTAGTGCCAGTGGGTGCCGCCCGGGGTTTGGAGGTGGGTGAGGCGGTCTTCGGCGTCCCAGTGGAAGTGCCAGGTGAGGGTCTTGCCGGACAGAGTGGTGGTCTGGCGGCGGATGAGGCGGCCGGCGGGGTCGTAGTGGTAGTGGGTGCGGCCGGCGCGGGTGATGCGGGTGCCCTGCTGGGTGCGGGGGCCGGCGGTGTCCTGGCCGGGGGCCTGGGCGGGCAGGGTGGTGTGGGTTTGGTCGCCGGCTGCGTTGTAGGCGTAGGTTTCCCGCCAGCCGCGTGCCTGGACGGCGGTGATGCGGCCGGAGGGGTCGAGGGTGAGGGTACGGGGGCCGGCGAGGGTGTCGTCGATGCCGGTGGGGGTGCCGTCGGCCCGGTAGGTGAAGGTGCGGGTCAGGATGTCGGTGCCGGGTGTGGTCAGGGACTGGCCGGTGAGGCGGCCGAGGGTGTCCCAGGTGTGGTGGAGGGTCAGGCGCCCGTCGAGGTCTCGGGCGGTCTCGCGGCCGAGGGCGTCGCGGTCGAAGTGGAAGGTGTGTTCGCCTGTCTCGTAGGCGGTCAGGCCTTGGGGGGTGTAGGTGAGGGTGCTGGTGGCGCCGGAGGGGGTGCGGCGGTGGGTGCGGCGGCCGAGCGCGTCGTAGGCGTGGGCGAGGGTGCGGTCGTTGACCGTCTCGGCGGTGATGCGGCCGGCGGCGTCCCGTTCTAGTTCGATGGTGGCGTGGGGGTTGGTGATGCGGGTGAGGTGGCCGGTTTCGTCGTGGGTGAAGGTGGAGACCGGTCCGTCGCTGTGGCGTAGTTCGGTGACGCGGCCGAGGGTGTCGCGTTCGAAGGTCAGGGTCTGGCCGGCGGCGTTGGTGCGGGATATGAGGCGGCCGGCCGGGTCGTGTTCGTAGGTGATGGTGCGGCCGTCGAAGTCGGTCTCGCGGGTCAGGCGGCCGGCCGCGTCGTAGGTGTAGTGCCAGGTCAGGCCTTGGGCGTTGGTGACGCGGGTCAGGCGTAGTTCGGTGTCGTGGGCGAAGCGGTATTCGCCGTCGGTGGTGCGGGTGGCGGTGGGCTGGTCGAAGTGGGTGTGGGTGTGGGTGCTGGTGCGGCCCATGCGGTCGGTGTGGCGCAGCAGGTTGCCTTCGCCGTCCCAGGTCCATTCCTCCCGGGTGCCGTCGGGTAGCTCCCGCCAGGCCGGTTTTCCCTCCACGGTCCACGCCTGGCGGACGGTGTGGCCCAGGGCGTCGGTGGCCACGGTGACGCGGCCGAAGGCGTCCCGTACGCAGGTGGCGGTTGCGCCGCCGGGGGCGGTGACCGCCTCGGGGAGGCCGACCGGGTTGGGGGTGATCCGTGTGGTCTGGCCCAGGGCGTCGCGGATGGCGGTCAGGTGGCCGTGGGCGTTGACCTCGTACTCGGTTCTCGCGCCGGCCGGGTCGGTCGTGGATGCCAGGTTGCCGCGGTCGTCGTAGGTGTAGCGCGTCCGCCGGCCGCCGCGTTCGGTGATCTCGACGGGGAGGTGCAGGTGGTTGTAGGCGGCGGTGGTGCGTGCCCCGTCGGGCGCGGTCATCGCGGTGAGGTTGCCGTGCTCATCGCGTTCGAAGCGGGTGGTGTGGCCCAGGGGGTCGGTGACGGCCAGGAGCCGGTCGTAGGGGTCGAAGTCAAAATGTGTGGTGTGGCCCAGGGGGTCGGTTTCGGTGACGACCTGGTGGGCCTGGTTGATGCGGAAGGCGGTGGTGGCGCCGGTGGAGTCGGTGAAGTGGGTGGTGCGGTGGCCGTCCGCCCCGGCGGGCTGGTAGGCGAAGGTGGACGACAGGAAGCCGGCCGGGCCGGTCGTGCGGCTGACCCGTCCTTCGGTGTCGTAGACGTAGTGGTAGGTGGAGTCGTTGCGGTCGGTCCAGGACGTGATCCGCCCGTCCGGGTCGTAGGTGAAGCGCAGCGGCCGGCCGGAGGAGTTCGTCACGGTCTCCAGGCGGCCGGCTTCGTCGTACCCGAAGGCCGTGATGCGGGTGGGGCCGTTTGGGGTGTGGAGGCTGATGTCTGCGATGCGGTCCAGGTCCGCGTCCCGCGACAGGGTCACGCGGTAGCCGCCGTCGTGGGTCACCGCGGTGGGCAGGCCGCCCTCGCTCCGCGCAATGTGGACGCTGTTGCCGTTGCGGTCCTCGATCTCGTTCAGCCAGTACAGGCTGCCCTGGTGAGGGCTGCCGGTGAAGTAGCGGGTGATCCCGGAGCGGATATCGGTGACCGCGTAGGTCACCTCGCCCAGGACGCTGCGTTCGGCGAAGGCCAGGGGCAGCCGGTCGCCTTCCAGGGGCCAGACCGCCTCGCTTCCCTCGCCGGGGAGGGCCGGATAGGCGAGGATCGATCCGTCCTCGCGCGCCCACAGGGTGCCGCGGTCGGTCACCTCCAGGCGCTCGTCCAGGGTGGAGGCCCAAGTGGGGCCGAACCAGTGTCCCCAGCGGTAGCTGGAGAGGTGGGTGCGGCGCAGCACCAGCGGCAGCACCCCCGGCAGGGCCAGGTCGGTGTGGGCCAGGACCATCTCGCCGCTGGCCACGTCGACCGGGTCGGTCTTGCAGCGGCGCTTGGACAGCGGGATCGCCTTCTCCCGGGGCTGCTCCGAGGCATCCCGCAGGGAACGGGGCCGCTCCCCGCCGCGGCGGGAGCCGGGACTACCGGGCCGGTCAGCCCCGCCGGGGCCTTTCCCGCCTTGGCCGCCGCGGCCGTCTCCGCCGTCGACCTTGATCTTGTCGAAGGAGTCCTTGGTGCGGCGGTCGTTGTCCTTGTGGGAGCCGGCGATACCGCGCACGCCCTTGGGCAGGGCGCCGCCCATGTGGTCGCCGAGCTGTTTGGTGGCCTTCTCCAGGGAGGCCATCATCTTGTCGGCGACGGTGTCGATGGCCTGGGCGACGTCGTCCTTGCCGCGTGTGCGGTTGTGGCTGCTCTTGGCTTTGGTCAGCTTGCCGGTGGTGCGGCCGTTGATCGAGGTGCTGACGCTGTTGAGCTTGGTCGCGGCCCGGTCGTGCTCGTCCTCGTCGATGTCCAGGGTGCCCAGCATCCCGCCCAGGCTCGGCAGGCCGCCCGCTGCGGGGCCGTCGGCGGAGGCCAGGTGCAGGGACTCCTTGCCGGACTGCACGCCGTCGGCGAAGCCTTCCCGGCCGGCCGCGCCGACCTGTGCGATGTCGACGCCGTCCTGGGTGCCCAGGCCGTTGGAGGCGAGCTGGACGACCAGTTCGGCGGCCATGTTCTCCAGCGCGGCCGCCGCGGGCTCGGTCATGGCGGTGACGATCTGCTCCACCGCCAGGTCCATCATCTCCTTGATCGCCCGCTTGACCGCGATCCGGCAGGCCTGGATCGCGCCCGCGCCGATCAGCGTGGACAGCCCCGCGGTGAACGGGGCGGCGGCCAGGGAGATACCCGCCGAGGCCGCGCACGCGGTCAGCTCCCCGACTGCCACCCACTTGCGGCCCTCGATGATGTCGGCCGCCGCGTCCATGGCATCGGCGAAGATCCGGGCCGCGTCACCCAGATCCTTCAGATGCTTGTCCTTGACCTTGCCCCAGTAGCCGTTCAGCGCGCCCAGCGCCTCACTCTGGCCCGACGAGATCAGCCGCTGCATGCTCTGGTGCGCGGCGTGGGAGTCCTCGTCCACGTCGTCGGCGAAGTCCCGCAGGTCCTTGGCCATGTCGCGGTAGGCGTCCTCGTCGACGTTGGGCCAGCCCACCCCGATCAGATCCAAAATGGTGTCCACACCGTCCGGCAGCACCACCGCCATGACCCGGCCCCCTCGTCGCCGCCCGCCCCACGCAAGTCGGCCAACTACTCTTCCACAGGCGCTGATTGGACACCGAACGGTTACCGGGCAAGCCCCCCCCGCCACGGCCCCCAGCAGAAGATGATCATGCCAGGTTCCGCGTCCCTCCCCCACCACAGACAGCCGCCAGCCCGCCACAGGCTGAGGGTGGCCCGGTCAGCACCCCAATTCGGCTTCACGGCCTGATCTCAGTCAGCCTGTGGCTTCACCCCTTGGTGTGACGGACCGAGCATCGCCTATGCCCTGTGATGGGCACGTCCGAGGCCTGCGCACAGGCAGTTTGGTTCCACGTTATTGGTGTACTTCGCTTCGAACGTGGAGGGCCCGTGAGCGGATCAGGCGAGGATGCGGCGACAGTTCCCTCTCAAGACACGGTGGGCAGGCTGCGGAGCAGGGCCGCAGACTTGTTCGTCGAGGTGCAGCGGGCCGACAGCAAAGCAACAGCGTTGTGTGGCCTGGCTGGAGGGTTGTTGGCTGTCGATGTCGCGGCACTGTCGACGCTGGACGACGCCGTGTGGCCGGTAAGGGCCGCGTTGACGCTGGTGTGCGGGTTGCTGGGCACGGCTCTCATCGCCGCCTTGTTGGCGATCCGCCCGGTGCTTCCGCGCGGCAGGGCGCTCACCGGGATGGACGGCCCGTCTCCTCACGAGAACTCCGAGACCCTCATGGCCGTTCTTGCCGCCATGGGTCGTGAGGAGCAGCTGCGTGCGGACGCGTTTCAGGTGGCGCGGCTGGCCGCGCTCGCCCACCGGAAGTTCCGGGCCATCAGGGTGGCCGTAGACCTCACAGTATCCGCCCTCGGTATGGCCGGAATCGGATTGTTGATCACCTACATCACCTCTTGAGACCATCCCGCATGTGACGGGTGCCACACCTCGGGGGGTCCATGTATCAGCCGCATGCCACCGTGATCGGCCCACGCCTGTGGTCCAAGCTGCGTGACCTCGCTCCCGTGCGGGTCCGCCCGGCCCGCAGCATCCTCCTGCGGCAAGGTGACCCCGGGACCCACGTCATCGTGCTGGAATCCGGATCAGCCCTGGTGACGCTGGTCGGAGAGAACGGAGAGCGGACCCTCCTAGCCGTGCGGGGAGCCGGCGAGCTACTGGGCGAGTTGGCCGTTTTGGACGCGCAGCCGCGGACCGCGTCCGTCATCGCGGCCGAGACCTGTCACGTGCGTATCGTCCCCGCTGCCGATTTCCTCGCCTTCGTCGAGCAGCACGATCTCCTGGCCCCGCTGCTGCGCCATGCCATCACCCGCGTCCGCGAAGCGGAAACCGTGCGGCTGGAACTCGCCACCGCCCCGGTCCCCGCCCGCCTGGCCTCGGCACTAAGCCGTCTGGCCCGGTCCGCCTCCGCAGCGGCGTCGGAGATCTCGGTGCGCCTCACGCAGGCAGAACTCGCACAGATGATCGGCGCGTCCCGCAACGCGGTCGGAACGGCGATCAAGGCGTGGCGCGAGCACGGCTGGCTGGACACGGAAGCCGGCGGTGGCCTGCTCATCAAGGACATCGCCTCCATCCAGGCCCACGCGCACACACAGACGTGACGGAGAGCACCGGATAGGTGCCCAGTACTGGGCACCGTCTTCGCCCGGGTCCGGCCAGCATGGTGCGCCGACCGCGACCGATGTGATTGAAAGGCCGGCGATTCCATGACCTCCTCTGCCCTGCCCGATCCTGTCGACGTGCCGCCGGAGCATGCGTTCCTGGTCGTCGATATGAAGGGCTACAGCCAGATCCCCGAAGCGGAGATGGCTCCGGTGCGCTCCGATCTGGACAGTGTCCTGACCACTGTGTTCGCCCAGAGCGGGCTGACCCCTGTCAGGCCTGAGGAAGACCACTACAAGGAGACCGGCGACGGCGCCATCTTCGTGCTGCCGGCCCGGGATGCGGCACGGCTGATCGATCTACTCAGCCACCTGAACGACGCGCTCGTCCGTCGCCACAAGGCGCGGTTGGCCGATTCGCCGCCGATCCGGCTGCGGGCCAGCGTGCATACCGGCCCGCTGGTGATGCCGGGCTACCGAGGCGATGCGATCAACGATGCGTGCCGATTCGTCGACAGCCAGGCCGTGCGCCAGGCCATGACTGCCGCCCTGGAACACGGCTCCTTCCTGGCGGCCGTGATCTCGGAGATCGCCTTCCGCCGCACCGTGCGCGCGGGACGTACCCTGACGCTCGACGAGCGCCAGTTCCTGGTCTCCACCGCCCGCGTGCAGGGAAAGCCGGACTTCGAAGAGCCCTGCAGGGTGTTCGTCCCCCGGGTGCCGCCGGCACTGGTCAGCCCTTACATCACCGAGGAAAGCGATGTCCCGCCCCCGCATCTGCGGGATCCTGCGGCGCAGGCACCGGCCGGGAGCCGGAAAACCGGCGAACGTTCAGCCCCGGTGAGGCAGAAGGCCAGGGCCAGCGGCCATGCGCAAGTGGTGCAGGTCGGCGGAGACCAGATCACTTACCGCCCGGAGCAGCCGTGACGACGTACGAAGACGCCGGGACGCCTCCGGTGCAGCAGCGAGTTGAGGCATCGGGGCACGCCAGGGTGACCCAGGTCGGCGGTGACTACAACCGTCACGAGTACGTGCGCGGCTGGGAGCACCTGCACGGCGTCAGCGTAGGCAAGCGCGAAATGGATCTCGTGCAACATGCTTTCGTTGATGCATCGGTCGATGGCCGACCGGGCCGGGTGGCTGAGGCTGTGGGCGCGCTACGCCGGTTCGACCAGCGACGCAGTGTGCTGGTCCTTCTCGGTGAGGCGGGCACAGGGCGCCGGACAGCTGCGCTGCGAGCACTTCATGGGATGGGGGTTCCTCGCGAGCGCATCCGCTGGCTGGTACCGGACTGGGAGCAGCCACGCATCGAACAAATCCCCGCCACCAGGAAGCACGGCTTCATCCTCGACCTGACGGACCACGGGTCGCTGCCCGAAAGCTTCTACTCGGGGCTGTCCGGCTACCAGAAGGAAGCCGGGGAGAAGGAAGCCGTTCTGATCATCCTGGCGACGCCGGGTGCCTGGGATCCTGGACATCTGGCCTCTGTGCCCCATGTACGCCTGGTCCGGCCAGCAGCGACGGAAGTCGCCAGGGCCCACCTGCAGTGCCTGGCCCCCGACAGAGTGGACTGGCTGTCAGGCACTCCCCTTGAGGAACTACTCGCGGCGGCGACGCACGCCTCCGACGCGGCTCGTCTGGCCCGGCTCGTCGCCGAATCCGAAAGCGACGACAGGGACACGGTCAAGGAGGAGTTCACCGGCTGGAAAAGGTACCTGCAGGGCTGGTTCGAGAAGCACTCCAGCGCGGAGGACCTGCGCGAGCGGGCGCTCTTGGTGGCCGCCGCTTTGCTGGAGGATGTGCCGGCCGATGTCGTGATGGAAGCGGCCGATCAGTTCTTCAAAGAGGTCGGGGGCGTCCTGCCTCCTGGCGGCGCACTGGCCGGCCGGGATTTGTGCCAGCGACTGGACACCATCGAGGCCTCACAGATCGGCGAGAACATCTCGTTGGAAGCCAAGAGGCACGGGTTGCCCGGGGCTGTCTTGATGCATGTGTGGCAGCAGCGGCCGCAGCTGCGGCAGGCACTACTGGAATGGGCCTCGAAGATCAGCGCTCCGAACGGAGTCGCCGAGCGCCATCTGCGGCGCATCGCGGAATCTCTTGTCCGCCTGTCTCTGCTCCCCGGCGGCGCGACGGTGCGGTCCGTGGTGAGCGACTGGATCGACAAGGGGCACACCCGGCACCGGCGGCTGGCTGTGGAGATCCTGGAGAGCATGGCGCTCCATCCGGCTACGGGGGCTGGTGTCCGCAAGCAGCTGTACGACTGGGCTCACCAGAAGAACACCAGCGAGGCATTGGCTGCGGCGGTGGCCGAGATCTGCGCCGGCAGGCTGGGCCGGGAGTACCCGCGGGTGGCATTGACCCGGCTGCGTCTATTGGCCTCGCGGTCCGACGGCAAAGCGCGCGAAGCGGTAGCAAGCGCGGCGCGTACCCTTGTCGGCCGTCCCGAGCAGCGAGTTCTGGTGCTGTCGGAAATCATCGACTGGTCGAGTTCCGCCGACGGCAGCGTGCGCCAAGCCGGAGCGAGCATCTTCCTGGCACTGACCGATATCACCGATCAGGATCTCCTCCCATCGCTTATGGCTGGGGAGACCCCGGACGACTCGGCCAGCACGCTGGCCAGGCAGCTCCTCGTCCGCGGCTGGCGTGCGGCGCTCTTGGAGCCCGCTGTGGCCGAAGCGGCCCTCACCAGCCTGGCAGCCTGGCTGGACTCCTCCGAGCTGCCGGATGACACGGTCCTGCCTGTGGTGGCAGCGGTGATCCGCGGACACCTCGGCCAGCAGGGGGTCGCCAGGCTGCTGGTGGGTTCCTCGAACAGCACCGAACTGGGGCGGGCCCGACGCCACAAGCTGGTCGACCAGTTGATCTACACGCAAGCAGCGCCTCCCACCGAGCTCGGTACCGGGCGCGAGCCCACCGGTGAAGAGACCCGTTCGGCAGCGTGAGCATCCTGCCCTGGCGCCGAACCGCCCGGCCGGCACTGCCCATCTCCGATAGCGAAACGGCGCATCCGCTCGTCATGAGCGGCGAGCGGATGCCCAGCCGCATCCCCAGTGTGTTCTTCACCGTACGCATCGACGGCGCGTGGCGTCCAAAGCAGGACGAAATGCCCGGTCATCATGACTCTGCCGCCCTCGCCCGTCACCATCTGCGCCACGGCGCCGACCGCGTCCTGAGCTCGTACTCCGTTCTCGACCTCGCCGCAGCTCAGGACGCGGCCAACACCGCCATGGCTCGATGGCACAGCCCCGCAGCCGGGCTGGAGGTCATCGGCTCGGTGCAACTGGCCGTCTCGGCCCGAGATCGCGAACTGGCCGAGGAGCACACACGCCGACACCAGAACATCGACCTCGAGCACGAGGCGGAGATGCGCCGCCTAGCCCACCTGCAGCGCGTGCTCGCCGATCCGAGCCTGCGCCGGGTGTGGTGGATCAACCAATTCCCCGACCGTTTCGATCAGCTGTCGGACCTGGTTAAGGAGCTGGGTGATCTCCCTGCCCCGTGCGAGCGCGAGGACGACGGCACCCGCGGCGACATCAGACGCTTCATCGACCAGCTCGTCACCGCCACGGACACCCCCGAGCAGCGGGACCTCTTCCTCCAAGCCCTCATCCACGCCCTCCACGTGCTCGGCCACCACGACTTGAAGACCACGGCCGCCCAATGGCAAACCCAACACAAGCCCGGGAGTACACCGGCATGAACCCGCACACCGCACGATGGCTTCTGACCCCCCTGCGGCAGCTACGGACCCACCGGCTCATGGCCCAGCACGGGCCGACCCTGCCGTACGAGACCGCATGGGCCTTGATCACCCTGCGCCGCGCCCCCGACGAAGCCGGCTTCGTGCGCGCCTGGGCCGGCGAGAACCCCGGCGAGGAACCCGGAGTCCACTACGACCGGTGGCACGAGCTCAGCCAGGCAGAACAACGCCGCCGCCGCCAGTGGCTACACCGCCACGGCCACTCCCCCGTCCAGCTCCTCCGTCTGGATGCCGACCTCATCAAAGCCGCCGGCCTCCATGTCCTCGACTGGGGGCCGCCCTCCAGCCTATGAGCAGCACAGCTCAACGATGGCTTGCCTCTCCAGGTTGTGCAGTGGCTGGTGCATGTGAGGCGGCAGGCGCACCGCCTGCCTGCCCGGCGGGATGGTGGTGGATCCAGGACAGCCCGCCCAGGTCCAAGGCGTAGCGGGCGCGGGTGACGGCGACGTAGGCCAGGCGGGCCTCGGCGTCGTCGATCGCCCCGGGCAGGGGCTGGCCGTGGTCGTCGGTCTCCTCCTGGTCGGGGGGCGGGGTGAAGTCGTCGGCGATCCGCACCGCGGCCCACTGACGGCCCTTGGCCTTGTGGGTGGTGGAGACGATCACCTCCGCGTGCCGCTCGTCGATCAGGCAGTCGGCGGCATGGAGGATGGTGTCGGCGCCGTGTTCGCCGACCAGGTCCACCAGCGGCTGCAGGTCCCGGCCAGCCGGGTCGTGTTCGGCGTAGTCGATCAGGTCGCCCCAGGTGGTGAACAGCACCAGTTCCGGATGGGAGGTGCGGCGGCCGGACTGCAGGTCGAGGGCGGCGTGGGCCAGGGCGCGCAGGGCCTGCCCGCCGCCCGCGAGGGCCACCGCGTAGCCGTCGTCGAGGTGTTTCATGATCTCCACCATGGCGCCGACGTTGGTCCGGCACAGCACTGCTTCCGGCTCGGGTACTTCGCCGACCTCGCTGGGAATCTCTTCAGTACCGGTCAGCCGGATCGGCGTCTCCGCAATCTGCAGCCACCGGTTGGCCTCCGCAGCGATCGCGGGGCCGAAGCGGAAGGAGCGGGACAGGGTCAGCGGGGTGCCGTCGAAGCCGGTCATCACATCCTTGGCGCCGCGCCATCCGTAGATGGCCTGGGCGGAGTCGCCGACCATCACCAGCTGGGCGTGGCCGCGCTGGTTGAGGAAGACCTCCTCCAGGACCGGGTTGGTGTCCTGGGCCTCGTCCAGCAGCAGGAAGTCCGCCTGAATCCGGGGTTGGGACAGGGCCCACATCTTCAGGTAGTGGTCGTGGTCGAAGCGGACCACCCCCTGGTCGGGGTGCTGCAGATCCGCCCAGGCCTTGCCCGCGTACGGCAGCACCAGGTCGGCGAACTCCGCGTGCATCTCATCCGAATCGATGCCGCGCAGCCGCGGCACATGGCCGGCCTCCAGCACCGGGGAGGCGGAGTGGCAGAACCGCTCCACCGTCCGCAGCACCGCCGCCGACAACGCCTTCGGCGACAGGTCCCGGCCGCCGAGGGTGATGCTGTGGCGGATGCCCAGCTCCATCCCGGTGCGCCAGCTCGGGACCCGGGGGGCGTTCAACCGGGCCTGGTAGCGGTGGCCGATCGCGGCGTAGGCCAGCGCGTGCGCGGTCTTGCAGACCACCGTGCGGGGGAAGGCTTGAGCGGCGGCCTGGGCGATGGCCCGGTTGAACGCCAGGTACCGGCCCCGCCGCTTCGTGGCGTGGGCCAGCAGTGCCAGCGTGGTGGTCTTCCCGGTGCCGGCGCCGGCCTGGATCACCAGGTGCTCCCCGGCGGCGAACGCCTCGGCCGCGGCGGCCTGCTCTGCGGTGGGCTCCACCGTCGTCATCTCCATCTCCTTCACGATTGGGCAAGCTCAGCAGGGGGTGGCCGGTGCAGCGGCCGGATGGGCACGGCCGGCGGGGCCGTCCGGTGTGCCGGCCCGGACCGCCGCGCCCGGGGATGCGGCCGGCGGAGCGGGGGCTGCGGGCGGCGGGCCGGGCAGGTTCGCTGCGGTCAGCCACCGGCCCCGGCCCGGATCGGCGCCGGGGACCAGCCACACCGGCACCCCCGCGGCCACCGCGCGGCGGGCGATGTCCGCGCTCACTCCCGGGCCGGGGGCGAAGGCCTCGTGGAAGACGACCACCAGCCGCGGGCCCTCGTCGCGCAGGATCCGCTGATGGCGCACCGCCAGGGTCTCCCGCGGCAACCGCATCAGCCCACGGCTCGCCTGGAGGCGGGGGTGGCAGCGGTGCCGCCACGCCGGCAGGCCCCGCTCCTGGCACCAGCGGTGCGCGGCCCGCTCCGCCCCGGTCCCCGCGCCCTCGATCACCACCAGGTCCCCGCCGTGCCGGGCGGCCGCCCGGTCCAACACCGCCGCCACCGTCTGCGGCCACGGCCAGCACCGGCTCCCGCACACCCACACCCGCGCCGCGAACCCCATCACCGGCCCGCCTCCCGCCGGCACGGCACAAGCCGGCCAGACCGGCAACGGGTGCCGTCGGCCCGGCCGGAGGGGTATCGGCGGACGGGGCGGAGCTGAAGGGGTTCCTGGCCGCCGTCCGGCAGGCGCGCGCCGGCGTCGCGGGGAGGAGAAAGGGTCATGGGCGGGACCGTGGCAGGCGACACGCCGCGCCACCGGTGTCCGAGCCGCGTACGTCCCGGGAAAGGCTGAACCGACCACCTCAGATGTTCGACGGTTCGGTCATTCGTTCATGGTGCGTCATCAGTTCGGGGATGACCTGCGTCGGCGCTCTGCGGTCGAGGAGGGGTCAGATCGAGGGCTTGGCGGGGGGCGGGTGCCCCTCGCACAGGCTGCCGAGGAGCCGGTCGATCGGGATGTCCAGGGCATGGGCGAGGGCGTGCCAGGTCTTCAGGCTGCCGATGGTGCGGCCCTGCTCGATCTCGATCAGGGTGCGGCGGGCCAGGCCACTGTGCTCGGCGAGCTGGTCGTAGGTCCAGCCGCGCTCCGCCCGCGCCCGCGCCAGCTCCAGGCGGAGCGCGGCCAGGTTCGGGGCGGGCGGAGGGTTCGTCACCCAGCTATCGCACGGTGCAGGACCCTGCCCTGTCAGTGCAGGTCTCTGCCCTATCTGATCACTGACTCGACCCAAGCGCAGGGCAGGGGTCTGCACTAAGGTGCGCGCCGCCGGATGCTGCCGACCGCCACCTCGGCGGTATGGAAGCAACTTCGGCCTGGCCATGAGTCGACTCGCAGGAAGGAATGGCATCCGATGGGGCCCGGCACACCCCCGCGTCCGCCGCAGCGCATCTGGACGGTCACCATCAACCCGCACCCGGACGGACCGGTCCTGCACTGCCTCGTCTGCGGCCTCCTCCCCCGTTCTACAGGCATGCCTCCCCGCCGCGCCGCCGTCGCTCATCTGCGTGACCATGACCGCCGCGCCCCTTTGGCGCCGCACCTGCGCATCTGTCAGTGCCGGGAGGACGGCTGCCGCCAGCACCCCCGGCACCGCGGCTGCGACGGCCCCCTGCTGCTTCTGGTGGCCTGCGACCTGCGCGGCCGCACCTGGCGCCTGGCCGACACCTGCCACGCCTGTGCCGCTGTCACCGCGCACTCTGCCCCGGTACCCGAGTCCCATCAGGTCCCGTCCGCTCGCGGCGCCGCTTCCGCCAAATTCATACCGGAAGGTGACGAGGGCGGGGAGGTCTTCGACGGTTACCTGTGGTGGACCGACGAGGCGCACCTTCCCTTTTGAGGAGGAGGCCGTTCCGCCCCTCGGCCGGCGCCTGCGCGGACGCGGCTTCTATGAAAAGAGCCGCAGGAGGAGGACAAGCGCCAGGAGGGCTGCCAGGGCTACTACGGCGATCTGCCAGGTTCTCCGCCGCGAGGGCAGGACCAGGACGCGGGGTGAGGCAGCCGTGGGGAGGACGTAGTAGACCCGGTGGGGGGTGCTGGGGTACCACGGTGCGGGCCAGCCGCAGGTGTCTGAAGGTGGCCTGCCGCGCGATTTCGCCTTCATGGGGCGTGAGGTGGGGCTGCACAAGGTGCAGAAGTCTGCTCGCCGCGTCGGCGGGAAGAGGGTCTTGGCCGGTGAGGTGCAGCTGGTGCCAGGCGCCGCTCTCGCGCGCCGCGCTCCAGGCCGGGTACGGCACGCCCGTCTCGGGCTGCCTGATTCTCTCGGTGCGGGGCTCCCGGCGGATGATGCCCTCGATCCACGTCACAATCCTGCCGGCGCCTTTGCACCGTTGGTGGGGCACGGTTCCGGCGCGGTCGCAGTCGGGGCAGTCCCGTACGCCTGCGCCGTGGCATGTCGAGCAGGTGGTGCGGCCCCGGCCGTCGCAGGTGCGGCAGGCGGCGTTGTGCGTCCCGCACCGCTCGCAGGTGACGCGCTCGCCCACCACGCCGTGGTCTTCGTGGACCTTCAGCTTCCGGTAGCCGGTGCCGTCGCACCGCAGGCAGGAATCGATGCCGCGGCAGGCGGCGCAGGCCGTGGACGCCTCACACGGTAGGTCCCCTCGGCCCTGGCAGCGCGGGCAGGCGGTCTTTCCGTTGTCGCAGGGGCAGAAGTCTTCGGTCACCGAGTCCCGCCGCACCAGTTTCACCGTCTGCGCCCGGGTGAGGTCCTTCGGCGGGGCGATGCGGTGGCGGGCCAGGGAGTCGCACTCCGGCCGGTCCGACAGGTCGATGTGGCCGTAGTGCTTTTGCCGCTGCTCCATACGGGTCTCGATGAACCGTATGACCTCGCCTTCCAGGAGGGTGTACCAGGCGATCTGGGGGGCAGCTCCGGCCCGGGGGCTTCACCCCGGTCTTCGATGCATCGCCGCACCGCCTCCAGGACGTCTTTCTCGTTCAGCGCGCCGCTCCCTCTGCCGCCGGGCTCCGGTCTCCGCCTTTTTCTCCTGCGGCCGCTATCGGCACTGCGGGGCGGGGCCCGTATCGGGACGGTAGCCAACCAGTCGCCCGGTTGCGGTGCATTCCCTGCAATTCCATACCAGGCTCACTCCCGCGTGGGGGCGGTGGAGTCTTGCGTGACGGCCGATCCGGTGAAGGAGATCGCCGCCGGAGGCGGCAGAGTCCCGCTGGCCTTCGGTGGCCTCCTGTCCCGCGTCGGGGCGGTCTGAGCAGAGGCTGTAGGGCATCGGGAGCAGGGGCGGTGCGGCTTTCTTCGCGCCTTCCCGGATCATCACTGTCGGTGGTATGACTTTCACCGAGCGGAAGCTCGCGGTGCAGTCAGGGGGAGTATGGGTACGTCACGCCAGTCGTCTGGGTACTACGCCGAACCTCTGTTCACCGAGCTTCCGAAGCCCTCACAGACTCCTGTGACAGTGGTGTCCCCCATGATGGCACCGCCTCCCGCTCTCACACCGAAGCAGATCTTGGTCCACCACTCGGCCGATCAGTGGGAGGAGTTCGTTTACGAGTGGGTGCTGGGGCTGAAGAAGACGGCGGGGTATGTGGACGTAGTGGGCATGGGGGGCTCCAACGACCGCGGCGCCGACATCGCAGCTTTCCTGACGACGAGGAAGACCGACGACCGCTGGCATTGCTACCAGTGCAAACACTACGAGAAGGCCCTGACGCCCCATGCGGCCTACCCGGAGATGCTCAAGATCTTCGTCGCTGTCGCGGAGAAGCAGTACCAGGTACTTCCTGAACGCTATGTCTTCGTCGCACCGAAGACCGGCGCCTCCCTCACGCAACTCCTGGCCAAGCCTTCCGAGCTCAAAGCCTCGTTCTTCAGGGAGATCGCCAAGCCGGGCAGCAGATTAACGGCCGACTACGACGAAGCGGTACTGCACCGGGCGCTGGATCTGGCCCAGCAGACGGACTTCTCTCGCTTCGAAGCCGGCAGTCTCGACACGATCCTTGAGCAGCATGCTACGACTCCGTACCACGTGAGGCGGTTCGGTACGCGTCTGCCGGAGCGGCCCGCTGTCCCGAAGCCTCCCCCGGAGCACTCCGCCGATGAGGCGCGCTACATCCAGCAGCTTCTGCGTGTCTACGCGGAGAAGTACGGCTGTTCGCCGCACTCCCCGGATGAGGCGCGTGCGCACCCCAGGGCAGGGCGGCACCTGCAGCGGCAGCGTGAGGCCTTCTACTGCGCCGATGCGCTGCGTGTCTTCGCCCGGGACAGCGTGCCTCCCGGCACATACGAGTCTTTGCAGGACGATGTCTACGACGGGGTGGTCGAGGTCGAAGAGCGCGATTTCGGCACCGGCTACGACAGGCTCAACGCTGTCTTGGACGCCGCTCGGGACATGGAACTCGGCGCCAATGTTCTCGTCTCCTATGTGCGACCCAACGACCGCAAGGGCATCTGTCATCAGCTCGCCAACGAGGACCGGCTCACCTGGTGCCAGGAGGAGGAGCGGTGAATCCCCTCAACAGCCCGCTGGAAGTCGGCATGCGCGCCTTGGTGTTGCTGTCCGAGTCCTTTCCGGAGCCCTTGGATCTGGCGCAGCTGGTCTATCTGGACCATGCGATGCTCCACAGCGGCGACATGAACGGCCCACCGAGTCTGCATCCTTCCCTGCCCGCTGGCCCGGGAGAGCTGGCGATGAAGCGGCAGCTGATCGAGCAGGGACTGCTCGTGCTGCTGCGCGCAGGGCTGGCTGACGTCCAGGCCACCGCGGACGGCCTGGTCTACCGCGCCTCCGAGGAGGGTCCGGGCTTCGTGGACATCCTCGAAGCCCCCTACATCGGCGCCCTGCGGCAGCGGGCGCAGTGGGCTGTCCAAGCCCACGCAGGACCTCGCGTGGATGCCCGCGAGGCAACGCAGGCCATCACCAAGCGGTGGGCCGAGGAACTGCGCGGCGGCTTACCCCTGTCCGGGAGTGACCATGAGTAGTCTCAAGCTTCTGCACCTGACCTTCGCCGGAGCCGGGAAAGAGACGGCACAGGTCGCCTTCGGCTCCCGGCTGACGGTGGTCTACGGGGCCTCCGACACGGGAAAGTCCTTCGTCACCGAGGCGATCGACTACATGCTCGGCGCCCGCCGCCTCAACGTCATTCCCGAAGCCGAGGGCTACTCCCAGATCCTCCTGGGCCTGGCTTTGCCCGACGGCAGTGTCATCACGCTCATGCGCGCCCCGCGATCAAGCCGTATCAGCGTCTTCGAGGACGATCTACGCGAGCTTGTCTACCGGGCACCCGACTTGGTCCTGTCGGCGCACCACACCCCGAGGAGTTCCAAGAACCTCTCGCGCTTCCTGCTGGAGCGGCTCGGGCTGGGCGGCGCCCTGATCAGCACCAACGACAGCGGAGGCACCAAGCTCCTGGGCTTCCGCGACCTGCTCCACCTGTGTCTGATCAGCGAGACCCGGATGGTCTCGAAGGTGTCGCCTGTCCTGCGTACCTCCGGGCCCAGCGGGCAGACCGCCCATAAATCGGTGCTGAAGCTGTTGCTCACCGGCGCCGGTGAGCAGGCCGCCGCCACCCGGCCGAACGCCTCGCAGCGGCGCGTCCACAAAGGCAAGATCGACTTGCTGGACAAGCTGATCTTGGATCTGCAGCAGCAGCTCACCAACCATGGTGCGAATCAGACCGCACTGGAGGAGCAGCTCCGGCGCATCATCACTCACCTGGACGCCCGGGCGGTGTCGCTGCGGGATGTCACGGCCCGGCATTCAGCGGCTGCCGAGAAGCGGGCCACGCTGTCGGTGGGGCTGGGCCGGTACACCGAGCGCCTGGCCGAGGTCGATGATCTGCTGGGCCGCTTCGAGCTGCTGCGCAGCCAGTACGAATCCGACCTCGCCCGCCTGGCGATGATCAGCGAGGCGGGAGGCCTGCTCGGCTACTTCCACACCGGTACCTGCGTCTTCTGCGGCGCGGAGCCCGAGCACCAAAGGACCGGCCACGACGAGCAGGAGACCACCGCGCTGCACACCGCGGTGGCCGCCGAGACCACCAAGACACAGCACCTTCTGTCTGACCTGCTGGTCACCATCGAGGGGCTGCGCGCCCAGCGACAGGACCTCGCCGACCAGCGCGGCGCCGCCCTCGCACAGGCCGAGGCCGCCGACCGCGAGATCACACGCATCGAAGACGAAGAGCTGCGCCCCCTGCAGAACGAGGCCACCGAGCTGATGACCGCCCGCTCCCGGGTGGAGCGGGAGCTCGGCCTGCACACCCGGATCCAGGAACTCGAAGAAGTCCGCGCCGGTCTCGTCGCCGACGGAGCGCTGCCGAGCGGCCGCCCCAGCGGCAGCATCCCCGCCAGCACCGTGGTCGACTTCGAGCAGACCATCCAGCGCACACTCGACGCCTGGCAAGTGCGCAGGGCCGGCGAGGTGTCCTACGACCAGTACAGCGCGGAGCTGTCCCTGGGAGACCGCCCGCGCGCAGGGCGCGGCAAGGGCATGCGGGCCGTGCTCCACGCAGGCTTCGCCGTGGCGCTCGCCGACTTCTGCCTGCGCCGGGATCACAGCCACCCCGGCTTCGTCGTCCTGGACTCCCCCCTGGTCACCTACCGGGCGCCGGGAGGAAGGGACGCGGCGCTGCCGGAAGGCGTGCGGCACCACTTCTACCGGCACCTGTTCACCGACTTCGCCGGCCAGGCCATCATCGTGGAGAACGACGACCCGCCCGCGGACATCGTGGAGCAGGCGCAGGTGTACCTGTTCACCCGCGAACCCCACAGCCAACGCTTCGGTTTCTTCCCCGCCGGTCCCGGACACTCCCCCACACCATCGGACGAATAGAGCGGCGAGCAGTTGCTCATCGTGGGCTCGGCCTGCACGCACTGGCCTCGGCCTCCCCTCCCTCGGAGCCAGGCTGGGCGGCTTGGAGCACGCTGCCGCGCCACAGAAGAAAGGGAGGACAAGGGGCCTGCGGTCACGGTGCAGTAGCCGGTCTCTTAAGTCAGAAGGGGAGCATGCGGCGCAGACCGCGAAACGCCTGGTGCGCATTGTGCAGGAGGAGACCGAGTACACGGCGGGCCGCACTGCGGCGGTACTCGTGGTGCGACCAGACCGCCGGCAGGACCACCCCGACGTAGAACAGGAGGAACACGGCCAAGGCCAGAACTCCGAGCGGGGTGAGAATCTCGGTGAGGGCGAGGAGTGCTTGCTGCACGGCATCGGTGACGGACACAGGGGCTCCTGGGCAACGAGGGTCACTGGGCCGCTGGCTGCGGCAGTTCCAACGCTTCCTGTCCAGTGGGGTGTTCAGCAGCTGTATACGAAATACTGAACACTGCTTGAGCGGCACGCCTGTCGAGAGGGCATCGCCCCGGTACCGCGCAGCCGGATGTGCTGGACGACTGAGCATCGGAGGGGGCAGGTGGCGGTCGGCGCGCCTGTGGAGGGCGGAGAGGAAGGCTTCTTCGCTGAGCTGCGCCGGTTGGGGCAGCTCTACCGCACCCATCTGGAGGAGCGTCCGAGCCAGCGGAAGCTGGCGCGAGCGGCTGGCGTCGCGCCGGCCACCGTGAGCGGATGGCTGAAGGGTGACCGCTTCCCTCAGCGGGAGGACTCCTTGGTCACGGTGGTCAAGGAACTGCAGAAAGCCGCTCGGCTCAAGAGCGGCATCCCCCAGGAGAGCCTGCATCTGCTGGATCCTGCCAGGTGGCGCGAGCAGCACCAAAGCGTGGTCCGCCGCCGGGCGCAGGTTGTGCAGGCGGGCGTGCAACGCGAACGTGCCGTGAGAGCGCTGGAGGCGCAGGACGCAGCAGCGCGCCTTGCCAAAGTGCCCGACAAGCCGCGTCCGCTCATGCAGTGGCACCCTCGGCACCTGGGAGTTCACCCCGCTGTCCCCGGTACTTCCGAGAGACTGAAAACTTCTGCCTCGGCAAGTGCTGGCGGCGAGGGCTTTGTCCTGCCGGCGTACGTGGAGCGTGAGCACGACCAGCACCTGCGGTCCTACCTGGGCAGAGCAGCGGACAGGCAGGAGACGACGCTCGTTTTGATCCAGGGTGAATCCAGCACCGGCAAAACCCGCACAGCCTACGAAGCAGTACGTGCCTGCATGCCCGACTGGCAACTGCTCTTCCCCAAGGGAGCCGAGGACCTCGTCGAGGTGCTGGAGAACGGCCTCTTGTGTGCACGCACCGTGCTCTGGCTGAACGAAGCCCAGGAGTTCCTCCTTGGGCCGCACGGCGAGGAGGCCGCCGTACGGCTGCGGCGGTCTCTGGAGCAGCCCGGTCCTGCGGTGATCGTCATGACCTTGTGGCCCAAGCACTACAAGGCCTTGATGGACCGGCCCGATGTTCCCGGCAAGGACCGGCACTCACACGCCCGTGCCCTGCTCGCCCAGGCCATGGTGATCCACGTTCCCGTGGCATTCCAGCGCCGTGCGCTGGAGGACGCGCATGCTACAGGTGACCTGTCTTTGGATGTCGCAGTACGCGTCAGCCGTGAGGGCGCGGTCACCCAGGCCCTGGCGGCAGGCCCTCAACTGGTCAACCACTACGAATCCGCCGACGGGGTACCGGCCTGCTACGGCAAAGCGATCATCACGGTCGCGATGGACGCACGTCGAATGGGCCACTCCTCCGCACTTCCGGATCGGCTCTTGGAGGCAGCCGCTCCCGGTTACCTGACCGAACCACAACGCGCCGCAGCGCCAATCGACTGGTTCTCCGGCGCCTTGGCCTATGCCCAGATCAAGATCAAAAATGTCGTCTCCCCCTTGGAGGACATTGCCGTGTCGGGCAGTATGGGGGCAGTATCTGGGGTGTATCGGTTGGCCGACTACCTCGATCAGTACGGCCGGACCACTCGCCGCTACACGTTCCCTCCCACTGCTTTCTGGGAGGCCGCGCAACGGATCGTCACGGGTGCGGACGACTTGTACAACTTGGCGGACTCGGCCCGGCGCCGAGGCAGAGGGGCCCTGGCCGACACCCTCTTCCGGCGGGCCGCCGACAGAGGGGACGGGCGCGCCTGGGAGGAAATGGCGCACACGCGCTACGTGCGAGGTCGCCGGACAGAAGCGGAGAAGCTGCTGTGGAAGGCCTATGCGGCAGGCGAGATCGAGGCCCTGCTGACGTTGGCCCAGTGGCACGAGGACGACGGCAATTGGGCAGAGGCGAAGCGTGTGGTGCAGCAGGCAGCAAACTCAGGTGCCGTGCATCCTCAGGTACTGCTCTTCCTAGCGCAGGAAAAGTACGCCGACAGCAGTGATGAGACCGAGCGCCTTATGCGCACCGCAGCGGATCTCGGCGATCCGGAAGCCCTGGCCTCTTATGGGCGTCGCCGAATGCTCACCGGAGATGCGCAGAGCGCGGAGCGGCTTTTCCAACAAGCCATTTCCTGCGGAAATTACGAAGCTGCGGGCGAACTGATGCGCATGCGGCTCCTCCACCAAGGGAATGTGTCCGGCGCCGAGAAGGCAGCACGGCAGGCAGCTAGCCTTGGAGACTTCTTTGTGCTGGCAACCTTGGCTCAGCTCCTGATGGACGTGGACCGGGCTCATGGGGAACAACTGGCCCGGCAAGCCGCTGCCTTTGGTGGCCTCCCCCCATCACGCATGGTGGACCTGTCCCCATGGCAGTACCTGGGCAGAGGCCATGCTCTCGCGCTGTTGGCAGATTTGGCCGAAGCCACCCAGGGACGCGGGGCGGGCGAGAAGGTATATCGGGACGCAGCGGCGGTCGGAGACCTGCATGCGATGACTCGACTGGCCCAACGTAGAAGAGACCTCGGTGACGTTGCCGAAGCAGAGCGGCTGTACCGCTGCGCAGCCGAGAGCGGCCACCTCCCGGCTTTGACCTCGCTCGCCTGGCTGCGGCTGGAGGCCGGAGACGCAGCCGAAGCCGAGCAGCTCTGCCGAATCGCACTCGACGCAGGAGAGCCCATAGCGTTGAGCGCCCTGGCGGAGACGTGGGAGGAGACCGGCCGCCAGGAGAAAGCCGACCGACTGCGCGAGCATGGCTTGGACGCGGACGGAGCCATCGCGGAACCCTGGCTCCCTGCCTGACGTCCCCAGGAGAAGCGCGTTGGAGAATGGAACCTGCGGTTGAAGAGCCTGCATTCGATCTCCATCAATAAGAGAACTCGAGATAATCGATCCTCTTCAACGTGACCGTCTCCAAAGCGCTTGGGATGCCATCGCGATGGAAGTAGCTCGCGGCCAGAGCTTCGCTGAGAAGCTGGTGGAGCTCTGCTTCAGGCGCGTTGCGGTGTCGAGCCCGAAAGAGCCTCTTGAGGTGGGGACTTGGCAGGCTGAGAGTGAGGAAGCGCAGGCGTGGATCGTCAGTGGTTCCGGCCGCGGCAGTGAATCCGAACCAAGCGCGGAAGGAGACAGTCATCTGTCCGTCGTTTTCCATGATGGCAGCGTGGGCGCGCCAGCGTACGTGAGGCTGCCACAGGCGCAGTGTTTCTCTTTCGATGGCATCGCGCAGGGCATCGTCAGTGGGCGGGTCGCCGGCGAGGATGCGGAACACGGTGTCGGAGTCGGTGCCGAGGCGGGTGGCGAGGGCGTCGTGGTCTCCTTTGACCTGCTGGAGCAGGTACTTCGTGCGGGCTCGGTCCGAGCGTGGGGGTTGGCGGGTCCAGTGGCGGGCGTCGGCGCGGTCGAGGGCTTCTTGGACGGTGTCGGCGTACAGGCGCAGGGACATGAGGGCGTGCCTTTCGCTGAGATGGCGCCCGGGGCGCGGGAGGTCCTGGGAGGATCGGCGCGTGCTGATGGGCGAGGAACTGGAGCGGCTGCCGCGGCAGCCGGTATGGATCGCCGAGGAGACCACCGCGTCGTTCCTGCTGCGACTGGCCGCGCTGAACGGGCTGTCCTTTGACGCGCTGGCCCGGCACGTGGGCGGTCCGCGCGGTCTTCCGGTTCCCGATCCGCAAGTGGATGAGGTGTGGCTGGGGCCTGTGGTACGGGAGCGTCTGGCGCGGGTGTGCGGTCGGCCGGTGGAGCGGCTGGAGCGGGCTCTGCCGAGCCTTGGGGAGTCGCGGATTGCGCCGAAGGCGCGGCGGCAGGTGCGGGTGGAGGCGTGGTCGGGGAGTCGGCGGCCGGTGCAGGCGTGTGCGCTGTGCGTGGCCGGCCGGGCGGATCGCCCGGTGTGGCGGGTGAGCCGGGACACCTGGGCGGTGTGCGTGCGGCATGGCCGGTGGATCGGTGAGGCGCCGGGGCGGTTCCAGGTGGGGGTGGCGCAGGTGCCGGGTGTGGTGGAGGCCCAGGAGCGGCGGCAGCGTCTGGAGCGCACTTCGGGGTTGTACGCGCGGGCGCTGTTGGCGGATGCATCGCAGGTGGCGGTCTATTGGTGGCAGTGCCGCCAGATGGGGGCCAAGGGGGTATGGCGGGAGCGGCAGGCGGCGCTGGGTGTGAGCCGGGCTGATCTGTGGGCGGTGCCGCTGGTGGTGTGCCCGGAGGTGGTGGTGGTCGCGGAGGCGATGGCGGTGCGGGAGCGGCAGCGGGCGGTGGGGCGCAGTTTCGCAGGAGGGCCGGCGGGTTGGACGACGGGCCGCTGGGTGGCGTGGGTCGGGGAGCGGCTGGGCATGGCCGAGGAGATGGCTGCCGGTGGGCATCGGGCGTTGGAGGCGTGGCTGATGGCGCACCGCAACACGATGTCGGTGAAGGAGCGGTTGGCGTTGCCGCGGCCGCCGGAGGGGTATCGCAGTTGGCCGCTGCGGATGATGCGGCCTCATCTGGATGTGCCGCGCTTTGGGCCGCTGGAGGCAGCGTCGTGTCTGCCGTGGCGGCTGGGGTCGCCGATGACGAGTGTCGCCGTGGTGCGCTGAGGGCGTCTTGGTGGCTAGGTGGAGAAGCTGCGAGGTCATGCGGCGTTTTTGATGTAGCGGGCGGGGTTAAGGCCGCCGTCGTGCATCTGGCGGTACCACTGCAGGGTCTGGGCGCCCTCTTCCTTGACGTAGCCGGGGTTGACGCCGAGGTGGAATGCGCCAGTTCGGCCGTTGCTGTCCGTGTCTGGGGGAACGACGTCGAGAGCGGTGGGGTGGTGGGCCGGGTAGAGGACGCAGTCTGACAGCACGGCCAGAGGATGGCGGCCGGTGGCTTCCAGAGTGCGGCGCATCTTGCGATGCATGTTGGTACGGGCGCGGGCGATGATGGCGGCGCGGATGTCGGGCCGCCAGGTGCGGGTGTTGAGCGCGGGCCACGGCTCGAAGGGAGCTCGGTGAGGATCGCGAGGGCCGGCGCGGAGTTTGCCGATGCCGCCTTTTCCGGTGGTCTTGATCGCGGCGAGCAGGGAGAGCAGAGCGGGGTCCTGTTCGGGCAGGGCTCGCATGGCGTGGAGGAAGTCGGCCTGGGTCATGTCCGGGGTGATGCCCAGATCGTTCATGGTGGCCAGGTAGGCGTCACGCAGGTGTTCGTACCAGGGGTCGAGGTAACGGCCGCTGTCGTAGCGCAGGTAGGCCTCGGTGGGGTGGACGGCGGCGCCCAGTTCGACGGCGTAGGCGAGGGTCGGGGTGGCGTACCAGGCAGGTCCGGTTGGGGGCTGGCCGGTGGGAGTGAAGGGCGAGGGCAGTCGCGGGTCCAGGTCGATGTGTGACAGGTCCGCGTACCAGCAGCCGGGGATCTTCTTGTCGAAGGTGGGGTGGATGACGTGTTCGGGGGGCGCGTTGAGGCCGACGGCGAGACTGCTGGCCGCGACGACGAAGGCGAGGTTGATGTCGAGGCCGACGACGTGTGGGTAGGCGGTCTCCTCGGTGGTGAGGGGGCGGTGCCAGTCCCAGGCTTCTTCGTTGAGGGCGTCGGCGGGGTTACGGTCCCGGGCGAGAGGGTGGGCGTCGTGGGCTTCGGGTGGGGCGGGGGGCAGGGGGTGCCACAGGGCGCCGGGGTTGTTGCCTGACACCCATTTGTTTGAGTCGCTGCGGACGGAGCGGGTTGGGGGGCGCAGGGTGGTCATCAGTTCCTGGCCGCACACGGCGGTGGAGCCGCAGGGAGTCAGGACGCGGTTGGCGTAGGTGCCCAACCAGCGGGCGAGCTGTCCTGGGGTGAGGTCGGTGGGCGGGTTCCACCCGCCGGTGGTGAGGGCTCCCCAGGGGGTGACGGCGAGCTGAACGCTTTGGCGGTGGCCTTTCTCTTTGATGGGCCGGTAAATGCGGGTCCAGGGGCTGAAGCCGCGGCGGGTGAACTTCCAGCCGTCCGCAGTGATTGCGGCGCACCAGGGGTGATCGGGAGGCAGGCGCAGGGCTGCGCGGTCCTCGAGTTCGGGGGGTAGGCCGAGGTAGTCGGTTGCGGAGGGGGTCAGGACGATCAGGGGGTCGGCGGGCCACCCTTTCTTGGCAGGAGATGGCTGGCCGATGCCTGCGGTCAGGGCCCAGTGCAGGACGTCGACGATGGTGGCGGCCGGACAGGGACGGGCGGTGCCGTCTGTGAGATGGGCGGTGAGTGCGGTGTCAGGGGCGTCGAGGACGGTCAGCGGGCCCGCCGGGAAGTGTTTGCTGGCTGGCGGGCGGCTGGCGCGGGGGGCCTTCCTGGCCTGTGCCGCAGAGGTGGGCATGGGCGCTGATGTCCGCGCAGGGGCTGGGGGCGGCTCCGGTTTCTGGGAGTGCCTTGCGGAGTCTGCCGGCGAGGCCGGAGTGCCTTGCTGGTGGGCGCGTTCTCGGGCGAGCAGACCGTTCAGCAGCCGAACGTAGGCGGTGCGCTGGGGCCCGGCCGGTTCGACGAGGCCGGTCTCCCAGGCTTCGACCAGGTCGGGGCTGGCCTGTAGGGCGGCGCCTATCTGTTGCAGGGACAGGTTCGCCGTCTGTCTGATCCGCTGGCGCTCGCTTACTTCCGGCAGTGGGGCGGCGGTCTGCGCCAGCAGGGCATCGACGCGTGTGAACAGCTCGGCGGTTGAATCGTCTTCCACGGGGCGGGAACCTGCCACGCCGCTGCGCCGGGAGGGGCGTTTGTCGGCCAGTGTGGTGATCGTCTTGTGGCCGTGCCTGCGGCAGGGCTCGGGAATCCGGCAAGGTCACGTGTGCTCTCCAGCAGTGCCGACCGCGGCAGCGGCGTATCGCAGACTGGCGGTAAACCGACTATTTGGCCGATGAGCGGTCCTAGGGTGGCCCGCACCGCGGACAGACAGAGCTGCCGACATGGCAGAGGCCACTGCGCGGGGATGACCGGTGTGGGTTCGAGGGGCGGCAGCAGGGGGTGAGATGGCTCGGGGGTTGGAGGTTGTCCATCTCAACGAGACCGGCGACCGGCGGGTCACCACTCCTGCGGCCCGGGCCGGTGGTGTGCCGCTGACCCGCCGGGAGGCGGTCTGGCAGCCCTCCCGCCATCCTGCGGAGCGCAGTATCACCACGCTGTGGTGGGCGGCGACGACCCGGCGGCTGGTGGGCTGCCGGTCGCTGGACCGGCTGTCGATGGCGATGGTGCTGGATTTCAACCCCGCGGTGGTGGAGTTGCAGGCGTGGTCGGCGCAGCTGCGGTGGAAGGAGAAGGGCCGGGTGCGCACGCTGGTGCCGGACTTCTTCGTCCGCACCGCGCAGGAGGCCACAGTGGTGGTGGCCTGTCCCCCGGCGGCCGGTCCCAGTCAGCGGTGGACGCGGCAGGCGGAGATCCTCAAGGAGGCCTGTGCCGAGGCCGGCTGGCAGATGGGCACGCCCAGGCTGCCGACCGCGATGGCGCTGGCGAACCTGCGCTGGGTGGCCCGCTACCGGCATCCGCGCTACCACGACCCGGCGGTCGCCCGGGCCCTGAGGGCGGTGTTCGCCCAGCCGCGCCCGCTGGCGGAGGGGGTGCGCGCGACCGGGCTGCCGAAGCTGTCGACGCTGCCGCGGCTGTATCACCTGCTGTGGCGGCGTGAGCTGGGGATCGACTGGAGTCGTGCGTTGGGGCCCGCGTCGGTGGTCGGTGCGGTGCGCGGCCAGGAGCCGCTGGCACTGCGCCGCCCACTGGAGGTGGAGCAGGCATGAGCCACGGCAGCAAGGTTCGGCTGCCGGCGGCGCGGCGGGCGTACCGCGGGGTTCTGACGCCGGGTGACTCGGTGCGCTGGCAGGGCAAGCTGTACCAGATCACTGCGCTCTCGGGCAGCAGCGTGCACCTGGCGCCGGGATCAGGGTCGGCGGTCGAGCCCGCCGTGGTCCTGCTGGGCCTGCTGGTCTCCGCTCCGGACTTTGCCGTCGTGGACAGTGGCCGGGCTCTGCCTGCGGCGAAACCGCTGCCGGACTGGTCCATGTTGGAGGCCATCAGCGAGGGCGCCGCGGTGGAGGCGCGGCTCTGGGAGCGGCATGTCGTCGAGGTGGACACCGGACTGCTGCCAGACGCGGCGGAGGGCGCCCCACCGCGTGAGGGCTATGACCCGGCCCGGTTCACGCTGATCGAGCGCTACCAGCGCAAGGCGGCCGAACTAAACGCGGTGCTGGCACTGGGGGTGTCCTGGCAGACCGTGCAGCGCAAGAGGCTGCGGTACCTGGAGGATGGCATCTGGGGGCTGGTCGACAAGCGCCGCACCCGCGCCCCGTCCCTGCACGGGCGCACCGATGCGCAGGTGGTGGCGCTGCTGCTGGAGATGATCGAGGAGCGGCAGGACCGGACCGACATCACGGCCCGCAAACTCTTCGGCGACCTGCGGCGCGCCGCGCGCTACCGGCTGGGGCCCGAGGTGCGTGTTCCGGCCGAGCCGACCCTGTACAAGCTGCTGGTGCGGCTGGGCTTCGACGCGCGCCAGCTGAGCGGTCCGACCCGGCGCCGCAGGGACCGCGCCAACCGGCCCCTGGCCCCGTTCGGCATCACCACGGCCACCGCCCCGGGGGAGCTGGTGCAGATCGACTCCACGTCGCTGGATGTGAAGGTCCTGGGCGATGACGGCCTGCCCGCGCTGGTGGAGCTGACCGCCGCGGTGGATGTGCACACCCGCAGCATCATCGCCGCCGTGCTGCGGCCCAAGACCGTGCGCGGCAAGCGCAAGGCCCGGCAGCAGCGGCGCTCGCTGCTGCCGGGCGGGCGCAGCGCCGGCCGGGCCACCAAGGCGGTGGACGCCTCCTTGCTGCTGGCCCAGGCGGTCGTGCCGACGCCGATGCGGCCAGGCTTCGCCCCGGAGGCGTCCGCGGAGTCCTCCGACCTGCCCTACGAGGA
This sequence comes from Streptomyces mangrovi, assembly GCF_900114215.1. Taxonomy (GTDB): domain Bacteria; phylum Actinomycetota; class Actinomycetes; order Streptomycetales; family Streptomycetaceae; genus Streptomyces; species Streptomyces barkulensis. The sequence continues at coordinate 25,239 of NZ_FOSG01000024.1, read as the reverse complement.
GCTGGTGGAGGTCGACGAGCGGATCGCGCACGCGGTGGCCCGGCCCGTGATCGTCCCTGAGGTGATCGTCATCGACCACGGTGCGGTGTTCGCCACCCAGACCTTCCGCGACGCGTGCACCTACATGGGCATTTCGGTGCGGCCGGCCCGCAAGCGCACCCCGACCGACAAGGCCATCGTCGAGCGGACGTTCAAGTCGATCAAGTCGCTGTTCAGCCAGCACCTCAACTCCTACACCGGCCGGGACGCGACCCGGCGCGGCAGCCGCCCGGTGGAGGCGGACCGGCTGTGGACGCTGCAGGAGCTGGACGACCTGCTGCAGCGGTGGATCCCGCTGGGCTGGCAGAACCGCCCGCACGAGGAGCTGCGCAACCCCTACGACCCGAACCTGCCGCCGCTGTCACCGAACCAGATGTACGCCGCCAGTGTCCAGGCCGCCGGCTACCTGCCCATCCCGCTCGGCCAGGACGACTACCTGAAGCTGCTGCCCACCGCCTGGGTCGGGGTCAGTGATGAGGGCATCCGCTTCAAAAATCGCACCTACGAGAACTACGAGGGCGGCCTGGAGGCAGTCCGCCACCGGTCTTCGGGTCTGCGCGGCAAAAAACGCGGCGGCTGGGAGCTGCGGTACAACCCCTACGCGCCCGAGCGGGTGTGGCTGCGCGACCACCGCAGCGGCGCGTTCATCCCCGCCGTCTTCAAGCACCAGCACCTCATCGGCGCGCCCTGGACCCAGTACCTGTGGGACATCGCCGCCGCCGAGCACGTCGAACGCGGCGGCCGCTGGAACGACGAGGTTGCCATCGCCCAGGCGCTGGCCGACCTCCTCGAACGCGCCGGCCACGGCCCCGACGAACCCGGCACCGTCCTCCTCCCCGACGGCTACACTCCCCATCTCCCCGACCCCGCCCCGCCCCGGTTCGACCCGTACGCCGACGCCGCCCCCGTCGACCTGGACGCGCTGGGCGCGCTGTCGGCCCTCGACATCGACGACCCGACCCTCTACGCCCCTCCCCCGGCCGCAGCCCCCGGCGAGGGCACCTTGGGGACGGCTCCCGCCGGGGAGCCCGCGCCCGGAGACGGCGGCGCCGTGTCCGGAGGCTGGGCCGAGCCCCTGGCGCTGGATGCCATCGGAGACCTCGCCGATGGCCTGCCCGCCGACTTCCACACCACCCTCGGCACCCGCCACCGCCCCGGCACCGGCGCTCCCCCGCCGGACGAGGCCGGCCCGCCTCGCACGGAGGAATGATGCAGCACCCGGCCATCGACGACGCCGACATCCGCCTGCTCGACCAAGCCCTTGAGCCCACCCGTTCCATCGCGCCCCCGCACCCCAGATGGCTCAACACCCTGGCCAACTGGCGCAGCTTCGCCGCTCTGGACCGCACTCCCCCCGATCTGGCCGACAGCCCCCCGCCCGGCCGGCCGGTCGCCGACAACGACGCACGGCTGCGCTACCACGCCCTGCTGCCCACCGTGCTGACCCCGGCCGTCAGCACCACCCTGCTCACCGTCCACCAGCAGCTGCTGGCCAACCGGGAACGCACCCACGGCAAGGTCGGCGTGATCATCGAAGGGCCCCGCGGCACCGGCAAGAGCACGATCTTGCAGTACGTCGGCCGCTACTACGAGAACAAGATCGCCAGGCTGTACGAGCCGGACCAGGACCGCATCCCCGTCATCGCCCTGCGGGTCCCCGCCGCCGGCCGCGGCGGCCACCGCAACTGGCCCGCCGCTTTCGCTTCCTTCCTCGGCCTGCCCCGCGACGGCGGCAGCGACCCCACCCGCACCATCTGCCACACCATGCGCGCCGCCAAGACCCTCCTGGTCCTCATCGACGGCGTCGAACAGCTCCGCCCCGGCACCGACACCGAGGACTCCTTCGCCTACCTGGAGGAGATCAGCGAGACCACCGGCGCCACCTTCCTCTACGCCGGCCGCTCCGCCCGCGCCATCGTCGACCCCGCCACCCGCGACCGCGAAACCCCCCTCGACGAGCACGAAGACGTCTGGGGCGACCACCCCACCCTGCGCACCAGCCGCATCGGCTACGACGACGAGAGCCGGAAACTCTTCGCCCGCATCGTCCGCGAGTTCGATAAGAACCTCCGCCTACGCCACCACCAGACCGACGACCTCACCCACCTCCACCCCTACCTCCACCAGCGCAGCAAGGGCTACCTGCGGGCCCTGTCCCACCTCATCGGCCAAGCCGCCCAGAAAGCCATCCTCACCGGCCAGGAACGCATCACCCACGACCTCCTGGACACCCTCACCCTCGGCCGCAGCCTCCGCCTCTGAAGCTCACTGCCCTTTCGCCATGGGCCGCCACTCGCTCAAAGGGATCGTTGTGTACCCATCCCTCAGACGGGTGAGTAGGACCCGAGCCCTCTCCCCGGAGTCCTCGGCAGTGATGCCGGGTGGAGGAGCACCGCTCCTCCACCCGGCATGCGATGGCGCCGCGTCAACAGCCCATCGCGGAGAGGGCCTTGTCCGGGTCATAGACAGAAGAGACCTCTGCTGCGCCGTGCTTTGTTCACACTCCACCGACGCTACAAATATTCCTACCAGCCGCCGCCTAACTTCCCGTCGCAAATCCTGACAGAGATGAAGCGAAAGCGGACCCGACCTGCGGGTTTACCGAACGAAGTCTTTCTTCAAAACATCCTTCAGGCACCATTTTCTGAAGAAGCGAGCATCACGTATTTCAACTTTCGTCAGAGACGGTGCACACCTGCTGATGAGGTCGTAGATGATGACTGCATCGGCAGCGGCTGGCGTCAACCGGTCACTACCGACAAGTCCTTGTCCGGGTCTGTGGGACCAGGCCGTCCCGTGAGTGACGCCTGTCCCTGCACGAAGAATCGAGAACACATGCGCATCATTTACCCCTGCTCGCACCTGTGGAGCCGGGCCTTCCCCTGGCGCATCTCCTGTCAGTCCGGGTCTTTCCCGGAGTTGTACGCGGTCCGTCCCCCGGCCCCTGTTGCTGTCCTGGCCATCGTGCTGGCGGCGACGGCCGTGCTGGTCATGCTCGGTTGCACGCCGCAGGTGGCCATGGCAACAGTGCTCGCGGGCGGGTTGACCGCCGCCGAGCTGCGCCTGCTTCTGTCCTGACGCCTCCCGCGGGGCACCGGCCCCATCCCGGTGCCCCGCTCTTCCATGGAGAAGGAGACGCCCTGCCATGGCCCGCCCCAGCAACAAGCTTCCCGAGGAACACGACCTTCCGTGCGTCGCGTTCGCCACCGAGCTCCGCGCTCTCAGAGAGCGTGCCGGGCTCACCCTGGCTCAGCTTTCGGCCCTGTCGGGGCTGTCCACAGGGACTCTGTCGACCGCGCAAAACGGCATGAGTGTGCCAAGCGAGAAAACCGTGAAGGCGTTCGTTGAGGCCTGTGGCGAGAGGGACACGGAACCGTGGGTGGCGCAACGAGAAGCCGCCTTGCGTGGGAAGCGCCCTCAGCAGGCATCTGTTTCCTCCCAAGCCATGACAGCCGATGACTGCGGGGAGCGAACGGCGTGGCGCCAGACATGGTCACGCTGGGAGAAGAGCGGCAAACTGACACCTCCCTCCGGTGCCTCGAGCACGAAGGCGCTGGTGTTCTGGCTACGAGGACTACGTGCCTACCGTTCGGTCTCGTTCCGAACCATGGCGCGCAGGAGCGATTACTCGCACACCACGCTTGCCGCGATGGCCAACGGCTTCCATCCCATAACAGTGCGCGGGTTGCTGGCTTTCCTCGAAGGTTGTGGTGTCGCCACGTTCGCCGAGAAGATCGAGTGGCTGGCGCTGCTGGAACGTACCTCAGCCAGTGCCCGCCGCAGCATGGACGCAGCACGTGAACAAGCGCGCATGAGAGCGCTGATATCCGGTGGCGGACAGACCCACGTCTCTCGTCCCGGCGAAGCACTCACCGACGCTTGGCAGCCCGCTGCGGCCCGGCCGAGGCGGGGCCGGTCCGCCTGGCCTCGGCAGCGAGCCGTCCATGTGGACCCCTTCCTGCTGAAGGCCGAACTGCAGGCACTCAACAGGTTCTACGGAGCCGGCTTCCTGCCCATCCTCGCCCGGCACACAGGTGTTCCCACCAGGACCCTGCAGCGCTACCTCAAAGACGAGATCCCCTTTCTTGCCGGAGACCACAAGGACCGCCTCGCCGCCGCCTTGATGCGGATGGGAAGCTCTCCTCCACCGCGGGAGCGCCTAGCGCTCATTCTCCCGCCACTGGCCTACGAGGCCAGCACGACAATCCGTCGATGAGGCGTTGATCATCCAACACCCGGGTGGTAAGGCACCCGACGGCGACCATGGGTCACTGGCTCCCGATTCCCAGGCGGCCGGAGCAGAGACGCCTCAACGGTGCAGGAGCCCATTGGGCAGCGCCGATCAACAGGGCGTCCCTTGTAAATCCTCCAGACGGACAGTCCCCGGGGTTCATGGGTTATTTCCGTCGCGGGCTGGCACAAGCGCGCTCTAGCGTTGTGCCTATGAGTGAACACGTGGCGGTGAAGGACGCGCTGCAGAAGTGGTTGGAGGACCTGCGGACGCACCCACCCCAAGCATGGTCCGCCGCGGAGCTGAGCGGCCGCGCCTCCTGGAAAGCGGTCGACACGGCGGTGACGGACCTGGCTCCGGCCTCCCGCCGCCCGGATCTGTATACGAAGGACGGAACCGCGCTCAGCGGCACCGTAATGATCGACATGACCGGGCTCGGCCGGGTCGCTGAGGCCTTCGCCAGCGGCCTGGAGGTACCGGTCGAGAAGTTGGCCGCTGACATTGCCGCGTTCTGTCTCCGTGACACCCCTGAGGTGCAGACTTGGGTTCTGCTGGACATCGAGCTTCCGGAAGGTACGGAGCTGACGCTAGGCGACTACCGGCTGTGCGCCGCCAGTGCCGATGATCTCGTCCGGCTCATGCCTCTGCCTTCCATGCGGCGCTTCCTGCGGCCGCCGAGCCTGGACCCGGACACTCTGCACGGCGCGGCCTTCCTCCAACTCCCCCGGCCTGACGACTCCCCTTATCGGGGCCACTTCCTTCTGCCCGACCTCGACATGCGCCCCGAACGCCGACACCTGGATGTCCTGCTGACCTTGCAGCTGTGGGACCCCGATCACCCCCTCCACCCCGAGGCGTACTTCCGGGTGGAACCCGGACGCCGTAGTGACCTCCGCTCCGGAGCACCCGTCATCGAACCGCGCCACGATCACTATGGCGAGGAAGTGGGAGAAAGCCATCGCGCGTACGGCTATGTCGTGACGGACTCCGAGCTGCCAACCTTCACCGCGTTCTGCACCACCGTCCATACCCTGGTCGGCGCAGTCCGTTCCCGCGTCGTCATGAAGGGAAACAGGAGGGGAGACCCGACGCCGACCGCTCGTGCGCTGACCAGCGCGGCCAGTCGCCTGATGCGGGCCACCCAACGCACCTGGGGCGGCACCTACGTCGATGAGGCAGAGGCTGACGACGTGCTGCTGGACTACGTCATCGCCATGGAAGCCGTGGCAGCTGCTGACGGGCAGGGGGACAGCCGACGCCGGACTCATCAGCGGGCAGCGGCTCTGTGGGATCAGGACGAGGCCCGCCTGGCCGTAGCCGGGGTGATCAAAAAGGCGTATGAGCTCCGTTCCAAGTATGCCCACGGGGAGAAGGAAGGAGTCATCCACTCCAAGGACGGCACGACCGATACCGAGCGGCTGGCCGACATCCGGCGCACGGCGTTCGGCGTGTTCCTGCGGTGGCTCGTCACCACCGACACCATGGGTGAGCAGGTGCTGAGCGACCTGGACCGATCCTTGCTGTCGAACCGGGAACGCCATCGCGTGGCCGAGATCCTCAACGCCTTCTTCACGGCCTCCCCGCCCGCGACGACGGCATACGGGAAAAACTGACGAGCCCCGCCTGATCGTCCGGCCAGAGTAGGTGAGGCGGTTCCCGTGGCCGGTCGGCTCGACGGCGGTCCAGCCCCGCCGGGCGGCTCCTTCTGCAGGCCCCGTTACCTTCACGGCCCGCAAGGAGGCTCCCGGCCTCTGGCTCCGGCATGACTTGTGCCTCCAGGGGCCGGAACAACCGCGGCGATGCGCGGCTCCCCGTGTTACGAGGTGGGCACGTCGGCAGGATGGTCAGCAGCAGATCGCCATTCGAACACATCGGGGTGTTCAACGTCCGTCCAGTAGCCATACCGGTCACCAAGTACCGACAGCAGTGCCTGAGGGTCAAGAGAGCCATGGCGGATGACAAGGCCAAAGCCGCGCGCGGTGCTCACGGCAGCCATGGACAGGTGTGAGCGAAGGGCGTGTTCCGTGAACGCCTCAGCAGGAACAGGAGGGTCGTCGGGATGTTCGGGGGCTTGCAGGACGGCGAGGATGCGAGCTCGGTGTTCCTCTGAGTCGTCCGGGGACGGGTGCAGGCCCTGCTGCTGGATGCGATGGTTTCCGACCGCGTTGGCGATGGCGGTCAGCAGGTGCCAGTCGCGCCACCCTTCCTGCCTCAGTTGTGTGACCGTACGCCGGAAGCCGGAGTCTGTGGCCAGGCGAGGAAGGGTGTAGCGCACGATAGGGAGCATGACGGCATAACGGTTGCGGGTGATCTCGAGGGCTGTCTCATGCTCGTAGCCGGGTCCAGGCCCGGTTCGGGTCGGCAGGGCAGTCGTTTTCGCCTGGCCGTGCGGCGTACCTGCTCCGACGGCTGGGTCGGCGAGCGCAGCCATCGTCTGGTAGTCGGCGGGCCGCAGGAAGTCGGCCAGTTCGTCGTAGGGGCGGCCGGCGAGGAGCTTGTGCCAGAGGCCGCCGGCGAGCGCCTGCTCGACGAGGTGCATGAAGGCCTCGTCGGAGAGCAGTGACTGGGAGATCACCACCCTGATCAGGGCAGTGAGCAGGCGGGAGGGCTCTGTTTCCAGGTGTACGGGGTCAGCCGCGGGCAGGCGCAGCCTCCACCGGTTGGTATCCCGGTCGGCGCTCTGCTCACAGACAGCGGGCTGGTCATGAGACAGGGTGGTGTCTGCGCGGATCTCGACGCTCAGGCGTCCGGGAAGGAACAGCGGGTCCTGTGTGGCGAGTTCACCGAGGAACACCTGAAGTGCTGCGGTGTAGCGTTCGGCAGCAAGTACCGACGGCCGTTCGTTCGGGCAGGTGGTCTCCCAGTCGACGCCGAGCGCGTTCCAGGCGTAGCGGCGTGTAGGACCGGCGTCGCTGAAGGGCCGTCCCACGCCTTGGGCATCGGCCTCCTTGGCGTAGGTTTCTTCGGTTGCTGTGGGGGCACCGGCGGTCGGGGCGAGCATCTCGTCGATGACGGTGTCGATGCCCACGGAGGCGGTGATCGCGCGGAGCAGGGGAGTGAAGCCGGGCCGCACCGCGCTAGCCACGCGCAGGGTGAGCGCCTGGTCGGCCATCATCTCCCAGACATAAGGATAGCGTTCGTGGTTGTACGACTCGTCGCAGTAGGCGTTCTGCGCCATGAGGCCGATGCAGAACAGGCGGGTGGCAGAGATCCAGTTTCCAGCCTGTCGGTCGTAGCGGGCGGCGAGGATGACGCCGCGAGGGATGAAGCGGCGAAGTTCGGGGTTAGGTGCGGACTTCGCGGCGGTGGCGGCTGCGAGCGCGTGTTGCTTGGCGGCGATGGGCAGGCCGAGTTCGCTGTAGAGGCGCGCGCACAGCAGCAGCATAATCAGGCCGCCCTCGAGGGTGTCGCCGCGCAGCCAGTTGGCTTTGGCTTCGTGGATCTCCTGGAGTGCTTGCGGAAGGCGGCCGCTCTTGATCAGGGCGTGGCCGCGGGACTGGGCGCGTTCGCCGCGTGCGGTCTGGCCGGTGACCCGGTCGGTGGCCTGATCGAGCAGGTCGCGGACCTCCCGGTACAGCGGGTGGTCCACCAGTACGGGTGTGAGGTAGTCGAAGAGGTCGGCGGTGTGCTCGATGGGGAACAACGGCGCGTTGTCCAGGTGGTGGCCCAGCCGGTGCAGGGTGCTCATGGCAGTGTCGAGGTCGGTGAGCGGTGGTCCTGTCTGCAGGGCAGGTATCGGCTCACCGGCTTCTACCGCTTCGACAACGGATGCGGTGACTTCCGCGACGGTCGGCAGGTCCTCGGGCACGGATTCGAAGTCGGCGGTCATGTCGGTGTGCAGAGCCAAGCGGGCCCGCATGGCCAGCAGATGAGCCATGGCGTTGGCGGGCGGTTCCGCCTCCAGCAGGCGGTCGATCTTGTCGGCCAGCAGGTGCTGCCAGCCGCACAGCTCGTCTGTGGATAGCGCGGTAAGGCCGCGCAGCAGCGCCCCGAATGCGTATCCGAGGAGCACGACGGCATCCTCGAGGATTCCCGGATCGGTGAGGGTGTCGTCGGAGATGACCGTGTCGAAGAAGTCACGGGCCAGTTGGTCCGCCGGGCGCATGTCGCCGAGGCCGCGCAGGGTTGCCACGACAATCTCGTAGCGGGCCCGCAGAGCGGTGTGCTCCCCCGCTGCGGCAACCAGCAGGGCACGTACGTGGCCGATCCATTCCGGCAGGTCGGCCCGCGCCTCGTCGTAGAAGGTGGCGTGGCGCAGCGGGCCCCGCAGGTCCACCAGGTCGCCCAGCGTGCGGCCGGGCTCGTCGCTCGCCTGCCACCGCTGGCGGGCCTCGACGTACCAGTCGGGCAGTTCGCCGGCCCCGTCCGGGCGCGGCGGAGCGAGGTCGGAGGACAGGTGGAGGTACTGGACGGCGAGGTAGAACAGGTCGTAGTCGGCGAGGTGGACGGCGAGGGCGGCCGCGTCCCAGATCTCCAACTCGACCTGGTGCGTCCGAGCGGCTTCGTCGATCAGGTCGTGCCGCTTCCTGGTGGGCACAGCGGTCACCGTGAAGTAGATGACGCGATCCACGGGTGTGCCCCGCCCACAGATCGATGCCAGGTCCTTTCGGATCTTGCCCGGCACCTTGGTGCCCTGGATGGTGCAGGCCATCACCACCCGCTTGGTGGAGGCCAGCGCCGCGAACAGAGACGTGCCGGGCAGCTCCTGGGGAATGTTGGTCCAATGGCTTTCGGCGTCCCGGCCCTGGTCCCCGCCGCTGCTGACGGGCCCGGTCGCCGGCAACAGGTTGCTGGTGATCCTCCGGCGCGCCAGGCCCAGGCACAGAGCCTCGAACTCGTGGTGGCTGTTGCTCTCACCGAGAATGCTCAGGGCGAAGCGGATACGCCGCTCAAGCTGGACGGCGTCATCGCTCACGTCGTTCCCCCTGGTCTCACTGCCGCAGTCACGCACGACCAGTGTCCAACACCCCACCGACATCCGTGGCGCGCTCCCCCCTTTCGGCTGCAGCCCGTCTCCGTTGGCTGATCGGGGTGGTGCGTGTGGGCTTGGCCATCGCCGCCGCAGTCTGCCGGGATTGTGGTTTCACACAAGGCCGACGTGGCTCAGCAGGCGGCGGGTGCCAGGGGACTTGTCTTCCCAAGTGTGGCCGTGTTCGAGGCTCTTGAAGACGACGGCGCCCTGGGGGACGCGATCAGCGTGGAAGGTGGACCAGGTGCGGCACGTCGGGCAGTCCCGGCCGATCAGGAACGGGCGCAGCAGGTGCAGTGCGCCGTCGGTGTCGCGGAGGTAGAGGCTGCCGGTTTCCAGGTCGTTGTTGGATGGGGTCATGGTGCGGGTCGGGACGACGGGGTGGTCTCCGGCCAGTTCCCGGTATTCCACCCGGGCGCTGCGGGCGAAGGTGTCCCAGCGGACGTCGGTGACCTCCAGCAGGGGCAGGTCGGCCAGGAAGCGGGCCCGTTCGACCAGGCGGGTCAGGTCGGCGAAGGCGACGTCGATGGCGTGGGGCAGGTCGATCGGGTCGACACGCCGCAGGTGGGCTTGATCGTTGCGACGTTCGCTCAGGGCCTGGCGGGCCTTCTCGGCATCCGAATGTGCCAGCAGTGTCCGGATGTCGTTCAGGGGGTGGGCTTCGGGGAGGTTGTTGAGCTGTCGGCTGGTCGCGGCTTCGTTGAGTACATTCGCCCAGTCGCCGAAGCCCGGGCCGCTGCGCCCGCCGGCGAGCTTGTCCCGGATCGCCGTCACCGCCCCCAAGGTGATCTGTCTTGCGTGGGTGAGGGCGAGGACGAGTTGGGCGATGTAGCACAGCAGTTCCTCGGCGGTGTCCAGGATCGCGGCGTAGGCGGCCTGGGCGTCGCCTGAGCTGATCCGGGCCTCGGTCTCGCGCCAGCGGTAGGCGATGGGGTAGGGGAAGCGGGTGCGGACGCTGTGGCCGAGGTCGTCGAGCAGTGAGGCTGCTTCGACGCGCAGCCTCAGTGCGCGGCCGGAGTCGATGACGCGGGCGCGTGCCCGGGCCGCGGTCTTCTCCAGGAAGACGGACTCGATCACCGAGTCCGCCTCCTGTTCCCACCGTTTGAACTGCTGCTTGGCGGCCGTCAGTTCGTCAAGGGCCTTGGTCAGCGCCTCGTCAGGCTGCGGGACAGGCAGCGCGGACAGCGCTTCCACGGTGGTGACCGGCCGTGGCCCGGCCAGGCTCAGGGCGAGCGGGGTGCGCAGGAACATGGTGATCAAGCGGGCCTGCGGCCGGGAGAGCGGCTTGATGGGTCGTAGGACCACCACATTGTCAGATGCGGCGGCGGGGAGGTGCTCGTCGGTGACCTCGGCGGTGAAGAAACCATGTGGGGACACCGTGACCGGGTCGTGCAGGCGGCGTATCACCAGGTCCCCGGGGGCGAGTTGCAGATCCGCGGGGATGGTCGCCCACAGGGTTTCCTCCGACGGCGGGGCAATCGTGCCGTCCCGGCCGATGTCCCGCGGCCGGACGATGCGCACCGCACCGGGATCCTTCGGTGACGTCAGCTGCTTGCCCTTCCTCAGGGCTGCCTCGCTGAAAGCAGTGCGGTGGAAGGTGAAGAGATCACCGAGCGCGTTGACGGCGCCGAAGCCGGTCAGGTCCTCGCGGCGCCTAAGGATGTGTGGGTCGAAGCGGTCGAAGTACAGGCCCTGCTCTGGGCTGGGTACCTCCCGCAGCACGTAGCCGTGTTCTCCCCTGCCACCCTCGCGGGCCAGCAGCCGCTCAAAGTCCTTGACGACGGCCGCCTCATCCGGGCGGTACGGCACCCGGAAGACCTTCAGTACCGGCCTGGTCTGCGCTCGCGCCCGCAGGAACACGACGACCGATTCCACACTCGCATGCAGATGCGTGAGGGTGCCGAACCCGTAGACGACGAGCAGGGTGTCCCAGTGCTCGGCCACCTTCATGCGCATCTCGGCCAGCCCGGGTCGGTCCGAGGTCCACGCCTGCGCCGGAAGCAGCACCGCCATCACGGCGTCGGGTGAAGGTGGGCGGCACGAGGTCATGGCCTCGACGTAGTAGGAGTCGGGATCGGTGGCACGGCGCCTGGCCGGGTTCGCCCTTCGCTCCCACGTCGGCACCAAGAACAACGGTCCATCGGCGAGAAGCTCCCCAGCGCGTGCGGCCAGTTGCTCCCACGACGGCTCGCACACACTCTGCCAGCCCTCCGGCGCCCCGAACGCCAGCTCGCCAGCGAACGCGGAGCTGCTCAGCACGGCCGGCACGCCCTGGGCAAGCCGCTCAAACCCGATGGCAACCAGCCGTTCACTCAACGACGACAGCCGCACGGTCTCTCCCCCCATGCTGCCTTACGGCTCCCCTACGGAAGGAAGCCTAAGACCTCATAGAGCGCCACCCTGCAGCGTCCGTGTTCCGGCGAGGGCGAAGGTGGTCCGGTACTGACGCGCTGGGACGCGTAAGCGGCATCAGCGCACCTGCCCCTGTCTATTGCGTTCTGTCCCGGCGCCTCGTGGGAGTTAGGGTGACCGCGGCAAGCACGCTTTGGGCGACGCACGGATACACGGCACGCTGGGAGGGGGCCATGGGGCTGCGCCCGACGCACCTCGGTTACGCCTACCAGGACTTGCTCACCGCGCTGCGCCTGGTGGACCTGGCGGTGGGGCGTGCAAGGTCCGTGGTGGTCGACACGAAGATGTTCGCCGGGGACCGGTTCGATGACGTCACCTGTGAGTGGGGCACCGGCGGCCGTGAGCGGCTGCAGATCAAGCACACGGACCACGACCGCGCGTTGTCGGTAGAGAGTTTCACTAAGGACATCCGGGGCCTGCGTCTGGATCTCCTCTTCTCCTCCATAGACCGCGATCTCGCATCGCATCCCGGCACCTCGCACCGTCTCGTGGTGCGCGACACGGAGCCGGACGATCCTGATCTGGTCCGGGTGCTGCGGCCGGTCAGCGCAAGCGCCGATCCCGGGTCGGCTCTGCACGGCCTGAGCAGCCGGCGTTTCCGGTTCGACGCCGCTGCGCTGCGGGCACAAGACCCGTGGAAGACGATGCTCGCCGAGGTCAGCGACGACTTGCTCGACCGTGCCTGTGCCGCCCTCATCGTCGATACAGATGTTCCAGCGTGTTCGCTCAACATCCGCGAGCCGGGCCCGGCCGAAGCGGCCCTGCTGCGTCGCATTACGGAAGAACTAGGAGCCGGACGACCGCCGAACCGGCACCGCGCACCCGAGGACGTGGCGCTGGCTCTCATCGAGGCGGCCAAGGCGGCGCGCAGCCGGGTCGGAACCGTGGCGATCGAGGATCTGCTTCCGCGGCTGGGCTTGGAGGTTGATTTCGGGGCGGTGCGTGAAGGGCACCCCGTGGACCGTGCCACCGAGGTGACCCGCCCGAAGGTGCTCACGACAGTGGTCGCCGCCGTGGAGGAGGCAGCGGAGCACGGAGGCATCGTGGTGGTCACCGGCGCTCCTGGCATCGGCAAGTCGTGGTTGTGCGAGCAGCTCGGTGATGCGCTGCGCGACGCCTGGATCGCGGTACGGCACCACTGCTGGCTCGGGCCCGCGGATGTCGACCGTGAGCAGCGTGTGCTCACGGAGGTCGTGATCGGCAGCCTCCTTCAGCAGCTTAAGACGGTCGCTCCAGAGGCGGTGGAAAAGGTCAGACCCCGCTACGCGGCCACGCGGGAAACGCTCGCGGCCGCTGTCGCTGCGGTGCGCAGCCTGACCCCGGACCGGCCGGTTGCGTTGATCGTGGACGGAATCGACCACGTCAGCCGGGTGCTTGGGTACAACGTCGGCAGCGCGTTTCGTGATCAGGTGGACCCCGCTGCCTGTCTGGTCGAGGAACTGACTGCTCTGAGGCTGCCGCCGGGTGCCGCCCTGGTTATGGCCGGTCAGCCCGGCTCTCACCTTGAGAGGGTTCAGTCCACCGGTGCCGCTCGCGTTACCGTGCCTCCGCTCAACCGCCCCGAGCTGCGGGCTCTGGCGGATCGTCTGGGCGTGGTATCGGCCATGGCGTCGTCCGCTGCTGACGTCGGGCCTGCAGACAGGGCGGAGACTGCCATCACCTTGATCGAAGAGCGTTCGCAAGGCAACGCCCTCTACGCGACCTATTTGTGCCATCAGGCTGTCGGGCCGCCCCCCAGCCTGGGATCGCTACCTGCACCGGACGCCGGAGCCGATCCCCTCGACCGGCTGCGCGCGGTCCCATCGTCAGCGCACGACCTTGATGACTACTACGCCTACCTGCTGCGTGGTCTGACCGCCGAGCAGCGCTATGCCGTCAGCATGCTGGCCGTCTGCGACTTCGCCGTGACCGCTGACGAGCTTGGGGAGATTTTTCCGCTGCCCGGGTTCCTGATCGGCGCCGCGCTGACCAAAGTGGCGCCGATCATCGCGCAGCAGCCGGGCATCGGCGGTCTGAAGATCCACCACGAGAGTTTCAGCCGGTACATCCGCCAGAGCGCTGGCGACCACAGGTGGATCGATCAGGTCCGTGCCCAGGCTGCCGAGTGGCTCTCCCAGCGTGGGTTCTTCACGGATGCACGCGCATTCCGGCACCTCCCTGAGCTCCTGTCCTCCCTGGGCCGCGATGACGAGCTCTCTTCACTGATCGGGCCTGATTTCCTCTCCCGTGCGATTGCCGGGCTGCAGCCTCCAGCCGCCATCGCCCACACCCTGACCGTCGTCGCACGGCGCGCGGCGGCCCGCAACGACTGGCCGATGCTGGTGCGCTGTATCGAACTCAGCCGGGCGCGGGCGACCTACGAGGACGAGGGCGTCCCCGGCTCGTTGGTGACCTACGCAGATGTGCTGGTGGCCCTGTCAGGAGCCGACCGCGTGGCGGCAAGCTTGATGTACGAGGGTGTACCTACGATGTCGGCGCGGTGGGGCCTGCAGTTGTGCGCGGCAGTCGACCGGGCCGGCTGCGCCGCCCCGTGGGAGGCGTACCTGACGGCCTGGGAGGAGGCACGTGAGAGCGAGCGAGTCCACTACGGTTCCGAAAGTGACGAGGCACTCCTCCTCGTGGAGCTGCGCGGGCGGATCCGGCTGCCCCGGCGGGACGCCGACGATTCTGAGTCTGGGGAAGCCCCGCGCACGCTCGCGCAGCGGGTGGCCCGGTTCCTCGACCAGGAAGCCCTGACATCCCCTGAGCGTGCGCTCGGTGTGCTGCTGGACTGTCTGGGGCCCGACCCGTTGATCGAGAGCGCGGAACTCGTCGAACGCCCCGACCGGCGCGCGGCCCTTTTGCTGCATCTTGCTGATGCCTACGGCCATGCAGGCGGCACGCTGCCGTCGCCGCGCACGCTGGCCACCGCGGCTTGGGCCAGCGGGCCGTGCGACCCACGGCGTCTGCTCCGCCATGGCGTGGCGGTGGCGGACCTTGCCGAGGAGGTCTTTTCCGGGGAGGTCTCTGGAGTTCTTGCAGGAGCAACGCAGGAGGTGCTGACCGACCGTGCCAGCGGGCTGTCCGGACCGGTGAGCAGGTGGCTGGCGTTGCTGGCCGTGGCTCAGGCATCCGATCCGCAGGCGCCCGCCCGGCTGCTCCCCCGGCTGGGCGGAGTCGGCTTCTACCGGGCCTGGCTGCGCTTCACCATTGCCACGCTTGGCCTGCGCCATGACGTCGATGCGGGCAGGACTTCGGCCGAGGCCGCTTCATCTGCCGTCCGTGTGGCGCTCGAGCAGCTGGCTCAGCACGCGGACCCGTTCTCGGGCCGTCCTCGTGCCTGTGACCTCGCGGACATCCACCGGCTCGTACGGCAGGTCCTGCACGATGCCGTCGTCCTGCTCCGCGGCAACGACGTGGCGCTGGGCATCACTTCCTTGCAGGCCATCAGCCGCGGCACCACCACGTCTCTCATGGGTATGGCCGGGACTGGCCCTCTGATCACCACGGAGCTGCTGTCCCTGCTCGCCGAGAGCGTCGGCCAGGCCGGGGCCGACGTCGTGCACGAGCTCATGTGCAAGCTGCGCGCGGCGCAGGCCGAGCGCCGTGCGCTGTATGCGGAGGACGCCGACTTCGAGCTGGAAATGGCCCGCGTGAGTCTCGCCTGCGGCGACCCGCAAGAAGCGCAGCGCTGCTGGGAGCGTGCCGCTCGCTACATGGGCGCCTACGGCAGCCACAAGGACATCACCATCAAGGAGCTGCTGGACCCGCTGCCCCAACTCATGCAGGCCGATCCCGTCCAGGCGCGTGTGCGGCTGGCGTGTACGCAGCCTCTTGTGTATCTCGTCACGGCCTGCACCGACGGGCGGGGCACGGCGGGAACACCACAGGAGTGGTGGCGCTCCCTCGCGCGCCTGGACCCGCAAGCTGCCGCGCAGCTGGGCGCCCAGGTGCTGCTGGCCGAGCCGGGGCTGCCCGATGCTTGGGTGGACGCAGCCCACCGGCAGCTGCTGGCCACGCAGGCCGACGCTGCCGACCCTGTGGTCCTGGCCGCGCTCCGTATCGCTGCAGGACCCGACGGCCGCAGTCTCGAGGCTGACATCGCCCTGCTCAGGAGGCTGGCCGCCCTGCCCGGCGGCGACGCGGCACGCATACGGTGCCTCCTGCCGATCCTCGCAAATGCGATCACCTCCACCTACGACGACCAGCCCCTCATCTACGCATCTCATGCCGCAGGAGACGAACCCACCACCGCGCTGTACACGGCAGCACAACGCTGCGGCGGTGAGAGCGGCCCGCCCCGGGCGCCCAAGCCCACCCACAACACCACGTCTCGTCAGTGGTTCAGTCCGGAAAAGCGCTACCCCACGCTCACCTACCTGCACGCCCAGCAGCGCCCCGCACTGCCCGAAGGCTCTGCCGGCATCCTTGCCGCGGTCCGGGACCACAGCAGCAAGGCGTACGACGATGCACCGGGCCCACGGTGGTCCATGGACGCTCTGGCCAACGCGGTCGGATGGCGGCTCGTCGAGGTCACCGTCAGCCAGGGAACCGACGCAGCCGTCCAGCTTCTGCATCGGATCGCCGACGGGATGCGCAGCTCCGGTCCCCTCGAGGTGCTCGCCGATGTCGCGACCGGGCTTCGCCTCCGGCAAAACATCGATCCCGACGCCTTCGGCCGGCTCGCCGCCACGGCCGACCTACTCGCCTTCACCAAGATCCGGGGCGGCGGGGGGTGGCTTTCCTTCGCCGGCAACGACCGGCTGGAACTGTGGCAGCAGGCGTACGCCGCCGACGCCGCCACAGCAATCCGGGGTCTGGCAGACCAGGTGGCCCACGCAATCGCCGCCCGGTCCTACAGCCACACCATCGGCGTCAGCCAGGCGCTGGTCTCGGCCTTCGCCGTCCAGCCTCCGGACACTTCCCGGCCTCCGGCTGCCGACGCGCTCGCCTGCTGGGACGCGGCGTTCGAGGTCATCACCCATCGCCTACCGGGTGACGCCCATCTCGGCGACGGCGCCTACCGCCCAGCGCCGGAGTCGGCCACGCAGCACGACATCGATGCCGCCCTGTGCCGACTGGCTCTGGCAACTATTGCCCTGCCCGAACGCGGCGACAAACGGCGCGCCTTGGTCGTGGCGACGGTGCTCTTGGCCGGTCGCCCCCGCCAGGCCCAGGCCGCGCTGGCGCATGTCCTCTCCTTCGATCTCGGCGCCGGCCCTCTTACCTGGCTCCTGACGGTCTTGCGAAGCCACCTGCCGGACGGACCGCTGGATGCCGCTCTCACCGACCGGCTCGTGGCCCTGTGCAGCTGCGACATGCTCTCCGTCCGGACGGAAGCCTCCGACATTCTTGCCCGTGCTGGCCATGAGCCGCCCGCCTCTCCGGCAACCGCGGCCCATCCGACCCTCGCACGCGCCATTGCCGCCTTCCTCGACACCGGGGACACCGCATGAAAGATCCCCGGCACTTCGCGACCAGCCTCGTCGACCACTACCTAGGAGCCCGCCTCGACGCCGCTGGCAACCCTCCCGGGCTTCGTGAGACCGTCATCGACCTGGTGACCGAAGCAATCCCCCAACGCGTCCAAACGCTGATGGACGCGCAGCTTGATCTCCTGACCAGCCCAAGCCGCACCCTATTTCCCGACGCCTACCTCGCCGACCAGGCCGCCACAGAAGACGCCTTGCAGCAGGCCGCTGCGGGCCTGCGTGCCGCACTTGCCCAGGCGGGCCAACTCGTCAACGCCCGCAACTTCGAGCGCGGTATGGCAGCGCGGCTCCGCGACGATCCCCAGGCAGCGCTACGCGCCGAACTCGCCCGCGTTCCCCGCCCTCTGGCCCGCCCCGAACCCTTGCGCTGGTCGCTCGACCCTGCGCCCTGGCTCAGCGACAGCCAGCAAGAGGAGAAGTCGTGGCCTCCCGTCGGGCTTGCCGAGGTAGCCGGCCTGCGGTGTCTACCGGGGGGAGCCGCGGCCTTCTCCCGAGTCGACGACGGTCCTCACGCGGGATGGGTGCAGATCGGCCTGGTGGAGCACCACCGCACCCCCGCACGCCGCTACCCGGACCAGCCCAGCCGTAAGGTACTGCTCATCGTCGGGCTGGAAGCCGCCAGCGACAATCCGCCCCCAGGCACACTGCCCGTCTCCCGGGGCCCCTGGCAGTTGTGGATCCACCCGTGGCAGCGCTTGGCGGTTGGTCTAGCGGCGCAGGGGCATGCGGCAGCCGAGTACATCGGCACCAAGGACCAAGCCCTCGTGGCACTCGCTGACACCGGTACGGCCCCTCTGGCTGGTTCAGTCCGCCGCCCGACCGGATTGGGAACACCGCCCTACGTCCTTGCGCCTGCCGCCAGTGTCGTGGCACTGCTCGGTCTTGAACCGACGAGCGGCGTCTGTGGCTTCAGCCTCAGCGACACCACCGGCGAGGCAATGATCTGCCGCCAGTGGCGAGGTCACCTGGTCCACGACGGGAACTATGAGCCTCTTCTGCCCGCAGTCGCGGGAGCGGACCTGCTCATCCGCCCGGACCTGTTCACACGCCTACACGACACGATCGGCCTCTCACGCTGCCAAGCGGGCATCAGTGTTCACCACAGGTCGGCAGACGAGGACGAGGGTTTCGACGACGGCTGAGGCACCTTGGACCTTGAGGTCCCCATCCGGCTGCTCGCACTGTCCGGAGACTGAGCTCATTCCGCTTTGACGGACACCATCAGTGTAGTGGTCGGGCGGCCAGGGCGGCTCCGTGATCAGCAGGGCTGCGCGTCTGAAACGCATATTCCGTACACCTGGAGGCGGCGTAGTCCCCGCGCTGCAGAGGCACCCTGCCACGCGGTGCCGTCGGCTGGCGGGTGACGGAGGACAGCCACAGGCACTGTCTTGGCGATTTCCGTCTCATAGCAGTAGGTGTCCTGTAGCGTGCCGCTGTTGTGGCGAGCGGCGGTGAGGTCGCTGCGCGGGGCGGGGATCAGGGCATGCACGTGTGGTTCGAACGTATGGCGGAAATTCCGGGGTTGGGTTTTGACGGCAGTCCTGGGGTTGCCCGCGGCGCCATCCGGGGCGCGTATGGCCGTTCTGAGCAGTCCTATGGCTCGTTGATGTGGCCCACTCCTGAGGGCAGTACGTCGGCCATGCCGGCCAGTCGTCACGTGCCGCCTGATGCGGACGGGGCGGAACTGGCTACCAAGGTCTGGGAGGCGCTTGAGCTGCCGGGCTCGGCGATGGACTACCACTTCGTCTTGCAGGGTGCGGTCGATCGGCTGTGGTCCTCACGGCGTTCGTATCCAGGAGGTTTGGCGTTACTCGAGGTGTTCGCCTTGTTGGACTTGGAGTTGGTCGAGGCCGCGCCGCAGGCGGTGTCCTTCGACGGCCCTCCGGTCCCGGGCACGTTCGTACGCATCGCTTCTGTTCCGCGGCTGGTGTCGTTGCTTGAGCGTGAAGGCGCCTTCACCGAGGCCCTGGCTCTGGCCCGGCGGCTGGCCCGGTTCGGACAGGGCGAGGACGCAGTGACCCGATTGTCAGAGAAGATCGCTGCCTGGGAGGCCGAGGCGGCAGGGGGCAGGGTAGCGTGACCGCGAGTCTAGATCGGCTGCTCCCCGCAACGTCCTATCTAGAGGAGGCCTTCCTCCGCTGGGTTCTCAGCCCGGCCGTCGGCGCAGCCATCATGCCCCATGTACACAGCCAGTATCCGGTGACGGTCAACGACCGCACCTACCGGCTGGACTACCTGATCGCAGGTGCTTCGCTGCAGTTGGCGGTCGAGCTCGACGGGTTCGCCTTCCACAGCGACCGGGCAGCGTTCACCTATGACCGGCTGCGGCAGAACGACCTGGCTGCCTCCGGCCTGACCGTGCTGCGGTTCTCCTACGATGCGGTGCGCTCGGATACGGCACGCTGCGTCGCCCAACTGCAGGCGATGTTGCGGCAGGACGCGGCACTGGCGCGGTTTGTGATCGACACGCCGCGGGTGGATGTCCCCGATATGGCCGGCGATCCGATGCGGGCGGCCGACCCTCCCCACTACATGCAGCGGGAGACCGGCAGGGAGTACTTCGCCGGTGCGCGCTCCCAGGTGGATCGCAGGCCGTTGCGGGCTTGCCAGGACGAGGCCCTGGCCGCGCTGGCGAACTATTACGCTTCCGGGGGTCGGCATGCGGCCACCGTGATGGCGGTCGGGTCCGGCAAGACGGCGCTGGGAGTGACGGCCGCACTGTCGTTCACCAGACGGCGGGTGCTGGTGGTGACTCCGGGGTCGGTCATCCGCGGCACCTTCGCCAAGGCCCTCGACCCGGGAGCGCCGGGCAACGTCCTGTACGGGCTGGCGGGCGGGCCGCTGCTACCCGGCGCCCGCCCTCCGGCCACGCTGGTCCTAGACGCGGACGAGCAGCAGATCAGCCGGGCCAGCCGGGAGCAGCTGCTGGCAGCGGACATCCTGGTCACCAACTTCCACGCCCTGGGGACCGGCGAGGAGCCTGGGCATCTGCTGGCCAAGCTGGAGCCCGATGACATCGACTTCATCGTCGTCGACGAGGCCCATATCGCCGCCAGCGCCTCCTACCAGCGGCTGTTCGCCCACTTCCATGCGGCACGCACGCTGCTGATGTCAGCGTGTTTCCAGCGGCTGGACGGCAAGCCGATCGATGCCGACGTCGTCTACCGCTACCGGCTGGTGGACTCCATCGCGGACGGTTCGGCCAAGAACCTGCGGATGCACCGCTTCGCCCCCGATGCGGCGGCGACGGTATACGAGGCGGTGTGGCCGGACGGACGGTGCGAGGAGATCACCGGCCGGGACGCCCTGCTGGCCGCGCTGGGGGACGAGCGGAAGATGGCCCGCATCACCGCGCAGTCCGATGCGCCGATCCGGCAGGTAATGCGGGTGACCAGGGCGTGTTTGGAAACGCAGGCCAAACTGCTGGCCCCGATCAAGCCTCGGGTGTTGTTCGCGGCGATGGGCGAGCGGCATGCCGAGCAGATCGCGCGGATCGCCGAGGAGCACGGCATCGCCTGTGCCACGCTGCACCACAGCATGTCGCCGACGGCGATCGCGGCCACGCGGCGGCGTTTCGAGTCCGACTCGGGCGATCTGCAGGGCATCGTGCAGCTGCGAATGCTCGGCCAGGGGTATGACTTCCCGCCCATCACCGTGGTCGTGCCGATCAGGCCGTATGGCAGCTTCGGCGAGTTCTACCAGTTCATCGGGCGTGGCATGCGCGTCCTGCGGTATCCCGGACTGGCAGCGGACCGGCAGTATCTGGACGTGGTCTGTCATGCCGAGCTCGGCCTCGAAGACCACCTCGAAGCCGTCTGCGCGGAGAACGACATGGACCCCGCCCTTGTCCACGACACTCCACCGATCGACGCCGGCCCCTTGGCGGACGATCCCGCGCCCAGGGACGGTGAGGGCGGGGCGCTGGGGCCGGCGGTTCCGTCTGGCCTGGATGCGTTCGTGCTCTATGAGCGGGGAAGCGTCGAGGAGCGCGTCGTGCATGACCTGGACCGGGTCGAGGCCCGCCGGGCGGAGCGGGAACTGCAGCTGATGGCCCAGCGCTACGCCGTCTACGCCCAGAACGCCGACGCCCCGGTGCCGTTTGAGCAGTTCGTCGAGTACATGAGGAGGCTGACCGGTGGCCGGTAGCCAGGCCCGCTGGTGGCATCCGGCCACCGACACCGATCCCGCGCAGGCGCTGGCTATCGAGGCGGCCGCCGGACAGCAGCAGCGGTTCGCCGAGCTCGACGCACTGGCGGCCCGGCTGCTGGCCACGGCATTTGCCGGACAATCGATTGCCGTCATCTGCCCTGGTCGAGGGCTTCGGACCCCGGACACCGTCGAAGTGACGGCCCTCACCCGGGACGAGGCGGTCTTCTGCGCCGGCATGTTCGGGGTCCACGAGCAGCAGCGGCGCGGCGCGTGGTACCTGCCGCAGAAACTCTCCGTGAAGGCAGGGGCCGTCAACCTGCCCCACCTGCTGCGTGAGCGCCCCGCCCATGCGCTGACGCTGGCCACCGATGACACCGCCCGCCTCACTGTTGTAGAGGGTGCGGACACGGTGCTGCTGTGGGCGCTGCTGGTGCCATTGTTCGAGACGCTGCTTCAGCCAGTGCGCCTGCGGGCGGCGGGCGATATTTTCCCGCCCACCGAACAGCGGCGGTTTTGGGCACATATTGAGGAGCGCTACCGGCTGCTGGGCATCGACGCCGGGGTGCTGGAGGTCTTCCGCTTCGGCGGCGGCTGGCACGCACTGGACCGTACGGGGCAGCAGCAAGCCCGTCTGAACCTGCTGGATGCCCTCGCCGCGGCTGATCATACGGAGATCGCCGCCCGTCATCGGATTCAGCAGCTGCAAGGGCTGATGGCTGGCTTCGCCAAGAAGGCCAAGAACGGCACGGCCCTGGCGCGCCGGGTGCTCACCCGGGCGCTGCAGCCGGTCGTCTCCGCCTACTTCGCGGGCGACTGGCTGGCCGTGCTGGACTACCTTCAGGCCCCTCCTCACCCGGATGAGGAGGTCATCACCGCTTTGCCCGAGCCGCGGCTGTATGTGGGCATGTCCTCCCAGGCGGCTGGCACGGCGGCCGAGGCGGGCATCGCAGAGGACGAGATCCAGGCGATGCTCGCCGCTTTCCTGGGCGCTGGCAGCTCCCTGTCCCCCGTCGAGGAGCGGGCCGCGGCCCTGCACAGTTGGTGGGCCGGCTTCGACCAGGCGCACGCCGTCCAGTCACCGGGGATGCCTGCGCTGTGGGGCCTGGTCGATCAGAACCTGATGAGTCTTTCCCGCACCGAGCAGGGGTTCACCCCCCAGCTGTACCGGCAGAGCCTGCCGGACGAGGTTCTCGAACAGGCCGGGCGGCTGTGGGGAACGGTGACGCTGCAGCGCCACCCTGGCAGCATCGTCAGCAACCCCCGGCCGCACCAGACGATGGCCCAAGCCTTCGGTGCCGCGGCCGAGTTCTGGCACGGCGTCGGGCTGACCGCTTGGTTCGTGTGCGAAGGCCCCTACTCCCGCACCACCCTGTCCGGCGTCGACCGCTACTACAGCCGGCCGCTGGCCGCACTCCGCTCGACCGGATGCCCGATCGATGCCTCCCTCTTCGAAGAGCTGCGCGCCGCCGAACAGCATCTGGGTCCGGAGGAAGAGATCACCGACAGCAGGGCCAGCACGGTCGAGACGTCGTACGGGTCTTTGACACTCACCTCCGGCATGAGTCACGGCACACGCCGCGAGGGCTTCGAGCAGGTGCGGGACATCATCACCCGGCACCGGCGTGCCTGGGCCCAGCGCCATCTCGACGCCTACCTGCAGCACCGCTGGCGCTCCGAGTTGGAGGAGGTCGCCCACCAGTACCACCGCTTCGTCGCCGCCAAGGGACGTCCGCCCACCCTGGCCCAGTTCGCCCGGTTCGCCACTCCGGCGGCCAACCACTGGGCCGGAGGCGACCTGGGAACGCTCTACACCACCATCGGCGAACCAGCACCCTCCCAGCAGGCCCGGCCCACGCGCCTGCTGAGCGGTGACGGCTACGACTTCGCCCGGCGGGTGTACCAAGAACTAGGCGGCAAGCCCGTCGACCACGACACGTGGATGAGCAACCCGGAAGAGACCCAGCGGCAGTGGCAGCTCAGCCGGCTGGCCACCGAGAGCCTGCGCTACCTGCAACTACACGAAGCACTCGGACAACCGCCCACTCCCCAACAGTTCGGTACCCGGCGTCTGGCCTGGCCCTGGCCTGGCGGAGAAACCGAAGGCTGGCCCTTCCTCCAGCACGCCCTCGCCACGCTCACCCGCACCAGCCCGTCTGCGGCCATGCCCGACTCCCCCACCGCCGCTGCGCCGCCTCACGGCAAGGAACCCGGCACACGGCAACGGCTAGCCAAGGGAGGCAACGCCTCCCTTGGAACCGAACCGACCACGGTGCGTATCACGGCCACCGGCGCACCGGTCGACGTCTCCGCTGTCCTCCTCACCGGCAGCGGCAAGGTACGAGGCGACCACGACCTCGTCTTCTACAACCACCCTCACCAAGACGGGGTCGGCGCCGGCAGCGACACCATCACCGCCGACCTCACCCGCATTCCCGAGGACATCCACAAGATCGCCGTCATTGTCAGCATCGACCTCGAAGCCCGCCCCACCACGGTCTTCGACGCCCGCACCACCTGGCGGGCCGACATCACCCAGGCCTCGGGCACTGCCCTCTCCTTCAAGCCACCGCCCTTCACCGCGGGCGAGACCGTCACCATCGCCGTGGAGCTCTACCGCCACGGCCCGGTCTGGAAGACCCGCGCCGTCGGGCAGGGCTACAACACCGGCCTGGCAGGCCTGGCCACCGACTACGGCATCGACATCGACGCCTGATACCGGCAGCACGGCGCCCCCCACCACCACCGCTCGGCAGCGCGGGCATCTCGTCGGCGCAACAGACGATGGGGGGTCTCTCCGCATCAGACACATCCCACAGACACCAGTCGACTGCCGGCCCCTCGGGTCCGGGGCCTGCAGAGCGGCGACTGGACATCCGACCACGGTCCGTGTGCTCCCCTCACCGCCCAATGGCTGCTCCGGCCCGGCCAACCGACGCAAGACCCCTTGGACATCGGCTCGGCCCAACCTCCCCCACCCCCTACCATCCGCAACGGGATTGTCGACGGAGTTGCGACATCCTCTGTCAAAGTGCAGCACCGCAGGTCAGTGGCGTAACCACACCAAAGACGGCTTCATCGCCGCAGGTAACCGGAGTACCCCGCAGCTGTCGATGGACCTGCAGCACCCCAGGCCAGCCATCTATCGACGTTCCAACTGTGCGGACAAGCGACATTCCTTCAGGCTGTCGATCACCTGGTCGGCCTCGTCCGGGGACGGTCGAGCTCCTGGGCAAAAAGCGCACTCGCCGCTTTGAGGATCTCGTTCGCGCGCCTCAACTCCGCTACCCCTTTGCGGAGTTGCTTCAACTCCTCATGCTCCGCAGTGGTCAGCCGGTCGCCGCGTTCGCCGGCGTCCGCCTCGGCCTGGCGGACCCAGCCCCGCAGGGCCTCCTTGTGGATGCCCAGGTCCTTGGCGACATGGGCGATCGGCCGGCCGGTGGTGCGGACCTCGCGGACAGCCCGTTCACGGAGCTCGTCCGGGTACTTACGTGGTGCTGGCACTGCTCGTGGTTCTCCTTCGGACCAGGATCATAAGCCTGGCTTCAGGGACTCCACGAAACCGGGGTCAGCTCAGGGGACTTCGTCCGAGAGGGACGACTTGACCCGCTTCCGGCAGGGACCACCCCCGGCGTGCATCCTCATGGAATGCACGCCGACGGATGATCCCGTGGTGTTCGCGGCGGAGTGCGTCGAGGTCAGCAGTGAATGTAGATGCTCCGCCAGCCGACGGGCGCGGGGCTCGACGCGTCGCCCCGGAAGGTGTAGTGCGGGCTTCCTTGACAGTTGCGGGTGTTGAACATGCTCGCGTCCTGACCCGTGTGGTCGAACCGGTAGGACCCGCGGTGGTTGAGGCTGAGGTTGCTGCAGCCGCACCTGGTGACCTCCGAGCTGGTGCCGGTGTAGTGCGCACCGGACCAGCCCCGGAAACTGCTCGCGAAGGCCGCTCCTGTGCTCATCACCAGGACGGC